>NZ_JAKZAI010000004.1 GCF_023156235.1 Marinobacter goseongensis | reverse complement strand
GGCCTACGGCTACCGGGATAACGACTACTTCTTTCTGAAGATAAAAGCAGCATTTCCCGGTAAAGCGCGATGAACCTTTTTTTATGCCTTCAGAAAAGCCCCCCGCATAGGCAAAGCCAGGAAAACGCCCGGAACTTATTGACCTTATGGGGTTTTCTTCCTAGTTTTGGGGAATCGTTGAATTGAGATATGAGTCAGGGGAAAAGTGATCATTGGGACTCATATACAAACGTTAAAGCGAAAAAACCGAGTCGTGGCACCCGGTACTCATCCGTGTCAAAATTGAGTAATACGCGAACGAGAGGTTTCTTCCATGAATCTCCAGAAAATTGAAGACGAGGCGCTACATCTCCCGAAAGAGGAGCGAGCCCAATTGATCCAGCGACTGGTGTTGAGTCTGGAGTCTCCGTCAGAAGAAGAACTCAGGTCAGATTGGTTGCTTGAGGCCCGCCGTAGAGGCGAAGAGCTCGATAATGGCTCAGTTCAGGCCGTGTCCGGTGAAGATGTCATGAGGAAGGCTAGAGCACTGATCAAATGAACTATTCGTTTCACCCGGCAGCGGAAGCCGAATTCCTGGAATCAGTTGGTTATTACGAATCAAAAGTTCCGGGATTGGGTGGTGCCTTCATAGAGGAATTTGAGGCCCTGGCCAATTTAGTTGGCGAGTCACCAAAAGCCTGGCAAGTTGAGTTGCAGCCAGATATTCGTAGCGCGCCCCTTCACAGATTTCCGCTATCCATCGTTTACCGAGAGAAACCTGATGGTTTTCAAGTTCTGGCGGTTGCCCATGACCGGCGGCGTCCGCAGTACTGGCTTGGCAGGCTTTAACAATCGGCTGCACAGCGACCGCTTTTCCGCCGCTTCGCGGCTCCAAACCGGCGCGTGAGCCGGGCGTTATGCGGTTCGGCATTAGCCGGCAGGTTTGCTTGTCGTTCCCGCAGGGTGTTTCGACACAAAAGTCTGTACATTGCCCACAGTGCACATTTTCAGATCCAGTGAAGCTGCTTGGGACGGTGAAATCTCGCAAGTTCCAAAGTTCGAGGGTCCGCCAAAGTGAGCTGTGATGAAGGGCAGCAGGAACATCAAACGCCAGGGAGAAGTACTTTTGGCTAATGTCCGTTTTGATTTTACGTTCAGCGTGCCCCAGTCAGCTGCCATGCGGGTGTTGTTGAAGCAGTTCATTGGCTATACAGGCTACTTTATGACTGCTTTGGCCGCCGCCGTCTGGATGGCTCTGGGGCTGTTTGTCGTTGCTCTGTTCTCACAAAACGCTGTTATCGCCATTCTGGAACTGTTGGTTGAGTGGGGTGGTCATGTCTTCGCGCCGATGAAAGAGGGCGGGCAGTTGGTTTTCGGTACCGACCAAACCCAGCTAGGCGACAACGACGTGAATGGCTTGCAAGCTGCGCTCTCGGTCGTGGCGAGAGTTTCCCTGGTGCTCTATGTTCTGGGTGCCGTGGGGAGGGGGATCTTCGGGAGGAAACTGTCTTTGACCCGGTCCGTGAAGCTCGCACTTGTTCGGCGAGCGTCTCTCGTTGTATTCGTGGCAATTCCGTTCAGTAGCGTACTGCGCTTCGAGTCTGGTGTGGGGCCAGACTCTTTCTTTATTGCCGCGTTTCTCGCGGTCTTTATCGCGCCGGCGTTGTTATTGAGTGGATACTTCTCCGTTTTCTGGAATCAAATGGCAATTCAGGCGATTCATTATGTGGATTTGGGTGGTGAGAATATCCCCACGTTACAGGTGGGGCGCTGAAGAGGCTCTGGAGCTACTACGAATAATGCATAACCAGCCGCTGTTGCCGAACAATTTTCCACCGCTTCGCGGCTCCAAAATTGCCGCACAGCTCCGCGTTACACCGCATGAATACAACTGAGTTCGTCGTTTACTATCTAATAGCGGTATCAGCGATCTTTTTGCTGATCTCACTAGTGCGTTTTTCTAAGCTGAAACCATTGTTTGGGGCCCGACAAACCTTGGCATTGGTTGAGCAGAATCATCGCGCTCGTCTGGACCGGTTGGTTCAGTTGGGAATCAGAATTGAAGGCAGGGGCCCTATACACTTTATCGCGCCTCCACCCTACACTCCCGACGAAGAATTGGAGGTTGGTGCCGAGATGGATGTTTGGGTTTCAGATGAACTTCCCGGTGTGGTCTTGAGCACAAAGCCTACCTTCTCGTCATTGGTGGGTCGGGCATTGTATCCAGCGGTCTGTGTCGCGTTCGTTCTTCTGATGCCCATCTTCTTCATTGTTCAAAGCCAATTCGATGGGGTGTAACAAGGCCAGTCACGGCGACGCCTACTACATTGAGGCTTCGCCTCCACTTCGTAGCCGCGCATGCTGGCGGCGTTAAATGCCGGTGATAGCCAGGTCCAAAGCTCCAACAATCTGGTCTCTGAAATGTGAGAGAGAGCCAATAGGGCTCTTGAGATGTTTTTCAGGCACGGAGGAAATTTGCGGAGTTAACAGCAACAGCTCCTGATCGGCAAAGCTGATTTCGGGAGTGAGCCCTTGCATGGCTTCGCCACCGAAGGCAGACCGTTTGCCCAAAGGGATAACAATGCGAGTGGCCAAATCGCTCAGAAGGCTGCTTTGAATATCCACCAGGTAAGGATAGTGAGCCTTGCTGATTTTGCTCGGGTTGGGGTACACATCAAACTGTGACATCAGAACTCCCTGAATTCGTCGCCGAAGCATCCATGTTGTTCGACGAAATCGTTGTAGCTTTTTATCGCAGCGCGATTCTTTTCAACCCATTGAGCGGCTTCGCGTTTCGAAAGCTCTTCTTTTAGAGCTCGTTCCAGGGTGGCAGACAAGTTAATGTTCAGTTCCCGGGTCTTACGCAGTAGATCGCTGTTGATTGAGAGGTTCGTTGCTTTTTTTGGCGCGGCTGAATTGTAGAGTTCGGCCATGGGGCCTCCAGGTAGCTTTTTAATCCACAACCCGAGTCTATGCGCATCAAAATGCGCATGCAATCATTGAACCAATGGCTGTTGTCGGACGTGCCTACGCTGGCGCTCTGGCACGCCGCAAAGCCAGAGCGTTAATTTCAAGGAGACCATCAGCACATGGAAGTAAGCCCTCAAGAACGCCTCATTGCTGGAACGGTGCCACTGGTCAGCTTGATCATTTTCTACACTTATTTCTGGCTGTACGTACCGTTGGTGGTTCTTTTCCTGCTATCGGCTCGTCGTTTCGATTTCACCCAAAGCAAGATGACTCTCCTGAAGGTCATGGATCTTTGGCTATCAACATTTGTTTACCTCATGCTTTTGGCGGCACTGGCTGTAGGGATTCGTATTGCGGTTCGTGACGCAGGCACGAGCATCCCTTACCTTTCAGACGATGGCCTCAACAATATTTTCATGCTGGTGGGTATGGGGCTGAGCATCCTTGCAACCGTTTCTCTTTCCGTCGCTGGGTTTCGCGGAAACGATCTGAAAATTCCGGGTTTGATGCGGCCCTTCGGGTATTGGAGCGGGCGCCATACTGCAGCTGAGGCTCAGGGTTGCCTGAGCGAATAGAAAGCCGGGAGCGATCAATGAAACCCGATTTCACAGCGCCCTGGTTGTACCAGCGAATGATCTGGGGTGGGTTATGGGTGCTGCTGGTTGTGTTTCCTTCAATGAACAAGGGTGTATTGGTATGTGGCCAGTTGTTCCCATCACGGCCATAATTAACGAGTCAGGCCAGCGGATGCGTGAGACGCTCCGCAGCCTTCCGTAGGGTTGCACCTGGCCGAGTCGCTTGGTGTCTCAGGCGCTGTGATTGGTATGGCGTTAACCCCTTGCGAGGATCTATCCAATGCACAGGCGCACCCCGGCGGCCGTTGAATCACCTCTCTTTAAAGGCCTGCTGGGGGCAGTGGTTGTATTGCTGGGCCTGATGGAAAACGCAAAAAGCCAGGAAAACACCGAATCACGGGAGGTCGTTGAATGGCTGGCCCCCTACTTTCCGCCCTTTCACAAGCATCCAGACAGGGGCGACTTTGGCTATTTCGACCAACTGCACAGTGAACTGATCGAAGGGTTGCCCGAGTACGATCATCGATTCACTCAGGCAAACTATTCTCGGATCCTGTACAACGCGAAACTGGGCAGGTCATTTTGTTCACAGGCACTGATCAAAACCCCGGAAAGAGCGCCTTTCTTTCACTTTTCCCGACCGATTATTCCCATGCTGTCACAGGGTTTGATCGTCCGCACAGACGCATTGCCCAGGTTGCCCGGCGATCAGTCTGACCCCAACCGGCCGGTCAGCCTGGTTGCCGTGTTGAGCTCCGGATTTGGCCCTATCGGGTATCTGAAACATCGCACTTACAGTAAACCGGTGGACGATCTACTGCGGACCTACGAGGAGGACAACCCGGAGAATACTGACTTGTATGGCAGTGCGAGGACCAACGAAGTGCTGGCTGGCATGCTTCTGACCGGCAGACTGGTAGCCATACTGGGCACCGCCTCCGAAGTGGATCAGTTAACACCCGACCAGAAGGCCAGTAAGGCTTTCACCTTCAGACCGCTGACCGAGACGCCGGAATACAGCCAACTGCATTATGCCTGCACTCGGGATGACCGGGGCCGGGATATCATCGAATTATTGAACGTAAGATTTACCGAACTCAAGGTGCAATCCCGGGCAAAGGAACTGTATCAGTCGACGTTGAGCGGAGCCTCCGCCGAGCGCTACGAGTCGGTTTACCAGCGGTTTATGGCCAGGTAGCCGGCCTGGCGAAATCCAACGCGAGTGGCGTTCTGCCCCGCTGCTGCGGACACTTCTGAAAACGGGCACAAGCTGCGATACCGCAAGATTCGGGTCGGCAGTCAGCGCCGGGCCTATTACGATAGCGAGTGCCCCCATAAATCGTGATTGAGAGATTGCGCCATGACAGACTACGACAGAATCGCACGCGCCATGGCGTATCTTGTCGCTCATGCCCCGGAACAGCCCGGCCTGGAAGAGGTTGCCGCCCATGTGCATTTGAGTCCGTTTCACTTTCAGCGGCTGTTCTGTCGGTGGGCCGGCACCACACCTAAGCGCTTCTTGCAGGTTCTTACACTGGAACGTGGCAAGACCCTGCTGGCTCAGACCCGCTCTCTGCTCGACGCCTCACTTGAACTCGGGTTAAGCAGCAGTTCCCGGCTGCATGATCATTTTGTGCAGCTGGAAGCGGTTACCCCCGGCGAGTACAAATCCCAGGGAAAGCAGCTTGAGATCGAATACGGCGTGCATCCCAGCCCACTGGGGCCGATGTTTGTGGCTGTCACGCCGCGCGGTGTGTGCCGCGCGGAATTCATGGACTTTCAGAACCTGGACACGTTGCTGGCGAGTCTGCAAAGGGCCTGGCCGCTCAGTGTCATTCGGGAAAACCCCGAGGCACCGCGCCGGGTGATCGAGGCGCTTTTCGGCAGCGATGCGGGGTCGGTGCACCGGCCACTGTCGCTCCACGTTGGCGGCACCAATTTCCAGATCGCAGTGTGGCGGGCCCTGTTGCACATACCTCCGGGCGCGCTGGCCAGCTACGCTCAGATTGCGCGCGCGCTGGATGCCCCCAACTCCGCACGCGCGGTGGGTAACGCCATTGGCGCGAACCCGGTGGCCCTGCTGATACCCTGTCACCGGGTTATTCAGCAAAGTGGCGCGCTGGGCGGGTATCGCTGGGGTACCGGCAAAAAACTGATGGTTCAGACCTGGGAGCGGTTAACTCAGGAACCCGCCGGGGTCTGAGAAAAAGCGTTGCGCAGATCGGCGAGGTGTTTCTAAACTGGATGAGATGCAACCTGCAGGGCAGCACGACAGGGAGGTCTGACGATGCCAATCGGCAATCATCCATTTCGGAACGTGGTCAGGATCGTTCTGGCGCTGGTCGCGCTGCTGATTCTGGCCGTGGCCCTGGCGGCCTGGCTGCTGATCGACAGCGACCAGATCCGGCAGCAACTCGAAGCCCGGCTCAGTAAATCCCTCGGCATGGAGGTGCAGATCCATCGTTCGCCGCGACTCAGCCTGCTGCCGGGGCCCGGCGTGGCTGTCGAGAAACTGGAAGTACGCCACCAGGACCGGGCCGTGGCCACGGCAGAAAGCCTTCGGGTCGGGTTTGCCATCACCCCGCTGCTGAGGGGCACGCTGCAGCCTGAGACCGTGCACCTCGATCAACCGCAACTGACCGTCGAGCAGAACCGCTCGGGTGAATTGAACCTCGCCCGACCGGATCCCGGGCAGCTCGGGGCCCTCTCGCTCCAGCAGCTGCGGGTGACCGATGCCCGCCTCCGGTATCAGGACCGAACCACAGAAACCAACTGGCAGATGGCGCAGTGCGATGTGAACCTGCACGTCCTCCGCCATGGCGGAGGGACGGTTGATCAGGTGCTGGCCACGCTCGCAGCCGAAGGCGCCATGCAATGCCAATCGCTCAGCAGGGACCGGTTCCGGCTTTCTGACCTGTCGGTCGAACTGAAGGGTGACCAGGGCGCGTTCACTCTGGATCCGCTAACCGCAGTAGCGTTCGATGGGGCGCTGTCGGGGCGAATCGCAGCGGATTTTTCGGCCGGCCCACCCACCCTTCGGATTGAGCAGCGGCTGGACGGGTTCGATTTCGGCGCCTTCATCCGGCTGTTGAATCCGGATCAGCAGGCCACCGGCAAGATCGATCTTGAGCTTGACCTGCAGGCCGCTGGCGCGTCCTTGCCAGCGCTACGACATAGCGCCAGCGGCAAACTCACCATGAGCGCCACCGAACTGACCTTTCAGGGCTATGATCTGGATGAGCAGCTGGAAGATTACACCGAAACCCAACGCTTCAACCTGATCGATGTCGGGGCCGTGTTTCTGGCCGGGCCGGTGGGGCTTGCCGTGACCCGGGGCTACGCGTTCACCGGTTTACTGGCAGGCAGTGAGGGCAGCACCACCATTGAACAGATGGTGTCGGAATGGGCCATTGAGGCCGGTGTGGCCCGGTCTCGTGACGTGGCCTTCCGCACCCCGAAACACCGCCTCGCGCTGAGCGGTGGCCTCGACTTTGGCAACGCCAGCTTCCACCACCTGAAGGTGGCGGTGGTCGACTCCGAAGGGTGTGCGGTGGTTGAGCAACAGATCACCGGTCCGTTCCACGACCCGAAAATCGACAAGCCCAATGTTCTGGTGGCGGTAACCGGACCGATGCTCAACCTGGTCGAGCGCGGCGTGCAAGCCGTCACCAACAACGACTGCGCTCCCTTCTACACCGGCGCTTTGCCACCCCCCTGATTAGTGAACCAGGTCACATCCTCGTCAGGATCACCCATACGGGTGATGGCTGATGCCGCGAGCACTGGTCTAAATTTGATCAACCGGAGTGGCACCGAGCCCCTCCGGTGAGACTATTTCGTGGCTGTAGTTTCAACGTTTCCAAAGCCCAACACGTTAAAAATAAATACAACAAAGGACAACACCATGATCAACCCCATCAAAAAGCTGTCCATGCTGGCCTTGCTGGCATCGTTGCTCTTCGCCGGCTCTGCCCAGGCGGCCTGCAACGCCGATCCGATCGTGTTCGTTCACGGATATTCAGGCTGGAAGTCGCAGTTTGACATGATGATCAACCGCTTCAAGAACGACGGCACACCGGCCTGCGCCCTGTACAAGTTCGGCTACAACAGCCTGGGCAAGAGCAACAAGACCAGCGCCCGGGAGCTGAAGGCGTTCGTCAACAACATCCGCCCGAACCACGGCTGGCGAAAGGCCAAGATCATTGCCCACTCCAACGGGGGCCTGGTCTCACGCTGGTACCGGGTATTCGAAGGTGGCTCTGCGGCAACCAACCGCCTGGTCACACTCGGTACGCCCCACAAGGGCACGGCCTGGGCCTACGGCTGCTGGAGCCCGGCCTGTTCCGAGATGCGTTACAATTCCTCGTTCCTGCAGTCTCTCAACGGCCGCGGGTGTGATGTGTCCCTGTGGTCCGCCCTTGATGAGATCATCATCCCGCAGACCAATGCAAAGTGCGGAAACAGCCTCCGTACGTCCAGTGTGGGTCACCTGACGCTGATGGTCTGGAAAGGCGTTTACGACGACGTCAGGCGTTTCCTGTAATTCACGGCGCGTTGCGCTCTGATTAACGCACTTCAGGACAGGGAATTCCGGGTGAGCAAGCCAGGCAAACTGGCTTGCTCATTTTCGTATGGGAGCCGTCCCCTTTTCCAAGTTGAGGCGATGAATGAACAAACTGATGTGGCCCCAGGCGCTTGGCCTTCTGCTGGTTTTTGCCGGTTGCCTGCAGGCGGACGAGCAACACCAATCCACCCATCAAGTCCATACCGAAGACCCGGAGGTGTTCGCCACGGTCAACGGGACGCCGCTGGGGGCGAATCTCTACCACTTCCTGCTGGGTTCCCGGGCGCAGGACACCACCGAAAGACAGGCCTACGACGACGGCTTTGATGCCGAGATGAACCGCCAGCAAACGGCCAAAGATCTGGTGATGACGGAGGTGCTGGCGCAGCAGGCAACCCGGCAGGGCCTGCACGAGTCCGAGCGGGTTAAAGTGGAAATGGCGATGGCCGAGAAAACCCTGCTGGCACAGCTGTACGTCAAACAGCTGATGGCCGCCATCGAGATTGACGAATCCGACATACGCCAGTACTACGATAAGCAACGCGAGCAGGCCATGTACCGCTTCATGATCTGGCGCACCACCGACCCGGACCGTGCGATGAAGTTCCTCAGCGCCCTCAAAGCCGGTAACGATGCAGGCGCCAGCGATGCAGACGTGATCGAGACGCCCTGGCTGCGGGATACTGACATTGCGCCGGAAGTGAACGCCATCGTCCGGCAGCTGGCGGTGAACGAATTTGCCGACGACCCGGTGTTCCAGGATGGCTACTGGAAGGTGGTTCAGGTAATTGACAAGCAGGTCATGGCGAAGCAAAGCTACGAGGAAGAACGGGAGCTGATCCGGGCGGAGCTGGTGAGCCAGAAGCTGGACAAGAAACTTGGAGAACTCGCCGACAACGCCTCGATCGTGTTCAACGATCAACACGTTACCCGACCCACGGACTAAAAGAACCATGGCGGCAAACAGCGGGTCAGCGATAATACGGTCAGGCGTCACCCTGCTTGGGGTCGGCAGTGTCTGCCTGCTGCTGACCTACGTCTTTTTTGCCGCGCCGGAGCGCGATAACCGCGCGGTGCAACCCGCCCCCGCTGTAACGCCTCAAACGGCTTCTCTGAACCCTGCCGACCGCCGGGAGCCAGAGAACAAAGCCGAGACCGCGCCCCCAGTCTTTGCAACGACGACCGGCGACCAAGGTACAGAAGACGCCGCTGCTCAACCGGCATCCAGGTTACAGGAAGCAGAACTCGAACACCTGCGCGAGGTGTTTCAGAACAGCGTCGCGCCGTCATTCCAGTACGACTTCACGCTGGACCGGGAGGGCCGTGCCGCCATTGATGCCTTCGTGGCCAGCATGCCGGAACACCTCGGCCGCGAAGACCTCGACACACTCTCCAGTCTGATCGAACGGGAGCTCTCCACAGCGGAAGCGGAAGACCTGGCGTTCATCATCACCCACCTCTATGGCCTGGAACAGGCGGAGGCTCGCCTGATGAAGGACCTTGGGCCGGTCACCACCATGGCTGACCAGCAGGAGGCCCAGGCGCGGCTCACTCAGTTGCGTGAGGAATGGTTCGGACCGGAGCTCTCCGCCCGGCTGTTCGCAGACACCGATGACGGCCAACCCGAAAACGGGACCGCTGCTGACGATAGCACCACAGAGCGCGGTGCGCCCCAGACGGAAGCGCAGGCCGAGCTGGCAGAGTTCGAGAACGCGTGGGCACAGCGCTACCAGGCGTTTCAGGCGGAAAAGCGCCTGATCGATAACGCCGGCCTGGACCAGGCGGAGAAAGACCGGCAGATTGAGATCTTACTGCAACAGCACTACGCACCCGGAGAGCGGGACGCGGCAAGGGCGTTTGACCAGCAACGTCCATAGTGGCGCGCCAACGGTCACGCACCCGCCCCGGCGTTTTGATAGGATGGCGAACACTGAAGCCCCATGACGACCGTGAGCCGATCCCGTATTCATGAAGATTCCCCTGAAAAACGTAACCGCCCCGGACATTTCCTGCTCGAACTGCGAAGCCTGTTGCTGCCGTCTCGAAGTCATGATCATTTCCGATACCGGGGTTCCCGAGCGACATATTGCGTTCGATGAATGGGGCGGTGAAACCATGAAGCGACTAGCCGATGGTTGGTGCTCGGCCCTGGATCGGGAAACCTTCCTGTGCACCATCTATGACAACCGGCCCTGGATCTGCCGGGAGTTTGAAATGGGCTCTTATGAGTGCCGTGAAGAAAGGGCTGCAATGCGGTAAAACGTCCGGAGCATGGCAGCCCAAATATACTGTCAGGCGTAGAACAGCAGCGGCACGAACGCCACCAGCACCAGCGAGATGCCCATGGCGATCAGCGGCATGATGATGCGCTCGTGGCGTTGATAGAACGTACCCTCCTCCTGCTGCGCCGCCAGCACTTCCGCTTCGCCCACCACTTGTCGGGTCAGCAGGTGGTTGAGCGCCACCGGCGGGCTCAGGTAGCCGAGCTCGAACGCCACCAGGGTCACCATCCAGAAGTGAATGGGGTGAATACCGCTGTTGTAGGCAATGGTGGCCACGGTGGCCGTGACCAGGATCACCGCGCCAAAAGCGTCCATGATCATGCCGAGGATCACCAGGATAACCACCATCAGCAGCATGGCCGACCAGGCGCTATCAAAGGCCTGAGGGAAGGCTTCCATGATGTGGGAGCGTTCGATCACTCCACCGATGCTGACGGAGAGGCCCAGCAGTAACAGCAGCGCACCGATTTCGGCGGTGGTGTCGTTGGTGGCGGAGCGCATGCTGCGCTCCAGGCCCTGATGGTGAACCTCGCCGCTGGCGCGCGCTTTCCGGTTTTTCAGGGTGACGTGTTCGTACACCAGCAGGGCCAGCATGATCACCGGCAGCAACCGTGGCGCGGAGAATTCGTCCATCTTCACATCCAGTGCGAAGCGGTACACCAGCACCACACCGGTGATCACCAGGGCATAGGGAATCAGTGGGCGAAGCGCCTGCATCATCGCCGGAAAGGCCTGCGAAGACGGCGCCAGATTGAACTCGCTCTGGCGGTTCACCGTCAGCGCGACCATGGCAAACATGGTGGCGGTGAGCACGAACACCCAGATGCCCCAGCCAAAGAGCTCGTCGGTGGTCACTTCACGGTTCAGGTACGCGATCACCACCACCAACAGGCAGGGCCGCAACACCACACCCAGGGAGCCGGACATGGCCGTGGCGGCCAGAGCCAGATGACGCCTAGCACCGGCGGCACGCAGTTCACTGTAGATCACCGCACCGGCGGCGATGACAAAAATACCGGAAGCACCGGTGTAGGCCGTGGGTATGGCCGCCACCAGCACGGCCACCAGCGCCAGCATCTCCGGCGGCATCTTCCACGGCCGGAACACATTGAACACCAGCGTGGCCAGGCGGGTTTGCTTCAGCATCATGCCGACCCAGACATAGAGCCCGACATTGAGGAACATGTCGGACAGCTCCATCATTTTGCCCAGATAGATACCAATGCCGGAGGCATGACCGATCAGCGCAAAATAGGTACCGGAGATCAGGCACATGACCGTGTACAACGGCACCGCCAGCATGGCCTCGTTCAGGCTGCCGCCTGGCCGTAGATCGTCAGGTACACGAATCAGCCGGAACAGACTGGCCAGGGTGAGACAGGCGAAGCCGGTAATCCACAGGTTATGGAGCAGCAGTTCCTCGCCAGACATCAGCGTTTCACTGGCCATACTGGATTGCCGGAAGATCACGCTCGAGCCCAGCAGCATGGCGTTGGCCACGGTTTGAAAGGTGTGGGAAACGGTGTAATCGAGGCGGGTTTCCATGGCCCGCATGGCGATGTGATGACGGGTCAGGGTCGCGGTGACGGCGCACAGCATCACCAGAATCACCAGGATAAAGCGCTGCGACTCCAGGCCAAAGGCAATCAGGTCCGCCACGAACAGTTCCACCGCGCGGTAAGCTTTGACCCCGGGCGTCAGTTTGTCCGTGAGATCCTCGTAACTGGCGAAGCTGGCCTGGCAATTCGCCACCGAGCGTTCGATGGCCAGGCGCACGTCGGCCGGGTCTTTCTCGACCGAGCCCAACAGAGCCGCCATGGGATCCGCGGCGCTGTCATCCGCCAACTCCTTCTGCACCGCTGCGTCTATATCCCGGCCGGGATCACAGGTTGGTTGTACGGGGTCCATGCGGAGTTTGTAATAGCCACTCCACAACTGCTCCCCACCCCGCAACATCTGGTTATGGATGTCACTGCTGGTGGAAAACAGCACCACCGACAGCAGCAGCAGACACGCGGGCAGAGAGGAGAGCCACTCCAGCCCGCTGCGACGAAAACCAACCTGAGACACAACCGCGCGTTCTGAAGGCATAGTGGTTACAGCAAATCGTCCAGATCCATGGTTTCGACGGCGTCGCCCTCGTCATCCCAGAAGGTCCCCAACTGGCCCATCGGCGTACGATGACCATTGCTCTCGACCCACATGCGGTCGGAGATGGCCACAATCATCTGCGTTGCCATGGCATCAACAAAGCGCCATTGTTCATTGGACGGTGTTTCGTCGAGGGATTCCGCGTGATTGCGGATCACGTCGCGCAGACGCTCGTTATCGCCCTTGTTCTGGGCAGAAAGGGCGTGGAACACATGGCTGATGCGTACGCCGGCTTCCTCACCCTGACGGTCGGCAATTTCCAGTCGCTGGAAGGGATCCTCACCGTCCGGCGTGGCGCCGGGGATCATCGCCCAGACGGTGGCGCGCAGGGCCATCGGCGCACCCCACCATTTTTCGTTGTCCAGACAGCTGGTGGCGCGGGCCACCATGGAACCTACGTTCTTGGGCACGCCGATGGCCGAGGTGGACTGGATTTCGGCATTCAGGGCCTGAAGACCGGACAACAGGCCCGCGAGGTAGATAAATTCGTCCAGATCGTCGTCGAAGTCGGGACATTCGCCGTTGCCGGGCTCGCCGTAGAAGGTGTTGTGGTGCTGCCAACCCCGGAAATATCGCTTGGCGGCGGTAGCATGGGCCCGCTTCTGGCGGATCATGGCGTCTTCTGCGCTGTCCGCGTTCATCGCGCGCAGTGCCGCCAGTCCCTGCAGTTCGTATTCCCGGGCATGTTCCTCGGAACAGCCACCCGCTGACAGATAGAGCATCACCGCCAGTTGGTCCGGCTCGCTGGTTACACGGCCGAACGACATCAACAGCGGCGCGGTGGCCTCACTCATGGAGCACCCCATCGCCAGATCGCTGCTCTCCAGCAGGTAAGGCACCGTGTGGTTTTTGGAAAAACCCTGCATGACGTCGCCGGTGGTTTTGTAAATCATGTGATTCACCACGCCGCAACCGCTCAGTGCAACACTGGCGACGACGGCGGCGGTCAGTCCGCGCAGCCGGGCCATTCCGGGCAACCGCGATGTGGCTGCTTGCTGGAGATCTGTCATAACTTCTGCACCTTGTTTTCTTATTTTCGAGAGAAACGGGCCGTCCGGTCTGTCACCCGCACTCTGTTACAGTATGTAACCAGGTGCGCATTATGGCGGACAACCCCGTGTTTTTATGAGAACCGCACCGCAATTGGCAGCGAAGGCTGCCCTGACTTCCCCGGCGCGGGTTTGCACAAACGCACCGGAACCACTATAGATTGGTTCAGCCGGCGGCTGGCTTGCCGCTGGTGTATAACCAAAACAACGACAACAAGGAGTACCCGATGCGCAAACCTGAACTGGCAGCCGCCATTGCCGACAAAACCGGCCTCACCCGCGATAAAGCCAGCGAGGTGATCACTGCCTTCACGGACCAGATTTCGGCTGCAGCCTCCAGGGGCGAAGACACCACGCTGATCGGCTTCGGCACGTTCAACATTCGCGCCCGCGAAGCCCGCGATGGCCGCAACCCACAGACCGGTGCCACCATCCGGATTCCTGCCAGCAAGACCGTCGGGTTCAAGGCCGGCAAGGCCCTGAAAGACTCGATCAGCTGATCGGATCGGGCCCGCGCCTGCGGGCCTTTTCACCGTTTCTCTTCAGCATTTCTGCGCAAACCCTTCTCAGGACGCACACTCGGATCGGGCACCGTCCACGCGGCAACGAATGGCCTTCATCAGTCTGATCGCCCGCTCGTCATAGACACCGTCTTCCAGCAATGACAGGTGCACGTTGCGCAGCATCTTGTCGTACTCCGCCGTGTCTTCCTGTGGCAGGTGCATCCACACGTCGTCCGGGATTTCCGCTTCAGCCTGAGCAATGATTTTGTAGGCTTCATCGATGCGCTTGATGGACTGGTCCCGCACCATCTGGCCGGCCGCATCCGGGAAACGGTCACGGTGGATGATCACCTGGAAATTCATGTAGGCCAGGGCGTACTTGAACACGCCACCGTTCGGGGTCACGCCCTTATAGAGTTCAAGGGGGGTGTAGGCCACAGCCGGCGCATAGGCCAGATCCACGCTGCCGTTGTTGAACTTGCCGGCAAAGTTGGCGGAGTTGGACCCTACCACCGAGGCGCCTACATGACGCACCATGCGCACCGAGGCGCTATCAAAGTCGAGAGTCGCTATACGCTTGCCCTGCAGCTTTTCCACCGAATCGATGGCGCGGTCACGGGTGTGCAGGTAAACCGCCCCGCCGGGGAACACCCCGGCCACCTCGTAAGGTCCATCAATCAGAAGCTCGCGGGCCTTGGGCTGACTGAGGGTGTTGTACAGCAGGCGCATTTCCTCTTCGCCGGGCACGGCGCCCATGGCCTCGAGAGAACCGGTGAACTTGTTGAATTCACGGGCGCGGGTTCCGGTCAGCAGCACCGCATCGCATTGGCCGGCCTTGAAGTCTTCCGCGGCCACTTTCTCATCCGTGTAGGCGCGCAGATTCAGCTTGATGCCTTCTTTGAGGGCGACGGGCTGGAAAGTTTTGGTGATGGCGAACAGCGGGCCATTGGCACCCACCGGGTCAAACACACAAAAGCTTCTTTCGAGAGGGATTTCCTGGGCCTGGCTGACAGGCGCCAGCAAGAGACTGACACACAACGCGGCCGCGGCGGCCACCCTGTGCGGGAGGTTAGCTGATTTCACGGGGATAACTCCTGAATTATTATTGTCAGACGTCAGACACATCCTGTTGTATCCGATCATCGTGAGCTCCTTGACCGAGGTTAGGTCGGTCCCCACAAGAATACGTTGGCACAGGTGCCTGCCTTCAAGGGCTTTTCAGCAAAAAGGTGAGAATCTGTGATGGGTTCGACAGAGGTTGGGCAACCTCTGCCGCATTTCCGGAATGGGCAGCCCTCAGCGGGCATCCCCGCCCCAGGCCAGGTGCCCGTTGCAAAGCGTAAGTCGGACCACACCGGGCAATGCATTGCCCAGGATCGGCGCGTGGCGCCCGGCCGAAACCAGGGTGTGCGGGTCCGGCGTCCAGCGGGCATCCGGGTCGAACACGCACAGGTTGGCGGGCTCATCCTCCGCCAGAATGGCCGTTTCACCGAGGATGGCCGCGGGACCACGGGTCAGCGCCGCCAGCAGGCGAGGCAGGCTGAGTTCGCCACGGTCTACCAGCATCAGCCCCATGGACAGCACGCTCTCGATGGTGGACAGCCCCGCCTCGGTGGCCCCCAGCGGCGCCTGTTTGGCCGCAGAATCGTGAGGCTGATGCTGGCTGACGATGGCATCGATCACGCCGTCACGAACACCGGCCAGCAACGCCTGCCGGTCAGACTCGGCCCGCAGCGGCGGGCGCACGTGAAAACGGCTGTCAAAGCCGGCCAGAGCATGTTCGGTGAACAGCAACTGGTGCATGGCCACATCCGACGTCACCGCAATACCACGACGGCGGGCGTCCGCCACCATGTCGACACTGCGCGCCGAAGACAGCTGGCTCAGGTGCAGGCGAACGCCGGTTTCCTCCGCCAGCAGCAACATCTCCATCACGGCGGTGGTTTCCGCCACTTCCGGAATGCCGAGCAACCCGAGCCGCGACGCCACCAGACCGTCATGGGCGTAGCCGTCGGCGGCCAGAGCCTGATTCTCCGGGCTGAACATCACGGTCATGCCGAAGGTCTGGGCGTAGGCCATGCAGCGACGCAAAATACGCGCATTGCGAACCCCGCGACTGCCATTACCGAGGGCAACACAGCCGGCACCCGCAAGCCCTGCCATATCGCTCAGCAGCTCACCGTCGAGGCCACGGGTTATGGCGCCAATGGGCAGAACCCGAATGGGCGAACGGGCCTGGGCACCGTCACGGATCAGATGGGTGACCGCCCCGGAATCGTTAACCGGCGAGGTCTCCGGCGACGCGCAGACAGTGGTGAAACCACCCTTTGCTGCGGCCCGGGTTTCCGAGGCTATGTTGCCTTTCTGGCCATTGCCGGGTTCCCGCAGGTTGCAACACAGATCCACCAGCCCCGGCGCCACGATGCTGCCGGCGGCGTCGAACACCTCATCAGCGCTGACGGTGTCTGCCGCCGCGCCCAACGCAGTGATCACGCCGTCGGCGACCACCAGTGACGCCTTGGTCAATTCCTCACGGCCGGGCAACATCAGACGGCCATTTGTTATCTTCAGGGACAGCCCGGGGGTGTCATTGGTTACGCTCACGCCTGCGCCCTCCCGGCCTGTTTCTGATTACGCTCAGCGACCTGCCCACCCATGGCCATGGACATGACCGCCATACGGATAGCGATGCCGTTGGTGACCTGGTCCAGAATCACCGATTGCGGCCCGTCCGCCACCGCGGACTCAATTTCCACCCCGCGATTGATCGGCCCCGGGTGCATCACGATGCACTGGGGATGGGCCAGTGCCAGCTTGGCCTGATTGAGGCCGTAGAGGCGGTAGAACTCCCGCTCGCTAGGCAGCAGGGCACCCTCCATGCGCTCTTTCTGCAGCCGCAGCATGATCACCACGTCGAGGTCCTTCATACCCTTCTGCATGTCATATTCCACCGAGCAGCCGAGGCTCTCCACGTCGCGCGGCAAAAGCGTACCGGGGGCGATCACCCGCACTTCCGCCGCGCCCAGTTCGTTGAGCGCGCGGATCTGGGAGCGGGCCACACGGGAATGCAGCACGTCACCCACCACCGCGACTTTCAGGCTTTCGAAGCCACCCTTGTGCTGGCGGATGGTGAGCATGTCGAGCATGGCCTGGGTCGGGTGGGCATGCCGACCGTCACCGGCGTTGATGATGGCCACGCCCGGGGTCACGCTCTCGGCTATAAAGTGCGGCGCGCCGCTCTGGGAATGCCGCACCACAAACATGTCACTGGCCATGGCTTCGAGGTTCAGCAGGGTGTCCGAGAGGGACTCGCCCTTGGAGGTGGCGGAGGTGTTGATGTCCAGATTCAGCACGTCGGCCGACAGCCGCTTGGCCGCCAGTTCGAAGGTGCTGCGGGTGCGGGTACTGGATTCGAAAAACAGGTTCACCACGGTGCGGCCCCGCAACAGCGGCACCTTCTTGATGCTGCGCTCGCCCACTTCGATGAACGAGTCGGCGGTGTCGAGGATGTCCGTCAGCAGGGCGCGGTCGAGCCCGTCGAGGGTGAGGAAGTGACGCAGCTGGCCGTCTGCGGTCAGCTGCAGGGATCGGTTGGGTGCTTGTTCTACAGTCATGGGTCGCCTGTTCGCCTGTGCGCGTGGTCGTTTCGCGGTGGTTACTGCCCGGTTTCCTGCAATTCGATGTGGAGCGGCTCGGGGCCGCGGAGTTTCACCCGCTGGTGACTCTCCAGGGCCAGCACCTCGCCGGTGACATCCGGCTGGATCGGCAATTCCCGCGCCCCCAGGTCCACCAGAGTGGCGAGAATGATGCTGGCGGGCCGGCCATAATCGAAGACCTCGTTCATGGCGGCGCGAATGGTGCGCCCGCTCATAATGACATCGTCGATCAGGATGATGTCGCGGTCCTCGGTGCTGAACGGCAGGCTGGAGGGCATCACTTTCGGGTTCAGTCCGATGCGGCTGAAATCGTCGCGATAGAAGGAGATATCCAGTTCGCCATAGGGCTCTTCCAGGCCCAGACGTTTGCGCATGACATCCGCCACCCAGACACCACCGGTGCGGATACCGATCAGTGCCGGCGACGCCACACCCCGTGCGGCCATAATCTCACGCAGGCCGGCTTCGAGTTCATCCAACAGCCGGTTCATATCAAGCAATGCGGTCATCTATTCCCTCACTGTTGGCGAAACCAGGTTTCCAGAATCAGTACGGCGGCGCGATCGTCCACGCCGTGGCGACCGAAGTCGCGGCTGCCACCACTGGCCATGACCTCGCCCTTGGCTTCAAAACTGGTCAGGCGCTCATCCACCATTTCCACCGGTACATGGAAGCGGCCGTGCAGCCGTTTCCCGAATTTTCGGGCGCGGGCACACATGTCGTTTTCACTGTCATCCATATTCAGGGGCAGGCCAACCACCACCAGATCCGGCTGCCATTCTGCCAGCAACCGGGCGATCACCTCCCAGTCGGGGATGCCGTCACGGGCAGGTATCATGGCCTGGGGCTGGCCGGTGCCAAGCATCTGCTGGCCGGTGGCCACGCCAATGCGGCGGGTGCCGAAATCGAACGCCATCACCCGCTGGTTACCCGCCTCAGGCATGGCCGATCGACTCGCTCAGCTGGTTCAGATCAATGCCGATCAACTTCAACACCGCGCTGTAGCGCTCTTCCCACGGTGTGCGGAACAGCAGGTCAGTGGTGGCCGGGCAGGTCAGCCAGGCATTGCTGCCCAACTCTTCCTCCAGCTGACCCTCACCCCAGCCGGAGTACCCCAGGGCCACCAGAAATTCGTCCGGGCCTTCGCCACCGCCAATGCCTTCCAGAATATCCCGCGACGTGGTCAGCATGACGTCGTCGGTCACCCGCGCCGTGTTATGCCAGGTGGTGCCCGGACCGTGCAGCACGAAGCCGCGCTCAGGCTGCACCGGACCACCACTGAACACCGGCAGATCGAGCTCGCCGCCGTCCATGTCCAGCTGTTCGAGGATCTCACCCAGGTGAATGTCCAACGGCTGGTTGATCATCAGCCCCAGTGCGCCGTCGTCGGAATGTTCGCACAGGTAAATCACCGCACCGTGGAAGCGCGGATCTTCAAGATAGGGCGACGCCACCAGAAAGTGGTGCCGCAGACTGTTGGGAGAGTGTTTCGATGCCGTCATCCGGATGTCAGCCCCCGCCGCTGGAAAGACCAGGTTCGAATGATTTCCAGTTCATCCGCCTCTTCTCGCATTTCGTCCGGAAATGGCGCAAAGGGCGCAGCCATGCGGACGATGCCGATGGCGGCATCGTCCAGCACGGTGCTTCCGGACGACTGCAGGATAACCAGTTCCTTGATTGTGCCATCCTTCTTCAGAGACACCAGCATTCGCAGCGTACCGTAAATGCCTGCCCGTCGGGCTTCCGTGGGGTAATTGATATTGCCCACGCGGGTCACCTTGCTGATCCAGTTCTGCACGTACCAGGCGTTACTTGAGCGCAGGGTGGAGGCAGCGGTCACCCGCATCACCCGCGGTTTCTTCGCGTAGGCCTGGCGCTGGGCATCCAGACGCGCCTCCAGGCTGGCAATCTCCAGACTACGTTCCATCAGACTCTTTTTTTGGCGCACCGGCAAGGGCTCATCGGTGGCTTCCACGGTTTCGTCTGGCTGGCTCACCTGACGCCGGCTAGCGGCCTGCGTCTGCACCACGGCCTGCTCCCGGCGGGTAACCGGTTCGGTCTGTGCCGGTGGCTCCGGCTGCACCTCGGCGATCTCGGGCTGGCTCACGTCCGTGGGCTGGGGCGAGGTCATCTCCCGCGCATCCTCCTCGGTGCCACTGCCCTGTTGGCTGGTCTGGGCAAGGAAATCCGCTTCGTCGGGATCGGTCTCGTCGTCAAACTGGGACAGGGTGATTTCCATGGTCTGCGCCGACGAGCGCGGCGACTCCGGCGCAAAGGTTATCCCCAGAACCACCACCGCATGAACCGCCAGCGCCATAAACAGCGTGAAGGAAAACCGGTCGAAATCGCTTACCTGTCCAGCCATTGCTACTTCAACCGCCCCTCAATGGCGCCCATCAACTGATCGGCAATGTCGATGCCGAAGGCGGAATCCAGCTCGCGAATGCAGGTGGGGCTGGTAACGTTGATCTCGGTGAGGTAATCACCAATCACATCCAGCCCGACGAACATCAGCCCCTTCTCTTTAATCACTGGCGCCACACGGTCACAGATCTCGCGGTCCCGCGCGGTCAGCTCACGGCCTTCGCCCCGGCCGCCGGCAGCGAGGTTGCCACGGTTCTCGCCATGGGAGGGAATACGTGCGAGGGCATAGGGCACCGGATCACCATCAATCAGCAGAATGCGCTTGTCGCCGTCGCTGATTTCCGGGATGAATTTCTGCGCCATCGCCTGATGAGCACCGTGCTGGGTGAGGGTTTCAATAATGACCCCCAGATTGGCGTCGTTTTCCTTGATGCGGAAAATCGAGCGCCCGCCCATGCCGTCCACCGGCTTCATGATGATGTCTTTATGTTCGGCGTAGAACTCCCGGAACCGGGCCGATGAACGGGTCACGATCAGCGGCGGTGTCAGGTCTTCAAACTGGGCGGCAAACAGCTTTTCGTTGCAGTCCCGCAGGGTGGCCGCAGGATTCACCACCAGCGCACCCTGCTGCTCGGCAGCCTCGAGGATGTAGGTGGCCATCAGGAATTCGCGATCCACCGGCGGATCCTGACGCATCAGGATCACGTCCAGGTCGCCCAGTGCCCGGTCCTGCGAAGCGCCGAAGGCATACCAGTTCTCCGGATCCATGTGCACCGTCAGGTCACGGGTATGCGCCCTCGCCTGCCCGCCCTTCAGATACATGTTCGGCAGCTCCATGTATTCGATTTCCCAGCCGCGTTTCTGAGCGGCAAGCAACATGGCCAGAGAGCTGTCTTTCTTGAAGTGGATCTTCTCGATGGGGTCCATCACGATCCCGAGTCGGACTGTCATAATGCCTCTTGAGCTCCAGGGTTTAAAAACACGAACCGGTCAGCAGAGCGAAGGATTGAATCAGTGCTATGCTGTGAACACAGATGGTATTGTACCCGAGCTTTGAATGCATCCGGAGAAATCCGCTGTGCATTACGTGACGTTGCGGGCAGAAGTACATTTAGTCACAAAGTTGTGCTTTTTATCCGGCGATCGATCCTCTATAAAGAAGAACCTTAAGGTTTGTGTTAAAGACCACGTTTAAAATAATGACAGTCGCAGAGCGCAAGGCAGTTGGACAATGGATGACAACTTCGAGAATCTGAAGATTATGGTGATCGACGACAGCAAGACCATTCGTCGCACCGCAGAAACCCTTCTGAAAAAGGTCGGCTGTGAGGTCATCACCGCAACTGACGGCTTTGACGCTCTGGCGAAAATCGCCGATTCCCAGCCGGATATCATCTTTGTCGATATCATGATGCCCCGCCTGGACGGTTATCAGACCTGCGCCCTGATCAAAAACAATTCCTCTTTCAAAAAGACGCCGGTCATCATGCTCTCCAGCAAGGACGGTCTGTTCGACAAGGCCAAGGGCCGCATTGTCGGCTCTGACCAGTACCTGACCAAACCGTTCAGCAAGGACGAGCTTCTCAACACCATCCGCCAGTATGTACCGCAGGCGGAACAGTAAATCTGCCGAAGTAAAGAAACTCTGAGGAAATCATGGCCCGCATTCTGATTGTTGATGACTCCCCCACCGAGGTTAAAAAAATCTCAACCATTCTGGAAAAGCACCAGCATGAAGTAATGACTGCTGATAACGGTGCTGATGGCGTCGCCAAAGCGCGCGCTGAAACTCCGGATCTGGTTCTGATGGACGTAGTCATGCCTGGCCTGAACGGTTTTCAGGCCACCCGGCAGCTCACCCGCGCTCCGGAAACTGCCTCTATTCCGGTGGTTATTGTCACCACCAAGGATCAGGAAACTGACCGCGTCTGGGGTACCCGTCAGGGCGCCAAAGGCTATCTGGTCAAGCCTGTCAATGAAGATGATCTGATCACGACCATTAACAGTCTGATTGCCTGATCCCTAACCGTGGAGTAAGCATGTCCGCCCAGGCCGCCCCTTTTGCCGTTCTGACGGATATCGCCCAGCGCAGCCGGTCCATGGCGGCCGGTCTGCCGGAACAGCAAGAAGCCGTCGAACTCTGGAACGGCATCGGCTTTGTGCTGGCAGGGGAGCGCTACGTCGCGCCCATGGGCGAGGTCACTGAAATTCTCCATGTGCCCCGGTTTACGCACATTCCGGGCGTTCAGCCGTTCATGATGGGCGCCGCCAATGTTCGTGGCCGCCTCCTTCCCCTTGTTGATCTTGCTGGTTTCTTTGACATCCCCCGATCCTCACGCAGTCTGCGGGAGCGCCGGGTGCTGGTGGTGGAACAGGGTGATGTGTTCAGCGGACTGGTGGTCGACAGCGTGTCCGGTATGCAGTATTTCGCCAGGGACAACTTCGTGGCTTCGCCCGAAGGGGTTCCCGGCAGCGTTCAGCCGTTTGTGAATGGCGGTTATGAACGAAACGAAGAAGTCTGGAAAGTGTTCTCCGCCGCCGACCTCGTGGATGACGAACGGTTTCTGGACGTTGCGCAGTGGTAAGGATGATGACAATGGCAGGAGCATCATCCCTGCTGCCCAAGCTCGCAAAAGCAAACTTGCCAATATAATGAAAAGGCCGGGAGCCAGAAAATGAAAAACACAGCCGGAAGATTCAGTATGGGACAGGAGGGCAACAAACTCGTTGCCGGCCTGATTGCCGCACTGATTGCACTCACCGTCCTGCTTGTTGTGGTTCTGTTCATAATCAACAAGGACAGCCAGAACGATCAGGAATACATCGCCCACGCCTCCGGGCTGCGGGTACTGTCACAGGAGATCGCCAAGAACGCGACCGAAGCCGCCGGTGGCACCGCCTCCGCGTTCGATCAGTTGCGTCGTTCCCGTGACGAGTTCCAGCAACTGTGGTCCTACGTGGTTGATGGCAACCCGGAAACCGGCCTGCCTCCCAGCGAGATTGCCCGCCAGAGCAGCGTGCAAACCAACTGGGACGTGGTTCGTGACAACGCCGACAGCATCCTCTCCACCCGCGATGCGGTACTCGGCCTCCACGAAGTGGCACGCACCCTGAACGAAACCATTCCCCAGCTGCAGGTGGAATACGACGACATCGTACAGATCCTGCTGGACAACAACGCGCCGGCCGAACAGGTGGCACTGGCCCAGCGCCAGTCACTGCTCGCGGAACGGATCGTACGCTCGGTCAACAACGTTCTTTCCGGTGATGAAGACGCGGTTATCGCCGCCGACCGTTTTGGCCGTGACGCCAGCCTGTTTGGCCGTGTACTGCAGGGCCAGGTGGAAGGCAATCCCGCCATGGGCATCTCCCGCGTAGACGACGAAGACGCCATCTACGGCCTGGAAGCGGTCGGCGAACTGTTCGAGTTCGTGTCCCAGAACGTTGACGCCATCCTTGAAGCTTCTCCCGACCTCTTCAAGGTGCGTACCGCGGCCTCGGACATCTTCCAGAATTCCCAGATCCTGCTGGACGACATCTCGGTTCTGGCCAACCAGTTTACCGGGCAGGCCGGCTCCCGGCTGATCAGCCCGACACTGGCGTTTATCCTGCTGGCCGCCATGGTCGGTATCGTTGTCCTGATCGGTGTAGTGCTCTACCGCGAAGCCCAGGAGCGTCTGGCAACCACCCAGGAACAGAATGAGCAGAACCAGAACGCGATCCTGCGACTGCTGGACGAACTGGCCGACCTGGCCGACGGTGACCTGACAACGGAGGCCACGGTTACCGAGGACTTCACCGGGGCCATCGCCGACTCCATCAACTACGCGATCGACCAGATGCGCGGCCTGGTTCAGGCGATTCGTGGCACCGCGGTACGGGTAGCCTCCGCCGCCCAGGAAACCCAGGCCACGGCCATGCACCTGGCGGATGCTTCCGAGCACCAGGCCCAGGAAATTGCCGGCGCCTCCGCTGCGGTTAACGAGATGGCGGTGTCCATCGACCAGGTATCTTCCAACGCTGCGGAATCCTCCGCGGTGGCGGAGCGGTCGGTTGCGATCGCCAAGAAAGGCGCGGAAGTGGTACAGAACACCATCCGCGGCATGGATAACATCCGTGAGCAGATCCAGGAAACGTCCAAACGGATCAAGCGCCTGGGTGAATCTTCCCAGGAAATCGGTGATATCGTATCGCTGATCAACGACATCGCCGACCAGACCAACATCCTGTCCCTGAACGCAGCAATCCAGGCCTCCATGGCCGGTGATGCGGGCCGGGGCTTCGCGGTGGTAGCGGACGAAGTACAGCGACTGGCGGAACGTTCCTCTGCAGCCACCAAGCAGATTGAAGCACTGGTTAAAACAATCCAGTCCGACACCAACGAAGCCGTTATCTCCATGGAACACACCACCGCCGAGGTGGTCCGTGGTGCCCGTCTGGCACAGGACGCGGGTATCGCCCTCGAGGAAATCGAGAACGTATCCATGTCTCTGGCGGAACTGATCCAGAACATCTCCAACGCTGCACGTCAGCAGTCGTCCTCGGCAGCACACATCTCCAACACGATGAACGTTATCCAGGAAATCACCTCCCAGACCTCCTCCGGTACCAACGCGACCGCGAAGTCCATCGGGAACCTGGCAGAAATGGCGTCCGAGCTGCGGTCCTCCGTTGCCGGCTTCACCCTGCCCGAGGAAGAAGGGTCGGAACAGTACGAAGAGGAAGACAGCGACGTCCCGGTGGTGGGCTGATCACACTGCCGAGGCGACTGACGGTTTATGGCTGAAACACGCAACGACCTGTCAACTGCCGAGGGCATCTGGTCCCTGCGCCGACTTCCCTATATGGATGAGGCGCAGTTCAGCCAGTGGCAAACACTGCTGGAACACCGAACCGGGATTACGCTTTCCTCCGGTCGCCGCTCGTTTCTCGAGACCAATCTCGGGATCCGTATGCGCGAAATCGGGTGCAGCAGTTATCAGGCCTATTACGAGAAAATCGTCTCCGGCCCCGATGCCATTGTCGAGTGGGCAACTCTGGTTGACCGCCTGACCGTTCAGGAAACCCGGTTCTTCCGGGATCCCGATGCCTTCCGGTTCGTCTCGGACTTTGTCCTGACCCGGCCCCGAGAACAGCTGAAACGGCGACCACTGGAAGCCTGGAGCGTGGGCTGCTCCACCGGAGAAGAGCCCTACACGCTGGCGATGGTGCTGAACGAATGCATGACCCAGCTGGAGCTTCCGCCGCTGTTTGGCGTGACCGGCTCGGACATCAGCAAACCGGCGATTGAGAAAGCCCAGAAAGGCCTGTTCAACGCCCGCAAACTGGCGGGTATGAATGACGATCTCAAGGCCAGGTATTTCCGGCCGGCGGAGCGGAACTCCGTGGAAATGGTTGAGGGCATCCGCGAGCGGGTGTGCTTCACCCGACTGAACGTGCTGGACCTGAATCAGGCACCCATGCACGGCATGAACATTATCTTCTGCCAGAATCTGCTGATTTACTTCCGGCGCTGGCGCCGGCGGGAAATCGTCAAGCGACTTGCAGAGAGGCTGGCGCCCGGGGGGTTGCTGGTCCTGGGCCAGGGGGAGCTGACCGACTGGCAGCCCCCTGGCTTACAGAGGGTACCCTCGGAACATGTGCTGGCGTGGATCAAACGCCAGACTGACGAAGAATAACCGGAGTGGTTATGGGCAATCACCATGACAGCATCGCCCTGGACTGGGTTCGGGGCGAAATACAGGACACGCTGACCCAGGGTCAGCAGGCACTGGAAGCGTATGTCGAAAACCGCGACGATACCGCGCGGCTTCGCTTCTGCCTCAACTACCTCCATCAGGTGCACGGCACCCTGCAGATGGTGGAGTTGTATGGCGCTGCCCTGCTGACCGAGGAAATGGAGAAGCTCACCCAGGCGGTACTGAACGATACCGTTGCCAACGTGGACGATGCCGTTGAGGTACTGATGCAGGCCATCCTGCAATTGCCCCAGTACCTGGAGCACCTTGCCAGCAGCAAGGACGACTTTCCCATGGTGCTGCTGCCGCTGCTTAACGACCTGCGTGCCGCTCGGGGTGAATCCCTGCTGTCGGATACCTCACTGTTCAAGCCGGACCTGGGCCCGTCGCGGCAACGTGCCGCCGCCAATGCCTCCCAGCGATTGCAGGACCCCAAAGTACTGGGTCACATCCGCAAGCTGCGCCAGATGTACCAGTTTGCCCTCGCCGGCGTGGTGCGCGAAGCCGATCTGGACGCCCATTTCGATTACATGCAGAAGGTTATCCAGCGCCTGATCCGTCTGTGCCAGAAAACGCCCCGCGGCGAACTCTGGAAGGCCGCCGGCGCGTTCGTGGAAACCCTCCAGCAACACGCCAACCCGGTCAATACCGCGGTCAAATCCCTGCTGCGGGAACTGGATGCGGAAATCCGCCGCCTCACCGATGAGCATGTGGACATTCTGCAACAGGCGGTGCCCGAGGCAATGCTCAAGCACTTGCTGTATTACGTGGCCCGCGCACGTGATCTCGACACACCGCTGGTGTCCGACCTGCGCCGCCGTTATCAGCTGGATCAGGCATTGCCGTCCGAGGATGACGTGGACGCCGCCCGCACTCGGGTCTCCGGTCCCGGCCGTGAAGCCATCCACTCGGTGGTCAGCGCCCTCAACGAAGAGCTGGCCAAACTCAAGGATCAGCTGGATCTGTTTGTGCGCGCTGAACTGCGCCAGAACGATGAGCTTGAAGACCTGCTACCGGGCCTGAAACAGGTGGCCAATACCCTGGCGGTACTGGGCCTGGGCATTCCACGCCGGGTGGTGAACGAGCAGATTGAACTGGTGGAAAGACTGGCCCGCCAGTCCGACGTCGTCGACGACGGCACGTTGATGGATATCGCCGGCGCCCTGCTCTATGTCGAAGCCAGCCTGGCCGGCCTGGACAGCGATCGTTACCAGCAAACCGGTGAGTCCGCCGATGGCGAACAGACCGTCAACATGGGCAGCCGCGAGCTGGGTGAAGCCAGTGAAGCGCTGCTGCGGGAATCCCGCAACACCCTGGAACAGGTGAAAACTGCAATCGTGAATTTCATCGCCTCCCAATGGGATGTGCGGGAAATCGAACACGTGCCCGGCCTGTTGCACAGCATTCGCGGCGGCCTCGGCCTCATTCCCCTTGAGCGGGTGGCCGACATGCTCGGTTCCGCCGAGCGCTACATCACCGACGTGCTGCTCGGTGGCCGTCAGGTACCGGACTGGAAACAGCTCGATACCCTGGCCGACGCGGTGACCAGCATCGAGTACTACCTTGAGCGTTTGGCCGAGGGTATCAGCGATAACGACAGCATTCTCCATGTGGCCGAGGACAGCCTGGCGTCGCTGGGCTTCCCGGTGGGCGCCGAACCGACCTGGCAGCAGGCCGGAGATAAAGACGTTCCCGTGGTGGAGACAGAGTTACCGGTGCTGGAAGAGCAGCCGGTGGCCGCAGAAAACAAGACCTCCGACGACGAACTGCTGGACGACGAGATTCTCGGCATCTTCGTGGAAGAAGCTGAAGAGGTTCTTGAAACCATTCACGAGTTCTATCCACGGCTGCGCCAGAATCACGACGACCGTGAGGCCCTGACCGAAGTTCGTCGCGCGTTCCATACCCTGAAAGGCAGTGGCCGTCTGGTGGGCGCTGCCAGCATTGGTGAGCTGGCGTGGTCGGTGGAGAGCCTGCTGAACCGGGTAATCGATCAGACCATCAAGCCCAACGACGAGCTGTTTTCACTGATTGACGACGTCAATGCCCGCCTGCCCTCACTGATTCGCGAATTCCGCGAGGGTCAAAGCGGTGGCGACGTGGCACAGCTGATCGAGCGTGCCGAAGCCATGTCCACCACGCGCATATCCGATGGTGAACATGCGGCAGACACCGCCGTTGCGGAACCCGCCCCCGAGGTCGGCGAAGCACCGGTCGCCGCCGCATCGGCGTCAGCCGAGGACGATGACGACCTTATTGACGACGAGATTCTCGAGATCTTTATCGAGGAAGCCGGCGAGGTCCTGGACACCATTCGCGAATACTTGCCGATGCTGCTGCGGCAACACGACGACCGCACCGCGTTGTCGGAAGTTCGCCGTGCATTCCACACCCTGAAAGGCAGCGGTCGCATGGTCGGTGCCCTGGTGGTGGGTGAGCTGGCCTGGTCGGTTGAGAACATGCTGAACCGGATCATCGATGGCAGCATCTTCATGAACGATGACATCGCCACCCTGCTGGACGACGTCACCGCTGTGCTGCCGACACTGGTGGAAGATTTCGAAAAACGCCGCGCAGCAAGCGTGGACATTAGCGCACTCGAGGCCCGCGCCATCGCCCTTGCCAACGGCGAGATTCCCGACGCGACCAGCATGCCGGCGTCGGAACCGACCGACACCAGCGCTTACAGTGATACTGAAGAACTGCTGTCGCTGATCTCCGATGTCGACGACAACGGTGTTGATCCGGTTCTGCTGGGCATTTTCGAGAGCGAAGCGCAAACGCACCTGCAGACACTTCAGGCATTTCTGGAAGGCGCGGGCGAAAAGGCCACCGTGGCCTACACCGACGATCTGTCGCGGGCACTTCATACCCTCAAGGGCAGCGCACACACTGCCGGCATCGCGCCCATCGCTGCGGTCATTACGCCGCTGGAGCGTTTCGTCAAGGAGGCGCGGGCCCAGAACAAGCGGGCCGATCGTGAAGTCACCGGGCTGATTGCCGACGCCTGTGAATTCCTCAATCAGGGCCTGAGCCAGCTCAGAGCGGACCCGCAAGCACCACTGGCGGGCACCGACGACTACCTCGAGCGACTGGCACAGATTTCTGCCGACACCCTGCGCAGCTACACCAGTGACGACAACAAGCAGACCAGCCAGCCGTCCGCACCGCAACTCGTGCAATTGTTCCTCAATGAGGGGCTGGACATTCTGCTCGACGCCGACCGTATTCTGGACGACTGGGCCGCGGACCCGGGGCGGATTGCTGCGGTTGAAACTCTGCGCACCGAGCTCCAGCAGCTCACCGCAGGTGCCCGAGACACTGGCCTGGCCGATGTGGCCGGCCTGTCGGCGGCCTTGTCACAGACGTACGAGCAGGCCGCCAGCGGCAATGTGACGCCGGACGACACGCTCTTTACGGCCGTGCGCGCCGCCCACGAACAACTGATCAACATGATGGATCAGGTCGCCGCGGGCCTGGCCACCGAGTCGGGTGATGAACTCATCGGCGAACTGGAGGCCCTGGCTGCCGACGCAGGGGAGCCCACGCCGAAGGAACCCGACCCGTTCGAGCAAGAGTTCACCAACGACCTGGAAGAGATCGACCTCAGTTTCGACCTGGACGAAGCCGAGCTGCCGACCCTTGCCGGTGATGAACCGCCTCAGGAACAACACGACGCCGACACTGACGACGAAACGGATCAGGAACTGGCAGAAATCTTCCTGGAAGAAGCCCGTGACCTGATCAACAGTTCCGCGGAAACGCTCCAGAGCTGGAGCGACAACACGGGCAATTTCGACCAGTTACGCCTGCTCCAGCGGGATCTGCACACCCTCAAGGGGGGTGCTCGTCTGGCGGACATTCCCGCGGTCGGCGACCTGTCTCACGAACTGGAAACCCTGTTCGAGGGGCTGACCGAGCAACGGCTATCGATTACTGATGAACTGTCCGACCTGCTGTTCCGCAGCCATGACCGCCTCGCCGGAATGGTAGACGCACTGGAACAACAGGAAACCCCGCGCCCGGCGCCGGATCTGATCGGTGAAATCCATCAGTACATGGACAGCGCGACGGGCTCGCGGCCGGTGACCGATGTCAAAACCTCGGAGCCCGACACGGATGACGAACTGCCGCTGCCGGATCTGGACGAATCCGCCGAAGGTGACGACGAACCGACACCGGATCAGGCCGACGACGAGCTCCAGGCCTCTGATCTGTCTCACATGGACCCGGAACTGATCGGCATCTTCCTGGAAGAAGCCTACGACCTGATCAATTCCACCGGCAGCGCCCTGCACACCTGGAGTGAAGATCCCTCCAATCGGGACGTTGCCGCCGAGCTGCAACGGGATGTGCACACCCTCAAGGGTGGCGCCCGCATGGCCGGTGTCGATGCCATCGGCGACCTGACCCACGTTCTCGAGGATCTGTTCGAGAAGGTGGCGGAAGGTCAGCTGGACGCCAGTGACGCCATGAACGATCTGCTGTTCGCCTGTCATGACCGCCTCGCCCAGATGGTGGAACAGGTCGCCACCCAGCGACCGTGCCCGCCGGCAGACGAACTGGTAATGCAGGTGAAAGCGATTCTTGCCGGTGAATCCCTGGCGGAAGAGGATCGGACCGAAACAGCGGAACCGGCCGAAGCGCGGCCGGAGCCTGCAGACAGCGACGACTTTGATCTGTCGCCGGCCATGGCCGAGGCCATTCCCGAGGCCACCGACGACGAACTGATCGGCATCTTCCTCGATGAAGGCCTGGAGATTCAGGGCGCCATCAGTGAGTGCCTGGCCCAGTGGCGCGAGGAACCGGACGAGCTCACCGGGGTGACCCAGCTGCAACAGGAGCTGCACACCCTGAAGGGCGGTGCACGACTGTCGGATGTGGATCCGATTGCCGATCTCGCGGAAGCCTGGTCCGATGCCCTCGACCCGCTGATCAGCGGCGACAGCAATCAGGCCATCCTGCTGACCCTCAGTGACCGGGCGCTCACCCGCCTGAAAGAGATGCTGACCAGCCTGGAAGAAGGCGGAAAGCCGGTTGCCGATAACGATCTGTGGCGTGCCTTCCGCGACGCCCATCGGGACGCAGAGAACACTCACGCTGAGCCGACGGAATCCGAAGAGACCGAGTTGGATCCGGAAGTCCTGGAGATTTTCCTGGAGGAAGCCGGGGAAATTCTCGACCAGCTCGAGCACCTGCTCGATGACTGGCGCAAGGAACCGACCAACCACCATTTCAATCAGGAAGCCCAGCGGGCACTGCACACACTCAAGGGGGGCGCGCGGCTGTCACAGCTGCGCGAACTGGGCGACAAGGCCCACGCCTTTGAGACCCGGCTGATCGATCTCGGTGGCAACGCCCCGGACGACAGCACCTGGCAAGCCATCACCGCGGACAACGACACCATCGTGGCGTTAGTGGGCGGTATTCGCCAAAGCGTTGAACAGGGCAGCCCGATGCCGACCCCGGCACCGGAACAAAAACCGGAACCGCCCACCGACACGCCGGCCCCCGCGGCGACCAAACCAGCGGAACCGGCGCCGGCTCCGCAGACCGGAAAAGGCCTGGCCAAGCCGCGCAAAAAAGCCGCTGAGGCGCAACGTGCCGCCCAGGAAACCATCCGGGTCTCGGCACCGTTGCTGGACGAACTGGTCAACCTGGCCGGCGAGACCAGTATTACCCGTGGCCGCCTTGAGCAACAAAGCAGCGATTTCAGCCACACCCTGGATGAAATGGCCGCCACCATCGAGCGTCTGCGCGAGCAGTTACGGCGCATGGAAATCGAGACTGAAACCCAGATCCTGTTCCGTGCGGAAAAGGAACACGGGCCGGACTACGGCGACGATTTCGATCCGCTGGAAATGGACCGATACTCTTCGATCCAGCAGCTGTCGCGGGCACTGACCGAGTCGTCGTCAGACCTTGCCGACCTGCGGGAAACCCTGTCCGACCGGGTGCGAGATACCGAGACCCTGCTGGTGCAGCAGTCACGCATCAACACGGAACTCCAGGAAGGTCTGATGAAGACCCGGATGATTCCGTTCTCCTCGATGGTGCCGCGCCTGCGCAGGATCGTTCGCCAGATCAGCGGCGAGCTGGGCAAGAAGGTGGAATTCGACGTCCGCAACCCGGAAGGGGAAATGGACCGCAATATCCTCGAGCGGATGATTGCACCGCTGGAGCACATGCTGCGCAACGCCCTGGACCACGGCATTGAAACGCCGGCCGATCGCAAAAAATCCGGCAAGCCGGACACCGGTGAAGTCACCCTGTCACTGACCCGCGAGGGCGGTGATGTGGTGCTGCGGATGATCGACGACGGTGCCGGCATTCCGTCCAGCGTGATCCGTGACAAGGCCATCCGCCAGGGCATGTTGGGCAAGGATGAAGAGCTGAGCGAGCGGGAAGTCCTGCAGTTCATCCTGCAACCGGGCTTCTCCACTGCCCAGCAGGTCACCCAGATTTCCGGCCGCGGTGTCGGCATGGACGTGGTGGCCAGCGAGATCAAACAGCTTGGCGGCAGCCTCGACATTGACTCCACCGTCGGCAAAGGCACCACCTTTACGGTGCGGCTGCCGTTCACCGTGTCGGTCAACCGTGCACTGATGGTCTCCACCGGTGAGGATTTCTACGCCATACCGCTGAACACCATCGAGGGTATCGTGCGGGTCAGCACCTATGAGCTCGAGGAATACTACAAGCCGGACGCCCCGATGTACGAGTACGCCGGCCAGCAGTATCGCCTGCAGTACCTGGGCAACCTGCTGAACAGTGACCACCACCCGAAACTCCAGGGCCAGGCCCTGCCGTTGCCGGTCATTCTGGTGCGCGGTGCGGAACAGCCTATGGCCCTGCAGGTGGACAACCTGATGGGCAGCCGTGAAATCGTGGTTAAATCCCTCGGGCCGCAGTTCAGCTCGGTACGGGGCGTGTCCGGTGCCACCATTCTGGGTGACGGTAACGTGGTGGTGATTCTCGACCTGCCGGCGATGATCCGCTCCGACATTCTGTCCGAGCGCCAGCGTCTGGCCAGCCTTGAAAAAGCCCGCGAATCCGCCCGCTACATTGAGCGCGCCACCGTGGTAATGGTGGTGGACGACTCGGTGACCGTGCGGAAAGTCACCTCGCGCCTGCTGGAACGCAATGGCATGGAAGTGGTGACCGCGAAAGACGGTCTCGATGCGGTTGCGCAGCTGCAGGATCACAAACCGGACATCATCCTGCTGGACATCGAGATGCCACGCATGGACGGCTTCGAAGTGGCAAGCTTTGTGCGCCACGACGACAACCTGCGCGACACCCCGATCTGCATGATCACCTCGCGAACCGGGGAAAAACACCGCGAGCGGGCATTGGCCATCGGCGTAAACGAGTATCTCGGCAAGCCGTTCCAGGAAACCGAGCTGCTTGAGACCATTTCCCGGCTGACCGGTAATCAGTGATGACCGGCCTTGCCGGCCGGCTCAGGGTCGGGATCGTGTCGGATATCGTCCTGCAGCGTCACCGTCTGCAGGCGGCCACGTCAAAGTTCGGCCTGGAGGTGTGTTTTTCCGGCGATCCGGAGCGTCTGCAGGGTTACCCGGAATTTCCGGAGGCCAGCCTCTGGCTGATCACTCTGGAAGACGAAGCCGACCACCCGGTACTGTTCGATCACCTGTTGGAAAACACCGATGTACCCGTGCTGTTCGGGCTGGACCCGGCACCCAAGCCAGGCTCCATCGACTATTTCCGCTGGGAACGGCGGCTGCTGAACAAACTGGAACAACAGCTGGGCCACCTGGAGGAGCTGGATTCGGAAGCGAGTCTGGAAGAACTCGCCGGGCAGGAGCCAACGGACACCCCGGCGCCCGTGCTGTCGCAATGGATCACACCGGCAGCGCCGGATTCCATAGCCGAGGAGATCTGGATTCTTGGTGCCTCACTGGGCGGTCCGGCGGCGGTCAAAACCTTTCTTGATTACCTGCCTGCAGGCCTGCCTGTGGGTTTCGTATACGCCCAGCACATCGATGGCAATTTCACCGAGGTTCTGACCCGGGTACTGGGCCGCCACGCCCACTATCAGCTGAAAAAAGCGCGCACCGGCTACCGCATCCGAAACGGCGATGTGGTGATGATGCCAGTGGAGCGGGAGTGGAACCTCGATGAGGCCGGTGCGCTGGCCGAAAAGGACTCGCCGTGGCCGGGCCCCTTCGGGCCCTCCATCGACCAGGTCCTGCTCAACGTTGCCGATCATTTCGGCGCCCGCTGCCATGCTATCCTGTTCTCCGGAATGGGTAACGATGGCGCTATTGCCGCCCCGATGCTGAAGGCTTATGGCAGCAGGATCTGGGTGCAGGAAAGCAAAAGCTGCGGCAACAGCTCCATGCCGGACTCGGTCGCCGCGACCGGGTGCGCCTCCTTCTGTGGCACACCCGAACAACTGGCGCGGGAACTGGTCAAAACGATTGAAGAATCCTGCCTGCTTAAAGGCCGGCAAAACAGGGATTCCGCCTGAGGACATGAGTAATGAGTGAAAACAGCCAAACCCTCTCCTGCGTTATCATCCCGATGAACGGCCGACAGCTGTTGTTGCCCAACGTGACCATTGCCGAGGTGGTGGATTACGCCAGCAACGATGCCGGTGCCAACACGCCGGAGTGGCTGGTGGGCCACCTCGACTGGCGAGGACTGGCGCTGCCGGTGATTTCCTACGACGCCGCCAACGGCGCAACGCTCACCATTCCCGGTGACAATCGCGGCCGTATCGTGGTGCTGAACACGGTCAGCGACCACCACCAGCGAGTGCCTTTCATGGCGCTGGTAACCCAGGGCATTCCCAGCCAGACCCGCCTGACCGAAGAGCAGATTCGCCGTCTTGATGGCGAGGCAGGGCCTGCCGATCTGATGCAGGTGGAGGTGGAAGGGGATACTGCGTGGATTCCGAATCTGGAGTACCTGGAATCGCTGGCGGCAGACGCTGTTCGCTGATTGAAGCGCTGACCGGATCTGGCGGATGGCACTGTCCTTTGCAAATGTTATAATGTTGCAAATTTTCCAGGACAGCGCCCCATGTCTGCCAACGCTCTTCCCTATCGCCCCCACAATCACGATGCCTGCGTTTCCCGGGCACTGGCCGATGCCCGCGCCATTTGCCAGCAGAACAACGCCCGGCTGACACCGACCCGGGAACGGGTGCTTGAGCTGATATGGCAGTCTCACAAGCCACTGGGTGCCTACGATGTATTGGCGGTACTGGCGGAAGATGGCCACAACGCCGCCCCGCCCACCGTGTACCGCGCCCTGGATTTTCTGCAGCAGCACGGGCTGGTGCATCGCATTGCCTCACTGAATTCCTTTGTTGGCTGCACCCACGCCGGCAAGAATCATAACGGTCTGTTTCTGATCTGCCGCCAATGCAGTAACGTGCTGGAGCTGACAGCCCCCGCAGTTGCAAGCGCGGTTTCTGAAGCCGCCTCGGCCGAAGCGTTCAGCCCCGAGGACGTCACCATCGAAGTGGCCGGGCTTTGCCCACGCTGCCAGGCGGACGCCGGCAATGACTGAACCGCTGGTAACACTGGATCAACTGACCGTTGCGTTTGACGGCCGCCCCATCGTGGATCGGGTCAGCCTTACGCTGCATCGCGGCGATATCATCACTGTGATCGGACCGAATGGCGCCGGAAAAACCACCCTGATCAAGGCGATTCTGGGCATACAGAAGGTCACCTCCGGCTCGGTCACCCTCGCCGACCGCCTCACCGTGGGCTACGTGCCACAGCACCTGAACCTGGAAACCACGCTGCCCCTGAGCGTGCAACGGTTTATGAGCCTGAGCGGTCGCAGCCTGCAGGAGTGCCAGGCGGCCCTGGACAAAACCGGCGTCGGGCACCTGATGGGCGCCTCCATTCATCACCTGTCCGGCGGCGAACGGCAGCGCTTGCTGCTGGCGCGAGCGCTGGCACGCAAGCCCGACTTTCTGGTGCTGGATGAGCCGGCCCAGGGTGTCGATATCAATGGTCAGGCGGCGCTGTATGACCTGATTCGTCAACTCCGCGACGATCTGCACTGCGGCGTCATCATGATTTCCCACGATCTGCATCTGGTGATGGCCGCCACCGACAAGGTGATCTGCCTCAACCAGCATGTGTGCTGCAGCGGCTACCCGGCGGACATCTCCCACGATCCTGCGTTCATCGAAACCTTTGGACAGCCGGTTGCCGACAGCCTCGCGGTCTACCATCACCACCACAACCATCACCACGATCTGCACGGCGATGTGGTGGACGCAGGGCGCCACCCTGACCACAAGGAGTGCGGCCATGCCCATCATTGACGCCGTGCTTGATGACTTTTTCTGGCGCGCATTGATCGGCGGCCTAGGTGTTGCACTGGTCGCCGGTCCCCTCGGCTGCTTTGTGGTCTGGCGCCGGATGGCCTATTTCGGCGACACCCTGGCCCACTCGGCGCTGCTGGGCATCGCCCTGAGTTTCCTGATCAGCGTGCCATTGAACGTGGGCGTGATCATCACCTGCGTGGTACTGGCCATTGCCCTGGTGCTGTTCTCCCGCAGCCGCACCCTGGCCACCGACACCCTGCTGGGTATCCTCGCCCACAGCGCGCTGGCCATCGGCCTGGTCACCCTCAGTTTCATGCCGGACGTGCGGGTGGATCTGACCGGATTGCTGTTTGGTGATCTGTTAGCCATGAGCCGCAACGACCTGCTGTGGATCTACGGCGGCGCGGCGGTGATTCTGGTGTTGTTGGCCACGCTGTGGCGAGGTCTGCTGATGAGCACCATTCACGAGGAACTGGCGCGGGTTGAAGGTATACCGGTGGAACGTCTGCGCCTGGTGCTGATGCTAATGTTCTCGCTGGTGATTGCCGTGGCCATGAAGATTGTCGGCGTACTGCTGATCACTGCGCTGCTGATTATCCCCGCGGCCACGGCCCGCCGTCTGGCGCATAGCCCGGAACACATGACCCTGCTGGCCATGGTGTTCGGCTTCGTCGCGGTGGGCGGCGGGCTGAGCCTGTCCTGGCACCTGGACACTCCGGCAGGGCCGTCCGTGGTGGTCACCGCATTCAGCGTGTTCCTGTTGATCTACGGCAGCGCCCGCCCCGCACGTTCCTGAACGCGGACGTTTCGCTGCGGGCAACACTGGTCTACAGTGAAGGACATCGCTGATCGCCTGAACGGACCCGGCCATGGACAGCCCTCGCTCCGCAAACCACTTCGAGAGAAGCCCGGTTCAACGCATCTGGTCACTGTGGCGCCCGTTTCTTTGGGTGCCCCTTCTGGTGCTGGCCTTCGGGCTCGCCGTCACCGCCAGCACGGCCTACTTGATGGCCGACCACACCCGCACGCTGGCTCAGCAGGCCTATTCTGCCCAGCACGATGCCCTGGTGTCGCGCCTGCACGCCCGGGCTGCCGCGCAATCTCCGGAACCAAAGATCGAGGACTGGCTGGCGTCGGTGTTTCCAGACGCATCGCCGAATCTGCTGACCATCCGGGTGGATACCCTGGAGCGACACAGCAAAACGCCGTTGTTCCTGCGTGGCACTTCGGCGCCCCTGGACGGCTCACTGTCGCTGCGCTCCGAGGTCAATCTGCCGGATCATCACTGGCTGATCACCACCATTCCCGACACGGCCGTGCTGAGGGCGCAAACCAACCGTGTACGCATCGTCACCTGGCTTGCCGGAGCATTGATCACCGCGCTCGGGGTGGCGCTGACACTGCTGTTATGTGCCCGCATCGTCCGCTTGCGTGGGCAGCTTGGCGGGCAACAGGTGTTGACCGAAAAACAGGAACAGCAACTGGACAACAACCAGGTGGAGAAATCCATTCTGCGTCAGGCCCTGAACGACAGTGAACAACGCAGTCGCGACCTGGTGGCACTGTCGGGTGCCATCGTTGGTGAACTGGACGAGCAGGGGCGAATCGGCTTCGTCTCCGCAGAAGTGGCCGAATGGCTGCAACGGGCACCCGCTGACCTGGCCGGAACCCGCTTTGAGGAACTGGTGAGCGCCCGCTCCCAGCCCAACCTCCAGCGGACCCTGGAAGCCGCCCGCAGCGAAAAAGCGCTGCAGCGGATTGATCTGGATCTGCTGTCCGCCGGCCCCGAGGCCAACGCGGTTCCGGTGACACTTCGGGTTCTCGCGCTGCAGGATCCGCTCCATGGTTTCACAGGTTACCGCCTCAGTGCGCGACCCGGGATGCATTGAGCTCCTGCGCCATGAGGATCAGAACCCTGTGGTTCAGCCAGTACAGCTGCTGCACGGACTACCGTTGCCACTGGTAGTGAATTGCAATATCATCATATTCGATAAACTGCATATGCAGAAAAACATATATTAATCTGCTGCTTTGTCTTTAGCGACGCAGCCACGAAAGGTGCCACAACCTGTGATGGTGCAGAAGCAATCAATCCGCCAAGCCGTCAGCTACGACCCCGCGGCCGTGTTCAAGGCACTGGGGGAAGAAAACCGGCTGGCCATCCTGCTGATGATCGAGCAGCAGACAGAACTTTGCGTGTGCGAACTCACCACCGCACTGGCCGCACCGCAACCGAAAGTCAGCCGCCATCTGGCCCAGCTGCGTGAACTGGCCCTGCTGGATGACGAACGACGCGGCCAATGGGTTTACTACCGATTGCATCCGGCCCTGCCAGAATGGGTTCACCGGGTACTGCGAGACACCGCAGCGGCCAACTCCCCGTTTCTCGAACCGAGCCTGACGCGGCTGGCCACCATGCCGGACCGCCCCGTAAAAATGGACTGCGCCTGATGGGATTATTCGAACGTTACCTGAGCCTGTGGGTCGCCCTGGCCATCCTGCTGGGCATCACCACCGGCACCCTGCTGCCAGGTCTGTACGAGTTCGTCGCCAACCTGACCTACGCCCACGTCAACCTGGTGGTGGCGGTGTTCATCTGGGCCATGATCTACCCGATGATGGTGCAGGTGGATTTCACCGCCATCAAAAACGTCGGCCGCAAACCCCAGGGACTGATCCTGACACTGGTCATCAACTGGCTGATCAAACCCTTCACCATGGCGGCGCTGGGTTGGCTGTTCTTCAAGGTGCTGTTCGCCGATCTGGTGGACCCGGCCACCGCCACCGAATACATCGCCGGCATGATCCTGCTGGGCGTGGCCCCGTGCACCGCCATGGTGTTTGTCTGGAGCCATCTGACCAAAGGCGATTCCGGCTACACCCTGGTGCAGGTGTCGGTGAACGACATCATCATGATCTTCGCCTTCGCCCCCATTGCCGCGTTCCTGCTGGGCCTGTCATCAATCACCGTGCCCTGGGAAACCCTGCTGCTGTCGGTGATGCTCTATGTGGTTGCCCCGCTCATTGCCGGCATACTGACCCGCCGACACCTGTTACGTGGTGGTCACAATAAACTGGAACACTGGCTGCAACACAGCAAACCCACCACCGTGTTGGGGCTGCTGGCGACCGTGGCGTTGCTGTTCGGCCTGCAGGCCGACCGGATTCTGGACAACCCCTACGCCATCGGCCTGATTGCCATCCCGCTGCTGATCCAGAGCTACGGCATTTTCTTTATCGCTTACTTTGCCGCGCGCAAAATGGCGCTGCCCCATAACGTCGCCGCGCCGGCGGGGCTGATTGGCACCTCCAACTTTTTCGAGCTGGCGGTGGCCGTGGCCATCAGCCTGTTCGGGCTGACCTCCGGCGCCGCATTGGCGACGGTGGTGGGGGTACTGGTGGAAGTGCCGGTAATGTTGACACTGGTCGCCTTTGCCAACCGCACCCGGCACTGGTTTCCACAACCGTCGGTCTGAAAAACAGGCAATCACAGGGTCAGACGCGGCTGATTCGAATTATCAGAGTTCAGGAGAACCCCCATGAGCAAGATAAAAGTAGGTATCAACGGCTTCGGCCGCATCGGTCGGCTCGCACTGAGGGCGGCCTGGGAATGGCCGGAGATGGAGTTCGTGGCCATCAATGACCCCGGCGCAGATGCCGGCACACTGGCCCATCTGCTGAATTTCGACAGCGTGCACGGACGCTGGGATCACGAGGCCAGCTCCGACGGCACTCACGTGGTGATCGGAGAGCAACGTATCCGCGTGACCCATAACAAAACCATCGGCGAGACCGACTGGTCCGGCTGCGATCTGGTGATCGAGGCCAGTGGCGTCAACAAAAAGGTCAGTGTGCTGCAGGCTTACCTGGACCAGGGCGTGAAGCGGGTAGTAGTGACCGCACCGGTGAAAGAGCAAGGCGCGAAGAATATCGTGGTGGGCGTGAATGACGACATTTTCGACCCGGCCAACGACCGCATCGTGACCGCCGCCTCCTGCACCACCAACTGCCTGGCGCCGGTGGTGAAGGTGATCCACGAAAATCTGGGCATCAAGAACGGCTCCATCACCACCATCCACAGCCTGACCAACACCCAGACCATTATCGACGCCCCCCACAAGGACCTGCGCCGGGCGAGGGCCTGCGGCAGTTCCCTGATCCCCACCAGCACCGGCTCCGCCACGGCCATTATCGAGATTTTCCCGGAGCTCAAGGGCCGCCTGGATGGCCATGCAGTGCGGATTCCGCTGATCAACGCATCACTGACCGACTGCGTCTTTGAAGTGAACACGCCCACCGACCGCGACACCGTGAACCAGCTGCTGAAAGCGGCGGCCGAGGGTGAGCTGAAAGGTATCCTGGGGTACGAGGAGCGCCCGTTGGTATCGATCGACTATAAGACCGACCCGCGCTCGTCGATCATTGATGCCCTGTCCACGCTCGTGGTCAACGGCACCCAGGTGAAGTTGTACGCCTGGTACGACAACGAGTGGGGCTACGCCAACCGTACCGCCGAGCTGGCGCGCCGGGTAGGCTCTGCCTGACATGAGGGCCGCCATCCGACAGTATCTGGTCATCACCGGCAACTACTGGGCCTTCACCCTCACCGATGGCGCCCTGCGAATGCTGGTGGTGCTGCATTTCCACCAGCTGGGTTACTCGCCCCTGGAAATCGCGCTGCTGTTCATCTTCTACGAGTTCTTCGGGGTGGTCACCAACCTGGTGGGGGGGTATCTGGGCGCACGCCTGGGCCTGAACCTCACCATGAACATTGGCCTGTTCCTGCAGATCGTGGCGCTGGCCATGCTGGCGGTGCCGGCCGCCATGCTCACCGTGCCCTGGGTGATGGCCGCCCAGGCCATGTCCGGCATCGCCAAGGATCTCAACAAGATGTCTGCCAAAAGCGGCATCAAGTTGCTGGTGCCGGATGAACAGCAAGGCACTCTGTATAAGTGGGTGGCGATCCTCACCGGCTCCAAGAACACGCTCAAAGGTGTGGGCTTTTTCCTCGGCGGTGTATTACTGATGACCGCCGGTTTCACGGGTGCCGTGATCATCATGGCGGTGGCCCTCGGGCTAGTCTGGCTGGCCAGCCTGTTCCTGTTGAAACAGGAGCTGGGCAAGAGCACGGCCAAACCCAGGTTCCGAGAGATCCTGTCAAAGAGCCGCGCCATCAACGTGCTGTCCGCCGCCCGAATGTTCCTGTTCGGCGCCCGGGATGTGTGGTTTGTGGTGGCGTTACCGGTGTATCTGAACACGGTGTTCGGCTGGGATCACAGGCAGGTCGGTGGTTTCATGGCCAGTTGGATCATCGGCTATGGCTTCATTCAGACCCTCGCGCCAAAGATCACCGGTAGCAGCAATACCCACACCCCCGGCCGTGGTCCCGCCGTTGCCTGGGCGGCGGCACTGGCCCTGATCCCCGCAGCCATCGCCTCAGGGCTGACCGCCGACCTGCCCCCGCAACCGGTAATCATCGGCGGCCTGCTGCTGTTTGGCGTGCTGTTCGCTGTTAACTCGTCACTGCACAGCTACCTGATCGTCAGCTTCGCCCGCGGCGACGGCGTCTCGCTCGATGTCGGCTTTTACTACATGTCCAACGCCGCCGGCCGGTTGCTGGGCACCGTGCTTTCCGGTTGGGTCTACCAGAACCACGGCCTGGAAGCCTGCCTGTGGATCTCCGCAGCTCTGGTAGCCACCGCCGCCGCCCTGGCCGCCGGCCTGCCCCAAAAACAAGCGATCCGCCCCCAACAAGCGTAGAACCAACGGTCAAACACCCCAGTTGAAACAAGGGCCGTTGGGGGCCACCGAGTCAAAAAATTAAAAGAAACCCCGTTTCTCCTTTTTGACTCGGTGGCCTCCAACGGCCCGAAACTCCCAGGTTACCAGACCACACGGCCAACCAAATCAGAGCGGCCGAACCACCTCAGCCAAGCGCCCGCGCTCAACCAGCTCCATAAACTCATCCCCCAGCCGGTCACTCTCCACAATCGCCCGGCGCCAGGCCCGCTCGCGCCCCGCATCGTCGCCGACGTACTTCTCGAAATCCTTCCGGTCCGGCAACTTGCGATCCGGCAGTGACGCCCGATACTCCTGAGAGGGCGCCACCAACAGCACATCCTGCAGCCGCGTGGCATCCCCCCGACGCCAGGGCAACGTCTTGTCGAACCAGCCCGGCACCACCTTATCGGTAAAGTGCGGATACAGGATGATCCCCGGCTGCTCATAGGGCAGATCAAGGTGATAGTCCAACAATCCGCCGTCGCGGTAGACACCCTCCGGCGCCCCGGGGATATTGCGCACCCCCGCCATCACCAGGGGAATAGACGCGGACGCCAGCAACGACGGCAGCAGATTGTCCCGCGTCAGCGCCACCTCGTGGCTGGGGAAATCCACCAACTTCGACACCGGGGTTTTCAGCCGCGCGTCGTGAATAATGCCCCGCTCCATGTAACGGCCAAGATGGCGGCGACTCACCATATTGGCACTGATGGCATTCATGAGCCCCAGACTCAGCCGCCCGCGGGTGTCGTGCTCAAGCATGCCGCGGCTGCGCACCACCACCACATTCAAACGATAGAATGGGTGATTCAGCAGGTCGTCCTCGTGGCCGCCCAGCAGCTCTTCCAGAAACAGCACACTCTTGCGACTGACCTCCGCGGCGCTGACGCCCTTTGAAAACCGCTGGGAGGTGTACAACTCCGCCAGCTTTGCCAGCTGGGCTTTGGGGTTGTCCGTCGACGCCACCGCCGCAAACCGCCAGCTGCCAATCGAGGAGCCGATCAGCGAGCGCTCCTGCGGCACCCCGGGAAGCCAGTCGCCAAAAATCGCCTTGTCCAGTCCTGACAGCCCCAGCGCCTTAGGGCCACCGGCGGCGCCGGGAATGACATGCACATCTGCCGCCGACAATGGGTTGTCCTGCAGGCGTTGCAGAGCACGGCGGCCGGCGCGCACGGTTAATGCCGGCGCTCGGGTGTGGATGGCTGTCATGATGGTTCTCCCCAGTAATTTCGGGAGGAGTTTAGCGAACTGGCGGGTCAGCAGCCAGCCGGCTCTGAGCTCACGGCTTGCGGCGGAAATCCCGGTAGGCGGTAAACACATCCCAGGGGCTTTCGAAGTGCGGATAGTGGCCGACATTACGCAGGCTGACCACGTCAGCATTGGGCACCAGTTCACGGTAGCGTCGCGCCGTCGCCGCTCCGGACACCGGATCCGCCATGCCGGAGATTAACCGCATGGGCTGTTTTGCCTGCTGTAACGCGCCGACCCAACGATTGCGGTGACAGCGCCGCTCTTCCATGAAATGAATCAGTTGATGGAGAATGCCGCGGCCATTGTTGTAGGTCAGCAGGTGCCAGAAATCGTCCAGATCCTGACGATCGGGCGGATTGGCCGGCCCGAGCAGGCGGCGGAAATTACGTTCGAAGGTGCGGCGGGTCAAGCCACGGCTGATCAGGCCGCCCAGTGGGCTGTGCAGCAGTTTCTGAATCAGCAGGGGATGGTGCACTTCGGGAAACAGGGCGCCGTTGAGAAAGCACACGCTGGCGATGCGGAAACCGAGGCCACCCTCCTGTTCCCGGGCCAGCAACTCCTGGGTCACACTGCAGCCGTAATCGTGTGCAAGCAGATGCACGCTCGTTAGCCCCAGCCCTTCGATCCAGCCCTCGAACAGGTCGGCCTGATCCTCAATGCTGTAGTCGTAGCCGGCAGGCTTGTCGGAAAACCCGAAGCCCAGCATGTCGAGTACCAGGACATTGTGATTCTGGGTCAGCATGGGCCAGACCCGGTTCCAGTCCCAGCTTGCGGTCGGAAAACCATGCAACAGCACCAGCGGCTCGCCCTGCCCCGCCATGCGGCTGAATATGGCATGGCCCTCGTAGCTGAACCACTTACCGCCCTGTTGCCACCATTCCATTGTGCCTGTTTGCTGCGTCGCGTGGGCAGCCGCCGAATTACCGGCTATCACCTGATCCATGCACTGTTCCCGGAAAACCGTTACAGCCTGAAACTCTAGAACAAACCGCCGGGTACCGCCATAGTCGGTTGTGGAATTTGCGGGCGTCACCCCGGCCAGCGGTGGTCTTTTCCTGTCACCCGACCGTAAACCGTAGAGATGCCCGGCAATTTGCCTTAAGCTTTCGCCCTGATTCAGACACGGAACACCGGAACCGATTATGAGCACACCCCTTGACGATTTAGCGGGGCACTACCGCGACATTATTAACGGACTGGGCGAAGACACCGCCCGCGAAGGTCTTCAGGACACCCCCATGCGGGCTGCCAAGGCCATGCAGTTCCTGACTCAAGGCTATCAGCAGGACCTGAGCGAGCTTGTCAACAATGCGGTGTTTGAATCCGCCATGGATGAAATGGTGGTGGTTCAGGACATCGAGCTGTACAGCATGTGTGAGCACCATATGCTGCCGTTCATCGGCAAATGCCACATCGCCTACCTGCCCCAGGGCCGGGTGTTGGGGCTGTCCAAGTTTGCGCGCATCGTCGACATGTATGCCCGCCGCCTGCAGATTCAGGAGAACCTGACCCGGCAGATTGCGGAAGCCATCGAGAGCGTGACCAACGCGAACGGCGTTGCCGTGGTCATCGAGGCCCAGCACATGTGCATGATGATGCGGGGCGTGGAAAAACAGAACTCCCGGATGAAAACTTCGATGATGCTGGGCGCTTTCCGCAAGTCCCAGGCAACACGAACGGAGTTTCTGAATCTCATCAGCCGCTGAGGCGGCACCGAAAACGCAGGAAATGGCATGACAGACGTCACCGGAGATCACCAGGCCACTGTACGCATCAAGAATCTGCTCCTTCGGGCCTACATCGGCATCAAGGAGGAGGAGATCAACAACCAGCAGGATGTGCTGATCAACGTCTGTCTGTCCTACGACGGCACCAACGCCATCAATGAAAACGACATTGCCGCCGCTCTCAACTACCGCACCATCACCAAGGAAATCATCCGCCATGTGGATGGCAACCGCTTCGCTCTGCTGGAGCGCCTGACCCACGAGGTGTTGGCGATTGTGATGGAGCACGCGGCCGTGACCTGGGCTGCGGTAGAAATCGACAAGCCCCACGCGTTACGCTACGCCGAGTCGGTGTCGGTGACTCTGGAAGCTCACCGCTCCAAATCCTGACTCACGGCCGCAAGTCGGCGCAGCACAAGAGCACCCGCACACCATGTCCCGATCCAACCCTGACCGGATGCGGCAGATTCTGTCGACCGTACGCACCATCGCCCTGGTCGGCGCCAGCGATAAATCCCACCGCCCCAGCCACGACGTCATGGCCTACCTGCAAAGCCGCGGCTACCGGATGATTCCGGTTAACCCGAAGCTGGCGGGTCAGACCCTGCTGGGGGAAATCGTGTATCCGGACCTTCACGCACTGCCGGTCAAACCCGACATGGTGGAGCTGTTTCTGGCTCCGGAACGCACTGGCCCGGTCATCGACGCCGCCATCGAACTCGAGGTACCGGTGGTGTGGATGCAGATCGGCGTGATCAACGAAGCCGGTGCCGATAAGGCCGAAGCGGCCGGGCTGATGGTGATCATGGATCGGTGCCCGAAACAGGAAATACCCCGGCTGGGGGTCCCGCCCGCGCGGTGACACCCGCACCGTCTCAGGGTCCCGGTGGCATTTCGTTACAAGAAGGCATATAACAAATACTGGTCGGCAACCGCAACGAACCCTCATAGTCGGTCGATACCTGCCGATATGTTACGTTGTTGACGTACCGGAGCGGAGTCCAGCGTGGAGAAACCTGATTCAGTGACAAACAACGTCGTCAAGGGGCTGTTGCACCCTCTGTTGCCGGTGCTGATCATTCTGGTTTTTCTGGCCACCGCGTCCGGATTGAAATACGGCATCGAAAAACAGGATTGGAATCAGATTCAGTCCAGCCTCGACAACGAGGCCCAGGCCATGGCCACCAATCTGGAACGCGAGTTTCTGGTCCACCTGGAAGCCATTCGCCGCTTAGCACGGCGCCTCGAAGCTAACCCTGACATGCCCGAAGAAATCTGGAGCCACGACGCTCGTAACTACCTTCAAGACTTCGGAATTTATCAGGCCATCGAGTGGATTGACCGGGACTTCATTATCCGCTGGCTTGAGCCCCTGTCCGGCAACGAAGACGTAGTCGGCTTCAATGTCGCGATCAACCCCGAGCGCCGACAGGCGCTGGAACAGGCCCAGGCCAGCGGCGAGATCGACATTTCCGGGGTGCTGAATCTGCGCCAGGGCGGCCGGGGGCTGGTCATTTACGTGCCGGTGTACGCCGGCGCCGACAATAAAGGGTTCGTTGCCGGTGTCTTCCAGATGGAGACCCTGGCTCGCCACTTGCTGACCAGCCGCGTGCTTGACGCCTTCCGGATACGCATCACCGACAATGGCAAACTTGCGCACGAACTCAACACCTCCAGCGAAACTGCACCGGCGTTTTCCCACTCGGTACCCGTGGCGTTACCCACGCTGGACTGGGCGCTAACAGTTACCCCGTCTGCGGCGTGGGTGGATTCCCAGCGCAGCGTCTGGCCGCTGGCAACGTTCATTTCCGTATTATTCATGGGCATTCTGACCAGCCTGACCACATTGCTGGTGCAGCTGATCCTCAAACGTAACCAGGCGCTGCTGAAAACCCGGCGGGAACTGGAATCCGAAATTGACCAACGCAAGGCGGTGCAGCAGGACCTGGCGCGACTGGAGTCTACCGATGCCCTCACCGGCCTGGCCAACCGCCGGTTCTTCATGGAAGACCTCACCCACACCCTCAATATTGCCGACCGGCAGATGCGACAGGTTGCTCTGGTGATGATGGATCTGGACCGCTTCCAGATGCTCAACGACTCGCTTGGCCACCAGTTCGGCGATGAGCTGCTGATCAAGGTGTCGGAACGGCTCAACGGCCTCAGCAACGAGAAAGTGTTGGTGGCCTATTCCGGTGGTGACGAGTTCATGATCTGCCAGCAGCACGTCGACGATCTTGACGATGTGATCAACCTGCTCGGCCAGATCAAGCAGATCTTTGCCGAACCCTTCGAGGTGCAGGGCGACGCTCACAGTGTGACCGCCACCATGGGAATCGCGGTCTACCCGCAAAGTGGTCTTGATGCCGATACCCTGCTGCGCAACGCCGATGTGGCGCTCTACCGGGCCAAGGATCAGGGCCGGAATACCTACCAGTTCTACACCGAAGGCATGCAGGATCGCGAGGTCATGCGGCTGGAGCTGGACAAGGACCTCAGCCAGGCTCTCGCCAACGACGAGTTCGTACTCTACTTCCAGCCCCAGGTGGAACTGGAAAGCGCAGAGATTCACAGCGTCGAGGCGCTGATCCGCTGGCAACACCCGCGCCGCGGCCTGCTCCCACCCATTGAGTTCATCCCCCTGGCCGAGGAAAGTGGCCGCATTACCGAGATCGGTCGCTGGGTGGTCATGGCCGCCTGCCGCCAGCTCGCCCGCTGGCAGGGTACCGACTTCGAGCATCTGCGGATTGCGGTGAATCTGTCGGGCCGCGAGCTGGACGACGAAGGCCTGGTGGACCATATCCGCGAGGCGCTGGAAAGCAACAGTGTGCCCCCCAGCCGGCTGGAAGTGGAGCTCACCGAAGAGATTTTCATCCAGAACATCGAGCACAACCGCGACCAGCTGTCGAAACTGCACCAGCTGGGCGTGCAACTGGCCATCGACGATTTCGGCGTTGGTTATTCTTCGCTCGGCTATCTGCGGGACTTCCCGGTGGATCTGCTGAAGATTGACCGCTCCTTTATCACCGAGGTCACCGAACGCCACGACGACGCCGTCATCACCCGCGCGGTTATCAACCTGGCGCACAACCTGGGCATCCGCGTGGTGGCCGAAGGGGTCGAAACCATGGAACAGCTGGTGTTCCTGAAAAACCAGCGCTGTGACCTTGCCCAGGGGTACCTGATCAGCCGGCCGGTGCCCGCCGCCGCGCTGGAGAAAGCCCTGTCCGAAGGCTCCATGATTACCGATACCCCGGCCCGGAGCGGATTGTAATCGTCACGCTTGTTCGCCAGAATTCCGGCAACACTTTCCGGGAATAACGCAATGACACAGACCTACCTCTCGCCCGAGCAGGACCGGGCACTGCGCCGCTGGGAGCGCTGGAACCGCAACTACTTTCTGTTCGCTTTCTTCGCGCTGGTAATCATTCTGATCTTCAGCAGCCAACTGGGATTATCCAGTGGCGACAGCTGGGGACCGCTGGGAGTTTTGCTGGCGGCCCTGGTGGCACCAATCATCGCCCTGCAACTGCGCCTTGCCTGCCCGGCCTGCGGCCACCGCATCGGCTGGCAGGCGAAGCTGATGGCGCCAGACCAGTGCCGTAGCTGCAGTGTCTTCCTGCGCGCAAGGAACACCTGAACGCCAACTGCCAATGTAACCCTTGACCTGTGAGTAGCTCACAGGTTTTAGACTATACTCATACTAAACCACCGTATGGGTAGAACGATGAAAGTCGTCGACATTGCCAAGGCCGCCGGGGTAAAACCCGACACTGTGCGCTTCTACACCCGCGAAGGGTTGCTCAGCCCGGCGCGTAATCCGGATAACAACTACCAGCAGTTCGATTCCGAAGATCTACGCCGTCTGCGTTTCGCCCGCAAGGCGCGGCAATTAGGCTTTTCATTACCCGAGATCCGGTCCATCCTGAATCAGGCCGATGACCACCATTCCCCCTGCCCGCTGGTGCGGGAGGTCTTCGAGCAACGGCTGGAGGAAGTGGAACGGGAAATCCGCGAACTCAACCAGCTGCGCGATCGCATGAAATCCGCGCTGACCGCATGGCAGGCCATGCCGGATGGCACCCCGGACGGCCACACCATTTGCCGTTTGATCGAACACTGGGATGAACCTGCCACCGTTAACGGCTTCAGGGAGTAAACCGACATGAATCAGACCGTCAAATTACGCCCCGCCCTCGCCATTTCCGGCGCCAGCTGTCAGGGCTGCGCCAGCAAAATCCGTAAGGCGTTGCAGCCCCTGGTGAGCAACGGCGATCATGTCGCCGTCAATCTCGAAACCCAGATCGTGGCGTTGCCGGAAGACATTGATCTGGATAAAGCCGCGCGGCTGGTCAGCGACAGCGGCTATCTGGCAAAACCTCTGCCCCCCCACGGAGACGGTCACGGCGAAGAGCGGCAGGCCGGGCACGAGGAACACCCACACGAGTCCGAACCGGCTGCGGTCACCGTGGAGTCCACCGATGACCGGGAAGAACAGGCCGACACCCCGGCCGCCGGTGACCGGCAGATTCACCTGGCGGTCACCGGCGCCACGTGTGCGTCCTGCGTGAACACCATAGAGAAAGCACTGACGTCGGTGCATGGGGTAACCGCAGCCCACATGAACCTGGCAGACAACACCGCGACCGCCAGCGGTGATGCCGACCCCGCGGCCTTGATCAAGGCGGTGGAAAGCTCCGGCTACGGGGCCAGCGTGATCGAAGACGAAGACGCAGCCGACGACCGCCGCCAGCAGGACGATCGCAAGCAGTACAGGACCCTGCTGATCAAAATGGCCATCAGCCTGAGCCTGGGTGTGGCGCTCATGGTCTGGGGCATGGGCTTCGGATCGATGATGGTCAGCGCCGACAATCAGGTGACCTGGCTCAACCTGGGCGTGCTTACCCTGGGCGTGATGATTGCCACCGGTGGCCATTTTTTCATCGGCGCCTGGAAAGCCTTCCGCCACCATAACGCCAACATGGACACACTGATTGCTCTCGGTACCGGCACGGCCTGGCTCTACTCCATGGTGGTGACCAGTATCCCGGACGCCCTTCCGGAAATGGCGCGCCATGTCTATTTCGAAGCTTCCGCCATGATCATCGGCCTGATCAATCTTGGCCAGGCGCTGGAATTACGGGCCAAGGGCAAGACCTCCGAGGCGATTCGCCGTTTGCTGGACCTGCGGGCGAAAACCGCACGGGTGATTCGCGACGGTGAGGAACGGGACATTCCAGTGGAGGACGTACGCAAAGGCGATCACATTCGCGTACGCCCCGGGGAAAAACTGCCGGTCGACGGCGTGATTGCCGAGGGCAGCACCCGCATCGACGAAAGCATGCTGACCGGCGAGCCTATGCCCGTCAGCAAGAGTGAAGGCGACGACGTTTCCGCCGGCACCCTCAACACTCACGGCGCCATTATCTACGAAGCCACCCGGGTTGGCAGCGACACCGCACTGGCCCAGATCATCAAACTGGTGAAAAAAGCCCAGGGCTCGAAACCGGCGATCGGTCGTCTGGCAGACACGATCTCCTCGGTGTTCGTGCCCAGCGTGATGCTGATTGCGGTGGTGGCGGCGCTGGTCTGGTACAACGTCGGCCCGGAGCCTGCGGTGGTACATATGATGGTGGCAGCCACCACCGTGCTGATCATCGCCTGCCCCTGTGCCCTGGGCCTGGCCACGCCGATGTCGGTGATGGTGGGTGTCGGCAAGGCCGCGGAATACGGCGCGCTGATCCGCCAGGGCGATGCGCTGCAAACCGCCGGCAAGGTGGACCTGGTAATTCTCGACAAGACCGGCACCATCACCGAGGGTCACCCAGCGGTGACTCGCCTGCACGCCAGCGATGGCGATGAGCAAGGTTTGCTGGCACTGGCCGCGGGCCTTGAGCGGCACTCCGAACACCCGCTGGCCGAGGCCATTATGGGCAAAGCCGAAAAAGGCAGCGTGCAACCGGAGAACGTCACCGGCTTCGAGGCACTGAACGGCAAAGGCGTGCAGGGCCAGTTTAATGGCCAGCCCCTGCGTCTGGGCAATCGCCGTTGGCTGGAGGCCGAAGGCCTGTCTGTCGAGGCGCTGGACGAAGCGTCACAAGCCATTACCGAGGAAGCCGGCACGCCGCTGTTCCTGGCCCTGGGTACGGAGGTGCTGGGGGTGATCGGAGTGGCCGATGCCATCAAGCCGGACTCCAGAGCGGCCATCCGCCGCCTGCACGAGGCCGGGATCCGGGTGATGATGGTGACCGGCGATGTGAACGCCACCGCCAAAGCCATTTCGGCCAAAGCCGGCATCGACGACTACCGCGCCGAGGTGCTGCCAGAAGACAAGGCCGAAGTGGTCAGCGCCATGCGCGGCAAAGGGTACACCGTGGCCATGGTGGGCGACGGCATCAACGATGCCCCGGCACTGGCGGCCGCGGACGTGGGCTTTGCCATCGGAACCGGCACCGATGTCGCCATCGAGAGCGCCGCCATCACCCTGATGCGGGGCTCGCTGCACGGCGTGCCGGATGCCATTGAGATATCCCGCGCCACCGTTCGTAATATTCACCAGAACCTGTTTGGCGCGTTCATCTACAACGCCCTGGGGATACCGGTCGCCGCCGGCCTGCTTTACCCCGTGTGGGGCATTCTGATGAGCCCCATCCTGGCAGGCGCGGCCATGTCGCTGTCGTCGGTCACGGTGGTCACCAACGCCAACCGTCTGCGGCTGTTCCGGACCAGCCAAACACCGAACACCGGTCAGCATGAGGAGCGGAACTGATGGAAACCTTCCTGGTCAATGCCAGTGGCGTGCTGTTGATGGCAGCGATTGTGTGGTGGTTCTGGCTGTCACCGTCCTCCGCTGGCGCTGCCGACGATCACAGCCATCATCATTGAGGAATACCCTATGACTCTGCGTAAAAAAGCGCTCGGCCTTGCCATTGCCTTCGGTTTCAGTGCCCTCGTCAGCAGCCCGTTGCTGGCAGCGGACGACACCGACAGTATCCATGTGTACAAGTCCCCCACCTGCGGCTGCTGCAGTGACTGGATCGATCACCTCGAAGACAACGGCTTTGAGGTCACGGCCACCGACACTAACGACATGGGCAAGATCAAGGCCGATGCCGGGCTGATTGCCGGGCTGGGCAGTTGCCACACCGCTTTTGTCGGTGACTATGTGATTGAAGGCCACGTGCCGGCGGATGACATCAAGCGCCTGCTGTCGGAAGCGCCCAAAGCCACCGGCCTGAGTGTTCCGGGCATGCCGGCAGGCTCACCGGGCATGGAAATGGGTGACCGCAAGGATCACTACAAGGTTATTCTGTTCAACGAGCAGGGCCAGACCCGGGTATTTGCCGAACACAACTGAGGCGCCACAGACCTGAATCGGGGCGTCGGGCTGGCTGACGCCCCGCCAGCGTTGCGGTTGTGTAAGAGGTCTGACGTGCCCGGCCATAACCGTTATACTTCGGCCCTGACACTCACAACTTCGCCAGCCAGGTTCCGTTCATGCTCAATGCCGACGCTCTCAGCCAGTTGCGCCAGCTGAAAACCGACATCAAAGAAAACAAGGTAGTCTTTCCCGGCACCGTCAAAGCCACCAACGGACGTTTCGGTTTCGTAGCGCTGGATGAGGGTCGGGACGTGTTCCTGCCGCCGGAGGAAATGCTGAAGGTCTTGCCCGGCGACCGCGTCAATGTCACCGAACAGGAAGGCGACAAGGGCAAGATCCAGGGCGTGATCGACGAGCTGCTGGAAACCAGTCTCGACACCTTCGTCGGCCGCTACCTGATCAAGGGCAAAGGCCACTTCGTGGTGCCGGAGACCCCCGGCATCAACCGCTGGATCTTCATTCCGCCGAAAGAGCGGATGAACGCCAGCCCGGACGATTTCATCTACTGCCGCATCCACAAGCATCCGATCAAGGACGGCAAGGGCCAGGCCCAGATTTTGAAAGTGCTGGGCAAACCCGGGGATACCGGTATCGAACGGGCGCTGACGCTGGCCACCTTCGATTTGCCGGACACCTGGCCGGAGGCGGTGCAGCAACAGGCGGAAGCTCTGAGTGAGGCCACCATCGAGGCGCGGACCGCGGATCGTGAAGATCGCACCGACCTGCCCTACGTCACCATCGACAGCCCCGGCACTCAGGACATGGACGATGCCCTGCTGGCGGAACCCAATGCCACCGGCTGGAAGCTGTCGATTGCCATCGCCGATCCTACCGCGGTGATCGAACCCGGCAGCGCGGCGGAGGCCGAAGCCTACCGCCGGGCAACGGCCATCTACTTCCCCGGTGAACCGCTGCCGATGCTGCCGGACAGCCTCAGCACCCGCCTGTGCTCGCTGATGCCGGAGGTCAAACGTCTGGCCCTGGTGTGCGATCTGCAGGTCAACAACGATGGCAGCCTGGGCGCGTACAGCTTCCACACGGCGGTCATCCAGTCCAAGGGCAAGCTCAGCTATGAGCTGGTGTCCAACCTGATCGAAGGCCGCGAAGACGACGATATCAAGGCGCTGCCGGATGCCGTCTCCAACAGCCTCGACCAGCTGCACCAGACCGCCACTGCCCTGCGCAAATGGCGCAACGAACACGCGCTGCTGAGTGCCGATCGCCCGGAATTCCGCCTGCGGCTGGACGAGAACAAGCGGGTACGGCTGATTGAACCCTCGGTACAGAACGAAGCCCACCGGCTGGTGGAGGAATGCATGGTGGCTGCCAACCGCTGCGCGGCCGACTTCCTCAGTCAGCAGGCCAAAGGCCTGTTTATCCAGCATCCCGGCCTGCGGGATGACCGTGCCGACAACGTTCGCACCCTGCTCGAACGCTACGCACCGAACCTGTCAGGCGTGGATGCCACATCGGCCGCGGGTTTCCGCGAACTGATGAAACGCACCGACAATGTGAGCGCAGACGTCCCGGTCAAGGCCATCCTCTCCCGCCAGCTGGCCCGCGCGGAGCTGGCCTTTGACGCCGCGCCTCATCAAGGCATGGGGCTGGCGGCTTACACCACCTTCACCTCGCCGCTGCGCAAGTTCAGCGATTTCTACGTGCACCGTCTGATCAAGGCAGTGCTGTGGCAGGAAGCCATGGGCGAGCTAAGCGCCGAGCAGCTGGCGGAACTGCAGACCACCCAGATCCGCGCCCGCCAGGCCGCCAACAGTCTGGAAAGCTGGCTCAAGAGCGACTTTGCCAAAACCCTGGGCAACGACCCGATGACCGGTGTCATCAGCCGCACCGTGCCCGCCGGTTTCTTTGTGCGCCTGGACGCCAATGGCCTGGAAGGGTTTGTCAGTTGCCGCACTCTGGACGGCAAATACGGCTTCGATCCCGTCACCCTGCGCCTGATCCACAACAAGAACGGCCGGATTTTCCAGCTGGAACAGCCGGTCACCGTGACCTTCGCGGACGTGGATGAGGAACGGAAACAGATCAACTTCAAACTGGTGAGTGCCGAGGAAATCGTCGCCGGCAAAGATGCCGAGAGCACCGATACCGCAACTTGAAAAACCGAGGAGACGGGCGCATCGTACTCTTGAGGAGTTCATTTCACCGACGGAGGTGATCGCCCATGCCCATCAGCCCCGATGAGTTCCTGAAAAAGTACGGTTTCGACAAGGAAGAGGAAGAGCGAGACCACAGCCTGCGCCACAACGCCCTGGAGCACGCCAAACACCTGCGCCGGCCCCATGCCGGCACGCCCCATGACTGGGAAGAGTGGGAGCGCTACAAGCAGGAGCACCCGGAGGATGTGGAAGACAACGAGCGCTGACCCCATCAGCGCTCAAACTCGCCCCCCTGCGCCGACTCAGCGCCTGATTTTGCGAAATTTTACAATCTGCGCGCAACCTCATCTTTAATATAAAATTTAATGACTTGCATTCATTGTCGTCAAAGGCCAAAACTCTTATCGGGCCAAACGATAGTCCTACCCTGCCTAGGGTATTCCCCGATCCCTCAAAATGAAGTATCCGTAATGCAAAACAACGACTGCGTCACAATTCGCGGAATGTTGCAGCAAACATTGCGCGTCGTGCGATCGCATCATGAGACTCAGGTACCCAACCATGGAAAAAAGCTCCGCCCGCCAATGGAAAGCCGTTTTTACGGCAACACTAGCAACACTCGCGCTGTCAGGCTGTGCCGTCTATAAACTGGATGACAGTGCTCTCGATAAAAACGCCCAGGCCTATCAACAAACTACTCCCTTCACCACGGATTCCCCCATACTCGAACCATGGCTCATACCTGCGGCAGACGATTTACCGGCCGTGGAGGTTGTGCAGTCTCAGTCGGCCAATTACATCACCACATCCGGACTGAATTTTCTCGCATCGTTGCTCACCCTGACCTTGGTTCCCGCCGTCGATGGCCACGAGTACACCGACACTCTGCAGGTTGTTTGGGACGGCGAGACACTCGCCACCAGCTCGGCAAGCTACAGCATCAAGCAGTATTTCAGTGTCTACTTTCCGACGCCCATGCTTTTCCTCGGCTCACTCTATGAAACCGATCAGGCCGATCTTACGGACACCCTGGAGACCATCAGTGTCATTCATGCCCGCAACATCGCGGATACAATTGCCGAGCAGCAACCTCGGTTTGATCGAATAGCGAAAGACGATCCTGACGCCCTGGCAGCCTTTGTGAAAACCGGCGACGCTCCGTTATTCAATCCACTGGCAGTCGCCGGCATTGCCGCCCTTGCCCCCGTGGATAACCGCCTGGAGTACCATCGCACTTATGCTGAACTGCCCGGCTACATTAACGTGCTTCCACTGGAAGCGCAGGCTTGGCTGATTGGGCCTGACGGGCTAAAAGGCTGGCAAATCAAAGAAGCTCTGGATAATGGCGAGGAGGAAGCTGAGCTATTGCGCAAGGTCGTCAGCAGCTATCCGGCGGACTTGACTCAGTGGAACCAGGAAACCCGCAGAGTTGAGACCAGATACCGCACGGTGTTTGCTGACACCAATCCCCAGTTGGTCACAAACCTGCTGGAGACCTATGCCGAAAAGCGGGCCCAGTGGCCTTACTACCCCAACATGACTGACGAGCACCGTCGCACATTGGTGGAGAACGGTGTTCCGGCCAGCATCGTGAGCTACATGTCCAACACAGAGCGCTCAGCCGAGCTGATCGCAGCCGCGAAAACAGGCCCGCTGCAAGATGCCCAGGGGCAGATGCTCACCGAAGAGCAGCTTCTGGAAAGGCTGGTTCGCAAAGATAACGCTGGTCCCTACCTGAGCCCCTACACCAGCGATGATGTGTTCGCGGAATGGGTCAATCTCGCCAATAACGCGAGTATGGGGGCATCCGTCGGCACCGCCGCTGGCGCCATGGCCGGAGCCTATGCCGCTGAAAAGGCCCTGGATTTCGTGCCCTTCGGACTCGGTGGGCTGATCGGTGGCGCGGTGGGCGCTGAAATAGGCAAGGAAACCGGGCGGGAAACCGCGATCTCCGCATCCGGCGGCTGGGAAGCCATCAAGGCATCCTCAGACCGCAGCTTCGATTCGCTCACTGATATGGCCCGCTACCTGAAGCGAAAGTATGGCACCACTGCGAACTTCAACGACGCGGTGAAGGCCACCTCACAGATATACCCGGAGTTCGGTGCCGTACTGGCTTCCACTTACTGATCGGAGACTGACTATGAAGATGGATACCAAGACATGCCTGTTCACCGCTGTCGCGGCAACCACGCTCCTGCTAACCGGCTGCGCCGGCCAGATTGACAACACCCGTGGCAAAGCCACCGTGTACGAAGACGCCTCCACCACCGGGCGCGTGGGCGGTGTCGGCATCGAAAGCCAGGACATTGTGGCAGTCACCGACGAAATGATGCGCGACATGCTGGCCAACCGCATGCTGGCGGGCCGGGACATTCCGCCGCGGATCATTATTGATAACGAGTACATGCGCAACGAAAGCTCCTCAGTGGTGAACACCAATATGCTGACCGACCGTCTGCGCATTGAACTGAACCGCGCCTCCAATGGCCGGATGATTTTCGTGGGGCGTGAATACGCTGCCATGGTGCAGAAAGAACGCGACCTCAAGCGCGACGGCGCCGTGGATGGTGGCACCATCCGCGAGACCGCGGCACAGGCCGGTGCCGACTACCGTCTGGCCGGTCGAATCACCTCACTGGATGCCGCCGATCGCAGTGATGGCACCCAGTCACGTTACAGCCAGATCAGTTTCGAGATGGTCGATATGGAACTGGGCACCATCATCTGGAGCGGCCTCTACGAGATGCGCAAAGCAGGTCGGGACGATGTTGTTTATCGCTGAGCGCCGGCCGGCCCTGCTGGCCAGCGCCATTCTGTCGCTGTCGCTGGTGGGGTGTGCCACCGGCCCCAAGACCTACGATCGCTCGAGTCTGACTGCGGCCCAGGAACAGGTCATCGCCAGCAAACCCACGGTGGTACAGCAGGACTATCGCAACCTGTACGAGGAGGGGCGCCGGAACGAAGTGCTCAACCTGATGGAGATCGGCCTAAAGGCCTATCGTGCCGGCCACCTGGACGAAGCCAGAGCGGCACTGGATCGCGCCAGGGTCAGCATTGAGAGTATCTACGCCGATGACGACGCCGCCCGCAAGGCCCGCAGCGTCTGGTACGAGGAAGCCGAAAAAGACTTCAAGGGCGAGCCTTACGAGCGCTCCATGGTGTACCTCTACCTGGGCCTGATTTTTCTCGAGCAGGGCGATTATGGCAACGCCCGAGCCAGCTTTATCAGTGGTCTGCTACAGGACGCCTTTGCCGAGGAAGAGCAGAACAGTGCCGATTTCGCGTCGCTGATTTATCTTGCCGGCTGGGCTGCGCTGCGGATGGACAGCAACAAGCTGGCGGAAGAGCACTTTCAGGAACTGATGGCGTTCCGCCCGGATGCGCCTATTCCTGCTGACGACCATAACGCCTTGCTTATCGTGGAAACCGGCCAGTCACCCCGCAAACTGGGCGATGGCGTCGGCCATTACCAGCTGGTGTACCGCCGCGGCAAGGACTTCCCGGACGTGGGCGCGCAATGGCAGGCCGGCGAAACCTGGGAAACCGTATACCCGATGGAAGATATCTATTTCCAGGCGTCCACCCGCGGCGGTCGCGCCATCGACCGTATTGTTGAGGGCCAGGTCCAGTACAAAACCACCACCCGCGACATTGGCACCAACCTCAGCTCGGTCAGCCAGAACAGTCTGCTGGCGGGCGCCAGTGCCTCGGCTGGCGGCGTGCTGGGGGCCGGCTTTGCCGCCATCAGCCTGGTGAGCGTGGCGGCCCAAGGCATGTCCGCGGCGGCCAATGTGCGCGCCGATATCCGTTACTGGGAAGCGCTGCCAGACACCCTGCACATCATTCCACTGCGAGCGGAGCCTGGTCAGCAGGTCACCGTGCGCTTTCTCGACAAGAACGGCCAGCCGATTCCCGGTCTGACCGATACCACTGAGTTCCGCTTCGACGGCCGCGGTCAGGGACTGGCTCTCGCCACGTCCCGGCGCCCCTGACAGGTACAGGAGAACAACGATGATCCGCACACTGATTGCCATCACTGCCGCAACCACCCTGCTGGTGGCCGGCTGCACCTCTCTGCCCAGTGACTCCACGCGACTGGAAGGCCGCACCGCGCCGGTAGAATACAACACCGTGGTGTTTACCGACTACGATCTCAGCCGCACCTGGACGCAAGGCATTCTGGGCAGTGGCCAGACCTACCGCCTGTCGGTGGAGAACCATGGCCGGCGCCGCACCGAGACCGGCACCACCGAAGTGTATGCGGTGTTGCGCAACCACACCGACTTCGACTATCGCATCGAGGCGCGCACCCAGTTCTTCGATGAAGACGGCGTGCCCGTGGATGCCAAACCGGTCTGGCAGCGCAGCACCATTCCCGCCAACAGCGTCAGTGCCTACAAGACCCTGTCCACCGGCACACAGTCGCTGCAGTACCGGGTTGAAGTGCGGGAGCTTGAATGATGAAACGAGCCCTGATTGCCCTGCTGGCCGCCGGCCTGTTGCCGCTGGCCGCCCAGGCCGCCACTGACCATGCCGCCGCCCCGATGAAGGCGGCGCCCCAGAAACCGCTGACGTTGGATGATCTGCGCAATGAAGCCAACGCCTCCCAGCGTACCGAAACCGCGGAGGCCATCCTGCAGCGGTTCCGCGCCGGAGTCGGTAACGGCAATCCACGCATGGCGGTGTTCTGGAACCGTGCGTTCAACGATCAGGTCAGTGACTGGGCCAGTCAACGCCGGGTGGTGGTGTCGGGTCAGGGCAGCCTGCGGGGTGAGATTCCGGACGGCAAGGTCAATCTGGACGGCAAGTCCAACGCGGCGGCGCAAGTGGAAACCCGTTCCGGCCGGCGCAGTGCGCCGATGGCACCCGCGTTCGATCTCCAGACCGGCTTCGTTTCCCAGCTGACGCAAGCCGGCGTCACCGTCGTTGATCGTGATGCCATCCTGCGCATTACCGATAACGCTCTGGAGAATGGCGAATTCGCCCGCCTGTCACCGGATCAGGCCCGGCTGGAAATGCGCGCATTGAGCGAGCATGCGGATTATCTGATGGTGCTCAGCCAGGTCTCCGGCCGTGAGTTCCACGTTCACGTTCTGGACGTCACCGATGGCGCCATTCGCGCCATGGTCAATTCCAACGGCGTGCCGCCGGAAACCGACGAAGACCGCCGTTGGGTCGCCACGGACCGCGGCTTCGAGAAGCTGGAACGACAGGTGTCCCTGCGCGATGTGGGCCAGGAACTGGCGCTGCAGACGCTGGCTGCCATCAGTCAGTAAGCGGATCAGGAGAACAAAATGGCAGCATTTGTCTCACGCTCTTCAATCGCACTTTCGGCGATCGCCATCTGCGCAGGGCTGGTCAGTGGCTGCGCATCGGCCCCGACGCCGATGTCGTCCCCGAACCAGACCGGCGTCACGATGGCCCAGTTTATGGACAGCAGTCGCTGGGTGTGCACGCGCCAGACCTTCGCCGGCGAGACCATTACCATCCAGCCGCCCCGGGATCAGGTCACCGAAAGCACCGATGCCACAACCGCAGACTGGTATTGCAGTGGCGGCGGCTATTCTCCGGGGGCGGGCTTCGCAGTGCGGGAATTTCACGCCAATGTCACGGGCTACCCGGTTGCCGACACTGACCGTCCGGGCGACGGGTTGATCGGCGCCTCACTCCGTCAAGAGACCGGTCAATTCGTTGTTGACTACCTGACACCGGGTGGCGCTGCCGCTCAAAGCGGTGAACTGCAGGTCGGTGACCGGATCTTAGCAGTTGCTGAAACCGCCGGTGATGACCTTCGCAGTGCTGCAGGGCTGGAGTTGAGGCAGTTAGTCTGGCTGATCCGGGGCCAAGCGGGCAGTCAGGTCCAGCTCCAGGTGCAAGCACCCGGAGACGTTCACCCACGGGATGTCGTCCTCACGCGTGCACGGCCGGACAGCGATCAATTACTGGCGATCAAACAGCACCACGAGACAGCAAAGCAGGAACAACAGGCAGCTGCCTTGCGAAATCTGGTGCTGCCCGACAATTCCGGCGCCTACCTGAGCCCCTATACCAGTGACGGCGTTACCGCCGAGTGGGTGAATAAGGCCCTCAATGCCAACCTGGGCGCCACCGCGGGCAGTGCCATCGGTGGCGTAGCGGGTGCCTACGCCGCTAATAAGGCCCTGGAGTCGATCCCCTTTGCCGGTGTCTTCGGCGGCATGCTCGGAGCCGGAGCCGGTAAATCGATCGGGCGGAACACTGCCATCGAAGCGTCCGGAGGCTGGGATTTTATCCGCGCCACCTCCGATCAGAGTTTCCGGTCGCTGGCGGATATGGCCACTTATCTGCGCACCACCTATGGCACCGAGGCGTCGTTCAACGAGGTCATGGCTGCCGCCTCGCAGGTCTACCCGGAGCTGGCTGACGCCCTCGCGTCAAACTAGCGCCCGGCGCCTGGCTGATTGCCATCTTGCCCCAGCATGGCGGTCAGCCGCTGATCCTTGGCTCGCCATTGCTCCGCGAGCCAATCCTTCACGTTTCGGCGGTGCTCGGCGTCTGCCGAGTAATCGCGCCCCTTCAGGTGCTCCGGGATGGTGACCGTCTGAATCTCCATTTTCACTTCCGTCACCCGGCCACAGATGAAATCCCAGAAGGTGGGCGCGCCATCGGGGTAAGCGATGGTGACGTCCACCAGGGTCTGGATGGAGTCGCCCATGGCATCAAGCACAAACGCAACGCCGCCGGCCTTGGGGGAGAGCAAGTGGGTGTAGGGTGATTTCTGTTTGTCGTGCTTGGCCCGGGTAAACCGGGTGCCTTCCACGAAGTTCATCACGCTCACCGGGGTGTAGCGGAATTTTTCACAGGCGATGCGGGTGGCCTTGAGATCCTCGCCGCGCTTCTCCGGATGCTTGATCAGATATTCCCGGGTGTACCGTTTCATGAACGGGAAATCCAGCCCCCACCACGCCAGGCCAATCACCGGCACCCAGATCAGTTGCTGTTTCAGGAAGAACTTGAGGAATGGCGCACGGCGGTTGAACACCCGCTGCATGGCAAAAATGTCGACCCAGCTCTGGTGGTTGCTCAGCACCAGGTACCAGCTTTCCCGCTGCAGGTTCTCTGCCCCTCTCACATCCCAGCGGGTACCGTGGGTGAGCTTCATCCAGCCGGTGTTGCAGGCCACCCAGGATTCCGAGATCCAGATGATGACGCGGGTACAGAGCACACGGAAGCCTTTATGGGGAACCAGCAGTTTCAGTAGCGCCGGAATGTAGAGCAGCAGGCACCAGAACAGGGTATTGAGTCCCAGCAGGATGGAGTTGATAACACCGATAACGGGAGCGGGCAGGAAGCTGAGCATGGTGGTCCTGTTGTGGTTGTTGTGTCCAATGGGCAGCAATCATATCAACCACAGGCGTCATTGGGCAGTGGCCCGAAGTGACCGGCGTGCCACCGGAATGTGACAATTGTGCCATGGCTCATTGCCGACGGCAGCGGTAGCCTTCCGGCTCAGACTTCGGGGACCGGAGTCTGGTGATCAATGCATTTACAGCGAGCTTCAACTCCATCATGGACATGCCCATGCCAAACCTTTTCAAGTCTGCTGCTGACAGGGCGGCCGGTCTTACCCGGCAGACCGCGCTTTACGCGGGTAATGCCTTCGATCGCGTTTTCCGCGCCGCCAGCCTGGTTCAGGCCGGGCAGACACCGTTCGAGACGCTGTACACCGATGGCTTGGTCAGCCTGCGCTATTACCCGCCGCTGGCGGAGGATGCCATCGAGCTAGATGGCAAAACCATCGCGGTGGAGCACACCGCCCACAAAACGCCCATCGTGATTGTGCCGCCGCTGGCGGTGAACATGCTGATCTACGATCTGTTTCCACAACGCAGCCTGGTGCGTTTCCTGCGGGCGAAAGGCTTCGAGGTGTACCTGATTGACTGGGGCATGCCCACGCGCCAGCACAGTCACTACAACCTGCATACCTACGTGGCGGAGCTGCTGCCGGCGTACCTGAACCGGGTACGTGAACACAGCGGCGAGCAGGAGTTGTCGCTGCACGGCTGGAGCATGGGCGGCATGTTCACTCTGTTCTACTCGGCGCTGAGCGAGGATCAGCACATCCGCAACGCCGTGGTGCTGGGGCTGCCCATCGACAGCCACGCCTCCGGGCTGATGGGACTGATGTACCAGCGGGTGGCGGATGTGGCGGATTTTGTCCGCAAGCGCACCGGTTTTCGCATCCACGACGTCAAACCCCACTGGTTTCACACCCCCGGCTGGGCCAACACCATCGGCTTCAAGCTGACCAATCCGATCGGCAGTGTGATGGGCTATTGGGAGCTGATTGTGCGCCTGGGTGACCGGGAGTTTGTCACTAACCACGCCACTACATCGGCGTTTCTGGACCGGATGGTGGCTTACCCCGGCGGCATTATTCAGGACACGGTGGTGCGGATCTGGATCGACAACCAGTTGTCGAACGGTGAAATCCAGATTGGTGAGGACGTTGCCCGCCTCGGCAATGTGAATGCCAACTTACTGGCGATCGCCGGTCAGGAGGACACGCTGGCCACTCCGGGTGCCGCCAAGCGGGTGATGGACCACGTCAGTTCTGCCGACAAGACGTTCCGGGTGGTGCCCGGCGGACACATGGGAATTCTGGCGGGCAGCAAGGCGCCTTCGGAGAGCTGGCTGGAGTTGGCGGAGTGGCTGGCTGAGCGGTCTGACTGACGTTTTGCTGTTCCGGTCGGGGCCGGCAAAGCGTCTTCGAACGCAGGCAGGGAGAGGTAGGCGGCCCGGGTGGAAGTGGATTACACTTCGATCCATGAACAGCATCGATACATTGAATCTCGACACCCGATCCCTGACCACCTTCCTGGCGGTGCTCGATGAGGGCAGCGTGTCCCGCGCGGCGGTTCGCCTTGGCGTCAGTCAGTCGGCGGTGAGTCATACCCTGGACCGTTTGCGGCAGTCGCTGGGTGATCCGCTGTTTGTGAAATCCGGCCGCGGCATTGCGCCGACCCAATACGCACTGAGGGCGGGGCCCCATATCCGGCAGATTCTGGACGACCTGCAGTCGCTGTCCAGCGGCCCACTGTTTACCCCGGCCACGGCCGAGTTCACCTTCACCATCGCGGCCAACGATTATCAGCGCGATCTGCTGCTGCCGGGACTGCTCCGCACGCTGCGTCAGGAGGCGCCAGGGATTCGGCTGCAGGTGGTTCCTTCCGGCATTCCCACGGCTGACATGCTGCGCAAGGATGTCAGCGATCTGATCATCTCGCCTCACGCGCCGGAGGCCACGGACATCATGCAGCGGGGCCTGATGGCAGACCGGATGGTGGTGTTCTACGATCCGGACCACCGGGCGCCGCCGCAGGACATGGCGGATTACCTCAAGGCCGACCATGTGTCGCTGCTGTTCGCCACCGGCGAAAAGCCGGCCCTGGAAACGTCGCTGAACACCCGCGGGCTGACCCGGCGTAATGCGGTGACGGTGTCCAATTTCTCGGGCCTGCCGGAGTTCCTGCGTGGCACCGATATGCTGGCTACGGCGCCGGAGCGGATGAGTGATCATTTACTCCGCGGTTTTGCCTGGGTGCCCCTGCCTTTCGATTTCAAACCCTTCACCCTGCTGATGCTCTGGCACCGCCGCAATCAGAACGATCCCGCCCACCGCTGGCTCCGCAACCAGGTGAACGCCGTGGCCGCGACCATGAACGGCCTTCACGATTAATCAATCGATTTTGCTCATACGTTGTATGAGGGTTCCGGTTGTTATCTGACACCGGTTCCGGGCGTAGACTTCTCTGACTTCGAGTAGGTCGCAGGTAGTGGGGAGGGGCTTGCTCATCTTTATATACGATCGGGAAATTTCATGCTTGCGCTGACCAGCGTTTGGACAACCATATTACTCGCCGCCGCTGTGGCTCTGGGGCCGTTGGCGACCGATATGTATCTACCGGCCTTGCCACAGATTGGCGCCGATTTTGGCACCGGTACCGATCAGGTGCAACTGACACTGAGCCTTTACATGTTGGGCTTTGCCCTGGCGCAACTGGTTTGCGGTCCCCTGGCAGACCGCTTTGGCCGCAAGCCCATCATGATTGGCGGCTTTCTGCTGTTTGCCCTCGCCAGTATCGGCTGTGCCTTCGCGACCAACATCGAAACCCTGATGCTGTGCCGCTTCCTGCAGGCCCTCGGTGGATCAGCCGGACCCGTACTCGGCCGTGCCGCGATTCGTGACATCTACACGCCACGTGAAGCCGCTCGCATCATGGCGATTCTGGCCAGCATCATGGCGCTGGCGCCCGCCGTGGCGCCGACCATCGGCGGGTTTATGGTTTCCGGCCTTGGCTGGGCGTCTATCTTTGTGGCACTGGCCGGTTACGCGCTGGTCATGGCAGTGGTGGTGGCTTTCGGCATTCCCGAGCCCATGCGTGCGGAATACCGCCAGCCACTGCGGATGTGCAGTCTGATGCGCAACTATCGCACCATTGCCAGCGACCTCAGTTTCCTCGGGTATACCCTGACCAACGCGCTGATTTTCTCCGGCCTGTTCGCCTTCCTGTCGGGCTCGTCCTTCGCGCTGATCGATTTTCTCGGCGTTGAACCCGTGCATTTCGGGCTGTTCTTCGCCTGCATTGTGGTGGGCTACATTACCGGCAACCTCACCGCCGTCCGCCTCGGCAGCGGGCTGATGCCGGATCAGATCCTGGTGCGCGGCCTGACCATTGCCGTTGCCGGGGGCGCTGTCATGGCCGGCCTCGCGCTGGCTGAGGTCTACAGCGTTTGGGCCGTGATCCTGCCGCAGACCCTGTTCATGATCGGCGTAGGCATGGTGCTGCCCCAGACCATGGCCGGTGCCATGGCCAACTTCCCCCACATGGCCGGTTCCGCCTCCGCCCTGTTCGGCTTTACCCAGATGGCCATCGCCGCCGTGGCCGGGGTACTCGTCGGCCACCTGCACAACGGCACCTCACTGGTCATGGCGACCGTTATCGCAGCCTGTGCGGCCGCTGCATTGGCCAGTTACCTGCTGCTCGTTCAACGCCATCCGGCAGTGGGCTTCGAGCCCGAGTCGGTTTCAACGCGTTAGCCAGAGGGATGGGCTTGAGCGTGTTTTGGGAAGTGCTACCCTGGCCGACCTCTCCCGAACTTGAGGTGCAAAACAATCCATTCTGCGCTAAACAGAGTAGGCTAGTCAGAACAAACCAGACAACAGGAGCATTCCATGAGCAACGTTAACCTTGACGGCAATCCCATCGAAGTCAGCGGCACCTTCCCCAAGGTCGGCGACAACGCCCCCGCACTGACCCTGACCAACACCAGCCTGGAAGACGTCAAACTCGACGCCTACGCCGGCAAGCGCAAAATCCTGAACATCATCCCCAGCATCGATACCGGTGTGTGCGCCGCCTCCACCCGCAAATTCAATGAACAGGCCAGTAGCCTCGACAACACCGTGGTTCTGGTTGTCTCTGCGGACCTGCCATTTGCCGCGGGTCGCTTCTGCGGTGCCGAAGGCCTGAAAGAGGTGATTCCGCTGTCCAGCTTCCGCAACTACAGTTTCCAGCAGGACTACGGCGTGGCCATCCAGAGCGGACCACTGGCCGGACTGTGCGCACGGGCGGTGATCGTCCTGGATGAGAGCGACAAGGTTCTGCACAGCGAATTGGTTGACGACATCAAGCACGAGCCGGACTACGACGCGGCGCTGAAGGCACTCTGATATTGGCCTGATCCTGTAGACTGTCGGGTTACGCTGCGCTGACCCGACCTACGGCGCCCTTCACGTTCCGATTCGAGCACCTGTCAACCAGTGAGTAACGCACCCGACACCCCCTCCCTTGCCCGCCAGCTCTTCACCATGACCTGGCCCATGTTGTTCGGGGTGCTCTCACTGATGACCTTCCAGTTGGCCGACAGCGTGTTTGTCGGCCAGCTTGGTCGTGATCCGCTGGCCGCCCTCGGCTTTACCGTGCCCATGCAACAGCTGGTCAGCGGTATGTACGTGGGTCTCGGCATTGCCACCACCGCCATTATCTCCCGCACCCTTGGTCAGGGTGATGACCTGCGCGCCCAGCGGCTGGGCGGTCTGGTGATCACGGTGGGTGCCAGTCTCGCGTTGTTGTTGTGTGCCTCGGTGTGGCTGTTGCAGGGCCCTATTCTGAACCTGCTGGGCGCGGAAGCCGCCCTGCGGCCGGTGATCAACCAATACTGGGCGCCCTGGCTGGTATCGGCGTGGACCGGCGCCATGCTCTATTTCGGATACAGCGTGTGCCGCTCCCACGGCGACACCCGTTTGCCCGGCTACCTGATGATCGCCACCAGCCTGCTCAACATTGCCCTTGATCCGTTGTATATCTTTGTCTTTGACTGGGGCCTGCCGGGGGCGGCCTGGGCAACCATTACCGCCTTCGGCATCGGCGCGCTGATCATTTACCCGGCGCTGCTAAAGCGACACTGGATCAGCTTTGAGCTGCGCCAGCTGAATCTGCTCAACACCCTGAAGCAGCTCAACGGCATCATGGCACCCGCCATGGTCAGTCAACTGATGCCGCCGGCGGCGGCCATGCTGGCCACTGCATTGGTGGCAGGATTCGGCTCGGCGGCGGTGGCTGCCTGGGGACTGGGCACGCGGCTCGAGTTTTTCTCGATTGTGGTGGTACTGGCGCTGACCATGTCGATGCCGCCGATGATCGGGCGCATGCTGGGCGCCGGTGACATTGGCCAGATCCGCACGCTGGTGCGGCTGGCGGTGCGCTTTGTGGTGGCCTGGCAGCTGGCCATCGGACTGATCTGGGTACTGGCCTCCGGGCTGGTGGCGCAACTGTTCACCAGCGACGCCGAGGTGCAAGAGGTGTTGGGTAACTATCTGGTGCGGGTGCCGCTGAGTTACAGCGGGCTGGGGGTGTGCATGCTGATGGTGTCGGTGTGCAATGCCCTGGGGCTGTCGCTGCGGGCACTGCTGGTATCCACGCTGCGACTGTTCGTGTGTTTTCTGCCGCTGCTGTGGGTCGGGGCCCGGCTGGGCGATCTGACCGGACTGATGAGCGGCGCGCTGCTGGGCAATCTGCTGGCCGGCACCATGGCCTATACCTTCTATCGTGCCGGCATGGCCAAACTGCAGCGCTCAGTCAAAGCGTGAGCGGAACGCCTCCGGCATCGGCACCACGGTCTTGCGCTGGTAATTGAAGAACACAAAACCGTACTTGGCCAGAGCCACCGGCTGCCCGCTGTCGGCTTTGCTTACACGGAACACGAAATCGCCACCGTACTTGTTGAAGTCCATCAGCCCCACTTCAAACCGCAGCATTTCCGGGAAGAAGGATTCCGACTGGTACATGGTGGCCAGGTCCGTCACGATAATACCCACACCGTTCTGGTCGGCCTCCTGGATACCGTACTTCACCAGAAACTGGGCCCGCGCTTCGGAGAGCATGGAAATCAGTGCGTCGTTTCCCAGATGGTTGGCGCCATTGATGTCGGTGATGCGGACGGGCATCCGGGTTTCAAAACAAAACACGTCGTCCGGGAATGAAAGCTTTATACGAGCCAAGGTCGGGTACCTGTTTCTGTGCGAGTGCGAGTGCGAGTTCGGGTGAGAGCGGAATCATACGCTCTTGGACTTTAGTGGTCATCTCGGGACGCTCTGCCAGAAATGGGTTATCTTGCGTTTGAACTCATGCGCCTTTTGACTTGGAGGTGGTGAGGGCAGGAAAGGACTTTCCTACCCTCGTTCTAACCTTGTCAGCGCACTCAAGAATTAACAACGGAACGTCTATGGATATTCGCCCTGCTGCCACACTGGTTCTGACACGCGACACCACAGAAGGTCTGCAGGTGCTGCTGCTTCAACGTACCTGGGATGCGGTGTTCCTGCCTGGCTATTACGTGTTTCCGGGCGGTGCCGTGGATCAGCAGGAACCGTTGGCGCGGGAACATGCTCTGGGGCCGGCGGATGCGCAGATCAGTCAGACCCTGAGTCTGGATGAGGGCGGTGCGGATTACATGCTGGCCGCGGTGCGGGAGTGTTTCGAGGAGGCCGGGATTCTGCTGGCGGTGGACGCAGACGGGGCCACCATCGGTGGCCACCACCCAGTACACAAAGAGCGCCAAGCGCTGTTCGCCGGTGAGCGGTCACTGGCGCAGTTGTGTGCTCAGCACGAATTGGCCATTCCGCTGGATCGGCTGGCCTATCTGGGGCACTGGATCACGCCGCCGGGACCGCCACGGAGGTTCGATACCCGGTTTTTCGTGACCGTGGCGCCCGCAGACCAGACCGCCTGCCATGATGGCGTGGAGACCATCGATCATGTGTGGATGAGTCCGGCCGATGCGTTGGCAGAGCACCGCGACGGCAAGCGTTTGCTAGGGCTGCCAACGATCCGCACGTTGCGGATACTCAGCAGTTTCGAGTCCACCGAAGCGGTCATGCGCTATGCCCACGCCAACCCACCAGAGCCGTTCCCCGATCAGCCCTGGCCGGCGCTGAAAAAAGGCCAGCAGGTCATGCTGGAGCCGGGTTCGCCGGCTTATGACGAAGCTGCAAAACTGGATCCGGAGGGGGAGGGCTCGACCCACGCGGAGATCGTGCCGGGGCAGCCGGTGGAAGTGGCGGCCGGGGTGATCCGCTTAACAGCGCCGAACCCCGGGATGATGACCGGGCCCGGCACCAACACTTATCTGATCGGTCATGAGCGGTTCACCGTGCTGGATCCCGGTCCGGACCATGCGGCTCATATCGAGCGCATTCTGGAACTGACCGGCGGGGTCATTGATCAGGTGGTGGTAACCCACACCCATCTGGATCATTCGCCGGCCACAGCGGCGCTGAAAGCCCGTACCGACTGCCGGGTGTTCGGGCTGTCGGCACCCGCGGGGGCGTCTCAGGACCAAACGTTTGCACCCGATGACCAACCGGAACACGGTGATCTCATCGTCACCGAGGCCGGCATCCTGAAGACCCTTCATACCCCGGGTCACGCATCGAATCACATCTGCTATTTACTGCTGGATCAGCAACTGCTGTTTTCCGGCGATCACATCATGCAAGGCTCCACGGTGGTGATCAATCCAACCGACGGAGATATGAAAGCGTATCTGGAAGCGCTGTACGACCTGCTGGCGGAATCCATTCGTTTCATTGCACCGGCCCACGGCTTTCTGATGGGACATCCGGAGGCGGTGATCGACTACCTGATCACCCATCGTCTGGCGCGGGAGCACAAAGTAGCCAAGGCTCTGGCGCAGCTTGCGCCAGTGACCCTGAAAGATCTGACGGCGGTGGCCTACGACGACGTGCCGGCGGCGATTCACGGCCTTGCCGCCCGCTCGGCACTGGCCCATCTGGTGAAACTGAAGGCGGATGGCAAAGCCCGGGAGAAGAACAGTGTCTGGTCGGTGACCGGAGAGAACCTCTGACTGAGCCCGGGGCGTACCCGGGCTGGTCGCTGTCGCCTATTTTTTGGCGATGATATAGACCGCGTGCACAATGCCGGGAATGTAGCCGAGAAGGGTCAACAGGATGTTGATCCAGAAATGCTTACCAATACCTACCTGTAGAAACACGCCTAACGGCGGTAACAAAATCGCAACCAGAATTCGCAAAAGATCCATACAGTTCACTCCCTTCAGCACGTATAAATGTCACAGGAACGTAAAACGGCGCCTGTAGATGTATGTATTACGCCATTTTGCGGAAATAAACAAAGACTTCATGAAGGTGGCATTAAACCTTTGTCACAGCCGTATTCATGTTCGCAGGGGCGCTTTATCCTAGTGACCGTTTACGATGCCGGTTCCGGGAATGTGCCCTGACTGGCTGACGATCTGTGAGGAATTATGCTGTTTAACCGGTTCAACAACCTGTCATACACCCTACTGGCTGGCACTCTGACTGCAGCGGCGCTGACTGCCGCCCAGCCAGCGCTGGCTGACCAGGAAATCAGCGACAGGGAGGTGCTGGTTGCCGAACTGGCTGAGGATGAAAGCGTCGAAGACGTAGAAAATTCTCTGCCGCTGCGGGAGGCGACACCCAGGGCGGCACGCAAAAACCCCTCACAGGACGAACCGCCGGAAGGCGCCAACACAGACGAGCCGGCCAAGGTGGCTCCCGACATCGATCTCAAAGACATCGCAACTGTACCGGAACCGCCAGGCGAGGCAGCAGAAGCAACCGACGCTCCGGTACCGGAGCAGGCCACCGCCTTTGCGGTGCTGGGCTCCGAAGTCCGGCCCGGCACGTCGACCCGGCTGTCCTGGTCACCGAATATCCAGATCGCCGGCCTGTCCCAGCCCACCCCCGTGCTGGTGGTCAATGGCGTCAACCCCGGCCCCACCCTGTGCCTGACCGCCGCCGTTCATGGGGACGAGCTCAACGGTATCGAGATTGTGCGCCGCACGGTGTACGACCTCAATCCGGAAAAACTGTCCGGACGGGTCGTCGGTATTCCCATCGTCAACCTGCCGGGATTCCAGCAGGCCACCCGCTACCTGCCGGATCGTCGGGATCTCAATCGCCATTTCCCAGGTAGCCCGGACGGCAGCCTGGCAGATCGTATCGCGTACTCGCTGTTCGAGAACGTGATTCGCAAATGCGACATGCTGGTGGATATCCACACCGGTTCCCAGAAACGGACCAACCTGCCGCAACTTCGCGCGGACATGAACAACCCGGACGTGGCCGCATTCACCCGTGGCTTTGATCGCATGGCGGTCGTGCACAGCACCGGATCGTCCGGCATGCTGCGCACCGCCGCCGTCGACGCCGGCATCCGCACCGTGACCATGGAAGCCGGTGAATCTCACCGCATCCAGGAGCATCAGATCGATGCCGGTGTGAACAGCCTCACCAGCCTGCTGGACAAGGAAGGCATGATTTCGCGGATGTTTGTCTGGGGTGACCCCGAGCCGGTCTACTACGACTCCAACTGGGTGCGAGTGCCGAACGGCGGCATTCTGTTCAGCGAGGTGGATCTTGGCGCCCGGGTCAGCGAAGGCGAAGTGCTGGGCTATGTGGCAGACCCCATCACCAACGCCCAGCATCCGATACGCGCCATCAGTGACGGGCGCATCATCGGGATGGCGGTGGACCAGGTGGTGATGGCCGGTTTTGCCGCCTACCACGTTGGTACGGAGGCAGAAGTGCCCGGCGAGTAGTATGCTATCGGCTTCCGACGTGTTCCGGGCTCGCACCCCGGGGCACGAACGCCGCAACAGGAGCCGAACTACTCATATGGCACCCATGCAATCGTCAAAGTCGTTATGGCTGGCCTACGCGGGCCTGGTGCTGACCCCGCTGTTCTGGGCCGGTAACGCCGTCGTTGCCAAGGGCACCATTGAGAGTATCCCGCCTCTGTCCATGTCGTTCTGGCGCTGGGTCATTGCGCTGACGGTTTTGCTGCCTTTCGGTCTGCCCGGCATGCTGCGCCACCGCCGGGTCATCCGGCAGTATCTGGGGTCCATGGTGGCACTGGCTACCTTCAGCGTGGCGGCGTTCAACTCCCTGCTGTACTACGCCGCCATCACCACCACAGCCACCAACATCGCGTTGATCAACGCCACCATTCCCATTTTTATCGCGTTGCTGGCCTGGTTGCTGCTCGGTGACCGCACCCGGCCCGTGCAGGTGCTGGGGATCGCGCTGGCGGTGCTGGGTATCCTCACCGTGGTCGCCCGCGGCCGGTTTTCCGTGCTGCTGAACCTGGAAGCCCAGCCCGGTGATCTGATCATGGTGGCCGCCGTGGCCAGCTGGGGCCTGTTCTCGGTTCTGCTGCGGCGCCAGGCAGTGCCACTGCCGGCGCTGACGTTTCTGACCACCCAGATAGCCCTGGGCACACTGATCATTCTGCCGTTCTATCTGGTCGAGTTGCTGGTGTTCAAAGGCGGCTTTGAGCTCGGCCAGGCCACCCTCATGCCACTGCTGTATTTCGCGTTTTTCCCCGGCATTCTTGCCTATGCCTTCTGGAACTTCGGTGTACACCGGATCGGACCGGCGCGGGCCGCCATGTTCATGTATCTGACCCCGGTATTTGCCTCCGTCATGGCCGGCCTGTTTCTGGACGAACGGCTGGGGCTTTTCCACATCGTGGGTGGTCTGCTGATTCTTGCCGGGTTGTATCTGGCCACCCTTGCGGGCAAACCAACAGCGGCAGCGAACGCCCACACACCGCAGCAAGCTCCCGACCGCTAAAACAACAAAACCCGGGGTGTGACCCGGGTTTCGCGCAGTTCCAGAACAGGGATCAGACGGTGCGGCGACGAGCTCTCACACCCAGCCCCAGCAAACCCAACCCCAGCAGAGCCAGCGTTCCCGGCTCCGGGACGGACGCAGCGTCGGTGATCAGCTCAATTTTCGCCTTCACCTTGGCGCCGTGTTTCCAGCCGTCTGCAGTGCCCCACAGATAGCCCTCATTGAACATGGCGTCGTAGAGAGTCACTCTCATCAGACCGCCATCGCCGAAGGCCAGATCCAGGGCGCTATCCCAGGTCAGCATGCCGGCCTGATAGCTGCCAAAGAAGCCGCCTTTGATGCCAACCGTGTCACCGGTGACAGAACCTGACAGCGCGTCCGGCGAGGTGAAATTGAAGTCCACGGAAATGTCTTTCGCGACCTGATCATCACCGTTTACCGCCGACTCATCGGTCCAGATCCGGAAAAGAGTGAAATACTCACTCTCACCTGCATCCAGTTCAAAAGCGAACGGATTTGCCGCTATATCAGTGGAGTCCACCACCAATCCGGGATCTGCTCCATGCAGATTCACCTGATAGCTGGCAGATATCAGCGCTGCACTTGCCAGCGTTGGTAAAAACAGAACCACAGCCAACAACGTGGCCAGTGTCGATTTTGGCATGCTTGCCTCCCTGGGTTATCCCCGTATTCCGTTAATGAATACTGCTCCATGGCAAAAGCATCCCGCGTACCGTTTGACGCTTAGTGGTGCGAAAACAATCACCTGAGATGACTCGGGGGATTCGGCAACAGGCCAACTGTAAAAGTTGCTGACAGCTTGTCGGGCCGTTGTTAACGGAACCTTGCGCTAAGCGCCCGCTCCATGCGCTCCAGCGCCTCAGCCAGCACCGCCCGGGGGCAGCCGATGTTCATCCGCATAAAACCACGGCCGGCGTCACCGAAGGTGATGCCGGGATTCATGCCAATACCGGCCTCTTCAATGAAAAAGCGTTTGTGTTCCGCATCCGGCAGCGCCAGCGCCCGGCAGTCGAGCCAGAGCAGGTAGCAGCCCTCCGGCTCGGTCACGGCAATCTCCGGTAAGCGGCTGCGCAAGCGCTCTGCGACGAAGTCCCGGTTGGCCTGAAGGTACGGCAGTAACTCCTCCAGCCAAGGCGCTCCGTGTCGGTAACCCGCTTCAAATCCGGTAATGCTGAATGGATTGCACTGGCTCATGTGCATCGAATCAAAAACGGCTTTGAGGGCCTGACGGCGGGCCGGGTCCGGCACCACCAGTGCCGACAGCCCGAGGCCCGGCATATTGAAGGTTTTGCTGGGAGCGACCGCGGTGATCAGCGCATCGTCCGGTCCCGCGAGGCGCGCCAGTACGTGATGTCGGGGCTTGTCGGGGTACACCAGGTCACAATGGATTTCATCGGACAGCACCACCAGCTGATGGCGCCGGGCGATGTCCAGAACCTGCTGCAGCTCCTGTTCACGCCACACCCGTCCGACCGGATTATGGGGGGAGCACAGCACCAGCACGCGGGCATCCTCACGGGAAGCGCACGTTTCCAGGTGCGCCAGGTCCATGTGGTAGTGTCCCTCCGTTTCCCGCAAAGGGTTCTCAATCACGGTGCGGCCGGTCTGTCGAACCGAACTGAAAAACGGCGGATAGACCGGGGGCTGGATAATGACCCCCTCACCCGCGCCAGCGAAAGCCAGACAGGCGGCGTGCAGCGACGGCACCACGCCGGGCGCCATCAGAATCCACTCTCGCTCGATGGCCCAGCCATGGCGATCGGCAAACCAGTCGATCGTCGATTGATAGAGGCTGTCCGGAAACAGGGTGTAGCCATACACCGGGTGCCGGGCCCGGGCTTCCAGCGCCTGACTGACCGCTGCCGGCGCGGCAAAGTCCATGTCCGCCACCCACAGGGGCATCACGTCGTCCCGCCCGAAAACGGCTTTGCGGGCGTCGAATTTTACCGAACAGGTCTGTTCACGGCGGACGGGGTTGTCGAAATCGGTGGCCACAATCTACTCCGGTTGGTGTGAAACGACCCTCATTCTGTGACAGCCGCATGGACCGCTGCAAGCCGCTGTCCTTGCGATACCGATGCCCCCTTGGGCTTTGGTCGAACATGGGCAGGTTTCACTTGCCCACCACCGTGGATACTTGCGAACCTAACGGTTTGTGCCCGCCGGGTGTTGCGGCGAACCTTTCGGAGCCTGAGAATGATTGGTCAGATCCTGTCCACGATGTTACCGGTGTTTCTTATTGCCGGTTGTGGCGCGCTGTATGGTCGCTACCGTACCCCGGATATCCAGGGTCTCAACAAGCTCAACATGGAACTGTTTGTGCCGCTGCTGGTGTTTGCTGTGCTGGCCGATCAGCAGGCACCGCTACAGGACTATGCCAGCCTGGCGCTGGCCGCCACCGTGGTCGTGCTCGGATCGGGCCTGTTGCTGTATCCGCTGGCACGGGTGCTGGACCTGAACCTGAAAACCTTCCTGCCGCCGATGATGTTCAACAACTCCGGTAACATGGGCATTCCTATCCTGGTACTGGCGTTCGGAGACGCAGCACTGCCGGCCGCGATCGTACTGTTCATCGTGGAAATGCTGCTGCATTTCTCCGTCGGCCTGTACATGCTGGACCCCCACACCTCGATCATTCAGCGCCTGCGCCTGCCCATTGTGTTTGCCAGTATTGCCGGCCTGACGGTGAACCTGGCGGGAGTGCCGATACCGGGCTGGCTGCTGGAATCCATGGATATGCTTGGCGGTATCTGTATTCCACTGATGCTGTTCGCCCTCGGGGTGCGCATGCTCGACGTGGATTTCCGGGACTGGAAACTGGGCATGCTCGGCGCCATCGCCTGCCCGGCGTCGGGACTGATTCTGGCGTGGCCGATGATCGCCCTGCTGGACCTGCCTGGCCTGCAGATCGCGTCGCTCTGGGTGTTCGCCGCCCTGCCACCGGCGGTGCTGAACTACATGGTGGCGGAGCAATACCAGCAGGAACCCCATAAAGTGGCCTCACTGGTGCTGATCAGCAACCTGGGCAGCCTGGTGGTGATGCCCGTGGTGCTCGGTCTGGTGTTTGCCGCCAGTTACGTGTGACACCCGGAAAACAGGCCAGAATCCGTGTCGGCCGCTTGCAACTGACCAGTCTTTGACCGATGGTTAGGGACAGATCTGATTGATTTCACTCTCGATACGGAGGTCTGTTCATGAGCGTTCTGCTCCTTCTGATCAGTGCACTGGTGCTAATTTATCTGGGAATTGGCGGGAAAACGGCGGCAGCCGTGATGGCCATTGCCACCGTGGCCGGCTTCTTCCAGGACGACTGGCATCTGCTCAGCCTGGTGTTCGGCGGTGGCCTGCTGGCCCTGGCCCTGCTGCTGGTGTTCCCGGGCGATCTTCGCCTCGACAAGCTAAGCCGCCCGCTGCTGGGCTGGGTTCGCAACCGTCTGCCAAAACTCTCCGAAACCGAATCCGAAGCCCTCAAATCCGGCTCCGTTGACTGGGACGGTGAGCTGTTCTCCGGACAGCCGCAGTGGTCGAAGCTGTTGGACGCCAAACCCGCCCACCTGACCAGCGAGGAACAGGCCTTTCTCGACGGCCCGGTGGAAAAACTGTGCGCCATGCTGGACGACTGGAAAATCACCCACGAGGAATACGATCTGCCGGACAAGGTCTGGAAGTTCATCCGTGAGAACGGCTTCTTCGGGCTGGTCATCCCCAAGGAGGACGGCGGCCTTGGCTTCTCCAACACCGCCCACTCGGAGATCGTGATGAAGATCTCCACCCGCAGTGTCTCTGCCGCCGTCACGGTGATGGTGCCCAACTCCCTCGGGCCCGGCGAACTGCTGATGCACTACGGCACCGACGAGCAGAAGCAACACTACCTGCCCCGATTGGCCGGTGGCGAGGAAATTCCCTGCTTTGCCCTGACTTCACCGGTGGCCGGCTCCGATGCCGGTGCCATCCCTGACAAAGGCATCGTCTGCAAGGGGCAATGGGAAGGCAAAGAAGTTCTCGGCCTGAAGGTCACCTGGAACAAGCGCTACATCACCCTGGCACCGGTGGCCACACTGATTGGTCTGGCCATCAAGGTGTATGATCCGGACAAATTGCTGGGTGATCAGGACGACATTGGCGTGACCTGTGTCATGGTGCCGCGGGAAACCGAAGGGGTGAACGCCGGTGCCCGCCACCTGCCGATGAACACGGTGTTCATGAACGGGCCCACCTGGGGCACCGAGGTGTTTATCCCCATGGACCAGGTGATCGGCGGCCAGGACATGCTCGGCAAGGGCTGGACCATGCTGCTGGAGTGCCTGTCGATCGGGCGCTCGGTTTCCCTGCCCGCGCTGGGCACCGGGGCCGGTAAAGTCGCCAGCCTGGCCACTGGCTCCTACGCCTTGACACGGGAACAGTTCGGCCGCTCCATCAGCCAGTTTGAAGGGGTGCAGGAAGCCCTGGAGCCCATCGCCGGCTACACCTACATGATGGATGCCGCACGTTTGCTGACCGCCGGCATGCTGGACCGGGGCGTGCGTCCGGCGGTGCCCTCAGCCGTGCTGAAATACCGCAACACCGATCTGATGCGCGAGGTGATCAACCACGCCATGGACGTTGTCGCCGGCCGCGGCGTGATCACCGGCCCCCGCAACTTCCTGGCCCGCGCCTACCAGGCTGTCCCCATCGGCATTACCGTGGAGGGCGCCAACATCCTCACCCGCAGCCTGATGATCTTCGGGCAGGGCTCGATTCGCTGCCATCCGTTTATCGTCGAGGAAATCGAAGCCGCCGGGATGGAAGATCAGGACAAGGCCGTCCGGAAATTCGATGGTATTTTCTATCGTCACATCGCGCACACCACCCGCAATGCGCTAAGGGCGTTTGTGCTGGGGCTGACCCGGGGCATGCTGGAAACCGTGCCACGCCAGGGCGACATCAAGCCCTGTTACCGTCAGCTGGCGCGCTTCTCCGCCGCCTTTGCCCTGATGACCGACGTGACCCTGCTGACCGTCGGTGGCGGCCTGAAAGCGCGCCAGCGTTTGTCCGGCCGCATGGCGGACTGCCTGGTGCATCTGTACTACGCCACCGCGGTCATCAAACAGTGGCATGAGGAAGGCTACCCGGAAGACCAGCGCCCGCTGGTGGAGTGGAGCCTGAAAACCTGCCTGCGGGACCTGCAGGATGCCATGCGCGATGCCATCATCAACTTCCCGGTACCGGCCCTGCGCTGGCCCCTGCGGCTGCTGGTGTTCCCGCTGGGCGCCACGGGGCTCAACGGTCCCGATGACAAGCTCGGGGCGCAGGTGGCAGATACCATCGTCAAGGACACCCCGGTACGCCAGCGGGTCAGCCGCGGTGCCTACATCAACACAGATCCGGACGATCCGCTGGGGCGGGTCCTCAACGCCTATCGCCTGGCCAATGAAACCGTGGATATGCGCAATCGCCTGCACGAAGCCATTCGCAGCCGTAATGAGGACGAGATCGACGGCATTGCCCTGCTGATGGGGCACCAGCGCAAGGAGCTGGTGGACTGGGCCTGCGACAAAGGCATTATCAAGGAAGCCGAATGTGACAAACTTCTGGAAGCCCTGGAAGCGCTGTACGACGTCATTCGGGTGGACGCCTTCGAGGGCGACGGCCTGAAAGCCCTGTCGCGCTGCGCCAAGGGCAAACGCAAAGTGGTGGAGCGCCCGCCGCGGGACGAGGATTAACCCCCTCGCTCCCGCTTCGGCGGTAGCCAGCTGGACATCGCTGAAGTCTGGCCTGTGCTGTGTATGCTGATGATCACATCCGGTGCAACTCCGGAGAAAGGCAGAGACGTTCTCTGGGCCGCACTAGACGCCGAGTGTGACGTCAGACGCCTCGTCACTCTCACTGACACTCCGCAGGCCGCCCTCCACCGCCTGCGCCACCAGCCAGCGCCGGAGCAACTGAATGCCCCGCTCCCGGCGCCGGCTGGTTTTCCAGGCAAAATAGAAACGGTCACCGGTGACCACGAAATGGCAGGGCAACTTCACGAAATCTTCGGAATCCTTCCGCGTGCTCAGCATGTAATCGTTGGTGAGGGCAATGCCCTGATGGAACCGCGCCGCCTCCAGCGACAGCAGCATGTGACTGGAGTGCAGCAAGCGACTGGACGCGGGCAACGCCAGACCGGCCTCGTGATACCACGCCTCCCAGTCACCCGCCTGCTTGTCGTAAATGCTGTGGGTAGACAGCAACGGGAACAACGCCACCTGCTCCGGCGTTAACGACACCGAACCCACCTCAGCCGAAGCGTCATCCAGCGCCAGTTCCCGCCGGATTCGCTGCCAGAAATCCGGACTGCACACCGGGAACAGCCGCTCCTTGTAGAGCAGCTCGTAACTGAAGGCCGGCGACTCCGGTTTGATGGTAATAAAACAGTCCGCCACCCGGTCCGACAACACCGGATTCTCGCTGCTCATCTCCAGTGACAGCTCCACCTGCGGATGCGAGCGCTGTAGCTCCGGCAGCCTTGGAGCCAGCCAGCGCACCGCAAACGAGCTGAACACCGACAGCCGCAACCGCGACTCCTCATGCCCCAGCAACTGCTCACTGGCCCGCTCGATCTGCAACAGCGCGGAGCTGACCGCCTCCAGATACTGCCGGCCCTCTTCAGTCATCGCCAGATACCGCCCGGTGCGATTGAACAGGGTTTCCCCCAGGTAGGTTTCCAGCTGCTTGATCTGATGACTGACAGCGCTCTGGCTGACCGCCAGCTCTTCCGCCGCCAGCGAGAAGCTGTTGAGGCGGGCGACGGCCTCGAAGACCGGGAGGGATTTCAGTGGGGGTAGCTTCATTATCTAAATATCTAATGATTGGTGATTAAAGATCATTTTATCGGATATTAGCACAGCCCTAGAATGCAACCACTCGATCCGAGGAACACGGCACGGTCAGTTCTCACTGCTGTGCGGGACAAACACAGAAGTATGGGAGCAGGTTGGGTAGAGCCCTTCCGAAAATGCTCGGAGCCATGGATGGCGCAGAGCAAGCGTACACGGACGTATTCACAGCGGTTTTCGGAAGGGCTTTACCCAACCTGCTAGAAAACCGCAGTAACAAGTTTGAGGTCAACGAAATGTCAGGAAAAACCGTAAACAGCGCCATTCTCCTGCTGGTGGTCGGCAACGCCATGGCACTGATTTCAGACGTATTCATCAAGCTGCTGGAGCCGGGCGCGCCGATCTTCCAGTTTGCTTTCCTGCGCTGCGTGATCACCCTGCTGCTGCTGTTGCCACTGGCCGGACAACTGAACCGCAAGGCCCTGTTCGCCGGTGTCGGAATCCACACCCTGCGGGCTCACATTCACCTGGCCGGCATCCTGTGCATGGTGGTAGCCCTGGGCCATTTGCCTCTGGCCACCGCCAACGCCATCTTCTATGCCGCCCCGATTCTGGTGATGGTGCTGTCCGTTTTCATCTTCCGGGAACAACTGACACCGCTGAGCGTATTCGCCGTGTTCAGCGGCTTCACCGGCATCGTGGTGATCCTGCGCCCAATGGAGTTCAACTGGGCCGCCGTTGCCGCTCTGGCGTCTGCCTTTGCACTGGCCATCAACGCGGTAATGGTACGGCGGCTGCCGACACAGCAATCCACTGTCCACAAACTGTTTCTGAACTACGTGCTGATCCTGCCGGCCGCCGGCGCGCTGGCATGGTGGGAAGACGCCAGCTGGGACAGCACCATACTGATCAGCGCCCTGGGATCCGCGCTGTTTATCCTGGGGTACAACATCACCGTACTGCTGGCCTATCGTCAGGTGGATGCCAACCAGGTAACCAGCGCCGAATACACCGGGCTGATCTGGGCCGTGGGCATCGGCTGGATCTGGTTCGGCGAAGTGCCCGACCTGTACTTCCTGGCCGGCAGCATCATGATCGTGGTGCCCCTGATCATGATCGGGCTGAAGCACCGGCGCAGGGCGCCGGCTCGGGGCTTCAACCCCACCACTCAGCGGCGGGACGCCCCGATCAGCACATGAGTATCACGGAGGCCCGCGCCCTGCGCTGCTCAGGTGTCGGATTTCACCGTCGCGTGCAGGTGGGACTCGATGGCAAAGGTGTGAGAACAGTCGTCGCCCAGCCTTCTGAGCGAGTCCGCCAGGCGAAAGAGGTACTCGGAGTTGGGCCCACTCGGACCGACGGCTCTGGCAATCTGGCGTGCGATATCAACGTCCGCGGCTTCACCGAGAAAAGCCTCGTTGTCCTCGGTGGCAATGTAGACGAGGCCGTCACTTTGACTGCCATCATCGAACGTCAACCCGACACTCAATCTCAGATACCCGTTTTTCTCACGGTGGTCCAGATGCTCAAACACGGCAGGAGAAACCCGGAAGGCCATACCCTTGCAGACAGCACCGGGTTTCTGGATCAGTGTGACGACCCGGCCCGGCGCCTCCGGCGTGCCACGATGGTCGTGTGAGCCCTGCCAGAACCGCCGGACCCAGCCATCAATCGATGCCGGGCGCTGCTCCAGAAAGGGGAAATCCACCTTATAGATCAGTGAGCCATACCCGAACAGCCAGATCGACTCCACGCCCTCAAAATTATGACGACGCCGGTTCAGTTCAATGGTATTGGCAGCCATAGCGGCCTCCTGGCGGGGTTGAGCAAACCGACTGTTACTCTAGGTCGAGGCGATAAAACCCGCAATACCGGTAAGCACGATTTCAGCGGCCATGGCCGACAGAATCAACCCGCTGATCTTGGACAGGATATTCAGGCCGGTTTTGCCGAGCACTTTCTCCAGATACCCCGACAACCGCAACAGAATCGCCAGAATCAGCAGCCCGGACACCAGACCGAGCAGCCCGCCAGCCACCTCCGGCACCGCCTTGAGTTCGGCCCCGTAAACCAGAATCGCACCGATGGTGGCCGGACCGATCATCACCGGGATCGCCAGCGGCACCACGGCAATGTCATCCCGATCCTCTTCCGGCAGACCGGTGGCATGGTTGCGGGTACCGCTGGTGACCAGGCTGATGGCGGTCAGAAAGAGCAGGCTGCCGGCACCGATGCGGAACGAGTTCAGGGTGATGCCAATGGCGCTGAACAACAGCGGGCCGGCAAAGAACAGCACCAGCCCGAGAATCAGGGCAGACACCGTGGAGCGGCGAATAATCGAGTTCTTCTCCGACACCGGCAAGCCCCGGGTCAGAGCCAGGAACATGGTCACCACAAAGAACGGCGCCAGCAGGAACAGGAAGCGAATGGTACTGCTGATGTAGGTACTGAAAAACACGTCAATCATTCGGAACATCCGGCCAGAGATCAAAGCGGTACAGCATAGCGGCCGCGGTGCCCGGGCGCCGTAAGGGACTGAACGTATCCGGGGCTAGCCGATGGCGACGCTGTGGGCCTCCACCGGCGACACATAACTGAACCGTTTGCGGTACTGCTCCATGGTACAGCCCGCGGTGCGCTTGAACAGCCGTCGGAACGAGCTGGCGTCTTCATAGCCCACGCTCCAGATAATCCGCGCGGTCTGTTCACGGCTGGATTCCAGCAAGTGTTTGGCCGCCTCGATCCGCAAATGCTGCAGATAGCCGAGGGGCGTTTCCCCGGTGGCGTCCTTGAAGCGCCGCTTGAAAGTGCGGGGACCCAGCCCGGCCACGGCGGCCACGTCGTCGATGGTCAGCGCCTCGGCGTAGTGCTGTTCAAGCCAGCCCTGGGCCTTGCGAATGGCCCCATCCTGATGGGCTTTCTGGCTGTAGAACGCCATGTAGGGTGTTTGCTCCGTGCGCCGGCCGTCCAACACCAGCATCTTGCTGCACGCCAGCGCCACGGCCGGGGAGGCGAACCGCTCCACCAGATAAACGCACAAATCCACGAACGCGGTGGCGCCACCGGCACAGATCACCTGACCGTTATCCACCACCAGATGCTCCTCCTCCAGACGCAGGTGCGGATAGCGACGGCGGAACAGCGGTGCGGCGCGCCAGTGGGTAGTCGCGACCTGATGGTCCAGCAAGCCGGCTTCCGCCAGCACAAAGCTGCCGGTGCAGACACTGGCCAGCACCGCGCCGCGTTCCAGCGCGCTCCGCAGCCAGCCGTGCAGGGGCCTCGACGGCGCCAGGGTTTGCTCAAGCCGGTGTTCACCCACGGCTGCCTCAACCGAGGAGCCCACCACGATCAGATCCGCATGCAAACTCTCCCGCTTGGCCGTGGGCGTGACCACCGCACCGCTGTACCCGCGCACCGGTTGATCATCCACCGTGACCACCTGGCAATTGAACAGGGGCTCGCTGCGTCCCGCGGGACTGCGGCCGCAATAATTGGCCACGGTGAAGAAGTCCATCACGCCGTGCACACCGGAGGCATGGCAGTTGGGGAACGCAACGATCGCGATGGTAAGCATGGTTATGGCTCTTTTCGCACTTTATATGTCAAATATGACACTCCTGCTGGCCGCCAGCAAGTCCTAACCTGAACCTGTCATCCACCAATGCAGGAAGAAGGACTTTCACCATGACCTCACAACTGAACGCTCATTTCGAGAACTTTCAGCGCCCACCAGCACGCCAACCGGCCCGCCATGTCGGGCTTTCAGCCACCCGGCTGGCACTGCAGTTGTATGCCCGGGTGTCGCCGGAGAAGGCGGGCCGGCTGGTGCATCACATGGCCCTCAAGCCGTCCCGTCTGCCCATGCCGTCGCGCTACGAGTACCTGCTGGACTGCGCCGATAGCCACACCCAGCTTCATCACGGCAGCAATACCATCCCGGTGTATTCCTGGGGCCAGGGGCCGGTGGTGCTGGGCGTGCACGGCTGGGCCGGCGCCGGCATACAATATGGCGCCTGGGTGAGCCCGCTGGTGGAGTCCGGCTATCGCGTGGTGCTGTTCGATGCCCCGGCCCACGGTCGCGCCCAGGGCGACAGCACCAACCTGTTCGATATGGCAGAGGTGATCCTGAAAGTGGCCGCCAGTGTGGGTCAGGTTCACGGCATTCTGGCCCACTCCATGGGCTGTATCGCGGTGGCCCGGGCCATCGCTGACGGCCTGCAGCCGAGCTATCTGGCCATGCTGGCACCCCCGGTCAGCCTGAGCGCGGTGATGCGCGGTCTCGGCCGGCAACTGGGGCTGAGCCCGCAGGTGCTCGGCGTGCACTTGCGACTGATGGAGGAGCGTTTCGGCCGCTCGGTCTGGGAGCAGCTGGACCTGGAAGCACTGTCACCGTCATTCACCCAGCGCGGGCTGATCGTGATCGATGACGACGACAATTCCATTTCGCCGCAGGAGAGTGAAGGCATCTACCACAATTGGGAAAACGCCACCCTCTTGCGCACCCAGGGCCTGGGCCATCATCGCCTGCTGTGGAGCCCCATGGTTATGGAGACCGTATTGCGGGATCTGGGGCAACCGGCGGGCATCCTGTAAGGGGGCTATCGGGACGGCGCGACAAACAGCCAGTTGGTGCCGACATCGTCGCATACGATGATGTCGGCATTGATCACCTCACACAGGGACAGATCCTGTGGCAGGTTGTCGTGATAGCGGGCTTTGACCGCGAGGGTTTTTTTGTCCTGTTTGAGCAGGGAGAAGGTCTGTTCCATACGCCGGGCAAAGTCGACACCCGCGTCTTCGGTGGTGTGAAAGGCATGATGAAAAGCGGTGAAGCTCATGGTGTTGGCGCCAAGGCCGATCTCCAACATCTTCGGTATGTAGCGATCGTACGCGTCTGACAGATAGCGCCTGACCGCGTCCTCGTCACTGCGGTTACCGGCAAACGGAGTAAGACCGAGACGATTGTCCGGCCCCAGCACACCCTTTGCCAGCTTGCTGTTGGGCTGATTCATCGCCAGTTCAAAACGGCGCTGCGGGCAGTTAATGCGCTGGCCCTCCAGCCGGCAGCCGCTCAGTTGGCGGGCCGGATCGGGTCTTTCCGCCGGTTGCTCAGCGGCTGGTTCTGGTTTCGCTTGCGCGGGCGCTGGCGTCAACGACGTGCCGTCGATCTCCGGCACGTCAAGGCCAGGGCGAGCGGCAGGACGACGCAGCAGCAGCGCCTGCACCGCCGGGTCGTTGCGTTTGAAGTCGGTGGGCGAGGGCAACCCCGCGCCCTGCCCTTCACTGACCACTTTGCAGTACAGCGCCTCAAGTTCGGTTTTGGCGCTGTCCAGGCAGGCAGACCCGGTTGCACCGGCGGCCGTGGTGCAGAGCCCGAGCACCAGTAGCAGCAACGCCAGGCCCCTAGTCACCATCACGCTGTCCCAGCGCCACCCGCGCCATCAGGTCTTCCACCCGGCGGATGGTTTCGGCGTCGCCCTTCTTGCCCGTGAGCACCACCTGGGATCCGATGGTGGCCACGTACATCAGCAGGGACAGGTCGCGGATACGCTGGGGATTGCTGCTGAGCCGTTCATAGAGTTCACAGTTCTGACTGATCCGCGCTTCATCCACCTCGGTAACGAGATCCGCAGCGTAATCGTTCCGGCGGGCAAAATCCCGCACCGCCAGTTCCACCTGCAGGCGCCGGATGTTGCGGGAGGCATCGGTCAGCAGCAGCTCCAGAATCTGCCGCAGCTCGGTTTCCACATCCCCCCCTTTGGGCTTCCAGTACTGAAGTTCGTGGAGGCGGCGGTCTCGCCAGCGGTCGAGAAAGCTGACCACCAAATCCTCATGATCCCTGAAATGCCAGTAGAAACTGCCGCGGGTAACGCCAAGCTTCTTGGCCAGCGTCAGCACCCGCAGGTGACTGAAGCCGCCGGCCGCAATTTCTCCGGCCGCAGCATCCAGCCAGTCGTCGCGGGTCAGTTGCGCCTTCTCCGGCGTCTTGCGGCGGGAGCGTTTCGGCGGTTTGGCGTCCGTCATATTGGATTCTGGTCCTGCTGCTGGCGATTGGGAGTGGATTCTACATCAACGGCGGCCACAAGTTTGAAAGCGTTGACCCTGCCTGAAACATACATTAGTGTATGGACAAACAATACACCAGTGTATGGATAATTCAATACAGCGTCCGTGCACAACCCCGATTCAAACCGATGCCAATAACAGGGAGCTACCCTATGAGTACTGCCCATTACGATGTGAACGGCAACATCGCCGTCATTCGCCTCGACAACCCACCGGTCAACGGCCTCGGCTTCGACCTGCGCCGGGGCATCGTTGACGGCATCCGCCAGGCGGAAGCCGATGATGCCGTCCAGGCCGTGGTACTGATCGGCTCCGACCGCGCCTTCTCCGGCGGCGCCGACATCAGCGAGTTCGGCAGCGCCAAAGCCACCGCCGAGCCCAACCTGAACACCGTAATCAACTATGTCGAAAGCAGCCGCAAGCCGGTAATCGCGGCCATCAGCGGTGCCTGCATGGGCGGCGGTCTGGAGCTGGCCCTGGGCTGTCACTACCGCATTGCCAAACCGGACGCGCAGATCGCTCTGCCAGAAGTCAAACTGGGGCTGCTGCCCGGCGCTGGCGGTACCCAGCGTTTGCCCCGCGTGATCGGGGCCGAGCATGCCGTAAACATGATCGTCTCCGGCAGCGTTGTGCCTGCCAAACAGTTCAAGGGCAGCGCCCTGTTCGATGAGATTATCGACGGCGATCTGCTGGACGCCGCCATCGCCTACGCCACCAAGGTCGTCAGCGAAAACCTGCCACTGAAGAAAGTGCGTGACCTGAAAGCCAAACATCCGAATCCGGAAGGCTTCTTCATGTTCACCAAGAACACCGTCGGCGCCATGACCAAGAACTACCCGGCGCCGCTGAAGTGTGTCGAGGCCGTGAAAGCTGCGGTGACCCTGCCCTTCGACAAGGGCATGGAAGTCGAGCGCGAAGCGTTCGTTAACCTGATGCAGACTCCGGAATCCCGCGCTCTGCGCCACGCGTTTTTCTCCGAGCGCCTGACCAGCAAGATTGCTGATGTGCCCTCTGACACACCGGTTCGCGACATCAAGAACGTGGGCGTGATCGGTGGTGGCACCATGGGTACCGGCATCAGCATCAACTTCCTCAACGCCGGCATCCCGGTGACACTGGTGGAAATGAAGCAGGAAGGTCTGGACCGTGGTGTCGCCGCCATCCAGAAAGTCTACGAAAGCCAGGTCAAGAAAGGCCGCATGAGTGAAGACAAGGCCAAAGCCAAATTGGCGCTGCTCAAACCCTCCCTCACCTATGACGACCTCAGCGACGTCGACCTGGTGATCGAGGCGGTGTTCGAGGAAATGGGTGTCAAACAGTCCGTGTTCGAGAAACTGGACGAAGTGTGCAAGCCTGGCGCCATCCTGGCCTCCAACACCTCGACGCTGGACCTGAACAAGATCGCCAGCTTCACCAGGCGCCCGGAAGACGTCATCGGCCTGCACTTCTTCAGCCCGGCCAACATCATGAAGCTGCTGGAAGTGGTGCGTGGCGAGAAGACCGCCAAGGACGTACTGGCCACCGCCATGAAACTGGCCAAAGCCATCCGCAAGACCGCCGTGGTTTCCGGCGTTTGCGACGGCTTTATCGGTAACCGCATGATCAACCAGTACCAGCGCGAAGCCCTGCTGATGCTGGAAGAAGGCGCCAGCGTCCAGCAGATCGACAAGGCCATCGAGAAGTTCGGCTTTGCCATGGGCCCGCTGCGCATGGCCGACCTCGCCGGCGGGGACATCGGCTGGGCCATCCGCAAGCGCCAGTACGAGGAAAACCCGGACATGGTGAAGATGGTGGTCGCCGACCGCATCTGTGAAATGGGCCGCTACGGCCAGAAGACCGGCGCCGGTTTCTACCGCTATGAGCCCGGCAACCGCAACGCCCTGCACGATCCCGAAGTAGACAAGGTCGTGGACGAAGTCCGCGCCGAGCTGGGCATCACCCCGCGCAAGATCAGCAACCAGGAAATCGTCGAGCGTTGTGTCTATGCCCTGGTCAACGAAGGCGCCCAGATTCTGGACGAAGGCATCGCCCAGCGCGCCTCCGACATCGACATGGTGTACCTGACCGGTTACGGCTTCCCCGTGTTCCGCGGCGGCCCCATGCGTTACGCCGAGGAAGTCGGGCTGCCCAACGTGGTGCGCGCCATGCAGGCCTTTACCGAAGACCGCCACACCCAGCCAGGTTTCTGGGAGCCGGCGGCGCTGCTGGCCAGGCGCGCTGAGGAAGGCAAGGGTTTCGACGCTAAATAACCGGTCCGCGAATTGATCCGGGGCTGCCTATCCCTTATCGAAGGACCGCAGCCCCGACCTGAGGAGAATTGTTATGTCTAATGATGTTGTCATCGTATCCACCGCCCGCACGCCCCTGGCCAAATCCTGGCGCGGCGGCCTGAACATGACCCACGGTGCGACCCTCGCGGGCCACGCCATCCAGCACGCGGTCGAGCGCTCGAAAGTCGACCCCAACGAAATCGAAGACGTACTGATGGGCTGTGCCCTGCCGGAAGGCTCCACCGGTAACGACGTCGCCCGTATGGGCGCCATCCGTGCCGGCCTGCCGGTCTCCGTGGCGGGCGCAACCATCAACCGCTTCTGCTCCTCCGGCCTGCAGGCGATTGCCATGGCGGCGCACCACATTGCTGTGGACCGGGTGCCGGTGATGGTCGCCGGCGGCGTGGAATCCATCTCCACCGTCCAGGCCAACGTCAACCAGAACTACTTCATGGAACCCTGGCTGGCAAAGAACAAGCCAGAGCTTTACTGGTCCATGCTGGACACCGCCGAAACCGTGGCCAAGCGTTACGGCATCAAGAAAGAAGACATGGATGAATACGGCGTCCGCAGCCAGACCCTGGCTGATCAGGCTCGCCAGGACGGTAAATTCGACGACGAAATCGTACCGATCACGACCACCATGGGTGTTGCCGACAAGGCCACCGGTCAGCTCAGCAGCCAGGAAGTCACCGTCAGCCAGGACGAAGGCATTCGCCCCGGTACCAACCTGGAAGGCGTCAGTAAAATCCGCTCCGCGATGGAAGGCGGCGTGGTCACCGCCGGCAACGCCAGCCAGTTCTCCGACGGTGCTTCGGCCTGTGTGCTGATGGACAGCAAAATTGCCGAACAGCGCGGCGCGACTCCGCTGGGTATCTTCCGTGGCTTCGCTGTGGCCGGTTGTGAACCGGACGAAATGGGCATCGGCCCGGTATTCGCGGTACCCAAACTGCTCAAGCGCGCCGGCCTCACGGTCGACGACATCGGCCTGTGGGAACTCAACGAGGCCTTCGCCGTTCAGGTTCTGTACTGCCAGCGCAAACTGGGCATCCCGATGGACCGCCTGAACGTCAACGGCGGCGCCATCGCCGTCGGTCACCCCTACGGCACCACCGGTTCCCGCCTGGTCGGCCACGCCCTGATCGAAGGCAAGCGCCGTGGCGTTAAATACGTCGTTGTTACCATGTGCGTAGGTACCGGTATGGGTGCGGCCGGTCTGTTTGAGGTTGCCTGAGGCCTGAGTGCACGGCGGAGCCCAAGCGTCACATGGATGTGCCGAAGGAGCGTGTTTTGAAAGGGGATATACCTGGTCGGCGCCACTCTCGGGCTTGAAGACGCGCTATACCAAACTCTAAGGCGGCTCCTAAACAAGGAGCCAACGACCTCAACCAACAGAAGAGGTGCACCATGGATCTGAATTACACCCCGGAACAAGAGGCCTTCCGCGCCGAAGTTCGACAGTTTCTGGCAGACAACCTGCCAGACGACATCCGCGAACGAGTGCAGAAACGCCTGCGACCGGACAAAGCCATGACCGAGCGCTGGCAGAAAATCCTGTTTGATCAGGGCTGGGGCGCCTCAACTTGGCCGAAAGAATACGGCGGCACCAGCTGGAGCCCGATTGAGCAGATCCTCTTCGAGGAAGAATGTGCTCTCGCTGGCGCTCCTCGCCAGCTCGACTTCGGCCTGCGCATGGTCGCGCCGGTGATCATGACGTTCGGTAATGACGCGCAGAAACAGCGCTTCCTGCCGGGCATTCTCAGTGGTGAAGACTGGTGGTGCCAGGGCTATTCCGAGCCCGGTGCCGGTTCAGACCTGGCCTCGCTACGCACCTCCGCCAAACTCGAGGGCGACCACTACGTGGTCAACGGCCAGAAAACCTGGACCACCCTGGGCCAGCATGCGGACTGGATTTTCTGCCTGGTGCGCACCAGCACTGAGGGTAAACCGCAGCAGGGCATCTCCTTCCTGTTGATCGACATGAACACCCCGGGCATCGAGGTTCGGCCCATCATCATGCTGGACGGTGAGCATGAGATTAACGAGGTCTACTTCGACAACGTGAAGGTACCCGCGGAAAACCTGATCGGCGAAGAAAACCAGGGCTGGACCTACGCCAAGTTCCTGCTGGGTCATGAGCGCACCGGCCTGGCCAACGTGGGTCAGTGGAAGGCGTTGATGAAGCGCCTCAAGGCCGCGGCGCGGGAAGAGCAGGATGGCCAGCGGCCGCTGATCGAGAATACCCGCTTCCGCGACCGCCTGGCACAGCTGGATATGGAACTGCGGGCTCTGGAGCTGACCGTGTTGCGGGTGCTCACGGACAAGCGCGGTCCCGGGCCCCAGGCGTCGATCCTGAAAATTCGCGGTACCGAGATTGGTCAGCAGCTGTTTGAAATGCTGATGGAGGCCACCGGCCAGGATGCCATCGCCCATATTCCGGACGCGCTGGAACTGAACTACAACGGCCCGCGCAGCGGTTCGATCGATGCCACCCCCGCCGCCGGCGATTACTTCAACATGCGCAAGCTGTCGATCTTTGGCGGGTCCAACGAGATCCAGCGCAATATCATCGCGCAACTCGTGCTGGGTCTGTAACCCATTCGGCAGCCTCGAAGTCTGGAGATAATTTTATGAGTTTTGATCTGACCGAAGAACAGCAAATGCTGAGCGATTCTCTGCGCCGCTTTGTGACCAACGAATACAGTTTCGAAAAGCGCGGGAACATCATCCATTCCGGGTACGGTACCGTTGCCGCCACCTGGTCCGCGCTGGCGGAGATGGGCCTGCTCGGGTTCACCTTTCCGGAAGACTACGACGGGCTGGGCGGCAACGCCATCGACACCCTGGTGGTGATGGAGAATCTCGGCCGCGGCCTGGTGGTGGAACCCTACTTGGCCACCGTGGTGCTCGCCGGCGGGCTGATCCGCGACGCCGGAAACGAGGCCCAGAAAGCCGACATCCTGCCCGGCATCGCCAGCGGTGAACGGCTGCTGGCCCTGGCCCATAGTGAGCCTGGGGCACGCTACAACCTTAGCCATGTGCGGACCTCCGCCCGTAAAGATGGCGAGCGGTTCCTGATCAGCGGCCAGAAAACCGCAGTGTTGCACGGTGGCCAGGCCAGCCAGCTGATTGTTTCCGCGCGCACCCGTGGTGACGTCAACGAGGAAGCCGGGCTGTCCCTGTTTCTGGTGGATCGCCATGCCAACGGTGTCACCGTGGATGACTTTGCCACCCACGATGGCCACCGCACTGCCGAGATACGGTTCAACAAGGTGGCGGTCAGCGCCGACAACCTGATTGGCACCGTGGGAGAAGCCTTCCCGATCATCGAGAAAACGGTGGACCTGGGCATTGCCGCGCTGTGTGCCGAAGCTGTTGGCGCCATGGAAGCCATGAACGCCGCGACGCTGGAATACATCAAGACCCGCAAGCAGTTCGGCGTGCCCATCGGTAAGTTTCAGGCGCTCCAGCATCGTATGGCAGACATGTTCATCCACACCGAGCAGGCCAGAACGATGGCCATTCTCGCCGCCAGCGAAGCGGACTCCGGTGACCGCGCCCGCCGCCGTGAAGCCGTTTCCATGGCCAAGACCCTGGTGGGCCAGGCTGCACGGTTTGTGGGGCAGGAAGGGGTACAATTGCACGGTGGTATGGGCGTGACCGACGAGATGTTCGCCGCCCACCTGTTCAAGCGCCTGACCCTGATCAACCTGCTGTTCGGCGATGCCGATCATCACCTGGCACAGGTCAGCGACGGCTTGCTGGCGAAGACCGCCTGAACCCTCAAGGAGAGCATGATGAGTGTAAAACAGTTACTGGACCTGACCGGCAAGGTCGCCTTCATCACCGGCGGCTCCCGTGGCCTGGGTCTGCAGATGGCCGAAGCCCTCGGCGAGCTGGGCGCGCGAATCGCCATCAGCGCCCGCAAGCAGCACGAACTGGATGAGGCCAAGGCACATCTGGAGAGCCAAGGCGTGACGGTGGTGACCATCGCCGCCGACCTCGGCAATCTGGAAGGCATTCCCAAAGTGGTGGATCAGGTCGTCGAACAGCTGGGGGACATCGACATCCTCATCAACAACGCGGGCGCCACCTGGGGTGCACCGGCAGAGGACTACCCGGCGGAAGGCTGGATGAAGGTGATGAACCTGAACGTCAACGCAAGCTTCTTTCTCACCCAGACCGTCGGCAAGCGCTGCATGATTCCCCGCAACACCGGCAAGGTGATCAACATCGCCTCCATCGCGGGCCTGTCCGGCAACCCGGAGGGGATGAAAACCATCGCCTACAACACCAGCAAAGGTGCCATGGTGAACTTCACTCGTGCGCTGGCGTCCGAATGGGGCCACTACAACATCAACGTGAACGCTCTGTGCCCGGGCTTCTTCCCGTCAAAGATGTCTCAGGGCCTGCTGGATGCTCAGGGCGAAACCATGCTGCAGCGCATTCCGTTGAACCGCTTTGGTGGCGAGGAGGACCTGAAAGGCGCTGCGGTACTGCTAGCCTCCGAGGCCGGGCGGCATATTACCGGGCAGTGCCTGGCTGTGGATGGCGGCACCCTGGTGAGTTAATCGCTGGGCTTACCGGTCAGTTGCAGACAGTAAAAAGGGGCCTCTTGGCCCCTTTTTACTGACGTTTCTCACGTTCTACCGGAATTCCTCAGGCGCTGGCAGCGACGCTGTCACCTGCCAGTTCGCCTGCCGGCTCACACACATACTGCGCCGCATCAAACCGCTTGGTCTGCTGGCGGAACTGCCACGTGAAGCCCGGCCACAGGGTGGTGTTCTTGCCATTTTCATTCACGTACCAGCTCTTGCACCCGGTCTGCCACACCGACTCACCCAGCTTGGCGTGAATGGATGCGTTGTACTGGCTGAGCGCGTCTTCCTTCACTTCCACGCTCTTCCAGCCGTGCTTGTCCATCTTCTTCAGGGCATCCATCACGTACTGGATCTGGCTTTCGATCATGTACACCATGGAGCTGTGGCCGAGGCCGGTGTTCGGTCCCATCAGCATGAAGAAGTTGGGGAAACCGGCAATAGCGCTGCCCTTGTAGGCTTCCGCGCCGTCTTTCCAGGCGTCCAGCAGATCCTCGCCGTTGCGGCCGTAGACCATACCAGCGGGAATCGGGTCCTGGGCCTTGAAGCCGGTGCCGTAGATGATGCAGTCCACTTCCCGCTCGTTGCCGTTGTTGTCCACAATCACATTGCCGCGCACTTCCCGGATGCCGTCGGTGAGCACATCCACGTTGTCCTGGGCCAGGGCCGGGTAGTAGTTGTTGGAGATCAGCACCCGCTTGCAGCCGAAGTGGAAATCCGGCGTTACTTTCTTGCGGAGTTCCTTGTCCTTGATCTGGTTACGAATGTGGCGACGGGCCTGCAATTCCCCGATCTTGAGGATGCGCGGGTTACCCACGAAACCCAGTACTCGCGCTTCCAGCATCCAGTAAATGCTCTGGCGGAAGGCGTTGAGGGTCTGCGGGAACTTGCGGAACATCAGCTTTTCCAGCGGACGGATCTCGCGGTCCGGCTTGGGCACAATCCACGGCGGCGTGCGCTGGTACAGATCCAGATGGCCAGCTTCTTTGGCCACTTCCGGCACGAACTGAATGGCCGAGGCGCCGGTGCCGATCACCGCCACCCACTTGCCTTTGAAGTCGTAGCTGTGGTCCCAGTCCTGGGAGTGGAAGCTAGTGCCGGTGAAGGTCTCGATGCCTTTGACGTTCGGGTACGCGGGGGTGCTCAGGCCGCCCATGCCGGACACCACGATGTCAGCCTTGAACGAGCTGAACTTCGGCAGCTCCTTATCCTTGCGATCCAGCTTGTCGCCGGGATTCAGGCCCTTGTTCTGCATGTAGGCCCAGAGCTTCGGGCTGTCGCAGATTTCCACCGTCCAGCTCTGGGTTTTCTCGTCAAAGCGGGCGCCGGCCACGTGGGTGTTCAGTTTGATGTGCTCGGTCAGCCCGTACTTTTCGGCACAGCGCTTGAGATACGCTTTGATCTCTTTCTGCTGGGCGTACATGCGGCTCCAGTCAGGATTCTGTTCAAACGAGAACGAGTACAGGGCGGATTGTACGTCACAGGCACAACCCGGGTAGTGGTTCTCATGCCAGGTGCCGCCGATGTCGTCACTCTGCTCGAGAATGACGAAGTTGTCGTAACCCGCTTCCTTGAGTTTGATACCCATGCCCAGCCCGGAGAAACCGGTACCGATAATGGCAATCTGTGCTGACTGATTCATAACCCTACCTCATTGTTCGCTGGCCATTCGGCCTTGCCTGTTGTTGTCTGTTTCGCCATGATGATTGACGGTATACACATGTATACACAACCAAGTAGACAGATGTATACTTTTTGAATTCAGAAAGGCCTCGTTTGGCCCAAGGAGACAACGGTTTGTCCCGACTCCACGGACCACGCGGGCAGGTCGAGCCGGGCCGTTGGGGCTTCCGAAAACCGCTGCAAGTACGTCTATGTACGCTTGCTCTCCGCCATCCATGGCTACGAGCATTTTCGGAAGCCCCAACGGCCCAACTCAACCATCAAACTTGGGTGGGAACTGTATGAACGTTTTGACTGGCGGGAAATTGAAACTGGTGCAGGCGGGCCTGCGCCTGATCACCGAAACCCGCAGCCTGACCTCGCTGGGCCTGCGGGAACTGGCCCGTGAGGCCGGACTGAATCCCAATACCTTCTATCGCCATTTCAAGAATCTCGACGAGTTCGGACTGCAGGTTCTGGGGTACATCGCCGAGGACATGAAATCCGGTGTGCGGGAGTTGCGGCGGATGGCGGCCAGTTCGGAGCAGGCGTCTCACGATACGGTGACTTTTGTGTACCGCTATTTCCAGTCCAATCCGGCCGCCACCACCGTCGCCGTCCGGGAACTGCATGGGCCCTCACCGCTGTTGCGGCGGGCGCTGGAAGCGCAGTTGAACGCCAGCGCCCGGGAAATGGCTGAAGACATCATCGACCGCCAGCTGGTCAGCGCCGTGCCGCCGGAGACCATCCATGAAATTTCCCGCATGACCATTCGCTACATTCTGATCCGCGCCATGGATTACATCGAAAAGCCGGAACAGCGGGAGAGCATTCAGCGGGAGACCGAGCGCTTTATCAACCGCCAGTTCCGCGGCGCCATGCTGGATAATCTGTCGCAGACCGAGGTGGAATCGCTGGCACAGTCCCGGGTTTGAGTGTCGGGCCGGGGTGTTTTCAACAACTCCGGGCAGATCTGGCAGCTTGAACTAGTATAGGGTTATTCAACGACTTGGTTCATCGGGCAATCCGGAGGTTGTACCCATCATGAAAATCGGAATTCCCAAGGAAATTTTCACGGATGAGCGCAGAGTGGCGGCCACGCCGCCGTCGGTCCACAAGCTTATCGGCCTCGGTTACGAGGTCGTTGTGGAGGCCGGCGCCGGCGAAGCCGCGCACTACGCCGATGACGCGTACGAGAAAGTGGACGCCGTCATCGCCGCTGACACCACCGCCCTGTGGCAGCAGGCGGACGTGATCCTCAAGGTGCGTGCGCCCATGGACAACCCCGCCCTGGGCAAGCACGAAGTGGATCTGATGAAAGAAGGCGCGTTCCTGGTCAGCTACCTCTGGCCGGCACAGAACGCCGAGCTGCTGGAAAAACTCGCGGCCCGCAAGATCACCTCGTTTGCCATCGACAGCCTGCCCCGCATCAGCCGCGCCCAGAAAATGGATGCGCTCAGCGCCATGGCCAACATTGCCGGCTACCGGGCGGTGATCGAGGCGGCCAATAATTTCGGACGTTTCTTTACCGGGCAGGTCACCGCGGCGGGCAAGGTGCCGCCGGCGAAAATCATGGTGATCGGTGCCGGTGTCGCGGGTCTGGCGGCGATTGGCGCGGCCAACAGCATGGGCGCTGTAGTAAGGGCCTTTGATACCCGGCTGGAGGTAAAGGAACAGGTCGAGAGCATGGGCGCCGAGTTCCTGATGCTGGATTTCGCGGACGAGGACGGCAGCGGCTCCGGCGGCTACGCCAAGCAGATGAGCGACGAGTTCATCAAAGCGGAAATGGCGCTGTTTGCGGAGCAGGCAAAGGAGGTGGATATCATCATCACCACCGCGCTGATTCCCGGCAAGCCGGCCCCCAAACTGATCACCGAAGCCATGGTGAAATCCATGAAGCCGGGCAGCGTGATTGTCGACCTGGCCTCAGAGCGTGGCGGCAACTGCGAAGCCACCGAACCGGGCAAGGTGGCCACCAAGCACGGCGTTACCGTGATTGGTTACACCGACCTGCCCAGCCGCATGGCCAAGGTGGCCAGCGATCTCTACGCCACCAACCTGGTCCACCTGATGACCGAGCTGACGCCGGAGAAAGACGGCAAGCCGGTGGTGGATATGGAAGACACGGTGATTCGTGGTCTGACGGTGGTGAACGATAAAGACATCACGTGGCCACCGCCCCAGCCGGAGGCACCAGCCCAGCCTCAGCACAAGCCGGGTACAGAAGAGCCGTCTCCGGCCGAGGTCCAGGCAAAGAAGGAAGCCGCTGAACAAGCCGCCAGGAAAAAGAGCCTTATTGGCAAGGTGGCCCTGCTGGCGGTCACGGTGTTTGCGCTTTACGGCGTTGGCGCCCACGCGCCGGAAAGCTTCCTGAGCCACTTCACCGTATTCGTGCTGTCCTGCTTCATCGGCTGGCAGGTGATCTGGAACGTAACGCCATCACTGCATACGCCGCTAATGAGTGTGACCAATGCCATCAGCGGCATCATCGTGATTGGCGCCATACTGCATCTTGCCCAGGCGGAAAGCTTTGTCGTCGGGATTTTGGCTTTTATTGCCGTACTGATTGCCAGTATCAACATCGGCGGGGGCTTCTACGTCACCCATCGCATGCTCAAAATGTTCCGCAAGTAGGAGGCGCCCAACATGAGTACAGGAATGGTGAGCGTGGCCTACGTGGTCGCGAGTGTGTTGTTTATCCTTAGCCTGGGTGGCCTCAGCCACCAGGAATCTGCCCGCCGCGGTAACCTATACGGTGTCGCCGGGATCATCATCGCTGTGGGTGCCACCCTGGCGAGCTTTGGCAGCGACGGCGGCATCATCGCCATTGCGATTGCCATACTGATTGGTGCCGGTATCGGCATCCCCATTGCCAACAAGGTGGAAATGACCCAGATGCCCCAGCTGGTAGCCCTGCTGCACAGCTTTGTGGGCCTGGCTGCGGTTCTGGTGGGCTTCTCAGGCTACATTGAACCGCTGGTTGCCACTACTGGCACCGAGCACACCATCCATCTGGTGGAAGTTTTTCTGGGCATCTTTATCGGTGCTGTGACCTTCACCGGTTCGCTGGTTGCCTGTGGCAAGCTGGATGGCCGCATCGACAGCAAGGCGCTGACCCTGCCAGGCCGGCATCTGATGAACCTGGCGGCCATCATCGCCTGCGTGGTGCTGGGCAGCTGGTTCCTGGGCACCGACAGCACGGGCCTGGGCATTCTCTATCTGGTCATCATGACGGTGATCGCCTGCGTGCTGGGCGTGCACCTGATCATGGCCATCGGAGGTGCCGACATGCCGGTAGTGGTGTCCATGCTCAACAGCTATTCCGGGTGGGCGGCGGCCTCGATCGGTTTCATGCTGGGCAACGACCTGCTGATCGTGGTGGGTGCCCTGGTGGGCAGCAGCGGTGCCATTCTCAGCTACATCATGTGCAAGGCCATGAACCGGTCATTCATCAGTGTGATCCTCGGTGGCTTTGGCCAGACCACTAGCAGCGCAAGCGCTGCCGATCCGGATCAGACCGTCCATGAGTCCAGTGCGGATGATGTGTGCGAGGAACTGCGCAACGCCGATTCAGTGATCATCGTGCCCGGTTACGGCATGGCCGTGGCCCAGGCCCAGAACGGCGTCAGCGAAATGACCAAAATCCTGCGGGAGCGTGGTGTGAATGTGCGGTTTGGCATCCACCCGGTCGCTGGTCGCCTGCCCGGCCACATGAACGTGCTGCTGGCGGAAGCCCACGTGCCCTATGACATCGTTCTGGAAATGGACGAGATCAACGACGACTTTCCAAGCACCGACGTGGTGCTGGTGATCGGTGCCAACGACACCGTCAACCCGGCCGCAGCGGAAGATCCCGGCAGCCCGATTGCCGGCATGCCGGTGCTGGAAGTGTGGAAATCCCGACAGGTGGTTGTCCTCAAGCGGGGCATGGCCACCGGCTATTCCGGTGTGGAAAACCCGCTGTTCTTCAAGGACAACACCCGCATGCTGTTTGGCGATGCCAAGGACAGCATCGACAAACTGGTGACCGGGCTAAGAGGCTGACGCGCCGGCACCGTTGGGTCTGACGACGGCTCAACGGTGCCATTTTCAACGGCGCGGCGGAAGGGGAGGCTCAGTACAGTTTGGCCAGGGACTTCTTGGCGAACGCTTCCACGTCGTTAAGCCGACCTTCTTTCACTTTCACCAGCCATTCCGGGTCCTGCAGCAAGGCGCGGCCGACCGCGATCAGCTCGAACTCGTGATTGTTCATGCGCTCCACCAGTTCATCAATGCCAGACTGTTCCACCGCCTCCTTTTTGCTCGCGAAGGTGCCGCTGATGAAGTCTTCGGTCAGGCCCACACTGCCCACCGACATGGTCGGCTTGCCGCTCAGTTTCTGGGTCCAGCCCGCCAGATTGAGGGTGGAACCTTCGAATTCCGGCTCCCAGAAACGGCGTGTGGAGGCGTGGAAAATGTCGACACCGGCGTCTACCAGAGGCTTGAGGAACTGCTCCAGCTCTTCCGGGGTGTTGACCAGTTTCGCTTCGTAGTCTTGCTGCTTCCACTGGGAGAACCGCAGCATGATCGGGTAATCCGGGCCCACGCGATGGCGTACGGCTTCGACAATTTCCACCACAAAACGTAGACGGTTTTCCATGCTGCCGCCGTACTCGTCGTCTCGCTGGTTGGTGCCCTCCCACAGGAACTGATCCAGCAGGTAACCGTGGGCGCCGTGGATCTCGACGCCGTCAAAGCCCAGTGCTTTGGCGTCCTGGGCGGCATCGGCGAAGGCGGTGATCACGTCGTCAATGTCGCCCTTGCTCATGGCCTTGCCGTTGGGCTTGCCCGGTGCGAACAGGCCGGACGGGCTGTAACCGGGCACGGAGGGATCCGGCTCAACACCTTCCTTGCGCACCGCACCCACGTGCCAAAGCTGAGGGAAAATGGCGCCGCCGGCTTCGTGAACGGCATCAACTACGCTTTTCCAACCGGCGAGGGATTCGTCGCCGTGGAAGAAGGGCACATTCGGGTAGCCGTTGGCACCCGGGTGATTCACGGTGGTGCCCTCGGTGATCAGCAGGCCAACCCCGTTCTCGGCACGGCGGCGATAGTACGCCACCACATCATCGCCGGGGACATTGCCCGGGGAGAAGTTGCGGGTCATCGGGGCCATAGCCACGCGGTTGCGCAGTGTCAGGTTGTGAATTTCAAACGGTTCAAACATGGGACCGAGATTTATGCTCATGGACTATAGCAACCTCATCAATTTGGTTTCGTAAAGCAACCCTATTGAATCTGGTTTTAAAATGCAACCCTATTCTGTACACTCCAAAGCATGGCCAGAAAACGTTTTGATGATTCCAATTGCTCCGTTGCCCGCGCCCTTAATGAGGTGGGTGACTGGTGGTCGCTGCTGATCGTGCTGCATGCCATGCACGGCACACGGCGTTTCGTGGACTTTCAGCAGGAACTGGGCATTGCCCGCAACATCCTCTGTGACCGTCTGGCTCGGCTGGTGGACAACGAAGTTCTGAAAAAAGTGGATGTGGGCGAACACGGCTCCCGCTTTGAATACCGCTTGACCGAAAAGGGTCGTGACCTGTTCCCGATCGTGATTGCCCTGCGCCAGTGGGGCGACAAATGGAATCCCGCGCCGGATCAGGCGCCACTGGACCTGAGAGACCGTGAAACCGGCCGCACCATACTGCCGGTGGATGTCCGTGACGCTGACGGCAAGCCGCTGACCGTACGTGACGTCTTTGTGCCGGGCGATAACATCGGCCAGCTCAAACCATCGGACAGCAAAAAGAAGACTGGCTGACAATCCGCAGAAGGCCCCCAGCTGCCGTTTTTTTGAGTTGAATCAATCTCTCCGTGAGCTATTGAGCCACGGGCCCGCGCACTTGCTCTACATCAAGTTCTCTCCCGCGATTGTCCTTAACCTGTAGCCATCGACTATTCAGGTTCAAGGAGATTGTGATGTCCCGTGCATTTACCCTCAGCGCTCTGGCTGCCGGCTTACTGGCGATGGCGCCCGTTGTCCAGGCTTATGAAGCCGGTGATTTCATGGTGCGGATCGGTCCCGCCCACGTGGCGCCGGATGATTCCAGCAGCGATCTTGCCTTTGCCGGCAAAGGCCCTCTTGCGGGCCAGGATCTGGCGCTGCCAGGCACCGGTGTGGCGGTCGACAGTAACAACCAGTTGGGCATCACCGCCACCTATATGGTGACCTCCCACATCGGTATCGGCGTGCTGGGTGCCACTCCGTTCAAGCACAACATCAGCGGCGCCGATGGCCTGGAAGGCTTCGGCAAACTGGCAGAAACCAAACATCTGCCACCGACGCTGACCTTGCAGTACTTCCCCATGGACAGCGCATCGCGGCTGCAACCCTACGCCGGCGTGGGCGTGAACTACACCACCTTCTTCGAGGAAAAAACCACCGGCACGCTCAACACGGTGATCGACTCGGTGGCACAGGCCAACTTCGGCACACCGGCCGGCACCGTGGACGGTTCGAAACTGGATCTGGATGACAGTGTCGGGGTCGCCCTGGAGCTGGGCGTGGACTACATGCTGAGCGAGAATTTCGGTCTGAACGCGGCCATCTGGTGGGTGGATCTGGAGACCGACGCCACCATCACGGCGCTGGCGGGTGATGTGGAAGTGGGTGAAATCACCACCGAGGTTGAAATCGACCCGATGGTTTACATGGCGGGGTTCATCTACCGGTTCTGATCCAACCGGGCCAGATCCGGACAAAAAAAAGGGAGCCATACGGCTCCCTTTTTCTAACTGCGGTTTTAGAGTCTGGAGATGATCAGAAGCTCTTGCTCCAGCCCAGCCAGAACTGAGGCTTTTCAGCTCGGAGCGACCCGAAAACGGGATTACTTTCTTCAATATCAGCATACTCAAAGTTAAAGCTAACCTCACCGAATTCACCGGCATCTTTAGCAATACCAGCAGCGTAATGAGCGTAACTTACATCGTCAAATCCTGGATCGCCATCTACGTCGAAGTCGTAGTAGCCGGCTGTCAGGCTTACGCTGAAATCGTTCGCCAACGGAACACCAGCCGATGCGTAGTAATAAATATCACCGGTGTCGAAAACGGAATCTTTATTTTCGCTGTTGACGGTATACGCTACTCCAAGCGCAAACAAGCTGTAGCTCAGTTCGCCATAAATTTCACCAAAGTCAATGTTGGTGTCCGAATCGGGGTAAGCATAATACAAATACCCGACATCGTAACCAACGCCCTCAACTTCCCCAGCGAAACCCGCGTAGAGATCGATCTCATAAGACGTAACTGGGTCTGCAGTACCAAAATCAACCGTAGACGCCCAGCCGCCTACATAGAGGCCTGACTCGTCCGCATAATCGAGACCGCCCTGAACGGCTGCGTCGCCGTCGGTCTGAGTCACGCCACGGAAGATGTAGTTACTGACAACACTAACGTTGGCTGTGGTTTCTGCAGAGGCTACTGAAGGAACGGCAACGGCTCCGATGACACCAGCGCTCAACAAGGAAACCATCATTCGAAGGGATTGCTTTTTCATTGGACCACCTTAAAGGTTACAGTTTGGAAACACTCCTCTAAGGCTGAGCAACGACCGTGCCAAAAATTAATAAACTTTAAAAACAATAACTTGAGTAATTATGACGACCGCGTCATAGATTTGTAATACTGCCGAGCGCACTGTTTCAGGTCATGCGCTCCACAAACTGGCAAAATCGCGCACCATTGGATTGCACATAAAAAAGCCGTCGAGTTCAGAGCCTCGACGGCTTTTTAACAGCGCGCTGTGGATCAGGCGCTTTCACGTTGGGGTGAGCGCCTCGCCTGGCCGCCACCGCCGTTCTGGCCGCGACCACCACTGCGACCGCCGGGCTTGGGGCCAAAGCTGCGGCCATTGCCGCCGGGCTTACCGTTACCACCGCCATTACCGTTGCGATTGCGCGCACGGCTGGGATCGGCTTTGGCCTTCGGCTTGAGCGGCAGGTTGTTGGTCGGCTCAAAGCCTTCCATGCTCTTGCGCGGCAACTGCTTCTTGATCAGCCTTTCGATACCCGCGAGCATCTTGCCTTCGTCGGCACTGACCAGCGACAACGCGTGGCCGCTTTCGCCAGCACGACCGGTGCGGCCGATACGGTGCACGTAATCTTCCGGCACATTAGGCAGCTCAAAGTTCACTACCTGGGGCAGCTGCTTGATATCGAGACCACGCGCAGCGATATCGGTTGCCACCAGCACCCGCACTTCGCCAGCCTTGAAATCCGCCAACGCGCGGGTACGGGCCCCCTGGGACTTGTTGCCATGAATGGCAGCGGCGGTGATGCCGTCTTTCTCCAGTTTCTGGGTCAGGCGGTTGGCACCGTGCTTGGTACGAGTAAACACCAGTACCTGTTCCCAGCTGTTATCACGTACCAGCTTGCTGAGCAGAGCGGTTTTCTGGCTCTGATCGACCGGATACACAGACTGAATAATGTTTTCCGCCGACGTGTTGCGGGCAGCGACTTCGACCTGCACCGGATTATTCAGCAGACCTTCCGCCAAGCCGCGGATCTCGCTGGAGAAAGTGGCAGAAAAAAGCAGGTTCTGGCGTTTCGCCGGCAGCAACGCAAGAATCTTGCGGATGTCGCGGATAAAACCCATGTCCAGCATGCGGTCGGCTTCGTCCAGCACCAGGAATTCCACTTCGTTGAAGCGCACGGCATTCTGCTGGTACAGATCCATCAACCGGCCCGGTGTTGCCACCAGAACGTCAACGCCTTTGCGCAACTTCATCATCTGCGGATTGATTTTGACGCCACCGAAAACCACCGCGGCCTTGGTGGGAATGTATTTGCTGTAAAGATTCACGCTATCGTGAACCTGTGCTGCCAGCTCCCGTGTCGGCGTCAGAATCAACGCGCGGGGGCCTTTACCACTGCGCGGGTTTTCACCCAGGCGCTGCAGGATCGGCAAGGTAAACCCGGCAGTTTTACCGGTGCCCGTCTGGGCCGCAGCCATCACATCGCGACCCGACAGCACCGCAGGAATGGCCTGAAGCTGAATGGGCGAAGGGGTATCGTAACCCTGATCGGAAGTGGCACGGACGAGCTGCTCGGACAAACCGAGGGAAGAAAAATTCATATAAGTACTCTTGATTAATTCTGCCTCCACGAACACCGTCTTCGGCGAATGCGGGCAGATGCCATGAAAACTCATGGAAAAAAAGACGACTACGGTCACTCGCTGGTAACGGGGTGACGTCCTCTGACAGGTCGTATCGGATGGGTCGCAAAGCGGCACTGGGCCGGAGACTGCGGAAATCCTTAGAGGCAGGATGAGGGCACGTTAACAGAGGGCCCGCTAAATAGCTATAGGTGCTTTTCAGTAGGCCGCTATTTATTTTTCACGCAATGCCCCAGTTCCAGCCAGATCACCCAAGCCCGATTGTGAGGATGGAAGCGACCGCGCTGGCAAGAACCAGTGCGCTCAATGACAACATCAGGCTCCACCGCAGCGAGGCATCTCGCGCCGGGTAACCGGTCAGCCGCTCCATGATCAGCGCGTTGGCCGCAAACGGGGTACCGAAGGCGGTTATCCCCCAACCCGAGACCATGGCGAAGCCCAGGCCCAACAGGGCACCGCCGGGCCACACCGAGCCCAGGATACCGCCGGCCAGGGTACCCATCACGATCGGGTTGACCCCCGCCAGCCCGGCGAGGAAAAAGCCCCAGGGCACCAGCGCCGCGAGCAGTGGCCAGGCCCAGGTGGGCAAACTGATCGAGCCGCCCATGTGGCCCAGCACCACGGCACTGATGATGGATCCGATAAACGCCGAACCGCCCACAATGGCCAGCTCGTTGCTGACGTTGGCCATATTCGGCAGCCTGGGGTTGTTGCCAATGAACCAGGACAACGCCCAGCCCACCACAACTGCCGACAGGCAGCTCAGCGTCACCGAGCGGGCATAACTCAGGCCATAGGTGTGGCTGAACAGGAACACTCCGACACAGATGGCGGCAATAATGCTGCCGAACCGCAACCAGCTCGCCCACCCGGCACGGTCCTCCGACGGCAGCGAGATCGCAACCGGCTCAGCTTCACGCCAGAAAAAACCGGCCAGCAAGATCAGCAAAGCGAACGGCAGGGCAACGGAAAGCAACTGCGCACTGCTCAGCCCGGGCAACAATGTCAGGGTGAGCGCCACGGAAATCGACAGGGGTGACCAGATCGGCGACACGCCGAAGCCACGGAGCACAGCACGAGTGCCGTTGCGGGCGGCACTGCTGTCGCCATCGGTGCGAATGCGCTCGGCAATCAGGCTGCCCACCACGGCAACCGAACCGAAATTCAGGGGAACAGCCACCAGCGCGGTGCCGAATGTGACACTGGCATAGCGAGCGCGGGGCGGACCGCTGAATAAACTGGAGGAGATTTTTTGCAGGTCCCGGGAGCGGGCCAGGACCGACGACAACAAAAGCACTGCCAGGATCAGTCCTGCCAGGCGGGTCATGTTGGTGGCAGCACCGGCAATCAGCGCCGGATCACGCCCCAGCGCGAACACCAACGCCAACCCGGCCACCACGAACACACCCCGCGGCACCGTTCGCATGGAGCGCCAGCCCATCACCACGGCCAGACTGACCGCCAGCGCTCCCAACAGCCCCGCACCGGGCAAAAAAGCCAGCACGCCGGCAAGCAGCGCGGCGTAAGCAAGACAGGAACTGAACAAGGCGTGCATAAGGCATCCATCGGGCGTGAGGGTCCCAGTTTAGGGAAGCTCTGGAAAACCCGCCAGGCATCGCCACTGTCATTCGCTCTTAACAGGCCAATCATTCGCTGACCGGAGGTCCGGATATCGGTAAATACCTATTTTACTGTTTCATCGGTGATACAGTCGGATGACCGATTCGTAACCTGTCGGACAATGCTTAAAAAATAGAGGTCTGTGATGACTCCGATTCTGAAGTACGCTGTGTCTGCCTGTCTTCTCACCACACTGGTGGGATGTGGCCAGAGCGAAAGTACCGGTTCCAAGCCGGCCAAACAACTGGCCCCCCCCGCAGAAACCGGCATTCTGGAAGTCGCCACCCGAAATGGCTCCACCACTTACTATCTGGATCGCCACGAAAATCCCATCGGTCCCGAGCACAGCCTGATCAGCCGTTTTGCCGAGAGCCAGGGCTGGCAGGTGAACTGGACCATGTACGATTCCACCTCCGAGGTCATCAAGGCCCTGGAGTCCGGCGCAACGCATCTCGCCGCTGCCGGGTTAACACACCTGCCCTCGCGGACCGAACGTTTTACTCTGGGCCCCGCTCATACAGAGATCACCGAACAACTGGTGTGCCACCGGGAAATGCGCCCATTGCCCCGCACGCCTGATGCTCTGACCGACGTCGCCATCACCGTGACTGCGGATTCAAGCTATGTCGAAACCCTGAACGGCCTGGCGACGGAACACGAAGGCATCAAATTTAAGGAAGACGACAGCCGAACCACGGAAATCCTGCTTGCCGCCGTGGCAGAGCAGTCGCTGAAATGCACCGTTGCCGACTCCAACATCGTGCAGGTCATGCGCCGCCACTTCCCCAACCTTGAAGTTGCGATGAACCTGACCACCGGCAAAAACCTGGGCTGGTATCTTCCGGCCGGTGCCGCCGATCTGGCAAACAGTGCCCGTGAGTGGATGAACAGCACGGCCGGTGACGAGGCTATCGGCTACATGGAAAATCGTTACTACGCCTACATCGGTGAGTTCGATTTTGTCGACCTGCGGGCCCTTAACCGCCGCATCGACGACCGCCTGCCCGACTACCGCAGTCACTTTGCCGAAGCAGAAACCACCACCGGCATGCCTGCAGATCTGTTGGCAGCGCTGTCGTACCAGGAGTCCCACTGGGATCCCACCGCTGTGTCGCCAACCGGCGTACGCGGCATCATGATGCTGACCAAAAACACCGCTGAATCTCTTGGCGTAACCGATCGGCTGGATCCGGTTGCCGCCATTGATGGCGGCGCCCGCTACCTGGCCGACCGCCATCGTCGTCTGCCGGATACCATTCCGGAACCGGACCGCACTTTCCTGGCACTGGCCAGCTACAACATCGGCCGGGGGCACCTACTGGACGCCCGCCAGCTGGCGCGGGACCTGGGTAAAAATCCGGATTCGTGGGACGACATGAAAGAAGTTCTGCCCCTGAAAGCGGACAAGCGGTACTACCCACAGACCCGTTACGGCTATGCCCGTGGCTATGAGCCGGTGCACTACGTGCAGCGCATCCGGAACTATCGCGATGTAATCAGCTCTTCGTTCGAATAACGCACCATGGATAGGAGAAAATAATGAAAACATGGAGCCGTCTGTTCGCTCTGGTTCTGCTGACACTGGCTGCAGGCCAGCTGTCAGCTCAATCCGAGCCCTTGAAGGTGGGGATCACCCCGGTGCCACCGTTTGTGGTGGAGGCAGAATCCGGTGAATGGGAAGGGATCAGTGTAGATCTGTGGCGGGAAGTCGCCGACGGCATCGGCCGTGATTACACTCTGGTTCCGCTCTCGTTCCGGGACTTGCTTGCTCAGGTGGAAAGCGGCGATATCGACGTCGCCGTCGGTGCACTGACCATGACCGCCGAGCGGGAGGTGAAGTTTGACTTCACCCACCCGTTCTTCCAGACAGGCCTGTCCATTGCCGTACCGCCGGCACCGGAGCAAGGCCTCTGGGCGAGCTTGCGGGCACTGATCAGTTGGCAGTTTGTCAGCGTGATCATTGCGCTCGGTGCGCTGCTGCTGGGCGTGGGCTTCGTGCTGTGGCTGTTCGAGCGCAAACGCAATCCGGAACAGTTCGGCGGTGATCCCATCAAGGGCATTGGCGCCAGTTTCTGGTGGGCCGCCGTCACCATGACCACCGTGGGTTACGGTGACAAGGCCCCGGTGTCCTTTGCCGGGCGCGCCGTCGCCCTGGCGTGGATGTTTGCCGGGTTGATCATGGTGGCCAGCTTTACCGCCGCTATCACCTCCTCACTGACCGTCAGCAACCTTCAGCATCAGATCCAGGGGCCGGAAGATCTGATCAGCGCCAATGTCGCGACCATCGCCGGAACGGCCAGCGAGGCTTATCTGCGGGACGAGCGCATTCGGCATCAACTCTATCCGGACCTGACCGCCGCCATGCTGTCGGTCGCCAATGGCGAGACAGACGCCGTGGTGTATGACCGGGCGCTGATGCAGTACCGCAATCTGCAGTTGGGCAAGAAACGGCTCACTGTGCTTCCGGACATCTTCCAGCAACAGCTTTACGGTTTTGCCTTGCCTGCGGGCAGCGAAATCCGTGGGCCGGTATCAGAGCGGGTACTGGCGGTAACGGAAACGGCGAGCTGGGAGGATACAATTCGCCGTTATCTGGGCGGGAAATAGTCGCCTTGGCAAGGACGTCCCTCAACCTGTAAATGACTCCAGAATGGCTTCCCAGCGGTCATAGATGAAAAAGTGGCCGCCATCGGGAAGCAGAGTCAGTTCGCTGTTCGTCAGCCATTCGTCCAGGCAGATGGCCTGTCTTACGGAGACCTAGCCGTCCAACTGACCGTGCCAGAGGTAGACCGGCAGCGCCAGTTGGTCAGGCGAGAGTTCCGGTGTTCGCGCAACAGCCTTGAGATCCTCCACGAAGCCACCTGAGCCACGACTGCACGACTCCGCCATGGCACGCGCATACTGATGCCGGGTTTGCGGATTTGCCAGCAGCTGCCGGTCAGCATCCGACCCCAGATGTTTTGCAGGGTTCCGCAGTATACTGCGGGCCATCTGGTTGAGAATCCGCTCCGCCAGTGACGGCGCCTTGTCCGCCAGCGTCACAGCCAGGCGAAACAACCCCTTCAATGGTCGCCCGCCCGGATCAGTCTGCGCCGGGCCAGATCCACTGCGGTCGGCGACGGTTGGCAGGCTATTACCGATCGGCGCAAGGCCGGACAGAATCAACGACACCAGATCCGCCTGACGGTTGGTATCGGTCTTACGGAAGATTGATTTGAACTGGCTTCGCTCAGGCCATACAGGTCGGCTACGGTCTGCTCATTCACCAGGTTGTTGATTTCCGGATTCGAAATGAACAGCGTGACGGCAGACGGTTCCTGCTGATCGGTGGCTCTCACAACGTCGGCCGGACACACCATCAGCGAGATGGCACCACCGGGGCGCTGATCACTGAGCATCAGGGTATGACTGCTGCCCGCCTGCAATGACTGTTGAATCGCTTGGTGAAGGGCACGGTGCTGGTCGCGGTTATTGATGCGAACACGACCACCGTGACTGCCGAGAATACGGCTCTCCCGCAGGCTGATATCGGCCTGCCGGTTCATGGTGAGGATATTGAGGCTGTCATCCACCAGCGCAATGCCCACTGGCAGCATTTCCAGAGTCTGGCTCAGAAGGTCACGAGCGGCCTCGCCCTGGCGCATGGCCTGCTCGATCTCCAGCGCCTGGCGGATATGGGGCAGCAACTCCTCCATGATTCGGCTACGGGCTTCACGATCCCCATAGACCGCCTCTTCATCGAACGGGTTGGCCGTCTCCTTGAGGGCCATGGACCAGTTCCGGCCAGCGCTCGCGATCCTGCGCGGCCCGGTAGACCAGAAGAGCCAGTTCCGAGGTGGTGAAAGGCTGTGAAGACATAGCGCACTCTAATAGATTTTCTCAGCACCCTCTGGCCGGCTCTTGAACCGCTTGTGCAGCCACAGGTACTGGTCGGGATACTCGCGGATGGTGGACTCAATAAAGCGGTTCCAGGTTTCGGCGTCGCGGGCTGTGTCCTGGCCAAAATCCTCCTGAATGGGGGAGAACTCCACACGATAACGACCGTCGGGCAGCCGCAGGTGGCTGACACAGATCACCGCGGCGCCGGATTCCCGGGCAATGTAGCTGGGCGACGTAATGCAGCCGGCATCCACCCCGAAAAACGGCACGAACAGCTCGGTTTTACGGCCGAAATCCTGGTCGCAGGCAAACCACACCTGGCCACCTTCCTTCAGGAACGTCATCATCCGCGGTAACTGCCGCTTGGAAAAAGGCCGGATATTGAAGTGACGGCGCCGCCCGTTTTCGATCATGCGGTCGATAACCGGGTTGTTGTTGGGCCGGTACATGTACCCTGGTTTGTCCAGCTTGCAGGCGATCAGCGGCAGGGCGAAATCAAAAATGCTGTAGTGGCCACCGATCAGCAGTACACCGCGGTTCTGCGCTCTGGCGACCTCCAGATGCTCCAGGCCGAGCATTTCGGTGGTGTCGTAATAGCCCGACATGTCCCGCCACCAGGCGTGGGTACTTTCCAGAAAGCCGCGGGTGCAGGCCACAAAATTGTCCTGCACCAGCTGTTGTCGCGCGCTGTCATCCAGCTCGGGCAAGCAGGCACTGAGGTTGGTGTGGGCAACCCGTGAACGGGCTTTCAGCTTGCGCTCCAGAAAGCACCCGAGGCGCCGGCCAAACCGCTGTTTGGCCGACATGGGCAATAGCGACAGCAGGTACAGCGTGAAAACCATCAGCCATGACGGCCAGTAAACCGGGTGCCACAGGGGCTTGTTTCTTTTCTTGGCGGTGCGCGACATACAACTTAGCCTGTGCTCAAAATACGAGAGGCCAAGAGCCTGACACATTCTTGCACAGACTCATAGTTGACTATGGTAACCAGTTTGCGGCTTCCGGTTCTGTCACGAACCGAACAGCGCCGAACGTAACGGCCGCAGGAAACCGACGCTACCGGCCTCGGAGTTGCTGCGGGAACGCTTGCCGTCAAACTCCAGGTAGCCGTCCTCAATGGGCTCGAAACGCAGCACCTTCACGTCTTCCAGGTAGTTCTGCGAACCTTTCCACGGGCCGTGGGTACCCTGCTTTGGCAGACGGTCCTCAGCACGTTTGATGTAGCCGGAGCTGAGCGCGCCCAGAATGGTATCCTCGCCACGGCTGTTCTCGGTATCCCGCGGAATCACCACCCGCGTACCCTTGCGGTCCATGTGATTGATCAGCCGGCACAGGTACTCGCTGGCAATGTCTGCTTTCAGGGTCCAGGAGATGTTGGTGTAACCGAAGATCATCCCGGCGTTGGGCACACCCTCCACCAATACGTTCTTGTAGATGATCTTGTCTTTCAACACCACTGGCTCACCGTCCACCGCCGGCTCGATCCCGCCCAGCATCTGGACCTCCAGGCCGGTGGCCGGAATGATGATGTCTGCCGCCAGCTCTTCACCGGATTTGAGGCGAATGCCGGTTTCGGTGAAACACTCGATGTGATCGGTGGCAATGTCGGCTTTACCCGCCTTCAGCGCCTTGAACAGATCACCGTCCTTGACCACACACAGGCGCTGGTCCCAGGGATTGTAGTCCGGGGTAAAGTGGCGCATGTCAGCCTTGCCGTTCACCTGTTGCTTGATCACGCTCAGGAACAGCCGGCGCATGGCTTTCGGACTCTTTCGCGAACGCTCATACAGCAAGCGGGCAACGGAGATGTTGCGGGCGCGGGTCAGCTTATAGGCGGTCTTGGCGGGCAACACTTTCTGCAACGCCAGGGTGACCTTGTCGGTGGAAGGCAGCGGCATCAGGTACGTCGGCGAGCGCTGCAACATGGTGACATGAGCCGCCTTCTCCGCCATGGTCGGCACCAGGGTAATGGCGGTGGCACCACTGCCGATCACCACTACCTTCTTGCCGGTGTAATCCAGGTTTTCCGGCCAGTGCTGGGGGTGAACCACCTGGCCTTTAAAGTTCTCCTCACCGGGGAAGTCAGGCTTGTAGCCCTTGTCGTAGTTATAGTAGCCGGTGCAGCCCACCATGAACCCGGCGGTGAAGGTTTCGGTCTCGCCGGTTTCCTCGCGCTGGGCCGTCACATGCCAGCACTTGTCAGCGCTCGACCAGTCCGCAGTCTTGACCGCGAGACCGTAGCGGATGTGCTTGTCGACCCCGTTTTCCGCGGCGGTCTCTTTCACGTAGTTTTTGATGGAGGCGCCGTCCGCCAGCACCTTGCCACCGGTCCACGGGCGGAAATTGTAGCCGAAGGTGAACATGTCAGAGTCGGACCGGATGCCGGGATAGCGGAACAGATCCCAGGTACCACCCAGAGACTGGCGGCGTTCGAGGATGGCAAAGGATTTGCCCGGGCACTCGCGTTTCAGGTGACACGCCATGCCAATGCCGGACACCCCGGCGCCGATGATCAGTACATCAAAATGTTGTTGGCTCATGGTAGCGGCCTCGCTCCGTGTGGATTCTTATCAGGCCCTGACACAGGTTAGACAACGTGGGGCCAGCTATGGACCAACGGTAACGAGTTACGGCAACCAGGGAATTGGCCAAGCTCCCGGTTGCCGTATGTTCAACGGGTCAGTCCTCAGGCGGTATTTCCGGCGCTGGAGGGTACCGCTTGCCAATTGAACATACCGAGGGAACCCGGCGGCGCGCCTGAAAACCGTGAGCAAACCGGGCAACGGCCTTGGTGGAAATGGCTATTGCGTGTAGCTTGCTAATTGGCCACGATGAAGGTCCGATGCGCCGAACCTGGATCAGCCCTATGGAACGCTACCTTCAACCCACCGATTTTTTTGATTTCGACAACCCGGAACTGAAATCCTGGATTAGTGAGCAGCTTGACGGTGTACCGAACGACCCGGCTGCGCAGATCAGGGCGTTGTACCTCGCGGTGCGGGACAGCATCAACTACAACCCCTACGTGTTCCGCACCGATCCGGCCACGTTCAGCGCCAGCTACGCCCTGCAAAGCGGTGAGACCTACTGCATTCCGAAAGCGGTACTGCTGGGGGCGGCAGCCCGTTCCATCGGCATTCCCAGCCGTCTGGGTCTGGCGGACGTGCGTAACCACCTTTCCAGCCCCAGGCTGATCGAGTGGCTCCAGTCAGACATTTTCCGGATGCACGGTTTCATCGAACTGTACCTGGGTGGACGCTGGGTGAAGGCCACTCCGGCGTTCAACCGCCAGCTGTGCGAACTGATGAAAGTGGAGCCGCTGGAATTCGACGGGGTGAACGATTCCATTTTCCAGGAATTCACCGAGTCCGGCCGCGCGCACATGGAATATGTGAATGACCATGGCGTGTTCGATGACGTACCCCATGGGTTCATCGTTGAAGGCATCGAGGCCGCCTATCCCCATCTTTTTTCAGATGCGTCCGGGCAGCCTGCGACGTCCGGCAGTCTGCAAACCGATCTCGGTTGAAAGCGGCTCGGCGGATTCAGGGTTGCTGGCTGGCGCCAGCGTCAGCCGCGAGTGCAGCCATGAATCCGTCCATCACCTGATTTGCGCTGAATGCCTGCCCGTCCAGATCGGGATTATGAACCCGGCTGAAGGCGCGGAAATCCACCCTCCGCCAACTCTCCGGTCGCATCACCCGCTCTACCCTGTCCAGATTACTTGGTGTGGCCGGCTGAAGCTGATACTTCAGCGCAGCGGATGACGAGGCCGAGGCCGAGGCGAAATCGTAGCCTTTGTGGTAATCGTGCAGGAGCAAAAGCACCAGCCCGCCTCCCATAAAATGCCGGCCAAGGCTCACCGCAAGCTCCCCCCTGCGAACAGCCGCCAGTGCCTGAGGCTCCCAGTCCATACCGCCGACGACGATGTCCTGACCCGATGCTCTGCCGGTTTGCCTGATCGCGTCAATCGCGCCCATGGCCATGCCGTCGCTGGCGCTCCAGATAGCGGTGATGCCCGAATACCGCGATAACAGTACGCGGGTTTTTTCCTCCGCCTGTTGCCGGCTCCAGTCGGCGTAGATCAGTTGCATCAGCTTGATCTGTTCGCCGTCGGCCACCTTCTCCAACCCCAGATTCCGGTCCTTGGCGGCGGACGAGTCCAGCGTTCCGCTAAGCGCGATCATCCTGGTGGGTGCGCGGTGTTCGGCCTTGCTCAGTTGACGCGCCTGCCCGGCGAGGATCTCGGCAAGAACCTGTCCGGACTGCACGTTGTCCGGAACCACATGACCGATCCAGTTGGCCAGCGTCTCGCGCGGCAAGCCCAGCGTCGCCTGGGCGGCCTGTGGAATCTCGGTGTTGAAGGTGAAAGTCTTCACCCCCGCCTCATGGGCCAGGGTCAGCATGGGTTCGGTAACGTTTTCCTTGGCCATGAACACCAGATAGTCCGGCCGCTGCTTCCGGTTGAGTACCCGCTCGGCGAGCTGCTGGTAGCTGAACCGGTGCCGGTCATGGTCAAAACGGACTTCCAGACCCATGTCGAGGTCAGCCGCAACCTCTTCCATGAATCCAGCGGTCATGGACCAGAAGTTGGAGTCGTCGGGGGACAAGAACACCACGTGAGGGCGCGGGTCAGCATCCACGGTGCGAATCACCAGACAACAGACCAGACCGATGCAAAGCAGACAGGCACGAGACAACATGCGGTTTTAATACCTCTTGGATAGCGCGGCAACCCGACACAGACCTGCAAGGCTATATGCGTGCCGGCGGGCAGACAAGGGGATTTCCCGCCGCCATAAAAAAGGCACCGGCGTTACCGGTGCCTGTTTCACAGTCGCGGGACGACGGGTTACGCCGCGGCGCTGTCGCTCTCTCCCTCACTGTCACTGTCGTCTGCGGAGTTCCGGATCAGGAAGTCGAAGGCGCTCAGGGCGGCTTTCGAACCCTCACCCATGGAGATGACAATCTGCTTGTACGGCACGGTGGTGGCGTCGCCAGCCGCGAATACACCCGGCAGGGACGTTTCGCCCCGCTCATTGACGACGATCTCGCCGTGCTGGCTCAGTTCGATGTCGCCCTTCAGCCACTCGGTGTTGGGCACCAGACCGATCTGCACGAACACACCTTCCAGCGCCACATGATGACTCTCATCGGTGTTGCGGTCGGTGTACTGCAGACCGTTCACCTTGCCATTCTCACCGGTGATCTCGGTGGTCTGGCCGGAAGTGATGATCTCCACGTTCTTCAGGCTGCGAAGTTTCTTCTGCAGCACTTCGTCCGCTCGCATCTCCGCGCCGAACTCGATCAGCGTGACATGGCCGACAATACCGGCCAGATCAATGGCCGCTTCTACACCGGAATTGCCACCGCCAATGACCGCCACGCGCTTGCCCTTGAACAGCGGGCCATCACAATGCGGGCAGTATGCCACGCCCTTGTTACGATATTCCTCTTCGCCCGGGACACCCATCTGGCGCCAGCGGGCGCCAGTGGAAAGCACCAGAGTGCGGGCTTTCAGAGACGCACCGTTGGCCAGACGCACCTCGTGCAGACCGCCTTTGCGAGGTGCCGGAATCAGCTTCTCGGCGCGCTGCATGTTCATGATGTCGACGTCGTATTCCTTGACGTTCTGCTCCATGGCGGCAACCAGCTTGGGGCCTTCGGTGTATGGCACCGAAATCAGGTTCTCGATGCCCATGGTGTCAGCGACCTGCCCGCCAAAGCGTTCGGCAGCGATACCGGTGGAGATCCCCTTCCGCGCGGCGTAGATGGCCGCGGCTGAGCCTGCCGGGCCACCGCCGACGACCAACACCTCGAACGCGTCTTTACCGTTGATCTTCTCGGCTTCACGGGCGTCGGAGTTGGTATCCAGCTTGGCGACGATTTCTTCCATGGTCATCCGGCCCTGGCCGAACGTTGCACCATTCAGATAGACACTCGGCACCGCCATGACTTCACGCTTTTCCACCTCATCCTGGAACAGCGCGCCATCGATGGAGGTGTGCCGGATCTTCGGGTTGAGCACGCTCATCAGGTTCAGCGCCTGCACCACATCCGGGCAGTTCTGGCAGGACAGGGAGAAGTAGGTCTCGAATTCGAACTCACCGTCCAGCGACTGAACCTGCTCGATCACGTCCTGAGTGGCCTTGGACGGATGGCCGCCCACCTGCAGCAGCGCCAGAATCAGCGACGTGAACTCGTGGCCCATGGGGATGCCGGCAAAGCGTACACCGATGTCGGTACCCACACGGTTGATGGCAAAGGACGGGCGGCGTACGTCAGGATCTTCCTCAGTGCGCAGGCTGATCTTGGCGGACATCGGCTCCAGCTCTTCCAGCAGCTCACGCAGCTCCTGGGACTTGGGGCCGTCATCATAGGCGGCCACCAGCTCGATCGGCTGCTGCAGCTTGTCCATGTAGGCTTTGAGTTGTTCCTTGATGCTGGCATCCAACATAGTCGTGCTTCTCCTTTAAGATGCTGAAACGGGACAATAGATTAGATTGAAGCGAAGATACGGGTTGGCAAGCCAATGCTCAAATTAATTGCCCCAAACTGTTTGATAGAGCTTTGCTATCCTGATCCAATTACGACTCCGGGGTCTTGACCAATAGCGAATACCCAACGGCCGCTTGTCAGCGTATCGTGTGCCAGAGACACCGAACCATCACACTCTGGCATCCAGCATAGGCAGCGCATGTTTCTCGATCGTTTCCACTCCGTCCAGAACGGGCGCGTACACATCTCCGCTCCGCAGGCCAGCCAGTTCGCCAAAGAAATTGCGGGGGACTTCAACCCCATTCACGACCCGGATGCCCGCCGCTTCTGCGTGCCCGGCGACCTGCTGTTCGCCATCGTAGTGGCCCGCTTCGGGCTCTCGGAACACATGACCTTCCGTTTCCGCAGCCTGCTGGGTGCCGGCGTGCCGCTGCAATTCGTGGACACCGCGAATGGCATAGACGTCTGCGATGACGCCGGCAAGGTCTACATCGAAGTGGCCCGCAGTGGTGCCCGCACCACAGACGAACAACTGATCGAGGACATCACCCGCGCCTACGTTGCGGCCTCCGGTAAAAACTTCCCCCATACCCTGAAACCGTTAATGGAATCGAACGGGGTGATGTTCAATCCCGACCGGCCGATGGTCATGTACGAGAGCATGAGCCTCACCCTCACCAGTCTGGAGCTGCCGTCGCCGGATCTCGAGCTGAGCAACGCCTCCCTGGACGCCGCCGGGAAGCGCGGCAACGTTCTGCTGGAATACCAGCTGATCGCCGGCGGCAACGCCGTGGGTGAAGTCAGCAAACGGCTGGTGCTGAGCGGCCTGCGCCCCTACTGCCCGGAGGCCATGGCCGGTGTGGTCGAAGAGTTCTATCGCCTCAAGGCACGGGGCACGGGGGCTGCACCGGACACAAAAAACCCCGGATAAACCGGGGTTTTCTGCTTCTGAGCTACTCGCAGGGAGTGGCTTAGATCTTGCCAACCAGATCCAGAGACGGCGCCAGAGTGGCTTCGCCTTCTTTCCACTTGGCCGGGCACACTTCGCCCGGATTGTTGCGAACGTACTGAGCCGCTTTCACTTTGCGCAGCAGGTCGTCGGCGTCACGACCGATGCCTTCAGCGGTGATTTCCATCGCCTGGATCACGCCGTCCGGATCGATCAGGAAGGTGGCACGGTCGGCCAGGCCCTGGCCTTCACGCATCACACCGAAGTTGTTGGTGATGGTGCCGGTCTGGTCGCCAACCATGTAATAGTTAATCTTGCCGATGGTCTCGGAGCTGTCGTGCCATGCTTTATGAGTGAAGTGGGTGTCGGTGGACACGGAGAACACTTCAACGCCCAGCTTCTGCAGCTCTTCGTACTTGTCAGCCACGTCGCCCAGCTCGGTCGGGCATACAAACGTGAAGTCGGCCGGGTAGAAGAAAAATACCGCCCACTTACCTTTTACATTTGCTTCGCTGATCTCAACAAACTCACCGCTCTTGAATGCGGTGGCGTTGAACGGCTTGATCTCGCTATTGATGATACCCATGTAAGCTAACTCCTGTTTAATGGATTCAAGGGTTGTTGGAAAGTCGAGTGTAAAGATACGGATTTTCTGTTCGTGGTTTAAATTGATTATTTCCAAACTCGGTATAGGGAACCCCTATCATTGGAAACCTCAGTCAAACAGACCCGAACGATCCTCAGTGCCCCCTACATGCGGGCTGTTTGCGGTAAATCAACCGCTGTGCCGGCCTTTCCCCGCAATCCTCGCCCACAGACGCCTCTCACACCATAACGGCGGTTTGTCACGATTTGACTACAGGATCATTGCCGGAACGTCACTAGGTACTGCTGCTGGCCTTTGTTAGCTTGGAGTTGAGAGCAGGCACCGGACCTGCGCTGTTTCCGGGTCTGTTTCAGGATTCAACCCTTACAGGAGTTCCGATATGCGTACACCTATGATCAAGGCAATGACCGCGTCCCTGCTGGCCGGCAGTCTGGCCCTGAGCACCTCCGCCCACGCCGTTGAGGGTCTGTATTCCGCCGATGAGCTGCTGGATGCGGATGTGTATGACAGCAGCGGCAAAGAAATCGGCGAGGTGGAAGACATTCTGCTCGGCGATGACATGGCCATTCACTCCCTCGTGATCAAGACCGGCGACGTGCTGGGCCTTGGCGGCCGCGATGTGGTGGCTGAACGTGGCAGCTTCACCGTGCGCCTGGAAGCGGACGATGACGGCATCAAGCGCTTCGACGATCTGGACTATCAGATCCACATGGAAGCCGACAGCAACGCGGTGAAAAATCTGCCGGAGTACGACGAAAGCTGGTGGAACCAGACCCGCAGCGGCCTGCGTCAGGCCTGGGAGAACACCAAGAAAACCAGTGAAAGCGCGTGGGAAAATACCAAGGAGGCAACGTCCTCCACCTGGCAAAACTTCAAGGACGGCGCCCGGGACATGAAAGAGCGCACCACCGAGTAACCCTGGCGCCACGCCCTGGATGGGCTATGATTTAAGCTCTGCAGGGAGGACAGAGCTCATGACACGGTGTCTTCTGCTACTCTTCTGCCTGTCCGTCACCGCTTGCGGCGGCGGTTCAGGCAGCGGCTCCGGAAGCACGCTCGGACTCTCCGAGCGACCGGGCAATACGCAATGCCTCGCCTTCGAAGGCTCGGGAGAAGTCCGGCTGAGCGCCGTGGCGCCCTCCCTCAGTTTCAGCCAACCCCTGCTGATGCTCCCCCATCCCGGTCTGGCCGGCATTGTCTATGTGGTGGAACAGGGCGGCGTAATCCACCGAGTCGAACTCGCCGGGCCCAGCCGCACCGAACTGGTGGACCTGTCCGACACCTATACCCTGAGTGACTGCGGCGAGTGCGGGCTGCTGGGCATGGCGTTTGATCCCGAATTCGCCAGCAACGGGTTGCTCTACCTGTCGTTCACCGAGGACACCGGCAGCGGCATGACCTCGGTGGTCGCCCGTTTCGAATCCGCCGACAACGGCAATAGCCTGCGGGTCGACGGCGCCGGCGCCCTGCTGCGCAGTGACTTGCTGCAACAATCCCAGCCTTTTTCCAACCACAACGGCGGCCACATTGTCTTCGGCCCCGACGACCGGCTGTACGTCGCCCTGGGCGACGGCGGCAGCGCCAACGACCCCACCAATCAGGCCCAGGATCTGTCCACACGGCTGGGCAGCATCCTCCGGCTCAATGCCGACGGCAGCCCGGCGGGCAGTGGCATATCGGGTGCTTTGCCGGAGATCTACGCCTACGGCCTGCGCAACCCCTGGCGCTTCAGTTTCGACCGCGCAAGCGATGAGCTGTGGGCCGGCGATGTGGGCCAGAACCGGTTCGAGGAAATCAACCGCATCAGCGCCGGCGGCAACTACGGCTGGCGCTGTTTCGAAGGCTTCGAGCGCACCGACAACAGCTGCGGTGCATCGCCCTCCGGCCCGTTTATCGATCCGATGGCGGCTTACGGTCGCTCCGAGGGCACCTCGGTTACCGGCGGCTACGTCTACCGCGGCAACAACATTCCTGCACTCCAGGGCCATTACCTGTTTGCCGACTTTGGCTCCGGCACACTGTGGGCGCTGGCACCGCAGGGCGACGGCAGTTTTCAGCGCCGCACCCTGCTGGAGACCGGCCGCAACGTGGCCTCCTTTGCCGAGGACACCGCCGGCGAGCTCTATCTGGTGACCTTCTCCGGCCTGTTCCGGATCGATCCGGTGAGCGAGGAAGTCGAGCTGCCCCAGCGGTTGTCCGACACCGGCTGCGTTCAGGCCAGCGCCCCCTGGCAGCCCGCCGACGGGCTGATCCCCTACACCGTGATTGAGCCCTTCTGGTCCGACGGGACCGACAAAACCCGCTACGTGGCGCTGCCGGACAACACCCGCATCACCGTGGACAGCAGCGGTGATTTCGCCCTACCCCGGGGCTCGGTGCTGGTGAAGAATTTCCTGCTGGACCAGAGCCTGATTGAAACCCGGCTGTTCCTGCACAACGCCGATGGCAGCTGGTCCGGGTACAGCTACCAATGGGATGACGCCGGCAGCGACGCCGAACTGGTGGAGGGCAGCCAGGACGTGGACGTGGGCGGCCAGGTCTGGCACTACCCGTCAGCCGGTGAGTGCAGCCTGTGCCACACTGCGGCGGCGGGCTTCAGTCTCGGGCTGGAAACCTCACAGCTGAACAGCAATTTCACCTATCCGCAGACCGGGAATACCGCCAATCAGCTGACAACCCTGGCCGGCATTGGCGTGCTGAGCGAACCCATCACCTCGGCCCAGCGCAGCCAGACCCTGAGCCGCAGCACCGACGACAGCGCTACCCTCGGCCAACGGGCGCGCAGCTACCTGCACAGCAACTGCAGTCATTGCCACCGCCCGGGCGGCACCACCCAGAGCACGATGGATCTGCGCTTCGGCACCACGTTGGGGGATACCCGGACCTGCGGCATTTCACCCACCAACACCGATCCGGACCGACCCGGCGCGCAACTGCTGGCACCGGGGGACGCCGACAATTCGCTGCTATACCTGAGAATGCTTGCCGAAGGGTCATTCCGCATGCCGCCCATCAGCATCCTGCAGCCGGACACCGTGGGTGCCCAACTGATCGCAGACTGGATCAATCAGCTGGCCAGCTGCAACTGAGTCCTGCCGGCGGCGCTTTGGTCAGTCGCGTTCCGCAGTGGCCAGGCCTAGACCGGGTTGTCGTCGGTAAACGCGCCCCGGTGATACTCGATGGCAGCCTCAACTTCCTCGATGCCACACACCCGGGGGTCCGGCACCGAGCCGCCGGCCAGCATCTCCAGCACCGAATGCACGCCACGGGCCAGTGATTCCGTGTTGTAGCCACCCTCCAGAACGCACACCAGCCGCCCATCGCAGTGCTTCCTGGCCACCGCCTGCATCACGCTGGCCATGGCGGCGAAACCTTCGTAACTGACGTTCATGGCGAGATCGAACCAGTGCGCATCAAAACCGGCGGACACCAGAACCAGATCCGGTTTGAAATAGTCTGCTGCCGGCACCACGATCTCCTGCATCGCCTTGAAGTAGGCCACATCGCCGGCGCCGCCCGGCAGCGGCACGTTCACGGTGGTACCCTCACCGCGCCCGGCACCCACCTCCGGTAACGAACCGGTACCGGGGTAGAAGGGCGCGGCGCGGTGGAGATCGATGAACAGGACGTCGGGATCCGCCCAGAAAATGTCCTGGGTACCGTTGCCGTGGTGAACGTCCCAATCGAGAATCATCACCCGCTCACATCCCAGTGCCGCCTGAGCGTGGGCGGCCGCCACCGCCACGTTATTGAACAGGCAGAACCCCCGGGCCCGGGCCGGCTCGGCATGATGACCCGGTGGACGAACCACCGCGAAGGCGCTCTCCGTCTGGCCGGCCATCACCGCTTCCACCGCGGCAATGGCGGTACCGGCGGCGACCTCTGCCGCCTCCACGCTGCCGGGCGACACCGCTGTGGTGTCCACATCCAACCAGGCACTTTCATCCCGCAGGGAAAAGATATCGTCGAGGAACGACATGGTGTGGACACGCGCCAGTTGCTCCCGCGTTGCCGCTTGCCCGGGCGCGAAAGCCAGCCCGGCAATGGGTTCCTGCTCCAGCAGTTTCATGATGGCCTCGATGCGGCCCGGGTGCTCCGGGTACTTCCACTGCACGTTGAGGCCCGACAGGATGGTGCGTATGCGCTTGTCCAGCCGTCCCGGCAAGAACGCCGCATTTGCATCCGGAAAATGCTTCAAGACCCGGTCATCGTAAAACACGGTGATCCCTTTCCGTTCCGCCACAAAATCCCCCGTATTTCCGGTTTTTTTGCCCGCTGCACAGGACCCGGCATTCAATTCAGGGCCCTGTGCAAAGCATAGTCACAAATGCCGAAAACACCTCCCTCTGACGGGCGATGCTCCCCAACCTGGCCAGAAAGACGACCAATAATCCGAACAAGCATTCGATTTTTGGCGGTATCCGGCCGATGCAACGCAGTGACCGGCCGCCAACGCCGCCCCTTGCGGGTGTGCAGGTTCCGAATTGAACCCGAACAATCCATCGCCTTACTCTTAACCTCACACATTTTTTAAGCCGGGCTTGCACCTGTAACCCCGGCACCCGAGGAAATCACGATGAGCACCGCCACCGCAGAGACACTTGAATTCGCGGCCACTCCGGCACAAACCCGCGAAACCGACGTCCCGATCCGACACATGAAATTCGATTTCGACGCCAAGGACGCCGACCCCAATTTTTACGTCAATACGGAGCTGGCTTCCGCCTACTTCGAGGCCTTGTCGATCTTTCTCACCTACGGCGAGGACCTGGTGATCGAAACGGCTCGTTACCATCGGGATTTCCTGACCGATCCGGTGCTGAAACAGCGGGTCACCTCCCTGATCGGGCAGGAAGCGCTGCACTCCAAGGTGCATGAGGAATGGAACGAGGTCTTGAAGGAACACCGCTTCCCGGTCACCTTCTACCGCTTTCTGGCCCGCAACGTGTTCAACTATGGCTTCCGACGCTTTCCGCAGCCGTTGCAGCTTTCGCTGATGGCCGGCATCGAGCACTTCACCGCCGTGCTGGCGGAATTCATGATGAAGCACGAGGAAAACTTCTTTCACAGCGAAGATGAAAAGCAGCGCGGGCTGTGGATGTGGCACATGCTGGAAGAGTCCGAGCACAAGGACATTGCCTACGACGTATTCCAGCAACTTTCCGGTAATTACGCGTTGCGCGTCAGCGGCTTCGCGCTGGCATTGATCACCATCTGGTTTCTGGTTCCGCTCGGCGGCGTGCTGATCCCGTTCATCCGCAAACCCAGCAACCTCATCAGCCTGCGTTTCTGGAAAGACGCCAAACGCAGCCTGGGTCTGATGATCGGTCGCGGTGATGGCGTTTACGGCAGTACCCTTGGCCATGTGTTCGATTACCTGCGCCCGGACTTTCACCCCAATGACCACGACACCTCGGAATACCTGGCCTACTACAAGGAACGCCTGCTCAATCCCGAGACCGGCCTGCTGGCCCCTTACCTGCTGAAGCAAATTGTCCCGCCGGTGCGGGCGTAGTCGGGTAAGGCCGTCCTTTCACATCACAGCATTCACTAACGGTTACGATTCATGGCAACTCCGAATATGAACGCCGCCGCCAACGCGGAACACATTTACGACACGTTTATCGTGGGCGCCGGCATTTCCGGCCTGGCCACCGCCATCAAACTGAAGAAAACCGGCTATCACAACTTCAAGATCATCGAGAAGGCCAGCCGAGTCGGAGGCACCTGGCGGGAGAACACGTACCCCGGCTGCGGTTGTGATGTGCCCTCATCGCTGTATTCCTATTCTTTTGCCCCCAGCAGTCGGTGGAGCAACTTGTTTGCCAAGCAGCCGGAAATTCTGGATTACCTGGAAAAGGTCAGCGACCAGTTCGGTATTAACCCGCTTATTGAGTTTGACAACGAGCTCGAACGCGCCGCCTGGGACAATGAACACCAGCTCTGGCGACTGGACACCAGCAGCGGCCAGTACCTCTCCCGCACCGTGGTGTTCGCCACCGGCCCGATCACCGAATCAAAGATCCCGCCGATTCCGGGCCTGGATTCGTTCACCGGCGAGATGTTCCATTCCGCACGCTGGAACCATGACTACGACCTGACCGGCAAGCGCGTAGCCGTCATCGGTACCGGCGCCTCAGCCATCCAGTTCGTGCCCCGCATCCAGCCCAAAGCGGGCGAACTTCACGTGTTCCAGCGCACCGCCCCGTGGGTACTGCCCAAGCCCGATATGGTGCTGGGCGACAACGGCAAGCGGGTAATCGATCGCTTTCCGGTGATCCAGAGCACCTGGCGCAAGGCCGTCGCGAGCTCACTGAACGTGATCAATTTCGGCCTGCGCAACCCGGCGTTCCTCAAACCGGTCAATGTGGCCGCCAGACAGCTGCTGAAACTGCAGATTCGGGATCCGCAATTGCGCAAGGCGGTGACCCCGAACTACGACATCGGCTGCAAACGCCTGCTGTTCGCCAACGACTATTACGAGGCGCTGCAGGCAGCCAACACCACACTGATTCCCAGCGGGCTGGTGAAGGTGGAAGGCAACACGGTGATTGCCGCCAATGGCGAACGTCGGGAAGTGGATGTGATCATCTGGGGCACCGGCTTTGACGTGTCGCACCCGCCCATTGGCAACAAGGTGTTCAACGCCAACGGTGAACGCTGGGCTGACCTGTGGAAAGACAGCTCGCCGGAGGCCTATCTGGGCACCACGCTGGCAAACTCGCCGAACGCGTTCCTGATTCTGGGGCCCAACGTGCTGGTGTACGACTCATTTATCCGCCTGGCGGAGGCGCAGCTCGACTACATCATCGACGGCCTGTGGAAAATCCGCGAAAAGGGCATCAGCCGGCTGACGGTCAAGCCGTCGGTACTGAAGCAGCACAATGAGCGGGTGCAGAAAAACCTGCAGACCACCGTGTTCAATGCCGGCGGCTGCAGCAGCTACTACCTCGACCAGAACGGCCGCAATTTCGCCGCCTGGCCCTGGTCACTGGGCGCCCTCAAGCGTCGCCTGAACGCGTTCCGGCTCAAGGATTACGAGGTGGAATTCGCCGCGCCCAACTTGTCCTGAGTGCGCAGCTCGAAATCGCTGGCGTCGTGCCGCTCATGCAGCTGGCTTGACGGCTCACCCCACGCCCGGTTGACCATACGGCCCCGCTGCACGGCCGGGCGTTTGGCCAGCTCGTCGGTCCAGCGGATCACGTTGGTGTAGGTGTGGGCTTCCAGGAACTCGGCTGCTTCGTAGACCTTGTTCTTGACCAGCGCACCGTACCAGGGCCAGATCGCCATATCGGCAATGGTGTATTCATCTCCGGCAATGTACGGGTGGTCCGCCAGCTGGCGATCCAACACATCAAGCTGACGCTTCACTTCCATGGTGTAGCGGTTGATCGGGTATTCGTACTTCTCGGGCGCGTAGGCGTAAAAGTGGCCAAACCCGCCCCCCAGCATCGGCGCGCTGCCCATCTGCCAGAACAGCCAGTTCAGGCACTCGGCGCGGCCGGCCGGATCTTTGGGCAGGAAGGCGCCGAATTTCTCGGCCAGATACAGCAGAATCGAACCGGACTCGAACAACCGGATCGGCGGATTGGTGCTGTAGTCCATCATTGCCGGAATCTTGGAGTTCGGGTTCACACCCACAAAGCCACTGCCAAACTGATCGCCCTCGGTAATACGCACCAGGTAAGCATCGTACTCGGCGCCTGCAAACCCCATCTCCAGCAGCTCTTCCAGCATCACCGTAACCTTCACCCCGTTGGGCGTGGCGAGGGAATACAGCTGCAACGGATGCTTGCCAACCGGCAGCTCCTGGTCGTGGGTAGGCCCGGCGATGGGGCGGTTGATATTGGCAAAGGCCCCGCCGCTGGCGGCGTCCCATTTCCAGACTTTCGGTGGGGTGTAGGTGTGATCGGCCATAAAGAGTCCTGTCTGGTCAGATTGGGTGGATGATCGCGTTATACCCGTTACGAGGGGTCCTCACGACCCTTGTCGAGATCGTCTTTGGTTATCAAGACAACAACATACAACAGTCCAAAGACAGGAACGATGGAAAACACGAAACCGATCACCCCCGCCAGTATCGGGTTTGTGACTTTGCGACGGCCCAGGAAATAGCTCACCAGCCCCACAACGACCGCAAAAACAAGCATCAACTGACCCACAACCACCAGATCAAAATTCATATCAGCGTTTCTCTTTTAGTATGTATCGAACTCTGCGCATCGGGTTACGCCCCAACCGCCATATGACCCAGAACACCCAGCAAGAACCCGGCAACAGCGCCCAACGGCGGTGCCCAGTGGTTCTTCAGCCTGGACTGCGGTGCAATGTCCTCAAAGACGATGTACAGGATACCACCTGCAGCAAACAACATGATTCCGGAAACAATTTGCGGGTATCCGGACAGCACAAAGTAACCCGTAACGCCTACGATGGGTCCCAACCCGGCCATAAGCGTAAACGCGCCAACGATCTGCCGCCGGCTGAACCCCGTGGACGCTGTAATTTCTCTGAAGGCATTGAAACCTTCCGGCAAGTTCTGCAATGCAATGATACCGGCAAGCAGTAGACCGGCTTCTGCAGAGACCGTGAAGGTGGCACCCAGCGCCAGGGCCTCTGGCACAAAATCGGACAACATGGCGGTCAGTTGGCTGAAGGGTGTCTTGTTGGCCGCCAAACGGATATCGAGCATCATGAACAGGCCGCCGCCGCCCGCGAAACAGGCGGCCACCAGCAGTGGGGACAGATTACTCACGCCTTTCGGGACCAGAACCAGCGCCACGGCAGACAACAGGGCGCCGCCGCCAAAGGCAACCACACCGTGGCGCACTTCCGTTTCCAGCCAGCGCGGGCTGATTCGCTCTACCGCCGCAAGCGACGCTCCGATGGGCATCGCAAGCCCGGCGATCAAGGTGAGTATAACGATTTGAGTCAGACCGCTCATACGTGCCCGCTTCACTCCACGATGATAAGTAAGGACACCGGCAACTGCGTATCCGGGTGAACCGGCTTCTCCTCGACGCGTCATGCCTGTCGCCGTTTTTTGCGGCGCCGTGCCAGATGATCGAATCTTCTTGTAACTGATAGACTGCCGCCAATCAACACCAGACACAGAGGCTATCCATGACACCAGACCACCTGCGCACCCTGGTTGTTACCGGCAGTGACTTTTCTCCCTGGCTCGCGGCCGTAGCCGAACTGCGCATTCGGGTGTTTCGCGACTTCCCCTACCTCTACGACGGCTCGCTGGCGTACGAACGCCGTTATCTGCAGACCTATGTGGACTCCGAGACCTCGGTTTGCGTGTTGGCGTTGGACGGCGACCGGGTCATCGGTGCCTCTACGGGCCTGGCCATGACCGACGAAACCGAGGAATTCCGCCAGCCGCTGGTGGAGGCGGGGCTGGATACCGGGTCGGTGTTTTACTGCGCCGAGTCTGTGCTACTCCCGGATTACCGCGGCCATGGCCTGTATCGGACTTTCTTTGAAGAGCGGGAAGCCCGTGCCCGCCAGCTGGGCAAAACCCTCAGCGTATTCTGCGCGGTCCAGCGGCCGGACAAACACCCAATGAAGCCGACCGACTACCAGCCCCTCGGTCCGGTCTGGCAGCGCTTCGGTTATCAGCCCATGCCAGAGGTTCACGCGGCCTTTCCCTGGAAAGACATCGATCAGTCTGTGGAGACGGAGAAATCGCTGATGTTTTATCGGAAGGAGCTGAACTGCTGAGAGCGCCAGCCAATGGTGTAAACGCTGCTTGCATGTATTCCTTTATTCAGCTTACTTTAGGTTTGAAGGCCCCGGAGAATTCTTTACCGGCTCCTTGGATAGCCGGAGAAAATAGTTCGGAGCAACATAAGGGCCATTTTCGAGATCCGGAGACATCACGCATGAGCGAAGGAGACGCCCATGGTCGTGTCGTTACTGGCCTATCTCGGTGTTGGCCTGCTCTATTACATTTCCGCACTGATCGGTGTGCACTTTCTCAGCCTGCCCTCAGGGGTCGTCGTTTTTTGGCCGCCTAATGCGGTATTACTGGCTGCATTCCTGACCCTGTCCTGGCGACACTGGCCAGGGCTCGCCATTGTCGTGATACTGGCCGAAGTGCTGGCCGACCAATCCGTCTTCCCGGTTCACGCGGCCGTGCTTTTCGGGCTCGTCAACGTGGCTGAATGCGCCATAGCTGCGCTACTTCTGCAGCGGTTCAGCCCCAGTGAGCGCAGCCATCCGGACTGGGCCGAGCCGCGTGCGTTGGCGCTGTTCATTCTCATCACATTTTTCGTTGCTTCCCCCATTGCCGCTCTGGCCGGCGCCTTCATCTATACCTCTGTCCTGCTTGATCCTTTGCCCTTTCTGGTGTTCTGGCGTATCTGGTGGTTCGGAGATGCAACTGGCCTGGTCGCGCTGACCCCCATCCTGCACATGATGTTCAATTACCGGGCTTACTGGCCCGATGCCCTGTATCGGTCGGCCGGCGGCATCGAGTGGGCAGGCTTGGTGATTACCGCGCTCTTCACCAGTTTTTTCGTGTTTTCGTTGGGTATCAGTGACGGGGATATGCTTGTCCTGTCGCCTCTGTTGGTGATGGTGGCGCCATTCTGGGCTGCGGTGCGCCTGGGGCCGATGCCCGCATCCGCTCTTACCGCAGCGGTTGTGCTCTATGGGGCGATCACTACCGCTCAAGGCCAAAGCCCTTTTTTAGCAGGCGCTCCGGAATCCGCCGCTATTCTGCTGCAAGAGGAGATAATGCTGTTTACCGTGATCGTGCTCTTCATCGCCGCCTTTGTGACCCAGATCCGCCGAAAAAGCGGTAGCCTGCACCTGTATAAAAGCGCCCTGGAAGCCACCAGTGAAGGCGTGCTGATCACCGAGGCCGGAGACGATCAGCCGATCATCTACTGCAACCAGGGTTTTATCGACATGACCGGCTATAAAAAAGAGGACATCCTTGGTCGTAACTGCCGGTTCCTGAACGGTGTTGAACACGATCAGCCCGAGGTCAGGAGAATCAGAGAGGCGATTCTGCGGGAGGAGCCGATCCGCATCACCGTGCGCAATTTTCGCAAGGACGGCACACTGTTCTGGAATAACCTCATCATCAATCCCATTCGTGATTGGCGGGGAAAAACTTCGCATTTTGTCGGGATCGTCAGAGATATCTCTCGGGAAATTGAACAGCAACGTCAACTGGAGAGCCTGCTCGCTAAGCTACGGGATGCCAATGAAACCCTCGAAAACAAAGTGTCCCTTCGCACCAGCGAGTTGGAGGAAGCCAACCATATGCTTGAACGCCTGGCCCTGACCGATGAGCTGACCGGTGTACACAATCGCCGCAACCTGATCAGCCGGGGCCATCTGGAAGTACTGCGCTGCAGCCGCTCGGGAAGCACCTTTTCCATCATGCTGCTCGACATCGATCACTTTAAGCAGCTCAACGATCAGTATGGCCACGAAGCCGGAGACCTCATCCTCCAGGCCTTTGCCAAAGCGGTTCAGCAGACCATTCGCAAGGCGGACAGTTTTGGCCGCTGGGGTGGTGAAGAGTTCATGATCCTTGTCTACGACTCTGCGCAGATCGACTTGCGGGTCATGGGCAAGAAAATACTGAAAAGCATCGCAGAATGCCGGGTACTCTACAAAGGGCAGGCGCTGCGGGTCACGGCCTCCATGGGCATCGCCACCTGGCAGAACGGCAGTTTCGACCAGACGGTCTCAATGGCGGACAAGGCCATGTACCAGGCCAAGAATTCGGGGCGAAACCGGTTGGTCGTTTACCAGGACCAGCGCAAGATAAAACGACAATAAACCGTACCACCGATTTGCGGCAGCGTGGCAGGTTATGGACGGCGACCGGGTCATCGGTGCCCCCACGGGTCTGGCCATGACCGAGGAAACCGAGGAATTCCGCCAGCCGCTGGTGGAGGCGGGGCTGAGTAGTGGTCCTATCGGCTTTCTCCATGAATGACCTTTCGGAGAAGAGCTTCTGGAAGTCCGGACCAACGTACGTTTCTATCGCTCGATCATTTCAACGATCTCATGGGAGGTCTGCGCCATCGGCTCAAAATGCGCTTGCTCACCGGCGGTGAGCACGGAGACATGGCGCACCTGATAGATCGCATAAAGGGTGAGCACGCCCAGAATACCCGCCATGTACAGGGGCATGCCCTGAGGCCCCACCAGATTCATGATGACACCCACGATCAAAGGCGCCAGAGCAGCGCCTGCACCGTGCAGAACCAGCATGTCGGTCGAACCGGAAACCACCTCATCGGGGTGCAGCTGGTCGAGTAGCTGCGCCACGCCCAACGGGTAGAGCGAAAACGACAGCCCACCCCACAGAAAGAACACCGTCATCAGTGACCCGTTGCTCCAGGCAAACGGCATCATCAGGCACATGACGGCCGCCAGCGCGGCCACAACGATCAGCACTTTCCGGCGGTTCTGAGTATCCGAAAACCGGCCGATCGGGATCTGCAGCAGCGCACCGCCCACAATGGTCAGGCTCATCAACACGCCCACCTCAGACAACCCGAATCCGAGCTTGCTGGCATACAACGGCGCCATCCCCCAGAACGCACCCATCGCCAGGCCAGAGAGAGCCGAGGTAGCCACGGCCAGCGGCGCAAAGCTGATAATTTTTTTCAGGCTGCTCCTGGCACGCTCCGGAATGTGGGGCTGGCTGCGACTGCTGATGGTGATAGGCAGCAACGCCCAGCAACTGAGGACGGCCGACACCGAAAACAGCACGAACAGCTCACCCGGGCTCAGCCTGAGGAGCTGCTGCGCCAGAGCAATGCCGCCAAGATTGACCACCATGTAAATGGCGAACACCCGCCCGCGCTCGTGCTTCTCAGCGCGGGTATTAAGCCAGCTCTCCGTCACTGTCATCAGGGTGACCAACGACAGTCCGTAAATGAAGCGGAGCACCAACCACACCCAGGGATCGACCCACAGGGAATGCAGCAGCGCGATGGAGGCACACAGGGCCGCACAGAACGCAAAGGTGCGAATGTGCCCCATCCGCCGGATCAGGCGACCGCTGACAAAGATGCCGCAGGCAAAACCGACAAAAAACCCGGACATGATGACGCCGATACGGGCCGTGGAGAACCCCTGCTCGTTCGCCGTGACGGCCAACAAGGTGTTGAGCAGGCCGCTACCGAGCTGTAATAGCGCGACGCTGACGAGAATTGCACCAATAGGGCGCATGAGTGACCAGATACACACCTCCCGGGAATGGCCTTTGCGGCGGGATACCCGGTTGTCTTGCAATCGCTGCGCCATGGGGAGCCCCGATCAAACGGATTCCGGTATGAAAGGTGCAGAGAACTCCTGACATGAGTGAAAGCCTTCATAGGAGCAAACCATGTTACTGGCCACCGACCTCGATGGTACTTTTCTCGCGGGCGACCCCGAAAACCGCCTCAAACTCTACCGACTGATCGTCGCCCACCCCGAAATCGATCTGGTGTTTGTGACCGGTCGCGGACTGGAATCGGTGCTGCCGCTGCTGTCCGACCCAACGATTCCGCAACCGGACTACATCATCTGTGACGTCGGTTGCACGGTGGTCAACGGCCACTCGCAGCAGGCGATTCAGCCCTTGCAAGGCGAAATTGACGATCTCTGGCCCGGCGAGCAGATGATTGAAGATGTCCTGCAGTCGTTTGACGGTCTGCAGCGACAGGAAGTCCCGCAGGAGCGCCGGGTGTCGTATTTCTGCTCGAGCGATGTGGTCACCGATGAGATGATCGCCCGGGTCGAGGCCCTGTCCTGCAATGTGTTGTTCTCCGGCGGCAAGTACCTGGACATTCTGCCGCGGGGCGTGAACAAGGGGCGCACCCTGTCTCGCCTGGTGGAACATCTGGACGTAGACCCGGAATCCGTGCTGGTCTCAGGCGATACTCTGAACGACCTGTCGATGTACGAGTACGGTTTCAAAGGCGTCTGCGTGGGGGAATCCGAGTCCGCGCTGCTGCAGGCCACCGAGCAGAAGGCACGGGTGCTGCATGCCGACGCGACCGGCTGTGGCGGCATCCTCGAAGCCTTCGAACACTTCGGCTATCTCGGCCATCTGGGCATTGAAGCGGAAGCGCCGGACGCCATGAACTCCGGCAAATCCGACCTGGTGATTGTTTACCACCGCCTGCCCTACGAAGAAGTGGTCGAAAACGGCGAGCTGATCCGCCGACGCCCGAAATCACCCAACGGCATTATTCCCACACTCTTGAGCTTCTTTGCCGACGGCAAGGCCGGGTCCTGGGTAGCCTGGTCGATTGACGACCCTGAACTCGGCCCCTTTCAGACCCACACCGAAGTCGATACCGACCGCTATGAACAACTGGTCGCGGCACGGGTGCCACTGAGCAAAGACGACGTCGACATTTTCTACAAGCGGTTCTCCAAAGAGGCGTTCTGGCCCACCCTGCACACCTTCTGGGAACGGGCCACCTTCCGCGATGATCACTGGCAGGTGTTCCTCAAGGTGAACAAGCGGTTTGCCGAGCGCACAGCCGAGGAAGCGGCGGAAAACGCGGTGGTCTGGATTCACGACTATAACCTCTGGATGGTCCCGGCGTATCTGCGCGAGATGCGCCCGGACCTCACCATCGCCTTTTTCCATCACACCTATTTTCCCTCGGCGGACGTGTTCAACGTGCTGCCCTGGCGCCGGGAAATCGTTGGCAGCCTGTTGCAGTGCGATCACATCGGCTTCCATATTCCGCGGCAGGCGGAAAACTTTGTCGATGTGGCTCGCGGTGTCACGCCCCTGGAAGTCACTGAAAAAGCAGGCTGTGCGCCACGGTTTCTGACCTACGGCTGTGCTGTGGGCCTGGATGAGATGAGCACCGAGATCAAGGTGAATGACCGCAAGATCGGGCTTGGCGCTCACCCGGTGGGGCTGGACCTGAACCGGGTGCGACAGGCCCTGACGCAACAGAGTGTGATTGACCGCATGGAAACCCTGCGCGAAGAACTGATGGACGTGCGGCTGATTCTGTCGGTCGAGCGCCTGGACTTCACCAAAGGCATCATCGAAAAACTGGATGCGTACGAGCGCATGCTCAACGAGCACCCGGAGCTGGAAACCAAGGTCACCCTGATGATGGTCTGCGTGCCGGCGGCCGCCGGGATGACCATCTACGAAGAACTGCTGTCGCAGATCGAGCAAACCGTCGGTCGCATCAACGGCCAGTTCGCACAAGTGGGCTGGACCCCGGTGCAGTTCTTCTTCCGCGCGCTGCCGTTCGAGGAGCTGGTGTCTTACTACACCATGGCGGACGTGATGTGGATTACCCCGCTGCGGGACGGCCTGAACCTGGTGGCCAAGGAATACATCGCCACCCAGGGCCTGACCAATGGCAGCGGCCGGCTGGTGCTGTCGGAATTCGCCGGCGCCGCCGCCGAACTGCGCGGCGCTATTCTGGCCAACCCCCATCACCCCCAGGACCTGGCGGACACCTGCTACTACGCCCTGGCGATGAGCCGCAGCGAAGCGCAGAACCGGCTCAGCGAGGCCTTCGAAGTGGTCAGCCGTTACGACATCGATTACTGGGGGCGGGAATTCATCGACACGGCCGAACAACGACGCGCCATCAAACTGGGAAAAATTCTGCCCATTGGTCATTGCGCCGCCTGAACCAAGGACACCGAACCATGATGCTTAAAAATGCGGTGCAGCTGATCTGTTACCCGGACCGGATCGGCCATAACCTGAAAGACCTCTACACGGTGGTCGACACGCATCTGTCCGACGCCATCGGCGGCCTGCACATCCTGCCGTTTTTTCCCTCCAACGCCGATGGCGGCTTCTCGCCGCTCACCCACAAGGAAGTGGACCCGAAGGTGGGCACCTGGGACGACATCGAAGCCTTCACCGCAAAGTACGATCTGTGCGTCGACCTGACGGTCAATCACATATCGGACGAGTCGCCGGAGTTTACCGACTTCATCACCAACGGCTTTGATTCGGACTACGCCGACCTGTTTGTGCACGTGGACAAATTCGGCGAGATCTCACCCGACGACATGGCGAAGATTCACATCCGCAAGGAGAAAGAACCCTTCCGCGAAGTGACCCTGGCGGACGGCACCAAAACCCGGGTCTGGTGCACCTTCACCGAACAGCAGATCGACCTGAATTACGAGTCCGATCTGGCCTACCAGTTGATGGAAAGTTACATCGGGTTTCTGACCTCCAAAGGCGTCAACCTGCTGCGTCTGGATGCTTTCGGGTACACCACCAAACGGATCGGCACCAGCTGCTTTCTGGTGGAACCGGAGGTGTACCAGATCCTCGACTGGGTCAACCAGGTCGCCCTGAAACACGGCGCGGAATGCCTGCCGGAAGTGCACGACCACTCCAGCTACCAGTACGCCATCAGCCGGCGCAACATGCACCCCTACGGCTTTGCCCTGCCGCCGCTGTTGCTGTATTCGTTGCTGGACGCCAACAGCAACTACCTGAAAAACTGGCTGCGTATGTGCCCGCGCAACATGGTCACCGTGCTGGATACCCACGACGGCATCTGCATTCCCGATGTGGAAGGCGTGTTACCGGATGAGAAAATCCGAGTGTTGATCGACAACATCGACGCCCGCAGCGCAGACCCCATCATGCGGCGCTCAGCGGCCAACATTCACAGCGTGGGGGCCATCTATCAGCTAACCTGCACCTTTTATGACGCGCTGATGCAAAACGACGACGCCTACATCGCCGCCCGGGCCATCCAGTTCTTCACGCCGGGCATTCCGCAGGTTTACTACGTGGGGCTGCTGGCCGGCTGCAATGATCACGAGCTGATGGAAGAAAGCGGCGAACTGCGGGACATCAACCGCCATTACTACAGCCTGGAAGAGGTGGAGCGGGACATCCAGAAACCGGTGGTGCAACGCCTGCTGCGCCTGATGAAATTCCGCAGCAACTACCCGGCCTTCGATGGGCACTTCGAGCTGAACTACTCCAACAACTCAAGCGTCGCCATGGCCTGGCGCCATGGCGACTATTACTGCCACCTGTTCGTGGACCTGAACTTCAAGACCGTGAAGATCAGTTACGTGGAGGTGGACACGGGTGAGACCACCCAACTGGCGTGCTGAAACCGATCATAAGCCTTCAGTGTACTGAGGTGGGGCACCCACGCTTGGCGCTCGGCCGTTTGAATCTGAACCGCGGGCGGTAGCGAGTTCGGGTTATCGAGAGTGGCTGTCTGAACGTCAATAAGACCCGGCAGAACATCGGCATTTCGGTAGAACAGCCCTGTGCCACACTCTGGACAGAACGAACGCATGGCCGTGCCGGATGAATTGACTGTCTTCGGCACACCGGCTGTAACCTTGACTGATGATTCAGGAAACATGGCCCACGCAACCAGTGGTGCGCCAGCACTGCGCTGGCAATCCCTGCAATGACAGACGGCCACTAAATTGGGACTGCCTGTGATGTCGTATTTAATCGATCCACACAAGCATTGACCGGTTTGGTTCATTGTCATTTCCTCGCGAGATAAACAGTGATGTTCTTCTTGAGCAGTGACGCATAACGCTGCAATCACACGCTCGTCGCGCGCATTGCTTTATTCGCCAGATTCCAGAGCAATATATCAGGATGGTCACCAGAGACTATGTTCCCGCCACGCCCGCAGCCATCGCGATAAAAATCACTGTTACTCCACTGATTAAGCATAGCCCGGACGCGGCTCCTAAGGCCCACATTCCGAAGAGGCTGAGCAAAAGGGCGCCGCCCATCCCGCCGATAAAGAAGGCAATCAGTACACACAGCAACAGGCCAAACTTCCAGCTCTTAACCTCACGACCCCGAAGCCGATTGCCGAGCAACGCGCCCAGATCGGTGACTATTCCAGTAACGTGGGTCGTGCGCAGTGTCAGGCCACGATAACTGCTCGCCATTGCATTTTGTAACCCGCAAGCCATCGCGGCGATCGGGACTGCTGCCTTTAAGCCCTCTAATGCCAGAAACATTGTCACGAGCAGCAATGCGCCTTCCAGCAGCAATATCGCACCGTAGCGACGCCGCATTCTGAATGAGGTGTCACGCAGAATGATCCCGGAGACCAAGGCACAACTGAAGAACCCGACCACAATTGAAGTGACCAATAACAGATCTTTGAGGCCGACATCGGTTAAAACAATACCAAGATGTGAGACAGCACCGCTCATATGGCTTACAGGCACCGCAAAAAAGCTAAGCATAACGACATTCACGTAGCCTGCGATCAGGGAGAGTATGGCCGCCCCGAAGAACACCCAGATCCGGCTCTGTTGCATGAAGTCATCATGCTTTTGCTCAACTTCAAAAAATGGCATTAACCGATTCCTGTCGGATGGTGCAAGCAACCGCCTAGCGCACGAATGAAAGCCTTATCGGATATGGTGGCTAACGCCCAAGCGCACCGGTGACTTTGACGTAGCGAAGCGGAGACAAAGGCATCCGAGTGACGCGCCTGGTTAGCTGTTCCCAAGCATGTACGCACGAAGCTGCCGCTCCTCTCGCATGACATAGAGGACGAGAATCCGCTTCTTATCCTCACGATAAAAAATGCGACACGGTGGAACCACTACCTCCCTGTATACCGAATTAGGGAGCTCTAGAGGAATCCGTCCGGATTCGGGAAAATCTTCCAAGCGCTCGGTCTTATCGAAAACTTCTTGGACCAAATGACTTGCGGCAACAGGATTGTCCAGAGCAATGTACTCAGCGATGGCATCCAGTTCTTGAAGGGCAGGCTCCGTCCAGATTACTTCAGCCATTTACTCATTTTCTCCCTGGCCTCACTTTGGCTGTACGTTCTTCCCTCAAGTACAGCACGCTCTCCCCGTGAGAGCCCCTCAAGCAGCTCAAGTCGGCGCTGCATAAACTCGTAATCCTGCACATCGACAAGGTACGCGGATGGCTGACCATGCTCCGTGATCAGTATCGGCTCTTTAGACAAATGCAGATCTGCCAGAATCTTTGTGGCTTGGCGCTTTAGGTTCGTAACAAGCTCAACTTTCATGGGCTCACCCTGAATCAGACTGAAAGTGACACTATAGTATCACTTTTCGCGTGAGGCAATCACAGCTAACGCTGAGACTTTGCGGCAACTTTGGAACCGCGAAGCGGTGGAAAAATTGTACGGCAACAGTGCATTGTTATGCGGTGTCGGCAGGCGTACCGCACTTCATGCATCTTTCTGGGATCGACAATACGCTGATAAAGCTGAAAGAAACCCCGTAATGCCCATCACATGCTTTGCACTTCATGCCAGTGACGTAGTGCACCCAACCTAGCCCAAACACCAAAATCGCCATAGGGCCCAGGACGAACGTGGGCCACACGATCTGAAAGTAATCGCAGAGCTCAATCACCATAAGCTGCGGAGCGATTACTACCGGAGCTAAACCGAAAGCCATCGCAAAACTTCTAAGTCGAATATTCATGATTCCGTATAACGCCAGCAATAAACGGCGCCCTGACAAGGGCGTCCGGTGGAGGCCGTAGGCCGGAACGAATTTGATTGCCTTGTTAAATGGCAAGCGGCCCCATTTCATGTTCATAAATAAACGAAGCGCTGGAGATATCGCGCATTTTTTTATTGTCCTGACTGAACCCATGGTGGTTAGAGTAAAACATGTAACTTTCTGATATAGCTACTTTCCTCATTTCTTCAAACTCCGCCTTTGAATGCAGAGGGTAGTAGTGGTCTCGATACCGGACATACTTTCCAGAGTAGCCCTCAAGAGTACAGACGACACGTTGGATGGAATCCTGGATACCAAAAATCTCTTTACCTTCGCGGTTTTTGCCACCGGTAACAACCCAGAGAATCTCGGAATAATGCACCCGTACCCTAGCATCACCTTCCAGGTCTTCCACGACGTTCACCCCTTACATTTAACATTTGTATATGAGTCCCCATGATCACTTTTCCCATGACTCATATCTCAATTCAACAATTCCCCAAAACTAGGCAGAAAATCCTGTCAGGTCAATAAGTTCTGGCTGTTTTCCAGACACCCATCCCAAACAAAAATGATCACCACGACCACTATCCACTTTTTCGCGCATCTCTCCATCTCACTGATCTGAATCTGAAAATGACGGATTTCTATAAACTCACCCAGTTCATGGTCGCAATGATCATTTTTCCAGTCTTTTGCCGGCTGGCTCTAGCGGTCAGGCAGAAGGTTGAGAGGTGGTAGCCGCCGAGGCCGGCGCTGGCGCTTTTGGCACATAGGGGCGCACATCCCAGCAGAAGTAGCGTTTCAGCACGCTGTTGGCTTCGGGCGCTTTCTGGCGCCAGCCGTACACGTTGGGTTTGCGGGTTTCGATGGCCAGGGTACCGAATATCAGCCAGTCGTAGATCGCCAGGGTGGAGGTTACGTTGCGGGCGGAGTTGGGGCCGCGGGCGTGGTGGTGGTGATGCTGGGTCGGAAACACCAGGATATGGGCCAGCGCCCACATGGTTTTGCGCACCCAGGCCCAGCGATGGTTGTGGAAATACAGGTCGTAGTTCCAGTTCACGTGGGTGTGGGCGGCCCACAGGCCTTTGAAGGCGGTGCCAATCACGAACACCTCCACCAGCCCCAGGTACAGGCACAGCAGCTGGAAGGTGTAATTGGGCATGATCAGCCACCAGGCCCAGCCGTTCACGAAGGTCTGGGTGACGGTGAGCTGGCCTTTGTTGTCCAGGCCGCCGGACATGTGGTGCGGGCGGTGGTTCATCTTATAGAAGGCCTGCACCCATTGCAGCACCCGGTTATTAGGGCGGCGGCTGTGGGCAAACAGGTGGAAGCTGCCGTGAATGAATTCTTCCACACAGAAAAACACGATCAGCGTGGGCCAGAAATAGGCCTGCTCCAGCCACGCCAGCGATCCGGCGCTGCCGGGGATCAGCGTGGACAGGCCCAGGGTGAGCAACAGCAACACCAGCGGTCGCTGCACCGCCACCATCATGAAGGTGGCGAGGAAGGCCATGCGCCAGTCCTGCTGGTTTTTGCGGCCATCCCGGGTGCGGCCGCTGACCACCTCCCACAGGGCGGTGATCACAATAAAAGCCGTGACCAGCATCGTCAGTTTTTGATCGTCCATTGTTGTTTTCCCCACGAGGGTTGTTTGGATGTTATGACGGTACGGCGCGCTGGTATATTTTTCTAATCAAACTTTGGTATAAGTATTATCCATGAAGCTGAATTTACGAAGCGTGGACCTCAATCTGCTGCCGGTGTTCGACGCCATTATGGAGGCCGGCCAGCTGTCGCGGGCCGCCGATGCCCTGGGCATGAGCCAGCCCGCCATCAGCGCGGCCCTGCAGCGCCTGCGCCATACCCTGGGGGATCCGCTGTTTGTGCGCACCCGCCAGGGTATGATGCCCACCCCCCGCGCCCGCGAGTTGCACGCCAGCCTCAGCCAGCAGCTGGGCGCCCTGCGGGACACCCTGGACCCGGCCAACCGCTTTGTGCCGGCCACCAGCCAGCGCTGTTTTCGGGTGCTCAGTAACGATTACTTCGAGATGGTGGTGCTGCCATCACTGCTGACGCGCATCCGTCAGGAGGCGCCGAATGTGGTGGTGGAAGTGGCGCTGGCCGACGACAACATGCCCCGCAAGCTGACGACCGCACGAGCAGACATCGCGGTGGATGCCTTCGCCACGGAGAACGATCAGTTACGGCGACAGGTGCTGCTGGAGGAGCGGTTAGTGGTGGTGGCGCGGCAGGGCCACCCGGTTATTCAGGGCAAATGCAGCAAGCAACAGTTCCTGCAGGCCGAGCATGTAGTGCTGCCGGACCGCAACCGCCGCCTGCCGCTGGATCAGATTCTCAATGAACCGGGCTGGCAGCGGCGCAGCGGCGCCCGGGTCACCCAGTTTGCCAGCATGCTGGCTACCTGCAGCCGCTCCGATATGATCGCCACGGTGCCCGAGCGCATGGCTCGCCAGTACGCCGGCGCCCTGGGCCTGCAGACCCTGGCATTTCCGGCGACCCTTCCGCCGCTGCCGGTCTACCTGCTGTGGGCGCCGGTGATGGACACCGACCCCGCACATCAATGGTTCCGTCAAAGGCTGATGGACAGCCTCAGCGCCTGAGCGGCTACCACTCCAGCTGGGCGCCGGTCTGGTACTCGATCACCCGCGTTTCGAAGAAGTTCTTCTCCTTACGCATGGTGGCCTGCTCATCCAGCCACGGCGACACGTTCTTCGCCCCCGGGAAAGGTTCGTCCATGCCCACGGTGCGGGCACGACGGTTGGCCACGAAACGGAACTGCTCGCTGTGGTACTCCGCGGAATAACCCAGGATGGGGTCTCGCAGGATGTAGTTGGCGTAGGCGGTCTCCGCCGCTTCGGACTCTTCCCACATCTGGCTGACCGCTTTGGGATCGAGGGTGATGTTCTCCTCTTCCAGAATCTGGTTCACCACCTTCAGGCCGAAGGAGAAGTGCATGGCTTCGTCCCGCAGGATGTACTGCAGCTGTTCGCCGGTGCCCCGCATCAGGCCGCGGCGTTGCAGCGCGAAGATGGGGCTGAAGCCGTTGTAGAACCAGGTGCCTTCGAACACCGCCGCGAAGAACAGGTAAGACATGACGAATTCCTCCAGATCGTCGCGGTTGCGCAGGTTCATGTCGGAACGCATGGCGGCATCCAGGCGGCGGTTGGCCATCTGGATCTTGCCATTAATGGCGGGCACCACGCGGTAACGGTTGTAGATCTCGCTCTGATCCAGGTTGAGGGTTTCGATGCAGTGCTGGTAGGCCCAGGTGTGCATGGCTTCCTCGTACACCTGGCGGGCCTGGTAGATCTGCAGCTCCGGCGCGCTCATTTTCTCCATCACCGCCAGGCCGATGTTGCGCATGGCCAGGATGTCGGACGTGGTGAGGTACGCCAGCACGTTCTCGTACACGTGCTTCTCCGGCGCGGTCAGGCGGTGGTGGTAGTCGTGAACATCCTGCGCCATGTTCACGTCCAGTGGGGTCCAGTGGTTCTTGTTGGCGTTCATGAAGTACTCCCAGGCCCAGGGGTACTTGAACGGTGCCAGTTGGTTGATGTCGGTGTCACCGTTGATCACGCGCTTGTCGTCAACGTTGACGGGGGCCGGTGCGCCGGTGGCGGCCGGTCTGGTTTGGGTGTTTGGTTCGTCGTCCCAGTTGAGCATTTGTTTACCTCAGAATCTTCGTCGTCGTAGGTCGGATTAGCGCAGCGTAATCCGACATTGGCGTATGCGTTTTGCCCGGTTGTCGGGTTACGCTTCGCTAACCCGACCTACGGTTTTATTGGCAGGCTTCGCAGTCGGGTTCGTCGATGCTGCACACCTGCGGCTGGGGTGCCATGGACAGCGACGCGGCGACCGGGGCGGATTTCTCGGCGCCGGTGGCGCCCAGGGAGCGCAGGTAATAGGTGGTCTTCAGGCCCCGTTCCCAGGCCAGTTGGTACAGCGCGTCCAGCTTTTTACCGCTGGGTTCCGCCATGTACAGGTTCAGGCTCTGGGCCTGGTCCAGCCATTTCTGCCGCCGGGCGGCGGCTTCCACCAGCCAGCGGGCGTCGATCTCGAACGCGGTGGCGTAGCGGGCTTTGAGTTCGTTGGGGATGCGGTCGATCTGCTGCACGCTGCCGTCAAAGTACTTGAGGTCGTTGACCATGACGTTGTCCCACAGGCCTTCGGCCTTGAGGTCACGCACCAGCGAGGGGTTCACCACGGTGAACTCGCCGGACAGGTTCGATTTCACGAACAGGTTCTGGTATGCCGGCTCGATGGACTGAGACACGCCGACGATGTTGGAAATGGTCGCCGTGGGCGCAATGGCCATCACGTTGCTGTTGCGCATGCCATTGCGGGCGATCAGCTCCCGCACCGGCGCCCAGTCCAGGCGGGTGGTGGTGTTCACCACCAGGTCGCCGTCGCGGCGGGCGTCCTTCAGCAGGTTGATGGAATCAATGGGCAGAATGCCCTGTTGCCACAGGGAGCCTTCGTAGCTTTCATAGGCGCCGCGTTCACCGGCCAGCGTGGCGGAGGCGCGCAGGGCGAAATAGCTGAGCTGCTCCATGGCGGCATCGGCAAACTCCACCGCCTCCGCGCTGGTGTAGGGCAGGCCCAGCTGGTAGAGCGCATCCTGAAAGCCCATCAGGCCGAGGCCCACCGGGCGGTGCTTGAGGTTGGAGTTGCGGGCCTGGGGCACCGCGTAGTAGTTGATGTCGATGACATTATCGAGCATGCGCACGGCGGTGGTCACGGTGCGTTCCAAACGCTGCACGTCCAGTTCGCCATCGTGGATATGGGCGGCCAGGTTCACCGAGCCCAGGTTGCACACGGCGATTTCATCGGCGCTGGTGTTGAGGGTGATCTCGGTACAGAGGTTGGAGCTGTGCACCACCCCCTTGTGCTGCTGGGGTGAGCGCAGGTTGCACGGGTCCTTGAACGTGATCCACGGATGGCCGGTCTCGAACAGCACGGTGAGCATCTTGCGCCACAGCTGCTTGGCGGGGATCTTTTTGGACAACGTGATCTTGCCCTGCGCCACCAGCGCCTCGTAATGCTCGTAGCGTTCGCGGAAGGCGTTGCCGACCAGGTCGTGCAGGTCCGGCACATCGCTGGGGGAGAACAGGGTCCAGTCGCGGTCTTCGCGCATGCGTTCGATCAGCAGGTCCGGCACCCAGTTGGCGGTGTTCATGTCGTGGGTGCGGCGGCGTTCGTCACCGGTGTTCTTGCGCAGCTCAAGGAACTCTTCGATGTCCAGGTGCCAGCTTTCCAGGTAGGCGCACACCGCGCCCTTGCGCTTGCCGCCCTGGTTCACCGCCACGGCAGTGTCGTTCACCACTTTCAGGAACGGCACCACGCCCTGGCTTTTGCCATTGGTGCCCTTGATGTGAGCGCCCAGCGCCCGCACCGGCGTCCAGTCGTTTCCCAGACCGCCGGCCCACTTGGACAGCATGGCGTTGTCGCGAATAGCGCCGTAGATGTCTTCCAGATCATCCCCCACGGTGGTGAGGTAGCAGGACGACAGCTGGGAATGGCGGGTGCCGCTGTTGAACAGCGTGGGCGTGGAGGCCATGTAGTCGAAAGACGACAACAGGTTATAGAACTCGATGGCGCGCTCGTTGGGGTTGTCCTCTTTCAGTGCCAGGCCCATGGCCACCCGCATGAAGAACACCTGGGGCAGTTCCAGGCGGGCGCCCTGCCAGTGCAGGAAATAGCGGTCGTACAGAGTCTGCAGGCCGAGGAAGCCGAACTGCAGGTCCTGCTCGGGCTTGATCGCCGCCCCCAGGCGCTCCAGATCAAAACCCGCCATGGCGTCGTCCAGCAGTTCGTAGCGGATGCCGGCCCCGATAAAGGCGCTCAGGGCCTGGGGGTAGATCTCCGCCAGCGGCAGGCTGCGGGGCAGCTCCAGCGCCGTGGCACTTTCCAGTCGCAGTTGCTCCAGCAACAGCCGGGCGGTGACCGCGCTGTAGTCCGGTTCCTGTTCGATGCGGCCGCGGGCGGTCATCACCAGCGCCGACAGTACGTCTTCCTCGGCGATGCCGTCATAGAGATTGCGCAGCGCGTCTTCCACCAGGGTTTCACCGTCGATACCTTCCAGCCCTGCCGCGGCCTGCTCCACCTGCAGTTTCATCAGGCCCAGGTCCAGCGGTACGGTGTCGCCGTTGGCCTGTTTCACGGTCAGGTGCGGATGCGCTTCCATCGGCGCCTGGCGGGCGCGCTCGCGGGCATGCTCTTCCCGGTACAGCACGTAGGCGCGGGCCACTTTCTGCTCTTCCGCCCGCATCAGCGCCAGCTCTACCTGATCCTGAATGTCTTCGATGTGGACCTTACCGCCGGCTTTCAGGCGCCGGCTGATGGCCTGGATCACCTGCTCGGTGACGCGCTGAACGCCATCGTGAATGTGGGCGGAGCCGGCGGCCTTGTCGCCCTCCACGGCGAGGAAGGCCTTGGTGACGGCCACACTGATCTTGGCGGAGTTGAATCCAACCAGGGTGCCGTTACGTTTAATGACCTGAAGGGTTTCGGCCTGGTTTGGCGTTGTGGTCTCGGGTTGAGAGGCAGGCTGGGCTTCGGCCAGGGCAGAGCTGGACATGTCGGTTCTCCTGAATACGCGTGGTTTCCATGTCCTTCGCGCAGGCAGAGAATCGGGTAGAGGGCATCGTCGGATTACGCTTGCGCTAATCCGACCTACGATTCTGCTCACCTTATACGCGAAGGTGCAGTTGTTTTCCCTGGCAGGTCTTCGGACTCAGGGGCGTGAACCGTGTGGTTCGGCCTTGCGTGGCGACTTCCCGGCGGTTGCCAGTGTCATAGTGCACGCTTGTTCCCCAATACCGCTGCGCGTCAGTTCCGGAGTTTCACCGGATTCCCGATACCGTCGGCGTGTTTACAAAACAAACACTACATCTGGTATTTGACCAAGGATGAGAACACTATATACATGAATATCAGACGCAACAAGGCACTTTTTAGCGACACACAGGTCACTGTGGGTAACGCTTCCATCACCAACAGGGGGACATTATGAGCCGACCGCTTTCGCTGACAGCCCTGGCGCTGGGGATCCTCATCGCGCTGCCCGCCGGGGTCTGGGCGGACACCCGCATCACGCCCTTTTCCACCATGGCGGATCTGGACGATGGCTGGGAACCGCTGGAATTCCCCAAGATTGATCGCCACACCAACTATCGCCTGGTGGAGGAAGACGGCACCCAGGTGATCGAAGCCAGCACCGACAACAGCGCCTCCGGCCTGATTGCCCGCCTGGATCTGGAGCCCGGCGAATCGCTGATGCTGACGTGGCGCTGGAAGGTGTCCAATGTCTTTGACCAGGGCGATGCCCGCAAGAAATCCGGCGACGACTACCCTGCCCGCATCTATGTGGCGTTCGAGTTCGAGCCGCAGAAAGCCAGCTGGTTCGAGCGCGCCAAACGCAAAACCGTGGCCACCGTGTTCGGGGAGGAGCTGCCGGGCAATGCCATCAATTACATCTGGGCCAACCGGCTGCCACGGGGAGAAACCGTGGCCAACCCGTACTCGGAGGAAACCATGATGATCGCCGTGACCTCGGGTAACGAGCAGGCCGGTGAATGGGTAACGGTGAAACGGGATCTGGTAGCGGATTACCGCGCGGCGTTCGGGGAGGATCCGCCCCCCATACGGGGTGTGGCCATCATGTCAGACTCGGACAACACCGGGGAGTCGGCCACCGCCTGGTATGGGGATCTGGAACTAGGCCGCTGAATTAGCGCAGAATCACCAGAGGTTTTTCCGCGGTCTTGAGCATATTGGTGGTGGTGCTGCCGACCAGAAACTGACGAATGCGGGAATGGCCATAGGCGCCCATCACCAGCAGGTCGATGCCGTGCTCTTCCTGATAGGCGTGCAGGGTTTTTTCCACATCGCCGGCGCGAATCGCCAGGTGCACTTCGCAGCCCTGCGCCGCCAGCAGGCGCTCGGCCTCCTTCAGTTGCTCCCAGCGATCGTTGGTGTCCGGTCCGATCATCACCAGGTGCAGCGGGAAACCCCGGAACACCGGGCTGCTGGCCAGCAGTTCCACCCCCTTGAACGCGGTGGCGGAACCATCGAACGCCAGCATCGCGCTGCGGGGCTCGGCGTAGTCGTCCGGAACCAGCATGATCGGCCGGTGTACGCTGCGGATCACGGTTTCCAGCTGGCTGCCGATGTGAATATCGCGCTCGGTACTGGTTTCGCCGTGCAGCCCCATCACCAGCAGGCGGGTTTCGTGCTCGATGGCCAGCAGAGAATCGGTCAGGTCACCGTGGCGCTGGCGCTTGATCACGTCTGCAACGCCGTGGGAGGTTACCCGCTCCTCGGCGGCATTCAGCATGTGATGGCCCTGCTCCAGCGCCAGCTTGCTGCGCTTCTGGTCCAGTTCCGCCAGCTCTTCCATCAGGTGTTCGCGGCTGCCCAGGCCGATGGTACCGGCCAGATCGGTTTCCGCCGGATAGCGCTCCTGATCCAGCACATGAAACAGCGTCACCGGCGCCTGCAGGCGGTGGCTGGCCCAGGCCGTGTAATCACACACGGCCTGGGCCGCTCGGGAACCATCAATGCATGCTACGACCCGGGTCATCGTTACCTCGTTGCTGTCTTGTACGGATTCAACAGTCATATCAGTGCCCCATCAGCTGGTCAACCGCATCCGGCTTGTCGTGCACACCGAAGCGATCGACGATGGTGGCGCTGGCTTCGTTGAGGCCGAGGATCTCGACATCAGCACCTTCACGCCGGAACTTGATCACCACCTTGTCCAGCGCACCGACGGCGGTGATGTCCCAGAAGTGGGCGCGGCTGAGGTCGATCACCACTTTGTCCAGCGCTTCCTTGAAATCGAACGATGCGGTGAATTTCTCGGAGGAGCTGAAGAACACCTGGCCCACCACCCGGTAGGTGCGGGTTCCGCTGGCGTCATCCAGGTCGGAACTGACGATCATGAAGTGACCGATCTTGTTGGCAAAGAACAGTGCCGCCAGCAGCACGCCGGCCAGCACGCCGAACGCCAGGTTGTGGGTGGCCACCACCACAATCACGGTAACCACCATCACGATGTTGGTGGAGAGCGGGTGCTTTTTCAGGTTGAGCACGGAATCCCAGGAGAAGGTACCGATGGACACCATGATCATTACCGCCACCAGTGCGGCCATGGGAATCTGCACCAGCCAGGCATCGAGCACCAGCACCATCACCAGCAGGAACACACCGGCGGTCAGTGTCGACAGGCGGGTGCGGCCACCGGACTTGATGTTGATGATGGACTGACCAATCATCGCGCAGCCGGCCATGCCACCGAGCAGGCCGGAGCCGATGTTGGCGATGCCCTGGCCCTTGCACTCACGGTTACGATCACTGGTGGTGTCGGTGAGGTCGTCCACAATGGTGGCGGTCATCATCGATTCCAGCAGGCCCACCACGGCCAGTGCCACGGAATACGGCAGGACGATCATCAGCGTCTCGAGGTTCAGCGGAACATCCGGCCATAAGAAGATCGGCAGGGTATCCGGAAGCTCACCCATGTCACCCACGGTGCGGATATCCAGATTGAGGAACATGGCCACGGCGGTCAGCGAAACGATACAGATCAGCGGTGAGGGCAGGATTTTGCCCACGACCGGGAGCAGTGGGAACAGGTAAATGATACCCAGGCCGGCGGCGGTCATGGCGTAAACGTGCCAGGTAACGTTGGTCAGCTCCGGCAACTGAGCCATGAAGATCAGAATCGCCAAGGCGTTGACGAAACCGGTGACCACCGAGCGGGACACAAAGCGCATCAGCCCGCCCAGCTTCAGGTAGCCGGCACCAATCTGCAACACACCGGTCAGCAGAGTGGCCGCCAGCAGGTATTCCAGGCCGTGCTCTTTCACCAGGGTGACCATCAGCAGCGCCATGGCACCGGTGGCGGCCGAGATCATGCCCGGGCGGCCGCCGACAAATGCGATGATGACGGCAATACAGAACGATGCGTACAGGCCCACCTTGGGGTCGACGCCGGCAATGATGGAAAAGGCGATGGCTTCGGGAATCAGCGCCAGCGCGACTACGATGCCGGCCAGCAGGTCACCGCGTATGTTGGTGAGCCAGTTGTCTTGAATCGATTTGATCATAAACAGTTCCGCTTATTTCAGTACGTCAGAATGGCATGCTCCCCGCCTGGCCCGGAGACCTTCGGAGAGCAGATTACCAAGCTGTTCAGATGTGATTGATGACCATGTACAGGCCAACGGAGCCCATCACGATCATGTAGGGAAACGCCATCACCACCATGCGGCCGTAGGAAAGCCGTACCAGCGGTGCAATGGCGGAAGTCAGCAGGAACAGGAACGCGGCCTGTCCGTTGGGAGTGGCCACACTGGGCAGGTTGGTGCCGGTGTTGATAGCAATGGCCAGGGTCTGGAAGTGGTCGTAGCTGATGCTGCCGGCGTCCAGCGCCTGCTTGATCTCGCTGATGTAAACGGTGGCCACGAACACGTTGTCACTGATCATCGACAGCAGACCGTTGGCGATAAAGAACATGCCCGGCTGCTGTGACACGGGTAGCGACAGTACGTATTCGATGATCGGCTTGAACAGGTGCTGTTCATGAATCACCGCCACGATGGCAAAGAACACCACCAGCAATGAGGTGAACGGCAGGGATTCCTGGAAGGCCTTGCCGATCTGGTGTTCATCGGTGATGCCGGTAAACGAGGTGATCAGGATGATCACCAGCAGGCCGATCAGCCCCACTTCCGCCAGGTGGAACGCCAGCCCCACCACCAGAATCAGGGCGGCAATGGCCTGGATCCACAGCGCCGCCTGATCGGCTTTGGTGCGTTTGTTGCGCTCGTTATCGGCAAACTCCTCCAGCACCCGGCGCACCGGCTTGGGCAACCGCCCGCCGTAGCCGAACCAGCGCAGTTTCTCCAGCAGCCAGCAGGTGAGCAGACCGGCAAACAGCACCGGCACACTGACCGGCGCCATATGCAGAAAGAACTCGGCAAAATCCCAGCCCACCACCTTGGCAATCAGCAGGTTCTGGGGTTCGCCCACCATGGTGGCCACGCCGCCCAGGGCGGTACCGATGGCGCCGTGCATCAGCAGGCTGCGCAGGAACGCGCGGAAGTTCTCCAGATCCTCCCGGTGCAGCTCGATCACGTGGTCGTCGCTGCCGGCGTTGTGGTCCTTGTGCTGGTAGCCCTTGCCCGACGCCACCTTGTGGTACACCGAGAAAAAGCCCACCGCCACGCTGATGATCACCGCGGTCACGGTCAGGGCATCCAGAAACGCCGACAACAGCGCCGCCGCCGCACAGAACAGCAGTGACAACGCCGACTTGGAGCGCACGCCGACGAGGATCTGGGTGAAGGTGACCAGCAGCAACTCTTTCATGAAGTAGATGCCCGCCACCATGAACATCAGCAGCAGAATCACCGGGAAGTTGGTGAGCACCTCCAGATACACCGCATCCGGGGTAGTGAGACCGATCAGTAACGCCTCGATGGCCAGCAGGCCGCCGGGCAGCAACGGATAGCACTTCAGCGCCATGGCCAGGGTGAAGATGAACTCAGCGATCAGCAACCAGCCGGTAACCACCGGGCCGAATACCGCCAGCATGATGGGGTTGATGACCAGGAACAGCAGGATGATCTGCTTGTACCAGACCGGTGCCTTGCCGAGAAAGTTGTGGGTGAAACCTGAGATGACCGTGTTGGGCATTACAATATCTTCTGAGTGATCGGGCGGGTAACCAGCAGCACAAACCGGGTCCCGCTGAGGTAACGTGTCAGCGGGACCCTCTTTTCTTTCCTACTCTACGGTGACGCTTTTCGCCAGGTTCCGCGGCTGGTCCACGTCGGTGCCCTTGAGCACCGCCACGTGGTAGGACAACAGCTGCAGCGGAATGGTGTAAACGATGGGTGCGGTAATCGGGTGCACCGAGGGGATCTGCATCACGTGGATGCCGTCCTGGGGCTTCACATCGGCTGCCTTGTCAGCAAACACGAACAGCTGGCCGCCGCGGGCGCGGACTTCTTCCAGGTTGGATTTCAGCTTTTCCACCAGATCGTTGTTGGGCGCCACCGTGACCACCGGCATTTCACTGTCCACCAGCGCCAGCGGGCCGTGCTTGAGCTCACCGGCCGGGTAGGCTTCGGCGTGAATGTAGGAAATCTCTTTCAGCTTCAGTGCGCCTTCCAGGGCCACCGGAAACTGGGAGCCACGGCCGAGGAACAGACTGTGGTGCTTGTCCATAAAGGCTTTGGACATCTCGGCAATTTCGCCATCCAGCGCCAGCACCTGATCCACCTGACCCGGCAACTGATGCAGGGCCGCAACAATCTCGGTTTCGGTGTCCGCGCTCAGGCCGTTGTGGCGGGCCAGCGCCAGGGTGAAGATCAGCAGCGCGGTCAATTGTGTGGTGAAGGCCTTGGTGGACGCGACGCCGATTTCCGGGCCGGCCTGGGTCATGATCACCAGATCGGATTCCCGCACCAGCGAGCTGCCCGGTACGTTACAGATCGCCAACGCGGCGCGGAAACCGGCCTTCTTCGCCTGGCGCAGGGCGGCCAGGGTATCGGCGGTTTCACCGGACTGGGAGATGCACAGGAACAGGGTGTCGGGCTGGATCACATGCTTGCGGTAGCGGAATTCCGACGCCACCTCCACGGAGCAGGGCACGCCGGCCAGCTCTTCGATCCAGTACCGAGCCACCATACCGGCGTGGTAACTGGTGCCACAGGCGATGATCTGCACGTGGCGCACGTTCTCCAGCAGCTTTTCCGCGGAGGTGCCCAACGCCTGTTCCAGTACCCGGGTTTTGGTCAGCCGGCCTTCCATAGTGGCTTTGATCACCCGCGGCTGCTCGTAGATTTCCTTGAGCATGAAATGGCGGTATTCGCCCTTATCAGCGGAGTCGGCACCGTGTTCGAAACGAGTCACCGCACGTTCCACCGCCTGGCCGTCCCGATCGTGGATCACCACCCGGTCACGACGGATGTCGGCGATGTCGCCTTCTTCAAGGAACATGAAACGGTCGGTGACCGGCAGCAACGCCAGCTGGTCGGAGGCAATGAAATTCTCGCCAATGCCGACGCCGATGACCAGCGGGCTGCCCTCACGGCATACAATCAGGTGGTCGGGCTCGTCGGCGTGGATCACCGCCAGGGCGTAAGCACCGCGCAGGCGAGTGATAGCGGCACGCACCGCGTCAATCAGGCTGCTTGCGCTGCGGTAGTGTTTCTCGATCAGGTGGGCGACCACCTCGGTGTCGGTCTGGGAGGTGAACTCGAAGCCGTCGGCTTTCAGTTCGTCCCGCAACTCCTGGTAATTCTCGATGATGCCATTGTGCACGATGGCCAGGCGATCGCCGGACATGTGGGGGTGGGCATTGAGCTTTGACGGCTCGCCGTGGGTGGCCCAGCGAGTATGGGCAATGCCCAGGGTACCCTGCAGTGCCTTGGTGCTGATGGCATCAGCCAGGGCCGCCACCTTGCCCACTTCCCGGGCCCGATGCACGGCGTTATCGCCGTCGATGATCGCCATACCGGCGGAGTCATAACCCCGGTATTCCAGGCGGTGCAGGCCCTCCAGAAGAATACCCTGCACCTCACGTTCCGATACCGCACCTACAATGCCACACATGTGTTCATCACCTGTCAGAAAATTTGCTGTGTTGCCGGATAGTTCAGGACTTTTTAACCGGCCTGCTCCAGTCTGCGATATTGCGCTGACGCCCGCGGGCCACGGCCAGCTCACCGTCAGCCACGTCCCGGGTAATGGTGGACCCGGCACCGACGGTCGCGCCCCCGGCAACGTTTACCGGCGCCACCAGCGACGTGTTCGAGCCGACGAAGACGCCGTCGCCAATCACCGTCTGGTGTTTGTTCACACCATCATAGTTGCAGGTGATGGTGCCTGCACCCACATTCACATTACGCCCCAGTGTGGCATCGCCCACGTAGCTCAGGTGGTTGATCTTGCTGCCCTCACCAACCACGGCTTTCTTGGTTTCCACGAAATTGCCCACCTTGGTGTCGTCGGCCAGGCGGGTGCCGGGACGCAGCCGGGCATAAGGCCCGACCTGGGCGAAGCGGCCCACCTCGGCACCTTCGATCACGGAGTAGGCCTTGATGTCGGCGCCGGCCGCTATACGGGCATCACGGATCACACAGCCGGGGCCGATGGACACACCGTCGCCCAGCTCCACGTCACCTTCAAACACCACGTTGACGTCAATCAGGATGTCGTTGCCAATGGTCAGGTTGCCACGGACATCCACCCGGGCGGGGTCTGCCAGGGTAGCGCCTTCGGTCATCAGCCGGTCCGCTTCACGGCGCTGATACCAGCGCTCCAGTTCCGCCAGCTGGAGGCGGTTATTGACCCCCTGTACCTCGTACGCATTCCCGGGCTGCGACACCGCCACCGCCATACCGTGGTCCACGGCCATGGCAATAATATCGGTAAGGTAGTACTCGCCCTGGGCGTTGCGGTTCGATAACTGCGGCAGCCAGTCTTTCAGACGGCGGGCGGAGACCGCGAGGATGCCGGTGTTGACCTCGCGGATCTGCAGCTGGGTCTCGCTGGCGTCTTTCTGCTCAACAATCGCGGTCACCTGGTGCTGTTCATCCCGCAGAATCCGGCCGTAGCCCTGCGGGTTGTCCAGCGTGACGGTGAGCAGGCCCAGGGTGTCGTTGTCGATGCTGGAGACCAGCCCTTCCAAAGTATCCACACCGGTCAGCGGCACGTCGCCATAAAGCACCAGCACCCGCGCGTCGTCCGGCAGGTCCGGCAGCGCCTGGGCCACCGCGTGCCCGGTGCCCAGCTGCTGCTCCTGCAGTACCCAGTTGACCGGTTGGCCGGCAGTAGCCGCCTTGACCTGGTCTGCGCCGTGTCCGATCACCGCGTGAATCTGTTCGGCGCCGAGCTGACGGGCCGTGGCGATGACGTGATGCAGCATCGGCCGCCCGGCCACGCCATGAAGGACCTTCGGCAGCGCGGATTTCATTCTCGAACCCTGGCCGGCGGCCAGGATAACGACGTGTAACGGACTCATAACAACAGACCCCCGGTTCTATGGTCGGGTTGGATAGGCATAAACGAAAAAACCGCGTCCCTGGCAGACTGCCGGTTTCCCTCGAATCGAGCGATTCGGAAAGAAACCTGCAATCCGCGTCAGGATGCGGCTTCAGATCAGGCGAACCCGAAACTGGCAATCGCTGTTAACGAATGTTCTTGCGCAGTTTCTGGATGGTGCGCAGCTGAGCGGCAGCTTCTGCCAGCTCGGCTGCGGCACGGGAATACTCGAATTCGCCCGTTTTGTTTGCCAGTGCCTTCTCGGCTTCACGCTGGGCTTCCAGTGCCGCTGCTTCGTCCACATCCTTCGCGCGAACAGCGGTATCGGCCATCAGAGTGATGATGTTGGGCTGCACTTCCAGGTAACCCCCGGAGACGTACAGCACTTCTTCAGCACCACCCTGCTTGACGATCCGCACGGAACCGGGCTTGAGCGCGGTCAGTAGCGGAGCGTGGCCATACTGGATACCCATCTCCCCTTCGGTACCGGTAGCGGTCAGCATTTCTACCAGTCCGGAGAAGATTTTTTCCTCGGCACTTACGACGTCACAATGTACGGTCATAGCCATTTCTTACGCCTCTTGGGTCAGAAAGTGAAGAAAGGTTACTTACCTTCCTTCGCCTTCATTGCCTTAGCTTTCTCAATCGCTTCCTCGATGCCGCCGCACATGTAGAACGCCTGCTCGGGCATGTCGTCGTAATCGCCGTTGAGAATACCTTCGAAGCTGGCGATGGTCTCTTTCAGAGACACGTACTTACCGGGAGAGCCGGTAAATACCTCAGCAACGTGGAACGGCTGGGACAGGAAACGCTCGATCTTACGGGCGCGGGATACTGTCAGCTTGTCTTCTTCTGACAGCTCGTCCATACCCAGAATGGCGATGATGTCCTTCAGTTCCTTATAACGCTGCAGAACGTTCTGAACACCACGGGCCACGTTATAGTGCTGCTCGCCGATCACCAGCGGATCCAGCTGACGGGAGGTAGAGTCCAGCGGATCGATCGCCGGGTAGATACCCTTGGAAGCGATGTCACGGCTCAATACCACGGTGGCGTCGAGGTGCGAGAAGGTGGTGGCCGGAGACGGGTCGGTCAAGTCATCCGCCGGTACGTATACCGCCTGGATGGAGGTGATAGAGCCGTTCTTGGTGGAGGTAATACGTTCCTGCAGCTCACCCATTTCCTGGGCCAGTGTCGGCTGGTAACCTACCGCGGAAGGCATACGGCCCAGCAGTGCTGATACCTCGGTGCCGGCCAGGGTGTAACGGTAAATGTTGTCTACGAACAACAGTACGTCACGACCTTCGTCACGGAACTTCTCGGCCATGGTCAGACCGGTCAGGGCGACACGCAGACGGTTTCCTGGGGGCTCGTTCATCTGCCCGTAAACCATCGCTACCTTGTCCAGTACGTTGGAGTCCTTCATCTCGTAGTAGAAGTCGTTGCCCTCACGGGTACGCTCACCTACACCGGCGAAGACCGACAGACCGGAGTGTTCTTTGGCGATGTTGTTGATCAGTTCCATCATGTTGACGGTCTTACCAACACCGGCACCACCGAACAGACCAACCTTACCACCTTTGGCGAACGGGCAGATCAGGTCGATAACCTTGATGCCGGTTTCCAGCAGGTCGGCAGACGCGGCCTGGTCAGCGTAACCCGGCGCCTTGCGGTGGATACCCCAACGCTCTTCCTCGCCGATCTCGCCCTGTTCGTCGATGGGACGACCCAGAACGTCCATGATCCGGCCCAGCGTCTTGGTACCAACCGGTACGGAAATCGGCTTGCCGGTATTCTCTGCTTTCAGGCCACGCTTGAGGCCTTCGGTGCTGCCCATGGCGATGGTACGTACAATGCCGTCACCCAGCTGCTGCTGGACTTCCAGAGTTGTCTCACCACCTTCAAGCAGCAGTGCGTCGTAAACGCCCGGAACGGAGTCACGTGGAAATTCCACGTCGATAACCGCGCCTATGATCTGAACGATGTGTCCGCTACTCATGCTCGGTTCCTCGTTATCTTGATAGTCAATAAAACCAGTAGGACTGTGGGCAGCGTCAGACCGAGGCCGCGCCGCTCACAATCTCCGAAATTTCTTGCGTAATGGCTGCCTGACGCGCCTTGTTATAAGCCAGCTGGAGCTCGCTGATAATGTCGCCGGCGTTATCTGTCGCGCTCTTCATGGCAATCATCCGGGCAGCCTGCTCGCAAGCCAGGTTCTCCACCACGCCCTGATACACCTGGGACTCGATATAACGTGGCAGCAGCCCATCAAGGATGGGGCGTGAATCTGGCTCGTAGATGTAATCCCACTGGTGACCGACTTCTTCATCTTCGCCTTCCGGCAACGGCAAAAGCTGTTCTGATTGCGGCTGTTGCGTCATGGTGTTCACGAACCGGTTACCGACCAGGTACAGGCGGTCGATCTTGCCTGACTCGAAGGCATCCAGCATCACCTTGACGTTACCGATCAGCTGCTCTGCACTGGGGTTATCACCCAGGTGGGTCAGCGCGGCGACCACGTTTCCGCCGTAGTTGCGGAAGAAGGAGGCGCCTTTCTGCCCGATGGCACAGAGGTCGGTCTCAACACCCTTACTTTTCCATTCACGCATTTCGCGCACGAGGAGCTTGAACACGTTGCCGTTCAGGCCACCGCAAAGTCCCCGGTCCGAGGACACCACGATGTAACCCACACGCTTGACGTCACGCTCCAGCATGAACGGGTGCCGGTAATCCTGGTTTGCCTTGGCAATGTGCCCGATTACCTGGCGCATCTTGTCCGCATACGGGCGGGTTGCCTGCATGCGTTCCTGAGCTTTACGCATTTTACTCGCCGCCACCATTTCCATGGCGGAGGTGATCTTCTGCGTGCTCTTGATGCTTCCGATCTGGTTACGTATTTCTTTTCCGACGGCCATAAGTCACTGCCTTTTCAAGTTAGACACTCATGTGAACCAACGGGCCCGCCGCAGCGGGCCTCGGGTTTACCAGCTTTGAGTGGTCTTGAATTTCTCCAGAGCAGCTTTCAGGCCGGCGGTAATTTCGTCGTTGAAATTGCCGTCTGCACCGATCTTGTCGAGCAGGTCTTTCTGTTCGGCACGCATCCAGTCAATCAGCTGCGCTTCGAACTTGACCACACTGCTGACCTCGACATCGTCAAGGAAGCCTTCGTTAGCTGCGAACAGTACGGTGCCCATCTCAGCAACGGACATCGGGCTGTACTGGTTCTGCTTCATCAGCTCGGTGACGCGCTGACCGTGCTCCAGCTGCTTCCGCGTGGCTTCGTCCAGATCCGAGGCAAACTGGGCGAACGCCGCCAGTTCACGGTACTGGGCGAGAGCCAGACGGATGTTACCGCCGAGCTTTTTCATGATCTTGGTCTGGGCTGAACCACCGACCCGGGATACCGAAACACCGGCGTTCATCGCCGGACGGATACCGGAGTTGAACAGGTTGGTTTCCAGGAAGATCTGACCGTCGGTGATGGAGATCACGTTGGTCGGTACGAACGCAGACACGTCACCAGCCTGAGTCTCGATGATCGGCAGTGCCGTCAGCGAACCGGTCTTGCCCTTCACTTCACCATTGGTGAGCTGCTCTACGTAGTCCGCGTTGACACGGGACGCGCGCTCCAGCAAGCGGGAGTGCAGGTAGAATACGTCACCCGGATAGGCTTCCCGGCCCGGCGGACGGCGCAGCAGCAGTGAAATCTGGCGGTACGCAACGGCCTGCTTGGACAGGTCATCGTAAATGATCAGAGCGTCTTCACCACGGTCACGGAAGTATTCGCCCATGGAGGTACCTGAGTACGGGGCGAGGAACTGCATCGCGGCCGGGTCGGCAGCACCGGCAGCAACCACAATGGTGTGGTCCATGGCGCCGTGCTCTTCCAGCTTGCGCACTACGGCGGCGATGGAAGACTGCTTCTGGCCTACGGCAACGTAGATACACTTGATGCCGGTGTTTTTCTGGTTGATGATCGCGTCGATGGCGACCGCGGTCTTACCGATCTGACGGTCACCGATGATCAGCTCACGCTGGCCACGACCGATGGGAACCATCGTGTCGATCGCTTTCAGACCGGTCTGAACCGGCTCGTCAACGGATTGACGTGCGATAACACCCGGGGCCACTTTCTCGACCGGGGCGGTCAGGGAGGTGCCCAGATCGCCTTTGCCGTCGATCGGGTTACCCAGACCGTCAACCACACGGCCCATCAGTTCCGGACCGACCGGAACTTCCAGGATACGACCGGTACAACGAACCTTCTGGCCTTCTGCCAGGTCTTCGTAGTCGCCCAGTACCACCGCACCGACGGAATCACGCTCCAGGTTCAGCGCCATACCGAATGTGCCGTTGGCAAATTCGATCATCTCGCCGTACATGACGTCGGCCAGGCCGTGGATCAGTACGATACCGTCAGAAACGGAGAGAATCGTACCTTCGTTCTTTGCTTCGGAAGAGATGTCGAGCTTCTCGATTCTCTTCTTGATGATGTCACTGATCTCGGATGGATTCAGTTGCTGCATGCCTTTGTCCTCAAACCTTGTGCTGAAATCAGGAGCCCAGAGCCTTGGCCATTCTGGCCAGCTTGCCTCGGACTGAAGCGTCGATAACCAGGTCACCCGTGTGAACAACTACCCCGCCGATCAGAGACTGATCGACAGCGGCTTCCAGGGAAACCTTGCGCTCCAGCTTTTTGGACAGTGCGTCGATCAACTGTTGCTGTTGCTCGGCGGTCATTTCATACGCCGTGTTCACCTTCAGATTCACCGTGCGATCAAGATCCGCGCGATACTGGGCGAACAGGGCTGAAACTTCCGGCAACAGGGCCAGACGCTTTCTTTCAGCAAGAATCAACAGGAAGTTTCTGAGTGCTTCAGGCAGCGGCTCTTCAAAACAGTCTGCGAAGAGTTCCGCCTTGCGTTGCTCAGACAGGCCAGGATTGGCCAGGATGTTCTTTACCTCTTGGTCAGCCGCTACCTGAGCAGCGAAAGCCAGCGCCTGATCCCAATGATCAACGGCTTTCTGGTCTTGCGCGGCGCCAAAAACGGCTTTCGCGTAGGGTCGGGCTAACGTCGTCAGTTCTGCCATGATGACCCTCTTTTAGAGTTCTGCGGCCAGCTTTTCCAGCATCTCGCTGTGAGCTTTGGCGTCTACAGAGGTTTCCAGAATCTTCTCGGCACCGGCAACGGCAAGTGCTGCCACTTCTGCTCTCAGTGCGTCGCGAGCCTGAATACGCTCCTGTTGAATTTCCGCCCTGGCCTGCTCAATAAGCCGCTCGCCTTCCTTGCGGGCATCGTCTTTGGACGCCTCGACAATCTGGGCGGCACGCTTGTTGGCCTGGTCAATCAGGGCTGCAGCGTCTTCTTTCGCCTTGTGCAGTTCCTTGGAGGCTTTTTCCTGCGCAAGCTCGAGATCGCGTGACGCGCGATCTGCGGCAGAAAGGCCGTCGGCAATTTTCTTCTGGCGCGCTTCCATGGCAGCCGTGATCGGCGGCCATACATACTTGACGCAGAACCAGACGAAAATAGCGAAGGCAATCGATTGCCCTATCAACGTAAGGTTTATATTCACGGCAATGTACCTCTTGCTATTCGTTGCGTCCTGGTGTCCGGAGAACCGGGCGCGACCTCAGTTCAGTGAAGTGGCGCCCGCATCTTTCGGCTGATTAACCAGCAACAACGAAGATCAGGTACATCGCGATACCAACGCCGATCATGGGAACCGCGTCGAGCAGACCTGCCATGATGAATGTTTTGGTTTGCAGCTGGTTAGCCATTTCCGGCTGACGAGCAGTGGACTCGAGCAGCTTGCCGCCCAGCAGGCCGAAGCCAATGCCAGTAGCCAGAGCGCCCAGACCGATGATGATCGCTGCTGCAATAAATACCATTTCCATTGAAGACTCCTCAGTTTTCTCAGATAGTTAAGGGTTTGTGTATTAAAGCGTTTAATCAGTGATCTTCGTGCGCCGCGCTGAGGTATACCACAGTCAGCGTTGTAAAGATAAAGGCCTGCAGTACCACCACCAGGATGTGGAAGATGGCCCAGGGCACGTTCAGCGTCCACTGGATCCACAGCGGCAGCAGTGCAATCAGAATGAAGACAACCTCACCGGCGTACATGTTGCCAAACAAACGCAGCGCGAGGCTGATCGGCTTGACGATAAGTACGAGAATTTCCAGGAACAGGTTGAACGGAATCAGCGACCAGTGGTTAAAGGGCTGCATGGACAGCTCTTTGGTGAAACCGCCAATTCCCTTGACCTTGAGGCTGTAGAAAATGATCAGCAGGAAAACACCGATGGAGATACCGAAGGTACCGTTGGGGTCGGTGGTGGGTACAATCTTGAAGTACTCCAGACCCAGCGCGTGGGCAATGGAGGGAATGTAGTCGACCGGGATCAGCTTCAGACAGTTCATCAGCAGAATCCACACAAAGATGGTCAGTGCCAGCGGGGCAATCAGCGGATTGCGTCCGTGGAAACCGTCTCTGACCACACCCTGAATAAACTCAACGGTCATTTCTACCACGTTCTGCAGACCGCCCGGCACGCCGGTGGTCGCCCGCGCCGCGGCGAAGCGGAAAATACCGAGGAAAAGCATACCCATGAACAGGGACCAGCCCAGGGTATCAACGTGGAAAGCCATAAAGCCCATATCGGAGGCTTCCTGGGCGGTACGTGCGAACGTCCAGGTGGCCTCGTCAACAAGGGAACCGTCAGCGCGCTCGTAGCCTTCCGGGAGTTTTCCGTAGGTGAGGTTCTGTAGGTGGTGCTTTATATACTCTACTGGGGTATCAGCTGCCATACTGCTCTCGTCCAGTCATCGCTGTGGTTGCGGCCGGATGAGGAAGCGCAACACTGCACTCATCATAACCATCACAGCAAAAGTGAATAACAGAGCCGGTACGTGTACTGGCTCCATTAAGATGAAAACGGCCGCAAAGAACACTGCGGTAAGGGCGATCTTGATGCTTTCCGCCCTGAACATGTTGCCCACCATCCGGTGCGCGTTTCGGGCACCTTCAAACCGATACATCCGGTGAGCAAAATACGCGTTTGGTATGACAAATATAAGACCGCCGACAAAGGCGGAATAACCGGCCAAACGACTTTCAATGGTCCACAAAAGACTCAGAATGACGATCAGCGAAAACTCGATGGTGAGCCACCGGGCCAGGGGCAGGTGGGTGATTCGTGATCGGTTTTTACTCATACCACCTGCTGTCATTCCAAGCGCGCAAAATTATATGTGTTAACCGGTAGGTGTTCAACACAACCCGCACGAATTTTTGGTGGAAAAATAACCAGAATTCACGCCAGATCGCGGCACTTTCACACAAATTGTGCTTCCTGACCAACCCCGTCACGACATGTGGTGGTTTCAGTGACATACGGTACTTTGGAATGAATTGTCACAAACCCTAGCGGATATGGCCCAATATCCCGTCCAGTTCGTCAAGGGAACTGTACTCGATCACCAGTTTGCCCTTGCCCCGCTGACCGTGATCAATGGAGACCCGCGCTCCCAGGCGCTCGGCCAGATCGTCCTGCAGTGCCCGGATGTTCGGATCCACCTCACCGCTGCGTTTTTTGCGGTCCGGGGTTTCCTGCTGGATGCGACGAACCAGAGCTTCGGTCTGGCGCACAGACAGGGATTTCGCCACCACCTGTTTCGCCACCTGCATCTGCTGTTCCGGCGGCAGGGTCAGCATGGCGCGGCCATGACCCATTTCCAGATCACCGTGTTCCAGCATCAACCGCACGTCTTCGGTCAGGCTGATCAGGCGCAGCAGATTGGTAATGGTGGTGCGGCTCTTGCCCACCGCTTCCGCCACCTGGGCCTGAGTCAGACCAAACTCATCCTGCAGGCGCTGCAGGGCAAAGGCTTCTTCGATGGGATTGAGGTTCTCGCGCTGGATATTTTCAATCAGCGCCATGGCGATGGCGGCTTCATCCGGCACATCGCGGATGATGGCGGGAATGCTGTCCAGCTCGGCCATCTGGGTCGCACGCCAGCGCCGTTCACCGGCGATCAGTTCGTAACGGCCCTCGGCGATGGGGCGTACTACCACCGGCTGCATCACACCCTGCTGACGAATGGAGTCGGCCAGTTCCTGCAACGCCGCCGGGTCCATATCGCGGCGGGGCTGGAAGCGCCCGCGCTGGATCAGATCCACCGGTACTTCACGGAGTTCGCCGTCGTGGTCTTTCAGTTCCTGATCGAGATTGACCCTGGAACCCTGCAACAGCGCGCCCAGCCCGCGTTCACCCAGTCCTCGTTTCTTCGCCGCCATGGTGTTTGTCATTCTTCCCGATGAAAATCAGTGTGCAAAGGTGAGCTAGTTTACACGGCAACGGCCGTGGATGTCTTTTGCGAGCCGTGGCGCCGCACCATTTCCCCGGCCAGCGCCAGGTACGCCACCGCGCCCTTGGACACCCGGTCGTACTTCAGCGCCGGCATGCCGTAGCTGGGCGCTTCCGCCAGCCGCACGTTGCGCGGAATCACCGCCTTGTAGACCTTGTCGCCGAAGTATTCGCTGAGCTGACCGGACACGTCGAGGGTCAGGCTGTTGCGAGGGTCATACATGGTGCGCAGGATGCCTTCCACCTGCAGATTGGGGTTCACCGTTTCCTGGATCTGTTCCACGGTGTTCATCAATGCCGCCAGGCCCTCCAGCGCGTAATACTCGCACTGCATCGGGATCAGCACCGTGTCGGCGGCCGACAGCGCGTTCACCGTCAGCAGGCTCAGGGACGGCGGGCAATCGATGAGAATGTAGTCGTAGTTGTCGCGCACGGTGTTGAGCGCCAGACGCAGCCGGTGCTCGCGGCCGATCTCGTTCATCAGCTCCACTTCCGCGGCGGTGAGGTCACCGTTGGAGGGCATGATGTCGAATCCCGAGGCCTCGGCGGCGATGATCACTTTTGACGCCGGCGCGCGCTTGGTCAGCATGTCGTAACCGGACAGTTCCAGGGCATTCTTGTCGACACCGCTGCCCATGGTGGCGTTGCCCTGGGGGTCCATATCCACCAGCAGCACCCGCCGCTTGGTCGCAGCCAGTGAGGCAGCAAGGTTGACGCAGGTGGTGGTTTTTCCCACACCGCCTTTCTGATTGGTCACTGCAATCACGCGCGCCATGTCTTGCCTCCTTTGATCACTGGGGTTGGGCGTTCCGGCTCAGGGTCAGCAGATGCCGCTCACCCTCGGAGCCCGGCACCTGCAACGAATGACGGGATGTCAGCTGCCATCCGGCTGGCAGAGCAGCCACTTCATCATCCGGAAACTGGCCTTTCATGGCAAGGAACTCACCGTCATTTGCCAGCAAATGGCCGCACCAGCTCACCAGGTTGTCGAGCGCGGTAAACGCCCGGCTGCTGATCTGGCTGAACAAGCGTTGCGGGTCGCAGCTTTCGGCGCGGCCATGGATGACCTCGACATTCTGCAGGCCCAGTTCCAGCACACACTGGGTAAGGAACCGGGTTTTCTTGCTGTTGCTGTCCAGCAGGGTAAACCGTTTCTGCGGCAGCACAATGGCCAGCGGAATGCCGGGCAGGCCGCCGCCGGCGCCCACATCCAGCAGATGGTCGGTGGTGACAAACGGCAGCACGCTGAGGCTGTCCAGCAATTGCCGCGACACCATCTGCCCGGGGTCACGCACCGCGGTCAGGTTATAGGCGCCGTTCCACTTGTTGAGCAGGGCCAGAAAGTCCAGCAACTGCTGTTGTGCGGAAGCCTCGAGCTCAAGGCCCATAGCCGCCAGACCGGTTTCGAGCTGGCGTTGCCAGAGTGCGTTGCTCATGGTCGCGGATCAGGCCGTCTGTTTGCGCAGCAGGTCGCGCTTTTTCAGATGCACCAGCAGCTGAGACACCGCCGCCGGGGTCACACCCTGAATGCGGGAGGCCTGGGCCACGGTTTCCGGACGCACGGTCTTGAGCTTCTGCTTGATCTCGTTGGACAGGCCGCCGATGGCGTCGTAATCCAGATCCACCGGCAGGGCCGTGTGCTCGTTGCGGCGCAGGCGTTCGATCTCGTCGGTCTGGCGCGAGATGTAGCCCTCGTACTTGATCTCGATTTCCACCTGATCGGCCACCACCGGGTCCTCCGCCTGCGCCGCACCGATGTCGGCAATATGGCGGTAGCCGATTTCCGGCCGGCGCAACAGTTCCGCCAGCGACTGGTCGCGGGTCAGCGGCTGCTTGAGAAAGCCGTTGGCCCGTTCGCCGGCGTCGGTGTCGGGGTGAATCCGGGTGGATTCCAGACGGCTGCGCTCACCGGCGATGGCTTCGCGCTTGACGTTGAACTTTTGCCAGCGGTCGTCATTCACCAGGCCGAGTTTGCGGCCGGTGTCGGTCAGGCGCAGGTCGGCATTGTCTTCCCGCAGGATCAGCCGATATTCGGCACGGCTGGTAAACATGCGATAGGGCTCGGAAGTGCCCATGGTGATGAGGTCATCCACCAGTACACCCAGATAGGCCTCGTCGCGGCGCGGGTACCATTCGTCTTTTTCCTGGGACTTGAGGGCGGCATTGATGCCGGCCAGCAACCCCTGGGCGCCGGCTTCTTCATAACCGGTAGTGCCGTTGATCTGGCCGGCAAAGTACAGGCCCTGGATAAACTTGGTTTCCAGGGTATGGCGCAGATCCTGGGGGTTGAGGAAGTCGTACTCGATGGCATAGCCCGGCCGGGTGATGTGGGCATTCTCGAACCCGGGAATCGACCGCACCGCTGCCAGCTGGATATCAAACGGCAGGCTGGTGGAGATGCCGTTGGGGTAGAGCTCATGAGTGGTCAGGCCTTCCGGCTCGACAAAGATCTGGTGGGAGTCCTTGTCGGCGAACCGGTTGACCTTGTCCTCGATCGACGGGCAGTAACGCGGGCCGATCCCCTCGATATTGCCGGCGAACATCGGCGAACGGTCGAAGCCACTGCGGATGATGTCGTGGGTCTGTTCGGTCGTACGGGTGACGTAACAGCACACCTGCTCCGGGTGCTGATCACGGCTGCCGACAAACGACATGACCGGCGTGGGGTTGTCGCCCCACTGTTCCTGCATCACCGAAAAATCCACCGAGCGGGCATCGATGCGCGGCGGTGTACCGGTTTTCAGCCGGCCCACATTGAACGGCAGTTCCCGTAATCGCCTGGCCAGGGCGTTGGCCGGTGCATCGCCGGCACGGCCGCCGGAATGATGATCCATACCAATGTGGATAACTCCACCCAGGAAAGTACCGGTGGTCAGCACGACGGTTCTGGCGTTGAAGCGGATGCCGGTCTGGGTCACCACGCCCGTGACCTGCTCGTTTTCCACAATCAGGTCGTCCGCCGCCTGCTGGAACAGGGTCAGGTTGGGCTGGTTTTCCAGGGTATGACGAATGGCGGCCTTGTACAGCACCCGGTCGGCCTGGGCACGGGTGGCACGTACCGCCGGGCCTTTGCGGCTGTTCAGCACCCGGAACTGGATACCGGCACGATCGGTGGCTTCGGCCATGGCGCCGCCCAGGGCATCAATTTCCTTGACCAGGTGACTCTTGCCAATGCCGCCGATGGCGGGATTGCAGGACATCTGACCCAGGGTTTCGATGTTGTGGGTCAGCAGCAGGGTTTGCGAACCCATGCGTGCAGCCGCCAGCGCGGCCTCGGTACCGGCATGGCCACCACCAATGACAATGACATCGAAACGGGTCGGAAAATCCACAGCTCACCTCGGGAATTCGGGCTTGAAAATAAGGATAAAAAACAGGGCGGCGAGTATAACGCCTCGCCCGGCAAATTGCAGTCGGAATGTGCAAATTTTAACCAGAATCGCCCGCGGGGAAAACCCGGGGCACCCGCGCCATGCCGATCAGGCCAGCCCCCATGCGGCTCAGGACATAAGTGTAATCCGAAACCTTTACGTTTTCAGAGGCTTGGATTCAGGTTCTCAGAAAACTTTTCAAGAAAGTTATCCACATCCACGAACACTTATTATGCAGCCTGAAATCAATGTTATCTCACTGTTTTCTAAGTAGTAAATTTTATTCATCCAACCCTTGTTCGAAGTTTATTCAAACCTTTATCCACAAGAGCGAATGATCACCCGGCGCGATAACCGCCACACCAGTACCACCACCACCAGGTTGACGAGTGACAACAACAGCAGGAATCCGGGAATTCCGATGCCCAGAACGCCCAATATCACAATGCCGGTGAGCGCACTGACCACCATGAACAGCGCGTTCATGACGTTCAGGGCGGCGATGATCCGGGCGCGTTTGAAGCGGGGCGTTTCGTGCTGGATGAAGGCGTAGAGCGGCACAATGAACAGACCGCCGCACACGCCGATGCCGAGCAGGTCGAGCAGCACCCGCAGGTAAACCGGATCGGACACCAGCGTCCACCAGGTGCTGGCCACCGGTTCCGCGGGCACCGCAAAGTACAGATCCACGCCGAACAACGACAACCCGGCAGCGCCCCAGGGCACGAGCTTCAGGGTGATGTGATGGCCGGTGAGCTTTTCACAGAGCATGGAACCGATGGAGATGCCGATGGTGAAAATGGCCAGCAACAGGGTCACCACGGTTTCATCCCCGAGCAGATTGGTCTTGGCAAAGTTGGGAAACTGGGTGAGATAGGCCGCGCCGAGGAACCAGAACCAGGAAATCGCCAGGATCGCCAACAAAACCGGGCGCTGCTCCGCGGCCAGGGTCATCAGACGCCAGGTTTCTTTCACCGGGCGCAAACGCTCCCTCGGCGCGGCACCGCGGTTATCGGTGGCCGGCACCTGCCGCGCGGCCAGATAGCCGAGAATCGCCATGGCCAGAACACCAATGGCCGTCAGCCGGGCGGCTGCTTCGAATCCCATCAGCACTCCCGCGGCGATGGTGCCCAGAAGTATGGCCACAAAGGTGCCCATGCCCACCAGGGCGTTGCCCCCGACCAGTTCGTCGTCCTCCAGAACCTGCGGCAGGATGGCGTATTTGACCGGCCCGAAGAAGGTGGATTGCGTGCCCATAAGGAACAGCAGCACCAGCAGCAACTCGTACCAGCCAAACCACAGCCCGACCGCCGCCGTGGCCATAATGCCGATCTCCAGCAGTTTCACCGCGCGGATAATGCGGGATTTCTCCAGGCTGTCCGCCAGCTGGCCCGCCATGCCGGAAAACAGGAAGAACGGCAGGATGAACAGAAATGCGGCGAAATTAACCACCACGTCCACGGACAGGCCCATCAGCCCTCCGGCACTGTAGGTGACCAGCAGCAACAGGGCGTTCTTGTAGAGGTTGTCATTGAAGGCGCCGGAAAACTGGGTCAGGTAGAACGGCAGAAAACGCCGCTGGCCCAGCAATCGGAACTGGCTGTGTTGGGTCATAAACAGTCCTGTTCTAGTGCACCCGGGCGGCAACGTGCCCCACTGAAGTGCGATCTTTGGTGACCCGGGGCACCTTGGCCAATTACTGCCGCCTTTAACCCCATGATCGTGACGAAATCTCGACGGTTGGCACGAATCTCGCGGTGGAAAATGAAAACCAGCACGGCGGTCCGGGTATTTATAGACCCGATTCGCCGTCATCACCAACGGCCAGGATGGCTTTACGTTAACGAAGGTTCCTGACCATGAGTCGTGTTGTTGCTCTTGCCCGGTCTGGCCTGGTTCAGAACCGGGCACCGGACGTTCCGGCGATCATCACTGAACACCGGTTCGACTCAGTGTATCAGCCCATCCTCAGCCCCACCCACCAGAAACTGGTGGGTTACGAAGCGCTGATGCGCGCCTCCCGCAACGGCCAGGCACTGTCACCCGCGGACATCTTCACAAAAGCCACCGAGCTTGGCCAGAGCGCCGAGCTCGACCGTTTCCTGCTGCACCTGCATCTGGACAACTTCCAGGCGGGGTCCCAACCGGCGTGGCTGTTCGTCAACATCAACCCGGACACCTGCATTCACCCGGAAGCCTCACTGGAGCGGCTCGCCCACCACTGCCGGCAATCCGGTCTTCACCCGGAACGTCTGGTGCTGGAGCTGGTGGAAACCGCCGCGGATGATCCCCAGGCGCTGCTGGCCTTTGTGGAACTGGCGAAAACCTTCGGCTTTCAGATTGCCATTGACGATTTTGGCATGGGCGACTCCAACTTCGAACGCCTGTGGCGTATGAATCCGCTGATTGTGAAGCTTGATCGCAGCCTGCTGGTGAATGCGGAGTGCCACACCCGCGCCCGCTTACTGCTGGAGAGCCTGGTGCGGATGATCCGTGAGAGCGGCAGCCTGGTGCTACTGGAAGGTGTGGAAACCGAAACCCAGGCCCGCATTGCCCTGGATACCGAGGCAGACCTGCTGCAGGGATTTCTGTTCGCGCGACCGGGCACCATTGACACCGGAACGGTGACCCGCGTCGAACAGGCCTTATACCGCACAATCGAATGTTCCAGTGCCTGCGGACTGCGGGATGTGCAACACCATGAAGGCTTTCTGCGGTTGCTGCGGCTGGAAATGATGGACGCCTGCTATCAACTGGCGCGCGGGCTGTCGTTTGACCAGGCCTGCACCAGCCTGCTGCAGATGGACGGGGTCAAACGCTGTTTCGTGCTCAATCAGGCAGGTGTGCAGCAGGGTAACCTTGCCCGGGCCACGCCGGACATCCGCCGCGGCAGTTTCAATCCGCTGTATCACTCGGCTGGCGCCTGCTGGTCACACCGGGAATATTTCCGCAACGCCCAGGCGCGGCCTCAGCACATCAGTGTCTCCCGTCCCTACGTAGCCTTGCCGGATGCCAAGCGCACGGTCACGCTGTCAACCAGCATCTGCACCGAACTCGGCCAGCAGGTGGTGTGTGTGGATCTGCACCCCGATGAACTGTTCGACGGACAATTGACCTTTCCCGCCACGCTGTAGCGCCGGCGCTCAGAAATCGTCGGCCCGTTTCTGTGGCGCCGCCGCCAGACCCTGGCCGCCGGCAGATCCCCGGGCCTGCCTTTCCAGTTCCAGCTCCACCGCGTTGGTGGATTTGGCGAAGCGCGCCAGCAGATTGTAAAGCACCGGGATGATGAACAGGGTGAGGGTGGTGGCAAAGATCAGCCCCCCGAGAATGACCACCCCGATGGACGCCCGGCTCTCTGCCCCGGCGCCGGTGGCAATCACCAGAGGGATGGCCCCGAATACGGTGGAGATGGTGGTCATCAACACCGGGCGGAAGCGCAGGATGGCGCCTTCAAGGATCGCGTCCTTCACCTCGTAGCCCTTGTCCCGCAGCTGGTTGGCAAACTCCACAATCAGAATGCCGTTCTTCGCCATCAGCCCAAGCAACATCACGATCCCGATCTGGCTGTAGATGTTAAGGCTGATACCGGACCAGAACAGCGCAAACAGGGCCCCGGTAATCGCCAGCGGCACCGACAACATGATGATCAGCGGGTGAATCCAGCTTTCGAACTGCGCCGCCAGCACCAGGAACACGATCACGAACGCCAGCCCGAACGTCAGATAGATCGCGGCAGAGGATTCCTCAAACTCCCGGCTCAGACCCTTGTAGCTGATCCGCGCCTCTGGCGGCAGGTTATCCACCGCCAGATTGTTCAGATACGTCAGCGCCGAACCCAGGTCATAGCCGTCGGCCAGTGAGCCGCTGATCACCACCGCCGGCAACCGGTCAATGCGCCGCAAGTCCGGGTTGGCACCAACCTCGCTCACCGACACCAGTGCCTGCAACGGGATCAGATCGCCCCCCGCCCGCGGTCGCAGGAACACTTGGCCCAGGTCTTCCGGGGTTGCCCGGTCGGCATCGGCCGCCTGCACGATGACATCGTATTCGCGGCCGCGGTCCACATAGGTGGTCACCTGCCGCGACGCCAGCATGGTCTGCAGGGTCAGGCCCACATCCTCGATGGTGATGTCCAGGTCCGCGGCGCGTTCGCGATCGATATTGACCCGCAGTTCCGGCCGGGTCAGTTCGAAGTCGGTTTCCAGATTCAGCAGGTTGGGGTTGTCCTTGGCCCGTTCCAGCAGCTCCTCGCTCCAGGCCTGCACCGATTCATAATCCGGGCCCCCCACCACGATCTCCACCGGCTGGTTGAAACCACGCTGGCCAAGGCCCGGCGGGTTGACCGCCACGGCGCGAATGCCGGGGATCTGTGATAGCTTGCCCCGCAACTCACTGGTCACCTGCTGCTGTTTGATGTCGCGTTCGTCCCAGGGGCCCAGACCCATGATCATGAACGCGTTATCCGCCTCGTTGCGGAACCCGACGATGGACAGTAAACGGTTGGCCGTGCCGTCTTGCAGATAAGGGATCAGTTGCTCTTCGGCTTTGCGCACGTGGTGATCGGTGTATTCAACCGTGGAGCCACGGGGCGCACTGACCGGCATGATGATCACACCCCGGTCTTCCGTGGGGGCCAGTTCCTGGGGCAGTTTCGGAAACACCACGGCAATCAGAACCATGCCCACCAGGCCGAGGCCGATCAGCAGGCCCGGCTGGCGTAACGAGAAACGCAGCATGCGCTCATAACCCCGGGTCAGCGCGTTCAAGCCGTTCTCGATAAAGCTCCAGGCGCGGTGACCCTCGGCGGTTTCGGGACTGTGTTTCAGCCACTTCGAGCACAGCATCGGCGCCAGTGTCAGTGCCACCAGGCTGGACACCACCACGGCCGCCGCCAGGGTAAAGCCGAACTCAGCGAACAGCCGGCCGATGTTGCCGCCCATGAATGAGATGGGCACAAACACCGCCACCAGGGTGAGCGTGGTGGCAATGACCGCGAAGGCGACCTGTTTGGCGCCACGATAGGATGCCAGCAACGGTGGTTCGCCATCGTCGATGCGACGCTGGATGTTCTCCAGCATCACGATGGCGTCGTCCACCACCAGGCCGATGGCAAGAATCACCGCCAGCAGGGTCAGCACGTTGATCGAGAAGCCCAGTGCACCGAGACCGATAAACGCACCGATCACCGCCACGGGAATGGTGACCGCCGGGATCAGGGTGGCCCGCCACGAACGCAGGAACACGAAGATCACCAGAATCACCAGCGACACGGCGATGCCGAGGGTGATCATGACCTCCTTGATTGAGGCGCGAATAAAAATGGATTCGTCATAGCTTTCGGCAATGCTGACTTCCGGGGGCAGGGTATCGCGGATCTTCTCCAGCTCCGCGGTCACCAGATCGGACACCGCCACGGTGTTCGCCTTGGACTGGCGGATGATGCCCATGCCGATGGCGGTCTGGCCGTTGGCCCGCAACCGGCTGGTGTCAGATTCCACCCCCATCCGCACGTTGGCGACTTCGCCCAGACGCAACAGGTCATTGCCATCGCGGCGGATCACCAGCTCGCGGAATTCCTCCACGGTAGACAAGCGGCCCTCGGCGCGCACGGTGAAATCGCGGGTCGAGGATTCCACCGATCCCGCCGGCAGTTCGATGTTGTTGGCGCGCAAGGCGCGTTCCACTTCGGCCACGGTGATGTTGCGAGCGGCCAGCCGCTCCCGGTCGAGCCACACCCGGATGGCGTAGCGGCGTTCACCACCGATGCGCACATCGGCCACGCCATCGAGCACCGACAGGCGGTCGGCCAGCACCCGGTCGGCAAAATCGCTGAGCTCGGCGCTGTCCCACACATCACTGCGCAGGGTCACCCACATCATCGGGCGGGCATCGGAATCCGCCTTGCTGACCACCGGCGGATCGGCTTCTTCCGGCAACTCGTTACTGACCCGCGACACCGCATCGCGGACATCGTTGGCGGCAATGTCCACATTGCGGGAGGTGTTGAATTCGATGCTGGTGCGGGATTCCCCCTGTTCGGTGGAGGATTCGATGGAGCGGATGCCTTCGATGCCGCTGATGGCCCCCTCGATCACCTGCGTGATCTGGGTATCCACCACTTCCGCGGCGGCGCCGATGTAATCGGTGGAAATGGACACCACCGGCGGATCAATATCCGGGTACTCGCGCACCGGCAGGCCGAACAGGGCAGCCAGGCCGAACACCAGAATCAACAGGCTCAGAACCGTGGCGAAGACCGGCCGTTTGATGGAAATATCGGAAAGAATCATCCGTTACGACTCCAGCGAGCTGGCAAAGCGGTTTTCAGGAATCGCCTTGTCGTCTTCCACCACCTCAATGCGGTCGCCGCTGCTGAGCCGATCCTGGCCGGTGATGATCACCGGATCCTCGAGAGTCAGGCCCTCCGCCACTTCCACCAGACCGGGTTTGCGCGAGCCCAGGGTCACCGAAACCCGGCGCGCCTTGCCGTCTTCGGCAATGAACACATACTTGTCGGCACCGCGGAGCAAAACCGCCTGCTCGGGAATCACCAGCGCCTCACGCTCTCGCAGGGTCAGGTTCGCCGCCATGAACTGGCCCGGGCGCAGCTTGCCGTCCGGATTGTCGATCAGCGCCCGCACCGGCAGGGTGCGGCTGAGTTCATTAATGCGGGTGCCCAGCTCCACCAGCTCACCGTTGAAGCCCTCTTCCGGGTAGGCCGGAGAACTTCCACGAACCTGCTGGCCCAGGGTGATCTGGCCGAGAAACCGCTCCGGCACCGAAAAACCGAGCTCCATGCGATCGGTGGAATCCAGTGTGGCGACGGCGGTGCCGGCACTCAGATATGCCCCCATACTGATATCACTGAGCCCCACCACACCGCCGAATGGCGCGGTGATGCGGTGATTGTCGAGGCGGGTGCTGGCGGCCTCGAGCTGGGCCTGCGCCACTTCCAGGGTGGTGCGCAATTCGTCCACCTGGGCCTGGGAAATGCTGTTGTTGGTACGCAGGCTGCGAGCCCGGTCATACTGGCGACGGGCATCGGCCACTTCCGCCTCGGACATGCGTACGTCCGCCCGCGCCTGCCGGTCATCCAGGCGCAGCAGCAGATCGCCCTGATCCACTCGCTGGCCACTGCGGAGATTCAGCTCCACCACGCGGCCGCTGACCTCGGTGGTCAGTTCCACCGCATTCAGTGCCTTGAGACTGCCTACTGCATTGACCTGGTCGCGCACCGTGTCCCGGGTCGGATTCGCGGTATTCACCACGCTTGCCGGACGCGCCCGCTGGTCTCCGTCGTCTGATCCGCCATCCACATACTGGTACGTCAGCACGCCACCGACAGCAAAGGCCACCAGCACCAGCGCGATCAAACTTTGTTTCAGCATACGTCTCTCGATTCAGTGTTCAGGGTTTTTTGGAAATGACCAGCACCAATTTCCCGACATCAATGCCCCATTTGCTCATGGTGGTCTGGTTGATGAGGGTGTCTGGTGTGATCAGATACATCCAGTCGTCCATGCGGACGTCAATGGTGCCATCGCCGTATGCCACCCGGAGTACATAGTTCATATTGATAGCGTTGCCCTGCCAGCGCATGGTGCCGGGTTCCACCACATCACCGGCGTCGGCGTGGTAGCCCTCGTCACTGGGCGTTAGCGTCCATACCCGGGTCTGCACCTCGCCGTCGTCGAAGCGGAATACTTCGTCCAGGGTGCCTACGCCGTTCTCATCCCAACTGGCATCGATGTCAGCATCAAACGTGCGGATCACCTCGCCGGAAAAGTCCTTGACCACGCCACGGGCAGAAAGTTCGCCCTCGAAAAAGCGGTCCGGCACCAGTTCCGGCCCGCGATCGCGGTAGTCGTCCAGAGACGGCCCGGCACAGCCGGCCAGAAACAGTACCGACAACCATAACCAGACCTGTGATTTCGGGCCAGCGGGTTTCTTCCAGAATCCGGGTATTTGCATGACTTTTACACTCTCCAAGGCAGGTGGATATCTGTTCGTTTCTTGTCCAGCAGGCTAGTTAATACGGGCCAATGGCCTGTTTCGATCAGCCCGTAAGCAGGCACTAACCGGCTATCGTCATTTCAGCCAATTGTCTTTTCTGACACCCCTCCGGGCGGTTTTCGTCAATGGAACGGTCGTTTGAATGCCGTAAAACACTAGGCATCGGAGGGGATGCTCCCCTCCCAGCCGATTTTTCATCAGGACAGAGGTACAGTTATGCCGGTTTACAAGGCGCCCCTGCGCGACATGAAGTTCCTGCTCAATGAAGTGTTTGACTACCCGAGCCACTATGCGTCCCTGAACAGCGGCGAAAACGCCACCCCGGACGTGGTGGAAGCCATTCTCAGCGAATGCGGCAAGTTGTGCGAGGAAGTCCTCAGCCCACTCTACCAGCCCGGCGATGAGGAAGGCTGCAAGCTGGAAGACGGCGTGGTCACAACCCCGAAAGGCTACAAGGAAGCATACGAACAGTACGCCATGGGCGGCTGGCAGGGACTGTCTGCACCCGAAGCCTACGGTGGCCAGGGACTGCCGGCCTCCATGGGCCTGCTGAAACAGGAAATGATGGGCACCGCCAACTGGCCGTTCTCGATGTATCCGGGCCTGTCTCTCGGCGCCATGAACACCATCTTCCTGCACGGCAGCGAAGACCAGAAGCAGACCTACCTGGTACCGCTGACGGAAGGCCGCTGGGGCGGCACCATGTGCCTGACCGAGCCCCAGTGTGGCACCGACCTGGGCCAGATGAAAACCAAAGCCGAGCCCCAGGCGGACGGCAGCTACAAGCTGACCGGCACCAAGATCTTCATTTCCTCCGGTGACCACGACCTGACCGAGAACATTGTCCACATTGTGCTGGCGCGGCTGCCGGATGCCCCCAAGGGTACCCGCGGCATCAGCCTGTTCATTGTGCCCAAGTTCCTGCCCGGCGCCGACGGCGGTGTGGGTGAACGTAACGGCGTGACCTGCGGCAGCCTGGAAAAGAAGATGGGGATCAAGGCTTCCGCCACCTGTGTGATGAACTTCGACGGTGCCACCGGTTTCCTGATCGGGCCGGAGAACGAAGGCCTGAACTGCATGTTCACCTTCATGAACACGGCCCGCATCGGCACCGCCATTCAGGGCGTGGGTCCGGCGGAACTGTCTTACCAGTGGGCTCTGGACTACGCCAAGGAGCGCCGTTCCATGCGCGCGCTGTCGGGCAAGAAAGACCCGGAGCACTCGGCGGATGCACTGATTCACCACGCCGACGTTCGCCGCATGCTGCTGACCCAGAAAGCCATCGCCGAGGGCGGCCGGGGCATGCTGTATTATGCAGCACGGGTGGCGGATCACATGGTAGAGGCCCACACCGAGGGTGATGAAAAGAAAGCCGAGAAGTTTGACGACAAGCTGGGCTTCCTGACGCCGATTCTCAAGGGCTTCCTGACCGAGCTGGGGAACGAGGCGGCCAACCTGGGCATTCAGGTGTTCGGTGGCCACGGCTACATCCGCGAGCACGGTATGGAACAGATTGCCCGCGATACCCGCATTGGCACCCTGTACGAGGGCACAACCGGTATTCAGGCACTGGACCTGCTGGGCCGCAAGGTTCTGCTGATGACCCAGGGCGGCGCGGTACGCGAATTCACCCTGATTCTCGCCAACTTCGCCCGCAAGCACCTGACCGACAAGCGGCTGCGTCCGTTCGCGGTGGAACTGCTCAAGCTCACCGCACAATGGAACCTGCTGACCGTGCGGCTGATGCTGGCCGCCCGTAAGGACCGGGACATGGTCAGCGCCGCGGCCAACGACTTCCTGATGTACAGCGGCTATGTGTTCATGGCCTACATCTGGGCGCGTCAGGCCGCCGTCGCGGCCGACAAGCTGGACAACGGCGGTGACGATGCCGAGGCGTTCTACAAGGCCAAGCTGGCCACGGCAGAGTTCTACTATGAGCGCCTGCTGCCACGAGCCCAGGCCCATGCCACCAGCATGCTCAGCCCCAGCAAGAACCTGATGCAGCTGGATGCGGAGGACATGAGCTTTACCGCCTGACCGACCCGCAACGACCCCCGATAAAGACGCCGACGGCGGCCTTATCGGGGGTCGATTCTCCGCAACACCCCGCAAACCGCAACCGTGCACCGCCATAACGATTGACTTTGATTAATACATTAATAAGAATGCGTCTCATTATTTTTAGCATTCGGAGTAGAAGTCATGGTCACACGATCCAGTTGCGGTTGGTCTTTCACACCCTCGGTATTGGCGCTGGCGATGGCCACCGCGGCTCTGGTCCCTGCCGCCGCCCATGCCCAGGACGGGCCGGTCAGGGATGACAAGGTAGAAGAACTGGGCGCCATCGAAGTGTCTGCGGACGCGCTCGCGAACAGCGGCACAGCGCCGATTGACGGCTACGCCGCCGACACCACGCTGACCGGCACCAAAACCGCCACCGCCATCACCGAAACGCCGCAGTCCATCAGCACCGTTAATGCCGACGAGATCCGTGACCAGAATGCCGCCAACCTGGCGGAAGTATTGCGCTACACCGCCGGTGCCCGCGGCGAGACCTTCGGTTTTGAACCCCGTACCACCTTCCTGCGCATTCGCGGGTTCGATGTGGCCACCAGCGGCATCTTCCGTGACAGCCTCAAACTCAGTAACCCGGACTTTACCGGCGGCTACAGCCTTGAGCCGTACGGCGCTGAGCGCATTGACTTACTGAAAGGCCCATCGTCGGTGCTGTATGGCCAGGCCGGGCCCGGCGGCCTGGTGAATTACGTGTCCAAGCGACCGACCTTCGACAGCCGTCGTGAAGTCCGCCTCGAAGCCGGCTCCAACCAGCTACGTCAGGGCCAGTTCGACCTCAGCGGTGCGGTCAATGACAGTGACACCCTGGCGCTGCGGCTGGTGGGTCTGGTGCGGGACAGCGAAACCCAGGTGGATTTCGTCGACGATAACCGCAAATACCTGGCACCCAGCCTGACCTGGCAACCCACCGACGCCACCCGCTTCACCGTGCTGGCTCACCTGCAGTATGACGACACCCAGCCATCCCAGCGCTACCCACTGCAAGGCACACTGGAATCCAATCCCAACGGCAGCATTCCCGACAACCGGTTCACCGGCGAACCCGGCTATGACGAATACGAGCGTCGGGAAACCGCGATGGGCTATGAATTCGAGCACCGCATCGATGATCGCGTCACCCTGCGCCAGAATGTTCGCAACTACCGCAACGACGTGGACGACCGCACCATTTACACCACCGGTCTGCAGGCGGATCAGCGCACGATTACCCGGTCACGGTTCGACAGTTTCGGCCGGATTGATGGTCTGAACCTGGACACTCAGGTGGAGTTCGGCTTCGGTACCTGGGCGGCGGACCACACCGTACTGGTGGGGCTGGATCACCAGGATGTGGACGTTCACTCCACCCAGTTTTTCGGCGCCGCCAGTGACCTGGATATCTTCGATCCGCAGTACGGCGCCCCCATTGCCGACGCCCCGATCTTCAAGGATCAGGAGGGCGAGCTCAAACAGACCGGAGTCTACCTGCAGGATCAGATCCGCGTGGATCGCTGGACCGTCTCCCTCGGTGGTCGTTTCGATAAGGCGCGCACGGAGACGGTCGACAACCTGACCGCCACCACCGCAAGCCGCGATGACGAGGAGTTCAGCGGCCGAGCCGGCGTCACTTACCGCTTTGATAACGGTCTGGCACCGTACCTCAGCTACATGGAGTCGTTCCTGCCCACCACCGGCACCGACAGTAACGGCGAGCCATTTGCCCCGGAAACCGCCCATCAGTTCGAGGTGGGGATCAAGTATCAGCCGGTGGCGAGCACCCTGGTGACAATGGCCTGGTTCGACCTGACCCGCAAAGATTACCTGACGACCAATCCGGTGTCCTTCCTCAGTGAGCAGCAGGGCGAAGCCCGCTCCCGGGGTGTGGAACTGGAAGCCCGCACACGGGTGCTGCAGGGTCTGGATCTGATCGCCAGCTACACCTACACCGACGCCGAAATCACCAAAACGAGCAACCCGGTGGAAGAGGGTGAACCACTGGAATACACTCCGGAACACGAGGCCTCACTGTGGAGCAAGTACAGCTTCCATGGCGGCCCACTGCATGGCCTCGGCCTTGGCGCGGGGGTACGCTACATCGGCGAGAGCTACGGTGCCCTGTTCAACGGTCCCAACGATACGCTGGAAGTACCGGACGTCACCCTGGTTGACGCAGCGATCACCTACGACATCGGCCAGGTGTCTCTGGGACTGCACGCCCAGAACCTGCTGGACAAGAAATACGTGGCCACGGCCTTTGACAGCAGCGCCACCTATGGCCTGCGCCGTGAAGTCAGCGGGTCGGTTACCTACCGGTTCTGATCCACTTCCGGGCCTCGTCGCACGGACGCGACGGGGCATCCGGAGTCATTTACCGATACAGAAACTGCTGAAGATCTTGCCCAGCAGGTCGTCGGGGGTCATCACTCCGGTGATCTCGCCCAGCGCGTCCTGAGCCGCTCGCAGATCCTCTGCCAGCAACTCGCCGGCACCGAAACCATCAAGCTGACCCTGGCCCTGCAGCATGGCCGAGCGGGCACGCTCGAGCGCGTCCAGATGCCGGCGACGGGCCAGGAAACCACCCTCGGTGGTGGCGGCAAAGCCCATGCACTGTTTCAGATGATCCCGCAGGATTTCCAGACCTGCAGCCGATTTGGCGGCCAGACGAATCACCGGCGCCCCGGTCCCGTCCGGTTGCTCCAGTCCTACCGCTTCCTCGCTCAGGTCGACCTTGTTGCGAATCACCGTCACCGGTGCGGAGGGCGGTAGCTGATCAATGAAATCCGGCCAGATCCGGTGCGGGGTGGTTTCTGCGGTAGTGGTGGCGTCTACCATCAGCAGAATTCGGTCGGCCTGACGGATCTCGTCCCAGGCCCGGGCAATACCGATCCGTTCCACCTCATCGGGGCTGTCCCGCAAACCGGCGGTGTCGATGATGTGTAACGGCATACCATCAATGTGGATGTGTTCCCGCAGCACGTCCCGGGTGGTGCCCTCGATCGCGGTCACGATGGCGGCCTCACGGCCGGCCAGGGCGTTCAACAGACTCGATTTGCCGGCATTGGGTCGGCCGGCGATCACCACCTTCATGCCGTCCCGTAGAATCGTGCCCTGTTGTGCTTCTGCCAGGATGCCATCGAGATCGGCAATCAGCTGCTGCAGGTCAGCGGCAACCTTGCCGTCGGCAAGAAAATCGATTTCTTCTTCCGGAAAATCGATGGCCGCCTCCACGTAGATACGCAGATGGGTAACCGCGTCCACCAGGGTTTCAATGCGGCGGGAAAACACCCCCTGCATGGAACGCACGGCACATCGGGCGGCCTGCTCAGAGCTGCTTTCAATCAGGTCGGCAATGGCCTCGGCCTGAGCCAGATCAAGCTTGTCGTTGAGGAAGGCCCGTTCGGAAAATTCGCCGGGGCGCGCGAGTCGGGCGCCCAGTTCACAGACCTGACGTAACAACAGGTCCAGGATGACCGTACCACCGTGCCCCTGAAGCTCGAAGACGTCTTCTCCGGTAAAGGAATGGGGGTTGGGGAAGAACAGACCGATGCCTTCGTCAATCAGCTGGTTGTGCTGATCGTGAAAAGGCCCGTAGTGGGCATACCGGGGTTTGGGTGGATAGCCCAGCATGGCATGGGCAATGGCGCCGGCGCGGGGACCGGATACCCGCACAATACCGACACCGGCCTGGCCGGGCGCCGTGGCAATGGCGGCAATGGTATCGGTGACGTGTTCCATGATGCGCTCTGTGTTCCTGTTCCGGGAGTTTGCGGGTTTATCCGGGTCCTGAACCAGCAGAGGCTCCGTGAAGGAGCCTCTGTCAGGGTACGGGTTCAGACTCTGGATCCGCAGATCAGTGCTTTCTGCCCGCCACTTCCGCTTCAATCTTCCGCGTAATGTACCACTGCTGGGCAATGGACAGAATGTTGTTCACCAGCCAGTACAGTACCAGACCGGCGGGGAACCAGAGGAAGAACACCGTGAAGATCAGCGGCATCGCTTTCATGATCTTGGCCTGCATGGGATCCGGCGGCGTCGGGTTCAGGCTCATCTGCAGGAACATGCTGACGCCCATCAGGATCGGCAGAATGAAATACGGATCCATGACCGACAGATCGTTGATCCACAGCATGAACGGCGCATGGCGTAACTGCACACTCTCGAACAGTACCCAGTACAGGGAGATGAACACCGGCATCTGCACCAGGATGGGCAGGCAGCCCCCGAGCGGATTGATCTTTTCCCGCTTGTACAGCGCCATCATCTCCTGGGACATGCGCTGACGGTCATCGCCATAGAGTTCTTTCAGACGGGTCAGTTGTGGGGCAACGGCGCGCATTCTGGCCATTGAGCGATAGCTGGTGGCCGACAGGTGGAAAAACACTCCTTTGACCACCACCGTCAGCAGAATGATGGCGACGCCCCAGTTACCCACCAGGCCATAGAACCAGTCCAGCACGATAAACAGCGGCAGAGCAATGAAGAACAGGAAGCCGAAATCAACGGTGCGGTCGAGGTTCGGCGCCACCGTTTCCAGACGTTCAATGATCTTCGGGCCAACATAGGCGCGGGCACCCACTTCCGCGGAATCCCCCGGAGCGACCGACGTAGCCGGATAGACAAAGCCCATCACATGCAGCGGGCCCCGTTGTGTCGACTGGAACTGTGCCGGCTGATCCCGCTCCGGGACCCAGGCCGCGATGAAGTAGTGCTGCAGGAAGGCCAGCCAGCCATTGGTGACGGACTGGTTGATGGGCTCTTCCGCGAGATCACTGAAGTCGTACTTTTCGTAGGGATCCTCAGGGGTGCTGACGACCATGCCGAGGAATGCCTGAATACCCAGGCTGTTCTGAGCCGTCGGGTCAGGCGCCCGGTCACGGACAATCTTACCGGTGAGGTTGGCCTGCCAGGCCTCCGAAGAGCGGTTGTTGATCAGGTAGCGCACGTCGATCTCGTAGCTGTTACGAGCAAACTGGTACTGCTTGGTAATTTCCACGCCGCTTTCGGTGGTGTAGGTCAGGTCGACGATCAATTCGTTGGCATCGTCAGACAGCTCGTAGCTGGCGGATGTGGTCTCGTATACCGGCGACGAGCCGTTGCGACGGCTGTCGATGCCGTTGCGGCCAATCAGCCCGCTTTCCATGACGTAAGTGCGGTTGCCGGAATTGGTCAGAATTTTCAGGGAGTCTTCACTATCCAGCGAACGGTCGTAGTCCAGCAGGGAGCTTTCCACCAGATTGCCGCCCACGCGGTCAATGGTTAGTTCCAGGACATCGGTACGCACGGTGATCAGCTTGTCACTGTTTTCTGACACCACGGGAGTGGAACTGACGCCGAGACTGCTGCCCTCGGGGGTGGAGAATTCTTCGTCAGCGGCAACGCCGGTATCGCCTTCCTCCGGCAACCGCAGATCTTCCCCGTTGCCATTCTGGGACACGCTGGCCTGTTCGGTGACCTGGGGTTGCTGTTGAGGCTGGTGATAGTCTTCGTTCCAGGCAAGCACCATCAGATAACTGACAATTGCGAGGCCGGCAAACAATACAATGCGTTGAATATCCATAAACTTACTGTTCAGTCTGGTTCGAGTTATGGGAATGGGTGCCCGGTACCGGATCATAACCGCCTTCGGCCCAGGGATGACACCTCAACAATCGTCGTGTGGCAAGAAAAAGTCCTTTCAGCGCACCGTGGTGGTTGATGGCCTCAATTGCGTACTGGGAACAGGTTGGATAATGCCGGCAATGACTGGCCATCATCGGACTGATGGCGTACTGGTAAAAGCGGATCGGGAGAAGCAGCAGTTTGCGCATTAATCCGTTCCTTTACCGGCAGGGGAGGTGGCGGTTGATGACAGACTTTGACGGCTCTTTCTGATCAGGCGTGACCAGAGATCGTTCAAGGTTGCGGTCAGAGTCTGATTGTCGAGCTGAACCAGACCCTGCCGGCCAAGAACAATAATATCCAGCCCCGGTAGATCGGGCTGGAGCCTGAACGTTTCCCGTACACGTCGTTTGACACGATTTCGCTGAACGGCAAGTTTCAGGTTTTTCTTGGAAAACACCAGACCAACCCTGGCATGCCCCAGTGAATTGGGGGTAGCCAGGATCAGAAAATTCCGGTGCGGAACTCTGACTTGGACGTCGTCGAAGACCTTGCCGTAATCCCTGGGTGTGAGTAACCGATGGGATTTCGGAAATGTCAAAGTCTTCACGAGGCGAACGATGTCTTAAGCAGACAGACGCGCACGACCTTTTGCACGACGACGGGAAATCACTTTGCGACCGTTGGCAGTAGCCATGCGGGCACGGAAACCGTGAACGCGCTTACGCTTCAGTACGCTTGGTTGAAACGTTCTTTTCATGGTGATGATCTCACATTACAGGTATTGGGAAATTCATGGTTGGCTGGAAAATGAACAGCCAAAACAGGAGCGGCATTCTATGCAAACCTTGCGACGAATTCAATGGTTAATGCGTCATCCGCAGAGGATCGTGTCGATCTGAAGGGTCAGCAGCGGATAGTAATCATAGTAATAAGTCTTTTTTTAAATGTCTTAAGGATTAATTATTACTGTTATTACTGAGGCACTTTTCTGTGGATAGAGCCTGGTTCCGTCTTAAAAACAAGAAGTTGGTCGATTCATAAGGCACTTGAAAAAGCGGCCTGAGGGCTGTGCACAAGCGATGCAGGAATTGTGGGTAACCTGGTCGGGGGTGAAAAACCGAAGTTATCCCTGCATTGGTCAAGTGGCTACACACAGGGTTGAGGGCAGGCTGTACACACAGGGCTGTGGGTAACCTTATCCACCACTATTTTTCTGTACACAACCCTGTAGGTAAGTCTGTAAAAAATTGAAAGAAAAGAAAATAAATTTCCACAGGCTGTTCATGAGTCGCTTTTCGCTCTTTTACTTGGGAGGCGTGCGGGTTAGAATTCCGGGTCATCTCTGGTAGCGGATTGCACCTGATTCGTTTTGAGAAATTCCTGAGGCATCGGAGGCAGGCTGTCGTGCCGAACACCATCTGGCATCAATGTCTAGAAGTACTCCGGGACGAGTTTCCCGCCCAACAGTTCAACACCTGGCTGAGGCCCCTGCAGTCTGACCATCGTGAAGGTCAGCTGATGCTGTTCGCGCCCAACCGGTTTGTTATGGACTGGGTGAACGAGAAGTATCTCAGGCGGATCGAAGAGGTGTTGAAGGACCTTAATGGCGGCCAGGCTCCCCGGGTAAATATGAAAGTTGGCTCGGCACCCCGGGCCGGCGATCTGGTGCTGCGTTCTGACCCGGGTAACGACGCCGGCAGTGCAGCTCAGGAAGAGTCCGGCAGCCGGGTTACGGAAGAAGAGCGTGGGGTGGCGGCAACGGCTGTATCCTCGTCGGTGAGGCCGAAATCCGCCAACGAGCGGCGCACGGTTCAGGTGGAAGGTGACATCAAGCACCAGAGTTTCCTCAACGAAGGGTTCACTTTCGAGACGTTCGTTGAGGGTAAATCGAACCAGCTGGCCCGAGCCGCGTCGATGCAGGTGGCGGAGAATCCGGGCGGTGCCTATAACCCGCTGTTCCTCTATGGTGGTGTGGGGCTGGGCAAGACCCACCTGATGCACGCCATTGGTAATGACATCGTGCGGCGAAATCCCAGGGCCAAGGTGGCGTATCTGCGCTCCGAACGCTTTGTGGCGGATATGGTAAAAGCCCTTCAGCTGAATGCCATCAACGAGTTCAAGCGGTATTACCGGTCCGTGGACGCACTGTTGATTGATGACATCCAGTTTTTCGCTCGTAAGGAACGGTCACAGGAAGAGTTTTTCCACACCTTCAATGCCTTGCTCGAGGGTGGCCAGCAGGTGATCGTGACCTGTGACCGCTTCCCGAAAGAAATTGTCGATATGGAAGAGCGGCTGAAGTCCCGTTTTGGCTGGGGCCTGACGGTGATGGTGGAGCCACCGGAGCTGGAAACCCGGGTGGCGATCCTGATGAAAAAAGCGGAACAGGCGAACGTCAAACTCAGCAGCGAAGCGGCCTTTTTTATCGCTCAGAAAATTCGCTCCAACGTACGAGAGTTAGAAGGCGCGCTGCGTTTGGTGATAGCGAATGCTCACTTTACGGGATCGGAAATTACCCCGCCGTTTATTCGCGAGAGTCTGAAAGACCTGTTGGCGCTGCATGAGAAACAGGTCAGCATTGATAACATCCAACGCACGGTGGCGGAGTATTACAAGATCAAGGTGGCGGATTTGCTGTCCAAACGCCGCACCCGGACAGTGACCCGGCCGCGTCAGGTGGCTATGTCCCTGTCCAAGGAACTGACCAATCACAGCCTGCCGGAAATCGGCGATGCCTTCGGCGGCCGAGATCACACCACCGTATTGCACGCCTGCAAGAAGATTGTCGAACTGCAGGAGACGGATCCCAGTATCCGCGAGGATTATCAGAATTTTATGAGGCTGCTGACTACCTGATCCCGGGTTGGCGGCGGACAAACATTCACCTTCCAGAAAAAGAATGCTGAGTGCCATGAAACTGACGATCAGCCGAGAATCATTGCTTACCCCGTTGCAGTCGATCGCCGGGGTTGTTGAAAAGAAACAGACCATGCCGGTGCTGTCCAATGTGCTGCTGGTGGCTGAGGACAATACCCTCACCATGACCGGCACCAACATGGAAGTCGAGCTGGTGGGCCGGATTACACCGGTGCATGTGGATCAGCCCGGCAAGATCACGGTGCCGGCCCGCAAGCTGGCGGATATCTGCCGTGCCCTGGGCGATGAAGCGCCGATTGAACTGGCGCTGGAAGGCGACCGGTTGCACCTGCGTTGCGGTGCCAGTCACTTCACGCTGTCGACGCTGCCGGCGGAACACTTTCCCAATGTGGAAGACGAGGCGGAAAGTTTCCGCATCGAGCTGCCGCAAAAGGAACTGAGCCGGATGCTGGACGCCACCGCGTTCGCCATGGCTCAGCAGGACGTGCGCTACTACCTGAACGGGCTGTTGCTGGAAGTGGACCAGGGCCATGTGCGGACCGTGGCCACCGATGGTCACCGTCTGGCGATGGCGCATTTTGACCTGCCGACAGGGTGTGATCTCAAGCAGGTGATTGTGCCCCGCAAGGGCGTGCTGGAGTTGGCGCGGTTGCTGGACGACGTGGAAACACCAGTGACCCTGGTGATCGGCGACAACCACCTGCGCGCCACGGTGGGCAGTTACACCTTTACCTCCAAGCTTATCGAGGGCAAGTTCCCGGACTACAACCGGGTGATCCCTCGCGGCGGCGACAAGGTGGTGCTTGCGGACCGGGCTACGCTCAAGAACACCCTGCAGCGTGCCGGCATCCTGTCTCACGAAAACATTCGCGGTGTGCGGCTGAATCTGGCGCCGAACGAGTTGCAGGTGTTTGCCAACAACCCGGACCAGGAACAGGCCGAAGACGCGCTGCCGGTGGAGTATCAGGGCGAATCACTGCAGATCGGCTTTAATGTAGGCTATCTGGTGGACGTGATGAATGCACTGGATGAGGAGCAGGTGAAGATCACCCTGTCGAATCCGAACAGCAGTGCGTTGATTGAAGCCCAGAACGACAACCGTTGCCTGTATGTGGTCATGCCGATGCGCCTGTAGGACACAATGAACCGGGCTACGGATGGCGTGACCATAGCAGTTGCAGTCAGGGATGGTACACATCGGGTTCAGCAAAAAGGTGAGTGACGAGATGGTTTTCGGAACGGTAAGTAACGGTATCAAAGGTGCATTCCGCATCGGCCAGACAGCGTCGGTGCTGGGGCGGACCGGATTAAACTGGCTGCGGGGCGATCGCCCGCCAACCCCGCGCCTGCTCAGGCAGACCTTTGAGTCGCTCGGCGCCACCTACATCAAACTGGGGCAATTCATTGCCAGTTCTCCGACGTTTTTCCCTAAGGAATACGTGGAGGAGTTCCAGTACTGTCTCGATAAAACCCCGAACCTGCCGTTCAGTGTGATTCGTAAAATCATTCGCGACGAACTGGGCCGGCCCATCGACCAGGTGTTCGCGGAAATTGACCCGGTGGCGCTGGCCTCGGCGTCGATTGCCCAGGTGCATGCGGCAAAATTGCTGACCGGCGAAGACGTGGTGATCAAAGTCCAAAAGCCGGGTGTGGAAAACATCCTGCTGACCGATCTCAACTTCCTGTACCTGTCTGCAAAAATTCTCGAGACGCTGGCGCCCAAGCTGTCCTGGACGTCGCTGTCCGGTATTGTGGAAGAGATTCAGCGCACCATGATGGAAGAGTGTGATTTCATCAAGGAAGCCAATAACCTGAAGGTGTTCCGCGAGTTCCTGAGCACCACCCATAATGAAGACGCGGCGGTGCCGTTGGTGTACGAGCAGAGCAGTACCCGGCGGATTCTCACCATGGAACGGTTCCACGGTGTACCGCTGACCGATCTCGAGAGTATTCGCGGCTACGCCCGCGATCCGGAACGCACCCTGATCACCGCGATGAATACCTGGTTCTCCAGCCTGACCCAGTGCGAATTCTTCCACGCGGACGTGCATGCGGGAAATCTGATGGTACTGAAAGACGGTCGGGTCGGGTTCATCGATTTCGGTATTGTGGGGCGGATTCGACCGGACACCTGGCAAGCGGTCAGTGATTTTATTTCGGCCATTATGGTGGGTAACTTCGATGGCATGGCGGATGCCATGATCCGTATCGGCATCACCCACGAGCATGTGGAGACGTCGGCGTTGGCGGCGGACTTGCGCAAGCTGTATCAGCAGATGGATAAGATGGTTCCGGACCAGGTGCCCTACGAAGCTGATCAGGCGGACGACGACGTTAACAATATCCTGATGGATATGGTGAAGATCGGCGAGAGCCACGGTCTGCATTTCCCCCGCGAGTTTGCACTGTTGCTAAAACAGTTCCTGTATTTCGACCGCTATGTGCACATTCTGGCGCCGGAAATGGACGTGTTCATGGACGAGCGCCTGAACATGCTGCATTGATCCGACCAGCCGTTGTGCGATGCTCATAAGAGCAGGCATCACGGACGTCGCCAACGGGCTGAGGGTTTTGTACACTAAGGCAGCATTCGCTACGCGGATGCTGCCTTTTTGTTTTCTTACACACTCTGCGGAAGTCCTCTGACTCTATGGCGCTGGTCAAACTGCAAACGGAACACTTCCGCAATCTCGCCGCCGCACCCGTGACTTTCTCCCCTTCTTTTAACCTGCTGTTCGGTGAGAACGGCAGTGGCAAGTCCAGCGTTCTGGAGGCCATCGGTTACCTGGGCCTCGGTCGCTCGTTCCGCGTCAGTCGTCATCAGGCCGTGGTCAGTCATGGCCAGCAACGCCTCACGGTTTTCGGCGGGCTGGATCAGGGACTGGAGCCGGACAAAGACCGTCAGCAAAGCCCGGGTCAGTTGCGGCACCGGTTGGGTTTTGCGCGGGATGTTTCATCGAAAGAGACCACCTTGAGAGTGGACGGCGAGGCGGTGAAAAATCTCTCCGTCCTGGCCAGGCACCTACCGGTTTCCGTGATTGATCCGGGGGTGTTCGAGATTGTGGCCGGGGGCCCTGGCAAGCGTCGTCAGTTTCTCGACTGGTCAGTGTTCCACGTGGAACCTTCGTTTGCCGGCGTGTGGCAGCAGTGTCAAAGAGTGACATCACAGCGGAATCAAACGCTGAGAAATGGTAGACTAGACGAGGCTTTAGTCCGGGTCTGGGACAACCAGTACACGGTTCTGGCCAAGCAGCTGACCGACGCGAGGCGCAGTGCCTTTGAGCTGTTCCAGACGGCGTTCCAGAGCCTTGTAAAAGAGGTGGACGCACCCTGGGTCGAAGGCATGAAAATGGACTTCTTTGCCGGGTGGGATACCAGCCTGCCGTTATCGGAAGTTCTTGCCGCGCATCGGGAACAGGAATTGCGGATGGGCCACACCCTGTATGGCCCGAATCGGGCCGACATCAAGTTGCGGTTCCAGGGGCGGCCGGTGGCCGAAACGTTTTCCCGCGGACAGCAGAAAACCCTGGTGATCCTGATGAAAATTGCTCAAGGCATGGTGCTGAGCCAGCTGGGCAAACAGGTGACGTTTCTGCTCGACGATATCAATGCGGAGCTGGATGTTGGCCACCGATCCATGTTGGCCAGGAAGTTACACGAATTACGATGCCAGGTGTTTATTACCTCCATCGAATCGCCTCGGCCGGACGAACTCTGGCAGAACGCGAAACCGGACTATCGAATGTTCCACGTGGAACATGGACAATTGACGGAAGAATAAGACCCGGGTGGCAGAGGGTTGGCGTGGTCAGAACCCGCCATCAGAGCCGGACCCGGTAATCACCCTTCAGGAGTACCCTAATGAGCGAATCGAACTACAATTCCTCCAGTATCAAAGTCTTGAAAGGACTGGATGCGGTTCGGAAACGGCCCGGGATGTACATCGGCGATACCGATGATGGTACTGGCCTGCACCACATGGTCTTCGAGCTGGTGGATAACTCTATCGACGAAGCTTTGGCGGGGCATTGCTCGGAGATTGGGGTGATCATTCATCCGGACGAGTCGGTCTCGGTGAAGGATAACGGCCGCGGCATCCCGACAGATCTGCACGAGGGAGAAGGGGTGTCCGCCGCGGAAGTCATCATGACGGTGCTTCACGCGGGCGGTAAGTTCGATGACAACTCCTACAAAGTCTCTGGCGGTTTGCACGGCGTGGGCGTGTCGGTAGTGAACGCGCTCTCCTCTACCCTGACCCTCACCATTCGCCGTGAAGGCAAGGTCTACGAGCAAAGCTACACCCACGGCGTGCCCAACGCGCCTCTGAGTGTGGTCGGTGATACCGATGCAAGCGGTACCAAGGTTCACTTTATTCCGTCGCCGGAAACCTTTACTCATATCGAGTTCCATTACGACATTCTTGCCAAGCGTCTGCGGGAATTGGCTTTCCTGAACAGCGGCGTACGTATCCGCTTGACCGACGAGCGCAGTGGCAAGGAAGAGGTCTTTGAATATGAGGGCGGCCTGCGCGCGTTCGTCGAGCATCTGAACAGCAACAAAACGCCGATCAACCGGGTCTTCCATTTCAACAAGGATCGGGAAGACGGCACCTCGGTGGAAGTGGCCATGCAGTGGAACGACGCCTTCCAGGAGAACATTTACTGCTTCACCAACAACATCCCCCAGCGCGACGGCGGTACCCACCTGGCCGGGTTCCGCGCCGCCCTGACCCGTTCGCTGAACAACTACATCGAGCACGAAGGCCTGGGCAAGAAGGCCAAGGTCAGCACGTCCGGGGATGACGCCCGTGAAGGCCTGACTGCGATCATCAGCGTCAAGGTACCGGACCCCAAGTTCTCGTCCCAGACCAAGGACAAGCTGGTCTCCTCGGAAGTCAAAACCGCGGTGGAGCAGGAGCTGTACCAGGCCTTTGCCGATTTCCTTCAGGAACAACCGGGTGAGGCCAAACTGATCGTCAACAAGATGATCGAAGCGGCCCGTGCCCGCGAGGCTGCCCGCAAGGCGCGGGATATGACCCGCCGTAAGGGTGCGCTGGATATTGCCGGCTTGCCCGGCAAACTGGCGGACTGCCAGGAGAAAGACCCCGCCCTGTCCGAACTGTTCATTGTGGAGGGTGACTCGGCCGGCGGCAGCGCCAAACAGGGTCGGGACCGCAAGACACAGGCCATTCTTCCCCTCAAGGGCAAGATCCTCAACGTAGAGAAAGCGCGCTTTGACAAGATGCTGTCCTCGGTGGAAGTCGGCACACTGATTACCGCGCTGGGCTGCGGTATCGGCCGTGAGGAATTCAATCCGGAAAAACTGCGGTACCACTCCATCATCATCATGACCGACGCCGACGTGGATGGCTCACACATCCGTACACTGTTGCTGACGTTCCTGTTCCGCCAGATGCGCGAGATCATCGAGCGTGGTCACGTCTTTATCGCCATGCCGCCGCTGTACAAGGTCAAGCGTGGTAAGCAGGAGCAGTACCTGAAAGACGAGAAGGCCAAGGTGGCCTACCTGACCCAGACCGCTTTGGAGGGCGCTCAGCTGTACGTCAATCCGGAAGCCCCGGCAATCAAGGATTCCGCGCTGGAAACCATGGTGAAGGATTACCAGGCGGTGATGGCGATGATCGAGCGTTTGTCCCGAGCCTATCCCGCCAAGGTTCTGGAGCAGATGCTGCAGAACGTCACCCTCAAGCCTGACGACCTCCGGGACGAAGCGGCGGTAGCTCGCTGGGTGGCGCGCCTTGGCGATGGCCTGGATCTGGATACCCGTACCGGCACCAAATATACCTTCTCGGTGGAGAAAGATGGCGAGCGCAATCTGTACCTGCCGAAGGTGGTGATTTCAGTACACGGTATTCCGTATACCCACGTGTTCAATCACGAATTCTTCGAGTCGTCGTCGTACCTTTCCATTGCAAGAATGGGCGAAGCTCTGGACGGACTGGTGGAGGATGGCGCCTACATCCAGCGTGGCGAGCGCAAGCAGGCGGTGTTGTCCTTCGAGGGTGCGCTGGACTGGCTGATGAAGGAAGCTCAGCGGGGACTGAACATCCAGCGCTATAAGGGACTGGGCGAGATGAACCCGGAACAGCTGTGGGAGACCACCATGGATCCGGAGACGCGCCGGATGATGAAGGTGACCATCGAGGACGCCTTTGCGGCGGATCAGATCTTCACCACCCTGATGGGCGATGATGTGGAGCCGCGCCGGGCCTTTATCCAGACCAACGCGCTGGAAGTGACCAACCTGGACGTGTAGCGTTTCAGGAAGACGAAAAAAGGCGACCTTCGGGTCGCCTTTTTTTTGGAAATCCGTTAATTGCCGAGCAGTTATTGCTTACCGTTGGTGGAATCCGAGGAGTTACTGGCTTCGTGCTGGGCGGCGAGATGGGGCGCCATTACTTCTTCCAGGGTGTAGCCGGTGAGCCGGCGGATAGAGCGCCACAGGTAGTAAAAGATGGCGATCATCATGATCATCGACGGAATGGCGATCATCGGGTAGCTGACCAGGGTCATCCTGCCCAGTTCCTCATTAAACGCCTGCGTGCCTGAGGGACTGACCACAATCCATTTCGCCAGTACGTAGTTCATGATGGAGGAGAACAGGAAGGTCAGGCTGAAGAAATAGGTGGCCTTGAGCAGGCGATCTTCAAACTCGGCTTCGCTGCCCTGCTCTTTCAGTGAAGACTGAATCTTGTCCACGTTCAGCACGGAGGGGTTGTACAACAGGGTGCGTACCAGCGGGTATCGGGTGCGGGTGGAGATCAGCACCGCCAGGCCGATGATTGCCGGAATCCCGGCCTCCTTGATGGCCAGCCACCCGGCATCCAGCTCCAATAGCCCGATACCGCCGGTCAGCCCGACACTGATCAGACCCAGCACTGCGATGAAATTCTTCTTATGGTATTTGATCAGCTCATACAGCCCCCAGCCAAGGGGGAACGCCAGTCCGATCAGCAACGCGTTAACGCTGCCGAGGTGCTCATCACCGCTGAATTTCATCAGGATCACGGATGGAATAATAATGCTGACCAGCAGATCGACCCACGGCCTTGGCTTGTGATCCGGAATGCTGGAAGAATTCTGAGAAGTCATGGCGTTGCCTGGTTGGTGGAACAGCGGCAGGCCTGCGGGCTCTGCCGGAAAACTCTCGGCAGTATACGATGAATCCACCGACCGGGGTAAGCGGCTGTCGGCAGCGACAGAGAGGGTCTGAGCGACAACCCGGTGTCTGACGACAAGGGTATGCCGCCATAAAAAAACCGGACCCCTGCGGGGCCCGGTTTTTGAACATCAGGAACCGTCAGGGTGTTACGCCCCGACCTCCTTCAGACTTTCTTCCACAATGGCCAACCCTTCTTCCAGCACATCGTCTTCGATGGTGACCGGCATCAGGAAGCGCAGGGTATTGCCGTACATACCGCAACTCAGCAGAATCAGCCCTTTCTCCTTGGCTTTCTTGGTTACTGCCGCCGCCATTTCCGGCATCGGTTTGCGGTTGGATTTGCTCTCGACCAGCTCAAACGCGGCCATTGGCCCCATGTTGCGGGCGTTATCCACGTGCTCGAACTGCTCCTGCCACTGGCTGAACCGTTGCTTCAGTTTGTCACCCAGAGCCTGGGCCTTGCCCAGAATGTCGTCTTCCTTGAACACATCGAAGACCGCCAGTGCCGCTGCACAAGCCGTCGGGCTGCCGGTGTAGGTGCCGCCCAGCGAGTTCGGGCCAGAGGCATCCATGTGCTTGTCGGTACCTACGATGGCCGAGATTGGCATGCCGTCCGCCATACTCTTGGCCATGGTCATCATATCCGGCTCAATGCCGCTGTGCTCGATAGCAAACATCTTGCCGGTCCGGCCGAAGCCGCTCTGCACTTCGTCCACCACCATAAGGATGTTGTTTTCGTCGCAGATCTTGCGGATCTCTTTCAGGAAGCTGGTTGGCGCGGCATAGAAACCGCCCTCGCCCAACACTGGCTCGATCACAATGGCGGCGGTGTTGTGGGCCGGCGAATCCGCCTTCATGGTCATCTTCAGACCGCGCAGTGCTTCGTCTTCGGACACACCGTGGTACGGCACCGGGTAAGGCGCGCGGAAAACGTTCCCGGGCATGGGTCCGAAATCGGTCTGGTAAGGCGCTGCCTTGCCGTTCATCGCCATGGTGTAGAAAGTCCGGCCGTGGTAACCGCCGTCAAAACAGATCACGTTGGTTTTGCCGGTGGCAGCGCGTGCGATCTTCATGGCGTTTTCCAGCGCTTCGGCACCGGAGTTGGCCAGCATCACCTTGGCGTGACCCTTGACCGGTACCACTTCACTGAGTTTCTGTGCCAGCTTCACGTAGCCCTCGTAGGGCATCACCGTCTGACAGGTGTGCATGAGTTTGTCGAGCTGGGCCTTGATCGCTTCCACCACTTTCGGGTGGCGATGCCCGATGTTAAGGACACCGATGCCGCCGGCGAAATCGATCATGCGTTTGCCGTCCGCATCCCACAGTTCCGCATTTGTTGCGTGGTCGGCAAACTGTTCATTGGGGCTTGCCGCGCCCGCTGCAACGTAGCGTTCTTTGAGTGCCTGCAATTCTTTATTGCTCACTTTGCCATTCTCCCTGGTTTCAGGTTCGAAAGTTTCACCTACCAGTGTAAGTAGTACGGTGACAGGAAACAAACCGACTATGGTCGCCGTCAGGCGGCATGATCGCGAAACTGCAGTCTGGCCAGCCGTTGATAGAGGTCGTTGTTGCGCATCAGCTCGTCATGGGTACCGACCGCCAGCAGGCGGCCCTGATCCAGTACCGCGATCCGATCGGCGTCTCTGACCGTCGCCAGGCGATGGGCGATCACCAACGTGGTGCGTCCCGCGGTCAGCGCCGGCATGGCCTGCTGGATAAGGTTCTCGCTTTCTGCGTCGAGGGCGCTGGTGGCCTCGTCCAGCAACAGCACCGGAGCATCCGCCAGTAGTGCCCGGGCAATGGCCAAGCGTTGCTTCTGGCCTCCGGACAGACCCAGCCCGGCATCGCCAAGGCGGGTGGCGTAGCCCTCGGGAAGGCTCTGGATAAATTCATCGGCGTGGGCAATCCGTGCCGCCTGCTCCACGTCTGCCTGGCTGGCTTCCGGCCGGGCGTAGCGAATGTTGTCCGCCACCGTGCCATGGAACAGGGCGGGATTCTGCGGCACCAGCGCAAAACACCGTCGCAGGGATTCCAGTGACAGCCCGGCACTGTCCAGACCATCTATCAGGATGCGACCCTCACCGGGCTGGTAGAAATGCAGCAACAAATCGAACAGCGTGGATTTACCCGCGCCGGACGGTCCGACAAGCGCCAGGGTTTCCCCCGCTTTCACCGTGAGTGTCAGGTCGCTCAGGGCGGGCTGCAGTGTGCGACCGGGATAACTGAACCCCAGGTGTTCCAGCCGGATCTCGCCCCGTACTGGCTGCGGCAGCACGGTGTTGCCGCTGTTGCGGGCAAACGCCGCTTCGGTCTGTAACAACTCGAACAGTCGGGCCGCCGAGCCCGCCGCCCGCTGCAATTCGCCGATCACCTCACTGATGGCACCGGCCGCGATACCGACCAGCAGGCTGTAGAACACGAACGCCGCCAGCTCCCCGGGGCTGATGCGACCATGGATGACATCCAGTCCGCCGATCCAGATCACAATGCCGACGGCCCCCATCACCAGGGTAATCGCCAGTGTAGTGAGCCAGGCCCGCTGGCGAATACGTGCGCGGGCTATGTCGAAGGCCTTTTCCGAGACCTCGGCAAAAAAACGCCGGTCGTGGGGCTGGTGGTTGAAGGCCTGTACGGTTTTAATCTGGGTCAGATTCTCGCCCACGTAGCTGCCGACGTCCGCCACCCGGTCCTGACTCAGGCGCGACAGTTGTCGCACCCGCCGGCCAAAAAACAGGATCGGTGCGATCACCAGCGGGAAGCCCAGCAGAATAATGCTGGCCAGCTTGGCGTTGGTGATGAACAGCAGCAGCAGGCCACCGACCAGCATCAGCGTGTTGCGCAGGGCAATGGACACGGTGGAGCCAATCACCGATTGCAGCACGGTGGTGTCTGCGGTAAACCGCGACTGAATCTCCAGCGCCCGGTTCTGTTCGAAAAAACCGGGGTGCAGATCAATCAGATGGTTGAACACCTTCTTGCGAATGTCTGCCACCACCCGCTCACCGATCCAGGACACCAGGTAGAAGCGGGTAAAGGAGCCTATCGCCAGCCCCAGCACCAGCACAAAAAACAGCCCAATGGCCTTTGCCAGGTTCTCCGGTGACTCGGTGGCTAATCCCTGATCCACCAGTATGCGTAAACCCTGACCAAGCCCCAGGGTAATGCCAGCGGTGAACACCAGTGCGACCAGAGCGCCGGCCACGGCTCTCCGATAGGGGCTGATAAATTCGACGACCAGTCTCAAGGCCTTGCGATGGCGGGTTTTAATGGTGTGCCTCCTGGGTGTGGGCTGCTGTAAACTTCAGCAACAATACGATCGGGATTCCGTACAAGACTTATCATACAGCTCGCTCGACTACTCCGTAACTGAAGGACACGACGTGCAATCATACGCCGACAACGACTACCCCGCCGACCACAAACCCGACTGGAAAGTGATTTCCGGCCTGTGGCCCTACCTGGCGGAATTCCGCGGCCGGGTGGCACTGGCGCTGGCCCTGCTGGTGCTGGCCAAACTGGCGACGGTGGCCACGCCTATTGCGTTGAAGTATATCGTCGATTATCTCGACCAGAACCGCGGTGCTGACATGCTGCTGTGGATACCGTTGGTACTGGTGGTCGGTTACGGTTCGCTGCGCTTCGGCGCTACCCTGTTCAGTGAACTGCGGGATGCGGTGTTTGCGCGGGTAGCGGAGCGGGCGATGCGGCGGGTATCGCTGCGGATCTTCGAACATTTGCACCAGCGGGAGCTGGGCTTTCACCTTGACCGAAAAACCGGGGGGCTGGCGCGGGATATCGAGCGCGGCACCAACGGCATCAGCTTTCTGCTGCGATTCACGCTGTTCAACATCGTGCCCACGATCCTCGAAATCCTGATGGTGGCCGGTATCCTGCTGGTGGTGTTCAACGTTGGTTATGTACTGGCAATTCTGGTGGCCGTGGTCGTTTACGTGGTGTTTTCCATCAGAATCACCGAGTGGCGCACCAAGTTCGTACGGGAGGCCAACGCCCGTGACAATCAGTCCAATTCAAGGGCCATCGACAGCCTGCTGAACTACGAGACGGTGAAATATTTCAATAACGAACGTTACGAAGCGCAGTTGTACGACCAGAACCTGGACGACTGGGAACAGGCGCGACTGAAGAACCGCCTGTCACTGGCCACCCTGAACGCCGGCCAGGCGCTGATTATCGGTGTGGCAATGATCGTGATCATGGCCATGGCGGTGGCCGAAGTGGCCAGTGGCGAAATCACCCTGGGCGACTTCACCATGATCAATGCCTACCTGCTGCAGCTGTTTATTCCTCTCAATGCCCTCGGATTTGTCTACCGGGAGATCCGCCAGGCACTGGTGAATGTGGAGCGGTTGTTCAAACTGCTGGGCGACGAGCCGGCGATTCAGGATGCGGCGGGGGCGACGGCGCTGGTTGTGGAGAGGGCCGAGGTGCAGTTTGACCACATCCACTTTGCCTACCGCCCGGACCGCCCGATCCTGCAGGATGTGAATTTCTCCATACCGGCTGGCCACACGGTGGCGGTGGTAGGCGCCAGCGGTGCCGGCAAATCCACCCTCGCCCGCTTGCTGTTCCGCTTTTACGACGTGGCTCAGGGATCGATCCGCATTGACGGTCAGGACATCCGCCAGGTGACCCAGGCCAGCCTGCGCTCAGTCATCGGAGTGGTGCCCCAGGACACGGTGCTGTTCAACGACACCCTGTACCGCAATCTGGCCTATGGCAATCCGGCGGCCAGCGAGGAACAGGTGTATCGGGCCGCGCGCATGGCGCACCTGGAAGACTTTATCCACAGCCTGCCGGACGGCTACGACACCAGAGTGGGTGAGCGCGGCCTGAAACTGTCCGGTGGCGAGAAACAACGGGTGGCCATTGCCCGGGTGATTCTCAAGAACCCGCCGCTGCTGATTCTGGATGAGGCCACCTCGTCACTGGATTCGCTGTCGGAACAGGCAATCCTCAGCGCACTCAAGGAGGTCAGCCAGCAGCGCACTACCCTGGTCATCGCCCATCGGCTGTCCACCATCCGTGATGCCAATACCATTCTGGTGATGGATGGTGGCCGGATCGTGGAAAGTGGTAGTCATCAAGAGTTGCTGATGGCCGGTGGCCACTACGCTCATCTTTGGGAGCAGCAGCACCGGAGTGATGATAACTCTAGCTGAGCCCTCTCCTCACTGGCGTCCCGGAGACTCGTTATCCACAAGTCGCAACGCCAGCCCAGAGGCCCGCACTACTTGCTGCGCCACACCGTCTTTCAGTACCCGGGCGTCGCCGGTGACCAGGCTGAACCAGTTCCTGGCGCGGGTGATCCCGGTGTAGATCAGTTCCTTGGTCAGTACCGGGCTGAGGCGATCCGGCAGTACCAGGCAGGTGTGGTTGAACTCCGATCCCTGGGATTTGTGCACGGTCATGGCATACACCGTCTCCAGTTGTTGCAGCCGGCTGGGGGAAATCCAGCGGATGCCACCGGCACTGTCGCTGCTGGGGAAAGCCACCCGCAAGGTGTCTTTGGGCGTGCCGGAGTTGTTGCGGTCCCAGGGCACATTGAAGGCAATGCCGATATCCCCGTTCATCAGCCCCAGGTTGTAGTCGTTGCCGGTGACCAGCACCGGCCGCCCGGGGTACCAGCCTTCCGCTCGTGGAATCCACTGTTCTGCCAGCAGGTGCCGCGCAATGCGCTCGTTCAGCCCCTCGACACCCCAGGGCCCCTTGCGCAGGGCGCAGAGAACCTGGAAGTCGTTGAACGCCTCGAGCACCTCAAGCGCCAGGGCATCCCAGTCTTCCCGGGGGCTGTCCGGGGTCAGCGGGTGGTTCTGCATGCGCTCAAGGTAGTGCCGATAGCCGACCGGTGGCGGTAATTCAGCGCGGTTCACCACCCGGCCCTGCCCGGCGTTGCGGAAGCTGGCCGGGGTGCCGCTGATGGCGTGCTGGCAGATCCGCTCCAGGGTGGCCTCGGCATCGGGCCTGGCGGTGTGGCCGTTGAGCCAGATCACATCGTCGAAGGCGCCGTCGCGGATCTGTCGCAGCATGGCGGTGTCCAGCGAACGGGTGTTGACCGCTTCCGCCAGGGCGCGAATGCCGCTGTCGGACTGGAAGCGGTAACTCTTGCGCAGCATGGCAACGGCCTGGTCCATGGCCTGGCCGTGGGGGTCGATCAGGGTTTCGGGTACCCGGTCACCGGTGATGGCGGTCAGCCAGTCCGCGGTGTCCGGCACGTAGTGGCCGGCAAGCGCACGCTGGCACAGTTCGCCGAGCACGGCACCGGCATCCACCGAGGCCAGCTGATCCTTGTCGCCCAGCAGAATCAGCTGGGCGCTGGCGGGCAGGGCGTCGAACACCGAGGCCATCAGGTCGACATCCACCATGGAGGCTTCGTCGATCACCAGGATATCCACCGGCAGCGGATTGTCCCGGTGATGGCGGAAACGACGGCTGTCCGGCCGGCTGCCGAGCAGGCGGTGCAGGGTGGTGACCCGGGTGGGAATGTCCGCCAGCTGCACCCGGCCCGGCAGGTCTGCCAGTGGCAGGCGGCTGACGGCACCGCCAATGGATTCGTTCAGGCGCGCCGCGGCCTTGCCGGTAGGCGCCGCCAGCCGGATCCGCACTTTGCGCCCGGCCCGTTCCGGCGCTGCTCCGGCCACCGCCTGCAGCGCGGCCAGCAGATTCACCACGGTGGTGGTTTTACCGGTCCCGGGTCCGCCGGTGATGACAGCGAAACGATTGCGGGCGGCCAGGGCACAAGCCAGCTTCTGGTAATCCACCGCGTCGGTGGCGTGGAACAGCTGACCGAGGGCGGTGGCCAGGGTCCGTGCCGGCCCCGACTGGGGGTCGGCCAGGGCCGAAGGGTGCGTCAGCCGCTGGTGGATACCGTCGGCTATGCGTTGCTCGTAGCGCCAGAAACGGCGCAGATAGAGACGGCTGTCGTTGAGCACCAGCGGGGTCGTCAGTGAGCCATCACTTACAGCCATAGAGCTGACCAGGGCCAGCTCACAGTCCGAGAGGCTGACACGGGCCAGGACGTCAGCGGGTTTCAGCCGGCTCAGCTCTGCCGTCTCGGTATCGCTGAGCAGATCGCGCACCGGTTCTTCCGGCGGCAGTGACAGGGTGTTGCCGGCATCCGCCAGCAGGCTGGTCAGATCCACGCAGACGTGGCCCCGCCCTACCTGATGGGAGGTCAGCGCCGCCAGCAGCAACACCAGTGGGCGGGGACGGTCGCCCTGCTCCTCCGACAGCTCGCGGATCAGCCGCGCAAAAGCCAGGTCCAGCGGGCGAATCCATTCGGCCTGTTGCCACTGCAGCAGCAGGGCTTCGGTCGTGTCCAGGCTGGAGAGTGGGCGGCTATCCATCATCGGTTCCGCGTTGTCGCCCAGGTCCAGGGCGATCTGATGGTCGCTGTGCCCACCGTGCTTGCGGCTCATGGCGCCACCTCCCCGCTGTGGCCATCGAACAGTGCATCCAGTTGTTCCATCAGCACTCGCGGCGGTTTGTCGGTAAAGGCGCCGCCGCTGGCGGAGTCAACACCGCGCAGGAACAGGTACACCGCGCCGCCGATGTGGCGGTCGTAGTCGTAATCCGGCAACCGTGCTTTCAGCAAGCGGTGCAGTGCCAACAGGTACAGCACGTACTGCAGATCGTAGCGTTTCTCCAGAATGGCATCCCCCATGGCCTGGTCGGTGTAGGCGCTGTCATCCTCGCCGAGGGTATTGGATTTGTAGTCGAGCACGTAGTACTGGCCCTGGTGCTCGAACACCAGATCGATGAAGCCCTTGATCATGCCGTTGAAGCGGTTCTCCTCGACCTGTGGCCGGTCGGCGCCGTTCAGGGTGTGTCGGGTGACCAGCCGGTCGAGGGTGCGGATACTGACGTTCCGGCTTTCAAACCAGAACTCCAGTTCCGGGCGCAGGGTGGTCAGGGCCGACAGGCTGACGGCGGTGTCGCCGGCCCGGTCCAGCCGCAGTGGGCGGTCGATCAGCGCCAGCAGCCACTGTTGCAACGGTGCCACCCAGTCGTTCCAGCCCCGGGTGCTGCAGCGCCGGGTGAGCTGTTCCCGCAGCGTGGCGGGGTGCTCCAGTATGCGCTGGAAGCCGTGCTGGGTGCACCACTCCAGCAAGTCGTGCAGGAAGGTGCCGGGGCCGGCGCCTTTCGGAAAGTGATGGTGATTGCGGGTGTCCGGCGTGGGGGCCGAGTCGCCGTCCTCGCCGTTGCCCTGGCTGCTTTCTTCCAGCAGGTTCTGGGTCTGGGCGTCTTCCACCTCACCGCTGAAGGCGATGCCGGTGCCGGAGCGCCCGCTGTATTCGATGGAGGAGTAACTGGCAATCCACCAGTCTTCCCTGGCCTCACGGGTGGATTGCAGCGCCGGCCCCAGGGCGTCTGGAGCCGGTGGCGTGTACTGGGCCGCCTCCGCCTGCGGCAGAGGGGTGACGGCGATGGTCGCCCGGCCTTCGGCCAGCTGCTCCAGGCAGGCGGTGATGCGATTGCGCCCGTCACCCCCGATCAGATAGCCCAGGCCACTGTGCTGCCAGTCTTCGAGCGCCGCCGCGCCGACCCAGGTGGCGAAGCGCGCGCGGGTCAGGGCGACGTAGAGTTTGCGGATGTCCTCGCCCAGGCGCTCCCGGTCTGCCCGGGCGACGTCTTCCGGGCTCGGGTCGAACACAATGACCGGTTGGCCCTGGCCATCGTGGTAGCGTACGAAGGCCTGTTTTTCGTTCTGGGCGCGAAAGGCGGTGCCGAAGGGCAGGAACACCAGCGGGTATTCCAGACCCTTGGATTTGTGCACGGTAATCACCTTGACCAGCCCGGCGTCGCTTTCCAGGCGCAGGGTGCGGTGTTCGTCTTCTTCGTCTGCCGCGCGCAGAATCTGGGTGTAGTGGTGGACCAGGGCATGTTCGCCGTCCAGCTGCAGGCTGTCCTGCTGCAAGAGTTCGGCAATGTGCAGTATGTCGGTCAGCCGGCGTTCACCGTCGGCCCGTTGCAGCAACCGCCCGGGCACCTCGAAATCCATCAGGAAGCTGCGCAGCATCGGCAGCACACCCTGTTTCTGCCACTGCTGCTGGTAGCCCATGAAACGCTCGATTTCCCGCTCCAGCACGAGTTCATCGGTGAGCAGTGCATTCAGCGCCTGCCAGCTCTGTCCGAGTGTCGGCGTCGCCAGCGCCGCCCGGGTGAAGGCCAGCTGGCGCGGCTCGGCAAAGGCCCGCAGCCAGCACAGCATTTCCCGGGCTTCCCGTGAGGTCAGCACGGAATCCCGGTCAGACAGATACACACTCTTGATGCGCCGGCGTGCCAGGGCGTCGCGCACGGCGGCGGCCTCGTTGCGGTTGTTGACCAGAACAGCGATGTCCTGCGGGGCAACCGCTTGCAGGTCATCGGGCTGCTCGGCCAGGGCAAAACCGGCCTGCTGTTTTTGCCCCAGGGTCAGCAGGCGGGCGATCTCACTGGCGCAGCTGTCGGCCACCTCGGCGGTGGCGTGGCCTTTGGCAAGGGCTTTCGGTTTGCCGCTGCCTGCGGATTCGTGATCCGATTCGCGATCGGAGTCGAGTGTCCAGAACGTCAGGCTGGGTTGCACCTGGCCGTTCACCGACCAGAGCCGTCGGGTGCCGTTGGCCGCCACGCCCTGGAACGGTAATGGTGAGGTGTCGCCCTTGCCGAACAGGAACGCGCCGTCGCTACTGTGCTGATCGCTGTGTTCGAACACCCGGTTGACGGCCTCGACCATGGGCTCGGCAGAGCGGAAGTTGGTGCCCAGGGTCCAGGTGCGCTCCTGCACGCCCACGCGGGCCTGCAGGTAGGTGTGGATGTCCGCGCCGCGGAAGCCGTAGATGGCCTGTTTCGGGTCACCGATCATCAGCAGGCAGGTGGCCGGATCACTGCCCGCCACGTTGTAGATGCGGTCGAAGATGCGGTACTGCACCGGGTCGGTATCCTGGAATTCATCAATCAGTGCCACCGGGAACTGGCGTCGGATGGTGGCGGCCAGCTGGTCGCCACGGGGACCGTGCAAGGCGTCGTCGAGTCGGGTGAGCAGGTCGTCGAAGCCCATTTCCGAGCGCCGCTGTTTCTCCGTTTCCAGCCGGGCCGCCATCCAATGGCTGGCGTGGCGCAGAATATCGGACTTGGCACTGGGCGGGTTCAGGCTGAAATCCAGCAGCGCATTGATGGCGTCGAACGCCGGGTGATGGGGCGCCGGGTCCTCGCCTTTGAGGATGTTGTTGAGGCCGTGGGGGGTCTGGTTCTTGAATCCGGCCTTGTCGAGCCCCTGCGGTAGCAGCTCATCGGAGTCGGCCCAGGCGATCAGGATGTCCCAGCTGGCAACCATCGCTTTCTTGCTGCCACCGTGCAGCCGCCTGGCTTTCTGCAGGTCGTCCAGCAGCGCCAGTACGTCGTGCTGCCAGTCAGCCCAGGGCTGTGCTTTCAGTGCGCGGGAGCGTTCCAGACGCTGGTTCACCACCCGGTCAATCGCCTGCTGCACGTTGTCCGGCGGGGTGCCGAGGCTGTCCGGGTCGTCCATCAGGTTGCGCACCGCCTTGCGCAGATCCGCAGGGGTTTTCCAGTGGCTCAGGGCTTCGTCCATCAGCGCCGCCGGCAGTGGATACACAAAGGTGCGCCAGTAATCCCGGGCAACGTCGTCCAGCAGTTCGCTCTGGTCGGTCTCCAGGGTAAGCTTGAACAGGCTGCCGCTGTCGAAGGCGTGTTCACTGAGCATGCGATTGCAGAAGCCGTGGATGGTGGACACCGCCGCCTCGTCCATCCACTCTGCCGCCAGCAGTAACTGCTTGCGACAGACCGGCCAGCTGGCCGGGTCCGGGTAGCTGTGATCCCGTAGCCGGTGGATCAGAGCGGTTTCTGCGGACGGCTCCAGGCTCTCGGCGGCGTCCGAGAACACCTCGGCGGCCTGGGTCAGCCGGGTACGGATGCGGTCCCGCAGTTCCTTGGTGGCCGCCTCGGTAAAGGTCACCACCAGCAGATTGGGCGGCAGCAGGTTGTGCAGCGGGCTGTCATTCGCCTGGCCGTGACCCAGCACCAGGCGCACATACAGAATGGCGATGGTGAAGGTCTTGCCGGTGCCGGCACTGGCTTCAATTAGCGCACTGCCGTTCAGCGGCAGTGCCAGCGGGTCCAGGTTGGGGTTGCGGTAAGTCATGCCTCACCCCCGATCTGTTCGGCCGCGGACTTGCCCTGCTCTGCTTCCCACAGCGGCACATAGAGTTCGTGCAGCAAGGCTTCGAATTCGCCGCTGGCCAGCAGCAACTCCGGGGTTTCGAAGGCACCGAGCAGGTAACCGGTGTCCCGCTCCAGAGCGTTGCTGTAGGCCTGCTCCGCATCGCGGATGGCACGCTCGTGATCGCCAACGAACTTCTTGCTCTGATAAAAACTGTAGATCCAGGCGAAACCGGCCTCACAGTGAACTGGCAAGGTCCGGGTGGTGGCGTCCATCCAGCGACTCAGGATCGCCTCGAAGCGGGGCCGCGCCTGCTCCGCTGGCATCGCGGCAAAATGGAAGCGGCGCCCTTCTTCCTTGCCCAGGATCAGGGTCTCAAACGGCTGCCCGCTGAGCTGGCCGGCGAGGTGAATCAGCCAGTCCCGCATCAGGTTGGCGTAGCGTACCTTCCTGCTGTAACCGGCGCCGGTGAGCAGGCTCGAACTGGCCACCACCAGCCGGCACAGCTGGCCCTCCCGATTGCTGCGCAGGCCGTCGATGAGATCCGCCACCTCCATGGAGCCCATGGTGTTGTCATAGCGGTAGTCAAAGGGTAAAGGCTCGGCGAGGGCTTCCGGCCAGTCTTCGAGTGCGCTCTGATAGCGTTCGAACAGATCCGGCAAGCGCCCTGAAAGCTCGGTGCGCAGCCGGTGCTCGGTCACCCCCATGCCAAGGTCGCCGCGCCGCGCCATGCGATCGAGGGTGCTTTCCATGCGCTGGACCAGCTCCTCCCCGGAGCCGGCCTTGAGCAGCGCTTGCTGAACCAGTTCGGTGTCCAGCCGCCAGCGGTCAAGGCCGCTCAGGTCGAAGTTCTCGTTGTCGGTGTCGTCGTCCGCCACCTCGTCAAAGCGTACCTGCAGGCGACGCTGGTAGAAGGTGTCGATGGGTTTTTTCAGGAAACCGGCCAGATCGTTCAGGCTGATGGGCTCCTCCGGGCTCTGGAATGGCAGTGTCTGCCGGTCCTGCACCAGAGTGTCCACCCCATGGGCACTGCGCCATTCTCGCTCGTAGGTGAACAGGCTGCGGGCCTGCAACACCTCGGCCAGCGGCCGGGGTGGGCTGTGCTCGCCCGGCGCCAGGCCGTTGGCCTGGGGAAAGTAGTCGCGGCTGAACGGTTGCAGCGGGTGCCGGGTGGTCAGCGCCCGGGTCGCGGATGCCCCGGGCGCGCCGGCTACGGCCCACAGGCTGTCGAGATGGTCCTGCAGCTGGCCTACCAGCACCGAAGGCGGGCGCTCGGAGTCATCGCGGATGCTGCGGCCCACCCAACTGATGTACAGCTGCTCCCGCGCCGATAGCAGCGCTTCCAGGAACAGGTAGCGGTCGTCTTCCCGGCGCGAGCGATCCCCCGGGCGAACATCCTGGGCCATCAGGTCAAAGTCCACCGGCGGCCGCGAGCGGGGGTAGTCGCCGTCGTTCATACCCAGCAGGCACACCCGGCGAAACGGAATGGCGCGCATCGGCATCAGCGTGGCGAAGTTGACCTTGCCGGCCAGGAAACGCTGGTTCAGGCCGCCTTCGTCGAGGCCATCCAGCAGCACATCCTTGACGATGTTCAGTGGCAGCGGCTGCGCGTGCAGCCCGGCGGCGTGGGCGTCTTCCAGCCACTGTTCCAGCTGGCGGCGGAAGCGATTGAGCAGTAACAGGTCACTGCCTTCAACCTTGTGGAAAAACTGGCCGAGCATGGCGGAGAACAGGGCTTCCCAGTCACCGGGTGTACGGGTGCTTTGCAGTGCCTGCCACAGGGCTTCCAGCTGGTGCACGAATTCACTCAGGCGCCCGGCCAGGCCGGCTTGCAGGCCGCCGATTTCACCGTAGGGCTCCACTCCTGCCCAGGGATCATCCGTGCCCATGCCGTAACCGAGGAGCATGGCTCGCAGGCCGGATTGCCAGGTGTTGCGGTCCAGCTCCACCGGTAAATCGAGGCTGGCCCGGTGCTGGCCGTGCAGGCCCCAGCGGATATTCGCTCCCTCCACCCAGCGCCGGGCCTGCGGAATCTCATCCTCGCAAATGCCGAAGCGGTCGCGGATGCCGGGCACTTCCAGCAGGCTGAGGATCTCGCTCACGGCGAAGCGGCTGCGGGGCAGCGACATCAGGGTTTCCAGAGCAATCAGCACCGGCTCGTGGTGACGCTGGCCCTGGTCGGAAATGGTGAACGGAATGTGGCGTTTGTTGCCGGCGGCATGAAGGCCGAACACCGCCTGGATATGGGGCGCATAGATATTGATGTCCGGCACCATAACGATGACGTCCCGCGGCCGCAGCTCGGGGTCGGCGTTGAACGCGGCCAGCAGCTGGTCGTGCAGGATCTCCACTTCCCGCTGCGGGCCGTGGGCGTCGTGGAACACCAGGGAGTGGTCGTGGCGCGGATCCAGCTGGCGCTGCTGCGCGCGGATCTCCTGCAGCGGCGTCAGGTTGTGAATGTCGTTCTGCAGCTGGTGCAGAAGGCAGGGGGATTGCGGGTCGCCGTGATCCGTAAAGATGTCGATCTTCTGGCCCGGGGTCTGGAAACTGGCGCGGTAGTCATCCGGGTTGTCGAACTCATCCAGCAGGCGGATGTAGTCGCGGCCCTGTTTGCCCCAGGCCGCCAGCAGCGGGTTGGCGTGCTGGTGCAGCTGGTCCGGATCATCGATCCGCGACAACACCGGATGGACTGCGCCCCGCTTGCGCTCGGCCTTGAGCAGTTCGCGGTCGCTGATGATGTCGGCCCAGTAGTAGTGGCAGGGATTGTGAACACAGAGCACCACCTGGCTGAAGCGGCTGAGCACGTATAGGGCTTCCAGGGCCTGCCGCGGCAACGACGACACCCCGAACACCACGATGCGTTGCGGCAGCCGCGCCGGATTGGCCGGCGTGCTGATACGCTGGCCCTGCGCCATGAAACGGGTGTGAATTTGCGACCGGCTGGTATCGGCGGCCTCGCCCACGTCGGCCACCAGTTTACGCCAGAGCAGGGGCTGCCAGCGGGTTTCCGGATCCAGCGCTTTGTTCTCGCCGCGGGCGGTGATGGTCACGTCCCTGCCCTGTTCCCAGGCCGCTAACCAGTCGGCGCGGAACACCTGATACTGGTCAAACAGATCGGCGACTTTTTCCGCCAGCTGGAAGTTGCGCAGATCGGTATCGCTGCCATCCAGAAACCGCGCCAAAGGCGTGAACGCCTCATGCTGCCCGACCAGCGCCGGCAACAAGCGATACAGTCGCCATACCAGCCGGCGTTTGTCGAAGGGGGACTGCTCCGGTACTTCGCCGTCGGGCAGCACCGCACGGTAGGCCTGCCAGATAAACCGTGCCGGAAACAGGAAGTCCATGCCGGCGGCAATGCCCAGTCCGCCTTCCACGCCATCCTCGGTGCGCGTCTCCGCCAGCGCCAGCTTCAGCCACTGGGCGATGCCGTTGCTCTGCACCAGAAAGGTTTCGCTCTGCAGCGGTGGCATCGGGTTCTGGCGGCAGATGTACACCACCGCCCGGCGCAGATCTTCCAGGTGGTTGGCGTGAATGGCGTGGAAGCCGGGCTCGATGGCGGCGGGTGCAGGGGTGGACGAAGCGGCCATGGGTTTCCTTGTCGGGTGTTCGGTTCGTGCCTGAGGTCACAGGTTACCGCATGTGACCCCAGATGCAGACACCCGGCAATGTCTGATTACAGGAAAGTTATGGCCAGTGTGGCGTACCGTGGCGACACAGGGTGTCGCCACGGTGGATCCGGTGCAAGTCCGGGGGGAAGGCAGTACAGTCGGTGCTAGAGCGGCACCCGCATGGTTTCCAAACTGCTGTCCGGCATGCCGATCATTTCGTCGGTGCCGGTGGGCGGGATCACTTCGGTGTGCTCAACGCGGTAGCCGTGAAAATAGTCCCGCACCGCGCAGGCACCGGTAAACATCACCGGTTTGTCGTAGGGATCGGTCAGAACGTAGCCTTCGCCGTCCAGATAGAAACGGGCCATGTAGTAGCGGCCTTCCATCGAGACGATTTCCAACAGCGAGATAGTGTCGTGTTTGTGGGTTTTCAGTTGGCCAGTGTCCATGTGCATCGGAAGTCTCCCGCGCGTTTGTTGTCGTAAAAAGAGGTACGGAACCACGGTGAAAACAGGTCAATAAACGAGCAACTATGAGCAGGATTGAATTGGTCAGGCAGGCGGTGGATGAGCATTTGGCTGATCCCTACGACCTGCTGGCGGTACGACTGATGTTCCCCCCGGACCGGGAGGCCGTAAAGATCGATCAGGAAATCAGGGACCTCTATGTCTATCCGGAACGGCTGGAGAGCGGTTACCGGGACGAGTGGCGGGCGCTGGCCACGCGAGCCCTGTTCCGGCACGCCTTCGACGATCACTGGCGCTCGGACCCGGACAACCTGAACCGGTACCTGGCTTACCTGCGGGATCAGGCCATTCCCCGCTGCATCCATGAGCACATCGGACTGTTCCGGACATTGGGAGAAGTGCTCGCCATTGCCCGTGCGGACAATGCGGTTGCCTTTCCTGACCCCACCCGGCAGGCGCTGATGGAGCTGATCTGGCCCGAGGGGCGACGGTCCTGAAGCGACCAGGGAAAGAGCGGGGAAAGAATCCGTGGTACGTCGGCATCCGTATTGATTAAAATATAAACAATGAAGGGGTAACACTATGGACCGCAACGCCATCCGTCTCCGTACCAGGGCGATACCGATATTACTCGGTGGCCTGATGGTCGCGCTGATCTGGTCATCTCAGCCCCTCGCCGGCGATAAGGAAGCCGACATCCGGGAAGCCATCCTCAGCCAGATCGAAGCGTTCGCCAATGAAGACAGCGAGCAGGCCTGGGCCCATGCCTCGGAGGGGATCAAGCGCCGTTTTGGTTCCTCACAGGTGTTCCTGGACATGGTGCGTGAGGCCTACCCCGCCGTGCACAGTGCCACCGCCATCGAGTTCGCCGAGCGTGTGCCCCACGGCGCGTTCGAGATTCAGGCGGTCAGGTTGCAGGGGCCGGAAGGTGGACGCTGGGACGCTTATTACAACATGGTGCTGATTGAGGGCGAGTGGAAGATCGCCGGCGTCCGGTTGCAGCCGGCGGAAACCGGAATCTGACGCTGGCTGCAGCATCAGACAAGATGACGCCCTCCGTCCAGCGGAATGGTTCGGCCGGTGATGTAGGGATTGTTCAACAGAAAATTGAGTGTCTGCACCGCGGCATCCACCCCCGGCTCGATAGCCATCAGGGACTTTTTCAGGGTTTTCTTGCGATATTCTTCGTTGTCACCGTCGTTAAACAGGATCAGCGATGGCGCCACACTGTTCACTTTAATCCCGGGTGCCAGCAGGCGTGAGAAGGAAAGCGTCAGGTTCGCCAGTGCGGCCTTGCTGGCGGAGTAGGCAATGTGTTTTGCACTGCCCTTTTCCACTACGTAGTCGGTCATGTGAATGATGTCGGTGGTGCTGTCGCCCTGCTCAAGCAGATCCCGGCACGCCAGATTGATGCAGTATGGCGCCATCACATGCACCTGCAGCATGGCCTGCATGACATCGGTCGGATCTGTATCCGGCCGTTCCGGAATCCAGTCCGAGGCATTGTGAACGATCGCCCGCAACCGGTCGGTTGTCTGCCGCAAGGTGTTAATAAACGCATTTACCCCTTCTGTGGTCGCAAAATCAGCGTGTAAACACTGGGCCCCGGCTTTCTGCAGGGCATCCACCGCGGGGCGATAGGTGCGATAGGTCAAAATCACCGGTTGGCCCTGCGCAAGGCAGGCTCGGGCCAACGCGAGGCCGATGCGCTGGCCGGCGCCGGTAATCAGGATGGGTGCAGTCATAGGACGGTTCAGGCCTTGGTCTGTTGGATGTCAGAGTGAGATACGACCGAACCGGCCGGGCGGAGTCATCGGCGCCTCGACTTTTCTGGCCCGCATACGCGGTCTGAGTACCGGGGGACAGATCACGGATTATGTGCGACCATTTCGTGACCCATGAGTCATCAGGCGATGCGATAACCCCCACTATGCCCGCAAGTACCCCGACGGATGCACGGCCTGTGAGTGCCGGTCTCGAAAACCCGCTGTACTATCTCGAAAACCTCGAAACCGTGGTCGGGTGGGTGACGGATTACCACGGCGATTTGCTGACCGCGGTGGAGCTCCGGCGATTGGCCGGCTTCCGGGCCCTACCCACCCCTGCTCGCGCGCTTCTGACGCGCATGATCATGCGCTCCGGCGACCTGTTCCGGGTCGACAAGCTGCGTTACCCGGAGGTTGAGGGGTGCGAGGACCGGGTGATTCACCATCTTGTTCTGAGCGAATGGCTGGACCCAGCGCCAACGGTTTCACTGCCTGAACTATTCCGGCTGTTCACGCTGGCCGAACTGCGGCCTGTATTCGCCGACACACTGGCCGCCCTGGGTTTGCCCAGGTCCTTGCCGAAAGGCCAGATGCTTGACCGGCTGCGCGCGGTTTACCAATCGCCCCGACCCGTGATCGAGTGGCTGGGTGGCCCCGCCGCGGTTGCTCGTCTTGATTGCATGGCACTGTTCGACAGAATAAGGCTGATGTTTTTCGGTAACCTGCGCCAGAGCTGGTCCGATTTTGTCTTGGTGGAATTGGGCCATCAGCGCTATGAAACCGTGCGCTTCACGCCCGATTCGAGGGCCTTTGCGACCCGGGAGGAGGTCGACCTGTATTTGGCCATGGACCAGTGTCGCCAGAGCCTCGATGAGGGCGTGGCCCTCGGTGACGTCTGGGCAGCGGTGCCGCCGCCGTCGGATAACCGCTGGCTGACCCGCCGCCGCGACCGGTTGTTGCTCGAGCTGGGACGCGCGGCGGAGCGGAGCGGGGATCGAGATCTGGCCTTGCGGGCGTTTGCGGCCAGCGGGCACCGGGAGGCGAGCCTCAAACACCTGCGCCTGTTGGAGCGACTGAAACGGTTTGACGAGGCCTGGATCATTGCGCAACGCTGGCAGCAGCAGGCCCTGAGCGATGCCGAGATTCAGGGTCTGACCCGCCTGCTCAAACGATTGGGACCCAAAGTGGGTCACCCTGCGCCGCAGGCACCCGCAGCCGCTGAGATTGCCACCCACACACTGATTCTGCCAAAACCGCAGACAGGTTCTGTCGAACACGCGGTCAAACAGCAGCTCTGGCAGGATGACGCTCCGGTGTATTACGTCGAGAATACGCTGATCAACGCTCTGTTTGGCCTACTGTGCTGGGAGGCGATCTATCAGCCGTTGCCGGGAGCGTTCTTTCACCCGTTTCACGTGGGCCCGGCAGACCTGAATGGAGAGGATTTCATCGCCCGACGCGCCGCGGCGTTTGACGCCTGTCTGGATCTGCTGAGGCGTGGCGATCACGGGCCCGTCATTCGCCGCAATTTCGCGGCCAAGCAGGGTATCACCAATCCGTTTGTGGTGTGGCCGGTGATTCATCAGGAGTTGCTGGACAGCGCATTGTGCTGCTTGCCGGCCACCGATCTGGACAGGATGTTCCGCAGGTTAATGGCCAATCTTCGTGAGCATCGCAGTGGATTGCCGGATCTGATCCGGTTCTTTCCGAACCGGCCGGAGGGTGAGGCCCGCTACGAGATGATCGAGGTGAAGGGTCCGGGAGACCGGCTCCAGGACCATCAGGTTCGCTGGCTTGAGTTCTTTGCCAAGGAGGGCATTCCGGCCCGGGTCTGTTACGTGCGCTGGCACGACGGTGAGGCCCTGGCATGACGCTGACGGTTGCCGTTCGCACCCTCTGCGAGTTCGCCGCCCGCACGGGCGATCTGGATTTTCGCTATACCCCGGCGCCCAGCGCCGAGGAGGGCATTGCCGGCCACCAGGCCATTCAGTCCCGGCGCGGTTATGGCTGCAAAAGTGAGTACTCACTGACCGGAGAATGTCTGGGGTTGAGACTGATAGGGCGTGCCGATGTCTACAACCCCCATCGTGGCCGGCTGGAGGAAATCAAGACCCACCGCGGTGACCTGTCACGCATTCGGCAACATCAGCGGGCGCTCCATCGCGCCCAGTTGCGGGCCTATGGGGCCCTGCTGTGCCGGCAGGAAGATCGCAACACCGTGGAACTGGCGCTGATCTACTACGACACCGGCAAGGACAAAGAAACCCCGGTGGTGGAAACCGCCGGCGCCGACGAACTGTGGCAGGAACTGGAGGGGCTGTGCGGTCAGTATCGGGCCTGGGCCGAGCAGGAAGCGCACCATCGGGAACAGCGGGATGCCCTGCTCTTGCAGCTGAGGTTTCCGTTTCCGGCGTTTCGCCCCCGCCAACGCCAGCTGGCGGAGACGGTGTACAAGAACTCGGTAAAGTCCGCCACGCTGTTGCTGGAGGCGCCCACGGGTCTGGGCAAAACCCTGGGTACCCTGTTCCCGGCGTTGAAGGCGATGCCGGCGGCCGGGCAGGACCGGCTGTTTTACCTCACCTGCCGCAATACCGCACGCAGCCTCGCGATGGAGGGCGTCGCCCGTTTGCAGGCGGCGCAGGCGGTGTCCCGGTGGCCGTTGCGTACCCTGGAACTGGTGTCGAAAGACGACGCCTGCGAGCACCCGGACAAAGCCTGCCATGGTGACTCCTGCCCGTTGGCGAAAGGCTTTTTTGACCGGCTGCCCGATGCCCGCGCCGAGGCGGCACAGACCGAAGGCACTCTCGATCAGGGGGCGTTGGCGAAGATCGCCACCGGTCACGACATCTGCCCTTATTTTCTGGCTCAGGAAATGGCGCGCTGGAGCGATATGGTGGTAGGCGACGTCAACCGGTTGCTCGATCAGTCTGCCCTGCTCCACGGACTGATCAGGCAGAACAACTGGAAAGCCAGCGTGCTGGTGGACGAGGCCCACAATCTGGTCGACCGCGGCCGCGGCATGTACTCGGTGCGACTCGACCAGCAACGGCTGTTGCGCGTGAAAAAGACCGCCCCCAAAGCGCTGAAGCCGGCCATCGACCGTACCGCCCGGGCCTGGCAGAGCCTGATCCGTGACCACCCGTGCGATGATAACGCCCCGGTATTTCTGGATACCTTGCCGGCGTCGCTGCTGGGTGCGCTGCAGGCGATGGTTTCTGGCCTGTCCGATTACCTGGCGGAGCATCCACCGGATCTGGCGCTGCAGGACATACTGTTCGAGAGTGTCGGCTTCATGAAGCTGGCGGAAGTGTTCGGAGATCATTCCCTGTGCGAATTTACCCGCCGCGGGCGGGGTCGGGCCAGCCTCACCATCCAGAACCTGATCCCGGCGGATTTTCTGCGGGATCGGTTTGCGGCGGCGCACTCGGTGCTGCTGTTTTCGGCGACCCTGAGTCCCGGTGTCTATTACCGCGATTTGCTCGGCCTGCCCCCGGATGCGCGCTTCACCTCCCTGCCCAGCCCGTTCACTGCTGACCAGTTGCATGTGCAGTTCACACCGGGCATCAGTACCCGCCAGGCTCACCGCGAGGCCTCGCTGGCGCCGATTGCTGCGCTGATCGCCCACCAGTTCCGCGAGCGGCCGGGGCATTATCTGGCGTTTTTCAGCAGCTTCCAGTACGCCCGTCAGGTCAGTAATGCACTCGCCACCGCCGCCCCGGACGTGCCCCAGCGGGCGCAGCAACCGGGCATGTCGGCCCAGCAACGCCGTGAATTCCTGGCGGGGTTCCGGCAGCCCGAGGGCAGTGTGGCGTTTGCGGTGTTGGGCGGGGTGTTCAGTGAGGGCATCGATCTGCCCGGTGAGCAACTGATCGGGGCTTTTGTGGCGTCGCTTGGTCTGCCGCCCTTTGATGCCTGGCATGAGATCCTGAAGGCGCGGCTGGAGCAGCGTTTCGGTGCCGGTTACGACTATACCTATCAGATTCCCGGCCTGCAGAAAATTGCTCAGGCCGCCGGAAGGGTGATCCGTACTCCGGAGGACCGGGGCGTGATCTGGCTGATCGATGATCGCTTCCTGCGCCCCGCCACCCGGGCCCTGTTGCCGCGCTGGTGGTTTCAACCCCCGGATTCGTCCGCGCGGCAGGGTTCCCCTGCGCCGCAGGGACTAGGACGGGGAATGCTGCCGCAGTGATGATTCCAGGTTTTTGGTGTCGGTAATATCCACCAGCGTGACCACCACGCCGTCGATCACGTTGTCGAGCCGACGGTACGGTATGATGCGGACTGCGAACCAGCGGTCGTCGTTGGTGGAGACCTGTCTCTCGCTCACCGCCAGGGTGTCCAGGGCGTGCTGTGCGTCTTGCTGAAGCTCGGGATAGTGCAGGCTGGTGGCCAGCTCATTGAGCGGACGGCCGATATCGCTTTTGCGCAGGCTGACAATGGCTGACGCCCGCTCGGTGTAGCGCCGCACGTTGAGATCGAGATCGAGGAACAGCACCGCAATCTCGATACTGTTGAGCACATTCTGCATATCGCTCTGGGCCAGGGCCAGATCATCCAGTTTGGTCTGCAGCTCGGTATTGATGGTTTGCAGTTCTTCGTTCATCGACTGCATTTCCTCTTTCGAGGTGGTCAGCTCCTCGTTGGCAGACTGCAACTCCTCATTGGTGGACTGAAGCTCTTCGTTGGAAGCCTGCAACTCCTCCCGGGACTCTTTCGCCTGCTGCCGCAGGGTGTCGATTTCCCGCTCGTATTGCTGCAGCTGCGCGGCGTGATCGGTCTCTTCGCCTGCGACGGCCTTGCGATGGCGGCGGCTGACCTGACCCGGTGCATCGCGGAACACCACCATGGTCATGCCGCTCATGGCCTCCGGCTCACGAAACGACTGAATGGTGACATCCACCGCCTGCAGGCCAGAGCCGGTCTTTACCAGCACGCCGCTGAGCTCCACCGGTTCCGGTTGCGCCACTGCCTGCTTCAGGGCGGTGTAGAGCGGGCCACGCAGCCCTTCGCGGGCCATGGCGTGGATGTTCCAGTTGGCTTTGCCAGCGGCGGGCTCAAGGTACTTGCCTGTGCGCCCGCTGATGTACACGATGTCGGCATCGGCGTTGAGCACCACCGCCGCCGGCGCATAGACCTGCAGCAATACCTGATCTGCAGCGGATTGCAGGTTGTTGGTGGCTTCTTGGGGCGGAACCGGGTTGGCTGGCACGGGCTGCTCCTTGAACAGAGTGGAAAGCGGAGGAAACGATTTTAGCAAGAACTCGGAGTGCCGCACGGACTCATAGGGTTTGCTGCGATACAGCCGCATTTTCGGCTTCAGCGGCGCGAACAGGTGATGCAACCGACCCACGGTCTCGGAACTGCCCAGCATCAGCAAACCGTTGGGTCGCAGGCTGTAGTGAAACAGCGGCAGAATCCGCCGTTGCAGTTTGAGATCGAAATAAATCAGCAGGTTGCGGCAGCTGATCAGATCCAGTTTGGTGAATGGTGGGTCGAGGATGACATCGTGGCGGGCAAACAGCACCTTGTCCCGTATGCTCGCATTGATCTGGTAGTAGCTGTCGTGCCGGGTGAAAAAGCGCGCCAGCCGCTCCTCAGACACCGTGTCCTGAATGCTGAGGGGGTACTGTCCGCGCCGCGCCACGGTGATGGCATCCGGGCTGATGTCGGAGGCAAAGATCTGCAGATGCAGTTCCCGCCCGGGTTCGGTCTGGTCCAGCGCCTCGGTGAAGGCCATTGCCAGGGAGTAGGCTTCCTCCCCGGTTGAGCACCCCGCCACCCAGGCGCGCAGAGTGTGCTCGCGGGGCACGCTGGCGAGCAAGTCCGGCAGGCCGGTTTCGATCAGGTACGCCCAGGTGTCCGGATCGCGGAAAAACTGGGTAACCCCGATCAGTAACTCCCGGAACAACAGCTCCAGTTCCTGCTTGTTGCCTTCCAGAAAGCGGATGTAAGCCTTCGGCGCGGCAATACCGTGAATTGCCATGCGGCGTTCGATCCGACGATTCAGGGTGGTGGGCTTGTACAGGGAAAAATCGTGCCGGGTGTGTTGCAGCAACAGGCTGAGGATCGGATCCAGGTGGCTGAGCGTGGCCGCTGGCGCCGCGGTGGCGCCGTCGCCCGGTTCAGGCACTCGGCGGGTGTAGGCCAGAATGCGCGCCGGCAGCTCATCCGCGGGGGCTATAATATCGGCGCAGCCGGCGGCGATGGCGCTTCTGGGCATGGCATCAAACTGTGCCGACTCGGGTGTTTGCACCACCGACAGCCCACCGGTGGCCTTGATGGCCTGCAGGCCCAGGGTGCCATCGGAGCCCATCCCCGACAGCACCACGGCAATGGCGAGTTCGTTCTGGGCACTGGCCAGGGAGGAAAACAGCACGTTGATCGGCAGGCGTAGTCCCCGCGGTTGCGCGGGTTCTTCCAGTTTGAGGGTATCGTCCTGTACCCGCAGCTCTCGATTCGGCGGAATCACATAGACCGAATCCGCACGAATCGGCATGTTCTGCTCCGCCTCGTAAACCCGCATGTCGGTGCAGCGCTGCAGCAGTTCCGGCAGTAGGGCCTTCTGGGTCGGGTCCAGATGCTGGACCACCAGGAACGCCATGCCGGTATCACCCGGTGTATGGCGAAAAAACTCCTCGAGGGCGATCAGGCCGCCAGCAGACGCGCCAATACCGACAATCCGCATCAGAAGGACGCAGTTTGGGGAGGGAATTCGCTCAGAACCATCAGAATGCTGTCGCCGGCGATGGCAGGCCGTGCACAGATGATCAGCGGCCGGTGGTCCGCAAGCTCAACCGGCAGGCTCGCAGTCATCGGCGTGCCGGGCGCGTCTTCCGCGGCCCTTCCGAGCAGTGTCAGGATGGCAAGTTCCTGACCGGGTGCCAGAAGTGCAGACAGGGCCTTGCCGGTCAGTGGCAGGGCGCCCTCGCCGAACAGGGTCTCAGCGGCCTGGTTGCCTTCAATAATTTCACCGTCGTTGGCAACAATGAGATAACTGACTGGTGCCTGTTCATACAGCGATTTGTAATGAGTGAGTTCCTCAACGATTTCCAGTTCGTTGGCCTGAAGCTGCTCATACAGAAGATCCAGTTCCACCTGATAGGTCTGAAGCTCGTGGAGCAGCTTGAGGGCGTCTGCTGCGGAGTCGGGCTGGCTGGCCCGTTCATACAGCAACTGCAAGGCATCCACACTAAGAGTGCCACCGTGATTGCGCGGTGGCACACCATGCTCGATCAAGTCCCTGGCGCTGCGCCGCAGGCGGTCGTGGCTTTCGGCATTCCGGTATCCATGTGTGGTGGCCATCGTATCTCCTTGTGAGGCTGCCTGAAACACACCTAACAACCCGTGCCTTCCAAAACCTGCGTTCTGCTTACGTCAATCGAGTTTACTCCACCTTGAAGCGCCCGAATAGCAGGCGGTGGCTGTTTTCGTCAACAGGATTCTGTTGTGTGCGTTAGCGTACGGACGATTCGTTATCCGGGCCCTAGTGTGAGAGACAAGGAGCAATGCCTGACCGCTCAGGTCCGGTGGTGCCCGGGCTTCCGTTTCTGGGTTCCGGCCGCTCCGTGGCATAAGGAGCCACGTTATGATTCCCGCTTGCGTAAGTGATACATGGTGATGGACTGGGCGCATGGACCTCTTTTTCAGCACCGATAAGTTCAAGGTCAACGGCCAGAGCTACACAGGCTTTCCGATCCTCATCGCCGCCGAGGGCCAGGTGGCAGAGGAGGCTCTGGACTTCTGTATCACCCATCTCATCAAGCGTGGACGGGTAGAGTCCAAGAAGTCCTGGGAGACCTATGGCAAGGCGCTGTATCAGTTCTTCGGCTGGTGCGAAGCCAATGCGATTGACTGGCGCGATGTGGGCAATGATCGGGAAGCCACCATTCTGGCCGAGTTCCGAGACTGGAACCTGAGTGAAGAGGGAGGAAGCCTGGCGGCCCGGACGGTGAATGCGCGACTGCGATTGCTCTGTGCGTTTTACCGCTATGCGTGCAACAGGGGCTGGGTTGAAAGCATCCCCTACGACATGGAGACGATCACGGTCAGCCAGCCCAAAGGATTCCTTGCGCACGTTGATGCCAGTGGCGGGGAGCGGGTGTCGGCAGATGTCATGCTGAAGACCCCGAGGACGGTGATTCGGGTGTTGAGCAAGCATCAATCCCTGGATCTGCTGAACGCCATCGACAACCCGACGCACAAGCTGATTGTGCGATTGGCACTGACGACGGGCCTGCGGCGGGAAGAGCTAGCGACGTTCCCGCTGAAGTACGTGATCGATCCCGCCACGTACTCCAAGCACCGCTCATTCATTCGGGTCAATCTCGATCCGAAAGACATGGCGATCAAACGTAAACAGGCACGGGGGATCGATGTGCCACGCACCGTCATGGAGGACCTCTGGCAATACGTGATTAACGAGCGTCATCGCCTTGAGAGCATCTCAGGCCAGTCTCAGCACACGCTGTTTCTGACGGCGGACGGCGTGCCGTATGCCAACGATGGTGCTGCATTCCTCGACGTCGTGAAGAAGGCTGGCAAGGCCGCTGGAATTCCCTACGTGAACGTCCATGTGCTTCGCCACACCTACGCCACCCACACCCTGTACGCAATGATGCAGGCGAAGGCTCAGACGCACGCCCTGCTGTACGTTCGCGACCGTCTCGGACACGCCTCTGTCACGACCACCGAGAAGTACCTGCACTGCTTCTCGGAGCTGGAAGATGCGCTGATGAACGACTATCAGAGCGAGATTGACGTCATCAGCCGGGAGGTGGCCTGTGGCTAAAAAGCAACTGCGATCACAGGCTTCAAGACCGGCCAGGGCACAAAACGATGACACGCTGGATCTCACCGCTCTGCCGCCTGCGCAAACGGTTGTCCGCCTGCCAGAGAGCGCCTCGAACTATCGCAACCTCGACTTTGGCAAGTATTACGGAGCAGGCTGTGATGCCATCGTGTATGCCGCCCAGCGCACGCTGGAGCGCATGGCTGATGCAAGTCGAAGAAGCGGCGGCAAGACGCTCAGCGCGACCACCATCGCCGGGTACTACCAGAGCGGGTTATCAGTCTTTCTGCCGCTTTGCGCCACGATGGCTGGCGCGCTGGCCCGCGACCTGCGCCTGGATGATATTGACCGCCCGCTGATTGACCACTTCATTGCGCACCTGCGGCAATCGGGAGGCAAGCTCGGGTCTCAGAAGAATCGGTATTCCTGCTCGAAATCAGTGCTGGTCGCCATGGGGCAGTCGGGCTGGATTGCCAAAGACATCTTCCCGCGCAATCCCTTCCCGCACTCGATCCGATCCGTGAAGGGTCAGACCGCCCTGAGCGAGCGTGAGCGAAAGGTGGTGCTGAAGGCTCTGAAAGCCGATATGCGGGCGATCATTGATAAAAGCGGCCCACTGACCCGTGCGGAGCTTACCGTTTGTCTGCTGGCGATTGCGGCCCGAACGGGCATCAATCCGGTCCCAGCAATTGAGCTGGCAACGGATTGTCTCCAGCCGCATCCCATCAAGGCCGATCGCTATGTCCTGGTGAGCGTCAAGCGGCGCGGCAATGCCACCCACATTCAGAGCCTGCGCCGCGCCGCTGACATTGAAGCCATGGTGACGGCGCTGCCGGATGTCGCCCGCATCATCGATCTGGTGCGTGAGCGCAATGCTGAACTTCGGGCGGGTAGTCGCTACCCCACCTCGTTGTTTGTGTATCAGGCGAGGAGCGGGCCTGGTCTCGGCAAGCCATCTCGCTTGTCATCAGAAATGCTCCGGACAGGCATCGCCAACTTCGTCGCCCGCCATGATCTGCGCGATGCCGACGGCCAACCGCTGACGCTCAACGTCATGCGCCTGCGCAAGACCTTCGAGAATCGGCTGTTTTCCCTGTCGGGCCAGGACCCGTTCCTGACGGCCAAGCTCGGCGGGCACACGCCGAAGGTGTCCAACGATCATTATCTGAAGGCACCGGAGACCGCCGAACGCGACTGGCACCTGATGGGGGAAGTCCGCGCCGAGGCGTTGCTGTCTCACGGCAAGGTCGCGCCGCTGCCGACCCAGAATACGCCAGTGGCGCAGTGTCGGGACACACGCCATGGTGATCTCGCGCCCAAGAATGGCGAGCACTGCCAGAAGTTTCTGGCCTGCTTTCGATGCCGGTCGTTCGTGGTGACGGGCGACGACTTGTATCGCGTGTACAGCCTCTACTGGATGCTGGTCCGCATGCGCGAGACGATGGGTGCCAGTGCCTGGAAGCGCGTGTACGGGCACATCATCCGGATCATCGACCGGGAAATCACCCCGCAGTTTGACGCTGAACTCGTAGCGATCCAGCGTCAGCGCGCCAAGGTCGATCCACACCCCTTTTGGCGTGATCCCGACTTGCTGGAGGGTGCCGCATGAATGAAGCCGCCTTCCGCGCAGAGCAGCTCAAGGCGCTCCAGGGCGCCGAGACGGGCGAACCCGATCCCGGCGTCATCATCACCGGCATGCGTCTGGATGATGGCAGCTACCACGTCCTGAGCCGCTATGGCGACCCCGTCTGGACGCTGCCCGATGCCCTCTTCGCCGCCGGCAAGAAAGACAACCAAAAGAAGCTGAACTTCGACCGGGTGCCGCCGGTCTTTCGGGGCGTGCTACGGACCTGCGTGGCGCACTACATGCTGGCTGGCATTGAGGGGCGCGGCCGACCCAAGGGGAGCACAATCCACAACTTGATGCAGCGCGCCGCTTCCTACCTCACCTGGCTGGATGATCGCGGCATTGGACGGCTTAGCGAGGTCACGCCGCTGGTCGCGCAGCAATATGTGGACTTCTGCCGGAGCTTGAAAAGCCGCAAGGGTGAGCCGTTGTCGGCGAATGCCCTGGTCTCCCGATTGGTGGCCGTTGAAAACCTCCAGATTCTCAGCCAACACACGGCTGATCCGATGCCGCCCCCCTGGCCGGAGTCCTCGGCCAAGCACCTGGCGGGACTGACGGGGCAAGGCAACCCTTATCGTCAGGAAGCCAAGACGACGATCATTCCGGATGATGTGCTGGGTCCGCTGTTCCAATCCGCCGTGGACTGGCTGGATCGGGCCGATGACATCATCGATCGTTGGGAGCAGATTCAGGCCTGGGCGGCACATGGGCTAGACAGAACGGAGCGGCTGAATCGAGCCAACAAGCAGGGCTGGAGCCTTGGTGAAGCCAACTCGGCGGCCCGCGACCTCCAATCTGCTTGCATGGTTATCATTTTGGTCACCAGCGGCATCCGCGTCTCGGAGCTGTGCTCGCTCGAAACCGGGTGCACCGCTACGAAAGAGGGCGATTACGGGGACCGATACCACTGGATGCGGGGCGTGTCCTACAAGACGGGCGCTGGCCCGTGTGACTGGCTGGTGGCTGAACTCACCCATCGCGCGATTGCCGTCGCCGAACGGCTGGCGAGTCCGCTGCAAGCGCGGCTGACACAGACCATTGCCGAACTGCGCGCTGCCAATCCGCGCGACCCGGCCATCACGCGATTGAGCGAGCATGCTTCCCGGCTGTTTTTGGCCGTACAACAAAAAAAGAACAATCGGATTGGCACGCTATCCACCATTTCTGTCATCGATCGCCTCAATGCGTTTGCTGCCCAATGCGGCTTGGATTGGCACTTCGCCCCGCATCAGTTTCGCCGCACCTTCGCGGTCTATGCGGCCCACAGCGCCTTCGGTGACTTGCGCTACCTGCGCGATCACTTCAAGCACTGGTCGCTGGACATGACTGGCCTGTACGCGATGAACCGTCAGCAGGACGCCGAACTCTACGACGAGATCGGCCTGGCCGCGCTGGGCATCAAGACGGACTTGCTGGAACACTGGCTGGAGCCGGATGCGATTCTTGCGGGCGGCGCTGCCGAGCCCGTCCGCGCCTTTCGCGCCAAGAGCAAAGCGGTGGCGACCAAGCATGACCGCGCCGACATGGCAAAAACGCTCAGCCCCTTGGTGCACATTCGGGCCACCGGCGTGGCCTGGTGTACCGCCGATACCGGCGGGTGCAACGGTGGTCAGGGCGCAGAGAAGACTCGTTGCGGCGACTGTGGCAACGCCATCATTGGCGAGTCGAGAAAGCCCGTCTGGCAGGGCATCTACGCCCAGCAGATCGAACTCCGCCAGTTGCCCGACATTGGCCCCGGTGGGCAGGAGCGGGTCGAGCGTGACCTTCAGCGGTGTCGAAAGGTTTTGACCGATCTCGGGGCATCAGAAGAGGAGTTGGACGATGTCGCAACCTGAAACGAGCACTCCCACTCCGACGCGAGGTGAGCTGACGGCAAAAGCCATTCGCCAGGCCATCTTGCGGATCGAAAAGGGTCGCCCAAAGGTGGTGAAGCCTGGCCGCAAGCTCAGCATCAAGTCCGTGGCGGAGGAGGCCGGCGTGAGCCGGGCGACCATTCATAACAATCACCCCGGCCTGGCGGAGCGTATCCGGGAGGCGGGCAACAAGGCTGCCAGGGCCCAGCGCGACGAGAAGAACGCCGCCCTGAAGGAGCTGCGGGCCAAGTACACGGCGCTGCGACAAGAGCACATCCGCTCCCGCGAACTCAACCAGGACATGGCATCTGAACTGGCGACGTTGGAGGCCGAGAATCAGCGTTTGCGCGCCATCGCGGAGAGCAAAAAAGTGGTCGTTTTTCCTACTAAAAAACCGAAAAGTGATACATGATGGAATATCGCACAAATACAGTAACTTACCTACTTATATCATGTTACTACCGGACGTAATGTTATGAACACACACATGATCCGGCGAGCCGTTGAACGTATCGGTCTCTCTGCCACGGTGTTGCTGGCCACCCTCACCCTCGTCGCCTGTGCGTCTGCCCCATTGCCGCCGACCGAGTCGCTGAATATGGCCAAGGAGACCATTGCCACCGCCGAACAGGCCGAAGCACGGCGTTACGCCGGGGCAGAGCTGGAAGAGGCAAACCGTCATCTGACGGCAGCGGATAGCGCTGTCGAGGCAGAGCGCATGGTGGAAGCCGACCGCTTGGCAAAGCAGGCCCGGTTGGCGGCGGAACTTGCGATCGCAAGAACCGAAGCGGCAAAAGCGGCCGCGATCAATCGTGAAATGGGGCGTGGCGCCGAGGCGTTGGATGAAGAAATGCAGCGCCAGGGAGAGCAGCAATGATGACCTTAGCGATCTTTAAGCCGGCTTCGGGCCGGAAAGCCGCCACCGCGGTGGTGCTGGCATCGGTTCTGTTAACCGCCTGTGCCACCGGGCCCACCAGTCCTGAAGGTGCCGAGGATGTGCGGGCCAAGTTAACCGAGCTGCAGCAGAACCCGGACATGATGACCCATGCCCGCATCGAATTGCGTGACGCGCAAGCGGCGGTAGAGCTTGCCGAGCAGCCACTGGACAGCGACGAGGAGGCACTGGCCGCCTACCGGGTCTACATGGCCGACCGGATGGTGGAAATTGCCCGCGCCAAAGGCAAAACCCGGTTGATGGAAGCAGACCGGACGCGCCTCGGCGAGGAACGTGATGCAGCCAGGCTGGCGGCACGAACCCTGGAAGCAGACCGCGCCCACGCCGACGCACAGCAAGCCCGTCGTTCAGAGGCGGGTGCGGCTGCCCAATCCGCTCTCGAGGCGGAGGAGTTGCAACGGCAGATCGATACCCTCGAAGCCGAGGCCACCGAACGCGGACTGGTGCTGACACTGGGGGATGTGCTGTTTGCCACCGGCAGCGCCGAGATCCAGGGGGGCTCGAATCGGAACCTGGAAAACCTGGTGCATTTCCTCGACCAGTACCCGGATCGCCAGGTGTTAATTGAGGGCCACACCGATAACGTCGGCAGCGCCCAGTTCAATCAGAATCTGTCGCGGCAGAGGGCTGAATCGGTGCGGCGTTTTCTGACCGGTCGTGGTATCGACAGCCAGCGGCTGACGGTGTCGGGATTCGGTTATGAGCGACCCATTGCCAACAACGACAACGCAACCGGTCGCCAGCAGAACCGACGCGTTGAAGTCATCATCGAAAACAGGGAGTAATGCATGTTGCGATATCGCGACTTTTTCCCCGCGGCGGCTGACAAGCAAGTCAGTAGCGGTCCGGGCAGGGGCGTCCCCCTCAGTGATGCTTTGCCCATGGCCATCCTGATGACCGATCAGGACGGCAAATGCCTGTACAGCAATGTCGCCTATCAGCGCCTCTGCGGCTGGTCTGGCGAAGAGCTGATCGGATCGCACTGGACCGCGGTGATTCACCCGCTGGATCACGAAAAAGCGCTGCGGCACTGGCAGGCCGCCGTACGGGGGCAAACCCCGTTCCTGACCGAGGCACGGCTGAAACGGGCCAACGGCGAGGTGATCTGGACCCGCCACAACGCCGCACTGCTCACCGACAACACCCCCGCAGACGGCTACGTTCACACCGTTGAGGACATCACCACCTACAAGGCCTACGAGCGGGCGGGCAAAAACGCTGAGGAGCAGTTGTACGAGGAAAAAGAGCGGGCTCAGGTAACCCTGGACTCGATAGGTGATGCGGTGTTGAGCACTGACATGGACGGACGGGTGTCCTATATGAACGTGGTGGCCGAGACCCTGACCGGGTTCAGCCGTCATGAGGCTGTCGGTCGGCCGCTGAGCGAGATTTTCCGCGTGGTGGATGCCAGTACCCACCAATCGAAACCGGATCCTGCGCGGCGAGCCATTCAGTCCGACAGCATTGTGGCGTTGGAATCGAACGCCCTGCTGGTGGCCAAGGACGGTATAGAACTGGCGATCGAGGATTCCGCGGCCCCGATTCATAACCGCCATGGAGTGGTGGTGGGTGCGGTGATCGTGTTTCACGATGCCCGTTTTTCCCGGGAAACCACCGCGCGCATGGCGCACCTGGCCAGCCATGACGCGCTGACCGGTCTACACAACCGTACGGCGTTTGATGAGCGTTTCGAGCAGGCGCTGGCCTTGGCGCGGCGGCACGACAAGCAGATGGGGCTGCTGTTTATCGATCTTGATAATTTCAAGGGCATCAACGATGCCCTCGGTCACAACAGCGGCGACCTTATTCTGACGGCGTTGGCGGGTAAACTGAGAGACTGTGTGCGCACCACTGACACGATCTGCCGCTATGGCGGCGACGAGTTCGTGGTTCTGCTGAGCGAGATTAACGAGCCCGACCATGCATTTGCGGTGGCGGACAAGATCCGCGAGGTGGTTGCCACACCGATGATGATCGCCGGGCAGGAAGTAGTGCTGCGGCTCAGTATCGGGGTGAGTGTGTACCCGGATAACGGAGAAACGGCGGTGGACCTGCTGGCAAAAGCCGACAACGCCATGTACCGGGTCAAGATCCTGAACCGCCAGCCCGAGGTGGGAGGTCTGGTGGTGCCAACGGGCCTTGACCGTCCGATCTAGTAGTGGATTTTGTCGGTGGTCAGGCGCTCGGTTTCCCGCTTGACCACGCCATAGCACTCGCAACACAGGGTTTCGAGTTTGGCGCGGTCAAGCACATCGATGTGGCCGCGATGGTAATCGATGACCCCCAGTTTTTGCAGTTTGCCCGCGGCCTCGGTGACACCCTCGCGGCGCACGCCCAGCATATTGGCGATCAGCTCCTGGGTCATGGTCAGCTGGTTGCCCGGAAGGCGGTCGAGGGACAACAGCAGCCAACGACACAGCTGCTGATCGATTGAGTGGTGGCGGTTGCACACCGCCGTCTGGGACATCTGGGTAATCAGCGCCTGGGTGTAACGCAGCATCAGCATGCGCACTTCGGCGTGGTTGTTGAACTCCAGTTTGAGTTCGGTGGAGGGCATGCGGTAGGCAACGCCTTTGCTCTGTACGATCGTTCGGGTCGGCGTACTTTCCCCGCCCATGAACACCGCAATACCCGCCAGACCCTCGTTGCCAACCACCGAAATTTCCGCAGAGGCGCCATTAAGCATCACATACAGCAGTGAAATGATGCAATTCGTCGGGAAATAAACAAATTCGATGGACTGGCCGGACTCGTAAATGACGTCACCCAGGTCCAGTTCCACGCGTTTGAGCTTTGGAAAGATCCGCGTTTTGGCACTGTCTGGCAGAGCTGCCAGCACATGGTTCTGGTCGGGGTGAATCGGTGTATCTGGCATAGCCTTTTCCGTGGCTGGAGGGTGATTGTTCACCCTGATCCTGTTGACGCTACCATAGAAAATGTATCTGGACGGCAACAATATTTCCAGTAACCCCGAAAACTGGCCCTCGGAGAGGGCCACCGGTATCAGCCGAAGTGGAAGAACGCCAGCTTGTTGCCGTCCGGATCCTTCACATAGGCCCCGTAGAACTGGTTGGGAATGCGCTGCCCCGGTTCGCCGTCGCAGGTCGCGCCCAGCTCGATGGCCTTGTGATAGTGAGCATCTACCGCTTCCTTGGAGCCCGGCTGGATCGCCAGCATATTGCCATTGCCCGGGTGATTCGGCTCGCCATTGAACGGCTTGCACACCGCCAGCATGGGCGATCCCATGTTCTTGCCGATAAACGCGATGCGCTCCATGTCCAGCAGTATTTTCGCGCCCAGATCGCCAAGCAGGTCGCTGTAGAACTGCTTCGCCTTCGCCATATCGCTGACGCCGAGGGTGACGTATCCGATCATTGGTGTTCTCCATGGTTGGTTGTTGTGGGGTTAGGGAATACGTCGAAGCTTAGTCTATCGGATCGTCCTGTCATCCCAGCTGAAGTTGGCGGCCCAATCCATAGCCTGTTGCAGCGGCAGCGGCCGGCTGTAGAGAAAGCCCTGGCCCAACCCGCAGCCCAGCTCAATCAGCCGCGCCTCGACCTCGGGCGACTCGATCCCCTCCGCCACCAGGCGGCGCTTGAAGCTTTTCGAGAGGCTGATAATGGCGCTGACAATCATCCCGCTGTCGGCATTCTCCAGCATGTCCAGGACGAACGAGCGGTCGATCTTGATCTCTTCTGCAGGCAGACGGCGGAACAGGTCCAGCGAGGAATAGCCGGTGCCGAAATCGTCCAGCGACAGTTCCACCCCGAGCTCACGACAGGCACTCAGATTTTCCATTGCCCGGTCGGTGTCATCCAGCGCGGTGGTTTCCAGAATTTCGAGAATAAGCCGGCGACGGATGTTCGGTGGGCAGTCTGCCAGCGCGCCGGCCAGATCGTCGCCGAAACCGGGCGTCAGGAAGTGGGACGGGCTGAGGTTGACGCTCAGGGTGTAGGGTAATCCCTGTTGGTCAAACGCCTGCAGCCGGGCGACCGCTTCCCGCAGCACAAAGTTGCCGACACTGCGGGCGTACTCGGTGTATTCGATGTGCTCGAGAAACTGCCCCGGGCCCATCAGCCCTTCCTCGGGGTGGTTCCAGCGGATCAATGCCTCAAAGCCGGCAATACAGTGGTCCCGGAAATTAATCTTGGGCTGATAGTAGAGCTCGAGCTGGCCTAGATTCAGGGCGCCATCAATCTGTTCCAGGACCTTGACCCGCTCCTTGCGGGAGAAATGGGTGTCCAGGTCGAACAGCGTGTAGTTGTTCTTGCCCGCTTCCTTGGCGGCGTACATGGCCTGATCGGCGTGGCGGATCAGCAGGTCGGCATCGGCGTTGTCATGGGGATACACGGTGACGCCCATGCTGCCGGAAAGCTGAAGCACATGGTGCTTGTAGCTGATGGGTTGGCGGATCGCCTCCAGCAGACGGACGTAGACCTTCTCGTTGTCCACATCCCGCAGGATGGCTACGAATTCGTCGCCCCCCAGGCGCGCCACCACATCGTGGGAACGTACGCTACCCAGCAGCCGCTCGGCCACAGATTTCAGTACAGCGTCGCCGACGGCATGGCCGTGCTTGTCGTTGATTTCCTTGAAACCGTCCAGATCGATAAAACACACCGACACCAGGCCATCGCGTTGGTTGGCCTCATACAGCTCCTGCTCGAACAGCTCCGTCAGCCGGCGCCGGTTGGGCAGTCCGGTGAGGGCATCGTAGTTGGCCGCCTGTTCCAGGCTCTTCTGGTGGTCCCGCTTCTCCTGATACAGGCGCTTGCGCTCGATCAGGTTGCCCACGGTCTGCATCAGCGGCTCCAGCTCTTCCGCCAGCCGGGTCTTGTAGCCGTCAAAGCGGTTGGCAAGACCGATCAGGCCGATCTGTTGATCGCCGGAAAATACCGGGATCCCGATGTACGCGCTGATCGGCGGATGCCCAGGGGGCAGCCCGCCGCGCCGTGGATCCGTGGCCAGGTCATTGGCGACAATCACCTCACCGGTCACCATCGGTAAGCCAAGGACATTGTCGAGGCGGTCGAAAATCAGGCCCCGTCGCTCAACCTCCTGGTACAACGCCTGGGTCTCCGGGCTCCAGGCGATGTTGGTGATGGCACCGATTTTCAAATAGGGCTGCCGATCGGCGCGATACAGCACTTCGCCGATAAAGCCGAACTGGCTGCCGGTCAGGCCCAGCAGGTCGCTGAGCATCAACTCGAAGGCGGCTCGTTCGTTTTCACTGGTGAGGAACACGTTCTGGGCGCGGTGAATGGCCCGGCTCAGGTGGGCGACCGGCACATACTCATTCTTGTCCGAGGCGAGGAAGGCGCGCTCCAGCTCGTCTTCCACCAGGCTGGCCAGGCTCCGCAGCACGTCAAGATCGATCTCGCTGAAGTGGCGGGGTTTGTCGTCAATAATGCACAGGGTGCCGATTTTGTAACCACTGGGTTCACGCACCGGCATGCCGGCGTAGAAGCGGATGTGGGGCTTGCCGGTAACCAGGGGATTCTTGCAGAAGCGCGGGTCCTTGGTGGCGTCTTCCACCAGAAACAGCTTGTCCTGCTGGATGGCGTAATCGCAAAAAGCCACCGAACGGGGGCTCTGCGTCAGCTCCATGCCCTGCCGCGACTTGAACCACTGGCGCTCGGAATCGATCACCGAGAACAGCGCGGTTTTCACCCGGTAGTACTGGCGCGCGATGCGCGTCAGCCGCTCGAAGCGCTCCTCCGGCGGGGTATCGAGAATGCCCAAACGCTCGAGCGCCGCGAGTCTGCGCTGTTCGATGCCCGGACTAACCATTGTCATGCTCCGAAAAAAGGTACCGATAGAAACGTTACCGCGATTGAGTCGCGTAAGCTCGACATTTCAACGCTTGATTGCAGCCGTGGATGAATACTCTGCCGTGGGTCAGACAGATCAGCTCGTCCCATGCTGCAACAGGCCAGTGAGTCAGACATCAGCGGGTGGGATTTGCAGGGAAAGATCCGGAGAACGGAAAGGCAAACGGAGATGGATACAAAGCGGGAAAGTGGTCGGCGTGGCAGGATTCGAACCTGCGACCCCTTCGTCCCGAACGAAGTGCGCTACCAAGCTGCGCCACACGCCGATCAACGGCCGGTATTATACGGATTCGCTCTGCTTTTACCAGCCCTCCGCCGATAAAAGCGCGTCGGTGAATGCGCTGAGATTGTCGTACACGCTGACCTCGGCACCCGGGATTGGTCGGGCCTCCAGATGGCGTTCGGTGTCCCGGCCGTTGCCGGTTCTGACCAGCACCGGACGACAGCCGGCGGCGTGGCCGGCTTCCAGATCCTTGCGGCTGTCGCCGGTCATGATGGCGCCGTGCAGGCTGTCGAGGTGAAAGTGCCCGCGGATCTGCTCCAGCAGCCCGGTCAACGGCTTGCGGCACTGGCAATGATCGTCCGGATGGTGGGGGCAATAGGCGATGAAGTCGATGCAGCCACCGGCGGCCTCCACCAGCCGCTCGAGCTTGTCGTGCATGGCGTCGAGGCCGTCGGTGTCGTAGAAACCACGGGCGATGCCGGACTGGTTGGTGGCAATGGCAATGCGGTGCCCGGCGTTGCAGAGCCGGGCAATCGCGTCAATGCTGCCGGGGATGGGCACCCACTCATCCGCTGAGCAGATGTAGTTGCCATCGTAGTGGTTGATGACGCCATCCCGGTCCAGAATGATCAGCATGGTGTTTCTACGGTTGCCTCTGTCTCAGCTCGCTGTCGGCAGCAGAGAAATATCGGCTACCCGCAGGAACAGGTTTCGGAGCTGGTTGAGCATCGCCAGACGGTTGTGACGGATGGCCTCATCCTCCGCCATCACCATGACGTCGTCAAAGAATTTGTCTACCGGCTCCCGCAGGCTGGCCAGCGAGGTCAGTGCCGCCGCGTAGTTGCCCTGCTCGAACAGCGGCAGCACCTTGTCTGCCTGCTGGCTGATGTGCTCGGCCAGGGCCTGCTCGGCCTGATCCTGCAGCAGGTTCTTGTCCACAGTCTCGCCCACGGTGTCGCCACCCTGTTTGGTGAGAATGTTGGACACCCGCTTGTTGGCGCCGGCCAGCGCCAGGGCTTCGGGCAACTGGCGGAAGGCCTCCACCGCTTTCACCCGACGGTCAAAGTCCAGCGGCTTGGTGGGCCGGCGGGCGTGCACCGCCAGGAACACTTCGGCGCCGATGCCCTGCTCGTCGTAGTGGGCGCGGAAGCGCTCGAGCATGTAGTCCACCACGGTGGCAGCGGTGTTCTGCTCGGTCAGCACGGTAAAGTTGTCTTCTGCCCACTGACAGCAGGTTTGCAGATCCAGCGGCAGTTCCCGTTCGATGATGATGCGCAGCACACCCAGGGATGCCCGGCGCAGCGCGAATGGGTCGCGGGTGCCGGACGGCGGCTGATTGATGCCGAACAGGCCGACCAGCGAGTCGAGGCGATCGGCAATGGCGACGGCACATCCGGTCAGGGTGGTGGGCAGGTCGTCACCGGCAAAGCGCGGCATGTACTGCTCATTCAGCGCCTTGGCAACGTCACCGGCTTCGCCGTCGTGCTCGGCGTAGTATTGCCCCATGATGCCCTGCAGATCGGTGAACTCCAGCACCATCTCGGTGACCAGGTCGGTCTTGGCCAGCATGGCAGCGCGCTCGGCCAGCGCCGGGTCACTGCCGATGGCGGCGGCAATTTTCTTCGCCAGCGCGGCCACACGCACCGATTTGTCGTAGAGGCTGCCCAGCTTTTCCTGGAACACGATCAGCTTGAGCTGATCAATGCGGTCTTCCAGCCGGGTCTTGCGGTCGGTTTCGTAGAAGAAGGCGGCGTCTGACAGGCGCGGGCGGATCACCTTCTCATTGCCGGAGATGACCTGAGCCGGGTCTTTGCTCTGCAGGTTGGCCACGGTGATGAACAGCGGCAGCATGTCGCCGGCGGCGGTGACCACGTGGAAGTATTTCTGGTGTTCTTTCATGGAGGAAATCAGCGCTTCCGCCGGTACCTCCAGGAAACGCTCCTCGAACCGGCCCATCAGCGGCACCGGCCATTCGTTCAGCGCGGTGACTTCGTCCAGCAGGTCCTCGTCAATCACCGCCTTGCCGCCGGCTTCTTTTTCCGCCAGGGCGATGACGCCGGCACGAATCTGCTCGCGGCGTTCGGCGAAATCGGCAATCACATAGCCTTCCTGCTTGAGCACCACTTCGTAGTCGCCCGGTGTCGGCACGATCAGCGATTTCGGGCAGTGGAAGCGGTGGCCACGGGTCTTGTTGCCCGGGTTCAGCCCCATGATCGGGGTGTCGATGATCTTGTTGCCGAACAGCATGATGGCCCAGTGCACCGGGCGCACGAATTCGGTGCGGTAGGAACCCCAGCGCATGCGCTTGGGAATCGGCAGACCGGCGAGCGCTTGTTCCACCAGTTCCGGCATCAGTTCCACGGTTGGACGACCGTTTTCCACGGTACGGAACACCACCCAGGCACCTTTATCGGTTTCCAGAGTGTCCAGCTGGTCCGGGGTGACGCCCAGTGAGGTGGCAAAGCCGGTCAGCGCGCGGGTCGGGTTGCCGGCGTCGTCAAAGGCCGCTTTCACGGCAGGGCCGCGCTTTTCCACCGACTTGTCGGGCTGGGCGTCGGCCAGGTTGCGCACACGTACCGCCAGGCGCCGCGGTGCAGCAAAGCTTTCCACCTCGCCAAAGCCAATGCCGGCGTCGGTCAGGCCCTGGGTAATGCCGGCGGTCAATGCGTCAGAAAGCGGTTTGAGGGCCTTGGGGGGCAGTTCTTCGGTGCCCAGTTCGACCAGAAAATCCTGTGTTGCCATGATTATGCGTTCCCCTGTTCCTGCTTGGCTTTCTTCGCTTTCTTACCCTTTTTGCCGTTGGCCTTGTCATCGGCGGCATCGGCTGCGGCCAGGACTTCCTTGCGCAGGGCCTCGGGGGCCAGCGGGAAGCCGAGTTTGCGGCGGCTGTTGAAGTAGGCCTGGGCTACGGCGCGGGCAAGGGTGCGAACGCGCAGGATGAACCGCTGGCGCTCGGTCACGGAAATGGCGTGACGGGCATCCAGCAGGTTGAAGGTGTGGGAGGCTTTCAGTACCTGTTCGTAGGCCGGCAGGGCCAGGCCGGCCTCAATCAGCCGGGCGCTCTCGCGCTCATGGACATCGAAGCTGTGGAACAGGAAGTCGGTGTCGGCGTGCTCGAAGTTATAGGTGGACATCTCCACCTCCTGCTGATGGAACACGTCGCCGTAGGTGACCACGCCGTCGGGCCCCTGTGTCCACACCAGGTCGTACACGCTGTCGACGCCCTGCAGGTACATGGCAATGCGCTCGAGGCCGTAGGTCAGCTCACCGGTGACCGGGTAGCATTCCAGGCCGCCCACTTGCTGGAAGTAGGTGAACTGGGTGACTTCCATGCCGTTGAGCCAGATTTCCCAGCCCAGACCCCAGGCCCCCAGGGTGGGAGATTCCCAGTTGTCTTCCACGAAGCGAATGTCGTGCACCAGCGGGTCGAGCCCCAGCGCTTTCAGGGAATCCAGGTACAGCTCCTGAATGTTGTCCGGTGACGGCTTCAGCACCACCTGGAACTGGTAATAATGCTGCAGGCGGTTGGGGTTTTCGCCGTAGCGGCCGTCCGTGGGACGGCGGCTGGGCTGAACGTAGGCCGCGTTCCAGGTTTCCGGACCGATGGAACGCAGGAAGGTGGCCGGATGAAAGGTGCCGGCGCCCACTTCCATGTCCAGCGGCTGGAGCACCACGCAGCCGTGCTGCGCCCAGAAATTCTGCAGGGCCAGAATCAGACCCTGGAAAGTTTTGACGTCCGGGGTATTGTTGATAGTTACCTTGTCTGTCACGACGATTGCCTGCTGATCAGTCTGTGTGTGGCGCCCCGTTCTTGAGCCGGGGCACGCTGAAAAAAGGCGCATTATACGCTGGCCAGACGTGTATTTCTAAACGGCGTTCACCGCCTTGTTTTTGCTAGAAGAACGTGAGCCCCACCTGGAACAGTTTTTCCACGTCACGGATGCGGGTCTTGTCCACCAGGAACAGGATCACGTGGTCATCCGGCTGCACTCGCAAGTGATCGTGGGCGATCAGTACTTCGTTGCGGCGAACGATAGCGCCGATGGTGGTGCCTTCTGGCAGGGTGATTTCGTCCAGCCGCTTACCCACCACCTTGGACGAGCGGTGATCACCGTGGGCGATGGCCTCAATGGCTTCCGCCGCGCCCCGACGCAGGGAGTGTACGTTGACCACATCGCCGCGGCGGACGTGGGTCAGCAGGCTGCCAATGGTGGTTTGCTGGGGCGAGATGGCCACGTCGATGTCGCCGCCCTGGATCAGGTCCACGTAGTCCGGGTTGTTGATCAGGGTCAGCACCTTGCGGGCGCCGAGGCGCTTGGCCAGCAGCGAGGCCATGATGTTGGCTTCGTCGTCGTTGGTAACGGCGCAGAACACATCGGTGCTTTCGATGTTTTCTTCCAGCAGGATGTCCTTGTTGGCGGCGTTGCCTTCCAGCACCACGGTCTTGCGCAGGTTTTCCGACAGCATCACGCAACGTTCGCGGTCACGCTCCAGCAGCTTGACCTGATAGCGGTTCTCCAGGGTGTGGGCCAGGCGCTGGCCGATGTTGCCGCCGCCGCAGATGAAAATACGCTTGTAAGGTTTTTCCAGCGGTTGCAGCTCGCTCATCACCGAGCGGATGTGGTCCGAGGCGGCAATAAAAAACACCTCGTCGCCGTCTTCGATCACCGTGTCGCCCTGGGGCATGATGGCCCGGCCCTTGCGGAAGATAGCCGCCACGCGGGTATCGATCTTGGGCATGTGGGTGCGCAGGTAAGACAGTTCGTGGCCCACCAGTGGCCCGCCTTCGGTGGCGCGGATGGCCACGAGCCGGGTCAGGCCCTTGGAGAATTCCAGTACCTGCAGCGCGCCCGGGTATTCGATCAGCCGGGTAATGTGTTTGGTCACCAGATGTTCCGGGCTGATCAGCACGTCGATGGGGAAGCCCCGCAGGCTGTCCAGGTCCTTCTGCTGATCCCGCTGGTAGAACAGTTCGGCTTTGGCCAGATAGGCGTTGGCCCGTACCCGACAGATGGTGGTCGGTGTCTTGTACAGCAGTTTGCCCACCTGGCAGGCCACCATGTTGGTCTCGTCGCTGTTGGTGACGGCGATCATCATGTCGGCGTCTTCTGCGCCGGCCTGCCTCAGTACCGTCGGAAACGAGGCCTTGCCCTGCACGGTGCGGATGTCCAGCCGATCCTGTAGTTCCCGCAGGCGGGTGCTGTCGCTGTCAATCACGGTGATGTCGTTGGCTTCGTTGGCGAGGTTTTCCGCCAGTGTGCCACCCACCTGGCCGGCACCGAGAATCAGGATTTTCATAGCTCTGGTTTCTCCAACACGGCGTAGAAGAAGCCGTCGTGGCTTGCGGAATCGGGTAACAGTTGTCTTCCTGCGGTCATGTCGCGACCCCAGGTGAATTCTGGTGCCAGCAGCGTTGCGGCGGGCTGCTGTTTCAGATAGCGCTGGATTATACGGTGATTTTCCTGGGGGAACACCGAGCAGGTGGCGTACACCAGCCGGCCTCCCGGCTTGAGGACAGACCACATGGCCTCCAGCAGGCCAAGCTGGATTGAGGCCAGCGGCACAATGTCGGATTCCCGCCGCAACAGCTTGATGTCCGGGTGGCGCCGGATGACGCCGCTGGCGCTGCAGGGCACGTCCAGCAGGATGCGATCGAAGGCCTCGCCGTCCCACCAGTCCGCCACTGCTGCAGCATCCGCCTGTTTCAGGGTGGCTTGCAGATCGAGCCGGTCGAGGTTTTCCTGCACCCGGGGCAGACGCTCGGCGGATTCGTCAATGGCCACCACCTCGCCGAGGTCACCGCAGGCTTCCAGAATGGCGCAGGTCTTGCCGCCGGGCGCGGCGCAGGCATCGAGTACCCGCTGGCCCGGTGCCAGATCCAGCAGCGTGGTACACAGCTGGGCGGCTTCGTCCTGCACGCTGACGGCGCCGTCGGCAAACCATGGCAGGCGGTCCACCGGCACCGGTGTCTCAAGCTGGATGCCGTAGGGGGCGAACGCCGTGGCTTGCGCCGCTATGCCGGCCTCGGCCAGCTGTGCCAGGTAGTCGTGACGGCTGAAGCGCAGGGCATTGACCCGCAGGGTCATGGGGGCCTGGGCGTTATTGGCGTCGAGGATGGCCGGCCAGTCATCGGGCCAGTTGTGGCGCAGCTTTTCCACCATCCACAGGGGGTGGCTGAAGCGGGCGGCGTCGGTCGAGGCTTCCGGCGCGCCCTCCCGCTCGGCACTGCGCAACACACCGTTGACCAGGCCGGTCAGGTTGGGCATGCCCAGGGCGCGGCAGGCTTCCACGGTCTCATTCAGCACCGCGTAGGTGGCCTGCTGGCTGTGGCGGAGCTGGAACAGCGCCACCAGCATCAGATGATGAACGACCCGGTCGGGTTTGCGCAGCGGCTTGTTGAGACGCTGGTTCAGTTCGTCGTCAAGGCGGTGGAACCAGCGGCAGGTTCCGTAACAGATGGCCTGCAGTTCGGGGCGTTCGTTCGGGGCCAGCCGGTTCAGCGCCAGTGGCAGGCACTGGGTCAGCGACTGGCCGTTCTCCACCGATAGCAGGACCTGAGCGGCCAGGGCGCGCATGGGCTGGCTGCGGTCGTTCATTCAGTTCAGCTCCTGGCCTGGCAGCAACAACTCTTTGCCGCCGTTGATCAGGTCGTTGGGGGTCTGGGCCCGGGCGCCGGGCAGCTGCAGGCTGGTGATCCTGAGCACACCGGTGCCGCAGGCCACGTCGATGCCGTCCCGCTGCCGTTTCAGCACCGTGCCGGGTACCTGCCCCGGGGATTCGTCGAGGGCAATGGCCTGATGGATGCGCACCCGCTGCCCGTTGAAGTCGGTGTAGGTGCCGGGCCAGGGGTTGAAGGCGCGTACCAGGCGCTCGATGGCGCTGGCTTCCAGATTCCAGTCGATGTGGCCCTCGTCCTTGGACAGTTTGTGGGCGTAACAGGCCAGATCATTGTTCTGCGCTTCCCCTTGCAGCTCACCTTTTTTCAGCAGCGCCAACGCCTTGACGATGGCTTTGCCACCCTGTTCCGCCAGGCGGTCGTGCAGGCTGCCGCCGGTGTCGCCGTCTTCAATAGCGGTGATCACCTTCAACAGCATGGCGCCCGTGTCGAGGCCCTCGTCCATCTGCATGATGGTGATACCGGTCTCCGGGTCGCCGGCTTCGATGGCCCGGTGAATGGGGGCGGCGCCGCGCCAGCGGGGCAGCAGCGAGGCGTGGATATTGAGACAGCCGTGGCTGGGAATCGCCAGAACCGCTTGCGGCAGAATCAGGCCATAGGCGGCCACAATCATGACATCGGGGCGCAGGTCCCGCAGTTGCTGCTGGGCTTCCGGGGTTTTCAGGGAGGGTGGCTGGAATACCGGGATGTTGGCGTCCAGGGCCACCTGCTTGACCGGCGTGGGGGTCAGCTTGCGGCCGCGGCCAGCCGGTCTATCGGGCTGTGAGTAGACGCCCACCACATCATGGCGATGGTCCACCAGCGCTTTCAGGGCGATGGCTGCAAAATCCGGGGTGCCGGCAAACACGATGCGCACGGTGATGTCGTCTCTGTTCCGTTGAATACGAAAAAACCGGGCTTTCACCCGGTCTGTGCTGTCTGGTAAGGCTCTGGCCAGCGATCAGGTGATCGGCCAGACCGAGCGACCGCGATCAGGCGCTCTTCTTATGCTGCTTTTCCAGCTTCTTGCGAATCCGGTTGCGCTTCAGCGAACTCAGGTAGTCCACGAACAGCTTACCGTTGAGGTGATCCATTTCGTGCTGGATACACACGGCCAGCAGACCCCTGGCCTCGATTTCGAAGGGCTGGCCGTCGCGATCCAGGGCGCGGATCATGCAATGCTCGATGCGAGACACGTCTTCGTAAAAGCCCGGCACCGAGAGGCAACCTTCCTGCATGTCCTCAAGATCACCGTCGAGCACTTCCACGCGGGGGTTGATGAACACCCGCGGCTCGCTCTTGTCCTCGGACAGATCCATCACAATGATCTGCTTGTGCACGTTTACCTGGGTCGCCGCCAGACCAATGCCGGGCGCATCGTACATGGTCTCAAACATGTCGTCGATGAGCTTGCGGTCGGTCTCTGTCACCTCTTCCACCGGTTTGGCGATGGTGCGCAAACGGGGATCCGGGTATTCGAGTATCTCTAGAATCATGCTGCTCGTACTTTTGGCCTGTGAACCTGAATGACACCGTTATGTTTTGTAACAGTGTGACTGCGCTCTCCGAAATGCGACAGCGTACTGCGCAAATTATCACTCCGGGACTATGATGTCCGGACAGTTTGTATTATCCCCCATCTTGATGATTGAGTACAAACTGATCAGTCAATAGTCAAAAACTCTTGACGATGCGGTAGAATTTACTGGAAGAACAAAAGATAACATCACAATTTGCGTGACTTCTTCTATAGTATCGGAAACAGCAACACAATAAGCTGCACCCGACAGGCTGCATTTCAAGAACAGAATCAATTGATTCAAGGCACGCGATCAAGGACTTAGACAATGAGGAAACTGCTGTACGCTCTGGCAGCAAGCATGCTGCTGCTAACCTCCTGGGCTCATGCGCAACCGGAGCTCAGGTCCGATCATCCCGAGCGTTACACTGTCGTGAAGGGTGACACCCTGTGGGACATCTCCGCCCGTTTTCTGAACAACCCCTGGTACTGGCCGGAAATCTGGCACGTTAACCCGCAGGTGCAGAATCCTCATCTGATCTACCCGGGCGACCGTCTGGCGCTGGTGTACATTGATGGCAAGCCCCGGGTTACCAAGGTCAGCAGCAGCGACGTGATCAAGCTGTCCCCGCAGATTCGCTCCGAAGCCATTGATACGCCGATTCCGGCGATCCCGCTGGATGCCATCAGCAGCTTCCTGTCGGAGACCCGCATCGTGTCGCCGGAAGAACTCAACGGCGCGCCCTATGTGCTTGAGGGCGAAGACGGCCGCATCATCACCGGCGCCGGCGATCGGGTCTACGCCCGTGGCGAGAAGCCTGCCGACCGCGTGGGCATTTTCCGTCGCAGCAAGGAGTTCCGGGATCCCGACAGCGGTGAGTTCCTGGGCCTTGAGGCGCGCAGCATTGCCAAGGGTGAGGTGAGCGCTGAAAACGGCGACGTGCTGACACTGAGCCTGACCAGCTCCAATGAGGAAGTTCGCATCGGCGATCGTCTGCTGGTCAGTGAGGACCGCCGCCTGACCACCAACTTTGTGCCCAGCTCGCCGGAAGACGAGATTGAGGGCGTCATGATATCCGTGGAAGGCGGTGTCAACCAGATTGGCCAATACGATGTAGTGGCCATCAACCGTGGTGAGCGTGAAGGCCTCAAGCCGGGCAACGTGATGGCGGTGCTGAAGAGCGGCAACCAGGTGCGCGATCCGGTCACCAATGAAACCATCGAGCTGCCCTCCGAGCGTGCCGGCCTGCTGATGGTCTTCCAGACCTACGAAAAAATGAGCTACGGTCTGATCCTGCGAGCCTCCCGGGTTCTTTCAGTGGGTGACAAGGTGACCAACCCCTGAGGTAGGTCATCTTCGACAAGCAGACCCAACAACGGGAGCCAGCACCGGCTCCCGTTTTTTATGACATAATCCCCATCGCCGGCGCCAGGATGGCAGCTACCGGCATGCAGCCTGAAGCTGCCAAATCAACCAGCCAGGGAAGGATGGTCCATGTCTGATGTTTCCTCCGTTGTGACGATTGAAGAGCCTGCCGCGGCGTTTTTCCAGTGTGCTGACAGCCTCTGGCTGATGCTGACCTGTCTGCCCGGATTCGGTTTGCGCCGCCGCCACGCGGTCGCATCGGTGATGCCGGATCTGAGCGGGCTGCTGGCTGCCAACGCCGCGACTCTGAAAGCCATGGGGCTGCCCCGTGAGATCATTGAGCCGATACAGGCGTGGCAACAACAGGACTGCGCCCATCCGGTGGTGGCCCGGGCCCGCGCGATCCATACCGCCTGTCATGCCCGGGGGATCTGGCTGTTGAACCGGGGTGACGCCGATTATCCCGAACCGCTGCGCCACATTCACGACGCCCCCCTGGTGCTGTACTGCCAGGGCCGCCGCCAGCTGTTACAGCGCAATCAGATCGGCATTGTTGGCAGCCGCAATGCCACCCGCGCGGGCCTCGACCATGCCCGTCGGTTCGCGTCTGCCCTGAGCGATCAGGGTTTCCTGGTGACCAGCGGTCTGGCCCTGGGCATTGACGGGGCCGCCCACGCCGGCGCCCTGGATGCCGGGCACGAAACCCTCGCGGTCATCGGCAGCGGGCTTGACCGGCTCTACCCGAGTCAGCACCGCAAGCTGGCTCAGCGCATTGTCGGGCAGGGACTGCTGATGTCGGAGTATCCGCCTGGCGAGCGCGCCCGCGCCGCCCATTTCCCGCAACGTAATCGCATTATCAGTGGCATGAGCCGCGGCGTACTGGTGGTGGAGGCCAGCCTGCGCAGCGGATCGCTGATCACCGCCCGGCTGGCGCTGGAACAGGGGCGTGAGGTGTTCGCCATCCCCGGATCGGTGCACAGCCCGGTGGCGCGGGGCTGCCATCATCTGATCAAGCAGGGCGCGCGGCTGGTGGAGACGGTGGACGATGTGCTGGAAGAACTGGGGGCCTGGTGGTGCGCTGCAGACGTCCCGGCCGGCCTGCCGCAACAGGCGGCCCCGGGCGCTAATCTGGAGCCCAGGGAAATCGCGGTGCTGGAGGCTTTAGGGTATGATCCGCAGTCAACCGATCAACTGTGTTCAGAAACCGGATTACCCGCCGATCAGTTGATGCAGTCGCTGCTGTTACTGGAACTGCAGGGGCTGGTCAGCTCGGTTCCGGGAGGTTTCCAGAGGATAGCCTGAGCCATGCCGAAGTCGCCCGACTCACATAACTCACATAACTCACATAACTCACATAACTCACATAACTCACATAACTCACATAACTCATATAACCCCCTCACTGACTGGCAACTGCACTGTGCCCGCCGCACCCTGTTCGGTGGCGGTATCATTGCCTACCCGACCGAGGCGGTGTGGGGCCTGGGCTGTGACCCCTGGGATGCCGAGGCGGTGGACCGCATTCTGGATCTGAAACATCGCCCGATGGAAAAAGGCATGATTCTGGTGGCGTCGTCGGTGGACCAGGTGCGGTTTCTGCTGGATCCGTTACCGCTGGATCTGCAGCGGGAAGCCGAGAGCCACTGGCCCGGCCCGGTGACCTGCCTGTTGCCGGATGTGCAGCAGCAGATCCCTGAGTGGGTGCGCGGGCGCCACAGCTCCATTGCGGTGCGGGTCAGCAGCCACCCGGTGGTTCGCGCCCTGTGTGACGCCGCCGGCATGCCGCTGGTGTCCACCTCCTGCAATCCGGCGGGGCGCCAGCCGGCCCGCTCCATCTGGCAGGTGCGCCGCTATTTCCGCGACACTCTGGACTGGATCGTACCCGGGGATCTGGGTGGCAACCGCCAGCCCAGCCGGATTCTGGATATCGTCAACGGCCGCCAATTGCGGTAGGAGAACTCAGATGTCGCAGCAACCCGACAGCAACGCCGTCAAACAGTACCTGCTGACACTGCAGGACACCATTGCCCAGCGCCTGGCTGCGGTGGACGGCGAGGCTGCCTTCATCACCGATGCCTGGGACCGGCCCGAGGGCGGTGGTGGCATCAGCCGCGTGATTACTGACGGCGCGGTGTTCGAGAAAGGCGGCGTGAACTTTTCCCACGTGATGGGTGACACCATGCCCCCGTCGGCCACCGCGCATCGCCCTCATCTGGCCGGTGCGCCCTGGCAGGCGATGGGGGTGTCACTGGTGATCCATCCCCACAACCCGATGGTGCCGACCTCCCACGCCAACGTGCGGTTTTTCATCGCCACCCCGAAGGACGCGGAGCCGGTGTACTGGTTTGGTGGCGGGTATGATCTCACGCCGTATTACGGCTTTGACGAAGATTGCGTGCATTGGCACCAGACCGCCCGTAACGCCTGCCAGCCGTTTGGTGATGAGATGTATCCGCGCTTCAAACACTGGTGTGACGAGTATTTCTATCTCAAACACCGGAACGAGCCCCGGGGTATTGGCGGCCTGTTCTTCGACGACCACAACACCGGCGATTTCGGCCGCGATTTCGGTCTGATGCAGGCGGTGGGCAGCAGTTATATCGAGGCTTACGAGCCCATCGTGCAGCGTCGCAAGCATTTGCCCTACACCGACCAGCAGCGGGATTTCCAGCTCTACCGTCGCGGTCGCTACGTGGAATTCAATCTGGTTTACGATCGCGGCACGCTCTTTGGCCTGCAGTCCGGTGGCCGCACCGAATCGATCCTGATGTCACTGCCGCCGCTGGTGCGCTGGGACTACAACCGCATCGCCGCGTCCGGTTCCGAGGAGGCGAGGCTGACGGATTATTTCCTCACCGATCGTGACTGGCTGGAGCTGAACCATGAACAATGACCTGTACGCGGTGGTGGGCAATCCCATCAGCCACAGCAAGTCGCCGCGTATCCACAGCCTGTTCGCCCGGCAAACCGGCGAGCTGGTGGAGTACACCGCCATTCAGGCGCCACTGGACGATTTTGCCGGCACCGTCCGCAACTTCTTCGCCCGTGGTGGTCAGGGTCTGAACGTGACGGTGCCGTTCAAGGAGCAGGCCTGGTCGCTGGCTGAACGGCGCACGCCGGAGGCGGAAAAAGCCGGCGCGGCCAACACCCTCTATCGCGATGGTGAAGGCTTGCTCATCGCCGACAACACCGACGGCAAAGGCCTGGTTACCGACCTGACCCGCAATCACAACGTCAATCTGCTGGGCAAGCGGCTGCTGCTGCTGGGTGCCGGCGGTGCGGTGCGCGGCGTGCTGGGGCCGCTGATGGCCTCCGGCCCGGCCGCCATCACGGTAGCCAACCGTACGGTGTCCAAGGCTCAGGTTCTGGTGGAACTGTTCCGCGATGAGGCTGCCGGAGTGGCGTTTGAGGCCTGTGGTTTCGCGGTGCCCGCAGAGCCCTTCGATGTCATTATCAATGGCACCAGTGCCAGTCTGCAGGGAGATCTGCCCCCGTTGTCGCCGAATGTGATCGGTGCCGACACTGTGGTTTACGACATGATGTATTCTCTGACCACCACCACCTTTAACCAGTGGGCGCTGGATCAGGGCGCACACCGGGTGTACGACGGCCTCGGCATGTTGGTGGAGCAGGCGGCGGAAGCCTTCCGCATCTGGCGGGGTATTCGCCCGCAGACCTCGGCGGTCATGGACGAATTGCGTAACGACTGAGCCGGGCCGCCCGGGATGGGCTATGCTCAGGGTCAAAACACTCGATAGGTTCCCGATGGACATTCTTACCCTTGTGGGTCTGGTAGCGGGCGTGGTGATCGTGGTGCTGGCGATGCTGGCCAACGCCTCGCTGCTGACCTTTCTCAATCTGCCGGGTCTGGCCATTGTGCTGGGCGGAACCTTTGCCGTTACCCTGATCAAGTTCCGGCTGTCGTCTGTGATGGGAGCGTTCCGGCTGGCGTTTGCCGCCGCGTTTACCGACCGGGTGCCGAGCCCGGCAGCGCTGGTTCGTGAGGTGGGGGCTCTGGCCATGGTGGTGCGCAAGGAGGGTATCCTTGGTCTGGAGAATCACCAGACCGACAATGTATTCCTGCGTAAGGCCATCAATTTGTGTGTTGACGGTCACCCGCCGGAGCTGGTGGAAGAAGCCCTGGCCCAGGAAACGCGGCAGACCGCCGAGCGTTACGAGGTCGCCGAGCGGGTGTTCCGCGGCATCGGCGAATCCGCCCCCGCCATCGGCATGCTGGGCACCTTGGTCGGCCTGGTGCAGATGCTCAACACCCTGGACGATCCCTCCTCCATCGGTCCCGCCATGGCCATTGCCCTGCTGACTACGCTCTACGGTGCCTTTCTGGCCCAGCTGATTGCCCTGCCGCTGGCGGACAAGCTACAGCTCAAGGCCGAAGATGAAGGGCGCAATCATCTGCTGATCATTACCTCCATCCGCAACATCATGCGCGGTGAGAATCCGCGGGTCATGACCGAACTGCTGTCGTCGTTTGTTACTCCGGATCAGCGCACCGGCCTGGCCTCGGAGCGGGAGGCCTGACGCCTTGGAACACGTGTGGAAAAAGGACAAGCTGCGGCTGCGGAATCAGACCCCGGCATGGATCGTGACCTTTGCCGATCTGGCGACCCTGCTGCTGACGTTTTTCATCCTGTTGCTGTCGTTTGCCGAGATGGACGTGGAAAAATACCGCGCTATGGCGAACTCGATGGCGGTGGCCTTCGGCAGTGGCAATGTATTGGCCGAGGGTGTTGGTGGCTCGCCGTTGACGTTGATTGAAACGGACACGGTGTCTTTGCCGGAGCCCAGTGACTCGATGACCAGCGAGCCGGAATTCATTGATGAGCGGACGGCCGGCGTCGAGACCACCGGTGTGCCTGCCGGCATTGTGGATCTGGCCTCGCGCATGATCCGTGAGCTGGAGCGCGAGGTGGCGTCGGAAGCCCTGAGTGTCAACTACGATGAAAACCAGGTGGTGATCCGTTTCTCGGAAGAGGCCACTTTCCGTTCAGGGGATGCCGCCATCAAGCCCGAAATGCTGCCGATCATTGATCGGGTTGTGGGGGTGCTGGCGGAGTGCCGTGGCGATGTGCTGGTGTCCGGGTATACCGATGACCGCCCGATTGCCAGCAGTCGCTACCGTTCCAACTGGGACCTGTCGGCCGCGCGGGCGGTGTCGGTGGTTCACGAGCTGGTGATGAACCGCCAGGTACCGGCGGAACGGGTGGTTGCTGCGGGCCGTGCCGAAACCAACCCGTTGGCGCCCAACGACAGTGACGAGAACCGCGCCAAAAACCGGCGGGTGGAGATTGCCATCCGTAACCCCGACTGTGGGAACGGCCTGCCGGCCGCTGAACCGGAAGCGCCGGTGGACATCATGCCCTGAGGCGCTTATGCCCGGGTGAAAGCTTCTCATAGTCAATTCAACTAACTTCTTTGCATTCAGATCCTTATACTGTGCCCCCTGTTTGAACCAACAACCGGACAATCACCGGGAGAGACCATGAGCGGACCAGACAAACCTAAAGTCATTGGCGAAGAGTGGAGCGACGAGCGCGTCAGGAGTTTCCTCGCCATCGAACCGGCCGCGCCGGGCATCGATGCCGATTTCCTGGTATTGCACAAAGCCTACCAGGCCATGCGTGCGGGGGATTTCGAGCGTTTGATCGGATTTTTTGTGGCCGCCGGCCGCAATCTCAATGCGGTGGGCGAATCCGGGGAAACCATTCTGGACCACATCCAGGCCCATCGTCGGAGCACGGAATACGCCGCCGCTTTGAAAGCAGCGGGCGCCAAAACCCGGGCCGAAGCCGGGAGCTGAGTGCTCGCCGCCAGGTGCAATTCCTCAGTTCCCGGAAAAGATATCCTGGAACACGAGGCGGAAGCGATCCATTGGCAGGCCGGTGGTGTCCAGATCCGGCAGTGCACCGGCCTGAAACCCCGGCAGTCCCGCGTGCAGAAAAGGTTCCACCAGCGCGGGGTCGGCACTGATGATGTGGATGACCGCGTCGCGGCTGGCGTTGTCGCCGGTGATCAGCGGCGCCGGCTGGTGGTCACCGACGATGATCAGCAGGGTGTCGTCATCCATGAACTGATCGGCGTAGCCGGTGATGACTTCCAGGGCATAGTCGAGGGCCTGGCTGTAATGGGCACGTACCCGGTCCGGGTCCCGCCACAGGCTGGCGGGCGCCTCGCCGCTGTCGCGCCAGGTGTCAAAGACCTGACCGTTGCCGATCTCGCTCCAGTCCTCCAGTACCGGCAGAATGGGCACCCACGGGGCGTGGCTGCTGATCAGCGCCATTTCGGCGAACAGCGGCTGCGGTGATGGTCGGCGCAGCTCCTGCTCGAACCAGGACCAGGTGTACTGGTCCGGCATGGTTACCCAGTTGAAGGGCGGTCCCTGGTAGCCCATGGAGCCGGCGTCGTAAATGCGGTCGTAGCCGAAGCGCCGGCCTTCCGGCCATGGGCGGGTAATCGCCGGCATCACCGCCACGGTGTTGTGCCCGGTCTGCTTCATGTCGTCGATCAGTGTGGTGTGCCGGCTGCTGAGAAGAATGTCGTAGTCGAGCTGGCTGTCGACCCATTGCCCGCTGAGCAGGGTCATATGGGCAAGCCAGGACTGGCCCCCTTGCACCGGCGAGGTCAGGCGCCCGCTTACCAGATGCAGGCCCCGTTCCCGCAGCGTGGCTTCCATGCGCTCGAGGCGCGGCACTATTCTCGGTCCATAACGGGGGTCGGTGAGGGCCGAGATACCATAGGATTCCACGAAGCCGAGGATCACATCCTTGCCAGCCAGATCGGCCAGGGTCCGGCTGCCCAGGCTCTCACCCTGCGCGATACCCAACTGGAATGATTGCGTGGCCTCGTGGGTGTCGGTCGCCAGCGCCACCTGCCTGCCCAATAACGCTGTGCCGGTTGCTGCGATGGGCGCCGGCAGCGCGAATGTCAGGCCGGTGAGCCCGACCGCCGCGGCGATCAGCATTCTGGGAGCCTGCCGGGGGGTGTGGTGGGCCAGTCGTTGCAGCAGGGAGGCAAACAGCGTGCCCAGCGCGATCAGAATCACCAGCAATAACACCAACACCATGACCGCCAGCGCGGCGCCCAGATTGGTATGCAGCAGGTGGTAGGCTGCGCCGGCGACGCCGAGTTCCAGATACAGATTCAGGGGGCGCCCGAGGGTTTGCTGCACCAGCAGGTCCACCACCACCAGGGCGGCCACGAAGGCGTAGGTTATACCCGCCACCATGGCCAGCCGGCGTTGCAGGCTGCCGGGGGGTAAAGCCGCGAACAACCCCCACAGAAACAGAGTTTCCAGCGCCAGCCAGGGTGTGTAAGCAAAGCCGGATACGGTAAGGGCCACCAGCATCAGGTTCAGGATCAGCGCCAGAAACAGCGAGGTTTTCGTCATCAGTGTTGTTCCGTCAGAACGTTCGTTCTGTAAGTGGCGGCGGGGAATACTGGTACAGCCAGGTTTCCGTCAGCGCCTGCGCGCCGAGGCGCAGAAACAGCCGCAGCTCCACAGGCTCGGCGGTGTCATCCGGCACCAGGTCGAACATGGCGCGATATCCATTGAGAGCATGAAGCGGGCGGGCGGATACCAGCTCAACCCGGCCGCGACTGGCGCTCACAATGGCCTCTACATTGGTGTTGTTGGCCAGCATGGCTAACTGGCCACCGGAAAAATCCACCGCAAAGCGGCGTGAGAAATAACGCCGGGGCTGGCCGACGACGCCACCAATACCGGTGCGGGTGGCGCGGGTGGTGGCCAGCTCTGGCGCCGGGTGCGGGTGATGCTCGCCCCAGGTCAGCCGGTAATCCAGACGGTGTTCGTTGCCCGGTTTCAGAGGTTGGTGCGGGTGCCAGAAGGCGACGATGTTGTCGAAGGTTTCGTCGTCGGTGGGTATCTCCACCAGCACCACGTCACCGCTGCCCCACCCCTGTCGGGGCTCTACCCACAGGCTCGGCCGGCGCTCATAAAACACACCGTCGTCCTGATAGTGGCTGAACTCCCGGTCCCGCTGCATCAGCCCGAAGCCCCGGGGGTTGTCATCGCGGAAATGGCTGACCCGCAGGGTGCGCGGGTTGACCAGTGGTCGCCACAGCCGTTCACCGGCACCGGTCCAGAGCGCGAGGCCGTCGGAGTCGTGGATTTCCGGCCGCCAGTCGTTGGCTTTACGGCGGTCGTTCTCCCCGGTCTGGTACATGCTGGTCAACGGTGCAATGCCGATGCGCTCGATGGCCTGACGTGGGTACAGGGAGGCACTGATGTCCATTACCATGTTCTTTCCGGGCCGCAGCCGTAAACGGTAGGCCCCGGTGATGCTGGGGGAATCCAGCAGGGCATGGACCACCACGTCGGTGGCGCCTGCCGCCGGGGTTTCCAGCCAGAATGCGGTGAAATCCGGGAACTCCTCCTCCCGGGGCAGGCCGGTATCGATGGCCAGGCCGCGGGCGGACAGTCCGTACTGCCGCGATTCGCCCACGGCGCGAAAATAGCTGGCCCCCAGGAAGGCAACCAGGTCACGGCGGAAATCCTGATGGCCATGGATGCGGAAGCCCGCGTAGCCCAGATCTTCCGGCAGGTCGTCGGTACGGATCCCATCGCCGTGCTCGAAATGATCCGCGCGATAGGGAATCGGTTGGGCGACCCCGTCGCGAACTTCGAAAAACTGCACCGGCTTGCGAAAATACAGGCCAAGGTGAAAAAACTGCGCCCGGAATGGGCTGCCGTTCCCCCGCCACAACGCATGATCGGGCCTGAAGCGAATGCTCTGATAGTCGTCCCAGCTGAGGTTGTTCAACGCCGCAGGGAGGCCGGCCTGTCTGGACTGATACGGCTTTGCGGCAAGCGCGCGGGCATGCTGACGAAGCCAGTCGTGACTGAACGGCTGGCCGGCGTTGTCCGGCGCTGTGCCCGTGGCCGCCTGAGTCAGCGGCATGCGGGCCAGAGGCAGGGCGCAGCCCAGCAGCAGGCCGAGTTTCAGTAGCGTGCGTCTATCCACGGAAATTCCCTGTGAAATACAACGGTTGACGGGGTGTCTTCTGCGCCCCGGTCGGGTCCGGAATCGGTACGGCCGGGCGTCGCTGCAGAGTGGGCGTGCCGGTTGCCGTGTTCAAGCTTGCCAAGTAGTTGACCCCAGTAGTTGTCTGACGGCGCCTGCCAGACCCGATCGTGCAACTGGCGCAGGGCATCGCCGTGATCGCAGATCAGGCTTTGTTCGCGCCAGGTCAGGGCGTCCGGTCCCTCCTGCAGGCAGCGGTGCACCAATGCGTCCAGAATCCGCCGTTTGCGTCCGGATGTGCCGGGTCTTTGCCGCGCCGCTGCGTGCAGGTTGGCGGCGGGGAACACCACGGCCTGCTGGAAACGGCTCAGGCCGGCGGACGTCTCAGGGGTTGCCGGGGCGGTGTCGGCCAGCCGCACCACTGCTGGCGCGCGGGTGTTCACCACCGTGGGCAGTGACCGGGGGGATGCGTATCGACTGAGCAGCACGGCCATGACCGGTGCCAGTACCAGCGGCAGGGTGATGGGCAGGGTCCACAGCCAGAGCATGTTCCCTGAGGCAGCGCCGACCGCCAGCAGTGCGCTGCCTGCCAGCAGACCCGGGCCGTGGGCGGCCAGTGCCCTGCGCCAGGAGGTCCGGTCCGTGCGGTTCTGCCCGGCCCATAACACCGGAAGATTGGCCAGTGCGGTCAGCACAAAGCGGCTGTGGGCCACCATGCGGACCGGGGCCAGCAGCAGCGACACCAGGGTTTCCCCGATGGCGCTGGCCAGCAAACGGCGGCGACCACCAAAGGCCTTGCCCTGCCCGGCCAGTAACACGTCGGCGATGGCCAGCACGCGCGGTCCGAACAGCATCGACACCGTGCTGATGGTCAGTACCCACGCCGCGACACCGGCGCCGCTGTGGTGAGCATCGCTCAGGGTGGAGACCATCGCCGGCTGCAGGGCCACCACCGCAGAAAGCGCCAGGAACGTCAGCCATAAGGGGGAGGCCACATAAGACATGACACCGGTAAACAGCGCCATGCGGTGGGCAAAGGTCAGCCCGGGTTCGAACAACAGGATCCAGAGATGTTGCAGATTACCGCGGCACCAGCGGCGGTCCCGCACCAGATCGTCTTCAAGACTCGGCGGGGATTCCTCGAAACTGCCGGCCAGTTCCGGCACCAGCCAGGTGTCGTAGCCGGCCCGCCCGAGGTAGGCGGCTTCGACGAAATCGTGGCTGATCACCGGGCCACCAAACAGTCCCGGGCCCCGGAGCTTGCGCAATCCGCAATGGCTCATGAATGCCTCAACCCGGAGAATGGCGTTGTGGCCCCAATAGGCCGCCTCGCCCATCTGAATCGCCGCCAGCCCGCGGGTATACAGCGGGCCGTAGGCGTGACTGGCAAACTGCTGCAGGCGGGCAAACCAGGTACTTGCCCGCGCCAGCCGGGGAGCGGTCTGCAGTATGCCGGTGCGGGGTGCGTGTTCCATCACCTGCACCAGCCGGGTCAGACACTCGCCGCTGAGCAGGCTGTCGGCGTCCAGTACCACCAGGTAGCGATACGCCCTGCCCCAGCGGCGCAGGAAATCGGCCACATTGCCGCTTTTGTAGTTGAGGTTGACGGTACGCCGGCGATAGAAAATACGGTCGCTGCCCAGCTCCCGGCACAGCGCCTGCCAATGAGCCCGTTCCGCCAGCCAGACCTCGGGGTCCCGGCTGTCCGAGAGAATGTAGAATTCGAAGTGTTGCAGCTGGCCGCTGCGTTCCAGATCCCGGTAGATCGCCTTGAGGCCGTCCAGGGTGCGTTGTACCGGTTCATGATAAATAGGCATGACCACGGCGGTGGCGGCGAGCGGGGTGTCGTCAAGCCCGCTGGCGGCCAGACGATGGCCTGGGTTGAGAGGGTCGCCGCCGCGCAGGCGCATCAGCACGCCGGTCAGGGCTGTCCAGAAGCCCACCGCAATCCACAGTTGCAACAGGGCGAACAGACCGATGATGGTCAGGCCCGTCAGCGTGGTGGCGTCCGGCAGAATCTGCGCCAGTAACCCTACGGCCAGCGTGGTCTGTGTAAACACCACCAGGGCGAGCACCGCACGGCGGCGTATCGCAACCGCTTTCCAGTTGGAGGCATTATCCGCCATGGTGGAAGTAGCCCATGCTGGTCCGCCGCAGTGGCGGCTGTTGCGGCCGCGTCGCAGCCTGCTGGCGGTCGCTCCAGTCAAGCGCCAGCGATCTCACCTGGCCGTCGGTCGACACCTGGCCAGCGGCGAGCGCTTGCGCGATGACCCGGGCAAGATCCTGACGCTGAGGCTGAGACAACGGCGCAGCGATGGCGTCCAGATACAACCGCGTTCGGTCTGACAGGGGAAAATCCAGTTCCTTCACCATTGCCTCCGTAGAAAACGGTCCGTGATCGCGGACCGGAAAGCGGTGACACAGCAGCTCCTGCGAACTGTCATCGCAGGGAAACATACGGCGAAGGCGGGGAAGTCAGACCACCCGGTTACTGATCATTAAGGTATTGGTCTTTCAGCTTGACGTAATTGGCAGCGGTGTAGCGGAAGAAAGTCAGCTCCTTTTCGCTCAGCGGCCGCGCCTGTTTGCAGGGCGAGCCCACATACAGATAGCCGGACTTCAGGGTTTTCCCCGGCGGTACCAGGCAGCCTGCGGCCACGATTACATCGTCTTCCACCACGGCACCGTCCATGATGATGCAGCCCATACCCACCAGCACCCGGCTGCCGATGGTGCAGCCGTGCAGCAAAGCCTTGTGGCCCACGGTGACGTCATCGCCGAGCGTCAGCGGGTAGCCCCCGGGGTTGAAATCGCTGGCGTGGGTGATGTGCAGCACCGAACCGTCCTGCACGCTGCAGCGGTGGCCGATGCGGATGTTGTGCATGTCACCCCGCACTACCGTCATCGGCCAGATGGAACAGTCATCCCCGGTTCTGACGTCGCCGATAACCACCGCGCTGGGGTCAATCCAGGCGCGCTCGCCAAATTGTGGCGTGATACCCTTGTGAGAACGTACATTCGTCATTACATATACCTGTAGAGCGTTTACCCGGAGGCTCGGGGTGCCTGTGGGAGGGGCCTTTCCCCGAGGTCTGATAAGCCGACGCTACCTCACAAATTGATAGTTGAGAAGGGGACCTATGAATAACCCGCTACTGACCGACGACCTGCTGCCGAAGTTCGACCATGTCCGCACCGAGCACATGGACACGGCGATTGACCAGATTCTCAGTGAAAACCGCATGAAAATCGCCAGTCTCGCCCAGAATGAAGACCCGGACTGGACCACCCTGGCGCAGCCGATGCAGGAGCTGGAAGACAAGCTCAGCAACGCCTGGTCGGTGATTTCGCACTTGAACGGCGTGATGAACAACGACGAGCTGCGCAAGGTCTACAAGCGCTGCCTCGAAAAACTCACCGAGTACAGTACCGAGTTGAGCCAGAACGAAGCCCTGTGTAACGCCTACAAGAAACTGGCAGCGCGTGAGGATTTCGGTCAGCTGAGCGAGGCCCAGCGCAAGTCGGTAGAGAATACCCTGCGGGACTTCCACCTGGGTGGCGTGGATCTGCCCGCGGAGCAGAAAAAACAGTATGCGGAATTGTCCCGGGAGCTGGCGGAGTTGTCCAACCGGTTCAGCGATAACGTGCTGGATGCCACCCAGCACTGGTACAAACACATAACCGACGTTGATCAGCTGGTGGGTCTGCCGGAGAGCGCCATTGACGGCGCCAGACAGGCGGCCAAACAGAAAGACCTTGATGGCTATGTGATCACCCTGGATTTCCCCAGCTTCTTCCCGGTGATGACCTACGGTGACAACCGCGACCTGCGGCGCGAAGTCTACGAAGCCTTTGTGACCCGTGCCTCCGACATGGGCCCGGACGCCGGTACCTGGGACAACACGCCGGTGATGGCGGAAATCCTCAAGCGTCGCCATGCCCTCGCCCAGTTGCTGGGCTTTGACAACTACGCCGAGCGCTCGCTGGCCACCAAAATGGCCCGCAGCACCGACGAAGTGCTGGACTTCCTCAACCAGCTGGCGACCAAAGCCAAGCCGCAGGCGGAGAAGGAGTTTTCCGAACTGCAGGCGTTCGCCAGAGACGAGTACGGGGTCAACGATCTGCAGGCGTGGGATTTGGGCTATTACAGCGAAAAACTGCGCCAGCAGCGCTACGACATCTCCCCGGAAACCCTGCGTCCCTGGTTCCCGGTGGACAAGGTGGTGCCGGGTCTGTTCCGCGTGGCGGAAAAGCTGTTCGATGTCCAGATCGAGGCAAAGCCCGAGGTGGAAACCTGGCACGAGGACGCCACCGCCTACTGCATCAGCCGCAATGGCGAGCCGCTGGCCTGGTTCTATCTTGACCTCTTTGCCCGCCAGGGCAAGCGTGGCGGCGCCTGGATGGCGGATTGCCGGGTACGCTGGCAGAACCTGCGCGGGCAGCTGCAACTGCCCGTGGCGTTCCTGACCTGTAACTTCACCCCGCCGGTGAACGGCAAGCCGTCCCTGCTGACCCACGACGAAGTGACCACCCTGTTCCACGAATTCGGCCACGGCCTGCACCACATGCTGACCCAGGTGGATGTGATTGATGTGTCCGGTATCAATGGCGTGGCGTGGGACGCGGTGGAACTGCCCAGCCAGTTCCTGGAGAACTGGTGCTGGAACCCGGAGTCCCTGGCGCTGATCGCCTCGCACCACGACACCGGGGAACCGCTGCCGGACGATCTGTTGCAGAAACTGCTGGCGGCCAAGAACTTCCAGTCCGGCATGGCCATGGTGCGCCAGCTGGAATTCTCCCTGTTCGATTTCCGCCTGCACGCGGAATTCACCAGTGACGCCCCCACCAACCCGCTGGATATGCACCGTACCGTGCGGGAAGAAATCGCAGTGGTCCAGGCTCCGGCGTTCAACCGCTTCCCCAACAGCTTCTCTCATATCTTCGCGGGCGGTTACGCCGCGGGTTACTACAGCTACAAGTGGGCAGAAGTACTGGCAGCGGATGCCTTCTCGTTGTTTGAGGAGCGCGGCATCTTCGATCCGGAAACCGGCAAGGCCTTCCTGCACAACATCCTTGAGAAAGGCGGGTCCCAGGAGCCGATGGAACTGTTCAAGGCCTTCCGCGGCCGCGAACCGCAGGTGGATGCGTTGTTGCGGCAGAACGGCATCACCGGGGAGGCTGCTTGATATGGCGAGCCCGAAACGCTTTATCGCCGGTGCCGTCTGCCCCCGCTGCGCGGAGATGGACAAGATCATGATGTTCACCACCGACGATGACGATCAGGTGCGCGAGTGCGTGGCCTGCGGTTTCACCGATGCGGTGTCGGACGTGGAGCAGCCCGCTGCGCCCGAGCTGGAGACGCGGGTGAACAAGCGCAAGAATGAAGACGACCATACGGTGAAGCAGGTGGTGTTTTTCAAGTCCGGGTCTGAGGACTGAGGTCTGGGATTGGCCTTGTAGCCTGCTTGTTGGGAGAGTGAGAGGGTCTGGGGGAACATTCCAAAACGGAGAAACACGGTTTCTTTTAATGTTTTGGAATGTGCCGCCAGACCCTCTTTTTTTTGACCAATCAGAGATTGCTTTGGTGCGTTAACCGGGAAACCCTTACCCCTGCCAACCAGCAGGCTACAAAAGCAGGCACGCACCAAATTCAAACCATCAAACTCAAAGCACCATAGCCGCCAACCACCCGAACCCGAGTAACGGCAGGTTATAGTGCAGGAACGTCGGCACTACCGTGTCCCAGATGTGGTTGTGCTGGCCGTCCACGTTCAGGCCGGCCGTGGGCCCAAGGGTGGAATCGGACGCCGGGGAGCCAGCATCGCCCAGGGCACCGGCGGTGCCGACCAGGGCGACGATGGCCAGCGGGCTGAAGCCCATCTGCAGGGCCAGGGGCACATACAGGGCGGCGATGATGGGGATGGTGGAGAATGACGAGCCGATGCCCATGGTGATCAGCAGGCCCACCACCAGCATCAGCAAGGCGGCCATGGCCTTGTTGTCACCGATGGTGGCCGCCGAGCTTTCCACCAGCGTCTTGATCTCGCCGGTTTCCCGCATTACCTCGGCAAACCCGGAGGCTGCGATCATGATGAAGCCAATCATTGCCAGCATCTTCATGCCCTCGGTAAACAGGTCGTCGGCCTCTTTCCATTTGACCACTCCGGACACATTGAACAGCACGAAACCGGCCAGGGCGCCGAGAATCATCGAGCCCAGCCAGAGCTGGACCACGAAGGCCGTGACAATAGCGACCAGCGCCATGAACAAGGTGCGGCTGTTGTAGTGCACATCGACCCGCTCGGTTTTTGCCAGCGTTTCCATATTGTAGTGGCGATCACCGCGGTAGCTGAAGAAGACCGCCACCAGCAGGCCACAGAGCATGCCGAGGGCCGGCAGGGCCATGGCAAACATGACGTTCAGATCGCTGGCATCGACGCCGTTGTCGCCCACATTGGCCAGCAGGATTTCGTTCAGGTAGATGCCGCCGAACCCCACCGGCAGGAACATGTACGGGGTGATCAGACCAAAGGTCAGTACACAGGCGACCAGACGGCGGTCCATGTTCAGTTTCGCCATCACGTACAGCAACGGTGGCACCACCAGGGGTATGAACGCGATGTGGATCGGCAGGATGTTCTGGGATGAGATGGCAATGGCCAGCAGCAGGCCGATGATGAGGAAGCGCAGCCCGCCAACGGCCATGCCCGGGTTCTGGCGGCCGACCAGTGCCAGCGCCTTGTCGGCCAGGGCGTGGGCAAGACCGGACTTGCCGATGGCCACGGCAAACGCGCCCAGGGTGGCGTAGGACAGTGCCACGGTGGCACCGCCGCCAAGACCGTTATTGAAGGCCTCGATGGTGGCTTCCAGGGACAGCCCAGCGATCAGGCCGCCGGATACGGCACCGATGATCAGGGCAACAACAACGTGAATGCGGCACAAACTCAGCACGAGCATGATGGCAACCGCAGCAACAACGGCATTCATGGCAAAACTCCGGATAGGAATTACAGGTTTACCCGGCCCCTTGTGGGGGCCGGCATCATGAAAAGCGCGCTAATGTGCAGGAAATCGTTGCAGCAGTCAAAACCGGATGAAGTCAGTCTTCACTGACCCAGGCAAAGCGGGGAATCTGCTCACCGGCAACATCCACGGTCTCCTGGAACATGGCAAGCGGGCGAACCCAGAGGCTGTGGTCACCATACAGGCAGCGATACACCACCAGTTTCTCCTCGGTTTCACTGTGGCGGGCAACCTCGAGTACCTGATAGTCCTTTCCCTTGTAATGGCGATACCTGCCCGGGCGCAATTCTGGTTTTTTGTCCGTCATCGGCGGTCTCCGGAGCGGATTGACGTTATTGACCCCGGCGGAAGACGTTCCGCCGGTAAGCGTCTAAAGTTAACACCAATCTGACAGGGATGCATGAGGGCTGTCGGCGGATCAGGTGTCGGTGCTGTGGGAGCTCAGTGGCCGGGCGGCGAGCCCGCCGAGCTCATCCAGCGTGCGGACGAGGCGCTCTACGCCGCCAAGAAAGCCGGTCGAAACCGGGTCAGCCGGTGGGTCAGTTCTTCAGTTTATAGCGACCCGGCCCGAGGAACATCAGGGCAATCGCAGTAAACAGGAAGAAGCCCTGCAGCTCCAGCGCCCAGCCTCCGTTGCTGCCCAGCGCCATCAACTCGTGGCCGTGCACCAGCGCAATGGCCACCAGCATGTTGAAGGCAATCAGCAGCGCGCCAATGCGGGTCTGGTAACCCAGCACCACCATCAGCGGCGCCAGCAGCTCGCCGATGAAAACGCCGTAGGCAAAGAACGCAGGGATCCCGTGACTGGCCAGCTGACCTTCAATAAAGCCGACACCGTGGAACAATTTGGCCACGCCATGAAACAGCATGATGCCGCCGAGCGTCAGGCGAATGATCAGTTTTCCAAGGTCTGCGTTATCCAGCATGGGAGTCTCCTTTCAGGTCATCATCGGTAGGCATTCAGAAAGGCGCTAGATTACCTGCAATCAGAGGCTGTTGCCCAGCGAGAAACGAATGTGGTTGCGCACCAGCAGGTTTTCCCAGTAGTGCCGCATCCAGTCCCAGGCGGCGTTCCTGGCGTGCTCCACAAACGGGTCGAGATTGAGTTCGTAATAGTCCGGTGTGCCGGCGATCTGGAGAACGGTCAGCGTGATGGCGTCGTCGAGTTCGTTGGCGAAGGGCTCACCGATCAGCTGGTGTACCAGGAGGTTGGCCTGGGTGGTCTCGATGTCCACCAGGTCACTGGCGCGGATGGAGCGGTTGTTCTCATACATCTCCTCCATCAGACGATGGCACAGGTAGGCACGGATCAGCAGGCCGTCGAGACCGTCATAGCGCACCAGCAGCACCGACGGCTGAGTGAAATAGCGGGTGGCGGCATCGATGAACGGAGCGAACAGATCGGCCTTGTCGGCTTCCCGGGCGCAGGCTTCCACGCACTCGATCAGCCGCGGTGCCATTTCGATGTATTCCACCGCAAACTGGAACAGGCAGGTAGCCGGTTGGTATCCCTCTATGGTGATGGTGCCCGGCAAGGACGCAGCTTTCTCCCTCAGCTGGCGAAGAAAAGTGCCGGAGCGGGCTTCCTGCCGTCGTGCCTGGTCAATAATGTTGAGGACTGCCTGTGGTGTCATTTCAGGGATTGCCGGTGTCTGAACGAGATGAGGTCGCAAGGCGCCTCCCATGGTTCACAAAAGGGTCGCTGGGGGCAGGTGAGCAGGGGCTGGCTACCGCGACAAGCCTGCCGTTTAGAATTATTGTAGTCGAGATTTTCCAGCCTGCTTTTCGATAATCGTCACTGGGGAGTAAACCAGCGATCACGGCGGCTGTGGGCCAGAAACAGGCCGCCCATGGTGAGGGCACGGGCCACCATCAGGCAGATCAGCGAGAACCACAGGCCGTGATTGCCCCAGCCTGTGGTCAGCCACCAGACCGGCAGGAATACCACCAGGGCTGAGAACAGCATGGTGTTCTGCATGTCGCGGGTTCGGGTGGCGCCAATGAATACGCCGTCCAGCAGGAAGCCCCAGACCGCAGTGAGCGGGAGCGCCCACAGCCACGGCAGGTACTGCCAGGCCGTGGTACGAACCTCGTCAATGCCGGTGAGCAGGCTGATGAGATGGCGCCCGCCCAGTACAAAGGCCACGGTGAAGATGAGCGAGCCATACAGTGACCAGCGCAATGCGGTGCGGAACACCAGCCGGAAGCGTCGGCGGCTACCCTTGCCGACGGCTTCCCCGATCAGCGCTTCGGCGGCATTGGCGAAACCGTCCAGGCCGTTAGAAATCACCAGCAGAAAGGTGATCAGCACCGCGTTGGCGGCGAGGATGGTATCCCCTTGCCGTGCACCCTGGGCGGTAAAAAACGCCAGCACCAGCAGCAACGCAATGGTTCGCACCATGATGTAGTGATTGACCTGAAGAATCCGCGCATAGTCTGACAGCTGGCCCATCAGCGCGCGGCTGAAGCCCTGGTCCGCCGGCAGGCGCAGCAGGACCAGGCGAAACCCGATCGCCGCCGCTGAATATTCCGCAATGACGGTGGCAATCGCCACGCCCTGGCTGTTCCAGCCGAACACCGTGACGAACAGCACGTCCAGAACGATGTTCAGGCTGTTGGCGACAATCAGCATGATCATGGGTGCACGGGCAAACTGGGTGCCGATCAGCCAGCCCACCAGGGTGTACTGGCACAACACCGCCGGCGCGCTCCAGATCCGGATGGCCGCGTAGCTGGCGGCCAGTTCGGTAACCCGTTCACTGGGGTTCATCAGGGTCAGGCCCAGCTGAATCAGCGGTTGGTGGAACAGAATCAGCAATAGCCCGATGCCGACAGCCAGAACCAGCGAGCGCACCAACAGGGCCACCTGACCGAATTCGTCGCGCTTGCCCCAGGCCTGAGCTGCGAGGCCAGTGGTGCCCATACGCATGAAGCCGAAGGTCCAGTACAGAATGCTGAACAGATTGGCGCCCACCGCCACGGCCCCCAGATATTCCGGGCTGTCCAGGTGGCCGAGCACAGCGGTATCCACCAGACCCAACAGAGGGACGGTCAGATTGGTCAGCATCAGTGGCCAGGCGAGGGCCCACAGCCGGCGGTCTGTGACGGAGAGCGAGAAACGCTTATTCAATTTGATTCTTAAAGATACCTTCTTAGTACTTTTGGGTTTAGTCGTTTTTTAGCTTTTCTTTGATCTGTGTCTATACTCCACACTGAGTTATCCATAAGCAGACTTCCACTCTGAACCGATTGCGTGTGCGAGCGCCGCCGGAACGGAGGGATCGAACGCCAAAATCCGACAAGAATAACACTCTGTGGAGACACAGTATGCGCGTGCACGCTAAGCGGGCAGGTGTCCTTTTGGGCGGCCTGATGTTCCCCGCCTGGTCCATGGCGGACTGGACGTTGAACATGGCACCCGGGGTCACCGGTACCAGTAATGAAATTTTCAGCCTTCATATGACCATTCTCTGGATCTGTGTCGCCATCGGCGTCGTGGTATTCGGGGTGATGTTCTGGTCAATCTTCGCTCACCGAAAGTCCAAGGGCGCCAAACCGGCGAATTTCCACGAGAACACCCTGGTGGAAATACTCTGGACCATCATTCCGTTCGTCATTCTTGTGGTCATGGCCATTCCCGCCACGGCCACACTGGTTGATATGTACGACACCACCGAATCGGATGTTGACATCAAGGTCACCGGCTACCAGTGGCGATGGAAGTACGACTACATCGAGGAGGATTTCGGTTTCTTCTCGAACATGTCGACCAGCAAGGACGAGATCTACAACCGCGTCGCCAAGACCGAGAATTACCTGCTGGATGTCGACAACCCGCTGGTGATTCCGGTGGGCAAGAAGGTGCGGCTGCTGCTGACCGCCAACGACGTGATCCACTCCTGGTGGGTGCCCGCTTTCGGTGTCAAGAAAGACGCCATTCCCGGCTTTATCAACGAAACCTGGACTCGCGTGGACGAGCCCGGTATCTACCGCGGCCAGTGCACCGAGCTGTGCGGCAAAGACCATGGCTTCATGCCAGTAGTGGTCAAGGCGGTGCCCCAGGAAGAATACGATCAGTGGGTCGCGGACCAACGGGCGGCGGCCGAGCGCGAGCGCGAGCTGACCAGCAAAGACTGGAGCATGGCCGAGCTGATGGAGCGTGGCGAGAAAGCCTATGCCAGTGCCTGTGCAGCCTGTCACCAGGCTGACGGCAGCGGCGCGCCACCGGCATTCCCGGCGCTGAAGGGAAGTCAGATAGCAACCGAAGACATGCAGGCTCACCTGAACGTCGTGGTGAACGGGGTTCCCGGAACCTCGATGCAGGCTTTCGGCGACCAGCTCAGTGAAGTGGATCTGGCCGCGGTGATCACCTACGAGCGTAACGCATGGGGTAACAACACCGGCGAGATGATCACACCGAAAGAAGTATTCGAGTACAAGAATCAGGAATGATTCCTCAAACGACATCACCAGCCGGAATAACAGGCGGTAACGGGGGTTTTTCATGAGTGCGGTTGCAGATACCCACGCCCAGGATCATCATCACCACGGCCCGGCCAAAGGCTTCAGCCGGTGGTTGCTGACGACCAACCATAAAGACATCGGGTCCATGTACCTGATCTTCAGCTTTGCCATGTTCCTGCTCGGGGGCTCCATGGCCATGGTCATCCGGGCGGAGCTGTTCCAGCCCGGGTTGCAGATTGTCGAGCCGGAATTCTTCAACCAGATGACCACCATGCACGGTCTGATCATGGTGTTCGGTGCCGTGATGCCGGCCTTTGTGGGGCTGGCTAACTGGATGCTGCCACTGATGATCGGCGCACCCGACATGGCGCTGCCACGGATGAACAACTGGAGTTTCTGGTTGCTGCCGTGTGCGTTCCTGATCCTGGTGTCCACGCTGTTCATGTCCGGCGGTGCACCGAACTTCGGCTGGACCTTCTACGCGCCCCTGTCGACGACCTACGGGCCGCCAAGTACCACCTTCTTCATTTTCGCGGTACACATCATGGGTGTGTCGTCGATCATGGGTGCGATCAACGTGATTGCTACCATCCTCAACATGCGGGCACCGGGCATGACCCTGATGAAGATGCCGCTGTTCGTCTGGACCTGGCTGATCACCGCGTTCCTGCTGATTGCCGTCATGCCGGTACTGGCGGGCGTGGTCACCATGATGCTGATGGATATCAACTTCGGCACCAGCTTCTTCGATGCCTCGGGCGGCGGTGATCCGGTGCTGTTCCAGCACGTGTTCTGGTTCTTCGGCCACCCGGAGGTCTACATCATGATCCTGCCGGCGTTCGGCGCGGTGTCCCATATCATCCCGGCGTTCTCCCGCAAACCGTTGTTCGGTTATGCCTCCATGGTGTACGCCGTCGGTGCAATTGCCCTGCTGTCGTTCGTGGTCTGGGCGCACCACATGTTCACCGTGGGTATACCGATCGCCGGCCAGCTGTTCTTCATGTATGCGACTATGTTGATCGCGGTGCCCACCGGGGTGAAGGTGTTCAACTGGGTGGCCACCATGTTCCGTGGTTCGCTGACCTTTGAAGCGCCGATGCTGTTCTCGGTGGCCTTCGTGATCCTGTTTACCATCGGTGGCTTCTCAGGCCTGATGCTGGCCATTGCACCGGCGGACTTCCAGTACCACGACACCTACTTTGTGGTGGCCCACTTCCACTATGTGCTGGTGCCGGGTGCGATCTTTGGCATCTTCGCCTCGGCCTATTACTGGCTGCCGAAGTGGACCGGGCACATGTACGACGAAACCCTGGCCAAGACCCATTTCTGGCTGTCGTTCGTGGGCATGAACCTGGCGTTCTTCCCTATGCACTTCCTCGGATTGGCCGGCATGCCGCGACGGATTCCGGACTACGCACTGCAATTCGCTGACTTCAACATGGTGTCCAGCGTGGGTGCGTTCATGTTCGGCGCGTCGCAGCTGTTGTTCCTGCTGATCGTGGTGAAGTGCGTGAAAGGTGGCGAGAAAGCCTCTGCCAAGCCCTGGGACGGCGCCGAAGGGCTGGAGTGGACGGTGCCTTCACCGGCGCCTTACCACACCTTCTCGACGCCGCCCGTGGTCAAATAACCGGAGCACCAGGCCATGACCGACGCAAATCAGACCCCGCAACAGCCACGCCGCACCAATGTGCGGGTGGTTGGTTGGTGTATGGCCGGCGTGCTGGGCATGTTTGCCTTCGGTTTCGCCATGGTGCCGCTGTACGACGTGTTTTGTGAAATTACCGGGATCAACGGCAAAACCGGTGGGCGTTACGAATCCACCGTAGCCGTCGAGCGGGATGAAAACCGCACGGTCAGGGTGCAGTTCCTGGCCCAGAACGGTCCCGACATGCCCTGGACGTTCCGGCCGGTGACTCGCAGCATCGAAGTGCACCCGGGCGAGCCGGTGACCATCAATTATTTTGCCCAGAACCCGACGGACCGGGCCATGGTCGGTCAGGCGGTACCCAGCCTGTCACCGTCAGAGGGCACCCTGTACTTTCACAAGACCGAATGCTTCTGCTTCAACCAGCAGCCACTGGAGGCTGGTGAAAGCGTCGAGATGCCACTGATCTTTATCGTGGATAAGGACCTGCCGGAGCACATCACCAAGCTGACCCTGTCATACACGCTGTATGACCAGGACGTCGCGCCGGCCGTATCCGACAATTCCCGGGTCAGGAAAACAACAAACGATAACGGATAAGCCATCGGAGACTGACATGGCGGATAACCAGACCTATTACGTTCCCGAACAAAGCAAATGGCCGATCATTGCAACGGTTGGCCTGGGTGTGACCCTGTACGGGGTTGCCGCCATCATGGTGAATGGCAAACAGGGCGAGTCGACCACCGGATCCTGGATCATGTTCCTGGTCGGTTCGGTGATCATGGCCTATATGCTGTTCGGCTGGTTCGGACACGTGATCAAGGAAAGTCGCGCGGGCCTCTACAGCCCGCAGATGGATCGCTCTTTTCGTTGGGGCATGAGCTGGTTCATTTTCTCGGAAGTGATGTTCTTTGCCGCCTTCTTCGGCGCCCTCTTCTATGCCCGGGTGTTTGCAGTGCCGTGGCTCGGTGGCGAAGGCGACAGAGGCAGCAGCAACATGCTGTGGGAAGGTTTCCAGGCCACCTGGCCACTGATCAGCAACCCGGATCCGGGCGCCTATCCGGGCCCGAAAGAAGTGATCGGGCCCTGGGGTCTGCCGCTGATCAACACCATTTTGCTGGTGACCTCGTCCTTCACCGTGACCGTGGCTCACCATGCGATCAAAGAGGATAATCGCCAGAAACTGAAGCTCTGGCTGGCGATGACCATCGGCCTCGCGGTGGTGTTCATGTTCGTACAAGGCTACGAGTACCTGCACGCCTACCGCGATCTGGACCTGACCCTGCAATCGGGCATCTATGGCAGCACCTTCTTCATGCTGACCGGTTTCCACGGTGCCCATGTCATGCTGGGCACACTGATGCTGGCGATCATGCTGATCCGCATCAACAAGGGTCATTTCACGGCCGAAAAGCATTTCGGATTCGAAGCCGCGGCCTGGTACTGGCATTTTGTGGACGTGGTCTGGCTGGGTCTGTTCGTGTTCGTTTACGTCATCTGACCGGGCGTCAGGGGGTCGGGTTCAGCACCAGGCCCCCTTGCCAGAGGGAGATCAGGATTACCAGCAACAGCACCACACTCAGCGCTACCCGCACCGTCAGTGAGTTCACCACCCGGTTGGTTTTGCCGCCGTCCTTGATCAAGAAGAACAGCCCGCTGAACAGACTGAAGACGACAGCCAGCATGAGTAGGATTACAACGGCTTTCAGCATGGGAGTTTCCGTGTCTGATGGTGTTTATTGTCAGGTCACTATAGCAGAGCAATCAGGTTCAGGGTTTGTCTGAGCGCCGGCACTGGCAGTTCGACTGGCGCCTGCTCCTGTTTGCCGGGTTGTTTCTGCCGTTGCTGATCAGTCTCGGTGTCTGGCAACTGGGGCGGGCGGAAGACAAACAGCAGCAATTGCAGCAGTGGCAGCAACAGGCCAACAACCTGAGCTGGCTCCAGCAGGAATCCCGGGGTCTGAGTGACGGGCGCCCGGTGAGCCTTCAGGGTCGCTACAGCGACAGGACCTGGCTGTTGGATAATCGCACCCGTGATGGCATCCCCGGCTATGAGGTACTGACCGTGTTTTACCCGACGGAGGGTCGCCCGGTGGTGGTGAACCGTGGCTGGATACAGGCGCCGCGCACCCGCAGCGAACTGCCTGCGATCAGCTCGCCGGCGGGCACGGTGAGCATCGCCGGTCGTGTCGCCGCCTTTCCCGAGCCGCCGGTGCTGGCCAGCAACGAGGCCCGGACAGAGGGCTGGCCGCGCCGGGTACAGACTCTGCCGCCGGCACTGGCAGCGCAACAGGAGACGGAACTGGCCAATGCGGTGGTCCGGCTGTCGGACCGCGACCAGCCCGGGGCCTACCGGGCAGACTGGGCGCCGGACCTGATGGGACCGCAGACCCACTACGGATATGCATTTCAGTGGTTTTCACTGGCCGCCGCACTGGTTATATTGACCGTGGTAGCGAGTTACCGAAAAACAGGAGCCAATAATGACAACGACAATGGCTAAAGGGACTTCCGGGCACCACAGTGAAGGCCCCACTCCCGAACAGGTCCGCCGTGGCCGCAGAACAGCCTTGCTGCTGTTTCTGATCGGTTTCGGCCCGATGGTGTTTGCCACCATCATGTATTACACCGGCTGGCTCAACCCGGCCGGCCACACCAACAACGGCGAGCTGGTTCTGCCGCCGGTCCCGGTGACCGAATTCCACCTGCAGACCTCTGAAGGCGAGCTCCTGGCCGATCGTTTCGGTCCTGAACATGCCGACGCCGAGTGGATGATGCTGGTGGTCGCCGGAGATTGCACCGAGCCATGCGAAAATCTGTTGTATCTCGCCCGTCAGGTCAATATTGCCCTCGGTAAGCATGCCGATCGCATAACCCGCGCAGCCTGGCTTGGCTCGGTGCCGTCGTCACTTGAAACCCGGTGGGGCGATGAGTACAGCGCCATGGAACGTCTGCAGCTGCGCGGCGGAAAAGCCCCGGCCTGGCCAGCGGGCATTCGGCCGCAGCAGGAGCCGCGGATCCTGCTGATCGATCCTTTCGGCAACGTGATGATGCATTATGGCAATGAGCACTCCGGCAAGGCGCTGCTCAAGGATCTGAAGCATCTGATGAAACTGTCCCAGATTGGCTAATCTGATGTGTGGAGGAAGTGGACTTTGAACCAGCCTCAGGCTTCTCTTTCCCACCGTGCCCGTGTTCTCGGGCGCTGGTCGCTGTTTGCCACCCTGCTGGCATCTGTGGTGATCATGTTGGGCGCGTGGACACGACTGGTGGATGCCGGTCTCGGCTGTCCGGACTGGCCCGGCTGTTACGGCTTCCTGTCCGTGCCCCAGAGTGCGGAAAGCATTGCCATTGCCAACGCCCGCTTCCCGGACACACCGGTGGAAGTGGAAAAGGGCTGGCCGGAAATGATTCACCGTTATGCCGCCGGTATTCTTGGCCTGGTGGTGTTCGGGCTGGCGGCTTACGCCGTTCGTCATCGCCGCGAGGATCTGCCGGTCAAACTGCCCGTGTTCATTGCCGGGTTCATCGTGCTTCAGGGCGCGTTTGGCATGTGGACGGTCACCCTGAAGCTCTGGCCACAGGTGGTTGCGCTCCATCTGTTGGGTGGCTTCACCACCATCAGCATGCTCACCCTGTTGACTCTGCGCCTGCGTGGCCGGCAGAAGGACACCCCTGAACCGGACCGGGGCCGCCGCCCCGCCGGCCGCTTCCGGCCGTGGCTGTTCGGCGGCCTGGCGCTGGTGGTGATGCAAATTGCGCTCGGTGCATGGACCGCCGCCAACTACGCTGCGGTCGCGTGCCCGGAGTTGCCCACCTGCCAAGGTGAGTGGTGGCCCGCGGACATGGATTTCCAACACGGTTTCGATGTTGCCCAGCATGTGGGCCCCAACTATCTGGGTGGCCAGCTGACCGCCGATGGCCGGGTTGCCATTCACGTTACTCACCGGGTCGGTGCGGTGCTGGTCCTTGGCTATTTCACTGTGCTGCTGGCGCTGATGTGGCGTCGCTTCCGCGGCAGTCCCCTGGGGTGGCACGTGCAGTTGGTGGCCATCGTTCTGGTCGCACAGATTGCTTTGGGGCTTGCTAACGTGGCCTTCCATATACCACTCTCTATTGCGGTGGCTCACAACGCCATGGGCGCCGGTTTGCTGCTGACAGTGATCAACCTGCTGTGGCGACTGAGAGAACAACCGCAAACCCATGCGGTAAACCGCCAGAACACAACAACAATCAACCGAGAGGTGACGGCATGAGCGAGCATGCGGAAACACTGCCGGCCCAGAGCGCTGCCAGTAATACAGATACCACCATTTCATGGCGGGACTTCCTGGAACTGACCAAGCCACGCGTTGTGGCCCTGATGATCCTGACCTCGGTGATTGGCATGCTGCTGGCGGCGCCCGGCGTCCCCGGTTGGCAGGTGCTGCTGTACGGTAACCTGGGCATCGCCTTGCTCGCCGGGGCGGCGGCGGTGGTGAACCACGTGGTTGACCAGAAAATTGACACAGTGATGGCCCGCACCCGCAAACGACCGGTGGCCACCGGCAAGATCAGCCCGCTGGACGCTATGGTGTTCGCCACCTTGCTGGCGGCGTCCGGCATGGCCGTGCTGGTGTGGCAGGTCAATGCGCTGACGGCCTGGCTTACGCTGGCATCGCTGGTTGGATACGCCGGCGTCTATACCCTCTTTCTCAAGCGTGCGACACCGCAGAACATTGTTATCGGCGGCCTCGCCGGTGCCATGCCGCCCCTGCTGGGCTGGACCGCGGTAACCGGTCAGGTGGATGGCCATGCCCTGTTGCTGGTACTCATCATCTTCGCCTGGACGCCGCCCCATTTCTGGGCGCTGGCAATTCATCGCAAAGAGGAATACGCCAAGGCCGGCATTCCCATGCTGCCGGTGACCCACGGCAACAAGTACACCGAGCTGCACATTGTTCTGTACACCTTCATGCTGCTGGCCGTGAGCGTGCTGCCGTTCGTCACCGGCATGTCCGGGGGCATTTACCTGGTGGGTGCACTGGCTCTGGGGCTGCGTTTCCTGCAGTACTCCATCCGCCTGCTGAGAGGCGATGACCGCCGGGTGGCGCTCAATACTTTCAAGTACTCGATTACTTACCTGATGGCCCTGTTTGTGGTGCTGCTGGTAGACCACTTCGTGTTCTTCTGACCCAACGACCGAGAGAGATTGCATGAACGGCTCGATTCGCCTGACCCTGATTATTCTGCTGCTGGTCGTGATGCTGGTATTCGGGCTGGTGGTCGGGCGGCAGGTATTCAGTGTTGGCGAACAGGAACCTGTGCCGGCGCCGGAACTGACCGAATTGAACACTTACGTGTACGATATCGGGCGCCCGCTGCCGGAGTTCGAGCTGCTGAACGAACAGGGCGATACCGTCACCCGCGAAAACCTCAAAGGGCGCTGGACCTTCGCCTTTATCGGCTACACCAATTGCCCGGACATCTGCCCGGCGGCCATGGCCAACCTGCGGCAAACGGATAACCTGCTGTCGGAGGAACTGCCCCAGCCGGACTATCTGCTGATCACCGCCGATCCGGACTACGACACGCCCGAACAGCTCCGCAATTACACGGATTTTTTCGGCGAGAACTTCCACGGCCTGACCGGTGATATCGACACCCTGCGCGAGGTGGCCAAAAGCCTGAATGCGGTGTTCGTTCACCGCCAGGTGGACGGCGAGCTGCTGGTGGACCACAGCGGCCATTTCGCGTTGCTGAATCCGGACGGTGACATGATCGCGGTGCTCCAGCCGCCCCATGATCCAGAAGCCCTGGCGGAAGCGTTCGAGCGCATCTACGAGTGGTCGAAAGCCAGTCACCCGCGGGCGGGCTGAACCGCCCCCGCCCAAGGTCGCGCTGACATCATCCTGCCATTGGCTTAAACTGCGCCCCTGTTTTCTTCAGGGTTGCCCGTTATGACCACGTTGCCGCAGACTGCCCCACCTCCCCGCGAACTCTTCTCCGTGCTTGCTGCCGGGGCGATGGTGTTGCTGGTGGTGCACGGCCTCGGCCGGTTCGTTTATACCCCGCTGTTACCCCATTTGGTGGATGATGGTCAGTTTGGCGCCGGTGAGGGCGCAGCGGTCGCCACCTGGAACTACCTGGGTTACCTGATGGGGGCACTGCTGGCCATCCGCTGGCATCGTGTCGACCAGATACGCACCCTGTTGCCGGTGTCGCTGGCGGTGCACGTTGCCACCACCCTGATCCTGACCCAGACCGATCACCTCACCGTCATATCCGCCACCCGTTGGCTGAACGGCGTCGCCAACGGCATCGTGTTTGTGCAGGCGCCGGCCCTGATTCTGGAGTGGCTGGTTCTGCGTAACCGGGCAGCCATGAGCGGGCTGGTGTACATCGGCGTAGGTCTGGGGCTGTTGCTCTCCAGCGGTGTGGTGACCGGCAGCAATGACTGGCTTCAAGGAGCCGGGCGGTGGTGGCCGGTGGCCCTCCTGTCCGTGCCTTTGGCGTGGTGGGGCGCTGCGCGCCTGATGGCACTGGAGCTGCCGGTGCGCCAGGGCGCCGCCAGCGGCAAGCCGGTCAAAACCACCACGCCGTTGCTGGATCGCGCCAGTATCCCGCTGTTTCTGTCCTACGCTGGCGCCGGCCTCGGATACATCCTGCCCATGACCTTTTTGCCGCTGCTGGCGAAATTACAGCTGCCACCCGGGCACTGGCTACTGAACGGCACCTGGCTCATTGTTGCTCTGGTGACCATTCCCGCGCCCTGGCTCTGGAACCGGCTGGGCGCCAGACTGGGCGACCTGCCGGCGCTGAAGCTGAACTTCATCATCCAACTGGCCGGTGTGCTGGCGGCGGTGGTGCTGCCCAGCGAGATCGGCCTGATTCTGTGCGCCGCCCTGGTGGGGAGCACTTTCCTCGGCACTGTGCTGCTGACCCAGCGCATTGGTCGCGCCCTGCATCCCCATCAGGGGCCCCGTTTGTCGGCAGCCATGGTGGCGCTGTATGGCTTCACCCAGATGGTGGGCCCATGGCTGACCAAGCAGTGGCTGGATGCGGGGGGTACGCTGGTCAGCGCATTCGGGATCGGAGTGGCGGCGTTGGCGTTCGGGCTGGTGTTCGTGTTTTTTGTGCCTGCTTCGGAATAGGTCGGATCAGGCAAAACCGTAATCCGACAAACAGCTCAAACTCCAAAAACCGTTTCTCTCAGACAAACCCAAGTTCAACCATGGTAAGTTGACGCGACAACCGGAATACCCTCCCCAACCAACGCAGTCCTGACCAAACAAAAAACATGCTCCCCATCAACAACATCCTTCCAAAGCTCACCGCCACTCTGGCCGAAACCACCACGGTGCTGCTCCAGGCTCCCCCCGGGGCCGGTAAAACCACCCGTGTGCCACTGGCCCTGCTGGATGCCCCCTGGCGCGGTGATCGCAAGATCCTGATGCTGGAGCCGAGGCGCCTGGCGGCGCGGTCGGCAGCCCGCTTCATGGCCGGTCAGCTGCGAGAAAAACCCGGGCAGACCGTGGGCTATCGCACCCGGTTGGACACCAGGGTATCGGCGCAGACCCGCATTGAAGTGGTGACCGAGGGCATTCTGACGCGGCTGATCCAGAGCGATCCGATGCTTGAAGACTACGCCGCGGTGATCTTTGACGAGTTCCACGAGCGCTCCCTGCAGGCGGATCTCGGCCTTGCCCTGGTGCGGGAATCCCAGCAGGCGTTGCGGGAGGATCTGCGGGTGCTGGTGATGTCCGCGACGCTGGATACCGCCCCCATTGCAAACATTCTTGGTGATGTGCCGGTGCTCAGCAGTGCGGGACGGGCGTTCCCGGTCGAGGTGCTGTACCGGCCGCTGCCCCGCCAGGGCCGGGTGGTGGATCAGGTGGTTGCGGTGGTTCACGAGGCGCTGCAGGAGCAGTCCGGTTCTTTGCTGGTGTTCCTGCCGGGTGCCGGGGAGATCCGCCGGGTGGAGCAACAGCTGCGGAATCGGTTGCCGCCTGAGGTAGTGATCGCCCCGTTGTACGGCAACCTGAAGTCTGCGGAGCAGGACCGCGCCATTACACCGGCGACCGGTGGCCAACGCAAAGTGGTGCTGGCCACCGCCATTGCCGAAACCAGTCTGACCATTGAAGGTGTGCGGGTGGTGATCGACAGCGGCCAGCAGCGCCGTGCCGTGTTTGATGCCAACAGCGGCATGACCCGGTTGGTGACCGGCCGGGTGTCGAAAGCCTCAGCGGAGCAGCGCAAAGGTCGGGCAGGCCGGATCGAGCCCGGCGTGTGTTACCGGTTGTGGCGGGAATCGGAGCAGTTCGGGCTGGCGGATTACACCGCTCCGGAGATTCTCGAGGCGGATCTCGCACCGCTGGTGCTTGAGCTGGCCCAGTGGGGAGCCCGTGACGCCACCGGCGTGGCCTGGATCGATGAACCCCCGCGGGCTCACTGGCAGCAGGCGGTGGCCCTGTTGCAGTGGCTGGACATGCTGGATGCGGACGGGGCCATCACCGATCATGGCAAAGCCGCCCGCGAACTGGGCATTCACCCCCGCCTCGCCCACATGGTGTTGCGCGGGCGATCCCTCGGGTGCGGGGTGCTGGCCGCCGAACTCGCCGCCTTGCTGGGTGAGCGCGACCTGCTGGGCCCCGGTTCCGGCGCCGATATGCACGAGCGCATTCGCGTGCTCCACGGCGAGCGCGGCCACCGTTCAATCGATCCGGCCCGTCTGCAGGCGGTGGGCCAGGCGGCGCGGCGTCTGGCTGGTCAATCGAGCGGCGGCCCGCAAACGCCAACAGAAACCGAAATCGGCCGGCTACTGGCGCTGGCTTACCCTGATCGCATCGCCCGCAGGCGCTCCGGCGATGCGCCGCGCTATCAGCTCAGCAACGGGAAAGGCGCGGCCTTGCGTGACGGGGATCCACTGGCACGGCACGACTGGCTGGTCGCGGCCGAGCTGGATGGCAAGGCGCGGGAGGCGACCATCTACCTGGCGGACCCGGTGGATCTGGCGGATCTGGAACAGGATCTGGCCAGCCACATCCGCGACACGGAAGAGGCTCACTGGGATGACGCCCGCGGCACCGTGGTAGCCCGCAAGGTCCGAAAACTGGGCGAGCTGGTGCTGCAGGAAAGAGCGCTGGCCCAGGTGGCTCCCGAACTGGTCCAGCGGGGCCTGTTGAACGCCATCCGCAAGAAAGGACTGGAGAGTCTGCCCTGGACCGAGAGCAGCCGCCAGTGGTGCGCCCGCGTGCAACTGCTGGCGCACACCTGCCCGGAAGACGGCTGGCCCGACACCTCTGAACCAGCGTTACTGGCCAGCCTGGAGCAATGGCTCGGACCGTTCATGGCGGGAATGGGGCGCTGGTCGGACCTGCGCCGGATGGAGCTGATGTCTGCCCTCAACAGTCTGCTGGATTACCCGCAACAGCAACAGCTTCAGACCCTGGCACCGGTCGCACTTGCTATCCCGACCGGACAGTCGGTACGCCTGGATTACACCGCCGACAACGGCCCGGTACTGGCCGCCAAGCTCCAGGCCCTGTTCGGCTGGACCGAGACCCCGAGAGTGGCCGGCGGACGGGTACCGGTGGTGATCCACCTGCTGTCACCAGCACAGCGACCACTGGCCGTCACCGCCGATCTGGCCAGCTTCTGGCGTAACATCTATCCGGAGGTTCGCAAAGATACCCGCGGCCGCTACCCCAAACATCCCTGGCCGGAGGACCCTCTGACTGCCGTGGCGCAGCAGGGCACCAAGAAGCGTCCGGCTCGGTGATTTTTCGGGGTTTCTGTTTTGGGACTGCGGGTTGGGGGGTGATGGGGGTAGAGGGGGCCTACCCCGCTCTCCCAACTCACCCAGTCCTACCCAAAGCCAGACCCAAAAAACAACTTGCCAACCACCAGCCGCTGTATAAAATGCGCTCAATTCCACCCTGAGTGCCGCTGCATCATGCACCTTGTTTCCTTCGATATCTTCCGGACGCTGGGCTTCCCAAACACCACCGTCCTCAAACCCGATCAATTCCTTCGCCACAAAGAACTGCTGCGTGACGCAGACTGGGTTCTGTTTCCGGAATACTGGCAGCTGAATGCCCTGGTTCATGGCCTGAAGTGTCGGGTATTTCCGAGTGTTGCCAGCTACCGCATTGGCCACGACAAGGTAGAGATGACACGGGCGTTCCAGACGGTCGCACCGGAGCACACCCCCTGGACGGTGATCGAGGCGAACGGTCCGCAGGAGCGTGAACTGATCTGGAACACCATGACCCACCCGTTCGTGGCCAAGTTGCCGAAGGCCAGTATGGGCGAGGGAGTCTGGCTGATCGAAACCCGGGATGACTGGCGTCGTTACTGCGAGGATACGCCGGTGCTGTATGCCCAGGAGTATCTGCCCATCGATCGGGATGTGCGGGTTGTGGTCGTCGGTGATCAGGTGGTCACCGCCTATTGGCGCACCCAGGCGGATCAGGGTTTTTACAACAACGTGGCCCGGGGCGGGCGTATTGATACCAGTCCGGTGCCGCTGGTAGCGACGGAGCTGGCGTTAAGGTTGGCACGGGAGCTGGGCGTGGATCACGCCGGCTTTGATATTGCGCTCGTTGGCGGCTACCCCTACGTACTGGAATTCAACCGCCTGTTCGGCAATCAGGGGCTGGGCCAGGGCAGTGAGCTCAAGGAGGCGATACTGGGGTATCTGGGCCGGCAGTGGGAACCGGAAGATCCGGACGGCCCCACCGAGCCGGAGCCACTCTGGCCCGTTGCGGTCTAGGCTTGCCCTTTCTTCCACAGCGAAACCGGTCTATGGTTTCAGGTGTTTACCGCATTCCAAACGGAGGAAAGAGAATGGGCACAGCAAAAATCATGGGCGTGGTGTTGTTAGTGGTCGGCGTACTGCTGCTGTTTTTCGGATGGCAGTCGTCTGAGTCGGTCGGCGATCAGATCTCCGAGACGCTCACCGGCCGCTTCACCGATGAAACCATGTGGTACCTCATCGGTGGCGCTGCGGCGGTGGTGGCGGGTGCCTTTCTGGCGCTGGTAAAGCGCTGAGGATCGCGTCAGGCTCTTTTGGCCGTCGCAGAACTGGCACCCTTGACGTCGTCGTCGGCGACGGCGTTCAGTGTGCGGATGGAGGTTGCCAGGTCGCCAACCCGCTGGGTGGTTTCGGCCACCAGACGGTTGATCTCATCCGCCGACTGGCTGGTTCTCTTCGCCAGTTGCCGCACCTCGTCGGCCACCACAGCGAAGCCCCTGCCCGCCTCCCCCGCTCGGGCTGCCTCAATCGCGGCATTCAGCGCGAGAAGATTGGTTTGCCCGGAAATCTCGTTGATCACGCTGACAATTTTCGAGATCTCGTTGGAAGAGCTCAGCACCAGTGACATTTCACGATCGGTCACCTTGACCGCTTCCATCTTCGAGTTGATGTCGATGCCGTAGGTGACGATGTAGCGCACGTTGCCAGTGAAATCCGCAATCGGGCAGACGGTGGAATCAAACCAGTGCTCCGCGCCTCCGGCATTGCGGATACTGAAGCTCTGCTGGACCTGCTCACCGTTCAGAACCCGGTCGAAAACCTCTTTCCCGAGGATTTCCCGCAGGTTGCCGACGCGTTTGACCAGATCATTTTCGCTGGCATCCCCCAGGTGCGACACCAGATAGTGGTTGGCCCGCACCAGTCTGCCCTCGAGGTCCCACTCACCCACCCCGTTGCTCTCACTGATCGCTTCGAAGCGGCGGGTGAACTCCAGGGATTGCTCTTTGGTCTGGGTGACGTTGGCCTGTATCGAAATATAGTGGGTCAGCTTGCCGCTCTCGTTGAACACCGGGTTGATCGCCAGTGACACCCAGTAGGGTTTCTGATCGCGGTCGTAGTTCAGAATTTCGTCGTAGAAGGGCTCGTTATTGCGGATTTTGGTGCGGATTTTCTCGACGGTTGCTTCATCGGTATGAGGACCCTGCAGCAGGTCGCCGGGACTTTTGCCCTGCACTTCGTCCAGATGGTAGCCGGTCAGCTGTGTGAAGCCGTGGTTGACGTACACAATGTGCCGGTTCGGATCGGTGATGATGACGGCGTTGTCGGTCTCATTGGCCACCATTGACAGCATCTGAAACTCGGCTCGGCGCGTCACCTCCTCGGTCACGTCTTTCAGGAACGCGGTGTAGAGAATGCGGTCGTCCAGACGGATCTTGGAAAGTGACAGCGAGGCCCAGCGTTTCTCGCCATTTCTGCGGAATACGGGTACCTCCCGGGTGGTGCCGACGATCTTGTCCACGCCCGTGCGGCGATTGGCGTTCACCAGATCGTCGTGCCGGGCCTGAATGTCATGGGGTACCAGCATTTTCACGTTCTGGCCGATCATTTCCGTGCGATCGTAGCCCCAGAGTTCTTCAGCCGCCGCGTTGGCAAAGGTGATGTTGTTGTCTTCATCAATGGTCACCACGGCGTCAAGTGCCTGTTCCAGTGTCTGATTGATGATCTCGCGGTTTGAACGCTCGGCTGAAATGTCGCGCACGAACGCGGTGTAGGTAATCGAGCGGCCCTGAACAACCTTGCTCAGCGCCAGGTTCGCCCACAACGTTGTGCCATCCTTGCGGGTCATCAGCACATCGCGACTGGTGCCGACGATAATGTCTTTGCCGGTTTCCCGGTTCTTCCCGATATAGCTGTCGTGTTCGCCCTGAATATCGCGGGGTACCAGCATTTTCACATTTTGGCCGAGCACCTCGCTGCGCTGGTAGCCCCAGAGCTTTTCGGCGGCGGCGTTGAAGAAGGTGATGCAGTTTTTTTCATCGATACTGACGACTGCGTCAAGCGCTTGTTCCAGGACTTGTTTACGATCATTTTTCGCAAAAAACATAGATTGCCGCCGTCATGATGGGGTGTAAGTTTTAAATTAAAGGAGGTTTGCAGGTATTTCACAACTTCTTTTGTAGCTTTCTGCGACAGGATGTGTCGAAAGCCGGCGGCTTCGTTACGGTCGACACCAAAAACTCAATCGTGCCGGTGCCGATTTATGGGTAGATATGCGCATATCGGGGCCTATAAAAAAGCCCGATGATCGCGCCAATCCGGGGTACTTCAGTCAGGCTGAGGCGCCCCTTTTTTTATGCTGGTTTGCCCTCTGGAGGGAAACGCCATCCATGATCGAGTCTGCCAACGTTCATCTCGCTGATTATTACGATGCCGATACCTTTGCCCGTATCAAGGCCTTTGCGGACACCAAGGAAACGCCGTTCGTGGTGATCGATACGGCCACCATTGATCGCCAATACGACCAGCTGGTGGAAGGTTTCCCGTACGCCAATGTGTACTACGCGGTGAAAGCCAACCCTGCGCCGCAGGTGTTGACCATGCTGCGTGACAAGGGCGCCAGTTTCGACATCGCATCCGTGTATGAGCTGGACAAGGTCATGGGTCTGGGTGTTTCCGCTGACCGCATCAGCTATGGCAACACCATCAAGAAGGCGCGGGACGTTCGCACCTTTTACGAGAAGGGTGTGCGCATGTTCGCCACCGACTCCGAAGCAGACCTGCGTAACATTTCCAAGGCGGCCCCGGGGTCGAAGATCTACGTGCGTATTCTCACCGAGGGCACGTTGACCGCGGACTGGCCACTGTCTCGCAAGTTTGGTTGTCAGACCGACATGGCCATGGATCTGCTGATTCTGGCCCGTGATCTGGGTCTGGTGCCTTACGGTGTGTCTTTCCACGTGGGTTCCCAGCAGCGTGAAATCGGCGCCTGGGATGCCGCGTTGAGCAAGGTCAAGGTCATCTTCGAGCGCCTGAAGGAAGAGGACGGCATCGAACTGAAGATGATCAACATGGGCGGTGGCTTTCCGGCCAACTACATTACCCGTACCAACGAGTTGAAGGTGTATGCGGAAGAGATCCGACGCTTCCTCCACGAGGACTTCGGCGATGACCTGCCGGAGATCATCATTGAGCCGGGCCGTTCGCTGATTTCCAACGCTGGCATACTGGTGAGTGAGGTGGTGCTGATTTCCCGCAAGTCCCGCACCGCGCTGCACCGCTGGGTGTTTACTGATGTGGGCAAGTTCGGCGGGCTGATCGAAACCCTCGACGAAGCCATCAAGTTTCCGATCTGGACCGAGAAAGTCGGTGAGGGCGAGGACTGCGTGATAGCCGGGCCGACCTGTGACAGTGCCGACATCATGTACGAGCACCACAAGTACCCGTTGCCGCTGAACCTGGCCATCGGTGACCGCATGTACTGGTTGTCTACCGGTGCCTACACCACCACCTACAGCGCGGTGGAGTTCAACGGCTTCCCTCCGTTGAAGGACTACTATCTGTAACGTCTGACGGAGGCTGCCCGGCCTCCGCTTCAGGTTCCGGACTGTTGTCCGGGATCGGCTCCGGACGTGGGTCTGCTGGCGGATAGAGCAAGGCCAGCGGATTCTCCCTCACCACCTGAAACCAGGCCCGGATCAGTTTCGGGAAACTGGATATCCGCGTCCCCCTCGCCCGCAGCGCGACGTTGAGTGCCAGGGTGAAGCTCACCACCAGATTCACGCCCCCGATGAGCAACGCAAACCCGGTGAACATCGCAAACACTTCTACGCTCGGTATGAACACCGACATGGCATAGCCTACGTCGGCCGACGAAAATGCGACATGGCGAATATCGATGGGCAGGCCTGACAGATAGCCGATGTAACCGGTCACCCCCAGCAACACCCCGAAGACAAAATTGCTGATCAGCGCGCCGTAGTGCTCGTCCACGTAGCTGGCGAATTTTTCCCGCAGGGACAGCGGCATTAATCGCCGCAACAGCGGATGCTGCCGCAAGCGGCCGGCCAGATTCAGATAGGCGGCGCGGTTGTCGAAATACCCCGCCACCAGCCCGGAAACGAACAGCCATACCCCGGCAATGGCGGCATACACCAGTGCCAGGCTCTGCCACGGGTGAATGCCGGCAAGCATATAATCGTAGCGATTGGTACTGATCAGCGGCACACCCTCCAGGCGGGTGTAGCACCAGCCGATAGCGAAGGCCACCGTCAGCGCGACGGCGACATTACCGAGGATGGCCACAAACTGGGTGCGCCCCACCCGCACCAGCAGCTCGGCGAGTTTACGGGCATTGGCGCGGCCGTGCTCGCCCTGTTCCACCTTCTCGGCAATGCTGGCGGCGGTCATGGCAGGCTGCTTGGTGGCGACGGTGCAGTGGAGCATGTGAATCAGCATGAAGCCCAGTCCGTAGTTGAGGCTGACCCAGAGGGTCTCGATACCCTTGCCCAGCCCAAGCTGAAGAATCTGGATCTTGATCAGGGCCATGAACGCAATGATCAGACCGCCCCCGGCGCCGGACGCCAGCATCGCCTGATATTCACGACGGCTGCCGGCAATGTAGTGTTCACCGTGATCGCTGGCGTTTTCTGCGACACTGCGGGACATCAGCCTGAGGTTGTCCCGCCACAGGGTACGGACCCCGTGGCGCTCTGCGCTGGCCTGCACCAGGGTCTTGAACAACTCGATGGATCGGCGGGTGCGCTTGTCTTTGTCGGCGGGGTCGAGTATGTCCAGCAGGTGTTCTATGCGGGTCAGGGTCTGGCTCAGTCGTTCCAGCAGGTGGGTGAGCCCCATGGTGGAACCGGCGGTCACCGAGCGTCGCTGCAGGCGCGCGATCTCGTCCCGGCATTGCTCAATCAGCACCAGCGCGTGGTCGTGATCAAGATGGATCTCTGTGTCGTCCTGCAAACCGCGAACGTAGGACTGAACAAACGCCGCGAGTTCCCGTTGCAGGGCCACAAAAGCGGACTCGCGATCCACCACCCGGGGGTTGAGTCGCACGATGTTGGGCTCCAGCTCTTCCGCGGCGACCCAGATCGACAGCATCTCGATGGCATTGAGAATCTGCGTGCACACCCGTATGCGGGTGCGCTCCAGTGCCGGCGGTGAGAAGTGCCACAGGGTACCCAGCAGCTTCAGCAACGCCTCATCGGGCACTTCGTGGATCCAGGCTTCGTCACCTTTGCGATTGAACACCAGAAACAGCACATCCTTGACGTTATTTCGGTCGGCCGGGGCCGGATTCACCCGCTCGTACAGGCGCTCACTGATCTCCTTGAAAAAACCGCGGCGGGAGTAAAGCCCGAGGCCAGACAGCAACTGGAAGAACTGGGCATTGTCGAGCCAGTTCTGCAGTCGTGACGAGACCGCCAGGTGGACGTCGAGGCTCTCCGTCAACGCGGCTTCCAGCTGTTCCATGCGGGTCAGGGTGCTGTTGATGGTTTCCCGTGGGCGGGGGCGCACCCAGTCAATCACCAGCGACAGGGTTTTCAGTGCGCTGGTGTCTTCATCGGCCAGTTGGTTGATCAGGGCTGCCAGTGACACGGCGACGTCCTTGCGGTTGGATGGGTGAGGGAATCGGTTCAATCATACGCCGGGGTCTGGTGTTCCGGTTGTCGGTGGTGAGGCTTTTCGGGTCAGATCCAGGGTAAAAATCAGCGGCAGCACCAGAATACTGTACACCACCATGGTCACAACGGCGTGGCTGACGTTTCCGGTCCAGTCGGCAATCAGGCCACCGGCCATCGGCACCGCGAACGCCAGGGTATAACCCACCAGGAAATTGCCGGCAGACAGCTGACCGGTTTGCTCCGAGCTGACCAGCAGGGGTGGCAATGCCACCAGCAGAATCAGCAGGATACCCGCTACGAAACTCATCAGGGTGGCGCTGGCAATGGCCCACCAGCCGGGCAGCAGCAGCGTGCCGGTGGTGCCGGCGATGCTGATCACCGCCATGATCAGAATCAGGCTTCGGCGGCCAACCCAGGCGCGCGCCATCTTCAGCATCACCAGCGAAGCGGCCACCTGGGCCAGGTTGAACCAGAACAGCGATTCCGCCAGCCGGTCACCCTGCCCCCGCTGCTCCAGCAGGGCGCCCATGTAGGCATTGAGACCGAAGAACATGGAGCCGGACAGCCCCAGTAACAGCCCCACTTTCAGGGTCAACGGGTTCTTCCAGTCCGGTAGCCAGGCCACCTTGCGTACCGGTCGGGCGCGATCCCGTCTGGGCAGGAACAGCAACGCGGCCACCACCAGCGCGGGCAACGACCAGGCGATCAGGGTGGCGCGCCAGCTGTTGTCCAGTAATGGCATCAGAACGGGCAGGGTAATGCCGGCGCCAATAAACTCGCCCATCAGCATGCCGTTCATGTAAATGGCGGAGCCCACGGCCAGGTGATGGGGTTCGAGCCAGCGCGGTAACAAGGCTGGCAAGGCGGGCTGCATCATCGCAACGCCGAGCCCCATCACGGCACTGGCGAGCATCAGGGTGGTGGCGTCGGGAACCAGGCCACGGCCGGCGGAACCGATCACCATGATCACCATGGCCAGCGCGAGGGTATTGCGGGGACCCAGGCGGGAAATGGCCAGGGAACCGGGCATGGCGCCGACAGCCAGCATCAGGATCGGCAGAGTCGTGAGGGCGCCCGTCAGCGCCTGTGACAGTGCCAGTTCGTTACCGATGAACGGGGCCAGCGGGGGCGCGACCAGCACGGGTATGCGTAGGTAGACTCCGGCAAGCCAAAGCAGTACCGCCACCGGCAGCAGGCTGGCTGGCGGTGGCGGTAGGGTTGCGGCCTGGCGTTCAGCCACAGGGCCGCGAATCAGTCTTCGCTGGTGTCGGGCAGATAGGCGCCATCTTCGTCATGCACTTCGCGACCCGTCACCGGCGGGTTGAAGGAGCAGATCAGGCGCATGTCCTCGGTGCCGCCGCGCAGGGTGTGCTGGTCATGCTTGTCGAGCGCGTACAGCGTGCCGTCGGAAATCTCGTGGGTTTCGCCGGTGGCTTTGTCCGTGATACTACCGTTGCCGGCAACGCAATACACCGCTTCCAGGTGATGCTTGTACCAGAGATTGAGTTCAGCGCCGGCAGGGATAATGGTTTCGTGGAAAGAGAAACCCATGCCATCTTTTTTCAGCAGCATGCGGCGGCTGGTCCAGCCGGGGCCGGTGACTTCGCGTTCGGTACCGATGATGTCTTGCACTCGTACGATTTTCATCCGCATTCCTCATTGGGTGATGGAATAGCTTTACAGTATAAACATCTCCGTTACATCCGATTCAACCGCCAATCGTCGTAGATGGTCATCGCCTGCTCGATCGCCGCGATGAAATCCGCCCGCAGCCGGTCGTCCGGCGCACGCTGTTTGCGGCGCCGTTCGAAGACTCGTTGTATGTCCTGCCGGCTCTTGCGGTCCAGGGTTTCCAGCCAGTGGCTGTCGGACGGTTCCAGGTCCAGCGGATCGCGGCCGGCGTGATTGCGGTGGCTGATATGCCACCAGTGGTCCACCGCGCGCCCGAGCACCACGTAGCCGAACTGGCTGTCCTGCACCGGGCCGAAGCTGGCGGTCTTCAGGCCGTTTTGCAGCGCGCCGATGTTCAGCGCCGGCAGTGCCAGGCGGTCGCCGTAGAAATAACTGCCCGCCGCGCCAATCAGGCCGCCTACCAGCGCGCCCGCGCCCAACGAGTGGCCCAGGGTCAGCGCATCAATGCCGGCGCCGCCAGCGGCACCGGCACCGAAGCCGGCGGTGGCCAGGTAGCGTTTGTTGACGGCCCACACCTTGCGGCTGTCTTCGCTGAACAGGTCATGCTCGTTGTGCCATTCCAGCTCCGCTTCCTGGCGCTGGATCCGGTTGTGCTGATAGAGATGCTCGACGGACACCCGCAGGGTTTGTTCCCGCTGCCGCTGCCGCTGGTACCAGCGCCGCCGTAACCCGTCTGCCAGGTTCTCGTCGCTGGTGCCGGCCACCTGGTTGAGGGTCAGGGTGCGTTTCTCCTGGAAGCTCATCAGGTCTTCCAGTGCCCGCGCGATCAGCGCTGCAGCCTGGCGTTTGCGCTGATCGCGCTGCTGGGCCAGAAACCGGGTGGCCTGCTCCAGCGGCCGCTCCCAGGCCGGTTCCAGCTGGCCAAAGGCCCGTAACAGGCCGAGATGTTGGTCGAACGGTGCACGAACGGCATTGAACTTGCGCACAACCTGGAAGAACTGGCCCAGCGCTGCCTGCCAGGTGTCACTGTAGTCGTCAGGCCCGATGCTGTTGATCAGCGCCAGGCTCGGACGACCGGTCCAGCGCAGGATGGTCATTTCCGCTTCATGCTCGGCGCTGTAGGGTACCGAGCCGTCCACCACATAGATAATACCGGCACCCTTGATCAGCGGTGCCAGCAATTCGCACTCGTCGTTGAAGCGGGGATTGTCCCGGTGCTGGGTGACAAAGGCGGCCACGGTTTCCGCCCGGTCCGAGGCCGACACGCTGTGGGCCTCCAGCCAGGCCAGCACCCGGCGCGGCCGCTGGAAACCGGGTGTGTCCACCAGGGTGTAGAGCGTTTGTCCATCCACCGTCAGCGGGTAGTTCTGGCGCTGTCGCGTGGTGCCGGGCTCGAGCGCAATGGCAATGGCGTCGTTCTGTGACAGGGTGGCCACCACGCTGGATTTGCCCTTGTTGGGGTGGCCAACCACCGCAAAGACCGGGGCGTTATCCATGGTTCTGGTCTTCCCGGCCGTAGGGGTTGCGTTGTGTCAGTTGCGGCTGGCTGATACCGACAAACCCGTGACCCAGCCGTTCGGCAAACCGCAGCCATTGCTGTATCTGATGCGCGGGTGGCTCGCCCACACCGGAGGCGGCCAGGGGCACAATGGCCACGTGGCTGGCGGCCGGCCAGTGCTCCTGCGCCTGCTGAAGAAAATCCTGGAGTTCACCGGTGGGTGGCTCCCAGCTGCGGGTGACCAGAATCACCGCGGGTCGTGAAATTTGCTGCAGATGCGTCGCCACCGTTGCCAACGCGTGGGCGTCGTCACTGAGCGAGGCGCGACCGCCGGCCCTGAGCACCAGCGTATCCGGGCCCCGGAGGGCGTCTGGCAACTCCGGCTCGCCGGCACCGGCCCAGCAAATCACGGTGTCACTTTCTGGCAACGGCCGGAGTTGATTGTCGGTGGCAGTATCCGGCTGGTGTTCGGCATCGTTGTGGGCGTTGCCGGTTTCCAGTGTCGGTGTTTCCATGCGGTACCGCAGGGCAGTCTGCCCCGGGTGCTGGCGCAACAGCCGGCGCGCGCGCTGAAGGAGTTGGAGCTGGGTGATGGCGACCAGGGCCAGGCGCAGCAGAATCGCATAATACAGCCAGACCATCGCAACGAAAGGCCACCAGGCGCCGAGCGTTGCGGGATTGACCTCTCCCGCTCCGCCGCTGGCGCGAAAAAAGCGGGTGGCCTCAACCAGGGCCGCATCCGGGAATGCCGCTGGCCAAAGCCCCTGCCATGGCGCGGCGATGGTCTGCACCAGCGCAAGAAAACCCGCGTTTTCAGTGTTCAGTGTGGTACTCCAGCCAAACGCCAGATCTTGCAGAACGACCATTACCAGCAGCGTGAACAGTCCGCTGACGCCGAAAGCGAGGCCGCCGCAATGGGCAGCACGGGCCATCAACTGGGGTTGAAGTTTACGCAGGGCACCAGACGGTTGGGCGTGGCGTGAATCTGACAATCGCCTCAGCAGCGGGCGCCAGGGTTGCCAGCCGGCCAGGGACTGGACGCTGGTGAGCACGGCCAGCAGGCCCTGCAGCAGCACGAATCCCAGAATGACGGTGATATTGATGCGCTGACCACCGTCGTAGAACAGCAGGCCGAGCATGGCAAGAAGCCCCATCACCGCGCCGACACCCATGAAACCCAGGGTGATGCGCCGCCAGCGCCGTACAAGCTGGTTGCCCACCGTCGGGCCGCCCGCGTCATTGAACCGATCCAGATAAGCCAGCCATTGGCGGGGACCGGGTTCGAGGCCGTCCTGGTGGCAGGTCAGGGCAAATTTGCGATCACGACGGTGCAGGAACGCCGGCGGCTGGTCCTGATCCCGGCGTACCCTGGCGTCAAAGTCCATTAACAGGCGGATGGGGCTTTCGGTCATTCAACATCCCGGTGGCAAGTTCGGTCGATTGTCCCTGTGAATGCTAGGATATAGGGATTCCCGCTGCCGATACCAGACATACCATGCCCCATCACCTGATGAATCTTCGCCATGTACCCGATGACGAAGCCGATGAAATCCGCGAGTTGTTCGAAACCCACGGTGTGCGCTATTACGAGACGCCGCCCAGTCGCTGGGGTATCAGCATGGGCGGGTTCTGGGTGCACGATAACGACGAGGCCAGCCGCGCCCGGGCGTTGCTGACGGAGTATCAGCAACGCCGGCTGGCACGGCAGCGGCAGGAGTACGAGCAGCGTCTGGCCGAGGGCAGAACCGGCGGCTTCTGGTTCCGGCTGCGGGAAAAGCCGGTCACAACGCTGGCGGCCTGCCTGGCCATTGTGGTTATTGCGGCGTTGAGCCTGCTGCCGTTTGTGCGGATTGGCTAGTCATTGCCCTGGCGGAATGTCGTAACAGGAAATCGGTGGCGCGGTCCACGGCGTTCCCGGAGGTCAGAAAGCTGGTGAGGTGGCCCCGCAGGTGCATCTCATAAAACTCGTTTTCAATACCGTGGTTGTCCAGCTCGTCTCTCAGCCAGCGCGCCTGTTTGGCGGGCACCAGCATGTCCATGGCGCCGTGAAACAGGAAGAAAGGGGGCGCGTTGTCGGTCACATGGGTAATGGGTGACGCCTGGTTGTAGACCTCCGGCATGTCCGGTTGCTCGCCGCCCAGGAACTGGCGGATCAGTTTGCCGGAGCCAAAAGCCCGCAGATCGGCGGGAATGCCGCCTGCCACGACCGCGATCGGTCGCGTGTCCGGCCCGCCGTGAGGCGCGTTGAGTTCGCTGTCGGAACTGGCCACCAAAGCCATCAGCGCCACCAGATGCGCGCCGGATGAAAAGCCAAAGGCGCTGATGCGGCCAGTGTCCAGGTTGTACTGGCCAGCCTGGTCGTGGAGCCAGTGCATGGCCAGCTGCAGATCATGAAGTTGCGCTGGGAAGGTGTGTTCCGGTGCGAAGCGGTAATCAATGTTCAGTACGGCAAAGCCGCGGCTGGCGAGATCTTCGGCGATGCCGCTCATGTCTTCCCGGGAGCGTCGCTCCCAGCCACCGCCGTGCACCAGAAGCACCGTCGGGTTGCCACCGGCCCGGGTTTGCGAGGGTCGATAAAGATCCGCGTTCAGCTTTTCCGGCCAGTGGTCTGGTGTGTAGGTCAGGTTTCTGGTCACATCATAACCGGTGTCCGGCCAGGCCGGTGCGGCTTTATCCGGCGCGCCATGGTGAGAGGCACACCCGGACAGTCCAACGAGAGCCATCAGGATCATCAACGGGGTTTTCGGGAACATCCTTATCAAGGCATCGATCCTCGGCAGCAGTGGTTAACGTGTATCTGTACGTGAAAACGGGTGCGGCGGATGCCTGTTTGCTGCGGAAACGGTGGAAGTGTCCCGGATTCAGGACAATCGCTGCAGGGTTTTGTACCATGCAGGATACTCTCGATTGCGGTAACCGGACCATGAAGCAGCTCTTCAGTCACAACAACAAGAATAGTTTGACCCTGGATCTGATCGAGGCCCTGTTCCCGATGTTCGAGGAGGCCAGCGCCGGCGCCATTGCGGTGGATCGTGACTGCCGGATTACCTGGATCAACGCCAGTTATGCCGGCCTGCTGGGCCTCGATGAGCCGCCGGCGGTCATCGGCCGCTACGTGCGGGATGTGATTCCGCACACCCGCATGCCCGAGGTGGTGGAGACCGGCAAGCCGCTGCTGCTGGATATCATGGAGCACCAGCAACAGCAGCTGGTGGTGACCCGCCTGCCGTTTTTTGACGATGCCGGTGAAATTCTCGGTGCGGTGGCGTTTGTGCTGTATGACGATCTGCAACCGCTGACGCCCCTGGTCAGCAAATACCGACGCCTGCACCAGGATCTCGCTGCCGCGCGCAAGGCACTGGCCAAAAAAGTCCGGGGTACCCGCTACAGCCTGGGAGACTTCGTCGGCGCCAGTGCGGCGGCGCTGGAGGTCAAGCGCCGTGCCCGCCTGGCCGCCGGTCGTGACATGCCGGTGCTGCTGTTGGGTGAAACCGGCACCGGCAAGGAGGTATTGGCACAGGCCATTCACACCGTGTCGGCGCGGGCCGACAGGCCCTTTGTGGGGGTGAATGTGGCGGCCATTCCCGACAATCTGCTGGAAGCCGAATTCTTTGGCGTGGCCCCCGGTGCCTACACCGGCGCAGACCGCCGCAGCCGTGAGGGCAAGTTCCAGCTCGCCAATGGCGGCACGCTGTTCCTGGATGAAGTGGGTGATATGCCGTTGCCGTTGCAGGCCAAACTGCTACGGGCTTTGCAGGAAGGTGAGATCGAGCCACTCGGCTCCAACAAGGTGATAGCCGTGGATGTCCGGGTCATTGCTGCGACCAGTCGCAATCTGGAAGCGATGATGGCCGAGGGCAGCTTTCGTTCCGATCTGTATTACCGGCTCAACGTGCTGGAGATCCCGATTCCGCCCCTGCGGGAGCGGCTGGCGGATCTGGGTGTGCTGTGTGAGGCGCTGTTGGAGGATATCTGCAATGGCGTGGACATCCGCGGCGAGATCACCGACGCCGCGGTTTCTGCGCTGGGCAGCTATGACTGGCCGGGTAATATCCGCGAGCTCAGGAATGTGCTGGAGCGTGCGCTGACCATGGGCGAGGAAAGCGGCCTGCTGGACGCGGACGCCATCTTCAAGGTGCTGCCACGCACCGGATCCCGCCCCCAACCCGGCCTGTCGTCACGGCCAGTGCGGCCACTGGCCCGGGTCATGGCCGAGGCCGAGGGCCAGGCGATCGAATCCGCGCTGGTGGCGTCCCGGGGCAATCGTACCCGCGCCGCGAAGCTGCTGGGCATTTCCCGTTCGGTGTTGTACGAAAAGCTCTCCAGAATGTCCTGAATTCCGGACACCTGTTCCGGGATCAGGACAATCACCTACGACCTAGGTCTTACTGTGTCCGGAATTCCGAACGGTTCGGTCATCATCCGGACTTGCATGACTCTCCTAATATGCTGATTTTACGTATTTTTCTCCGGCTGGCATGACGCCTGCTAATTCCCCTGTGCAGGACGTCAGAACAACGCAGTTAACAAGACTGGCGCTCAACGTTGGACCCACAATTTGTCTGTCTGTCTGTCTGTCTGTCTCGTTTTCTGCGATGTCTGACTACACTCAGACCAGGACCTTCAGTCCCGAACTGGCGGCCGGAAAAAACAACAATGTTAGGAGACATGCCAATGACACTCTTCAAGGCGCTCGCCGGAATCACCGGTGCGATTGCCCTGTCCACCGGATCGGCATTCGCGGATGACCTTCGCTGGAAAATGCCCGTTGCCTTTGCCACCAATCTTCCCGGCCTGGGTTCGCCTGCCGCCTGGGTTGCAGACAATCTCACCACCGCCTCTGATGGCAGCATTCAGGTTCGTGTGTATGAGCCCGGCAAGCTGGTGCCACCGTTCGACATTCTTCAGGCCGTATCGGACGGCAAGGTAGAGGCAGGCTACACCTGGATCGGTTACGACCAGGGCAAGGTGCCGGCCATTCCCCTGTTCGCCGCCGTCCCTTTCGGTATGAAGCCCTGGGCCTACACTGCCTGGTATTACTACGGTGGCGGCCACGACATGCTGCAGGAAGTCTACGCCAACAAGGGTTTTGATGTGCATGCGCAGCTGTGCGGTATTATCGGACCGGAGACCGCGGGCTGGTATGCCGAGCCCATCAAGACACTGGAAGACTATAAAGGCCTGAAAATTCGCTTTGCGGGCCTGGGTGGCAAGGTGCTGGAAAAGCTGGGCGCCTCGGTCACCATGATGCCCGGCGGTGAGCTTTACTAGGCACTGGAAAAAGGCACCATCGATGCCACCGAATTCTCCATGCCCGCCATCGACCAGATCCTTGGCTTCAACCAGGTGGTCAAGTACAACCTGTTCCCGGGTTGGCACCAGCAGTTCACCGCCCAGTACATGCTGATCAACAAGGATCAGTGGGACAAGACCACCGACGCACAGAAAGCGCTGGTTGAGGCCTCCTGTACGGCGGCAACAACGCTTGGTCTGGCCGAGGGCGAATACAAGAACGGCAAGGTCCTGGCCGAGTTCCAGGAAAAAGGCGTTCAGGCGGATCAGATCCCCCGTGACGTTCTCAAAGAGCTGCAAGCGGTTACCGAGGAAGTGCTGAAAGAAGAAGCGTCCAGGGATGCCGATTTCAAGCGTGTCTACGAAAGTCAGAACGAGTTCCTGGAAACCTACGAGGTCTGGGATACCCGCGCCTACGTGCCTTCGGACCTGTAAGGTCGGGGCCGCGCCCGAGACACCGGATCGGGTCCGGTGCTCTCTGATCAAGTCTGGATGGCCCTTCGGGGCCATCCTTGTTTCATCATCGGCTTTCTGAGCGAGGAACGGGTTTATGACGGTGTCTGGTAACGACTCACCGCAGCCGGCGCGGCCATCCATGTCCGCCACCGACGAATTCCTTCACCATCACACGGAGCTGCCAACCACCCGGCTCAGCCAGGGCATGGACCGGATGATTGCGGCCATCGGCAAGAGTGCTTCCTGGCTCTGGCTGGTGGTGACCGGTGTGATTATCTATGCCGTGGTTGGCCGCTATGCCTTTGGTCTGGGCTCGGTGACGCTGGAGGAAGTGCAGTGGCATCTGGCGGGTGCCGGCTGGCTGCTGGGACTGGCCTACACGCTGGTGGTGGACGACCACGTCAGGGTGGATGTGATTCATGAGCGTCTGTCTCTCAGAGGCCAGGGCTGGGTGGAACTGTTGGGGCTGTTGTTCCTGCTGTTGCCGTTTCTGGGGCTGGCGATCTACGAGATGGTGCCTTACGCCTACAGCTCCTGGCAGCAGGGCGAAACCAGCCAGGCACCGGCGGGGCTGCCCTACCGCTGGATCCTCAAGGCCGTGCTGGCTGTGGCGTTCATGCTTCTTGCGCTGGGAGCGCTGTCTCGCCTGCTGAAAGTGACTGCCCTGCTTTTTGGCTTTCCGAAGCCGATCCGGACCGGGTCCGGGCATAATAAGAACGAGGATGTGTCCTGATGGAGTTAGAAACCCTGTTTGTGATCGGCATGTTCCTGACTTTCGGGGCACTGCTGATGACCGGTTATCCGGTGGCCTGGGTGTTGGGTGGAACGGCCGTTATCTGGACCCTGGTTGGTGTGGTCGCGGTTGAAAACTTCGGTGCCAATCTCTGGTTTGATTACCCGTCCTCCATGGGGCTCGTACCCGAGCGCATTTGGGACGTGGTAAATAGTGAAACCCTGGTTGCCCTGCCGATGTTCATTTTCATGGGCATCATGCTCGATCAGTCCGGCGTGGCCGAGCGACTGATGAACAGCATGGTCAAGCTGTTCGGGGCGGTACGCGGTGGTTACGCCGTCACGGTGGTGGTGATCGGTGTCTTGCTGGCGGCCACCACCGGCATCATCGGCGCCTCCGTGGTGCTGCTGGGCATGCTGTCGCTGCCGGTAATGATGGAGCACAAGTACGACAAGGGCTTTGCCGTGGGCACGGCGTGCGCCACCGGCACTCTGGGCATCCTGATCCCGCCGTCCATCATGCTGGTGCTGATGGCCGACCGGCTGGCGGTGCCCGAAGCGTCCGTAGGTGATCTGTTTATGGGGGCGTTTCTGCCCGGCCTGCTGCTGGGTGCCATGTATGTAGCCTATGTGATGATCCGCCCGCTGTTTCAGCCCCACATTGCGCCGGTGCCTGAGGGCACTCAGAAAGTGTCCTGGCGCATTGTCTGGGAAGTGGCCAAGGCCGTAGTGCCCACCGCGGCGCTGATTCTGGGGGTGTTAGGGTCGATTTTTGCCGGTGTGGCGACACCCACGGAGGCCTCCGGCGTGGGCGCGCTGGGTGCCCTGCTGCTGGCGCTTATGTCCGGTCGCCTGAGCCTGAAAGTGCTCAACTCCTCGATGCAGCAGACCACTCGCACCGCTGCGTTCATTTTTGCCATCTTTCTGGGCGCTACGGCGTTCTCGGTGGTGCTGCGGGGTCTGGGTGGTGACCAGGTGATCGAGAATGCTTTGCTGGGGTTGCCGTTCGGACCTTACGGTGTGGTACTGACCATTCTGTTTGCGGTGTTCCTGCTGGGCTTCTTCCTGGACTGGGTGGAAATCACGCTGATCATACTGCCGCTGGTGGCTCCGGTGGTGCAGGCCCTCGGATTCGACCTGGTGTGGTTCACCATCCTGTTTGCCATGTGCCTGCAGACTTCATTCCTGACCCCTCCGGTGGGCTTTGCCCTGTTTTACATCAAGGGTGTGGCGCCGCCGGAAATCGACGTGATGGACATCTACAGGGGGGTCGTTCCTTTCATCATCATCCAGTTGGTTGCCCTGGCCATTGTTTTCCTGGTGCCCGAGATTGCGACCTGGCTGCCCAGCGTGGCTTACGACTAAGGAGAGTACAATCATGCGTTTACACAACCGGATAGCCCTGATCACCGGGGCAGGTCGCGGGATCGGCCGCGCCATTGCCGAGCGGTAAGGTCGCGAAGGCGCGCGGGTGGCGGTGGCCGACCTCACCCTGGAGAGTGCCCGGCAAGCCGTCGATACCATCGAGCAGGCGGGTGGCACCGCCATGGCGCTGGCCATGGACGTTACCGATGAGCACGCGGTGGAGGCGGGCGTTGCCGCCATTGTGGACCGCTGGGGCGGCCTCGACATTGCCCTGGCCAACGCCGGCGTCCAGCACATCGATCCGCTGCACAAACTGGCGTTTGCCGACTGGAGCAAGGTGATGAGTGTCCACCTGGACGGTGCGTTTCTGGTGACAAGGGCTGCGCTCAAGCAGATGTACGCCGGTGGTGGTGGCACCATGCTGTATATGGGGTCGGTTCACTCCCTGGAAGCCTCGCCATTGAAGGCGCCCTACGTGGCGGCCAAGCACGGCATGCTGGGCCTTTGTCGGGCCGTGGCGAAGGAAGGCGCCGAGCATGGCGTGCGCAGCAATATCATCTGCCCCGGCTTTGTGCGTACCCCGCTGGTGGACAAGCAGATCCCCGAGCAGGCACGGGAACTGGGCATTTCCGAGGACGAGGTCATCAGCAAGGTGATGCTTAAAAATACAGTGGACGGGGAATTCACGACTCTGGAAGATGTAGCGGAACTGGCGGTGCACCTGGCTGCCTTCCCGTCTGCGGCGCTGACCGGCCAATCCATCGTGGTCAGCCACGGCTGGCACATGCAGTAATCATCAGGAGAGACGGATGAGCAACACAGAACAGTCCCCGGTGGTCTGGTCCCCCTCGCAAGACACCCTGAGCCACTGCCGGATGGCGCGATTCCGCAGCTGGCTGGAAGGCCAGGGCTTCGGGCCTTTTGCCGATTACCATGCCCTGCATCAGTGGTCCATCGACGAGTTGGAGACCTTCTGGGCGAAAGTCTGGCAGTATTGCGGCCTGGTCAGCGATACCCCGGCGGATCAGGTGTTGGGCAGCCGTGGGCTGCCCGGTGCCCAGTGGTTCCCGGGCATGAAAGTGAACTTTGCCGCCAATCTGTTGCGCCTGGCGGACGGCGAACACGCCGACCGTGAAGCGGTGGTTGCCTATTGCGAAACCCGCCCTGTGCTGCGCCGCAGCTACGCCGAGCTGAAAGCGGACGCCGGCGCGCTGGAAGCCTTCCTGCGGGCCAAAGGCATTGAACAGGGCGATCGCGTGGCCGGTGTGGTCACCAACGGCTACGAAGCCCTGGTCGGCATGCTGGCGGCGACCAGCCTCGGTGCCATTTGGAGCTCCGCCTCTCCGGATTTCGGCGTCGGCGCGATTCTCGACCGCTTCGGTCAGATCGAGCCATCGGCACTGATTGTGGTCAACGGTTACGGCTACGGCGGCAAGGTGTTTGCCCGCCAGACCGAGTTCGCCGAGCTGATCGCCGGGCTGCCAACATTGAAGTGCGTGGTCAGTGTCCAGCAGCTGCCGGAGCAAGCGCCCATCCCGGATGCGCTGGTGACACCCTGGGAAGAGGCCCTCACCTTCGGTGCCGGTTCGGCGCCATCGTTCACGCCGTTGCCGCCTGATCACCCGGTCTACATCCTGTATTCCTCCGGCACCACCGGTAAACCCAAGTGCATCGTGCACGGTGCTGCCGGCCTGCTGGTCAACCACGCCAAGGAACTGATGCTTCATGGCGATGTGGGCCCCGAGGACCGCTTCCTCTATTTCACCACCTGCGGCTGGATGATGTGGAACTGGCAGGCTTCTGCGTTGCTGACCGGCGCGGCGGTGATCACCGTGGACGGCTCCCCCGGCTACCCGGACCTGAACTATTTATGGCAGCTGGTGGCCGACGAGAAGGTCACCCATTACGGCACCAGCGCCCGCTTTATTGCCGGTTGTCGCAAGGCGGAACTGGCACCGGCGCGCACCCTCGACCTCAGCGCCCTGCGCGTGGTGTTCTCCACCGGCTCACCGCTGTTGCCGGAAGACTACGACTGGGTCTACCGCGACGGTGCCCCCAACGCACTGCTGGGGTCAATCGCTGGCGGTACCGACATCTGCGGCTGCTTCGTGGGCGCCACCCCGCTACTACCGGTGCGCCGCGGTGAAATCCAGTGCCGCTTCCTCGGCGTTGACGCCGTAGCCTATGATGAGAGTGGTCAACCAGTCAGCAAAGGCCGGGGTGAACTGGTCTGTCGCCAGCCGCTACCGTCCATGCCGGTGAGCTTCTGGCAGGACCCGGACGACGAGCGCTACCGCGACGCCTACTTCAACACCTTCCCCGGTGTCTGGGCCCACGGCGACTACATTGAATTCACCGAACATGGCGGTGCCATTATCTATGGACGCTCTGACGCCACCCTCAACCCGGGTGGCGTCAGAATTGGCACCGCAGAAATCTACCGTCAGGTGGAAACCGAAGCCGCAGTGAAAGACAGCCTGGTTGTTGGCCGCCAGATCGACGGCGACGTGGAAGTCGTGCTGCTGGTGGTTCCGGCTGACGGCGAGACCCTCGGTGAGGACCTGGTCAAGCGACTGAAAACCCGCATCCGCGAGGGCGCCAGCCCGAGACACGTGCCCCGGCATGTGATTACCGTGCCAGACGTCCCCTACACCCGCAGTGGCAAGAAGGTGGAACTGGCGGTCGCGCGGTTGATCAACGGCTCCGCCCGCAGCGACAACCGCGATGCCATGGCCAACCCGGAAGCGCTGGATCAGATTCGCCAGAGCCTGGCGGAGGCAGGTTTGTTGCCGAAGACATAATCGGAGGGCGCTTCGTCGGATTACGCCTATGGCTAATCCGACCCACGATGTCAGGACGGCGCCCCCTCCCGGGTCTCTCAAGGAGTGCGGGCGGGGGGAATTCCCAAAACAGTCAGGAAAGCCCCGCTTTCCGTTTTGGGTGTTCCCTCCGCCCACACTCCGAGCCACCCGTTCCGAGCCACCCACTCCGAGCCCGCCGGAGAGGCCCCCGTCGCAAAAGTCCGAAAGTTTCGTAAATTCCCGGCAGTTCACCATCCTGTAACAGGTTTTAGCGCATTTTTAGTCCGTTCTTATACTAAGATCGTACCCAGAATCCGCGAAAAAATGGTATCTTACTAGGCCTATCAAAAGTTCCCGTATCAGTCATTGCTCAGGTCGGGCGTTCACAAGACCCCTGACCCTGCCATGGCCGTCCTGAACTCACACATTAGCCTGAGGACGAAAATGACAACATCCAAAGTCAAGATTATCTACACCCTGACCGACGAGGCTCCCGCCCTCGCGACACGGTCCCTTCTTCCCATCCTTGAAACCTACGCCAAGCCGGCCGGCATCGAATTTGAAACCAGTGATATCTCACTGGCGGCACGTATTCTGGCCGGGTTTCCCGACTATCTGGAAGAAGACCAACGGGTGCCGGACGCTCTGGCAGAGCTGGGCGAATACACCAAAGACCCGGACGCCAACATCATCAAGCTGCCGAACATCTCAGCCTCCATCCCGCAGCTGCGGGCGGCCATCAAGGAGCTGAACAGCCAGGGTTACAAGCTTCCCGAGTACAAGGAACACCCTGAGACCGACGAAGAAAAAGAAGCCCAGGCCCGCTACTCCAAAGTTCTCGGCAGCGCCGTCAATCCGGTGCTGCGTGAAGGCAATTCTGATCGTCGTGCCCCGGCCGCGGTCAAGGCGTTTGCCCGCAAATACCCCCATTCCATGGGTGAGTGGAGCCCGGCTTCCCGCACCCACGTGGCGCACATGCGCGGCGGCGATTTCTACTCCAACGAGCAGTCCGTCACCCTCGACAAGGCCACCAACGCCCGTATCGTGTTCGAAAACGCCAAGGGCAAACAGACGGTGCTGAAAGCGGAACTGCCGCTGCTGGAAGGCGAAGTAGTCGACGGCATGTTCATGAGCAAGAAGGCGCTGATCAAGTTCTTCGAGGACGCTCTCGCTGACTGCGAGAAGACCGGTGTCATGTTCTCCCTGCACGTCAAAGCCACCATGATGAAAATCTCCCACCCGATTGTTTTCGGCCACGCGGTGAAGGTTTTCTACCGGGAGCTGTTCGACAAGTATGGTGACCTGTTCAACGAAATCGGTGTGAACCCCAACAACGGCCTGTCGTCGGTGATCGAGAAGATCAAGCAGCTGCCGGAATCCAAGCAGGAACAGATCCAGGAAGACCTGCACGCGTGCTACGAGCACCGTCCGGAAATCGCCATGGTGGATTCGGTCAAGGGCATCACCAACCTGCACGTCCCCAGCGACGTGATTGTGGACGCCTCCATGCCGGCGATGATCCGTAACTCCGGCAAGATGTGGGCCCGCGACGGCAAGCTCAAGGACACCAAGGCGGTGATGCCGGAGTCCACTTACGCCACCATTTACCAGGAAGTGATCAACTTCTGTAAGACCCACGGCGCCTTTGATCCCACCACCATGGGCACGGTGCCGAACGTCGGTCTGATGGCACAGAAAGCGGAGGAGTACGGCTCCCACGACAAGACCTTTGAAATCAAGGAAGACGGCCTGGTACGCGTGATCGCTGAAGACGGCACCGTGCTGACCGAGCACAAGGTCGAGCAGGGTGACATCTGGCGCGCCTGCCAGACCAAGGACCTGCCGATCCGTGACTGGGTCAAGCTGGCGGTCAACCGGGCACGTGCTACCGGCATGCCGGCGCTGTTCTGGCTGGACGACGAGCGTCCCCACGATGCCGAGCTGATCAAGAAGGTCAACACCTACCTGAAAGAGCACGACACCGACGGTCTCGAGATCATGATCAAGTCGCCGGTGCGCGCCATCCGTTGGACCATGGAGCGCCTGATTCGCGGCCTCGATACCATCTCCGTGACCGGTAACGTACTGCGTGACTACCTCACCGACCTGTTCCCGATTCTGGAGCTGGGCACCAGCGCCAAGATGCTGTCCATCGTGCCGCTGCTGAATGGCGGTGGCCTGTACGAGACCGGCGCCGGTGGCTCTGCGCCCAAGCATGTGCAGCAGCTGCTGGAAGAAAACCACCTGCGCTGGGATTCCCTCGGTGAGTTTCTCGCCATTGCGGTGTCGCTGGACGAGCTGGGCGAAAAACACGGTAACGACCGCGCCCGTCTGCTGGGCCAGACCCTGGACAAGGCCACCGAACGCCTGCTCGAGAACAACCAGTCGCCGTCACGGGTGACCGGCGAGCTGGATAACCGCGGTTCCCATTTCCATCTGTCCCGCTATTGGGCGGAAGAGCTGTCGAAGCAGGACAGTGACCAGGAGCTGAAGGCATTCTTCGGCAAGCTGTCCAAGCAGCTGGAGGAGAACAAGGACCAGATCCTTGAAGAAATGAGTGTGATCCAGGGCCATCCGGCGGACATTGGCGGTTATTACCACCCGCCCGCGGACAAGGTGTGCGCCATCATGCAGTCGAGCGAAACCCTGAACCGGATCCTGGCGGACGCCCGTGCGTCAGTGAAGTAATCGTCAGACGGCTATCGAGAGCCGGGCAGCCGCGAGGCTGTCCGGTTTTTTTGTGCCCGGTTTCAGGCCTGCAGTGGGGCAAAGCCGGCGCCGGTCAGCCTTGCCAGGTCCCGCGGCGATAGCTCGATCTCCAGGCCGCGGCGCCCGGCACTGACGAAAACGGTGTCGAATTGCTCCGCCGAGTGGTCAATAAACGTCTTCAGCGGTTTTTTCTGGCCCAAGGGGCTGACACCGCCCAGAACATAGCCGGTGCTGCGCTGCACATGCTGCTTGTCGGCCATGGCGGCTTTTTTGCCATGCGCCGCCCGTGCGATCTGTTTCAGATTGAGCATGGCGCTGACCGGCACCACGCCAACCGCCAGTTCCCGACCGTCGATCGCCACGACCAGCGTTTTGAATACCCGGTCTGGGGCAACGCCTAACTTGTCCGCCGCTTCATGACCATACGATGCGCTGCCGGGATCGTGCGGGTATTCGTGCAGGGTGTAGTCGATGCTGGCATTCCGGGCTGCGTTGATAGCCGGTGTCATGGTGAGTTCCCGTTAGTGTGATCCGTGCATGCCTGAAGATTTGCCGCATTTGTTATCAATTGCAACCTGCCCTCGACGAACCCGTGGGGAGTGACTACTTTTCATACAGTGATGTCCCTTTCCCCATTATGAGTCTTCTCTACTCCCCATGACCAGTATCCGGACTGTGGCTGAATGAACACCCTCAAAAACCAGCACACTCCCTTGCTGCGAGCCCTGTGGGTGGTGCTCCTCTATCTCTGTGCAGGGTGGTTGTGGATCACCTTCTCGGACGCCGCGGCCCGCGCCTGGTTTACTGATCCGACAACCCTGACTCAGGTGGAGACCTGGAAAGGTCCGCTGTTTGTGTTGTTTACAACGGCCGTGCTTTTCGTGGTGCTGCTGCGTCAGCTGCAGAAGGACCGACGGCTGCTGCAGCTCCAGCATCGCCAGCGGGAGGCGTTGCGACGGCGAGAGCGGCAGCTCACCGTCCTGATGGACAACCTGCCGGGGATGGCATATTGCTGCCGTTTTGACGAGCACTGGACCATGCTGTTCGTGTCCAGCGGGTGCCGCGACCTGACCGGTTATGAGCCTGAGGAACTGATTGAAAACCGTCTCACCAGCTACGCCAGCCTGATTGACGAGGAGTGCAGCGACGGTTTAACCGAGGCGGTTCGGCAGGCGGTGGATCGGGGCGAGCCGTTTGCAGTGGAGTACACCCTTGCCCGCAAGGATGGCAGCCAGATCTGGGTGTGGGAGCGGGGCCGCGGTGTGGAGGATGAGAGCGACGGTGGGATGTTGCTGGAGGGTATTGTGCTGGACATCTCCGGCCGCAAAGCACTGGAAAACGAGCTGGCGGAGCTGGCCACCCGTGACCCGCTCACCGGGCTGTATAACCGGCGGGAAATGACCCGGCTGCTGGATGAGGAAATGACCCGGGCTGCCCGTTACGACCACACAATGGCATTACTCTGGATCGATTTTGATCACTTCAAGGCCATCAACGATTCGTTTGGCCACGCCGCCGGTGACGCGGTACTCAAGAACGTCAGCGATCGGATGCGCAGCGGCATACGCAGTGTGGATGCAATCGGTCGTTTTGGGGGCGAGGAATTTGTTATCCTGCTGCCCGAAATGGGGGAGCAGGAAGCGCTGGAAACCGCTGAGCGTCTGCGCCAGCTGGTCAGTGACCGGCCGGTGCCGCTGGATAGCGGGGCCTCCGCGATGCTGACCATCAGTGTTGGCGTGGCGGTGTTTCCAATCCACGGCCACAGCCCCGGCGCCTTGTGCGCCGTGGCGGACAAGGCCATGTATCGGGCCAAGGAAGCCGGTCGCAACTGCGTGATCATGGCACCGTCGCCGGAACGGGCTCATAATGCCTGATCGCAGCCGTTGGAAAGACTGACAGCGTCGCCACCGCCCTCCGGCCAATGATCCGGCCCTGGCCTACGGCGATCATAAAATAAAAACCGCAACCCGAACCAAAGGTTACCGATGAATCGAATTGCCCGTCGTGCACTGCATACCTGCCCGGTACCGAAAGACCTGTCTGCCATTACCTATCGCGATGCCGCCGGTGAAAACCCCGAGGCGGCAGGGGTTTCCACCCAGGCCACGGACGCGATCTGGCAGGGCGTGGAGAGGCTGTACCGCACCGGTGTGCACCCGGGTATCCAGCTGTCGGTGCGACACCGGGGCGAGCAGATTCTGCACCGTGCCATCGGACATGCCAGTGGCAACGGCCCCCACGATCCGCCCAACGCGGTCAAGGTGCCAATGACCACAGACACCCCGATCTGCTACTTCTCGGCATCCAAGGCGGTCACCGCACTGCTGATGCACATACTGGCGGAGCAGGGGCTGATCAATCTGAGTGATCCGGTGTCCTACTATTGCCCGGAATTCGCCGCAGCCGGCAAGCGCACCATCACCATTCATCAGATTCTGTCCCATCGCGGCGGCATTCCGGGGATTCCCCGGGAAACCCCCATTGATGTGCTCTGGGACCGTGACGAAATCTGGCGGGTGTTGTGTGCCGCCAAACCGGTCGAAGTGGATGGCGCCAAGGTGGCGTATCACGCCATCACCGGTGGTTTTGTATTGCAGCGGGTGCTGGAAAAAGTCACCGGCGATACCATTGAGAACTTCCTCGATATCCACCTGCGCCAGCCCATGGGCATGCGCTGGTTCACCTACGGTATTGCGACGGATCAGCTCAACGAACTGGCCAGTAACTACGCCTCGGGGCCTACCCCACGATTCCCGGTATCCTGGATTGTAAACCGCGCGCTGGGCGGCGACATTCGTACCGTGGAGCAGGTGGTGAACGATTCGCGGTTCCAGGAAGCGGTCATTCCTGCGGGCAATCTGTGCGGTACCGCCGAGGAAATCGGCCGCTTTTTCCAGATGATGCTCAACGGCGGGGTCTGGAACGGCAAGCGCATCTGCAGTGAGCTGACGGTGCGCCGGTCCATCCAGCAATTCGGCTCCTTGCAGATTGACCGCACCATGATGGTGCCCATGCGTTTCAGTGCCGGGATGATGCTGGGGGGCAACCCCTTCGGCTTGTGGGGTCAACAGAGCCGCTACGCCTTTGGTCACATCGGTCTGATCAACAAGCTGTGCTGGGCCGATCCCGCGCGGGACATTTCCGTCAGTCTGTTGAACACTGGTATCCCGATTGTGGGCCACCATCTGCCGGCGCTGGCGAAGTTTGTCTACACCGTGTGCGACCGTTTGCCGCTGATCCCGGAAAGCCAGCGGCCGCTGATCGCCGCCTGAAGCGCCTTCAGAGCGTGCGCAGCTGGTCTTCCAGTATGCCCAGCACCGAAGACAGGATGTCGCGGAAATCCGTCAGGGTCTGGGTACGCTGGATGACATCTTCCCGGCTCTCATCAAGCCGTTCCAGCTTGGGCACGACACGGCGGATTCCCTCGGTGATCACCTCGTAGGGATAGTGGTGGTCCATCACGCTGAGCTTGTTCATTTCCGCCACTTCCTGGCTGAAGATGCTGATGATGTCATACAGCATGTCCTTGTGCTCAATACTGCTGGCTTCCCAGTAAGCGTCATCAAGCAGTTCAAGTAGTGAAAGGTATTCCCGCAGTGTGTCGGCAACAGAAGTCTGGCTCATGGGGTTGCTCGTCCATTTGAAATGTCGGTGCGTAGTGAGAGCAACTATAGCAGGAGATGTTTGCGCTGTTTCTGCCGGGGCCACGGTGTGCTTACAAAAATATGAAACTCTATTCATTTTTATTGAGTTCTGTCAGACAGTCATGCAGAATTCCGGAGCGTATCACGGACATACCACACTCAACGGAAGAGAAGCGTGATGGACAAGCACTCACACACGGCGACCGATCCGGATCGTCAGCGCGCGGTCAACCTTGACCACCATGACAGCGTGCGCTCCCACGTGCGGGAGCAGGTGAGCTCGGAAGTTGAGCGCCTGGAGCGTCGTATCGAAACCCTCCGCCTGACCCGGGCCCCCCACGCTGCGATTATGATCTCCGCCTATCAACGGGTGCTGGACCGCAAGCGAGGTTTCCTGCAGAACTGGGATTTACGCGACAGCGGTTACTGACGCCCTGCAATGGCCACCGTGTTGTAGCGGACGGCCTCCTCACCATTTTGCTGGTTACCACAATGCTGCGGATTCGCCGTGCGCCCACCGTCCTCCTCGATCGTGGGTGGTTCGTCGGTTGAGGTGAATATCCTGACCGTCGCCTCGCCGTAGGTCAGCACCGCTTTGACACAATCCGGCTCTTCACCATTGATCACCAGTTCTTCTGCAGCGGTCAACGTCAATGTATCCCGCTGCGTGCCGATAAATTCCTGAAGAAACTCCGCATTGCCCAGAGTGCGACCGGTGTAACTGGTGGCCGAGAACTCCGGCTGATTGAAACCGCTGGTGCCGAACGTGCGGGTGTCGTAGCGACCACTCCAGGAGGCGCTGGCCACTTCCGCGGGGTCGGTTTCGCCGTCAGCCGGTGGGCGGGCCACAAACTGGGTGGCGCGAAACACTTTTTTCAATGTGGGGTTGTAGGTCCAGTCCAGCATGACGTAGATCCAGGTGCTATCGGCCGCGGAGGCTGTGGTGTCCGGGCCGGTTTCGGTAAAGCGGACCAGGGCCTCATTGGCAGGCGTGTTGTAGCTGGCGGCTTCATCGTCTTCGATGCTGTCCCGCATCAGCCGCCGACCCTCGTTGAAGTTATCCACCGCGCCGGCGGCAATCACCTCGTTGATCAGATCCAGCGGGTTGCGTACGGCGGTGTAGTCGCTGCTGTCCTCGTTCGGGATGGTGCCCAGAAAGGCATCCAGGTGTGCGCGTAACGCCATGGCGCTGCCGTTATCCGCGCCTTCATCGACCGGTTCGATGCCACGGTAGAAATCCCGAAAGGCGGTGCGTTGCAGGGTGGACGCCAGCCCTTCGGTGTCCTGCAGTCGGAAGGTTTCCAGTGGCAGGTCGACGTCGGTAGCCGGGTTCAGGTAGCCACTGTCGCTGGAGCTGTCCGGGCCACACCCTGCGAGAATGAAACCGGTCATGGAGATGGCGGCGAATAGGCAGGAATGTCTCATTAAGGAAGGCCCCGGGATGCGAAAATCGTGTGTAACGGCTAAAGTGACGGACTGCGGTGCGGAAACATTCCGCGCCGGACTGACTGCTGACAATAAAGCATAAGGCAGGCGTCTACCCTCGCGGAGATCACATTTTGCAGCAATGGCAATCCCTGAGTCGCCGGAGCGCTCTGGCCATCCTGGTGCTGCTGGCATTGACCCTGCCGGGGCTGGCATCAGCCAGCAAACAGTGCCACGACGGGCATATCGTGTTGAACAGCGCCACCACCAGTGTCCGCGATCTGGGCAGTTGCATCTGGTACCTCGAGGACCCTGATCACAGCCTGGGCTTCAACGATGTCGTGGGGGAAGCCGACCACGGCTTTACCCGTCACAACGGCGGGGTTCTCAACTTCGGTTACACTCAATCCGCCTACTGGGCGCGATTCGATCTGCGTGTGGGTGCCGGTGCGGCCTTGTCGGACTGGATCCTCGAACTGGCCCTGCCGCTGGTGGATGAGGTGGTGCTGTACGTGGTGCAGGATGGCGAATTGCTGGAACAGCGCCGGGCCGGCTACGAGGGCGACTGGTCTTCCCGCGACCTTGCCGTGCCTAATCCGACCTTCCGCCTGTCGCTGGAAACCGGCGCGCCGGTTCGTATCTATCTGCGCATCACCAACACCAATACGTTCCGCCTGCCGATCACGCTCTGGCACCCGGACAGTTACATCGAGAAGGTGTCCGTTGACGAGGTCATGCGGGGCATTCTTCTCGGCAGCATTCTGGCGATCTTCGCCTACAATCTGTTCGTCGCGGTGTCGGTACGGGAACGCAGCAACATCTACTATGTGCTGTATCTGATCTCCGCCGTTGTCTTTATTGCCACCGAGCAGGTCCACGGCACTCAGCTGTTTGACGAGCGGCCCGCGTTCCTGAACAAGGAATATCTCCATTTCCAGATCATGACGACCTGGTTCTGGGGCCTGCTGATGGCGCGCTCGTTGCTGGAAACCCGTCAGCGTGCGCCGGATCTGGACCAGGTCATCCGCCTGTGTCTGTACTCCGTGGTACTGACCTTCGTGCTGTCACTTTTCCTGCCTTACCATGTGGCCATGGAGTGGATCGTGCTGGGCTCCATTGTGCTCAGTGCACTGATGATTCTGGTCAGCTACCTGTCGTGGCGTTATTACAACCCGGCGGCACGTTCCTATTTCTTTGCCTGGACCCTGGCGTTGGTGGGTTTTGGCATCTACGCCCTGACGGTAATGGGGTATTTGCCGGTGAACATGTTCACCTCCTATTCGCCGCAATTCGGCCTGACTGCGCAGATTATCCTGTTTTCCTTCGCGCTCGCTGATCGTATCAAGCAGGTGCAGGGTGAAGCCCTGGGCTGGAGCCAGCGTGCGCTGGCTAACCTGCGCCGCTACCAGTCGTTGTTCGACAACGCCATCGAGGGGGTTTTCCAGATGTCTCTGGACCGGCGGTTTGTCACCGCAAACCCGGCCATGGCCCAGTTGATGGGCTATCACAGCAGCCGCGAACTGCTGGATGAGAATCCCGATGTGCTGGATACCTGCTTTGCGGATGAGCGTGTACGCCGGCGTGTGGTGGAACAGCTGGAAACCCGGGGCACGGTAAAAGGTATCGAGGCCCGCTACCGGACACATGCCGGTGACGAGCGTTGGGCCACCATCTCGCTGCACACAGTGTATGACAATGATGGTGTGCCCACCCACCTGGAAGGCACCTGCATTGATGCCACCGAGCGCCATCAGCGCCAGCACATCGAGCGTGAACGGGAGCAGGAGCGCCTGGAGAAAGAGTTGGCCCGCAATTCGGCAGAAGCCAAAAGCCAGTTCCTGGCCAACATGAGCCACGAAATCCGCACTCCGCTGGCCGCCGTCATCGGTTACGGCGAGACCCTGCTGGAGCCCGATCTGAGCGAACAGGAGAAGCGCAGCAGTGCGGAAACCGTGGTACGCAGCGGGCGTCACCTGCTGGATCTGGTGAACGACATCCTGGATCACTCCAAGATCGACGCCAACAAGCTGGATGTGGACATCGTGACCGTCAATCTGCCGGAACTGCTGGACGAAATTCGCGCCTTCTTCGCCCCCCGGGCGAGGGAGAAAGGCCTCGAATTCGCCATTCGCTGCGATTACCCGCTACCGGAGACGCTGCGCACCGATCCGACCCGCTTCAGACAGATCATCATCAACCTGTGTGGAAATGCGCTGAAATTCACCGAAAAAGGCTCGATTTCCCTGGAGGTCAGGTGTGATCAGACGCGCGAGCAACTGGTGGCCCGGGTGGTGGATACCGGTATTGGCATGAAGCCGGAGCAACTGGGCCGGCTGTTCGATCCTTTTGCCCAGGGCAGTGCGGCGATAGCCCGCCAGTACGGTGGCACCGGCCTGGGGCTGAGCATTTCCCGACGGCTGGCGGAACTGCTGGGCGGCGACATTGCCGTTAGCAGCACTTACGGTGAGGGCAGTGAATTCGAACTGAGGATCAACACCGGTGCCCTCGATGGCGTGCATTTCCTGCGGGATGCGTCGGAACTGAGCCAGCGTCGACGCACACTGCCCATGGTGGTGGCGCCGCAACTGGCCGGTCGGATCCTGTGCGCCGAAGACAACGAAGTGAACCGGCGGCTGGTATCGCTGCTGGTGAGTCGAACGGGCGCTGATATCGTCCATGTGGGTAACGGGGCGGAGGCTCTGGAAGCAGCCATTCGCGAGCCCTTCGATCTGATTCTGATGGATATCCAGATGCCGGTCATGAACGGCCGCGATGCCACCGCCGCGCTGCGGGAAGCGGGCATCAACACCCCGGTGATCGCGCTGACCGCGAACGTGATGACCGAGGACATTGCCGACTATCGCCTGGCCGGCTGCAATGAGCACCTGGCCAAGCCCATTGACAAGCAGCGATTCTATGAAGTGCTGGCCCGGTACCTGAGAGTCCAGCCGGATCAGGGCGTCGGGGCTAACCGCCGGTACCATGGCACAGCCCTGGTGGCAGAAGATAACGACGACAACCGGCAACTGGTGGAGCGGATGTTGCGCCGTCGCGGGCTGGAGGTGGTCGCCGTGACCAGCGGTGATGAGGCCGTGCGGGCGGCGCTGTCGGAGTCGGTGGATCTGGTACTGATGGATCGCCATATGCCCGGGCTGGACGGAGTCGAGGCGACCCGACTGCTGCGGCAGACCGGGTTCAGACGCCCCATCGTGGCGTTTACCGCGGGCGATCAGCGGGAGATCGAGGCATTGCAGGCGGCCGGGTGCGACGCCGTGCTCAACAAGCCGATGGACACCGACCATCTGCTGGCCTTGCTGGAGCGGACGCTGGGCCGCCATGATGGTGCCTCCGGGACAACCGATTCGAATCCGGATGACGGCCTGCGGAAGCTGGTAAATCAGTTCCTGTCGGGCCTGCCGGGGCGACAGCACGCCATGCACCAGGCACTGAGGGCGCACGATGTGGCCAGCCTTCGGGGTGAGGCCCACCAGATCAAAGGCACGGCCGGGGCCATGGGTTACCCGGCGATGACCCGGCAGGCCGGGGTACTTGAGGCCAATCTTAAAACCGGTGATCCGGACTGGGAACGGATTCGCAGCGACCTGGCCGGGCTCGATGCGATGATTGGCCGCGCCCTGGCAAGCCCGGAAGAGCGCAGATGATCCGACAGCGGACACGACAGAACCACGGGATAACGTACGATGAGTGACAATCAGCAGCACGGCGAACAATACTCACTGAGCATGATGTACGGGACCTACGCCGACATTCTGTTCGTTCTTTTTCCGTTTCTGGTGATGACCATGCAACGGCTCTGGGACGGGAATCTGGCGGACATACTGATGCGCCCGGATCTCAGCATCGCCGCCGCCATTCTGGCCGGGCTGGCCATTGGTAAGTTTGTACTGGGGCTGGTGACCAACCGGGACCTGGGGCGCTACAAGGAACGCATTGTGTTTTTCATTGCGCTGACCCTGTTCGTGGTACTGGGCCCTGCCATCATCCTGATGCTCAGTATTGTTGGTAGCGACGACGTGCCGGGGTTCGTGGCGTTTGTGCAGCCGGTTCTGCTGATCATTGCCATCTCGCTTTACACCACAGCAGTCAGCATCAGCAACATTTTGACGCGCCAGGGCATGAGCGGAGAAGCTGCGCGCGGCCTTCATGGTGGTGACGGCGATCATGCACCGGTACGGAACGAGCCCCTGGCGATTCCGCGCCGCTCTGGCGGTGACACGGTCTGACTGAATACGCAAAGAACAGGAGAGAATCGATGAACGATCTCAGGGTGTTGGTGGTTGAAGACGAGCCGGTGATGCGTGAGAACCTGGTGCAGATGTTATTCATGGCCGGTGCCACGGGTGTGGAATCGGCAAAGGATGCGGCGGGTGCGCGGGCGGCCTATGATGCCAACGAGTTCCAGATTGTGCTGCTGGATATCGGCCTGCCGGATGGAAACGGCCATGACCTGATGCTGGAATTCAAGCGCCTCAAGGAAAGTCAGCACATTGTGCTGGTGACGGCCGACGACTCCATTGACAGCATTCAGAAGGCCATCAGTGCCGGTGCCAACGGTTATGTGGTGAAACCCTATTCCCAGGAAAAGATCCACGATGTGGTGAACAACTACGCCATGGTCCACAGTGGCGATCTGGCGATGCAGGGCCTGAACCGTCCCCATTGAACGGTACAGGCCCGGTATAGCGGCCGATCCGATCAGGCGACCTGACGGGCAATCCAAGAGTCATAGCGGGCGGCCAGCGCCCGTACATAGCGTGCTTCCGCACCTTCCAGCCGGGACAGCACGCCATTGAATATCCAGCCCCGCTCATACAGACCGAGCACCCGCTGTTCGTCATCGAGATTGACCCGCTGATTCAGTTTTTTGCAGATGGCATCCAGCAGCGGCAGCTTCTCGGGGCGCCTGATGGGGCCATGCTGAGTGCCGGCTGGCTTGTGTGCTGCACGTGTCGGTGGATGTCTTCTCATGATGTTCTCCTTGTCGTTTTGCGGCTGCAAAAACAAAAAACCCCGGTGCTGGAGCAACCGGGGTCTGACGGAGAGGCTGGCCCGGTCGCTCGAATGGCTCCCGGGACTGACCGAAAGCCGTTAGCTGTCTTTCACCATGACGAGAACACACTGGCGTGCGAGAGGGCCCGCGCCGGTGTGAACAAAAGCATGTCGGATAATCTGTTGCATGGTGTCTGGCTCTTTGCCGGCGGTGCCGATGGCACGTTCAGGCCGGGTTATGGGTTTCGGTACGGTTAACAGTGTATCGGGTGCAGGGCGGTTTGCAAGGGCGAAAGCGCTTCGGCAAACCCGTACAGACCGGGTTGTGAAAAGCCGAGATAATAGTATTTGTCACGTGTTTTTACGTTGTGCAATCCAGGGTGTCTGTGACCTCTTTTTCCGGACATCCCATGGATCTCTCCTTTCGACGCAGCCTGCGTTTTTTTTGGCCCGCAGGAAATTCCGTTCACATGTTTTGGTTGAGATGGTTCTGATTGCCGGTCAGGCCTGGCGACTGTGGCCGGGGGGTGAGTCCAGACGGTCCGCGTTCAGATTGATCTGCTGCCAGGTGTGGTGCAGGATCAGTGCGTCATTGGCGGCGCGATGCACGGGTAACCCCAGTTCGCGAATCACCTCCTGACGCAGGGCGGACCAGTGACGGACCTGAACCGGGTTCAGCAGCATGGAAATGGACTCAAGCTGGAACGTTGGCACAATACCGGACACCCGGAACAATCGGTGCAGCCAGAAGCTGTCAAAAGTCCAGGCGTCACAGAACACCTGATCCGGTAGCAGTTCATTCAATTGCCGGGCCACGTCGGAAATGTGGGTGCCTTCGGTTTCGAGCGTGCTGCGGTCGATGCCGTGAATCTGCTCGGCGCTGTCTGACCAGTCCTGCCAGAGCACGTGGGGGCGGATCAACCAGCTGTGCAGCTGTCCGTCAGGCAGGCAGATACCTACCTCGATCGGGTAACTGGCAATGAGATCAAGGCTGGAGGCCTCGAAATCAATGAAGGCTGGATTGAGGTCAGAATTCATTCGTCCCGGTTTTTATTGATGTATCGAACGCCAAGTTTACCCGCCCCGCTGTCCCGACGCGAACCCATCGTGTGATTCCACTGTTACAATATGCTCATCGAATATAAAAACCCGATGACAACGAGACGCTTGCCGGGTGCCTTTCTGAAAAAATGGGAAATATGGAAAAGCCGATGTCTGAAACCGTAGTTGTTATCTATTCCGGGGGAATGGACTCGTTCACGCTGTTGCACCTTGCCCGTGCCCGTGGCTATCAGGTTCACGCCCTGTCATTTGACTACGGCCAGCGTCACGTCCGTGAGCTTGAGTGCGCCCGCGACGTCTGTGCGCAGGCGAACATCCCCCATCAGGTGCTGGACATCCGGACGTTAAACACGGTGATGGCCGGGTCGGCCCTGACCTCGGAGGTGGACGTACCGGAAGGCCACTACGCCGAGGATTCCATGAAGGCGACGGTGGTGCCCAACCGTAATATGATTCTGTTGTCGCTGGCCACCGGTTACGCGGTCACCACCGGTGCCAATGCGGTCTGGTACGGCGCCCACGGCGGCGACCACGCCATCTATCCCGATTGCCGGCCGGAATTTGTTGAGAAAATGGATGCGGTCTGCCGTGTCGCCAATTATCAGCCGGTGGCGATCGAGGCACCGTTCATGGCCATGGACAAGTCGGCCATCCTCGCCGAGGGCCTCAAGCTGAACCTGGATTACAGCCAGACCTGGACCTGCTACAACGGCCGTGAACGGGCCTGTGGCCTTTGCGGCTCCTGCGTGGAACGGCAAGAGGCTTTCGCGGCCCATGGCCTGACCGATCCACTGCCCTACGAGGAGTGCGGTTGATGTACCGGGTCAAGGAGGCGTTCTACACCCTGCAGGGCGAAGGTGCACAGGCTGGCCGGGCCGCCGTGTTCTGCCGCTTCAGCAAGTGCAATCTGTGGACCGGGCGGGAAAAGGACCGGGCGCAGGCGGTGTGTGATTTCTGCGACACCGACTTTGTTGGTACCGATGGCCAGAATGGTGGGCGCTTTGAGACTGCCGATGCGCTGGCGGACCATATCCGGAGTCTCTGGCCGGATGCGCCCGGGCGCCCTTACGTGGTGTGCACTGGGGGTGAGCCGCTGTTACAGCTGGACGAGCCGCTGATCGATGCGTTTCATAGCCGCGGTTTTGAAGTGGGGGTGGAGACCAACGGAACCTTGCCGGCCCCCCGGGGCATCGACTGGCTGTGCGTCAGCCCGAAGGCCGATGCACCGGTGGTGATCGAGCGCTGTGATGAGCTGAAGCTGGTCTATCCCCAGCCCAAGGCGATGCCGGAGCGTTTTCAGAATCTCTGCGCCAGCCATTATTTCCTGTCGCCAATGGCCTCGCCGTCGGCTCCTGAGAGCGGTTCGGACGCGGTGAAGCAGAGCAATACCCGTAAGGCGACGAACTACTGCCTGGCCAATCCGCGCTGGCGGCTGACCCTGCAAATGCACAAAATCATCGGCATCGACTGAGCTGTCTCGAGTCTCTGCCTTCGCCTCAGGCGCTCGCGCGCACGGAATGCAGCCGGGATTTCAGCGCGGGTTGCAGCGACTGGCTGCGATAATGGCTCGGGCTGGTACCGGTCCAACGTTTGAACGCCCGGGTGAAGTTGGCGGCGTCGGCGTAACCCAGCGCGTCGGCAATCTGGCTCAGGTTCATGCCGGTATTTTTCAGCAATTCCCCTGCCCGTTGCAGTCTCACGTGGTCCACCAGATTCTGGAAACTGGCGCTCTCTTCCTGCAGACGCCGTTTCAGCGTGCGTTCAGAAACAAACAGGGTAGCGGCCACCCGTGCCAGTTTGGGCGGGAACGGGTGGCTGGTCTCGATCACCCGGCGCACCCGGCAGGCAAAGCCGGCGTCTTCGGTCAGCTGTTTCAGCGCTTCTTCGCATTTTGCCCGTGACGAGGCGGCCAGTTGGGCATCGCTGAAGCGAACGGGAAGTGACAGTTGGGTCCGCGGAATGACCAGTGCATCTTCCGCGGAGTCATAGCGCACCGGAATTGGAATGTGCTGGCGGAAACGCTGAAAGTAGGCCGGTTCAGCGCCGCGCCGAAGTATGGCGGAGCCGGGCACCGGTGTGCCGGTCAGCTGCGCCCCCATGGACACGCAGCCGAACAGCATGGCATCCATGATGAAGCCCTGCAGGGGCCCGAGATCCACGCCGCAGGCGACATTGAACAGTAAGTTGTCGCCCTCTTGCCGCCGGCTGACTTTCAGGTGCGGGGCACGAAGGGTGAGGTAGCGGGTCATCAGTTCCAGCGCTTCGTCCAGCGAACGGCTGCTCATCACCGCGGTGCCGAGGGCGCCGTGCAGAGGCAGTTTCAATTCCCTGGCCAGCATGACGCCGAGCCCCGGTTCGCCACTTTCAATGATGGCGCGGGTCACAAATTCGCTGGCCTGGGCCTGGCTGACGCGCAGGTCGGTGGATTTCAGGCGAGCCGGATCAAGACCCACCCGCAGCAGCAGTGCCCGCTCGTCCACCCCAATGGTGTTCAGCAGTTCCGCCAGCAAATGCAGGTATATGGCCGGCATGCCCAGATCTTGAACGGTCGATACTGAGGCGCGCATGGTTTTTCCTCGTTATATTCTGTTCTTGTTATGTAAGGGAGTCACTTCTTGACCAGATTATGACCGCTCCCGCGGTCTGGCCCCATGACTTCGCTGACGGGTCAAGAGGCCATGGGGGCCAATCACTGCTGATGACGTTGAATAAAACCGGCGAGAGTGGCCGCCGAACGGCCGGGGTTTTCCAGCATCGGCAGGTGGCCAACGCCGCGGAATACGTGAATGTCGGCGTCTGGCGTGGCGGTGCGGAACCAGTCAACACAACGGGTGGGCGTGATCACGTCGCGGTCGCCCCACTGCACCTGCAGCGGTGGTGTGCTGTCACCGAGATAACGGGCGGGCGCCAGCGCATCCGCCACCATGTCATCGAATATGTGGCGCAGGGCCTGACTACGCTGCAGCAGATCCGGACCCAGCAGGCCGGTCATCGCCAGCCCCATGACCGTGGGCTTGCCATTGCCGACGCTGTTGAACATCCGGTACACGCCAGACCAGTCACGGGGAATCAGAATGTCGTCGCGGTCGGACTCGAACGGTGCATCGATATCCACACCATCATGCTCTGGAATCCCGGCACTGTTCAGCAGGGTGACCGAGCGCGGTGCCGGCTCCATGCGATGGGCGAGTACCGCCGCGATGGCACCGCCCATGGAACTGCCGGCCAGGTGGATGTTGTCTGTGGGGAAGGTGTCGAGCCAATCCCGCAGCCGCAGGGCCTGCGCCTCGTAACGATAGCTGGCGCCGGGATGATACTCGCTCTCACCGAGGCCGGGAACGTCAGGCACCAGGAGGTGCCAGTGGCGGGGCAGCTTCTGCAACCAGAAAGCCCAGTTCTCTTTCATGGCGGCAAAGCCATGAATCAGCACCACGGTGGGAGTCGACGACGACGGTTTGCCCCGCTCCAGGTACACCATGCGATGGCCGTCGATCTGTACTTCCTTTCTTTTCGCCTGCACTAACCAGCGCTGTCCAGTTCGTGCCAGGGGCCATAAATTCGGGGTGGGTACCTTCATGGGATGTGTCCGCAGTCATAGAGTGGTACCAGTGTACCGTTATGCCGAACGTGGGCGATGGCTTTGCCGCCAGCGAATGGCGGCATCCGAGCAACAGATCGAGGGCGGTCAGAGTGCGAAATCGATGATCAGCGGGTTGTGGTCAGAGGCACGCCAGGGCTCGGAAGCGGTGGTTCGTTGGCGGTAGTCCAGCGCGGCGGGTTCCTCTGCGTTGATCGCCCATGCCTGGGCATGAACGACCCGCGGCACAAGGGTGTCTGATGCCAGCGCATAATCCAGGCTGCCCTTTCGTCCTTTATAGCGGAAGGTGGTCTGGGGGCAGTGGTCAGCCGAGCAGGGATAAAACCGGTGAATCAGGCTGCGGAAGCCAGCCTCCCGCAGCACGTCGACCGGGGCTTCCCGGGCGTAGCTGTTGAGGTCGCCGGTAATCAACGTGCCGGCTACCGTGCTGGTGTCGGAAAACGAGCGGGCCCAGTCGACGAGTGCGCGCGCCGCGCGCTCGCGGCTGTGGCTGAAGCAGCCTTGCCCATCCTGTTGGTCGCGATCCGGTCCGATGGCGCCACGGCAGGCTTTGGACTTCAGATGCGGCACGATGATTCTCACGCCCTGAGGGCGATCCAGTGGTCGCAGAATCTGGGCCAGAGGTGGTCGTCCCTGCCGTGCGAAGACGCTGGAGGTCAGCCGTGATGGGGCGCCGACCGTTGCCACCCGGTCACGCCGATAGAGCAGTGCCGTGCGGATGGCATCGTTGCCGGCGGATTCGCCTCCGCGCACATGGCGCCACTCCGGCCCCAGGGCGCGTGCCAGGCTGGCGACGGCGCTGTGCTCGCCGTCGCCATCATTCTCCACTTCGGCCACAGCAATGACGTCAGGGTCCGGCGCGCTCAGGGCGGCAACCAGCCGGCGGGTCTGGCGCTGGAACTGGGCGACCGTGGCGGCGCCTCTGGCGGTCGGGAAGTCGCCGCCACGGCCATCGCCATTGAAATAGTTTTCAAGGTTGAGGGTGATCACCCGCAAGGTGACGTCAGGATCACGGGAAGGCACCGTCGGGCGAGGGTGCGTGCTGTGGAATTCCGGGGTGACCGCGGGTTGCAGTCGCCAGGCACCGAAACGGAAATCAAGAACACCCTCCAGTCCGCTCACGGTGTCGCCGGTTCTGACGGTGTTGGCCATCGACAGGGCCGGGGCGGGCCAGGGCACTGGAACGGGATGACGTACACCGTGGTTGTCATCCAGTACCAGGCGCTGTTGCTGTTGCTGCTGCTCCAGCCGATAAGCCTCAGGGCCGGGTGGCAGAACCTCGGTAGGCACGGGCTGGGGCGCCGCCGCGAGCGTCAGCTCGCCATAGCGGGCCAGGTGATAGCTGTCGATGACGGTCAGGGGCTGAAGGATCCGTACACGCATGTTTTCGAGCGCTTCGGGAGATGACGGTCCGTCCGGCCACGGCAGCTCCACCGATACCGGTTCGGGCAGCCGGGATGGACCGCAGTCCTGCAGGTAGTCGACATCGGTTAGCTCGGTGAGGCTGTGGAACTCCTTGACCCGTCCGCGTACCCGGATCCGATGTCCGGGTTGGCCGGCACGGTGACCGGTATGGATGAACAGGGCCTCGGAAGTTAATGGGTTGTTGTCGGTATCGCCGTCGGCCTGTTGCAGATAAAACCCGCGAAACCCGCCCTTGTGGCGTGAATCGAGCGTGAGTATGCCCTCGACAGTCACCTGCTCACCCGCCAGATGGGAGCGGTCGCCACTGCCCTGGACCTGGTGGATAGCGGTGGCCGGCGCGCCGCAGTCGTCAGCCATCGTGCTGGCCGGGATTGTCATCCCGGCCAGCACGATGGCGACGATTACAGGGGTCAGTGGTGGGGTGTTATTGATCACTCGCTGAGTCTAGCAAAATCCCGCAACGGCTTTTACCGATTTCTGGAGGTGGGGATTGCTGAGCTGCACCTGTTCCGGGTTGGCCAGTTCCAGCTGCTGAACCAGCGGGTCCGGGTGGGGGGTGTCGACGGCGATACCGAGTCGGGACAGCAGGTATGGCGCCAACGCAGCCCGGGTCCGGATTTCAAGCCGGTGGTCTGTCATGCCGTAATCGGTGGCGATGATGTCCCGGCATTCACGGCTCAGCCGGCTGTCCGGGGTCAGCACCAGCGTCACTTCCTGATTCCAGTCGTCGTCCAGGTGAACGCTGTGGCGGGCGCGCTGACGCACCGCCTCCGGTTTGCCGCGGAATCGGCTCAGGGCAAAATCGCTGAAGGTGCCGGTGGTGTCACACCAGGCACGCAGGTGCCAGTTGCGGCCCACGCACACCAGTGTATGCGGTTCCAGCACCCGTTGGGTGGTGGCCGGTTGTGCCAGCGATGCGTAACCGGTACGCAATTGTCGGCCGTGGCGTGTGGCGGTGACCACCGCCCGCATCACATCCGGTTCCACCACGCGGTGTGGCCCCTGCACAACGGTGCTGTCGGGCAGGCTGATGTTCAGTGACTCGAACGTATCGCTCAGGTGTTTCTGGCGGGCAAGCAGATCCAGATACTCGCTTGCCTGACCGCGGGTCACCACGGGGCGGAAGTTGGTTGCCGGCACATAGCCTTTCAGGTGCCGGTTGTACACCAGGTTGTCGGGCGCAAGCTCCCGCAGATAGGTGTTGATGTCCTTGGAGGCTTGCTGCCGACCGATGCCAAAACTGTGGCAAATGTGGTTGGTTGTCAGCCGGCCTTCCCACAGGGCAATAATTTCGATCAGGCGGTAGCGAAGCAACAGATCCCACCGGATGGGCCAGTCCGTCTTTTTCATAACAGGCGCTCACGGGTTTAATGAATAACTTCAATAATGTTAACCGCTCCTTCCGGACCCGTCTGTTACGTCACCTTAATGTGAAAAACTGTTAAATCCGGTCATGCCGGGCGCGCCAGCGCGATGACACGACGCGATTTTCAGTCCCGCGAACGACTGCGGGAAGTGCGTAGTGGTGTGCTCCGCAAAGGGCTGATTTAATGCGCGGTCGGCAAACTCCGGCTCCTGCTGCTATGTTTTGTCAAAACCCATTTTGTCCCAATTATTGAACCCTTTCAGTTCAAGTCCGGAGCCCAGCAATGACCCGCATGGTCACATCCCTTTCTGCGTTAATTCTTAGTATTGTTTTGCTGGTCAGTGGCAACGCGTTCCTGATGACCCTGCTGGGGATCCGCCTGAGCATTGAGTCTGTGCCACCGGATGTCATCGGTTGGGTGCTGGTGTGCTACTCCATCGGTTTCGTGCTGGGTACCCTGTACGTGCAGAAAATTATTACCCGGGTCGGGCATATTCGCGCCTTTGCGGTCTTTGCTGCGGTTGCTGCGGTCGCGTCGCTGATGTATCCGATGGCGGTGTCGATGGTCTTCTGGGCGTTTTTACGGGCAGTGTCCGGTTTCAGTATCGCCGGCGTGCTGGTGGTGATCGAAAGCTGGTTCAGCAGTCGCGCCACCAATGCCAACCGGGGGGCGCTGTTTGCGGTGTACCAGATCGTATTCTACCTGTCGGCCGCCGGCGGACAGCTGGTGGTCAATATCGGTGATCCGTCCAATTTCATGCCGTTTTCCATTGCCGCCATGCTGCTGGTGCTGGCACTGATCCCCCTGTCGCTCACCCGGATGGAGGCACCGCTGATAGAGCAGGCGGAACGCCTGTCGTTTTTCACGCTGGCGCGGGAGTCGTTCACCGGCGTATCCGGCGCGTTGATCTGTGGTGTTCTGATCGGCTCCTTCTACGCCCTCGGCCCGGTCTACGCCACTATGGTCGGCCTCGACGTGGCCCGCACGTCCACGTTTATGGCCAGCGCCATTGTCGCGGCCATGATCGTGGCCTGGCCCCTTGGCCGCCTGTGCGACCGCTTTGACCGAAGGCGGGTGATGTTCTGGATTGCCCTCGCCGCGGCTACGTCTGCTGGCCTGGTGGGTGTGCTCGGGGCCGAGACGCTGTGGCTGTTGACCATTCTGGTGGGGTTGTTCACCGGACTCTCGGCTGCGCTTTATCCGGTGGCGGTGGCCATTACCAACGATCGCATGGAGAGCAATCGCATCGTTGCTGCCAGTGCCACGCTGTTACTGAGTTACGGCATCGGCAGTGTGATTGGTCCGATCGTAATGGCCGAGCTGGTCAGCCAGTTGGGCCCCCGTGGACTGTTCCTCGGCAACGCCGGGTTTCTGGTATTGCTGGCGGTGATCACCAGTTATCGCATCAGCCACACCGACGATGTCGCGGTCGAAGATCAGGAGCACTTCGTGCCGACCATGCCCGAATCGTCTGCGGTGCTGACGGAAATGGACCCCCGCAACGAATCATTCCACGAGTCGCCGGAAGTCGTGGAGATGCACGAGGAAGAATTGCGTCAAGCCGGCTGATTCCGCCAACCCCAGTGCCGACGGGCCTTGCTGGCCCGTCGCGCGTCCGCCTCTCGGTTTTCCCCCATGTTGTTTCTGTATCCAAATCTGTTTTTATCTCAATGGTTAGCTTACTATTGGTAACTTTATCAGTTGATTAGTCGTTTACCGGAGTCCCGATCATGAGAGATCAGTTTCCCTTTGCCGTTGCCCGGGTGACCCGTCGCTGGCGCAAGCTGCTGGACGACCGCCTGAAGGATCTGGGTGTCACCCAGGCCCGCTGGACCACCATGGTCTACCTGCAGCAGGGCGGAGAGGGTCTGACCCAGCGCGAGCTGGCCAGCCTGATGGCCATCGAGAACCCCACCCTGGTGCGCTTGCTGGACAGTCTTGAGCAGCAGAACCTGATTGAGCGACGGCCCTGCCCCAATGACCGCCGGGCGCGCCGGCTGCACCTGACCGACAATGGCCGGGCATTCATGGACGACCTCACCGAACGCGCCGCGAAACTGCGGGAAGAAATGCTCGACGGCATCAGTGACGAAGACATCGGAAGTGCCATCACGGTTTTCCACAAGATCATGGAAAACGCCGAAAAGCAGAAGTAATCCGTCCCCGAAGGAGCCTTTGCCCTGAGCGACAACACGGTTGAAGGGTTGCGTGCCCGGTATGGCGAACGCTGGCGCTGGCTGGCGGTGTTCACCGTGATGCTGGGCACCATGGCCACGGTACTGAGCGCCACGGTGGTGAACGTCGCCCTGCATGACATCATGCTGGAATTCGGCATCCGTCAGGGCCAGGTGCACTGGCTGGCCACCGGATTCATCGCCGCCATGACCACCACCATGCTCGCCTCCAGCTGGCTGCTGGACCATTTTGGCGTGCGCAAGACCCTCGGTGTGGCCATGGCGCTGTTCAGCGCCATTTCCATTGCCGGTGGCTTTGCCACCTCGCCGGAACAACTGATCGTCGCCCGCATCGGTCAGGGCGCCATGGCCGGTCTGATGCAGCCCATGGGTATGTATCTGCTGTTCCGCGTATTCCCGCGGGAGCGACGCGGCCACGCCATGGGGATCTATGGCATGGGGGTCATTCTGGCCCCTGCTCTGGGCCCGGTACTGGGTGGTTTTCTGGTGGACCAGCTGGACTGGCGTTACGTGATGTTTGCGCCGGCCCCGGTGACCCTGATCGGGGTACTGATGGCCTGGCGGTTTCTGCCACTGCCGGTGTCTCGCCCGGCTCCCTACCGTTTTGATCTGCCCGGGCTCATCCTGCTGGGGACCACCATCGGGCTGGCACTGGACGCCCTTAATCGTCTGCAGATGGTCGCCGGCCAGGGCGCACTGATTGCCCTCGAGGCAGCGGCGGCCGCTCTGGCGCTGGGGCTGTTCGTGGTCCGTGAGCGCAAGGCCCGGCACCCCCTGGTCAACGTCGGGCTGCTGCGCAAGCCGGCGTTTCTGTTTGCCAATCTCGGGGCCATGGCGCTCGGGCTGGCGCTGTTCGGGTCGACCTACCTGGTGCCGCTGTTCGTGCAGACCGCGCTGGGTTTCTCTGCCACCGAGGCGGGGCTGCTGATGTTGCCGGCGGGAATCGTGTTGGGCATCACCTTTCCCCTCGCCGGTCGTCTGGCGGACCGCAAAAGCGCGCGTTCCCTGGTGGTGTTCGGTATCGCGGTGTTTGCCCTGTCGGCGGTGTTGTTTGCCCTGTCGGACCTGGAGCTGGCGTTCGGTTGGCTGGCCCTGTGGACGGTGATCGGCCGGGTGGGTATCGGCTTTATGTTACCAGCGCTCTCCACCGGCGCGCTGAATCCGCTGAAGCCCGAGGAGCTGGGGGCCGGCTCCAGTACCATCAATTTTACCCGGCAACTGGGGGGGGCTTTCGGCGTCAACCTGGTGGCCCTGACCATCGAGTTCGGCGAACACAGTGGCGGTGAGCCCACCATCACGGCATTTCACGCTGCCTGGTGGCTGGTGGCGGTGTTTGTGGCCATGGCGGCGATACCGGTCTGGAAAATGCGGGCCTAGTTGCCCGTGATCCTGCAATCCATTATTATGGCCGCTCTCTTCAGGGGAGTAGCCTCTGTTCCGGACAGCTGTGTTCCGGGCAGATGGTAGTCAACATACTTGGAGCTCAATCTCCATGGCTACCATGTTTCACCGCAACAAGGGTGAAATTGGCAAGACCTGAGGCAGTGTCACCTCCAGAGGGCGGAAGGTGGGCTGTCTCATGTCTGAACATCCGCCCCGGAGCTTTTCATGGACGCATTTCTCGCTTCAACGGTTGCCGTCGCGATTGCCGAAATCGGTGACAAGACCCAGCTGCTGTCTCTCTTTCTGGTTGCCCGTTACGCGCAGCGGCTCCCCATCATTCTGGGTATTTTTGTCGCCACCCTTCTCAACCATGCGCTGTCGGCACTGCTGGGCGCCTGGGTCGCTGAGTGGATACCTGCGGCGTGGTTGCCCTGGATTCTGGCTGTCAGTTTCGTGGCCATTGCGTTGTGGCTGCTGATTCCCGATAAGGACGACAGCGAAAACTCCCGTTTTCTGGGTATGGGCGCGTTCATGGCCACCACCGTGATGTTCTTTGTGGCGGAAATCGGTGACAAGACCCAGGTGGCTACTGTGGTGCTGGCTGCAAGGTATACCGAAACGTTCTGGGTTATCATGGGCACAACCGTCGGGATGCTCCTGGCCAACATACCGGTTATCATGGCCGGCAGATGGCTGATGGATCGCCTGCCGCTGGCAACAGCGCGCGTTGGCGCCAGTATGTTGTTCGTGGTTCTGGCGATTGTGACCGTATGGGCGGCACTGCGGTGAAGCAGGGTGCCGATCAATCGAATTTGTTGGGTGGAAGACACGCTATGTGGTTTAAACGACTCCTGGTGCTGGTAACCGTCGGGCTGGTGCTTTCCGGGGGTGCGGCCTATGGGGCCGAGCAGGATAAGACCCGCATCATCGACGCGGACGCCGAGCCCGACCGCGAGCCGCGGGTACCCACCTTCGCCATCAACGAAGATCTGGCGGGGCGACTCGGTGTGATGACCACCCGCTATGAAGACACCTTTGCGGCCATCGGAAACGACATCAGCCTGGGGTATCTGGAGCTGGTCAAGGCCAACCCCGGCATTGATCCATGGCTGCCAGGCGACGGCACCCGCATTACCCTGCCCCGCCAATACGTTTTGCCGGATGTGGAACGTAAGGGCATCGTGATCAATCTGGCGGAATACCGCCTGTATTACTTCACTGACGAGGGTGTGCAGGTCTACCCCGTGGGTGTGGGTACCGACGACAACCCGTCGCCGCTCACGGACGCCGAAGTCACCATGCCGCTGGAGTCGCCGGCCTGGTATCCTCCCGCCAGCATCCGTGCCGAGTACGAAGCCTCCGGTGACTACCTGCCGCGCATGATCCCGCCCGGTCCGGACAACCCGTTAGGCACGCACGCGCTGATGCTGAGTGAAAAGGGCTATCTGATTCACGGCACCAACAAGCTGTTCGGGGTGGGCATGCAGGTCAGCCACGGCTGTTTCCGCATGTACAACGAAGACATCTCGCGGTTTGTCTATCAGGTCAGCAAAGGCACACCGGTGCGGGTGATCAAGGAGCCGGTCAAAATCGGCACATCCGGTGGCGAGGTCTGGCTGGAAGTGCATCGCCCTCACGAGGACTACAGCGACAAGGATCGCGAGTGGTTGTGGCAGGAGGTCAATAAAACCGTTGATGCTTTCGTTCAGCGCCGTCCCGACGTGGAAATCCAGCGCAGCGCGATCGAGCTGGCCGTCGACCAGGCCGACGGCCTGCCCACAATGGTCGGCGAGCGGGTGCGCCAGGTGGCCGCGGAAGAGCCCGGGCGTGACAAGCCGGCACCGGCCGCCACCGACGAGGACGAGGACAAGCAACAACTCTGGTTCTGAACCCACCCGGCAGCGCACGCTCTGCCCCGGGACCGAACGTACGCTCTTCTGCGTGAGTGTGGCGATTTGTAACCCGGATCCGGATTGCCCACTATACTGACAGTGGGGGTCACCCGTCGGGTGGCCCATTCGCTATTCATTACCCTGTGCGGGGAGTCACGATGGGCGCGAATCATCCGGGAAAAACGACCGTCTCCAAACACTTCTCCAAACCCTTCGCCCGTTCACTGACGGTGTTTCTTGTGGGTGCTGTGCTGGCGCTGGCCTCCCTCGCCCATTCCGTTTATGCCCAGCAAAAAGAGGGCGGCACGGCACTGGTTCTGTCGGTGGAAGGTGCCATCGGGCCGGCAACCATGGACTACCTGGTGCGTGGCTTCCAGCGGGCCGAATCGGAAGACGCCGCTCTGGTCATCATTGAGATGGATACCCCCGGCGGGCTGATGGACTCCATGCGCGGCATAATCAAGGAAATTCTGGCCTCAACGGTGCCAGTGGTGACCTACGTGTCGCCGGAAGGCGCGCGCGCCGCCAGCGCCGGTACTTATATTCTTTACGCCAGCCACATTGCCGCCATGGCCCCGGCGACCAATCTCGGGTCCGCTACGCCGGTGCAGATGGGTGGCATGCCCGGCATGGACGAGGCGCCGGAGGATCCGCCGCAATCCGTCCCCGAAGACACGACAACTGAAGGATCCCGGAAACAGCCAGAAGGCGAGGCCACCGACCGCAAACGGCGCGGCGAGACTGCCATGGAGCGCAAGGTGCTGGAAGACGCGGTCAGTTACATCCGCGGTCTGGCACAGCGCCACGGCCGCAACGCCGATTGGGCCGAAGAGGCGGTGCGTGAAGCGGTCAATCTGGGTGCTGAGGAAGCACAGGATAAACAGGTGGTTGATGTAGTGGCGGCTAACCTCTCTGACCTGTTGGCCCAGATTGATGGCCGCACCGTGCGGATGGCCGACGGCGAGCGCACCTTGCAGACCGCCGGCCTGAAGCTGGTGCGGGCCGACCCGGACTGGCGTACCCGCCTGCTGTCGGTGATCACCGATCCTAATGTGGCCTATTTCCTGATGATCATCGGCTTTTACGGCATCATCTTTGAGCTGTCCAACCCCGGCGCCATCTTCCCCGGAGTGATCGGCGCCATCAGTCTCATTCTTGCCCTGTTCGCGTTCCAGGTGCTGTCGGTGAACTATGCCGGGCTGGCGCTCATATTGCTCGGCCTGGCCTTCATTGTCGGGGAGGCCTTCATGCCCAGTTTCGGGATATTGGGCATCGGGGGGATTATCGCTTTCATCACCGGGTCGGTGATCCTGATGGATGGCAGCCATCGCGATATTTCCCTGCCGATGGTCGGTGGCACCGCCGCCGTTGCCGGCGGGTTCATCCTGTGGACGGTGACCCGCTTCATCGGCCTGCGCAAACGGGATCCGGTCAGTGGCACGGAGCAGATGCCTCATGAGCAGGTGGTGGCGGTGGACGACTTCGCCCCGTTCGAGGACGGCTACCGTGGCCATGTGCGCATGAGCGGAGAACGCTGGAACTCGGTCAGTACCGAGCCGGTGAGGCAGGGTCAGCATGTGCGCGTCGTTGAAATTAACGGGTTGACGGTACGAGTGACCCTGACAGAGCCCGTCGGCTGACCGGAGACATTCACACAGAAAGAGCAACCAGCGAAGGAGACAGTATGTTCACAGGAGATCTGATTCCCTATCTCGCACCCATTGTGGTGCTGCTGCTGATCCTCGGGTCAGCCATCAAGATTCTGCCGGAATACGAGCGCGGCGTGGTGTTTTTTCTGGGTCGTTTCCAGGGCGTAAAGGGCCCCGGCCTGATCATCGTGATTCCCGGCATCCAGCAGATCGTCAGAGTGGACCTGCGGGTGATCACCCTGGATGTGCCGAGTCAGGACGTCATCTCCAAAGACAACGTGACGGTGCGGGTCAACGCCGTGTTGTATTTCCGCGTGGTGGATCCGGAGCGGGCGATCATCCGGGTGGAGGATTTCGGTGCCGCCACCAGTCAACTGGCGCAGACCACCCTGAGATCGGTACTGGGTAAGCACGATCTTGATGAAATGTTGTCAGAGCGAGACAAGCTCAATATCGATATCCAGGAAATCATCGATGCCCAGACCGAAGAGTGGGGTATCAAGGTCGCCAATGTCGAGATCAAGCACGTGGACCTGAACGAGTCGATGATAAGGGCCATTGCCCGTCAGGCTGAGGCCGAGCGCGAGCGTCGGGCGAAAGTCATTCATGCGGAGGGTGAACTGCAGGCATCGAAGAAGCTGGTGGAAGCCGCGGATGTGATGTCAACGAACTCCGGCGCCATGCAACTGCGCTATCTGCAAACGCTGGCCGATATGAGCAATAACAATTCGTCGACCATTGTGTTCCCGTTGCCCATGGAAATGTTGAAATCGTTCATGGAAAAACAGCGGCAGGGCCTGGACTCATCCGAACGTAAGGATGCGCCGGACTGACGGAAGCATTGCAGGCATAAAAAAGGTTCATCGCGGGTTAGCGTGAAAAAGTAGGAGACGGCGGTAAAACCGGTTAGTTTTGAGTTCGCCAAAAC
>NZ_JAKZAI010000039.1 GCF_023156235.1 Marinobacter goseongensis | reverse complement strand
ATGGTGGCAACGAATCCTGTGCAGTTGACGATGACCGTATTATCGCTGATTTTGAGACTTATTCAGAGCCTCCTTAGGTTTCATTTTTTATTATCCTTTTTGGTATTAAAACAAATTGGCTTTAGGTAAAACTGCAATTTTTCGTAACACAAATGCCACTCATTGAAGCTAGCTTGCCGGTTTATTGACTAATACTTCCCCATACTCAGAACGCAGCTTGTTTTTTAATACTTTCCCAGTGGCATTGCGTGGCAATCCTTCCACAAAGATCGCGCGATCCGGGATCTGCCACTTGGCGACTTTCCCTTGATAATGAGCAAGAAGTTCCTCCTCAGTAATATTTGCGTCGGGTATTTTTACTGCCAACAGGATCGGTCGTTCGTCCCATTTATCATGGGAGGCCGCCACTACGGCAGCTTCATTGATGGCAGAATGGCCCATTGCGATTCCCTCCAATTCGACTGTAGATATCCATTCACCACCAGATTTAATAATATCTTTTGAGCGGTCACGTATTGTCATAAATCCATCATCATTGATCGAAGCAACATCACCTGTCTCGAACCAACCGTCTTCCTCAAGAGTCTGATTTGGTTCAACACCGAAGTAATCGGCTACCACCCAATGACCACGGATGCGGAGATTTCCCTGAGCAATGCCATCTTCGGGCAGTTGATGGCCGTCTTCACCCACAATTTTGAGCTGCACCCCGTAGGGAGGCCGTCCCTGGCTTTCACGGATTTTGTTTCTTCCTTCCTCCGAAAGAGTATTGTGTTTCGACAGCAGTGCATTGACGGTTCCGATCGGTGATGTTTCTGTCATTCCCCATGCATGGACAACTTCTACGCCATACTTACCACGAAACTCCGACATCATTGAGGGCGGACAAGCGCTACCCCCTATCACCGTCCGTTTAAGCGACTGTGCCGAGGAGCCAAGCTCGTCCAAAGCCGAGAGAAGTCCCTGCCAAATTGTAGGCACACCCAGCGCAATCGTTACGCTTTCTGAATCGATCAGCTTGACCAAACTTTGTCCATCCAGGCCAGGACCAGGCAACACCAGTTTGGCTCCAACCATCGCCGTAATGTAGGGTACCCCCCACGCATTTACGTGAAACATAGGAACAACCGGCATCACCACGTCCCGTGCCGATAAATTCAGTGCGTCGGGTTGAGCAGCTACCAGCGCGTGCAGAACGGTGGAGCGGTGTGAATAGAGCACCCCTTTGGGATTTCCAGTGGTGCCCGATGTATAGCAGAGGCTTGAAGCCTGGTTTTCGGCGATTTCAGGCCAATTCGCGTTAGGCGTTCCTCGCTGGAGAAACTCTTCATAAAACAACAATCCTGGAAATTGCGCTGCAATTTCTTCGTCCGGTTCGGACATCAATACAAATTTCTCAACCGTCTCCAGTCGGTCTCGGATATTTGAAACAATGGGAAGGAACGTTTTGTCAAAGAATATGACTTTGTCTTGAGCATTGTTGATAACGTAAACGAGTTGTTCTGGAAACAGTCGCGGGTTAATGGTGTGACACACCATCCCGCCACCAGAGATGCCAAGGTAACATTCCAGGTGCCCCACGTTATTCCAACAAATGGTCGCGCACCGATCCCCCTGGACATAGCCTGCCGTTCGAAGCGCTGACGCAAGTTGTCGCGACCGCTCCGAAACAGTTGCCCAGTCAGATCGACTGGGATTTCCATCCGTTCCTATCGACACAATCTCAGCGTCTCCATGGTAGCGAGCAGCATGGTCGATCAAGGAATTCACGGTGAGCTCCATGTTCATCATTTGGCCAAGCACGTTTATCTCCTGTCGTTTTTGTAGTTGGTTGACGCGAGTATCTGGCGTCATTAAGGTCCAATGTAGAAGGCATAATCCGGGTTTGAACCTAAACATTTCCCAAGAGGATGTCGGCTGCATTTTCGGCAATCATCATGGTGGGTGCGTTGGTGTTACCGGCAACCAAACTGGGCATTATCGAGGCATCGACAACTCTTAGCCCTTCAATCCCTCTGACTTTTAATTCCGGATCAACGACTGAATCCGGATCCGCGCCCATACGACAAGTGCCAACGGGGTGGTAAATAGTCTCTGCATTTTCCCGGATAAAGTCCGCAATCTGACCGTCCGAAGACACCGAGTTTCCGGGCTTAATTTCTCGTTTACTATGTAAAGCCATTGTTGGTGCCCCGAGTATCCGTCGTCCAAATTTAACGGCCGAGATCATTGTTTTGATGTCTTCGGGGTTACTGAGATAATTGGGTTGAATCAACGGGTCGGCCAATGGGTCAGGGCTTTTGAGACCTATAAAACCGCGGCTTCTGGGCATTAGATCGCAAATATGCAAGGTGTACCCATACCCGGCCATCACTTTTCGTCCATGATCCTTCAGGTAAGTTGGCAAAAAGTGGAATTGCACATTTGGCCGTTCGCACGAGCGCTCGGATTTAACAAAGCCTCCGGACTCGGCAACATTACTGGTAAGAAATCCACGTCGCGCAAAGATATATGAGAATAATGCGCTCACGCCCCGAAACAGGAAACTGGGAGCAACGCCAATGGGCAAACGTGAGTTCGCCGCGTGCATGATCGTAATATCCAAATGATCAACCAGATTCTGGCCGACCTCAGGGAGATGATGCACAAGGGGGATCCCGTGTTTTCCAAGCTCTTCGCTATCACCGATTCCCGAAAGCATAAGTAGTTGTGGTGAATTAACCGCACCACCAGACAATATGACTTCACCGCCGTTATTGAGTCTAAGCTGGCGATATTCGCCCCCCTGGTTCAGTGTCACGCCGACTGCCCGCTTACCGTCCATTACCACCCGGGTTACCCGCGCGTCCGTTAGCACATCAAGATTAGGCCGGTTCTCCGCGACACGCAGAAATGCCTGCGCTGAACTCCAACGGCGACCATTTTTTTGTGTCACCTGGTAGAGTCCCAATCCCTCTTGCGTCTCTCCATTAAAGTCCGTGTTTATCGGGAGCTCTACATGAGGTGCCGCTCGAACAAAATCTCGACTCAACGGATTGACTGATTTGAGTTCACTTACGGTGAGCTCACCGCCCTCCCCATGGTAAGAATCTGCGCCAAAACGTTTATTATCTTCCAGTCGACGAAACAATTTTAAAGCGCGATCCCATCCCCAGAGGTCTGTCCCGGCAACTTGACCCCAGTGGTCATAATCGGCTTTGTGACCTCTGATATAGACCATGGCGTTGATAGAAGAGGACCCGCCAAGTGTTTTCCCACGAGGCCAAAACAGGCGGCGCTCCTTTAGATGTTCTTGAGGTTCGGTTTCAAGAGCCCAATTCAGCTTTTTACTATTGGAAAGGAGTGCTATACCTATAGGCATATGTATGAGTGGATTTTTATCCTTTGGGCCCGCTTCTAGCAACGCTACTCGCTTTGAAGAGTCCGCCGTAAGCCGATTGGCCAATACACAGCCCGCCGATCCCGCACCGACAATAATGTAATCGTACATAATAACTCTCTTATTATTTGATTATGCTCAGCCCAGAATACGAACAGCAGCCTCTATAAGACGCCGGACCCAGGCTGTATAGGGTGGAAAAAGAAGATGCATAAGAGAATGTTTATCCTCCATCAACGCCTTTTCATGCGAAAAAGCGCGGAAACCGTATTCACCGTGTGCCGCCCCTATCCCGGAATTATTAACTCCACCAAACGGCAGACCCGGATGTAGAAAATGCACAACTGTAAGGTTGACTCCTACAGCGCCGGAGCTCGTTCGCTCGATAATATCCGTGGCAAAAGACTCGTTTTTGTCGAATATGTAAAGCGCAAGCGGTTTAGGGTTATCGTTGATTTTCTTGATAACCAGATCAATATCGTCGAATTCAATAACGGGTAAGATCGGGCCGAATAACTCCTCACGTGAAATATCCATGTCGCTGGATACATTTGAAATCAACGTCGGAGCAATAAAATTCTCTTCAGCATCTGTAACACCGCCCTCAAAGACTCTTGCACCTTTGTTTTTGGCATCATCTATCAGGTTTGAAACTCGCTGGAAATGACGTCGATTTACAATCCGGCAATAGTCGGCGGTCGATTTCTGGGCTTCTGGTGTTTTTCCATAGACTCGCCCAATTTCCGTTTTAAGTGCTTCATTGAATTGATCTGCGATATTAACGTGCACAAAAACATGATCTGGGGCGATACAGGTCTGTCCATTATTGGCAAACTTACCCCAGACAATGTTTCTTGCAGCCCTCTTTATGTTGGCATCTGGGCCAACAATGGTCGGGGACTTACCCCCCAATTCCAGCGTCACTGAGGAAAGGTTCGTGGCGGCAGCCTCCATGACCACCTTGCCTACCGCAGGACTGCCCGTGAAGAATATGTGGTCGAAGGGTAAGGCCAACAGTTTCTGCGCTACCGCGGCATCACCCTCAATCACGGAAACCAGATCGGGAGGGAAGGTTTCGGCGACAATGTTGGCAATCACCTTTGAGGTATGTGGTGTCATTTCCGAGGGTTTAATGATGGCTCCGTTCCCTGCAGCCAACGCTGAGACGAGAGGCCCGAGCGCAAGATTGAGCGGATAATTCCACGGTGCAATAATCAGGCACACTCCCTTTGGTTCTGGCCGAACATAAGATTTCGTGCCCAGAACACCAACGGATGCAGCCACTCGCTTCGGACGCATCCATTTACGCAAGTGTTTTTTAGTGTGTCGAATTTCCTGAAGCACCGGCAGGAGTTCAGTTAATTTGACTTCTGGAGCGGGTTTTCGAAAGTCCGCCGCGCAAGCCGCAATGATGTTTGATTCGTGGCGTTTAATTGAATCCCGCAGCTGGTCGAGCTGCGCTATTCGAGCCTCCAAGGTAAAGCTTCCGCGACGCGCAAGTTGTGCCCGCTGTAGGGCCGCGAACGTTGAATCAATCGTATCGCTGGTTGACACATTGGTCACCCCAACCTCCGCCAGACTAGCAATCTGCATTATAAAATCACCTCTTGCCGAACGAGACTGTTGTTATTTTCAATCGGATTACTAGTCTTCATAGAGGACATAGTCCTCTTTTGTGGCACCACAGTCCGGACAGCACCAATCGTCTGGAATATCTTCAAAACGAGTGCCGGCAGGGAAGCCTTCGGCTTCATCTCCGAGAGCTTCATCGTAGATATGGCCGCAAGTGATGCAGACCCACTTCCGATAGGTATCTTTTTGAGTCGAGTCTTTCGGCGATTTTGAAGAGTTAGGCTTGGGTTTCGCTTTGGGCTTTGTTTTATTTTTAGCTGAAGGAGTAGATGCGCCCGTTGCTTTCTGCGATGCTCCCTCGGTCTTAGCTTGGCTGGCAGGGCGGACCGCTGTATTGGTTGCGGACACCGAAAGTTCCGGGTTCGCTTCTTGAAGCGCAACGAAGTCAACCTTATCCCTGACGGCACAGTCTGGACAGGACCAGTCTTCAGGAATTTTTTCCCATGTCGTTCCTGCAGGAAAGCCTTCGTGCGGATCACCAACCACTTCGTCGTATACATAACCACAATCAGGGCATTGATATTTAGCCATCTAGAGCACCTTTCAAACGATATTATTGTCTTTGTTTTGGTAGCGCCCGACGCGCACCCTCTTTCAGGTGCACGTCAGAGGCTCTTTTTCTGCAACGTAAATAAAGTAAACGAGGTATATAAGTTCCGATTAGCCGATCATTTAGCCGCGGCGGTATCGACTGATTCAGAATCAGTCCCACCAAATTTACGCTCATAGAATTCACGCTTGCCGGGTTGAATCTGAATCTTATCGAGATCTCCTTTAGCCCAATCCAGCACCCGGTGGTCCATTATCGAACGAAACCATGAGGGAAACATTGCGGCCAGGAACATCCCGGGATATCCCGATGGTAAGGAAGGCAGGTCTTTGAAGTCGCGAAGCGATTGATAGGACCTTGTAGGATGGGCGTGATGGTCGGAATGTCGTTGCAAATGAAACAGAATCAGGTTCGACATAATATGGTTTGAGTTCCATGAGTGGTGCGGTTGTTGACGCTCATAACGTCCATCCGACATCTTCTCGCGCAGCAATCCGTAATGCTCAATGTAGTTGGCGCTGGTCAGCTGCCACCAGCCAAAGGCCATTTGAATGGGCAAAAAGATCAGCATTAACGGGCCAAAAAACGCCAGCAATCCCGCATAAAGCACAGCGGTCAAAATCATAGGCTGAAGAACTTCGTTCTCCAGGCTCCAGACACTTTTTCCACAACGACTGAGGCGCTGTTCCTCTAAATCCCATGCCCGCTTGAAAGCACCGGGAATTTCACGCAGTGAGAATGAGTAAATGGACTCACCCATGCGGGATGTCGCCGGGTCCATCGGCGTAGCCACATCACGGTGATGCCCCTTATTGTGCTCAATGAAGAAATGACCATATCCGACCACGGCGAGGACAAGCTTCGCCATCCAACGGTCAAACGTTTCTTTTTTATGGCCAAGTTCGTGGCCTGTGTTCAGAGCCAGGCCATTCACGATTCCCAGGGAAAGGGCCAATGCCAGAAACTCGAAAACACTCATTGGTTGCGTGGATACCCACCAGGCACTGACAATCAAGGCGGCATAGTGAATAGGAACCGTCAAGTAGGTCAGTACCCGATAGTAACGATCCTGTTCAAGCCGAGGCACAGCCGACTCAGGGGGGTTTGAAAAATCCTCTCCAAACATGGCATCAATCAAGGGAACTGCGCCATACCAAAGGATCAACACCAATCCGTACCAAATGCTCCATCCAGTCTGGGATACCAAATAAAGGCCAATAAGAGGCGTCGCTGGCCACAGCACAGAAAGGACCCACAGGTGGCGTTTTCTGTCCACATAACCTTCGGCATCAGGGTCTCTCTGAAGAGACTCTGTTGTTAAGACATTTTCTGACATTGACATTAGGATCACCTTATTGTTTTTCAGCTTGATCATTTTTCTACATTGTGCGAACACCGAGTCCCTCAGGTGAACGGACAAGTTGTAGGCATGAACAGGTTTGGCCAGAACCGGAGATCAAACAACTACTCTAAGGGGTAGTTTTCGCACTAGACATCTATCAATATGCTTTCACCCCATAGCGCCCTCGCGTTTCGGGGAGACGAAGCAGGAGATCGGATTGTCATGACCCGCCATAGCTTGGAAGACTGGTGTCGGAGGATGTCTGAAAGGATGTGGGCTCGTCAGTATTTCATTACTCAAGGGTGTTTAGACCGCTATTGCCTGAGGCCTTCTGCTACGCCTGAATCAAAGGTAGTTCTGTATCGGGCCCCGCCAGGCTATGGAAAATCTGTACAAGTGGCCTTGGCAGCAAACACTCGCGAACTGGAACGTGAGAGCGCCGTTTATATCAATACCCGGTCGTGCCCTGACTCATGTGACGTTAATGGCAGTTTGTTTGCAGCGTTAGTTTTATATCAACTCGAAGGAGTTGAATCCTGGCGCATGATAAAAAGTGACATCGACACCATCGAAGTTCTTCGAAACGCACTGTGTAATGCAAAAAAGACGATAAGAATTTGCCTTGATGGGGTTGGCGAGGCTAAACATACCGCGGATTTGATTGAGGATTTAATCTGTGAAACACCGAGCAATGTGAAATTTTTCATTGCACCGAGTCGCGTCGGGGCGTTGCCACGTTTGTCTATGATGGCGGGTGTTGTAACGTATGGTGCTGATGAACTTGTATTTACAGAAGAGGAGGTTAGTGAATTATCTGGTATGGGTGGCCCCGAAGCCAGCAACATCATAAAAGCGACCGGTGGATGGCCAGCACTTGTCAGGCTTATGTGCCGAACCCCAAACCCAAATCTCCCCGCAGCGACTTGGCCGGAAACTCGCTCGTATTTCAGGGACAACCTCTTAACTGCGTTACCCAATAGTACGAGGACCTTTCTTTGCAATGCAGCGATGCTCGAAGTAATCAGCGCTGAATGCTATGGCTATGTCTATAAGACAGAAGAGGCCGACCGGGAAATTACGTTTCTTAACGAACATTATGCTCTTTTAGCTCCCACCGGGACTTCTGCTGATCGTATGGATATGCACCCTGTGCTGCGAGAGTATTTGCGTAGTTTATTTAACACCACCCAACGAGAACGTCGCTCGTATGTACTGAAACGGGTCGCGTTCTGGCATTGGCGTAGGGGAGAGTACCTCCATTCAATCAATGCAGCTCTGGAAGCCAGTGACCATCGATGGGCTCGCGTCGTAAGTGACAGCATTATCCTGGACGTGGCACTCAGACAGGGTGAAATCGAAGTACTTCGCACCTGGTTTGGAAAAGTACCGGCTCGCACGATAAAAAAAATTGCCGCCTTGAGCATAGGTTACGCGTGGATTTTGTATTTCAGCCAACAAGCTCGTCAAGCAGACGAAATACTGGCTAGTTCGCTTCATCCGAGCTCCAGGGGGGCGAGCAATCTTGATGAGGAAGGATGGCGGGAATTGGTTAATGCGATAGGCAAAGCTACACAGGATGAATTACTGGAGAGTCAGGTTCTCTGTCAAAAATGGATAGACGCCTTTGGCGACCGTAACATGGTTGGCAAAGGCGCAGCACTTACTTGCCAGGCATTCATTGCCTCCAGTGGACGCCATTTTGAAGAGTTGGAGCGATTGTCCCATCGAGCGGCTGTGGCCATCCAGTCATCCAATCAACATTACGCTTTTATCTGGCTTAAAACTGCAGAAATTCAGGCTGAACTGTTCAAGGGTGACATCGCCCGAGCAATGAGTGTGTTGATCCAGGCGAATAAAACAGCAGAAAAGATTCAGGTGCCAAAAACTTTTTTAAATAAAATGTTTGGCACCCTTGAGTTACAAATCCTGCACGAACAGAACCATCACCTGGTTACCCAGGAATCTGCACAGGCTTCGTTCGATTTCGCTTTGAACTATGGCGTTACAGATATTCTGTGGGGGTGTACACAGGCCTACAGCCGTTTTCTGTACCACCAAGGGTTCCGAGATAGAGCCATGGCCTTGTTGGAACAATCCCGCTTAGCCTCCTGCGAGCGAGAGCTCTCTCGTCTAAATATCCTGACTAAAGTTCAGTTAGCTGAGTTTACTCTCCTGAACAACGAGGAATTGGGTCCACCCATACTCCCCGATGAATGTGAGCTGACGTTCCTGCCAAATCAAAACCAGGCCATTCAAGCACGTATGGCCCTGGTAACCTCAATGTATAGACTACGGCTTGGGAAACAGTTTGGTGTCGCCGAAAAATATGCCAAACAAGCACTACAAAGCGCCAGCGCAATTTCAGACGCTAGAACCAGGATCGCCGCCCACTATTGTCAGGCCCTGGCAGCGTTTGCCCTCGGCTCATCAAAATCGGCGAAGCGCATGATTCTTGATGCAAACCTACTTTCGGAACATTTGAACTGTCACTTCACACGGCTCTGGATCAAAGAAGCGCTACTTTCTCTTAGCCCCCTTGCTCAGGATCTTTTTAACGATCTGCCAGACGACTCTGAAGCTAAAGCTACGAAGGATCCCGATGTCAGAATAGAAGACTCCAGCGTGCCACCTGTGCCCGGCAATGCCCACTCAACTATCACGATAAAGCAGATTTCTCTGTTGAAATGCGTAAGCAACGGAATGACCAACAGAGAGATCGCTGAACGGCTTCTCGTGACGGAGGATACCGTCAAATGGCATATGAAGAAGATTTTCAGCGAACTTAAAGTAACCAACCGGGTTCAGGCAGTCACTGAAGCTCGACTGCGCGGACTTTTATAGTGCTACAAAAACAAAAGAGGAATCGAGCGAATATGCAAAAAATAGTTATCATTGGCGCTGGAATAGCCAGCCTGACCGCCGCAGAGGCTCTCCGCCAGAATGGATTCGACGGAACGATTACCATTTTGGGCGAGGAAAACACGCTGCCTTACCAGCGTCCCCCGTTGTCCAAAGCCTATTTGACCTCAGATGAGTTGCCCTCGCCAACTCCGATCCGTTCTCCTAATTTCTTTCGGGACAACAAAGTTGAATTTGAACAAGGCGGTAAAGTAATAGCGCTTGAACGATCGGCAAAGCAAGTAGTGATTCAAGGCGGCAGGAAAATTAAATACGACACGCTGATTTTGGCAACAGGAGCGAGGCCACGTCCTATTGATTTACCTGGTGAGAGCGCAAAAAATGTTTTCTATCTCAGGAATCTTGACCACTCCGCCGCATTACGTAATGCCCTGTTAGCCCCGGAATGCGAGAAGGTGGCCATTCTCGGCGCGGGTGTTATCGGGCTTGAAGTCGCCTCCGCTGCCAATCTACAGGGAAAACAAGTCTCTGTGTTTGAGGCCAACAGCCGAGCGATGTGTCGAGTAGCGTCACCATTAACAAGTAATTTTGTCAGAAACCGCATGGCCTCCGCCGGCGTAATGTTCTACTTCAATGCTAGCGTCAACCAGATTCTCACTGAGGGAGACCGAGTTTCCGGTATCCGTTTGTCCGACGGCACTACGAAACCCGCAGACGTCGTTGTTATCGGTATAGGAGCCATCCCCAATGCTGAACTTGCGCAAGACGCAAACCTGGATTGCGACGGTGGTATTATAGTAGACAGCGGCATGCGTAGCTCTGACCCTGACATATTTGCGATCGGAGATTGCGCTAAAGCCGTCAACGTTTCCACCAATACACCCATCCGAATAGAAACTATTCACAATGCCATGCTTCAAGCACAAATTGCGGCGGCTCATATTTGTGGTAAACCGTCTCCGCCTGCCTCTCCTCCTCGTTTTTGGTCAGATCTCAACGGCATGAAAGTCCAGTGTATTGGAATCGCCACTGGATACGACCGAATTCAGCGGCGTCCCACAGAGAGTGACAATGCCTGTGAATTCTGGCTCTTTTCCGGAGACCGGATGATCGCAGCTGAAACGGTCAATCTTCCCACCCGGCAAGCCAAGCTATCTAAAGCTCTCTCCGGGTAAGTGTAAGCGAGATGGGATGCAACTCATTCTCATCTCTGAGATTTCTATGTGTCGAGCCTCGTGACTGAGCATATCCAGCTGCAGGGGGATTCTGGCCCTCCCACAAGCTCTGCTGTAGAGCAGGAGATACAGAATCGCCCAGCCCAGCTGTGATGGCCACAGTGACCAGTCATTCACCCGGGGCTTACCTAACGACCAGGAAAGTGGAGCAATTGCCAAAGCGATTATTCAGATGGGACATAGCCTAGGACTCGATGTACTGGCCGAGGGAATTGAGACCAAAGAGCAAGAAAACCATCTCCGAATCCTTGGCTGTGATGCGGGACAAGGCTATCTATATGCTAAGCCGCTCTCAGTCAAAAGGTGCGAGGAGTACCTACAAGTTACTGACTGGGTTTAATTGGCCCGATGGTGGTCATCGAATCAATTTGGGATCACCGAACGCTTAGTGTGCGCCGGCGTTATCGCACCATCTGAACGTTCGCTTTGCGACCAGGGGCACCTAAACAATGGCGAACATTCATCATCCCCCTTTGTAAACGCGTCTGCCCTGGCATCAGTAACCTCCCTAGGGTATGAGTTCCAGTTCCTTGCGAATTTCCTCGGCAGTCGGCCGCAACTGAGCAAGCCCTTTCCTCGACCGTCGCTGCCCTGACCTGCCCCCAATCACCGAACCACTCACTGCTTAGTAATGTCGGTTAATTTCGACCCTTTTCCCGTAGTCCGA
>NZ_JAKZAI010000038.1 GCF_023156235.1 Marinobacter goseongensis | reverse complement strand
AACCCATATCTCTGGCAGCCTGAGCCAGGGAAACAACCGGATCATAGCTTAGGGACACCATCAGGTTGTCCAACTGATTGGGTCCACCTCAGGGGACGCGCTGAAGAAGTCGGAAATTATCTGGAAATGCCTGTATCCGAGGGATTAAGGCTGTATCGAAAGGTTTAGCCATGACGTTCATAAAAAACCCAATTTAGTTATGACTGAGTCCGATGTTTAGGGCGTAAAGCTCCTAAACGCCCCTGCTGTCTAAAACAGTGGCATAAACAAACCTAATACACTATCTCGGAAATCGAAATCTCCATCACCCTCAAGAATACAGTCAATATCGTGTCACTCCCTTAACCTTAGCGGGCTATCCCTCAATCTGTTTGCATCGTTTTAGTTTGCCCTCGAGTTTCGCAATTTGATCCTTTAGAACACCGTTTTCTGCGACCGCGGCGTCGAATTGCTTGGACACATCTGAACTTTCAGCTTCCAAAGCCTCGATTCGTTGTTCGTACTTAGACACCGTAACGGCCAACCGATCCGATCGTGCTCGTTCGAGCTTTAAATCGGCGTCCCACCGCTGCTTATCTTCCTGATGTCGTTCTTTGATCTCTCGTACTTGCTGTCGAGCATCATCGAGCTGGAGCATCCAGTGATCAGCAAGTCGGGCATTCTTTTCGTTGTCCTCGGCTAACTGCCTCCGGGCATCTTCTACCGACTGCCGCAACGTCGCCCGCTCCCGGTACCAATCCTCTTTTGCCTGGTCAAATCGCCTATTTGCGTCTTCACGCTCGTGGTCAAGCTGATCGGAAAGGCGGGATTTATCGCGTTTCAGATCGAGTATAGTTTCGTCATGGCCAGACAATAGCGATTTTAGGGCCTTAACCTGTTGCTCCTGCTCCGAGATGGTTCGGGCCTGCTCTGCGACAAATTGTTCACGGTCTTTTAGCAGTGCCGACTGCTCATCAATGATTGCCGCTGTCTCATCTAGAGATACCCTGTTCGCCTCCCGCTCGGCTTCCCGCTCTCGCTCTACCGATTGCCGCTCTTCATCGTACCGCTCCCCTGCCTTAACCAACGCCTGGGCCCAGAAGTCTTCAATGATGGGCAACAGGGGTTCTGGGATGGCCGAGGGGAGCGCTGTCAGACCGCGCGCCTTAAACTCCTCTCGAAATGCCCTGAGGTAGTTATTGACCGTAGTGCGCGAACCCCTGCGCCCCAACTCTTCATGAACGGAATCTACGGTCGGGTTTTTGCCCTGACCAATCAGTCGGGTGGCAATACGTGCCACTTCTTTTTGGGAAAAAGAAGCTGGACGCCCCATATCAGCCCCCTACCTTTACGGTGGTGTTAGGCGCGAGCACTCGCCTTTTGTAAGTTCGCACGATTGTCTCCTACGGTTGTCGACGTTAATCCAAGCATACCACGGTATACGATTACATACACTACACGTATACCGGTATATAAAGACATGTTAAGTGCTGTGTATAAACATAACTATTATTATGATCCGGAAATGGGAATGATCTGCTAGAATAAGCGCCAGACCGTGGAACATGCCGGCCGGGCACCCTGTAAACACACTGCCCTGCCCTGCCTCAGAAAATCACAAAGCCAGCAATAGCAGTCGTTGCAGCGGGATGAGCGGAGACAAAATTGACCAGAGAAACCGACACCGAAAAAAGCGTGGAACCTTTCGAGGCAGACAACCTTGACGTGATACCGGCAGACAAAGGACCCGGGAAGATGGTCACCCTGCCCTGGGAAGCGCCCGCTGAATTTCGTACTGTGCCCGGCCATGCTGGCAAGCTGCGAACGCCAGACCTTGTTGGCTGGAAAGCGAATAGCGATGCAGAGGCGGTGGCCGTATGGCTGGCGGAGAAAGCCAGCGGGAGCCCTCATACCGCAACGGCTTACCGAAAAGAAGCAGAGCGTTTTCTGTTTTGGCTTGCCGATCAGGGCATGACAATTTCGGACGCAACCCGGGAGGACTACCTGGTGTATGCAAGGTTCCTTCTTAATCCCCAGCCGGCAGACCGGTGGCAAAGTGGAATTCGCATTCAGAGAAGTGATCCGAGATGGCGCCCTTTTGAGAAACCGCTGAGCCCCGGCACCGCGAAGCAGTCGCTCACGATCATCAAGTCGTTGATCAGTTACCTGCATACGAAGGGATGGCTTCTTGCCAACCCGATGCCCGATCCAAAGAATCTGATTTCTGCACCGAAGCGCGACCGTGCGGACCTGATAAACGAGCGACAGATTCCACCGCACCTGATGGCCGAATTTATAGAGTTCTGCAGCGCCTGGTCACCGTACTATGGTAAGAAGCCGATCACTCCCGGCAGCGTTGACGAAAAGCGAATCCGCGTTGAGAAAGCGCGGCTAATGCTTATTGTTGACCTGGCGTCTGTTCTGGCAGCCCGGAGCAGTGACATCCTTGCCGCAACCTGCTCAGACTTCTATCCGGCACCGCCGAACTCCGGCACTGACTGGTTGTGGAGAATCACATCAGGTAAAGGCAACAAGTCCGCGGTACTGCCAGTACCGAAATCGGTCATTGCAAAACTGAGCAATCTGCGCATCCAGCTTGGACTCACTGCGTTACCGAAAATCGGTGAACCGCCCTACCCTATTGCACCGGATACTCGATCCATTACGCTGGGCACCCCTTTTATGAGTACGCCGCCTGCTGCAATCTCGCGTTCCAGACTCTACAAACATTTGAAGGAAATGTTTGTTTCATTTAGCGAGAGCATCCTGGAAGACGACCCGTCACGAACCGCGGACGCACAGCTTATGAGGAACGCGTCAACGCACTTCCTCCGGCACACCGCTATCAAAGCGGTCACGCTCAAGACGAACAGTCTTACGACTGCTCAGAGGCTGGCCAGACACAGCAACATCAACACAACCGCCGATTACGCAAAGACAACTCTGACTGAACTGGCGGTCGCATTGAACGAATAGAATCTGGGTGTTTTTATAAAAACACCCAGCAATCGGGCCTTGTCTCACGACGCCTTACCTATCAATACGAGAGTGTTTTTGTAAAAACACGGGAGCTTGACCCAGATTCGCGTGCTTCTTCGCCTGTCCAGTTACAGGCTGTTTTTATAAAAACAGCTCTGAAAATGGCCGCCTTAAAGCTATTCCTTACCGGAGGCCCCTAACATGTTTTTATAAAAACGTCGAACTATAGCCAATCCACGAGGGCTGTTTTCCAGCGTAATATCGGGGTGTTTTTATAAAAACATCGATATCCGGCGCTTCAATCAGGATCTGCCTTTTGCATCTCGTCCGATGTTTTTATAAAAACGGATCAAAAAAAGCCGGACTCCCTATCGGAAACCCGGCCCAATACTGACGTGTGGGAATGGTTTTTGGCTAAGGTTTTGGTTCGACCTTCTCAATGGTCAGCCCTTTTTCCTCTAGGAAATCGTTTATGACTTTGGTGATTTCATCCTGAGACGCGACGTCCAACGCGCCCTGCAACATAGTAACCGTTACCTTTCCTTTCCCTGGTTTCACAGTGAATGTTTTACCTTTCTGTGAACGAAACACGCCGACACCGTTGCTGGACGGCCTTACCCCACTCTCACCTTTGTATAACGACTCTATCCTATCGAGAATTAATTTGGCCTTTTCGGGCTTTCTATCAATCTCATCTGCATGCTCTACGATGCGATCGATGATCTCATCCCGCTTTTTCCTGTCGTCTATGTCAACCAGCTGAATGATTTTGTAAAGGGAGTTGTACCCAAGACGATGCAGCTTTACGCTTTCGGCGATATCTTTAGGCATCGTATTTGCGATTCGGTAGTACGTAGCAAATTGGGTGCGATCAATTCCGATGGCGGACGCTATCTCAGAGTTGGAACCCTGAACCCTCCCTGATTTAACAATGTCCACGTAATGTAAGCCATAACCCCAAACAGAAACGTTCGATCTGCCATAGTTTTCAGACCGCTGATACCTAAGCGCTTCAAGTTCAGTCATCCTCTTGACCACTGCCGGAACATCAAGGTCATGATATTTGGCAGCAGAAGCACGCTTATACCCTACGATGCCCTCAAACAAATGACCCTGGTCATCTGGCTCATCGAGCGGACGAACAGTAACCGGTGAAACGATACCTTCCTGACCAACCTGCTCGATGAGCTCGGCATATTCAGGATCGTCCAACATTTCTGCTTCGGTTCGATCTTTTAAATCCCACCGGCGAATCAGTCGTGCAGGAATGAGCCTGAACTCGTCACCAGGAGTAATCTCGCGACTCACTGTAAGATCTTCAGGACGCGGCTGAGCGGGCGCTGTCGCAGCGGTGAATGTTCGTTTTTGTCCTTCTTGCGAAACGGATCTTTGAACTTCCTCTTTCCCAGCAGAAAATCCTTTGCCTTTGGGTGGTCGTCTTGTTTTCTCAGCCATTACAATGCCTCCCTGTTCCAGTGAGTCATGAGGTCGTCGAAGACTTCGTTTACAACCTGATCCATTTTCTGAACCGCGTTTGTGTAGGCCTGTCGTGAGCCTGCCGGCTTCTCCAACGAGTAAACCGTGGAAAGCGCTGTGGACGCGTCTGCAATACCTCGGCTGAGCGGTACTGTGCTCTCCATAACCGCGTCACCATACAGTTTACGTATGGCATTTTGAGAATTCCGGTGCCCATTATTACCGTTCTCAAGGTACTGGCTTATCAAAAGCCTGAAATAGCTGTACTGCTTATCAACCTGGTCAACGACACCGGTCATCGCCGCCGTATACGCCACCAACGACGCACGATCCAGTAACTCGGGTTTCAGCGAGGTGATGATACCGTCTGCAGCGACAAGTGCATTGATTTGCATAAGGCCAAGATTCGGCGGGCAGTCGATAATTACAACGTCATACTCATGCTTGACGATATCGAGCACAGCCTTCAACCGTAAATTAGTCGGAATTTCATTGGTGGTTGGTGATTGGCTGAAATGCTGAGCGAGCAGTCGCTGCTCAAAGCTATTCATGAGCGAATTGGCTGGCATCAAATCAACATTGTGGAAGTACGTGCCCCGAATGGCGCCGCTTGTGGCAATCAACGCTGGATCATCCAGAAGCGCCTCGATTGGGAGATCGCTTTCTTCGAGATGGAGATCAGGCACGACCCCACCAAGAATCTGAGTCATGGATGCCTGTGGCTCGAAATCGAGCCCCAAAACCCGGAGACCTTTCAAAGAAAGTCCATGGACCAGATGGCAAGCGTTGGTAGTGTTACCAACGCCGCCTTTGAATTTGGATAGTGCTAATACGAAAGGGGAGGTTCCTGGAGGGCGCTTGAACTGCGTGCCGGCTTCATGACGGAGAGCATCAATTTCAGCCAACGTCCAGCGACCGTGACCTTGCGCGTTACGGGAAACGTCTGGGCTCCGCTGCCGAATCCACTCGGTTGATCGATCAACCAATGAGGACGCCTCAGACACACTGTAAGTTTTCAGGTAGCGTGTATCGCCATTTCCATATTCCGAAGCGATCGTCTTTTTAATCTCGTTGAGCTCATCAAGACCCGCATCGTTTATGTCATAGAAATAGTCGTAGGTGTTTTCTAGCGGTCCGAGCCACTTTTCATAAGTTGGCATGGTAACTCCATATTTGGGGTAAAGGTATCAATTGGCGCATTTACCGCCAAAAAATGCAACAGAGACCATAATAGCCTAATTCTTTGCAACAACAACACTAGATCCACCAAAAAGGCACAGAAATACAAAAATACCTCCGCTCTGCGCCTAAAAGGATCTCATTCATCTCAAAACATAATCTTTTATTGTCGAACAGCACTGTGTTTAGGTGTTTTTATAAAAACACCTGCAGCGTTACCGAAGAGAGGGCTTTATTCCAATAGTATTGCAAAACAGTAGGACACTAAGTAAGGCGGAGAAACCGAGCACAATGGATTCATGGAGATCGGTGGGGCGGAATACGTTATCGGGCATCGTGGCTGAACGCAGGGTAGGGCAGGGGAGGGCAGGCTCACGCTCCCAGATACACTAAAAACGACATCCATGAGCCTGTAAACCACAAGGAGACTGTTTCTCATCAAGCTCAGTTGCACGCGTATATGCCAGAGCGTAACCAATCGCATAACCGGCTGCCACACCTACTAGGGCCGTCACCGGCCCAACCAGACCGCCTAACAGTCCACCAATAAACATCAGTATCACGCTTTTCATACAGACTCCTCCGGCCTTCCTGGCTGCTGCATAATTTCGAGTATAGGACAGTAACGTGGGTTGACCCTTGACTGTTGTCCCGCCAGAATACTGTATATTCAAACAGTATTCGGTGTAAAGCATGTCCTGCATTCTGCTTGGTGACTACGAATCCGTCTCATGGCTGGATATCCCGATGTTTCTGGAGCGGGTCTCCGCTGGCTTTCCGTCGCCAGCGGAAGACTACGTTGAGAAAACTATCGACTTGAATGAGTTGTGTATCCAGCATCCCGCCGCCACTTTTTTCGTGCGGGTTCAGGGAGAATCCATGAGCGGTGCCGGGATTTATCCCGGCGATGTGTTGGTGGTGGATCGATCGCTTAGAGCGAAGCATGGAGACATCATCATCGCCAGCCTTGAAACCGAGATGACGGTGAAGCAATTGCACCTGACGCCGCTGCCAGTTCGTCTCCTTCCACGAAACTCGGCATACCCGCCCATCACCATTGAGGGCGACATGGTAATGGAGGTGTTTGGGGTGGTCACCAATGTGATCCGGTCACTGAAGCGGGGAGGGCAGGGATGATGTCTGTGTGTCTGAGAGAGACCAAGGGGCAATGAAACAGCCTGTATTCGCTTTGGTGGACTGTAATAACTTCTATGCCTCCTGCGAGAAACTGTTCCGTCCGGATCTGCGCAATACACCCGTGGTGGTTTTATCCAACAACGACGGCTGCGTGGTCGCTCGCTCGAAAGAAGCGAAGGCACTGGGCATCAAGATGGGCGTGCCGGTGCATCACATCAAGTCGGAAATTCGCCAATATGGCATTCAGGTGTTTTCCTCCAACTACACCCTCTATGGAGACATGAGTCGGCGGGTTATGACCACACTCGAAGCCTTGGCCCCACGAGTGGATCTCTACTCCATTGATGAAGCCTTTCTGGACCTCACCGGCATTGACCGGGTGGTGTCCTTCGAAGAGTTTGGGCGAGCGGTCAAAAAGACGGTTTACCAGAACATTGGTTTGCCGGTCTGTGTAGGTATCGCCCCCACACGAACCTTGGCCAAGTTGGCCAACTATGCCGCCAAGAAATACCTGGCAACCGGCGGTGTGGTTGATCTTACAAATCCTGAGCGGCAGCGCCGGTTGATGGCCCGGGTACCGGTTGAGGAGGTTTGGGGTGTCGGGCGAAAGCTCGGTGCTAGACTGAAGGCCATGAGCATTGTCACGGCGTTACAACTGGCAGATAGCCATCTGGCGACGCTCCGAAAACAGTTCTCGGTCGTGCTGGAACGCACGGCCCGGGAGCTCAACGGCACTCCCTGTGTGGCGTGGGAGGATGTGCCGGCCCCCAAGAAGCAGATCATGTGCTCCCGCTCGTTTGGTAAGTCCCTTCAGAAACTGAGCGACCTGGAGGAAGCCATCGCACACTTTGCGACTCGCGCTGCAGTGAAGCTCCGGACAGGTGATCAGTACGCTGGAGAGCTGATGGTGTTTATTCGGACCAACCCGTTCAAGGCTAGCGTACCGCAGTATTCACGCAGTGCCAGTGTGAAGCTTATCCGGCCCAGCCAGGATTCCCGGGTTATTGTGCAGCAGGCATTGCACCTGTTGCGACCGATGTATAAGGATGGATTCGATTACGCTAAAGCCGGGGTCATGCTGGGTGATCTGGTGCAAGAGGCGGGTGTTCAGGAGGATATGTTTGAATCCAACTCTGAGCCGGAATCGGATGCTGCGAGATCGGAACGTCTGATGGCGGTGATGGATGCAATTAACCGGAAATCCAGAGCGACTGTCTACATGGCCAGAGAGGCTGGACCGGCGGCTTTTTTGATGCGGCGGGAGTATTTGTCGCCAGCGTATACGACCCGGTGGGATGACCTGCCAGAGGTTCACTAGTAAACAAAAGCGAACATTCGCAAGCGGACCTTTTTGCCGCGCTGCGCCAAGGTGAGAAGTCCACAGCGTTTTAAAACGTCGGTGGAGACTGGGTAGAACCCATCTTCTACTATTGCTATCCCAACAGATGGAAAATGCAGTGAAGAACATCAAGTGGCTTGACCCAGGAAAACTGAATCCAGACATTACGTTCGGGAAGATTAAGGAGGTGGCTGAGCCCAAAGGACCAAAAAGCATCTCGTTCAAAAACTTCTCGTACTTTGAGTACCTCGGAATCCTGCAGTCGCTTCTAAAGTTCCCTGACGTCAACGAAGAAGTTGGAGCAGACTGGGTCGTTAAGAAGACGGTCCCTCAATGCCTATACCTAGATAAATTGGACCAGTCAGGCTTCCTAGAGGTAGCAAACCAGGTATTGCGTGATGCCCTGAACAAACCAGTTGAGACCTATCACCTACTGACCTCAATCTCGGTGAGTCGCTCGTTTCCCTTCAAAAACATCGTGGTGAATGATTGTCGACTGAGATTCTTTGCTAAACGGGATTACCCAAAGAAGTACCGAGACAGGGCCAAAGTAATCAAGTCAGTCAATCCTTTACTTAAGTGCGAGCACGACAACTACCTGAAGTGCATCGTCACAGTTACTGCGAGATATCCTGCAGCAGCGGCTCACAAAGCCCTTGCTGCGCTGGATTATCTAAGGGGCACTATTTGCTTTTCGGGGAATCCAAGAGTCGAATTTAATTGGGGACCTTCCTCTGATAAGCCAATGAACATCGTTCGTCTGGGCCAAGCTCATACCCTTCACGAGAAGAACGGCAAGGCTCTGACAGATAAGGTTTGGTACGAACCGAATTTCTACGAGCATTCAGTGGATGTAACGAAGAATGCTAACCACTACCGGGAGCTGTTCGTAAAGATAGATGCCACCTTCTCAGATTCGACATTCGGAAAGAAACTCATTGAGTCCCTAATTCGGTACGCACGGGCTGGCGACGAGAAGGACGCTAACACTGGTTTTTTGAAGCTATGGAGTGTCATGGAAACAGTTCTGAGTCCAGGTGATGCTCGGCATGAAAAAGTGGTCCAACGTGGAGCAGCTCTTTTTGCAGACACCGACAGACAATTCCATCAGCAAGCGTTAAACCATCTCAGGTTATTCAGAAACCGAAGCGTCCACGATGGAGAAGAGAGTAACCAAGCAAAGGCTTACTGCTTCCAGTTGCAAAAGTACTTCAAGCAACTAATGACATTTCACCTTCACATGTTCGCCTCGTTTCATTCGCTAGACCAAGCAAACGAATTCCTCGATCTACCGATGGGGAAAACTCAGCTGGAAGACAAAATAGCTATGTATCAGAGGGCACTAAAGCTGAGATACGGCGAAGATACAGACCACGTTTAAGTGAATTCGCAAATGGAGGGTTATACCCCATTGCTGCGGACCTCTTTTCCTAAGAGAACTGTTCAGGCTGCCCGACTGAATGTTCGCTTTGCGACCAGGTTGGCCAGCAGAGGACAATCTTTTGAGCCATACTTAAAGGCCCTTACCCTCCGAAGAGGGCCACGTCATGACGTTTCCTACCAGCAAAGTTCCCTGGAACAAAGGGAAGCTCGTCGGCCAGAAGCTGCCGCTCAAACTCGAACAAATATGGGCTATCCGTATTCGGTTAGAGATAGCAAAGAACATCCGCGAGCTGGCGATGTTCAACATGGCAATTGACTGCAAACTCCGATCCTGCGATCTGGTAAAGCTATTGGTTCGAGATATTTCCAGAAACGGTGAGGTTCTGGACCGGGCGCAAGTCATCCAGCAGAAGACCAGTCAGCCTGTTCAGTTTGAGATAACCAAAAAGACGCGCGAATCGGTCGAAGCATGGATCGAATTGCGTAGACTCTCAGGGATGGATTATTTGTGGCCGAGCCGGATGCGAAAGTTCGACCATATCACTACTCATCAATACGCCCGTCTTGTCAAAAAGTGGATTACGAGCATTGGACTTGACCCTTCCGTCTACGCAACCCATTCAATGAGACGTAGCAAAGCGACATTGATTTACAAGAAGACCAAAAATCTTCGAGCCGTTCAGTTGCTGTTGGGGCACACGAATATGTCGAGCACCGTGCGGTACCTTGGTGTCGAGGTCGAGGATGCTCTGGAGATAGCTGAGAGTATTGAGATCTAGGTGCGTAACTTGTGTCCTTGGTCCCTTTGGATGCCTCAGACGCTGCAAGCCCCGGTCGATGATCACCCTCGGGTTACAGGCTCCTCCCGTCGCTTTATGAATATTACTTTTGTGCCATTAGCGGACACTAAATCTTGTCACCAGGTGATCAAAAACCAATCGAACACGTTGTGGTACTGGACCACGTTGAGGGCGATAAATAAATAAATCCCAAGGCTCAGGCTCGGCCTCTTCTAACACTCTCACAAGTTTCTCTTGGCGTAATAAGTCTTGGGCCAAAAAGTCAGGAATTTGAGCAAACCCCAGTCCATTTTGTACACCCATTAATTCAGCTTCGGCGTCGGCACTTCGAAAACGTGTTATGGATGGCATCCACTGTCTGTCCATGGAAAAAACCCATGGCCAAAGCTTTCCCGTATTGCGATCTACTAACCCTGTAACCGGCAAGTGGTTTAGATCTTCAATAGACGCAGGCCTTCCCACTCTATCTATTAAGTCAGGCGAAGCCACGACATACAGATTAATTTTGGCGAGCTGGCGGGCAATAAATCGACTATCCCTCATGAAGCCGATACGAATCCCAATATCTATTTTTTCGTCAACTACATCCACGCGCTCGTCACTGAGTGTCAGGTCTATATCCAGTTGAGGGTGTACTGTTGAGAGTTCCATTAATGCTGGCATCAAGCATTTATGACCAAAACCAACAGGCACTGCGATACGAACCCGCCCTTGTAATTCATTACCCGAGTCAGGGGCACTTGTTTGAAACAATTCATCTACAGCGCGCAGGCGTTCTTTTGCGATCACAGCAAATTTTTCTCCAACCAGGGTCACTTGTATGTGTCGCGTATTTCGATGAAATAAAAGCTCCCCTTGCAATCGCTCTAACTCCTTTACTGCTCGCGTCACTGCCTGAGGAGAAATTCCCAGACGGTTAGCCGCTTCTTTAAAGCTGCGAGACTCTGCAGCAGTACAAAATATCCGGAGCATTTCCAATCTGTTAAGCATCACAGTCACACTCAGGTTTGGTATGCATACACAAATATTATTCCAAATTCTGGAATTGTCAAATCAAAACGTTTCCATTTATTGGTTTTTGAAGGTGAGGGATGATTTGCATGTCAGGTAGACATAGTCATTCATTCAACTGATTTGAGGATATTAACTATGAGTAGTGTTTTAGCAAACAACATCAGCGGTAAGGTCGTTGTGATCACTGGTGGTAGCAGCGGTTTAGGCGAGACCACGGCAAGGCATTTAGCCAGTCTTGGCGCATCTGTTGTTTTAGGTGCCCGACGCATCGACAAGCTTGAAGCTATTGCTGCTGACATACGCACAGCAGGCGGAAAAGTTGCGGTTCAAGCGACAGATGTGACTAGCCGGGACGAAGTGAAGGCCCTTGTAAATCTTGCACAAGAGCGCTTCGGTAAAGTTGATGTGGTTATCAATAATGCAGGGTTAATGGCGATTGCACCGTTAGCTGAGACTCGAGTTGACGAATGGGATCGCATGATTGACATCAACGTTAAAGGTCTGCTGTATGGAGTAGCCGCAGCGCTTCCGATTTTTCAGGCTCAGGGAACAGGCCACTTTATCAATATTTCATCCGTAGCGGGTGTCAAAGTATTCAGTCCCGGCGGCACGGTTTATAGCGGAACCAAATTCGCTGTTCGCGCTATTGCCGAAGGCTTGCGCCATGAAGTTGGGGGTAAAATTCGTTCAACAATCATTTCACCAGGTGCAGTCGAATCTGAATTAAAACATGGAAGTTCAGATACTCAGGGTGCAGCCTTTGTAAAAGATTTTTATCAGCAAAATGAAATTCCATCTGAATCTGTTGCTCGTGCTATCGCATACGCAATTGAGCAGCCTGCGGATGTGGATATCAACGAGATTGTTCTGCGCCCAACGGTTCAAGAATTTTAATTCGTTTAATAAAAGACCTATTAACCAGCGGGTGATTTAACCACCCGCTGAATATTCAGATTGTGAGGTTATTGATGACTGCGTTAAACGGACAAATGCGTGCTTTGATATTAGATAGCTATGAAGAAGGTACAGTATTCCGGGATGCCCTGATTAACTTACCCCTGAATCAGTGACTTTGCAGGCCAGTATACTCCGCAAAGCGCCATCGGCGCTAACGGGAGCCATCACTTGGTCAA
>NZ_JAKZAI010000037.1 GCF_023156235.1 Marinobacter goseongensis | reverse complement strand
TGACGACAATAAGCCCCGCCCGACCCTCTCGAATGACTTGATGCGTCTGTTGAGGAACCTGTTTGATCATGGCATCAAGCTGGATGTCACCCGGTTCAATCCAGCCTCGCCATTCCGCCCCAGGGACGCCGGCGGGGAGGAGAAGGCCGCCAACTACCCAATGAATGAAGATGAAGTCACCGAGTTCTTCAGCAAACTCCGGGTGATTCCGGCGCAGTTCAGCCGTGAAAACTACCTGGCCTGTGCTTTGTTGATTGCGACCTGTACGAGAAAAATGGAGCTTCTGGCAGCGCCTTGGTCGGAATTCGATCTGGAGAGCCGTATCTGGTACCTGCCCGAGGAAAGGACCAAAAAGAGAAGGGCCATCGATATCCCTCTGGCAGAGCCCGCCGTGGAATGGCTGAATGAGCTGAAGGTACGTTCCTGCGGTAGTGATTGGGTGTTTCCAGCTCGCAGGATCAGCAAAAAGGCACGGACTCCACACGTGTGTGAAAACACGCTGAACCATGCGCTCAAGAAGCTCTTTGAGAAAAAGCTCTTCTCATTCGACAAGCGCCGCGTCCACGATCTTCGCGGCACGGCCAGAACCAAGTTGGGAAAACTCGGCTTTGATGACAATCTGGCCCAACGCTGCCTGAATCAGCTGCCCGGCAACCGGACGGACCGGGTCTATAACAAGCATGCGTATTTTGAAGAACGAAGAGCGGCTCACGAGGCGCTCTGTGACTGGCTTGCCCCCATCGTCAAGGGTGAGATCAGTTCTGGAGAGTAAAGGGGCCAGATCAGGCCCCTTGTTGCTCGATCCAGGCCAACAGATCCGATAGCCGCCACGCCACCGAGTTGCAGCCTAGCTTGAGCCGTGCCGGAGCCGCTCGCTTTCGTTCCAAGGTCCACCACTGAGTCCGGCTGACACCTGTAATCACTCGACGGTCTGACTCCCGGACCAGCCGCTCACACTGTCCAGAACGAGCCAGCAGCTTGGTGCGCACCTCTTCCGAAGGCGGACTGAAGGTTTTATCAATCATCCTCCTCTACCTCCGAATCACCAGTGGGAATAGTGGGAAACTGGGAAAGTCCATCTCCATCCGGTAGCGCTTCCCAATACGCCTTGATGCGATCAGGCCACAGGGCGAAAAAACGCTCCGATCGATCCCGCAGCTTGATTTTCATGGTGCCACGGCTCTGTTCATTGGTTTCCAGGAAATCTCTCTGGATCAGCGGCTCAATTTCCCGGGTGTATCGACTACGAAGGCCAAGCTCCTTGATAAGAGTATTTTTGGGTATCAGCCACTGCGTCTCACCGGCCACTTTGCGTCGCAGGCCAATTGCTCTTCCGTAATCGCCCCGTTCTATGTCAACGAGACGATGATTCCACTTGTAAATGGCATCGCGAAGGCGAGCCAAAATGCGGTGCTCCTCCGAATTGAAGATGTGACCTCGGCTCCGAAGCCAGGCTCCAACTACTTGGTGTACTGCTCGAACCGACTCCGCTTCCGTCCAAGGGAGGAGGTAGTTCCGGCAGGCCAGGCACAGAGCAGCGGTGATCAGTGCGAACCGTCTGATCACCCGGACAACTTGCGAGGCCATATGAGGGGTCTTCCACTGCTCCGTCAACCGGGCAACCTCGCTCTGGATGTAGCCGGGCAAGTCATCCACATCTTCTGTAAGACGTTCGAGCCAATGCCGGAACAGTGTGCCGTGGTAATGCCTGGTGCGGCTTTTTAACGCGTCCACGAACTCTTGGGCACTGTTGGATCCATGCAGCTCATCAAAGGCTCCAAATTTCCCAAAAATCGGGATCTCGACAAGTCGGTTCTCCTGACCGGCTTTAACCGACTTCCCTATTTCCTGAAACACTTCCGACAGCCATACCTCACCGGTACTTAACGCCAGCGTTCGCCAGTGCGTTTGTGCAGCAAGGTCCCCTGATATATTCGCACGCAGCTTACTGGCGCCAGTCATTATATGATACGTCGCCACATCCACATCTTCCGGACGAGCCAGGCCAATTTCGTCCAACGCTAACAACATGTCGTTGTGCTCAGCAGCGACGGCTGCCAAGCCATTGGCAGTCGCTACCCAGTTCCTCACGAACGTTGGTGCTCCACAAACACTCGCGGCCACCTGCAGCAACGTCGTTTTCCCGGTGGAGCTATTACCAACCAAGTGAAAGGCCCCATTTTCAAGCTCCGCATGCTTTAGCAGGGGCGCCGCGAGTGCCACCCCGACGCTGAGGATCCCCAGCGGGTTGCCGTCACAGAGCTTCCCCACTTGATTCTGCCAATCTTGAAGAGACCCGCTTTCCTGGAGCAATGGTGAGGTCGATAGCTGCCCGACAAAGTGGTGCTGCTCATCCGCCTGACCTGCCGTCCAGCTGCTCGTCGCGAAGATGGGGCCATGCCAGCCGGTGCGGTCGACGGTGGTCGACGGCGGCGCTTTCGCCATCTCCTCAAGCAAGTACCGTTGTAATCGTGCCCAACTGACATTGCCGGGTTCGAGCGGATAGCCGGTGTCCACCAACAGCTCTCTTATCTGCCGGGCGTTATCACCGTTCAGGTTACGCGCGTAAACCACCTCGCGGAGCAGGACGTTGTCCATATTTTTCCATTGCAACAGCGCACCGTGACCGTGCTTCTTGTTGGAAAGTCGGGTTCTGGCAATAACCTCAATCCACCCACCAACCCTTTGCCATTCATCAGAGCTGAAGCAGTACAGGCCAGAGTCTCTCAACTGAAACTTCATTCGCGCCTCCGTCACAACCGGTCCAGCCAGTCACGAACATCCTGAATCCGGAACCTGACAGCTCTTCCTTGCGGGCTTGGCTTTATGGGGGCAGGGAAACGACCGGCTTTCACGTACCGTCGAAGCGTGGCTTGCGAAAGCTGGGTGACGGCACAAACCTCTTCATAGGTGAGCAAACGCTCATTCGTCTCGTTGAAATACTGTCGTTGCATAATCCACTCCTGATTCGTTGTTTAACGGACAGGAGTGATTATGAATAGTCCTGAATTCACACCAGAACCGTGGAGTTGGCCAATTTGGGCGCAAAGAGAAAAAGATATTAAAGCGCTGAATTTAAAGGATAAATTTTATGATTTAGGCGCTTTCTATGTGGCGGACATCGGTTTTTGGACAAATTCTGGCGAAAATGTGAACAGTCTCCGCTAGCCGCCATCATCACGGCATCATTTTATGAAGCGGTAACTCCCGTTGACTTTCACATGTGAAAGTCAACACTGGACGTGACCAAAACAGTCTCTTAAAGAACTTTTTCGAGACCTTGCTATTTCGCCGAACAGGCCCGCATCACACTGCGGCTCCAAAAGGTCTCTTCCAAGCCCCTTGTAAGTACCCCGAGGAAGTAACGCCACTGTATACCGGTGTTGTCACTGAGGTGGGAGGCCAGGGTCCCAAATAAATACCGGTGCACGACGCTTTCAGCCCATGCTACCTATGCCGTCGGGCAGGGGGAACGCAACGCGAAAGTCCCAAATCAGGTAGTCACGTGGACAGGAATTGGAAAGGTCCCATGGCTTGGAGGAAAGGATCTGCTCCGCCCCCGCCTTTGTATCCAAAAAGGGCAAAAGCACATGGCAGCTCAAAGCACTCGACTGGTTACGATTGTTGGCAAATCCATAGCGAGGAGCCAGCCATGAGCAAACGAATGACTCACCAGGAAATCTGCGCAGAGTGGGAGTCGGTCAGCCGAGCCCAAAATGTGAACCACCAACGTGGTATCAAAGCCGCCATCACGCAATGCCGTCAATTTCTGACGGCGATTCACCAGCAAGCGGACGTGGAGCAAGCGAGGTACCGCTATCTGGCGCAGCGGCTCTGTGATCACTTCTGGTCCCACAACGTCGCGCATCGTACCGACCAGACACCCGGCTATCCCGGGCACTTCGGCTGCCGCGTCCGACTCCGGAAAAGAAAGCTGGAGTTGTCCTGGTACTACAATCGCTTTGTACCGAAGAAGGGTAGTGAAGGCCGATCAGTGTTCAGTGAGTACATCCGCAAAGAAGGTCGGTTCCGCTATCACAAACCGGCCTTCACGCGGGCACAGGATTGGGAGCAACCGCTCATCATAGAGACTGAGACTGGTTTTGAGATGTTGCGAAGGCTCAATGCCAACCAGGCGGAGCTTTGTCGAATCGTGCGGAAAAGCGAGCGCCTTCTGAGAGATCTGGAGGAGCACCTCGGTGGACTGAAGGAGGCTACCAGCGGGTGCGCACACCCCTCCAACGAGGAGGGTGAGAGCTATGGGCGCTAAAAACCTGCCCGTTCACGCCGAAGCCGATTATTGTGAGGAGCTATTGCTGGGCGCGCCTAAATTTACGGTGGCTATGGATGCTGTCCTTTGCCGGTCTATCCGGACCAAATCGGTTGTAAGCGGCGTGATACCTCTATATATTGACCTGTTAATGTAATTAAGGGCTGCTCCGCCCATGAGACCGTGCCGCCTCAGATGAGGTGGCAACACCATCGCCCATAGGAAGCGAAAACATGGCCGAGATGGAAGATCGCTGGTTATCCGTAGACGAAATTGGCAAGCACCTCGGTGTCAGCAATGACACCGTGTACCGCTGGATCGACAAGCACGCAATGCCCGCCCACCGCATGGGGCGATTTTGGAAGTTCAAAAAAGTCGAAGTGGATGAGTGGGTCAAGGGCGGTGGAGCCGCCGAAACGAGCAAGGGCGAGCGTTCCGAATGACCCAAGGCCGGTATCGCATCTCCTTCACGTCCGGCAGCCTGTATCACCGAGAATCGGTGAAGCTGGCCGATCTGTACCTGTCGCTATGTGACTGGGAAGAGGTGCGGGCTCAAGCTCTACATGACAACCTGCTACAGGCCAGAACGGAAAGCACGGCAAAGCGTACCTGTAGAGAGGCGATTGCACGCCTGAAGACGTTGACCGAAAGCGAACTGACTTTCCTGGCCAAGGCAAACCACCAGGACCAGGCTCACCTTCTGTGGGTTGCCGTGTGCCGCCTGTACCGCTTTATCGCGGACTTTGCGGTGGAAGTGCTACACGAACGGTTTGTCGCGATGAAGCTGGATCTCAGTTTTGAGGATTTCGATGCCTTCTACAACCGTAAATCGGAGTGGCATGACGAGCTTGATAATGCCAGCGCCTCAACGCGCGATAAATTGCGGCAGGTCCTGTTCAGAATGCTGCGGGAGGCAGGGTTGTTAGCTAAGGACAAAACCATAAACGCAATATTGCTAAGCCCCAGGCTGGTTGAGTTGCTGCGTCAGAACAATCCTGACGAGTTTTTCTACTTCCCAGTCTATGAATCCGATATCAGGGGGATGTCAGCTTGAGAAAGGACATTGCCAAAATGCCGATGCAGGAGCGACTACAGCACCTGTTCAGCGTGGTTTCCGGCCAACGGTTCCTGAACAAACAGGGGCTGGGTAATGAAGTGCCTTTCTTCATCTGCCCCTACCGGCCTGAAGAAGCGGTCGAAATGGAGCGTCTTCAGCGGCAGTTGGTTAACCGACTGGAGCAGGCGGGCATCCGGATCCTGAGCATCAATCTGTATGACCTGGCCGTCGATATTTTGAAAGAAAGAGACATCTGGGAGCAGGTGTTGGAGCTCGAGCCCACGGTCTCAAAGGATCAGCTGAAAGAACTGCTACAGGGAGTGGTGGACCCGGAAGCCCATTTGGTGCCAGCTATTGCGGCAAAACTCCAGTCCGTTGAGTTTGACGTGCTGTTTCTCTCAGGGGTGGGCGAGGTTTTCCCCTACATACGCTCCCATAACGTGCTCAACAACTTGCAGAGCACCGCCAAAGACCAGCCAACGGTGATGTTCTTTCCGGGGTCCTATACCCACTCGCTGGAAACCGGTGCATCGCTGGATCTGTTCGGCAGGCTGCATGACGACAAGTACTACCGTGCGTTCAACATCTTTCATTACGAAGCCTGAGCGGACGATACGATTCGAGGCGTAATCATTAAGGGAAAGTACAATGACATTGAAGAATATTTTTCTAAAGCCCGTTGACCGCCCCATTGAAGGCGTTATCAAAGCCGACGATGAAGCCAGTCTTCGCCTCGAAATTGAAGAATACGTACTGACCAACGAAGTCGAGAAACGCCTCGAAGAGTTCCTGGACGCTTACAACAATTACGAAGGGGCCAACGGTGTATGGGTCTCCGGCTTCTTCGGGTCCGGTAAGTCTCACCTGCTCAAAATGCTGGCCCTTCTGCTTGAAAACCGGGAAATGGACGGTGCTACAACCCTGGATCTGTTCCTTCCCAAGTGCAGCGAGAATGAAATTCTCCGGGGCGACCTGAAGCGAGCTGTCTCAATTCCGGCGAAAAGCATTCTGTTCAACATCGATCAGAAAGCCGATGTCATCAGCAAAACCCAGATCGATGCCCTTCTGGCCGTGTTCGTTAAAGTCTTTGACGAAATGTGCGGCTACTACGGCAAACAGGGGCACATCGCCCAGTTTGAGCGCGATCTGGACGGCCGTGGCCTGTACGAGCAGTTCAAAGCCGAGTACGAGGCCATCGCCGGCCGCCCCTGGCAGAAAGGCCGGGAGCAAGCCCTTCTGGAAGGCCCCAATATTGCCAAAGCCTACGCCGCTGTGACCGGTGGCGACCCGCAGTCGGCAGCGGGCATTCTGGACAAGTACCGCAGCGAATACCGAGTTTCAATTGAAGACTTCGCGGACAATGTGAATGCCTATATCGAGAAGCAGGCAAAAGAGGGTGGCCACAAAGAGTTCCGCCTGAACTTCTTTGTGGACGAGGTCGGCCAGTACATCGCCGACAACACCAAGCTGATGACCAACCTGCAAACCATTGCCGAGAGCCTCGCAACCAAGTGTCGGGGCCGGGCCTGGATTATCGTCACCGCCCAGGAAGAAATGAAAAACGTGGTTGGCGAAATGGGCAAGCAGCAGGGCCACGACTTCTCGAAAATTCAGGCGCGGTTCAATAACCGCATGAAGCTCTCCAGCGCGGACGTCGCGGAAGTAATCCAGAAACGCCTGCTGACAAAGACCGAAGATGGTGTCAATCAGCTGTCGGACGTCTATCACGCGCAGGCAAACAACTTCAAAACCCTGTTTGACTTCGCGGATGGATCGGCTACCTACCGGAACTTCCGGGACAGGGACCACTTCATCCACAGCTACCCCTTCGTCCCCTACCAGTTCGCGCTGTTTCAATCGGCGATCCAGAACCTGTCACAGCACAACGCCTTCGAGGGTAAACACAGTTCCGTCGGTGAACGCTCCATGCTAGGGGTTTTCCAGCAGGTGGCCATCCACATCGGCAACCATGAGGTGGGCCAGCTGGCCACCTTTGACCTGATGTTTGAAGGCATCCGCTCCGCACTGAAATCACAAATACAGCGGGCGATTATTCAGGCCGAAAACCACCTCGATAATGCCTTCGCTATCCGGTTGCTGAAGGCCCTGTTCCTGGTCAAATATGTCAAGGAATTCAAGCCCACGGTGCGCAACCTTTGCGTGCTGATGCTGGATGCCTTCGATCAGGATCTGCCGGCACTTCGCACCAAGGTCGAGGAAGCCCTGAGCCTTCTGGAGCAGCAGACCTACATACAGAGAAACGGGGACCAGTATGAGTACCTGACGGACGAGGAAAAGGACGTCGAGCAGGAGATCAAGAACACAGAGGTTGAGTCATCGGACGTTGCGGACGAGCTGGAAAAGATCGTTTTCGACTTTGTTATAAAACAGCGCAAAATCCGCTATGACGCCGGTTCCTCCCAAAACCAGGGGCAGGACTACTCCTATTCGCGCAAACTGGATGATCGTCTGCATGGGCGTGAATACGAGCTCTCGATCAATGTCATCAGCCCGTTCCACGAGCATACTGACAACGAGCAAATGCTCCGTACAGCCTCAACCTACAAGGCGGACGAGCTGTTCGTGCTCATGCCGTCGGACGAGCGCCTGGTGCGGGACCTGCTCATGTTCAAGCGCACCGAAAAATACATCAAGCAGAACATCTCCGTTACCCAGCAGGAAGCCGTCAAGCGGATCCTGAATGACAAGGGCTTTCAGAACCGTGAGCGCGAGGCCAGGCTCCGGCAGCAGGTTCAGCCCCTCATTGGCAAGTCCAAGTTGCTCATTGGCGGCGCTGATGTGGAAGTGGCGAATGAGGACCCCCAGACCCGTATTATCCGGGGCTTCCATGAGCTAATTTCACGGGCTTACCCCAACCTCCGCATGTTGCGCGGCGTTTCCTACACGGAAAGCGACATCAGCAATTGCCTCAACCGTACAGACGATGGCCTTTTCGGTAATGACGCCACGGCCCTGGCGGAATCCGAGCAGGAAGTGCTGGCGTTCATTCAGAGCAACAACCGGGGCGGTGTCCGCACCACCCTCAAGAGCCTGCTGGAAAAGTTCGAACGCAAACCCTATGGCTGGTATTACGCCGCGATTCTCTGCACCCTGGCCAACCTGTGTGCCCGTGGCAAGGTGGAAGTTCGTCTCGACGGGAATATCCTGGAGGACAGCGAGCTGGAGCGCGCCCTGCGTAACACTCACGGCCACGGCAACGTGGTGCTGGAACCACAGATTGAGTTCACCGCCTCTCAGGTCCGAGCCCTCAAGTCATTCTACGAGGACTTCTTCGACAGCCCGCCCCGCAGCAGCGAAGCCAAGGCCCTGGGTAAAGAGGCCGGCGAAGCCTTCCAGGACATGTACCACGACCTGGACCGGCGGGTAGCACAGGTCGACCAGTACCCGTTTCTTAATGCCTTGAAACCTGCCCTGGTGACGCTGAAAGAGGTCGCCGGAAAGCCCTACACCTGGCACCTGACGGAATTGGGCAAGCAGGAAGATCAACTGCTGGACCTGAAAGAGGATGTCATCGACCCCATCCGCAAGTTTATGGGCGGTTCACAAAAAGACATCTATAACCAGGCTCGGTCCTTCCTGCAGAGCCAGGAGCCCAACTTTATCTATGTGTCCGGGGATGAGATCGAGCAGATCCGCACCATCCTGAACGACCCCAACTGCTACAAAGGGAATCGCATTCAGCAGCTCAAGGGCCAACTGGATAGCCTGCAGGAGCGCATCGACGAGAAAGTGCAGCAAACCCGAGCTCAGGCAGAAACCTCCCTGAAGACCATGCAGGAACGCATGCAAAGCATGGACGAATATCAGTCCCTGCCGGAGCCGCGTCAGGATGAGCTCAATAAACCGTTCCGGGATCTGGTCGATTACATTGGGCAGGAGCGCCTGATTGCCGTGATCAAGGACCGGACCCGGTACTTTGAAGAAGAGGGCTACCAGAAGCTGCTGGGCAAAATGGTGGCACTGGCCAATCAGAAATCAGCACCGGCAGACGACCCCGATCAGCCCCCAGGTGGCCAGAGTGAAGACCAGAATGACGGGGGGCCTCACGAGGTCAAGGAATCGCCCGCCGACTACGTTCACACCCGCAACCTCCGTGTCGCGTTCGACAAGGCCTGGTTGGCCAACGAGGGTGACGTGGACCGGTACCTGAATGCCTTGCGCGAGGCCCTGCTGGCTGAAGTCCAGCAAGGCCGCAAGGTTCAGATCTAAGCATGCCGAACCGTCTAACCGGTCGATGTTGGGGATAGCCATGCACGAAGCCGAACAGGAAATCCAGGCACTCATTCACGGCGGCGAGAGCCTCGCCGTCGAGTTCAAGAGCGACGTCAAAAGCCTGCCGGACCGGGATCTGGTGGCCGCGGTGGTGGCCCTGGCCAACACCGAGGGCGGCGACCTGTTCTTGGGTGTTGAAGACGATGGCACCTCGACCGGGCTGCATGCCAATCACCGCAACCTCGCCGGCCTGCCCGCGCTGATTGCCAACAAGACCATTCCCTCGCTGGCTGTGCGCGTTGAGGCCCTTGAGCTGGAAGGGCAACCTATTGCCAGAATCCAGGTGCCCAAATCCCGGCAGCTGGTGTCCACCTCGGATGGCCTGCTGCAACGTCGGCGCCTGAGAATGGACGGCACTCCGGAGGCCGTGCCCTTCTACCCCCATGAGTTTGTTCAGCGCCAGTCCAGCCTGGGAGTAACGGACCCCTCGGCCTTGCCGGTGGAAAACCTGGCGGTTGAAGATCTGGACCCGATTCAGCGCATCCGAATCCGCAACGCCATCAAGAAGTACGGCGGCGACCAGAGCCTGATGCCCCTGGCGGACGATGAGCTGGACGGCGCCCTGGGGCTGACCGTGAGCGTGGGAGGCCAGCGTCACCCCACCGTGGCAGGGCTGCTGCTGTTGGGGAACGACATGCAGCTCCGACAACACCTGCCCTCCCACGAGGTAGCCTTCCAGGTGCTGCGCGGTACCGATGTCCTGGTCAATGAGTTCTACCGCAAACCACTGCTGGAGACCTTCGAAGAGGTCGAAGTGCTATTCCGCGCCCGGGTGGAGGAAGAGGAGATTCAGGTCGGGCTGTTTCGCGTGCCCATCCCCAACTTCGACCGCCGGGCCTTCCGGGAAGCCTTTGTGAACGCCCTGGTTCACCGCGACTACAGCGCCCTGGGCGCCGTACACGTCAAACTGGACGACGACGGCCTGAGCATCAGCAATCCCGGTGGTTTTGTCGAGGGCGTAAACCTGGACAACCTGCTGGTGGCCGACCCTCGCTCCCGTAACCCCTTGCTGGCTGACATTATCAAGCGCATCGGCCTTGCCGAACGCACTGGCCGGGGCATCGACCGGATCTTCGAGGGTATGCTCCGCTACGGGCGCACCGCCCCCGACTACTCCATGTCGTCCGCTCACACCGTCTCCGTGCGCATGAGCGCAGCGGACGCGGACGCCGAATTCCTGCGGATGATCGTCGAGCGTGAGGAACAGACCGGCGCCGCCATGCCCATCGACAGCCTGATCATCCTGTCCCGGCTGTGCAATGAGCGGCGCTTAAGAACGGCGGACCTGGCCAAATCCGTGCAAAAGCCCGAAACCGTGGTCCGGGGCACCCTGGAAAAGCTGGTGGAAGCAGGCATGGTGGAAGCCCACGGCACCGGCAAGGGCCGCACTTACACCCTGAGCGCCAAGGTTTACCGGGGGGCGGGACAGAAGGCGGCCTACGTTCGCCAGGCGGGGTTCGATGCCATCCAACAGGAGCAAATGGTGCTGAATTTCATCGATACCCACGGCAGCATCAAACGAGCGGATGCCGCTGATCTGTGCCATATCAGCCCTTTCCAAGCCACTCGGCTGCTCAACCGCTTGAAAGACAAGGGTGTGATACGCCCGGTAGGCCAGGGGAAGGGGACTCGATATGAGCGAAGCTGATAAAATACGTGCGGCGCACGAAAAATACGAGCGGATACGAGCGCCGCGCGTATTTCCGCATGCAAGTGAGGGCAGTGGCCGACCGGGTGCTGGATCAGGGGATAGTGAACAATCGGGAAGTAATGATGATAGACCGGCTTGAACTCAAAAACTTTACGTCATTCGGTGATCTGGACATCGATTTCTCACCCAAGATCAACGTGATCATTGGTGAAAACGGTACCGGCAAAACACAGTTGCTGAAAGCGCTGTATTTCGCCAACAAATCGCTTGCGCTTCAAGATGCGACGTCCGAAGAAATGCTACGGCTTTATCGGCCCTTGAGCAACTCTCTGAAAGGGCTAGTTGGTGATGATGGAAAATCAAAGGCTGAGCTTTCTTGTCAGCTCGCAAACGGCCAAGTCTTACATGTCAATTTTTCAGCGAACTCAAAGCACTTGGCAAAAGAGAGATTTGTTAGCACGCCAGTAGTAGGAGAGCCAAATTTCATCCCTGTAAAAGAGGTGCTTTCATTAATGAAAGGCATCTTGGCAAGTAAAGGGAATAGCGAAACTCTACAGGCTCTATTTGACCAGAGCTACCTCGATATCGCTAAAAAGCTGGCAAAAAAGCCCCCCTTCAAATCAGAAGACAAAATCGACCAAGACCCGAGGTTTGGTTCGATCTACCTTAAACTCATTGAGCTACTTGGTGGACGATTTAACGTTTCGGAACTTTCCGGAAAGGTGGCCATTGCGTTTCAAACTGGACATTATGAAAGAGTCAAGGATAAAGAAAGTAAAAACTATAACCAGTTGACATTCCGTGCTAGCCGCCGTGATTCAGCAGACATGACGGCGGAAGGTCTGCGTAAACTAGGGACCTTACAGCTTTTGCTTGAAAATCATGAGCTTGATCCTGGTCGAAGCGGGGTGCTGGTATGGGACGAACCAGAATCCAATCTTAATCCGAAGCTCATGAAGTTGGTCGTGGAAGTATTATTTGAGTTGGCGCGAAACGGACAGCAAGTGGTAGTGGCAACCCATGATTACGTTCTACTCAAGTGGTTTGACTTGCTCCTAGACAAAGGCAAGGAGGACCATGTCCGATTTCACAGTTTATTTCGCGACTCTGAGAGTAAACAAATAAAAGTGTCGTCAGTTGATGACTATC
>NZ_JAKZAI010000036.1 GCF_023156235.1 Marinobacter goseongensis | reverse complement strand
AGGGATACCCCCATCCAGGCTACTGGAGGTAGCTTAACCCTCTACTCAAAAGGGCGGTTAAAAATGGGGGGCTTACACTAGTGTAGATTAGTTATTGACCCTGTAGTGGCTACAGGGTTTTAAATTGCATCATTTGTACGAAAACCGGAGCCGAGAAAATGAGCAAACCCTGCAATGGGCAGTGTGGTAGTGAAGACTCTGTCGTAGATGACAAGTTTCAGGGACGCGCCACCGCCGAAACAGGTAGCCAGCTAAGCACCTACAAAATACCAAAAATGGATTGTCCCTCGGAAGAGCGAATGATTCGAATGGCACTGACTGGCGTTGAAAACATTCAGTCGCTGTCATTCGATTTATCGGGTCGTACATTGGAAATTATCCACCATGGAGAAACCGGTCCTATTACCAGCAAACTGGAAAACCTGGGCCTGGGTGCTTCCTTGCAGCGGACAGAAGACGCCAGCGCTGAATCCGTCAGAGCGGCTGAATCTTCTAAGGCCAACGAAAGCGAAGAATCCGGCACTTTATGGATACTGCTGGCAATCAACGCTCTGATGTTTCTGGTCGAGATGACGATGGGCCTGATCGCCCAGTCTGCTGGCCTGATTGCAGACTCGCTAGACATGCTTGCCGATGCCGCCGTCTACGGTCTCGCACTTTACGCCGTTGGACACGGAATCAAAATGCAGGTCAGAGCGGCGCATGTGGCTGGCATCCTCCAGCTTATCCTTGCCGCTGGGGTATTGGTTGAAGTTGGCAGGCGCTTTCTGTTTGGGAGTGATCCCCAGTCGTTAATGATGATGGCCGTCGCATCTGTTGCTCTCATCGCGAATATCAGTTGCCTTCTTCTGATCGCAAAACACCGTGAGGGCGGTGCTCACATGAAAGCCAGCTGGATATTTTCAGCAAACGACGTGGTCATCAACCTGGGTGTAATACTTGCGGGGCTGCTCGTTGCCTGGACCGGTACCAACTACCCAGATCTGATTATTGGGGGAATTGTTGGTGCCATCGTATTGATGGGTGCCAAACGCATACTGGCACTGAAAGGCTGAACCATTCGGAGTCAAATGGTCGATTATTGGCCCGTCGTTGGCAATTCAGGGGGAGTAAACATCGATGCACAGTGAATTGAAGGCGTCCGATCTTACGGAGCTTGAGGCGACACGCAGGGCGGAAGGCGCAGGCGATTTCCAGACAGCCTTCACCCATCTGGAACGTGCCCATATCCTCAGCCAGAGGTATGCTCTGGCGCACGCTGCAACCCACTTACGGATGCTCAGACTGGGTTGGCGAACAAGAGACGTTCGTGAAGTGCTGGGGCAGTCTATTCGAACCATTGCCGCCCTGGTCTTTTCCCGAATTTGGGTTCCGTTGGGAAACACTGGTGCAAACATCAGCGCATTTGCACCCATGCCGGTGCCCGAGGATTTGGCAGTGGTGCTTTCGGAGGCGGAGGGAAGGCGTGACTAGAATGTTCGCTTTTGTTTAGGTGCTGGTCGCAAAGCGAACATTCTGTCCCCCATCCCTTCAACCACGCGTAATCCTTCGTCGAGCCTTTGAATGTCTGCGAGATGACACTCCGTCGTATTCGCCCGATTAGCCAAACGCCACTGTTGCCAGTCCTCCTCCGCGCCAAAATAAGACGTTCAGCTAGTCATCGGAAAGTCCACTCCCTTTCCGACCGGGCGAGTGTGTTTTGGGAATAGAAAAGTGCTAAGATCTTCGGAACTGACAGAGTAATTGCATGTCAGAGCTCATGTCCTCAAAGCTTGGTGCTAAAGATCAGGATGTCCGCAAAGAACCGCCCAATCATCTCCCTATTGCTATCACTGCTTCTTGTGATCAGCGCGCCGGCGTTTGCTTTGTCAAAAGTAGCAGGCGGCCAGGCGGAGCCAGCGATGGCGGATTGCGGCACCATGATGATGGACCAGACTGAAGACACCGCTTACTCCTCAGACACAGAACCGGATTGTGTTTCCGCCCCGGAAATGGCCTGTCCAAGCGCCACTGGGCCGGTCAAATGCGGCGTCAACGTAAGCTTTGCCCTACTACCGGGGCATTCTATCGGTTTTACCGACACCGGTTCCCAAACGGTGTTGATCGGCCGAGCGGCCCTTTACCAGAATCCGTTCCTGGCCTCTATTACACCCCCTCCAGAACATCACTCCTGAGTTTTAACCCGGGTTTTTGCCCATCGCGGCAAGCTCTTTGAAGTTAATTCTTGCAACAAAGTCTCGTACTTCCGTTCATCCGTAACGAGGCTTTAACTGGAGTGAATCAAATGCGTAATTCAAATCTCAAGCTCACCGTAACCGCCGCCGTTCTGGCCGGCAGCGTCGCCCTTTTCTCTGCCCTTGCCCATGGCGAAGGCGCCGGCATGATGGCTGGTCATTCCGAACACAGCCGCATGATGTCCTCGCACGGTATGGAGGGTATGGGCGGCATGATGGGGATGATGAACATGATGTCAGATATGTCCCCGGAAGACCGTAAAGCCATGACCGAGGCTTGCATGAAGATGATGCAGGCTCATAGCGACGATGGCATGCCTGGTGGCATGAAAGACAAAGACACCGGCGCCAAATAACCATTTGGGCACCCTCATGAACTGAAGCTCTGGGCCGGGGATGCATGTGCACCCCCGAGCCCTGCACTGCCCATAAGCGATTACAAACGAGGATTTCCCATGAAGACCAAGAAACTCGCCCTGTATACGGGTATAGCCGCTATCGTTATCGGCGCTGGCGCCACCACATTGGCCCTCCAGGCCGACGAATCCGCCCAGCCGTCGGCTTCTCTAACCGAGAGTGAAGAGGCAGGCCAAACCATCACCATCTACAAGAGCCCCAATTGCGGTTGCTGCCAGTCCTGGGCCGAGCACCTCGCGACCAATGGCTTTGACACCCGAATCGTTGAAACCGACAACCTTAATGAAATTAAACAGCAGCATGGCGTGCCACGCGATATGGCGTCCTGCCACACCGCACTGGTTGATGATCTGGTGATTGAGGGGCATGTGCCGGCCAATGACATCCTGGCCTACCTTGAGGATCCGCAATTCAACACGGCCGGCTTGTCTGTACCCGGAATGCCCCATGGCACCCCTGGCATGGAAACCGGCCGGAAGGACGATTACCAGGTCATTGCCTTTAACGCCAATGGCCAGCAACAGGTTTTCCGTGAGCACAAGGATTACTGAGGTCAGCCCTATGAGAGCAATGGTTTCCCGCCTGAATTCAGCAGTCTCCAGACTTTTTCTGTTCGCGTTCGTGGCTGTCATGCCGACCCTGGTTCAAGCCCAGTCTGTGAATGAGGGCCAAGCAGTGAGAGCGCTGACGACGGACTCATCTGGCGCTTTGCTGGTGCTTCGGCAGAGCGGTCTGTTTGCCCTGGATAGCCAGAACACTACCGAGATCCCCCTGCCACCGTCCGATTCCGGCGCCCAGCCCCGGTCCATGGCAAAGGGCGGAGACGAAAGCCTGTACCTGGCAGGGCCTGGCCTTGGCATCTGGCGCTATGACGAGGCCAGCAAGCGTTGGTAATCCCTCAATGACACCCTGCCGGACCTGGGTGTCACGGCGATTGCCGCCCACGCCACCCAACCGGATACGCTCTACGCCTATCTCGGTGACGGCGGCATGTTCCGATCCAGGGACGACGGTGCCGAATGGGTGAAGGTAGACAATGGCCCTCGGGAGCCGGTGCAGGCCTTCCTGCACTCCGATATGCCAGGCAGCATGGAAAGTGGCTGGCTGTTCGCCGGCACCACCCGCGGTGTGGCCCGATCCATGGACTGTTTCTGCTTCTGGGGCGATGCCGGCGAATTGCGAGGAACTGTTTCCGCCATTGATTACGATCCTTGGGCCCCGGAAAACGTCTACGCCGTGATCGAGGGGGAACTTCACCGCAGTTCTGACGGTGGCGAAACCTGGGCTGGCCTTGAGATACCCCAAGCGGTGACCGCTCTGACGTTCTCGCCCACGGAAAGACTCGTGGTCGGCACTGAAAACGGAGAGTTGCTTTCGCAGAACGCCTCTGGCGAATGGGTTCCTGTTTATGAATAAGTGGTCTTTCCCGCTGGTCTTGCTCGTTGCCCCGGCCCTTGTGATGGCGGGGGGCGCGCCAACAGACAGTGGCAGCGTGCCGGCCGGAGTAACCGAGGGCCGCCAGATTTATGAGCAATACTGCGCCGCTTGCCACGGATGGCAGGGTGAAGGTGCGGCCGACTGGAACAAACCGGATGAGAAAGGCGAAATGCCGCCACCGCCTCACGATGAGACAGGCCACACCTGGCGCCACAGTGATGCCATGCTGTTCAGGATGATTGCCGAGGGATGGCGGCATCCCTTCAACAAAACAGACCGCCTGACCATGCCAGCATTTGAGGACACCCTCACCGACCAGGAAATTCAGTCGGTGATCAACTACCTGAAAACACTCTGGACCGAGGACCAGCGCCGCTATCAACCTAACGAAAGTCAGGAATAACGAACAACCCTCCCTCAAGTCTTTGGTAACTGGAAAATGGCATTGAAACAGCTTTTTAAGAAGTGGTCATGGTTATTCGGCCTCATCGGTTTCAGCATTGTGGTCACAGCAATCTTCGTGCTGCCACAGTACCTGAAGCCTGATCTGGATGCCGGTGTTACCTTTTACGCCACCGAGGGATGCGCACCTTTCAAAGGTCAGTGTATTGGGCGAAAGGGCGATCAAACCATCACAGTCGGCTTAGGTAATGAAGCCATCGAATCGATGACAGAGATTCCCATCCGTGTGTATCTCGGCAACGTGACAGCCGACTCCCTGATCGTGGATTTCGAAGGGCTTGAAATGTACATGGGCGCGGTCCGCACCCAGCTGTTACCGCATACCCAGGGTGTTTACCAGGGAACCATTACCCTGCCGGAATGCGGTACCGGCAAAATGCTATGGCGCGCACGGGCCATCATCGACAACGGCACGTCCAAGGAAGGCATCAAATTTGATTTCTGGGCGGTTTAACGAACTAACAAAACTTAGGGGGCTGAATGCCTGATCTTGCAACCTGGGGAATTGCCGCCGCGTTTGCCGGAGGTCTCGTGTCGTTTTTCTCACCCTGTACTTTACCCTTGGTTCCCGGCTACCTGTCGGTTGTTACCGGAGGCGCTCTGACTGAGGCTTCAAATCGGTTGAAGGCGTTCTGGCTGAGTCTTTGTTTCGTGATGGGGTTCAGTCTCGTATTCGTTGCCCTGGGAGCAAGCGCCAGTGTTCTTGGGCAATGGCTGATGGCTTATCGTGAAGAGGCCAACCTGGTGGCTGGCGTGCTCATCGTGTTAATGGGCCTGTTTATGTTGGGTTGGTGGAGCATGCCGGCGTTACAGCGGGACTGGCGCATTGGGCAGTCTCTTGAAGGCGGGCGCCCCACTGCCGCCTTCCTCCTGGGCATCGCGTTTGCCATCGGCTGGACACCCTGTATAGGCCCCATACTCGGGGCCATATTGGCGCTCAGCTCCACCCATGCCAATGCTGAGGCTGGCATGCTGTATCTGGCGGCGTATTCGTTCGGGTTAGCTCTCCCTTTTCTCGGAACTGCCCTGTTTATTGAACACTTTCGGCAACGAGTACGCTGGCTCAGTCGCTGGAGTAGACTACTGAGAGCGCTTGCTGGCTTGGTGCTCGTTGTAATGGGAGTAATGGTGCTCACCGGTCGGATGACACTCTTTGCGTCGTGGATGTTGTCGACGTTTCCGGTTCTCGGAAGGCTTGGTTGAGCTTCCTACAGCCAAACTACAGGGAGCGGTCCATGGCTTCATACTCAAATACTGCGTATAAACAGGTTTCATGAACAAATGGGGCTGCCATTTCGTTAACTAATGGTTTTGCATTGCCGAACGATTGAAGCGGCTCATTGTTCTTCAGGACTAGATTAAAAACCGCTTCGCAGTGGAGGATGGTGAACGTTCGCTTTTGTTCAGAGCCCGGAATGTGACCAGGGGTCGCAATGCGAACACTGGAAGCAACCAATTAACGCTTCTTCCCGCATTACTTCGAAACCTATATGAGGGAAAGCACACTTTTTCAGTATACAGCTATTTCACATTCCCCCTGAAACCAAGCATAAACGGGTTGCAGTAGCCATCTGGGCAAACGGCATCCTGACTCTCGTCCAGATCGCGGAAAGGACTTTGCCGGCAGCTTGGCGCTGATTGCCGATGCTATACATAACTTCTGGGACATGGCATCGCTGATTATCGCGTTCGCGGCCCGTAAGATTGCGCGTCGCCCGGCTGAATAAAAGCTGACCTTCGGCTACGGGCGAATAAAGGTAGGTGTTGCGCTGTTAAATACACCACCTTGATCATGATAGGGCCCTACCTGATATACGAGGGTGTCATGCGGTTCCCAGATCCGCTGGAACTCAAGGGGTGTTGGGTAGTCTGACTTACATTGTTGCACTGATAATGGACGCGTTGAGCGCGCTGCTGACCTACTCAATGCAGAAGGGCAGCGTTAATATTCATGCGTTGTTTTACACAACTTGTCTGATGCGTTTGCGTCAATAGCAGTGTTATAGGCGGAGCTCTTATCTTGCTCTACGACATGCGCTGGGTTGATTCCGCAATCACCATTGGCATGGCCAGCTATATTCTCTACCTGGACCTGACAGAAATTGGCGGGACCATCAGAACACTCATGCTGGGGAGTCCCGAGGATATCGGCACAGATTCCGTCATTGGGGCAGTATCAGACTTAGAAGGAGTTATCGACTTCACCCCGTACATTTTTGGCAGTTGGGTGAGCATGATGCCTCGCTCGACGCCCGTGTGGTTGTCGAGATGAGTGCGTGGAATGAACTTGAGAAAATCAAGGACGGGATAAAACAGGCTTTGGATAAAGAGTTCAGCGTAACTCATTCAACACTGGAATTTGAACACCCTGACTACAAGCACGAGGGGGCAAATACCTATAAACATAGTTAACCGGCGCGCTATGTGACATACCTCATCATGCAGATTCCAAACGAATGGCGAACCACAAAGGCACGAGGACTCCATGCGAGACATGATTGAACCCCATCAAATTTGGGCCTACCCCATCGCTGCTGTTCTCGGCCTTTTAGAGGGCAGGAAACCTCCCCCGGGAAATATGTTGCCAGAGTATCTGCCCGGGACTCCATACCCAGGCTCTTGCTTTATAACAACATTACCCAGACACCGCTGCATCATCAGACCTCGCCAGATTCTCGAAAGCAATGTGGCGAGGTCTAGTTTTCTTTACCCTTCGGAAATACTCCTGCATTTCCAGAGATAGTAACCTACCGGTATCACCAACAGCGCCAAAATAACAGCAGAGATCATCCCACCGACCATCGGTGCAGCTATGCGCCCCATGACTTCCGAACCCGTGCCAGTACCGATCATGATAGGTACCAGCCCGCCGATAATGGCGGCTGCCGTCATCATGATCGGGCGCACCCGCAAACCGGCCCCGTGCAGGACTGCGTGGCGCAGGGTCTCTCGCCTGGGTTTCAGGCCTTTTTGCTCACACGTTTCCAGCATTGCGTCGTAGGACTGGTTCAAATACACCAGCATGATGACACCAATCTCCACGGCAACGCCGGCCAGCGCAATGAAACCTACACCGACCGCAACAGAGAAGTTATAGCCCAGCAGATACATCAGCCAGATTGCACCAATCATAGCGAACGGCAGAGTACCCATGATGATGCCCACTTCCGCAAAACGACGGAAGTTCAGGAACAGCAGAATGATAATGATACCCAGCGTCAGCGGTACCACGTAGGTCAGCTTTTCCTTGGCACGCAGCATGTACTCATACTGGCCAGACCAGGTAACCGAATAGCCCGCAGGCAGATCGAGCTCTTCGTTAACGGTAGCCATGGCCTGCTCCACATAGGTGCCGACATCGACCCCTTCAATATCCACGAAGGTCCAGCCATTGAGGCGGGCGTTTTCACTTTTGATCGCGGGAGGACCATCTTCGACCCGAATATCGGCGACATCGGCCAGCGCAATCCTTTGCCCCGTTGAAGTAACGATGGGCAACTGCTCCAGCTTCTCGGGGGAATCCCGGTAGTCCTGGGGGTAACGCAGATTAATCGGGTAGCGCTCAAGCCCTTCTATCGTCCTCGATACATTGATGCCGCCAATCGCCGAAGCAACAACCTGCTGAACGTCCGCTATGTTCAGTCCATAACGGGCTGCACGCTCCCGATCGATATCCGCCTTGATGTATCGACCGCCGGCAACCCGCTCTGAATAAACAGAGGCGGTACCAGGGATGTCGACCATGATCTCCTCAAGGCGTTTGCCAATGTCCTGAATAATGGCAAGATCCGGGCCCGCCACCTTGATACCGACCGGTGTTTTGATCCCCGTTGCCAGCATATCGATGCGGGTGATGATGGGCATAACCCAGGCGTTCGTTACCCCCGGGAAACGGATCAGGGTATTGAGCTCCTCTTTAAGCTTTTCGGTGGTCATCCCTTCCCGCCATTGATCCCTGGGTTTCAGCTGGATAAACGTTTCAATCATCGTTAAGGGTGCTGGATCGGTTGCGGTATCCGCCCGCCCTACTTTGCCGAATACCGTTTCTACTTCCGGTAAGGTGGCAATCAGCTTATCGGTTTGCTGCAGCAGCTGCCGGGCCTTGCCAATTGAAATACCGGGGTAGGTGGTTGGCATGTACATCAGATCGCCTTCATCCAGCGGTGGAATGAACTCACTCCCGATCTTGGTCGCCGGCCAAAGCCCCACAGCCAGTGCCAGCAGTGCAGCCATAACAGTGGTTTTCGGGAATCGAAGGACCAACTTCAGGACCGGCATATACGCACCGACCAGCAGACGGTTCACGGGATTCTTGTGTTCCGGCAGCACCTTGCCACGGATAAAATAGCCCATGAGCACCGGAACCAGCGTCACCGCCAGAGCCGCACTGGCTGCCATGGCGTAGGTCTTGGTGAAGGCCAGAGGCGCAAACATCCGCCCTTCCTGCGCTTCCAGCGCAAACACCGGCACAAAACTAACAGTAATGATCAGAAGCGAGAAAAACAGCGCTGGTCCGACCTCAGAGGCCGACCTGGCCACGACCTCCCATCGGTTCTCATGGGTTAACGGGGTTCGCTCCATGTGTTTGTGCATGTTCTCGATCATGACGATGGCGCCATCGATCATCGCCCCGATCGCAATGGCAATCCCCCCGAGTGACATGATGTTGGCGTTGATGCCCTGCCAGTGCATGACAATAAAGGCCGCCAGAATGCCAACCGGCAGGCTGAGAATCGCCACCAACGACGAGCGGACATGGAACAGAAAGATAATGCACACCAAGCCCACCACCAGAAACTCTTCAAGCAGCTTGAACCCGAGATTGTTGACCGCCCGCTCAATCAGACCGGAGCGATCATAAACCGTAACTACCTCCACGCCTTCCGGCAAACTGGATTTCAGTTCCTCCAGTTTCGCCTTCACGCCATTGATGGTTGCCTGGGCGTTTTCTCCGAAGCGCATGACCACAACGCCACCGACTGTTTCCCCTTCCCCATTCAGCTCGGCCACCCCGCGCCGCATCTGCGGCCCAACCTCAACACTGGCCACGTCTTTCAGGAGCACAGGGGTACCATTGTCATCGAGTCCTAGTGGAATCGACAGGAGATCCTCACGGGACTGGATATAGCCGGACGTGCGCACCATGTATTCCGCCTCCGCCATCTCGATGACGGAGGCGCCCACTTCCTGGTTTCCTCTCTTGATGGCGTTCTGGATGTGAGCCAGAGGAATACCCAACGCCCTGAGTTTTTCCGGGCTGACCTTGACCTGATACTGCTTCACCATGCCACCAAGCGCGGCCACTTCGGACACGCCTGGCACTGTTTGGAGTTCGTATTTCAGAAACCAGTCCTGCAGGCTGCGCAGCTGGCTCAGATCGTTGTTCCCGGTGCGATCCACCAGAGCGTAGAGGTAAACCCAGCCAACCCCGGTTGCGTCCGGCCCCAGTTGCGGGCGGGCCGAGTCTGGAAGGCTCGGGGCCACCTGGGACAGGTACTCCAGCACCCGGGAGCGAGCCCAGTACATGTCGGTGTCTTCATCGAAGATCACATAAACGTAGGAGTCCCCAAAGAAGGAGTAACCCCGGACCGTCTTGGCACCCGGCACCGACAGCATGGCGGTGGTCAGTGGATAGGTCACCTGGTCTTCCACCACTTGTGGTGCCTGGCCCGGAAAGCTGGTTTTGATAATGACCTGCACATCCGAAAGATCCGGCAGCGCATCTACCGGCGTCTTGTTCAGTGAGTAAAGGCCAAGCCCTGTAATAAGCAAGGTGGCCAGCAATACCAGAAATCGATTACGAACAGACCAGTGAATGATGGCAGCGATCATGATTCGCCTCCGCCATGATTCATGGAACTATGGTCCATCGCCTCAGGTTCGCTTTTGGGCTCCGCTTTCTCCGGATCCATGACGTGCCCCGAATGATCCATCTGTGAATCCATGGCGTTGCTGCCTGATGCCGACATTCGCTGGAAATCCGAAGTCTTGCTGGACTCGGAGTCGATCAGGAACTGCGCAGAGGTCACCACGGTATCGCCAGGCTTAATGCCTTCCAGTATTTCTGCGTACTTGTCGCCAATCCGCCCTACCGTGACGTTGACGGACTTGAAGGCACCCTGTTCCAGCGCCACCACCAGACGGTCGCTTTGTCCAGTGCGGATGATCGATTCACGCGGCACCAACAGGCGTCTTTGCCCACGATCCCCCTGGACCTCCAGGCGAGCAAACATGCCGGGCAGCAAAGCTCCGTCGGAATTGTCAAACCGCATCCGGACCCGGGCCGTCCGGGTTTCCGGATTAACCTCGGGATACACATAGTCCACTTTTCCGCGCCACTGGCGCCCGGGCATGTAATCCAGGGTCATCATCACCCGGCTATCGCCCTCCACGGCCGAGAGCTGGCTTTCAAATACCTCGCCAATCACCCAGACTTCATCCAGTGCAGCAATCGACAAAACCCGGTCTCCGGGCTTTATGAACATGCCCTCGCGAACGTTCAGATTGTCGACAACGCCCGAGCTTGGGGCGTATACGGTCATCGTTCTCTGTATGTTTCTTGTCTGGCGCAGCTGCCGTATCAGGCTAGCCGGCACATTCAGAGCAGCCAACCGTTCCTCAGCGGCATTGATCAGTCGCTGATTCCCCCGGTTCAGTGCCAGGAGCAACTCCTCCTGAGCATTGACCAATGTGGGTGAATAGAGAGTATACAGAGGCTTGCCTTTTTCGACTGGTTCCCCCTCAGCTTTCACGTAGAGCGCTTCGATCCAGCCCTCTACTCTGGGGTGTACGTGCGCCATCTCGTCTTCGTTATATTGGACGTAGCCCACGGTAGTTATGGTATTTGGCAGGCGCCCCTGGATAACGGACTCGGTGCGAACTCCTAAGTTGTTTAACACGGCAGGCGAAATACGAACGGTACCGGCTGGGTCGTCAACGGACCCGGCATCCTCAAACACTGGAATCAGATCCATCCCCATAGGTGATTTCCCGGGTTTGTCGCTTTTAAAATTGGGGTCCATAGGCGCCACCCAGTAGAGCGGCTCCTTTTCCGCGTTACCGACCGCATCTACGGTTGGATCTGAAACCATTTTCGGTGCCAGCCAATAGGCGGCACCCACACCAGCAATCCCGCCGAGCACTATAAAGCCCAATGGACGAATGAAATTAGCCATGATGATCAATCCTGCAAATGGGTCATTGAAAAGGAGGGAATGTTTGAGGCTTCCGTGGTCAAATAACGGAAACTTGCCAGAGTTTTGGCCCGCTCGGCAGTCATCTGGATTAATTCAACCTCGGCGTTGAGTTCGGAAATCCTTGCGCGTACCGCCTCAGCAAAATCGCCATCGTCATTGTTATAGGCGGTCAGTGAGGCGCTGGCCTGCTCTTCCATCTGCGGCAGAAGAGTTTGCTGATACAAGTCAATCCGATCATCCAATCGCTCAATGCGGGCCAACGCCGAGCGCGCCTTCGCCTGGAGCGATCGGATTCTCAGAACCCGATCCGTTTTTTCGGCTTCCAGTCTGGCTGCAGACGCGTTGAGCCGTCGGTCTTGCCGGTTTCCTGTGAATATGGGCAGGTCAAAACCGATACCAATAGAAAACAGGTCTGCCCTGTCCTGGCCGTTCGGAGCTCGGTCACGGTAACCATATTGTGCGAAGACCGACCACTCTGGTTTGTAGGCTTCCCTGGCAAGGTCTACGTCAATGTCCTGTACATCAATCAGTTGATCTGTGGCGCGAACCGACGGGTGACGGATGACAGACTCCACACTGGTCTCCGGCCAGCTGCTGGAAACATCTGCCAATAACAGAGGAGGAATGTTTTCGGCGACCGAGAGCTGGGCCCGCCTGGAACCGATCCATTCCCCTAGAGCTTCTCTGCTGGAAGCCAACTGAGTATGCAAAGCGGTCAGCCGATCTTCAAGCCGAGTCAATTCCAGCGAAGCACGAATAACATCTTGTTGTCTGGAGCCCTTTGTCGCGGAGGTATATCCAGCTTCCGCAACATCCGCCAATTGCTCGAACAGCCCCCGGTTCTGTTCAATGAGGCGGATGCTTTCCTGGGCTTTCCAAAGATCGAGCCATAGGTGGGTCGCCGTTTCGGTGACCTGCGCACGACGATTCTGTCGGAGGTAAGGCTGTACACCGGCCAGTTCTTCTTTCTTTGCGCTAGCCAAGCGGCGGCTGTCTCCACGAGGAATTCGCTGTGTAATGCCAATCGTGCCCTGGGTCATGGGCTCTTGCCCGGTATCAAAAGTATCCAGAGGCAGATTTGCCGCGCCGATCATTACCCGGGGATCGGGAAGCGCGCCCTCAGCAACAGACTCTTCCATCAGCGCATCTTGTTTGTAAGAGCTCTGGCCCAGCCAGGGATCGTTTTCAGTTGCTGCTTCGATGACACTCATGAGCTCCAGTCTGGGCTGGGCCCACGCAGAAATGCTGCTAAACAGCAACACACCCAAAATAGTCTGCTTAGTAAAAAAGGTGCGGATGGACAACTTGAGATCTCCGTGGAAAGCATATAAGAGCGCTTATATTAGATCTCAAAGCTGAAACGAAGCTGAAATTAAGTGCGCACAAATTTTATATTGATCTGGCTCAACTATTTTTATCACTAACAAAAGTTATCAAATCGTTAATAAACTTTTTTTGTTTTTTCAGTCAGGTTTCAGGAACTAATGATCTAATGAAACCATCAACCAAACAGGAGGTGAAATTATGAAATCATTAATAGTATTCGCCGCAGCAGCGACTCCACAAAGAAATGACACGCTATGGATTGTCAGAAGTTGGAATGGAGGCGCGAAGACAGATGATAAGTGAAGAAGGACGAGCCTACCATCGTGCTTTAGAGAAGAAACAAATGGAGCAGAAGGTAACGTACAGCAAATGATAACAGAAATACCGCTGGTGGGCATCAGCGGTATCTACTAGAGGCCCAGTTGCATGGGCCTGGAGCAACAAATCAAGGAGTTCGTCATGAAGAGCATCATTACAGCCATAGCAATGACAGCACTGTTTAGTTCCTTTGCCTACGCCGATTCTGGCTTAGCCGACAGGATTAACGAGGCAAGGAGCTATCCGAACAAGACCGTGGAAACCGTTGACAGGCAAGAACTCTGCCTGAAACATCAAAAATTACACAAGCAGATGAAGGAGGCGGGAATAGCAGATTCAAGTGACGACTAGTACGTTCCGCTTAGGCAGAGCTAACAAGCGAAGCTTGCTTCTCATACAAAGAACGTTGCCAGTCATGAAAATAGCATGACTGGATATAGTATTGATTTACTGGAATCTCGGCGCTAAATTTATTACCGTACCGCAAACCTTAGGAGGGTCTGATTAACGCCTGATTTATCGCTGAATCGCTTTTCAACTCGAAAAAAAGCCATTCAAGCGCGATTTTGG
>NZ_JAKZAI010000035.1 GCF_023156235.1 Marinobacter goseongensis | reverse complement strand
CTCGCGATTGTAGTAATCCGGCATCATTTTCAGGTTGCGCATGATGCGGTCACCGGAATGGGGGTGCTTGTCAGTCAACTGCACCACGTATTCACGATCGTAGCGGAACGGTTCACGTCCCTCGGGTTCGATAACGATGGAACCGTAGGCGCCATCCGGCTCCTGAAAACCGGAGTGGCTGTGAAACCAGTAGGTGCCTGCCTGCTGAATAGGAAATTCGTAGGTGAAGGTTTCACCCGGCTTGATGCCTGGAAAGCTGATACCAGGCACACCGTCCTGATCAAAAGGAAGGATCAGGCCGTGCCAGTGAATGGACGTCATCTCGTCCAGGTTATTGGTCACGTTGATCTTTACGTTTTCGCCTTCTTTGAAGCGCATCACCGGTCCCGGAGATGCGCCATTGTATCCAATGCCTTCTTTCACGAAATCGCCAGTATCAATTTTTACCCGGTCGACCGTCAGGTCGTACTCACCGGCCATAACCATGGCTGGCATCAGCAGGCTTAAAAGTCCTGTCAGTAGGCGTGTTTTCATCTTTTTCTTACTCCAAACTGCACTTCGTTGAAGCAGGGCTGGAAAACAGTCCCAACCCGTGCATTCGCGGGTTTTCAGTACGCATGTTTACTCAAAGTTAACGTCACCGTACATGCCGGCCTGGTAGTGGCCTGGCACGTTGCAGGCGAATTCGATATTGCCTTTATCAGAAAACTTCCAAATCACTTCTTTGCTTTGGCCGGGCTCCAGCAACACGCTGTTCGGGTCGTCATGCTTCATGGTTTTGCCATTGCCCATATCCATGTTCATCATGTCCTGGTTGAGCTTGCCGCCCTGGATCACGCCATGCTCAACCATCATCATCATTTCCTCTTGATGAGCTTCATGCATGTCGGGAGTGCCAACATTGAACTCATGCACGAGGTTTCCTTTGTTCTCCACCACGAAGCGAACGGTTTCACCAGGCTTCACACTGATTTCTTCGGGTTCGTAGTAGTTGTCGTACATTTCCACTGTAATAGTGCGAGAGGCCTCCGAGGCTTTACCCGGTTCGCCGCTGCTGGCACCATGGCCACCGCCATGAGCACCGGCGGCGAGGGTCGCTGCGGACATTGACATGGCAGCGGCTGCAACAATCAACTTGGATGCGTTCATCTTGTCTTCTCCATTGATAAAGTGGCCGGAAATCCCGGCGTCGGTTAGCTCTGAGCAAAGAGCGATGCCAAAATACGAATCACACCATCGCGCATTAACCTGAATTCTCGCTGAAAAATACCAAACTATTTTGTCGTTCAGGCTGAATTCAGGTTGATCGGCGACACTCCAAGACTATTTCTTGGCTCAGAGAAGGAATGTCCGATGCGATTACTGCTCGTTGAAGATGACCGTTTGCTGGCTGAAGGATTACGTGGTCAGCTTGAAAAGGCAGGGTTCAGCGTTGATACGACCTACACCGCCAAAGAAGCCGCGATTCTGGGCGAGCAGGAGGACTATCGGGCCGTCGTTCTGGATCTTGGCCTTCCTGACGGCAATGGATTAGACGTATTAAGGAAGTGGCGAAAACATCAGGTCGTCTGTCCGGTGCTTATTCTGACCGCCAGGGGCGACTGGCACGACAAGGTGGAAGGCCTTAAAGCTGGAGCGGATGACTACCTTGCAAAGCCCTTTCAGACCGAAGAACTCATCGCCCGGCTTAACGCCATTGTGCGTCGAAGCGAAGGTCGCATTCATTCAATGGTCAAAGCCGGACGCTACGAACTGGATGAGAATCGCCAGAGCCTGAAATCCGAGGATGGCACGGAGCACAGCCTCACCGGCACGGAATTTCGGCTGCTGCGCTGCCTGATGAGCCGTCCCGGCCATGTGTTCTCGAAAGAACAATTGATGGAACAGCTTTACAACCTGAACGACAGCCCGAATGAGAACGTCATCGAAGCCTATATCCGCAGACTGCGAAAACTGGTTGGCAACGACACCATTTCAACCCGTCGCGGCCAGGGGTATCTGTTCAATGACGCTGTTTAGCAAGCCCACATCCGTCAAAGGCACCTTGCTTATATTGCTACTGCCAGCCGGCATTGCGTTAATGGGGCTTGCATGGCTGGTTCACGGCCTCTTACTGGACCGGATGTCCCGGGAATTCGTCGAGACACGTCTCAAGGACGAGGTCGCCTTCCTGGAGCACCAGATTCGTGATTCTGGCGGTCAATTGGACAGTCTCCAGACCGGTGACTATTTTCAGGAGGTCTTTCACCACGCCTTCGCCATTCATTCTCCGTCCAGAACGATCATTTCCCCGGAATCCTGGGCACCGGTGTTAATGTCGTTGATTGAATCAGCAAAGGATGGAACCGTTCGTGTGCAGGACGGAGATACGGTCGAAGGCCCAAAGAGCATTCTTGCGTATCGAAAGTCGTTCCGGATCGGCGATACGCCGATTGTAGTGATCGTGTCTGAGGATCTCGGCGCACTGAAACGCAGCCAGGCAGAGCTGCACGCGTGGACAGCCATCGTCTCTATTTTATTGATTCTGCTGTTGGTCGTTGTGATCTGGTTCGGTATCAATCTGTCCATGCGCCCTGTCGTCGAGCTGAAGGCCACGCTTAAGCGACTTCAGGATGGCAAGGTTTCCCGGATTCACCTCCAGGCACCTGAGGAATTTCGACCGCTGGTTCAACAGCTCAACCAATTACTCGACTCGCTGGATCAACGCCTGGAACGATCAAGGGATGCGCTGGCGAATCTGTCTCACAGCGTGAAAACACCCATTGCGGCCGTCCGGCAGATTCTTGAGGACACCAGTCGTCCGCTTTCCAGCGATCTCCGCCTTCAGATGACCGCGAGACTCAATGACATCGACAAACAGCTTGAAGCCGAGATGCGCCGAAGTCGCTTTGCAGGACCACAGGTTGGGAAAAGCGCTTACCCGCTGAAACAGGCGCGGGATCTACTCTGGATGCTGGGGCGGCTATACCCGGAAAAGTCCTTTGAACTGTCGAGTTCTCTGCCGGAGGACGCCCGCTGGCCGATCGAGGAACACGACCTAAATGAAATCATGGGCAATCTTCTGGACAACGCCGGCAAATGGTCAGATCACTGTGTGGAACTGTCACTCGTTCAACGCTCCGGAACACTGCAAATGGGTGTCATAGACGATGGCCCCGGCGTCGCAGACGCTGAAATCAGCAAGCTGGGTCAACGGGGATTGCGGCTAGACGAGCAGACGCCGGGCCATGGCCTTGGGCTGGCAATTGTTCGGGAAATTGTCGAGCGTTATGGTGGAACACTGCGTTTTCCCACGATCCCGGAGCGCGGCTTTTCGGTGGTGGTCAACCTCCCAAAGTCAGCATCAGTGATCAGTCATTGAACCGCCCATTTGGGATGCAAGCTATCAGAGAGCTGGGCAAAGTTTTGCGCTCATGTATTCGATGTTCGCGATCATTTACCATGTTTAATGCCTATCACCCTTGGGAGGGGTGGTATTCTCTGTCCTCAATGAAATCCAACCACAGACTCTTCCCGTTAGATTTATGATTTCAGCCATCCACCAGAGAAAACTGCTTCCGACACTCGTCATGCTGTTTGCATTGGCGGGCCTATCAATGTCGGTGATTGGCGAGTCTTTCTCTCACGGTGTGGCTGAGCTGGCAGGCGATTGGGAATCGCAGTCTGACGGCCAAACGGACAGTCATGGTGCGCATGGACACACCCACGATTTTGACGGAGAGCCAGAGACATCAACAGTGCATCATGATGCTGGCAATCATACCCACGAGACCGTGGACCACCTCAGGGTTCCGTTTGTTTCCCAAAGCCTGACCGTTCTCCGGCAGCCCGTACCCTTAGCCGGAGGTTCTCCCCGCAGTTTGCGCTATCGGCTTGAACGCCCTCCAAAAGCCTCCCTTCGCACTTGATTCTTGCCGCGTAGGCGGCCCGAGAAACCAAATTCGATTGGAGTTTTTATGTTGTCAAATTTGCCTGACCGATGCCGTGGCGCGTCCTCAACGGGCACCGGCAGCCGTCTGTTCTGGATATTTCTGACCCTGAGCTTGCTGAGTGTGAGCACCGATGCGCTCGCCCACGCCGTTGCCCAGGGTGACAAGGGGTACATCCAGGAAATTACCGGGATAAACCTTATTTCGTTCATCTATCTGGGGGCCAAACACATGGTCACCGGATATGACCACCTGCTGTTCCTGCTGGGTGTCATTTTCTTCCTCTACCAGATGAAGCACATCGCGATCTACGTGAGCCTGTTTGCCTTGGGGCATTCCACCACGATGCTGCTGGGGGTTTACTTCAACGTGGGCATCAATAGTTACATCATTGATGCGATTATCGGTCTGTCCATCGTCTACAAGGCACTGGACAACATCGGTGCCTATCAGCGGTGGTTTGGTTTCCAGCCCAACACCAAAGCCGCCACGTTGATTTTCGGGTTCTTCCATGGCTTTGGTCTGTCCACCAAGATCATCGAATACGACATCTCACAGGACGGCCTGATTCCGAACCTCCTCGCCTTCAATGTGGGCGTGGAAATCGGACAATTGATCGCCCTGGCCATGATCCTGATTGTCATCAGCTTCTGGCGAAAAACCGACGGATTTTTCCGCCATGCCTACACCGCCAACGTGGCCATGATGAGTGCAGGTTTTCTGCTCTTTGGCTATCAGCTCACCGGTTACTTCGTCGCCTGATTCTGGAGATTTTTTATGTACAACACCGATATTCCCAACCGTGAAGAACTGCCCAGCACTGCCAAGCTGGTTCGATCAACCATCATTGCGGCAATTGTGGCGTTGGTTCTGCTTGTAACCGTGGTCATGCCCGCCGAATACGCCCTGGACCCAACCGGCGCAGGTCGCCTTTTGGGCCTCACTGAAATGGGTGAGATCAAGGAGCAGCTCGCCGAAGAGGCTGCTGCTGACCAAGCTGCTCAGATGGTTGCTGTTCAATCCTCAACTGAGCGAGAGGCCCCGGAAGTCAAAGAACCTGTCGTGGCTGAAGCCGTTAAGGAGCCAGCTCCCTCGCCTGAAGCAGAAGTTGCACCTGCCGAGCCAGAACCTGCGCCTGCACCTGAAGTTGTGGAACCGCAGTGGCAGGATGAAGTACGCGTGGTTCTCACACCGGGAGAAGGCACAGAGTTCAAACTTACTATGGAGGAAGGCGCTACAGCCCGATTCTCCTGGGTATCAGAGGGTGGCCCGATCAACTTCGATACCCATGGTGATGGAAGTGGTCAGTCAATTTCCTACGAGAAAGGTCGGGGCGTGCCTGAAGACGAGGGCGAGTTGGAAGCAGCCTTTACCGGCAATCACGGCTGGTTCTTCAGAAATCGGAACGACAACGACATCACTCTGGTACTGCGTACTGGAGGAGACTACGGTCAGTTGAAGAAGATGTTGTGATTAACCATTAGATAAATGTAGCAACATCCAGCCCCGCGTGCTCACGGGGCTGGATGTCTTTCAGCAGCTAAATGATGCTTGGGGACTCATCCGCAGGGTTAACTTCCAAGCTTGTACCGAGCGCCGTGGGAGGCTAGGAATGTGGTCGCAATAAGGTGCGTCTGAATGTTCGCTTTGCGACCAAGGCGACTCTAGAGTGGTAGGTAACAAAACATGTGATACCACTAAAGTGGGCGTGGAATCGCGGGGCGGAGGAATGGCCCCCTGCTAAAAGAGAGAAATTTGCAAACGATCCCGCCAACCTGTGGCCCGTGGAATTAGGCTTGAACCGAAGCAAAGGTGCCCGGGCTCCGGATCAGTGGCTGCCACCTTCCGGTCAGTGCCAATACGTGGCGAGATTTACTCGCCTCGTGAAGCAGTACGATCTCTCCTCTTCAACGTCGGAAGGACAGTGGCTCCGAGATTTTATCGGGAGATGTCGGTAACTATAGCTTTCATCGTGGGTAGCTGAGTGGAACCGTTCGACAACGCGTTCATAATTCCGTTGCCTCTGAAGTCGCGACACCGTCAAGTGAGTGACCCCGTATGATGACACTGAACCGAAAACGCGAGGGCCGGGAAATGCCCTGGATCTTTTTTTACTCCCTAAATGCCACTTTTGGGGCCTGCTCGTCGGTCGACTTCCGGGCACCCACCGTCACCCGGCACGAGTCGGAACGGTTCGAGGATGGGTAGTTTGGTGGAGCCGTTCGGCAACACCTTCACAATTATGTTGCCGTTGGTCCGGGTGACCTTCAGAACCGCCTGCGGCCGCGACGGGGCGGCTTGATCGCACCCCCGAAGAGCGTTTCCATCCCTTTCGCGTAATCCGGATCCCGATAGTCACGCATGCGAGCGGCGTCTTTTTCCGCGGCCCGGCGCGCAAAGAAATCGTCCGGTTCCTGTTCAGGGGCTTTCACGTTGCTGCGTGCGGCCATAAAGATCGCTCCGGGAAGAAGGGGCGTTTATCGTTACCAGACAGGATAGCCCGTCATTAAGCCAAAAGGCCAATCTCAGGGTACTCGATGAACCAAAAGGACAGATCCGGGGGTGCCAATGAACCAAAGGGACACTTTCAGGGGGCCGGATGAACCATCGCCGCTGTGAGATAATCGGTTAACACCCGAAAAAGGGTGGTTTCGGGACGGTGACTGGCCACCGACTCACTGACCCCCGCGGCAATCTGGTTTGTCCTTTGGACTCGGAACCAGGGAGAAAACGCTATGAGCAAAAAACGCCTGACCGAAAAAGACCTGCTGGAAGGTCTCGATGCTCACACGGCCCACGCCGACGAGCTGGCGCAACCGCTTCCGCAGGAACTGACGCCACTGGAACGGCTCAAAGGCTCCGTCAAACATTACGAGCGGCCCACCGATCCGGTCTGGGATGAGTGGTTTGAGTCTGACGACCGCGTGACTAGGGATTTCATGGACGGCCGGGACCAGCCACGGAAAGGCCGCAAGGAATGAGCGCCTATATCACGGGCCTCACGGCCCTGTGCATTCCTCACTCGGGACGATTCAAGGCGTTCTGGCATGGTATCGGATCACCCGACAACTGGACCGTCGCCGGCCAGAACTACCCGGATACCTCTCACCTGTTCGGGGACCGCGAGATCGTCGATGTGTCGGCCTATCTGGCTCTGGCTGGGGTTCAGGCAAGCCTGTCCCGGTGTGCCAGCTACGAGCGGGCGGTTTTCGACCTGCTGTACCGGAACATTGAGCAGAACAGCCGGCCCGTGCCGAATGTGCAGCCGTCTGACCTGGATGACGTGGTGGACTTTAAGCGCATCATTGCATGGATTTGGGAGTGGGAGCGGTCCGGGCAGCTGAAACAAGGGAAGTCCATGCGGAGCTGGCTTAACATTGAAGATCCATGGGTGGAAATTCAGCGATGAACACACAATCCAGCATCAGGTCCTATATCACAGACTTGGCCGATCAACTCGGTATACGGTATCAGGCTACGCCCGAAGATGCGTTGGCTGTCATCGCTGCACGGCTGGCTGGTGATGAGGTGGTGACCGATGAGACGGAAGATCTGATTGTCGCGCTTAAACGAGCTGGGGCGATCAATGGCAGAGAAATGGTTGCTTTACTGGGTCGGCATTTGGATGAGAAGTTTCCAGCGCAGTAATTAAGCACTCCAAAGCACAACACCCTCTCGGGTGATGTTCTGAAGCAGGGCCGGGTTGGAGTAGCCAGTTGGATTAGCCCATTCACTCTCCCAAACCGGCAGAGCCTGAATCAAAATGCCGGTTTCAATAAGCACATCAAACGCGAGGCCAGCCATAGCCAGTTTGACGTTCACGAAGTCCTCAGGCTGCCCGCGCAGGATAACCGCCACGTCAGCATCACTCTCCGGGTGATAATCGCCGCGGGCCCGGCTGCCGAACAGAATCAACTGAGTAGCTTCGTATCGGCCGGCTAGTTTCTCCGAAAACAACAGAATGGCCTCCCGAATATTCACCTGATCACCCATAACAACCTGCTCTAAGCCAACCGGCGCCATCTGCTCCCAGTCTCTAAGCGCTTCTGGCATCGGTGCATTCCGGTCACACTGGGCCACCAGTTCAGACAGGGAGTAGGTTTTCCTTTTCACCATAAGTTGCCTTATTCAGATGGATCCGTGACTAAAAGTACCCGCTGTCGATCTGTTTCAGTAACTGATCAACCAACTGCGCGCCCTGCTCGTCTTGCATGGCTTCGTTCGGAGACAGCCCGTTCAACTGTCTCTTGGGTTTACTCAGCCAGCGCTGGGCGTTCTCCGCGTTGCCAAAAATCGCTTCGGCCTGTGCTATGAGTCGGGCCGCTCGGCGAGCGTCGGCACGGCCATCGTGTTCCTTCTCATTCATGTGCATGCCCTGCAGCCACAATAGACACTCATGATTGCCTCAAATGGCCCCGGCGCCCGAGTATGGCTACTGCGGATACCGTTTTGCTTTCCTGACCGGAGTGCTCATTCTTCACCTGGTACTCGCCATCCCATGCCTGGGCATTGCGGTACCGAAATACTTCCAGAGGCCTGAGTTCCACCATGTCATCGTAGCCCGTTTCGTAGCCCTCCACGAGCACGCGCGTTTCCGGAGGTAAGTACCTGAGCAGATCCATCAGTTCGGCTACCGTCATCGATCACACTCCTCGGATTTTCAGATATCCAGGATAATGGGTGGATTAACCGGCTGAAACCGGGCATTGCAGATACTGGCATTCACAAACCGGAGTCCGTCTCTGTCGTAAACGCCGTACCCCTCATGAATGTGGCCGAAAACATGGGCCGTCAGATTTAACTGGCCAACCCGCTCCAGGAGGTCCAGACACCCCACATTCTGACACTTGCCGCGCACAGCGATCTCGTCGCCGATTCGCCGGGGTGGTCCATGGGTAATCAGAACATCCGTAGCCTCCGGAATTCGCTGCCACCGTTCTCGCAACGGCTGCCCCCGGTCCAGCATGAAATGCCAGTCCTGGAACGTGGGTGTCCAGGGAGAGCCCCAGAACCGGATGCCTTCAATCTCGACGCCGTTATCTTCGAGATATACCGCGTTGGTAAGGCAGGCTCTCGCGGCGTCCGGTGTGTCCTGGAACGCCCGGTCATGGTTACCGGCAATCACGAGTTTGTAGCGGTGTGGCAACGTTCCAAGCCAGTCATTGAGGTCTTCCACGTTGGCCAGCTTGCCTTGCCCCAAACAGTCGCCGGCATGGATCAGCACATCACCCTCGGGTACTTCAGCAATGCGGCGATGCAGTCCGTGGGTATCAGAAAGACAAACCAGCCTCATCGAGGGCTCCCCCGTAAATCCTTCATCTGCTCCTGAACCAATCAAGAATCGGCACGGAGGGTTTTCCTGGCCAGTAGTTCGGGCTCCAGCGCCCAGTCCATGAAGGGTAGCAGTCGTGCGATATTTCGAGCGTCATCCACGCCGCGATGCGGTCGCCCTTCAAACGCCAGGTTGTGGAATGCCAGCGCACTGGCCAGCCCCGTCTTTTTCTTCTGGCCGGTGGATCGCCGCCAGATCCGTTTCAGGTTCAGGTGCGGCCAGGCCATGAATTTCGGGGCAATATCGTGGGCCTCACTTTCTGCCTGGATTTGATGCCGGTCGTAGTTGCCCCAACTACACCAGATCAGGGATTCGGAAGGTTGACCCAGCCATTCATCCAGTGCGCGAACCGCCTCGGAGTATGTCGGAGCAGCGTCTACCATTGTCTGGTTAATACCGGTCAGAGAGCGGCAAAACGCACTGAGGTCCGGATTCCGGGTTGGCCGCACCAGGAAGGATCGGCTATCCAAAAGCTTGCCTGCTCGGGTTGCGAGCGCACATCCGAACTCGATGATTTCCATGTTCCCGATGCTCTGGCGTTCGCCATTAGGCAAACGGGAGTTTTCCCAGCAGGTGGCTTCCAGGTCCACGATCAGAATGGGGGCGTCGTTTTGCTCGGGCACAGGAAGTTTCATGCGATAGTTTGGGCAGTAAAAGGCAACAGAATTGTGAATCTGTTGCCGGAGAAAGCCGATTCCAGCCTGTTAACTATAGCGAAGCCCGCTATCAGGTGGGATAGGAAGTTTCATGCGAGAGCTAATGTTCCGCGTGTACCTACCCCCGCCGAGCCAAGAACAACAACCGGCTGCACTTGCTGGCCGCATTCAGCAACCTGCTGATTGGTGAAAAATACATTCTGGCGAAGGGCCAGTGCGCCTATTTTCCGCCAAAATGGTGGGAAACGGGCAAGAAACACACAAATAACGGGAAAATAGTGTCTGAATCCTCGGTTGTCCGCCGGCTAAAACCAAGATAAGCAAAAATCAGCGGTTATTCAGGCCTTCCATAGGTAATCTGCTCAATTTCCCAAACTTTATCGGATTCTGGTGTTCTTACTACGATTTCGTCCCCCGCGCTTTTCCCCAAGCAAGCTTTGACCACGGGTGCGTTTACGGAGACGTAGTATTTTTGGCCATATATCTCATCAGGGCCGACGATACGGAATTTGAGCTTTTCGCCATTTTCATCGACCAAGGTGACCCAGGCGCCGAAGAAGGCTCTCCCCTCCTGGACGGGGCTGTATTTGACAACACGGAGCTTGGAGAGCCGGTTTCTAAGGTGTCGGACCCGGCGGTCGATCTCTCTCAATCTCTTTTTATTGTACTGGTAATCTGCGTTCTCTGAGCGATCGCCTAGGCTGGCTGCCCACTGTACCTTTTTGGTGACTTCCGGTCGCTCTCTACGCCAGAGGTGGTCGAGCTCTTCTTGAAGAGTGGTGTGGCCTTCCGGTGTAATTACGTTTGTATCCATGGTGCTCTACAAGTATGTGAGTGCTTTCTTGACTGCGTCAACGGTGGCGGGTCGCAGAACGACGTTTCCGGAGCTGTCGATTATCTCCCCGTATTCTGAGAGCGAGAAGCCCCACTTGCCAAGGAATTCGTCGGATATAAGGTATTCCAGTGCCCTGCGCTCCAGGGGGCTGAGCGGTCGATCCTCCGCAGCTGCCTCATTCTGGTAGTCTCTGACTTCGATGCGAGTGCCGGGCGGCACGAACTCGCGGAGCTTTTTGTTGGCAGCCGCCAATTCGGCAGCCTGAATGCGAGCCAGAAGCTTGTGTTTCGCGTTTCCGATTTCCTCTATCCAATCATCCTCACCCTTCGGATTCATTGGAGGTTTGTCGCTTTTATGATGCTCTGCAAAAGACTGGAGAAGCGCTCGATAGGGCTCTCCGGTTTTATTGCGTATGCTTTGCGCTTTAGGGACTCCTCGCTTATGACCGAGCCTGGCGATTGTGGCTATGGCGAAATCGTCCAGGCCCCGCTGCTCCTGCTCTTTGCAGATCTCATAGATGGCTTCGAGTGTTCTGGAAGCTCTCGGTGTGGCCTTCTCTTTAAGTTTTTCCAACAGCTCTTCCGGTTTCATGGCTGCCTCTACTGTACTTTCGGTAGTGATTCTTTGGTAATCAGTTCGATTTCGGAGGGCTCAATTTTTTCCGGCCCCACGAGATCACAAAGCTTTAGTTGACCATCGATCAATTTATTAACCCTTTCCCAAGACTTCAGGCGTGCTTTGAATAGAGCGACCAGTTGGTTGCCCACGGTTAATTGTTCATCTTGGGACAGCATGAATAGCCGTGGTGCCAGCTCATTGAAACTGGCCATTCGATCCAACAACTGGGATCGAGGGATGATGGCTCTGGATGGGTTGGAGCTCTCGTAGATAGTGGCGTTCTCACAGACTTCGTGCAGCTGCTGAAAGTGGGAGGTGTCCTCAATTTCGAGCTGTATCTCGGAATCCGGCATCTTGATCAGGGCTACGCTGGAATCCGCAGACTCGATTCTGGCGTTTGCGACAGACTGGCACAGCTGGATGAGTTTGTACGCAGATTGCAGGTCGCAGAGTAGCATATCCATTTTTTTGGCTGCGCTTTCATATTCGGATTCGAGCTTCCGAAGCTTGAATTCCAGTGGTGTTCTTTGGCTGGCGTCAAACGTTTGCTGCTTTAGGTTGGCGATGTATTCCTGTCGATCCAACTCAGTGACCTGCTCTTCAATAGCCGAAATTTTGTCCTGTAACTGCTGACAAATCGCGGACTGATCGTTGGCCTCCAAGAGAATCTCGTTGGTAATGGAGAGCAACCCACCCAGGAAGACTGGCCCTGTGATGAAGTGGCGGCATCTCAGGCAATTTTGGAAACCAAGATAACCTGAAGGCGTAGGGCTATGGACCTTGGTGGCCCCGATCTCTTCACCGCCGTCGCTACAACGTGTGGCGGCAAAGGGGCAGATGCCGTAGTCGCGGAAAACATAGTTGCCCGCCGGCACATCGTTGTTGAGCGATTGCAGTAAATCTTTATTGGTGCCGACAAGCTGATTTTTAACGGCTTCGATGTTATTTTGCTCAATGGCCGCTTGGGTTGCTTCCGCCTGGGATTTGAGCGCCTGCTTCTCGCCTTCTTCGAACCGCTGCCGGATGTCTCTCTGAGTGATTTTGCAGTAGTAGATCGACATAACGATGGAAGAATGCCCAACCACTTTCATCACGACTTCGACCGGCATACCCATGTCCATGATGTAAGCCGTAATCAGGCTCACGCGCATGGAGTGTGGAGTGTATTTGGACTTGTAGCTTGAAAGCCGGTAGGCGTTTCCCCGGAGTTCAGCTAGTTTCAGGCTAGATGGTTGAATATGGTAAAGCGCAGCGGCTAGGCGCATGGTGAGCGCCGTTCCGGGATTTTTGGGCTCTACATCGTTAAAGGCCCGGAATAAGAAACAGTTGACGCCTTTGGCCTTGCGTTGCAATTCGTTCAGATTGGTGCGGACGCATTGAGTCCAAGGAGTGGCTTTTTCTATCGGGTTGTACTTTTGTTGCCATTTGCGTAGACGAACCAACCAATAGGCGAGGTCTTCCGGAATCCATGGAATGGAATAACCAGCGCCATTGTTGCTGGTTTTGTTTGTAGTGACATACATTCCCAGATTGCCGTCAGGAAGTTTTTTGATAAACGACTGTCTCTTGGTGCTACCGGCAAGAGGGCTGGGATTTCTGACCCAAGTTACAGCGCCTTTGTCATCAAAGTCGGCAATCTCTCTGTCACCCTCGCCAGAGTCGTTGTAGGCGATCTGACGGCCTCTCAAAGGCACCTTGGTGAGGGCAAAGGTGTGAATCCAGTCAGTGGGACACCAGAGGTAGAATTGCTGGCCTTGCTTTCGGACCACGCAATCCGGATCTGAGTGATCAACCAAATGCGCGGGTATTTTTACCCAGTCGGTGTCGAATTTTTGAAGGTGTTTGAGATCCTGAAACGTTTTTGCGTTTTCCGGAATGATCCATTCCTGGGCTTTGCGGACGAAGGAGTATTGCAGACAAGGCTTGGTGGATTCGCTCCGCGTAGGTGCGGTTACGCTTTTATCCTCGACGAGCAAAGCAAATGGGTTTCGGGCATCCATCACCCGAATGATTTCACCGGTTTCTTCATCTTCATCCGTCAGGTCGTTGCTGATAACGTAATCCAGGAATTCGTTAATGGCGATGATGATGTTACGGCGGTAGTTGTCTGTGGGTAGGCGTTTCAACTCTTCTCGAAATGGTCTGATGTTAACCCGCTCCTTGGTGAGTAGCTCTTGTGGAGACAGGCTCTTGTCATGCTTTTCTATATACATGCGAACGAAGCGGCACAAGTGGGTTTCTTTTGAGCCACCCCCCTGCGCCTGTGTCATGAATTCCCGGATTTTGTCAGCCCACAGGCGGTACGGTGCGGAAATGTAAGCGGGTTTGAATGGCTTTTCTTTGCCACAGAAGTCGAACCAGCTCTCCCATTCGTCCTTGTATACCTCATGAGGGGTGCGTGGGTAGCGGGCATCATCAAGAGAGTTTATCCACGACTTGTACTCCCGCTGGTTCTTAATACCTTGTGCCTGAACTTCCCGCTTTAGCTGTTGGTAAGAGATCTCTTCAGGGAGATCGAAAAATTCCGTGTAGCTATCCCATTCATTACTAAACATCCGTTCCGGGTGTGCTGGCAACTCTGGCACATCTTTATATCGCTTTTTGTACTCCACGGTATTCGTAATACCGTGCTCCGTAAGCGTCTGGCCATCACACCTTGTCAGGTGTAGCCGGCGTCCAGTTGTGGGGCAATAGCTCGTCGATGGCGTTGT
>NZ_JAKZAI010000034.1 GCF_023156235.1 Marinobacter goseongensis | reverse complement strand
TTGTTGTTTTGGCGAACTCAAAACTAACCGGTTTTACCGCCGTCTCCTACTTTTTCACGCTAACCCGCGATGAACCTAAAAAAAGCGCCGTGCTCAGGGAGCAGGGCGCTTTTTCTGGAGCGGGCGGGTTTTTACAGCTTGGGCCCGGCTGCCACGATCGCGTCAGACACATCAAACTTCTTGAAGTTCTCCACGAACTGACCGATCAGTTCGGCGGCCTTGGCGTCGTAGTCTTCCTGGCTGGCCCAGGTGTTGCGCGGGTTCAGCAGGTTATTGTCTACGCCCGGCACGTTCACCGGCACTTGCAGGTTCAGCGACGCCAGGTGCTCGGTTTCGGCGTCGTCCAGGTCGCCATTCTGGATGGCAGCGATGATGCCACGGGTGGTGGGAATGCTGAAGCGCTCACCCACACCGTAGGAGCCACCGGTCCAGCCGGTATTGACCAGGAATACCTTGCTGCCGAACTCGTCCATGCGCTTCATCAGCAGCTCGGCGTATACGCCGGCCGGGCGCGGGAAGAACGGCGCACCGAAGCAGGTGGAGAAGGTGGACTTCAGTTTGGAGGAGCTGCCCATTTCCGTGGAACCCACCAGCGCGGTGTAGCCACTCAGGAAGTGGTAGGCCGCGGCCTCCTTGCTGAGGACAGACACGGGCGGCAGTACGCCGGTCATGTCGCAGGTCAGAAATACAATGTGTGACGGCTCGCCGGCACGGTTCTCGATCACGCGCTTCTCCACGTGCTCCAGCGGGTAGGCGCAGCGGGAGTTTTCGGTGAGGGAAACGTCGGTGTAGTCCGGCTCGCGGGTGTCTTCGTCGATCATCACGTTCTCGACGATGGCGCCAAAGCGGATGGCATCCCAGATGATCGGCTCGTTCTTCTGGCTCAGATCGATGCACTTGGCATAGCAGCCGCCTTCGATATTGAATACGGTGCCCGGGCCCCAGCCATGCTCGTCGTCACCGATCAGGAAACGATCGGGATCGGCGGACAGGGTGGTCTTGCCGGTGCCGGAGAGGCCGAAGAACAGGCAGGTTTCGCCGTCTTCGCCGACGTTGGCGGAGCAGTGCATCGGCAGGACGTCTTTCTCGGGGAGCAGGAAGTTCTGGACCGAAAACATCGCCTTTTTCATTTCACCGGCGTAGTGCATGCCGGCCAGCAGTACTTTGCGCTTGGCGAAGTTGATGATCACGCAGCCGTCGCTGTTGGTGCCGTCACGCTCGGGCACGCACTGGAAGTTGGCGGCGTTGAGGATCTGCCATTCCTGCTTGTCGGCGGTGTTGTAGCTGTCCGGACGGATGAACAGGTTGCGGCCGAACAGGTTCTGCCAGGCGGTTTCGGTGGTCATTTTCACCGGCAGGTAATGTTCCGGGTCAGATCCGACGTGCACATTGGACACGAAGCGGTCTTTCTCGGTGATGTAGGCTTCAACGCGGTCCCAGAGAGCGTCGAACTTGTCGGCGTCGAACGGGCGGTTGATCGGTCCCCACTGGATGTCGTCGGCCGTGCTCGGCTCTTCGACGATAAAGCGGTCCATGGGAGAACGGCCCGTGCGCTCACCGGTGCGAACAACCAGTGAACCGTTGGAGGCCAGCTGGCCTTCGCGTCTTTCCAGTGCCAGCTCGACCAGTCGTGCTGAACTTAGATCATTATAAGTGTTGCTCACTTCGACCTCGCCCTCGGGATGTCTTCATGATTGCTCAGGCCGCCCCCCAAAATTGACGGAAATCTGAGCAATCGGGTCAATTCAGGCGCGCTATTATGCCAGAGACGCCGGTAAAAAACGACAGGCCGCAAAGCCGCGTCAAATCTCGCTTTCGGGCCAATCAGCCGTGGCGTTAGTGTAGCGTATGGCCGGTGAAAAGATGATCGATATCGTTCCTATCGAAGCGATAGTGAGCGTGACAGAACTGGCAATCCATCTCGATGGAGCCCTGTTCCTCGAGGATGCTGTAGCACTCGTCACGGCCAATGGCTTCCAGCGCGCCCAGGGTGCGTTCCCGCGAACAGCTGCAGCGGAAGGCGACCGGTTCGGCGTCGAACACCCGCACGGTTTCCTCGTGGAACAGGCGGTGCAGCAGGGTCTGGCTGTCCAGTTCCAGCAACTCTTCCGCTTCCACGGTGCGGGCCAGGTGGTTGATGCGGTCCCACAGGTCTTCGTCGTTGTCGCTGGTGCCGGGCAGGCGCTGCAGCAGCAAACCGGCGCAGGTGGTTTCATTGGCGAAGATGATCAGGCTGGTGGCCAGCTGCTCGGACCGCTCGAAGTATTCTTCCAGACAGCCGGCAAGGGTCTCTTCCTCGCGGGGAACCACGCCCTGGTAGCGCTGGCCGTCGTCCGGGGTGATGGTGATGGCCATGCGGCCTTCGCCCAGCAGGTTGTGGAAGGATTCTTCCATCACTGCGTGTTCATCAAAACGGGCCAGACCACGGATCATACGGTCGTGGCTGCATTCCGCCATCAGCGTGCGCAGCGGGCCTTCGCCCTGGGCCTGCAGTGACAGGGTGCCCTCGAATTTGAGGGTGCTGCTCATCAGTACGCTGGCCACCAGGGATTCGCCGAGGAGCTGGCGCACGGTGTCCGGGTAGGGGGCCTGGCTGACGATTTCCTGGTAACTCTCACTCAGTTGCACCCAGGCACCGCGCACCTGGCTGTGCTCGAAGATAAATCGCTGGAACTGGTCCCGGGATGCCATGGTGATGTCTCCTGAAAAAAATAATGTGATAAACGGGCAAAGGGAATACGGACTGGCTGGCCAATCGGGCGCAGCGCTGAATCAGATGTTGTTCTGTTCCCGGAATCGCTGGATGTCACGGCGGTCCTTCTTGGAAGGGCGCCGGGCCGGCGGCAGCTGCGCGGCCTGCATGGTTTTACGCTGCCACGCCAGATCCTCGCGACGTTTCACGCTGTCGTCGGTTTCGTGGTAAAGCGCCTGGGCTTCGGGGGCACCCCGGCGGCGGTCGCTGATGTCATCCACGATGATGATGCGTTCCTGCCAGCCCAGCCTGAGGGTGAGTTTGGCGCCGGTTTCCACCAGCCGTCCGGGCTTGCAGCGCTGGCCGTTGTAGTGAACCTTGCCACCTTCGATGGCTTCTTTGGCCAGGGAGCGGGTTTTGTAGAAACGCGCTGCCCACAACCACTTGTCGAGGCGGACTCGCTGGTCGTCAGTGCTGCTGGTTGCCGTCATGTCTCCTCACCTGATGAGCGTATGGCCATATTATAACCGGCTCATTCGCCTGATGGCAGGGGCTGTCGTTGGCGCAACGCCGGCAGGACTTCACTGAAGTGGTGGATCGAGGGAATCTCCGGGTGCTTTTCCCGGGCTTCCTGCTGGCTGTCGGGCGCCAGTATGGCCAGGCACTGGGCAATGCCGGCGGCGCGGGCGCTTTCCAGCACCGGGAAGCTGTCGTCCACCATCAGGGTGTGTTCGGGGCGGTAGGGCTCACGACCGGCCAGGTCGCGCCAGAACTCCGGGTCTTCCTTGGGTTTGCCCAGGTCGTGGCTGGAGATGATGCCGTCCACCCGGGTGTCCAGTTGCGTGTGGCGCAGTTTCAGCGCCAGCGGGTCTGGGTGGCAGTTAGTGACAATCACCGAGCGCAGGCCGGCAGCGCGAACCGCATCCAGAAATTCGGTGACGAACGGGCGGTAGCCGATGCGATCTCCCACTTCCGCTTTCAGGCCGGTGATGTCCAGCTGCAGGCGGTCACTCCAGTAATCGGTGCAGTACCATTGCAGTGTGCCGCGCTCCGCCATGATCATCGGAATCAGGGTGTTGCGGGCTTCGTCGGGGCTGAGATCGTAATGCTCGGCGTAGCGCGCAGGCAGGTGCTCGAGCCAGAAGTGATTGTCGAAATGCAGATCCAGCAGGGTTCCGTCCATATCGAGGAACACCGTGTTGAGAGAGGACCAGTTCACCATAAACGAAAATAGCCTGAAGTGAGTGTCACTTCAGGCTGCCGAATCCGCCGGGGTTTGGCAAGCGGGGATATTACGGATCAGTTGCTGTCTTGCTGGACCGGCTCGGCGCGGCGGCCGGTGCGGCTGCAACCCAGGCAACGCACGAACGTGGCCTTGGCCGGGCCAACCACCAGCACTTCACCGGCTTCGCCGGCGTTACCGCCCAGGGCAGAAAACGGCAGGGAGACCAGGTAAACCGCGGTGCCTACGATAGTGGTGGCGAACAGCGCGGGGCGAACCAGCAGTGCGTCACCGGTCATGGCAAGCGCCGACGGCGTTTCGTCGATCGCCTGGGCGTGGCCAAGGGAGGAAAACGTGAGCAGGCAAACTGCCAGGGTGGTCATTACTGCGCGAGAAATCTTGCCGGTCATTTCGTGTGTCTCCTGAATCTTGCCTGTCTTTCCTGTACGTCGGCTTGGGAGCGCCGGGCTGCAGGCTATGTCTTATGAAGTCTGATTGTAGCCTACGAACGTGGATACTCTGTTAACTATGAATCATATTTGCGCATTTTCAAACGAATTTCCTGTTTCGCCGTGCATCAGCGCTGGCAGCGTCCGCAGTAAACCGTCGAGCGCTGGTTCATGCGGATCTCCTTCAGCGGGGTGCCGCATTCCGCGCAGGGCAGGCCGCCGCGCCCATACACCAGCAACGACTGGGCAAAGTAGCCGGGCTTGCCGTCGCTGTTCACGAAATCCCTCAACGTGGTGCCACCCATCAGAATGGCCGCGCTCAGGGTTTCCCGGATGGTGTCCACCAGGCGGTTGTATCGGTCCAGGCTGATGCGCCCGGCCTTGCGTTTGGGGTGGATGCCGGCCTTGAACAGGGCCTCGTTGGCGTAGATGTTGCCCACCCCGACCACCACGTGGTTGTCCATAATGAACGACTTGACCGGCGTTTGTTTGCCCCGGGACAGCCTGAACAGCAGGGCCCCGGTGAACTCCGGTGCCAGCGGCTCAGGGCCCAGGCTGGCCAGCAGCGGGTGCTGTTCCGGCGTGGCGGACCACAGCCAGCAGCCGAAGCGCCGCGGGTCGTTGAACCGCAGGCGGATACCGCTGTCCAATACCAGTTCCACGTGATCGTGGGTCAGCGGTGGGGCGTTGTCGGTGATGACCCGCAGGCTGCCTGACATGCCCAGGTGCACGATGGCCGTGCCGCTGTCGACCCGTAATAGCAGGTATTTGGCCCTGCGCTCCACGCTGCGGATGGTGGCCCCGGTCAGGTGTTCGTCCAGTTCCCGGGGTATGGGCCAGCGCAGGCTGCGGTTGCGGATCGTCACCTGCTGAACCGTGCGCCCTTCGCAGTGGGGCGCGATGCCGCGGCGGGTGGTTTCAACTTCGGGTAATTCGGGCAAGCGGTGTTCTCCGGTCAGCGGGGGGAGGGACGATCTGAAACCGGATAAGTGTAATCAGTAACAAATATTCGTCCAAATCCTGTTGTTGAGGCTTACATCTGTACGCTAAAGTGCTCGATACGGTTTGCCGGTGCCATTGCCGGGCGGGCCACGATATTTGATTGAGGATTTTGTATGTGGTTTAACGGTCTTCTTGACCTTTCGGTGATGCAACTGATTCTGGTTGCCCTGGGTATGACCCACGTCACCATCGTTAGTGTAACCCTTTACCTGCATCGCCATTCGGCGCACAACTCGCTGGATCTGCACCCGGTTCTGAAGCATTTCTTCCGGTTCTGGCTGTGGCTGACCACCGCCCAGAATACCAAGGAATGGACCGCTATCCACCGCAAACACCACGCCAAATGCGAAACCGAGGAAGACCCTCACAGCCCGGTGGTTCTGGGTATCCGTAAGGTACTGTTCGAAGGCGCGGAGCTGTATGCCGATTCCGCCACTGCAGAAACCCTCGAGCGTTACGGCCAGCGCACCCCGGAAGACTGGGTTGAGCGCAACGTTTATAGCCGCTACAGAATGCTGGGCATCACCCTGATGGCGGTGATCGACCTGCTGCTGTTCGGTGTGCACGGTATCTGGATCTGGGCCGTGCAGATGATGTGGATTCCGGTGTGGGCCGCCGGTGTGGTCAACGGCATCGGCCACTGGATGGGCTATCGCAACTTTGAATGCGCTGACAACGCCCGCAATATCTCGCCCTGGGGCATCCTGATTGGCGGCGAAGAGCTGCACAACAATCACCACACCTATCCGAATTCCTCCAAGCTGTCCCGCCGCTGGTTCGAGGTGGACATTGGCTGGGGTTATATTCGCTTGTTCCAGCTGTTCGGTCTGGCCAAGCCCAAGGGCTTCAAGCCCATTGCTCATTATGTGCCAGGCAAGTTAAGCGTGGATGTTGAAACCGTTCAGGCCATTGCCAACAACCGTTTTGACATCATGCGCCAGTACCGCAAACGGGTCATGGAGCCGGTGTTGCGCCAGCAGAAGTCGCTGATGGACGACGAGATTCGTCCCCGTTACCGCAAGCTCAAGCAGTTGCTGTCTCGTGAAGTGTCACTGATCAAACCGAAAGAGCAGGAGCACCTGGAAACGATGCTCGAGCGCAACGCGGTTCTGCGTCAGATCTACGAGATGAGCAACGAGCTGCAGGCGCTGTGGCGCAAGCGCGGCGTAAAGCCTCAGGAGAAGATGCAGGCACTGATGGACTGGTGCAAGGAAGCGGAAGCCAGCGGCATCCGTTACCTGGAAGACTTCGCAGCACACCTGCGGGCCTATTCTCTGCGCCCCGCTGCGTAACCGCTGCCTAGATGTCGGCTGACTCCCCAGCTCTGAACAGACAGTAGGTGACCTGCCCGGCGGACTTCTGCCGGTGCAGGGACCAGCCGTCCGGAACCTGGGGGGGTGGCATCTCGTTTTCATGTTCCACATAGACCCAGCCCCCCGGTCTGACCCAGCCCTGATCTGCGATCAGCGGGAGCAGCGTTTCCAGCCAGCCCTGGCGGAACGGTGGGTCCATGAACAGGATGTCGAAGGGTTCCGCCGGCGGTTGCGCCAGGAACGCATCAACACTCTGGCAAATCACGTCTCCCGACTCCGATGTCAATAACCTGAGGTTACTGCGTAGCGCCTGGGTCAATGCCGGTGTGTGATCGACAAACACGGTGTGGCCGGCACCGCGTGACAGGGCCTCCAGACCCAGGGCGCCGGAGCCGGCGAACAGGTCGAGGCAGCGGCGGCCGGCCAGGTGGTAGTTCAGCCAGTTGAACAGGGTTTCCCGGGTACGGGCCGGCGTGGGGCGTACCCCACCGGCGTCGGGAAAACGCAGCTTGCGGCTGCGCCAGTCGCCACCGATGATGCGCAATTCACCGCCGTTGCTGCCCGCTCCGGGTGCCGCGCTGCGTGTCTGGCGCCCGCCTTTCTGGTGTTTCGGTTTCTGGCCCATGGGGTGCTGCCTGCCGGTGTCTGATGAATGGCGGTATGGTAACGGAAATTCCTCCGATCGCCATCCGGGGCGTGGGCGCAACCGCCCCAATTCCCGCTGACAGTCTGCTAGAATGTCGGCTCTCTTTTCTCCCGCCCATTTTCAACTGATGGTATGGATATGACCGCAGAGTGGATTGCAATCGGCCTTCTGGGCCTCCTCGTTTTCATTTTTGCTCTGGATCTGGCCGGCAACTATCGCCGGGTGCCCCGCCCGAAGCCGGTACCCCAGAAAAAGCCGGAACCGCAGCCGGGCGCCGAACCGGTTGCTGCGCCCGCTGAGCCGACTGAGGAAGAACCCGCAGCGCCAGTGGCAGAGCCGGTTGCCGACAAGGTCGAGGAGGCAGCGCCCGCACCGGAACCGGTCGCCGAGGAGCCGCCCACCAGCGTTTTCGAACGTATCCGTCTGGGGCTGGGGAAAACCCGTGCCACGTTGTCTTCCGGCCTGTCGGATCTGTTTGCCGTGGGCAAGAAGATTGACGAGGACTTGCTGGAAGAGATCGAAACCACGTTACTGATGGCCGACGTGGGGGTTACCGCCACCTCCGAGATCATTGAATCACTGACCGACAAGCTCGAGCGCAACCAGCTCAAAGATGGCGCCGCTCTGCGAACGGCGTTGCGGGATGAACTGCGCGGGTTGTTGTCCGGTGTGACCAAACCGCTGGAGCTGGATGGCGGCAAGAAGCCCTACGTGATTCTGATGGTGGGCGTGAACGGTGTGGGCAAGACGACCACCATTGGCAAACTGACCAAAAAATTCCAGACCGAGGGCAAGTCGGTGATGCTGGCGGCCGGGGATACCTTCCGCGCGGCAGCGGTAGAGCAGCTGCAGGTCTGGGGTGAGCGTAACAATGTGCCCGTGGTGGCCCAGCACACCGGTGCCGACAGTGCCTCGGTGATTTTTGATGCCATCCAGTCGGGCCAGTCCCGCGGTGTGGATGTGGTGATCGCTGACACCGCCGGCCGCCTGCAGAACAAAGACAACCTGATGAACGAGCTGGAAAAGGTCGTGCGGGTGATGAAGAAGCTGGACGACACCGCGCCCCACGAAGTCATGCTGGTGCTGGACGCCGGTACCGGCCAGAACGCCCTGAGCCAGGCCCAGGTGTTCCAGCAGGCGGTGGGGGTAAGCGGCATTACCCTGACCAAACTGGACGGCACCGCCAAGGGTGGTATTGTGTTCGCTATCGCGCGCCAGTTGCAGTTGCCCATTCGATACATCGGCGTGGGTGAGCAGGTGGACGATCTGCGCAGCTTCGACGCAGAAACCTTTGTGGATGCCCTGTTTGACGACCAGTAACAGCAGTAACGACCGATGATTGAATTCCGTCAGGTCACCAAACGCTACGACAGCGACCATACCGCCCTGCGGCAGGTGAACTTCAGCCTTGCCCGGGGCGAAATGGCGTTTCTGACCGGCCACTCCGGCGCCGGCAAAAGTACGCTGTTGAAGCTGATCATGGTGATGGAACGCCCCAGTGCCGGTGAGGTGGTGGTCGGTGGCCAGGTGCTCAATACTCTGCCCAGACGCCAGATTCCCTACATTCGCCGCCACATAGGCGTGGTGTTCCAGAACCACCAGCTGCTGTTCGATCGCACGGTGTTCGACAACGTTGCCATGCCGCTGGAAGTGATGGGCGTGCCGGCGCGGGACATCGGTCGCCGGGTACGTGCGGCGCTCGACAAGGTCGGCCTGCTCAGCAAGGAAAAAATGAACCCGCTGCAGTTGTCTGGCGGGGAACAACAACGGGTGGGTATCGCCCGGGCGGTGGTCAACAAGCCGCCGGTACTGCTGGCGGATGAGCCCACCGGTAACCTCGACCCGGAACTGTCTGCCGACATCATGCATCTGTTCGGTCAGTTCAGTCAGGTCGGGGTCACCGTGCTGATCGCCAGTCACGACATTGCCCTGATCAACGACATGCAGCGGCGAACCCTGACCCTCGACCATGGCGAGCTGACTGCCGGGGGTGGCCGTGGCCGCTGACTCCCGCAAGCAGAAAGGCGCTAATCAGTCCAGCTCACCACTGCAACAGCAGGCGGAAAGCTACCTGGTCCATCACCGCAAGGTGGCCCGCGACAGCGCCGAGCGGCTCTGGCGTACGCCGGTGGCCAGCATGATGACCTGGACCGTGATGGGCGTGGCGCTGGCGCTGCCGGTGGCCTTGCTGTTGCTGTTGACCAGCCTTCAGGGTGTCAGCGCCGGCTGGGAAAGCAGCGCCCGTATCACCGCCTACCTCAGCGAGAGCGCAACGCTGGACGACGCCCGGGCATTGCAGGCCGAGGCGCAGGCCGACAGCCGCGTGCTGGAAGTGGAGCTGATCGACAAGGATCAGGCGCTGGCGGAATTCCGCGCTTCCTCCGGACTGGACGACGCCCTGGATTACCTCGAAGGTAACCCGTTGCCCCATACCCTGCTGGTCACGCCGGATGAGGCGTCACGCACCGCCGGTGGCGTGGAAACGCTGGTGACACGTCTGCAGGGGATGAACGGTGTGGACCGGGTTCAGGTCGACCTGGGCTGGCTGCAGCGCCTGAACGCAATGACCGATCTGCTGGCCCGCGCAGTGTGGGCGCTGGCCCTGTTGCTGGCGGCGGCGGTGGTGCTGGTCATCGGTAACACCGTGCGGTTGTCCATCGAAAACAGGCGCGATGAAATTCTGGTGGCTAAACTGGTGGGTGGCACCGACGCGTTCGTTCGCCGCCCGTTTCTGTACACCGGGGCCTGGTTTGGCCTCGGCGGTGGGGTGGTGGCCTGGGTGCTGTTGCAGCTCTCGTTATGGTGGCTGAGCGGGCCGGTTGAGCGACTGGCAGGGCTGTACCGCAGTGATTTTTCCCTGAACGGCCTGACCTTTGACGGCGCGCTGGCGTTGCTAATCGTGGCGATGCTGTTAGGCTGGCTGGGCGCGTGGGTTGCTGTGAAGCGCCACCTGGACGCCATCGAGCCGGGGGAGATCGCCGGCGGCTGATCCGGGGTTGCGGTAAAACCGTATTGAAGAATCTGTCTCTCGCGGCGTAGTGTGGCAACCAGGGAAGGGCAGTGAGGGTTTTCCAGATTGTTGTTTTGTAACGGGTTACTGGGAAACACAAGGAACTTATCAAGGTCTTGGCGGTCTAAGTGACAATTGGTATATTTAGCGGCCGCCAGGTTCGGAGGAAACAAGCATGGGTACGAGTTTACAGCTGATTGACAGACTGGTTCCGGGTGCGAATCTCGAGTCTTACATCCAGGCTGCGAGCCGGATTCCGGTACTGACCGCTGATGAAGAGCGGGATCTCGCCGAGCGTCTTCATTATGAAGGCGACGTAGACGCGGCCCGCCAGCTGGTGCTCTCTCATTTGCGTTTTGTGATTCACATTGCCCGCAGCTATTCCGGTTACGGGCTGGCCCAGGCCGACCTGATCCAGGAAGGCAACGTCGGGCTGATGAAGGCCGTCAAACGCTTCAATCCGGAATTCGGTGTGCGCCTGGTGTCGTTCGCCGTGCATTGGATCAAGGCTGAAATTCACGAGTTCATCCTGCGCAACTGGCGCATCGTGAAAGTGGCCACCACCAAGGCCCAGCGCAAGCTGTTCTTCAACCTGCGCAGCCAGAAAAAGCGTCTGGCGTGGCTCAGTCACGACGAGCTCAATGCCGTGGCGGCGGATCTGGGTGTGGAGCCGCGGGTCGTGCGGGAAATGGAAGGTCGCCTGGCCTCCCACGACACCGCGTTCGATGGTCCGATGGACGATGATGACGACAACGCCTATCAGGCTCCGGCGCATTACCTGCAGGACCATCGCAGCGATCCGGCGGTGCAGCTGGAGAACGCGGACTGGTCCGAGGATTCCAACGGCCGCCTGATGCAGGCCCTCGAGCATCTGGACGAGCGCAGCCAGGATATCCTGCGGGAGCGTTGGCTGACCGAGAGCAAGTCCACGCTGCATGAGCTGGCTGACAAGTACGGGGTGTCTGCCGAGCGTATTCGCCAGCTCGAGAAGAATGCCATGAAGAAGATCAAAGCGAGTATGGTCGAAGCGGCCTGACGCTCACGAATTTTTGGTCTTTCTGACGCCACCACGCTGTTTCAGCCTGGTGGCGTTTTTGTTTGTATAATTGATTTCAATAAACCTTGGGGTGGAATCCCCTGCCCACCCACTTCCCCGGCATTTGGAGTAAGGTTCAAAAGCGATGACTGAAAAACAATTGCACATAGCCTTTTTGGGTATTGGTCTGATGGGTGGGCCGATGACTCGGAATCTTCTGGATGCGGGATTTTCAATGACGCTCTGGAATCGCACGGCGAGCAAGTGCGAACCGTTCAAGGATCAGGCCACCATTGCCGAATCTCCGGAACAGGCGGTCCGGGATGCAGATGTGGTTATCACGATGCTGGAAAACAGCGAGGTGGTGGAACAGGTGCTGGTCGAGCAGGGTGGAATCACTGCGCTGAAATCCGGCGCGCTGCTGATTGATATGAGTTCCATCCAGCCCTCGGTGGCCCGTCGCCATGCCGGGCTGGCCGCAGAGCAGGGCGCGGGGTATGTGGATGCGCCGGTCTCTGGCGGCACCGTGGGCGCCACTGAGGCGCGTCTGAGTATCATGGCCGGTGGGTTGGAGCAGGATGTGGATCGGGCGCGCCCGGTGTTTGAGGTCTTGGGCAAGTGTACGCGGATCGGGCCGGTGGGGTCAGGCCAGCTGGCGAAGCTGGCGAATCAGGCTATTGTTGGTATCACCATTGGTGCCGTGTCGGAAGCGTTGCTGCTGGCGGCCCAAGGCGGCGCCGATCCCGCTGCGGTGCGGGAGGCGTTGATGGGTGGCTTTGCCGGCAGTCGGATTCTGGAGTTGCATGGCCAGCGCATGATTGATCGGGCGTTTGCCCCTGGCGCCCCGGCGCGGATTCAGCTCAAAGATATGCGGATGATTCTGGATGAGGCCCGCGCCGAGGGGTTGACCTTGCCGTTGTCTCAACAGGTTCATAATGAATACCTGTCGCTGATCGCCAATGGCCACAGCGATGTGGATCACAGTGGCCTGTTGCTGGAACTGGAACACCTCAACGGCACGCTGCTGGGCTCAACCGTCCCGGGGTCAAAAAGCGCTCGCAGCGGGAACAGGGAATAAGCATGCCGAAATTCGCCGCCAATCTGTCGATGCTGTTTACGGAAGTGCCGTTCATGGAGCGTTTCGAGCAGGCCCGCATGGCCGGCTTCAAGGGCGTGGAGTATCTCTTTCCTTATGCCTGGCCGGCGGAGGAGCTTCGCCGGGCGCTGACCACCAACGGGCTCACCCAGGTGCTGTTCAACCTGCCGCCCGGCAACTGGGACGCGGGCGAGCGTGGTATTGCCTGCCTGCCGGACCGGGTGGAGGAATTCCGTGAGGGTGTGGTCAGGGCCATCCACTACGCGCGGGTGCTGGACTGTCGTCAGGTGAATTGCCTGGCCGGAATACGCCCAGCCGATCTGAGCGAAGAGCAGGCCTGGCAGACACTGGTCGCCAACGTGCGCTGGGCCGCAGAGCAGCTTGAGCCCGAGGGCATCACCCTGTGCCTCGAGGCCATCAACTCGCGGGTGGATATGCCCGGCTTTTTCCTCGACACCTCGGCCCGCGTTATCGGTCTGATCGAAGAGGTGGACGCAGACAATGTGCGCCTGCAGTATGACCTTTACCACATGCAGATCATGGAGGGTGATCTGGTTCGCACGTTGGAGTGCCTGATGCCCTGGATCGGCCATGTGCAGTTTGCGGATAATCCAGGTCGGCATGAGCCTGGCACCGGGGAGATTAACTTTTCGAATGTTTTTAACGCGCTGGATGCCATGGGTTATTGCGGTTGGCTGAGTGCTGAATACCGCCCCGCCAGCACAACCACCGAGAGTCTGGGGTGGTTTCGCGATCATCCGTGACCGTCGCCATAGGCGACACCCTCTTACAAGATCGTAACTGGCCGCATTACAAACTTATTCGTACCCTGTTTGTAATGTAACGGCTAACAAGTAATCCGCTATCGGGAGGATAACCGGTGAAAGCGCTGGTAATTGAAGACGATCAGGATGTAGCAAACTACCTTGTCAAAGGGCTGAAAGAATCGGACTTCGTGGTAGACCACGCGGCTGACGGCAAGGAAGGCATGATGATGGCGGCCAGTGAGGATTACGACATCATGATTGTCGATCGCATGCTGCCAGGCATGGACGGGTTATCCATCATCAAGACCGTGCGCGCCACCGGCAACCAGGTTCCGGTGCTGATTCTCAGTGCGCTGGGCGACGTGGACGACCGGGTGGAAGGCCTGCGCGGCGGCGGCGACGATTACCTCACCAAACCGTTCTCCTTCACCGAGCTGCTGGCGCGTATTGAATCGCTGGTGCGCCGCAACCGGCAGTCGGCGGAAACCGAGACGGTATTGCGGGTGGCGGATCTGGAGATGGACCTGCTGGCGCGAACCGTCAAACGGTCGGGGCAGAACATCGACGTGCAGCCCCGGGAGTTCCGCCTGCTGGAATACCTGATGCGCAACGCCGGTCAGGTAGTGACCCGAACGATGCTCCTGGAGAAAGTCTGGGACTATCATTTTGATCCACAGACCAACGTGATTGATGTGCATATCAGCCGGCTGAGAGCCAAGATCGATAAGGAATTCGAGACTCCGTTGCTGCAGACGATTCGGGGTGCTGGGTACATGCTCCGTGAAACTGCTTAGTCAGCTCCGGACCTCGTCCTTCCAGCTAGCATTGCTGTACATGGTGGTGTTTGCCACCTCGGTGTTTTTGCTGCTGGCGTTCATTTACTGGCGCACCGCCGGCTTTATGACCGCCCAGACGGACCAGACCATTGAGGCTGAAATTGCCGGCCTGGCGGAGCAATACCGCGGCCGGGGCATCAATGGTCTGATTACCATCATCCGTGAACGTGTTGCCCGTGACCCCAAGGCCAAGTCCATCTATCTGCTGACCACCGACGATTTCCTCAAACTGGCCGGTAACGTGGAAACCTGGCCGGAGGGGGCGCGCTCGGAAAGCGGCTGGATCAACTTTACCCTCAACGAATCCGTGGGCTGGCAAGGGCCGGAACGCCTGGCCCGGGCGCGTATCTTTGAAGTTCAGGGCGGTCTGCGGCTACTGGTGGGCCGCGACGTGGACGAACTCACCAACCTGAAACGGGTGATCGAAACCGCCATCAACTGGGGGATGGGCATTACCCTGGCGCTTGCCCTGCTGGGCGGCTTCCTGATGAGCCGAAGTACCACCAAGCGCATCGAGGTGATCAACAACACCTCCCGACGAATTATGAACGGTCATCTGTCACTGCGGATACCCACCCGTGGAACCGAGGACGACTTCGACCAGCTGGCGGAAAACCTCAACCAGATGCTGGACCGCATCGTCTATCTGATGGAAGGCATTCGCCATGTCTCCGACAGCATCGCCCACGATCTGAGAACCCCCCTGACACGGCTGCGCAATCAGCTGGAAAACACCCTGATGTCGGTCGATAACGATGAGGCCCGGGAGCAGGCCGGTCGTGCCGTGGCCGAAGCCGATCAGCTGCTGGCCACGTTCAATGCGCTGCTGCGAATTGCGCGTCTGGAAACCCGGGGCAACGCAGCAGATATGAAGCCAGTGTCGCTCGATGAGCTGGTCAGTGATGCCTGTGAGCTTTACGAGGCGTTGTCAGAGGACAAGGAACAGGTGTTCCAGCAGGCGCTGGACACGCAGGTGCTGATCGAAGGTGACCGGGATCTGCTGTTCCAGATGGTCAGCAACCTGATCGACAACGCCATCAAGTACACCCCCGAAAAAGGCATGATCCGGGTGTCGGTCCATCGCGACGGCACGGATTCAGTATTCGAGGTGAGTGACAGCGGTATCGGTATTCCGGACGACGAGAAAGATCAGGTTTTCCAGCGCTTTTACCGGGTCGGCAAGAGCCGTTCACTGCCGGGTAATGGCTTGGGGCTGAGCCTGGTCAGTGCGGTGGCGGAGATTCATCAGGGCAGGATTGAACTGGCGGATCATCACCCGGGTGAGGAGTATCCCGGGTTGACGGTGAGCATCCGTATACCGGCGTACAATCCGGTCAAAAAACGGATCCGCGCCGCCCAGGCAGACGGCCCGGAAGGCGCCGGCAACGGGGAGTCGAAGAACGCCCCGTCAGAAGCCTCCCGCGCCTAGCAGGAACACCCGGATCAGTGGCCGGACACGCCGCGGAAGCGGTTCACCCGAGCCATCACCGGGCCAATAACGGCGTCGGTGCGGGTTTCAACGAAGGACAGAATGCCTTCAACCTGTGAGCGGCGGCGATCAATACGTGCCTGAATGCTGTCCCACTCGCCTTCCAGATGCTTCTGCTCAACCATCAGGAAAGCCGCCAGATTGTGGCGGTTTACCTTGCCGGTAATGCCGTACTGGTCCAGGCGGTAGCCCAGGGCGTCCAGGCTGTTCAGTGCGGTGTTCATCAGTTTCTGGGTGTTCATGTCGGTTCCCCGTGTTTGTCGTCAGGAAGATCATAGAGTTCTGAGCCTGAACGCTATGCCGATTCTCTAGAGTGCGCAACCTAATCTGCGCTGCACCCTACCCTGACCAAAACGTAATAGCGCAGACAGGACCGTGTAATCCCCCGTGTGCAAAATAGAAACGGTTGAATTGGGAGCAGGCGGTAATAACCGCTTGCTTCCCCCTCCAGCACAGCGCTAGCCTTACCCCGTTATTCAACGGGGTTTTTTTATGTCTCAACGCACAGACCAGTCCACACCGCCCCCGCTGACCTGCCCCCAATCACCGAACCACTCACTGCTTAGTAATGTCGGTTAATTTCGACCCTTTTCCCGTAGTCCGAT
>NZ_JAKZAI010000033.1 GCF_023156235.1 Marinobacter goseongensis | reverse complement strand
TTTGACCAAGTGATGGCTCCCGTTAGCGCCGATGGCGCTTTGCGGAGTATACTGGCCTGCAAAGTCACTGATTCAGGTATCTAGACATTGCTCCAAACCCCATAGATGAAGCTTTCGGCTTTCTCATCAACAAAGAAATTGAAAATGATATGGGGGGGCTTGGCAAATGAAGGTTGTGGCTGCCGACGGCTTCGAGTTTCAATTTACTGATGCACTTGATGCGTTTGTTTTCGATGAGAAGGACCGTACAAAACCCACATATCATGGTGCGCCGATGAAAGGGGTCGACATTGTGGCCGAGTTTGAAGAGGCCTATGTCTATGTGGAGTTGAAAGACTATGACGATCCGTCCATCTATGATGTCCGCAATGCGGCAAACGATGAGCAGAAGAAAGCAAGGCAAGATAGTTTTAAATGGCTAAAAAACTACCTCAAATATAAATTCCGAGATTCTTATCTCTATAGACACGCTGAACAGAAAGTGGATAAACCCGTCCATTATGTCTGTCTTCTCACTTTTGAGAATGCCCTAAATGGCCATATGCAAAAGTCATTGAAGCAGGAGCTACCTGTGGGGAAAGCTTCCTCGCGCTGGGTTCAGTCACTGGCCACCAGCTGTCATGTCGTCAACCTGCAGAAGTGGAATGAAAACTTTCCGAAATGGCCTGTTACACGCTTGGCGGGTGCCGAAGGAGAATAACCAGATGGAAACATCAAAACTTAAAAAATTCGCGCAATTCGCTCGCCGCAGCTTGCTCGAACAGGTTACCGCCAAGCTCAAGCTGGTATTGGCTGAAGAGAGTCCCGCCCGGCGAGAAAGGCCAAAGGCGATTAAAAAGCTGGAAGAGGCGGTAACAGGCCAAGGCAAAGAGCAGATTATCGAACGGGTGGCCTATATCTGGTTCAACCGCTTCTGTGCCCTGCGTTTTATGGACGTCAACCGTTACAACCGCATTGGCATTGTTTCCCCTGCTGAGGGGCAGTTCCAGCCCGAGATCCTGGCGGATGCCAAAATGGGCCATATCGATGAAGAAATGGTCTCGGAGTCAACCCGCCAAAAGATCTTTGCCCTGCTGGATAGCAAAACACCCAGTCAGGATCCGCAGGGGGAGGCCTATCGCCTGTTGGTCGTCGCGGCCTGTAACTATTGGTATGGCGCGATGCCGTTCCTGTTCGAGCGCATTGACGATTACACCGAGCTTTTGATGCCGGATGACCTGCTCTCCGGCAACTCCATTCTGGCCTATACCCGCGAGGCTATGACACCGGATGCCTGTAAAGATGTTGAGGTAATCGGTTGGCTGTATCAGTTCTATATCTCCGAGAAGAAAGACCAGGTATTTGCTGACCTGAAGAAGAACAAGAAGGTTACTCCCGAGAATATCCCGGCGGCGACTCAGCTGTTCACGCCGCACTGGATTGTCCGCTATTTGGTGGAAAACTCTCTGGGACGCCTCTGGATGCTCAATCGGCCAGACTCTGGCTTGATCGAGCAGATGGATTACTACATCAAGCCGGAGGAACCCGAGACCGACTTCCTGCGGATCAATAGCCCGGAAGAGATCAAGATCTGTGACCCGGCCTGCGGCTCCGGCCATATGCTGACGTATGCCTTCGATTTGCTGTATGCCATTTACGAAGAGGAAGGCTACGAACCTGGTGATATTCCGGCCAAGATTCTGACTCACAACCTCTATGGTGTTGAGATCGATGAGCGTGCCGGTGAGTTGGCCGCATTTGCGCTAACCATGAAGGCGCGAACCAAGCAACGCCGGTTCTTCCGGAAGCCCGTGCAGCCGAATGTTGTCATTCTGGAGAATGTGGCCTTTGCCGGCACCGAGATACAAGACGTTGCCGCAGTGATGAACAAAGACCTGTTCACGTATGAGCTTCGCGAAACGCTCGGTCAGTTCGAGCAGGCCAAAAACTTCGGCTCGCTGATCGTGCCAAAGTTACGCGACTCTTCTGAGCTAATGCATGTGGTGAAAGCGAACCTTGCAAACGCCGATCTCTTGATGAGACCGCTGCTAGAACGTTTAATGGCGGTGTTGCGAATGGCTGAAGCGCTGTCGCCGAAATACCACGTTGTTTTGGCTAACCCGCCCTATATGGGCGGGAGAAACATGAATAGCAGTCTTTTGAGCTGGGTGAAACCATCCTTTCCAGATGGGAAAGGAGATTTGTTCTCCGCATTTATTATGCGCATCTCAAACATGCTTAAGAGTCGTGGGTTTGCTGGGATTATGAGTCCGAACGTGTGGCTCTACATATCATCCCACGAGCGGCTCAGAAGTTTCGTGCTTTCGACACTTTCGTTCAATAACTTGGTCGAGCTCTCACCCACGGGATTTAGAGGTGCGTCGGTTCATATTTGCGCATTCACTCTAACAAGGGGGCGTAACAGGGACCGCCCAGCCACTTTTATCCGACTTTGTGGCTTTGACGGTGGGGATTCGGAAATGGCGGAACTCACACGGCGTGCTATAAAGTCGCCAGTGGAATATCGCCATTCCGCTAGAGAGTGCGATTTTGATGAGATACCAGGTCAGCCAATAGCGTATTGGATCGGCGGAGCGACTAGAGAAGCTTTCAGCAAATCGAACCCTCTCTCGGAGACTGCATATCCTCGTCAGGGGATGGCAACAACTAACAATGATCGATTTCTCAGACGCTGGCATGAGGTAAGTTTTCAAGGAGCATTTTTGGCATGTAAGAGCAGAGATGAAGCGATAAAGTCGAAAAAGAAATGGTTTCCCTACAATAAAGGTGGCGGCTATCGGAAGTGGGCTGGGAACGCCGATACATTAGTCAATTTCTTTAACGATGGGGAAGAGATTTGCGACTATATAGACAATACACCCGGTGCAAAAGTGGGGTCTAATGGGCGCGTAATCAACCGAGATAAGTACTTTTTGCCGTCGGTAACCTGGTCCGATATTGGCGGTTCAAGTTTTGGGGTGCGATATTCTCCTGGTGGTTTTATATTTGATGTTGCAGGGTCATCTGCCTTTCCCGAAAGAAGAAAACTGCCAAGTGTGGCGGGTTTTCTCAACTCAAAGCCGGCCCATCATTTCCTATCAATTCTGAATCCAACGATGCACTTTCAGGTTGGTAACATAAGCTCACTTCCATTTAGTAAACAGGCGGAGAATATTGATACCACCGCGGTGGAAAGGCTGATTCGTCTGTCTCAAGCTGATTGGGATGCCTACGAAACGTCCTGGGATTTCAGCGCGCCTCCTTTGCTATCGCAAGATTATCGGAGCGAAAAAATCAAAGATAGCTACGCGCATCTTCGTGCCCATTGGCAAAGAATGACGAACGAAATGCGGAAGCTTGAGGAAGAAAACAACCGCATCTTCATCGATGCTTACGGCCTACAGGAAGAGCTGACACCAGATGTACCGCTGGAGGAGGTCACTCTGACCTGCAACCCTCACTACCGCTACGGCAACAACAAAAGTGAGGAAGAGCTAGAAGCGCTGCTGCTGGCAGACACTATGCGTGATTTGGTTTCCTATGCCGTGGGTTGCATGTTCGGTCGCTACGCCCTGGAAGAGCCGGGGCTGATCCTGGCTAACCAAGGCGAGACCATCGAGGACTACCTGAAGCAGATCCCGGAGCCGAGCTTCCCGGCGGATGAGGATAATGTTATCCCTATGCTCGATGGCGACTGGTTCACCGACGACATCACCGAGCGCTTCCGTGAATTCCTGCGCATCGCCTTTGGCGAAGCACACTATGAGGAAAACCTGCGCTTTGTCGAGCAGGCATTGGGTAAGGACATCCGCAAGTACTTCCTGAAGGACTTCTACAACGACCACGTGCGCCGTTACAAAAAGCGCCCCATTTACTGGCTGTTCTCGTCACCCAAGGGCTCATTCAATGCGTTGATCTACATGCACCGCTACCAGCCCCACACCGTGGGTACGGTGTTGGAGTATCTGCGGGATTTCAAAGACGAAAAGCTGAAAGCCCGGAAAAACCATCTGGAGGCCGTCAGCATCAGCGCCGGGGCCTCTCAGGGTGATAAGACCAAAGCCCTGAAAGAGATTGAGAAGATCAACAAAATCCTCGCCGAGCTGGATGACTACGAGCGGGATGTACTTTATCCCCTGGCTACCGAGCAGGTGGAAATAGATCTCGATGACGGGGTGAAGGCCAATTATCCGAAATTTGGCGACGCTTTGAAGAAAATTCCAGGCTTGTCCTGAAGCAGTAAGGAGCTGTCGGCATGGCAGGTGAGTACGAAAAGGCCATTACTATCAAAGACGCGATTGATGGCATCAATCAGCGAGACTATCTGTTGCCGGCAATACAGCGGAAGTTCGTCTGGAGCAGCCATCAGATCTGCGTGCTGTTCGACTCCATCATGCGGGGTTACCCCATCAACACATTCATGATGTGGGAAATCAAGGATGATGGCATCAAGAACGACTACAAATTCTACGAGTTCCTGAAATCCTACTGCCAACGTTTCAGTGAGGAAAACCCTCACGTCTCAACCAATGCGAGTTATAAGGATTTCAGGGCAGTTATCGATGGCCAGCAGCGTCTTACATCCCTATATATCGGTCTTTGCGGTACATATGCGTACAAGAAGCCAAGAGTTTGGTGGCCTAGCACTCGCGACGACAAGGTGTTACCGCCTCGCAAACTGTATCTGGACCTGAAAGCACCACTGGAATCGGAAGACGATGAATCACTGATGTATTACAACTTCCGATTCCTCACAGATCGGCAATATAAAGACTCATTGGCTGCAGAGACCCCAGCCCACCACTGGCTTTGCATGCATGAAATACTCAGGTATCCACACCACGAAAGTAGCGATGATGTGCTTTTGGAGGTGGTAATGCCAGAGCTCGAGCGACGAGGACTCAGCACAAATACGTTTGCCCGAAAGACACTGCTGAAAGTTTATGACGTGATCCGTTCCCAGCGGATCATTCACTACTTCAATGAGAACAGTCAGCAAATCGACCATGTTTTAGATGTATTTATCCGAACCAACAGCGGAGGCACCAAGCTGGACTTTTCTGACCTGCTGATGTCGATTGCCGTTGCCCACTGGGATGGAGATTTTCGGAAAGAGCTTGACGACTTGACCCAGCACATCCATCAGAACACGGAGATGGGTTTCTACATAGAGCGTGACTGGTTGTTGAAAACCTGCTTGATGCTCACGGAAGCCGATGTCCGTTTCAAAGTGAGAAATTTCAAGGGCGAGCAGGTTGCTCGAATCCAGCAAGAGTGGCCCGAGATCAAAGAATGTATTACCGAAACATTCCGCCTCGTGCGGCGGTTCGGTATTACGCCGCAGTCGCTAACCTCCAGAAACGCTGTTATTCCGATCTGTTACTACTTGTATAAAAAATGCTCTACAGAAGAGCCGCTCTTCAGGAAAATTAATAATCTGGCGAAATGCCATGAGCAACGTGCGGTAATCAGCCAGTGGTTTTACATGGCGCTGTTGAAAGGGGTCTTCGGCGGTCAAGCTGACTCCATTTTAAGCAGCATGAGGGATGTTCTGGAAAAACACCTCACCGACGATACCTTCCCGTTGCCCGCCATCATCGAGCGTTACAAAGCGACGAACAAGGATCTGCGTTTCGATGAAGAAACCCTCGATAAACTGCTGGAAACGCAGCACGGAGAGGGGCGCTGCCGCGCGTTACTGCATTTGCTGTTCCCGGAAATGAACGTTTCAGAGGTTTTTCACATTGATCACCTTCACCCTAGGGCATCATTTGACAAGAAATTGCTAAATAAAGCTGGCTTCTTGCAGGATGACGAGCAGTTGATGGCGTTTTATCGTAATCCAGTCCACTGGAATGCGATCCCCAATCTTCACCTATTGAATCATTCGCAAAACCTTGCGAAGAAAGACCGCCCTTTGAAGGAATGGCTTTCTGACCAGAATGTGCACCTGACTCCTAGTGATCTGCTCATCGAGAATGTGGATCTGGAATTTACTTCATTCAAGGCGTTCTATCTGGCAAGGCGAGAAGCCCTAAAACAGCGCTTGATATCCCGAGTTTACATGTCCGCGCCGTTGGCGGCGGAGAGTGTGGCTGACAGTGAAGACGAAGAGCTGGAAGAGGTGGTCTCATGAGCAGCCAGATTCAAACGGCTCTGACGCGACTGTTTGATAAGCACCGGATCATTTTCTGGTACGACACCAAGCAAGAGCTGCGCGGTGATTTCGAGACGGTTTCCATCCCGCACGTGGAGAAGCTGGAAATCGCCAACAACGAGTACGGCCTGAAATATCGCATCCTTCGGGAGTCACCGGAACAGAAGTTTCTTTTGTACAAGGAGGGGCCGCAACCAGAGGATCTGGACAACTGGTTGCTGGACGTACAGCTGGCCCACGGCGAGTTCCGGACCGACCAGGTGGCCATTTGGCTGTCCGAATTGGAGCTGGGCCTGGAGTTTGCCGAGGTGGCCCAGGCTCACGCGGAGTTTTTCCAGGCGATCAAGCGCAAGGAGGCGTTGAAGAAGCTGCTGAAACCGGACGACACTGCCGGCCAGCTGCGCCTGAAGATGCTGGCTGTATGTGCCGGTAGTGAGCCCCGTATGGACTCGGTGGTGGAAACCCTGCTGCAGCAACTGGCGGAAGGGCGCGATGATGGCATTCGGCTGATTGAGCGTTGCGGTCTGGACAGCTTCCTGTGGGAGCAACTGACCCGTTTCTACGGCTACGAGGCCAGTGAACCCAGCCTTCGCGACTTCGTGATTGAGCTGTTCAAGTCCTGCTACGCCATGGGTACCGATGGCGATGTCAAACTGACCGGCGACGCCCTGGTGTTCCTCAAGCGATGGAAAGACAGCCGGCAGTTCGAGCAGGGGTTTGAAACGCTGTCTGCCGAGTGTGCCGAAGTGCTCGGCATTGAGCAGGACCTGGGCAAGCGGGACTTCCGGGACCTGGTTGAGCTGGACTACTTCCGGCTAATCGACCAGAAGATTATCAGTGACCTGGTCCGGGCGGTGGTAGGCCGCACGGTCACTAGTGGCGATGTGGCACTGTGGGTGCGACAGCGGCGCCAGGGCCATTGGTACGGGGAGTTCCGCCACCTGTATGAAGCCATTGAGTTTGCGGCCCGTTTTGTCCAGATGCTGGGTGAGGCTCGCCTCACCATGGGCAGTCTCTCCGAAGGCGTTCAGCGATACAGCCGCTCCTGGTTCCAATTGGATCAGCTCTACCGCAAGTTTACCTACCATGTGCGCATGTCCGGCCAGGCCTCGTTAATGGGCGAGCTCAGTGAGCAGGTGGAGAACCTGTATTCCAACAACTATTTACTCAAGCTGGGCGATGGCTTCCAGGTTCACGTGGACGCCGCGCCGCGCTGGGAGGCCTATCCGGTCGTTCAGCAAAAGGCCTTTTTCGAGCACTGGGTTCGCCCGTACCTGCGCAAGGACAAGCGGATCTGCGTGATCATTTCCGACGCCATGCGCTATGAGATTGGTGACGAGCTGCTGGGCCTTATCCGGCAGGAAGATCGCTACAGCGCGGAGCTCGAGCCGGCTCTCTCGACCCTGCCCAGCTATACCCAGCTCGGTATGGCGGCGCTGCTGCCCAACAAGTCCTTGGCGATCGCCGACAACGATACCGGCACGGTACTGGTGGATGGCCAAAGCTCACAGGGCACGGTCAACCGTACCAAAATCCTGCAGGCCGCCTTGGATGGTCGGGGCCAGGCCGTCAAGGCGGAGGATTTTATGCAGCTCAACCGGGAAGACAGCCGTGAGCTGCTCAAGGGTAATGATGTGCTGTACATCTACCACAACCGCATCGATCACACCGGCGACAAGATGCATTCAGAGGGGCAGGCCTTTGAAGCCGCAGAACAAACCCTGGATGACCTGATTCGACTGATCAAGAAGCTCACGGCGGCCAACGCCAATAACCTGCTGATCACCGCTGACCATGGCTTTATTTACCAGAACCGTGAGCTGGATGAGAGTGATTTCCTGGGCGATGCCGTTTCTGGCGATGATATTCGCTACCGGGACCGTCGGTTCGTGCTGGGTAAGGGGCTGTCCGCCTCTCCGGCCTTCCATCACTTCTCGTCTGAGCAGCTTGGGCTGGATGGCGAGATGGAAGTGCAGATTCCCAAGTCCATCAACCGGCTGCGTCTTAAAGGCTCTGGCAGCCGCTTTGTGCATGGCGGCGCATCCCTTCAGGAGGTTGTGATTCCAGTCCTGAAGGTTAACAAGAAGCGCCAGAGTGATGTCAGCGCCGTTGAGGTGGACATCCTGCGTGGGGCCAGCTCGGTGATCACTTCCGGCCAACTGGCCGTCACCTTGTATCAGTCCGGACCGGTTACCGAGAAAGTACAGCCTCGCCACCTGCGGGCTGGGATTTATACCCAGTCAGGGGAGTTGATTTCGGACAGTCACGAACTGTCGTTTGACCTGACCTCGGAGAACCCCCGCGAGCGGGAGCTTCAGGTGCGCTTTGTGCTCAGCCGCAAGGCGGACGAGGCCAACGGCCAGGAGGTCTTCCTAAAGCTGGAAGAACAGCACGCCGGCACCTCCCACTACAAGGAATACAAGTCGCTCAGGTATTTGATGCGGCGGTCCTTTACCAGCGATTTTGATTTCTGAGGGTTATAGCCAATGAGTACGCTTGACCAAAAGATCAACGAACACTTCCCCGGGTTGGTGGTGCGCAAAGACCTGGTGAAAACGGTCAAGGGCAATGCCATCGTCCCCTCATATGTGCTGGAGTATCTGCTCGGCCAATACTGCGCCACTAACGACGAGGCCACGATCCAAACCGGGATTGAAACGGTCAAGGAGATTCTGGCCAAGCACTATGTCCACCGCAACGAGGCCGGACTGGTGCGCTCGAATATCAAGGAAAAGGGGCGCTACAAGGTTATCGACAAGATCAGTGTGGCCCTGAATGAGAAGACGGATGCCTACGAGGCGCAGTTTTCCAACCTGGGAATCAAGAAAGTGTTGGTGGATTCTGGGACCGTGAAGGCCCACCCCAAACTGCTGGTAAGCGGCGTCTGGTGCATTGCGGACATCGAATACGTATTTTCTGAAGACCAGAACGTCAGCCCCTGGATTCTGTCCACCCTCAAGCCGATTCAGCTATCTCACTTCGACTATGACGCCTACGTTGCCGCGCGGCAGCAGTTCAGCACCGATGAGTGGATTGACCTGCTGATACAGAGCATCGGCTTTAACCCGGAGATGTTCGGACGGCGCAGCAAGCTGACGCAACTGGTCCGATTGATTCCGTTCTGCGAGCGGAACTACAACCTTATCGAACTTGGCCCCAAGGGGACGGGTAAATCCCACGTTTACTCTGAATTTTCGCCCCATGGGATCCTGGTATCGGGTGGTGAAGTCACCGTACCCAAGCTGTTTGTGAACAACTCCAGCGGCAAGATTGGCCTGGTGGGCTACTGGGATTGCGTAGCTTTCGACGAATTTGCTGGCAAGCAGAAGCGAGTCGACAAGGCCCTGGTCGACATCATGAAGAACTACATGGCCAACAAGTCCTTCTCCCGGGGCGTGGAAACCTTGGGCGCCGAGGCGTCCATGGTGTTCGTGGGGAACACCCGGCATACCGTTCCTTACATGCTGAAGCATTCGGACCTGTTCGATGAGTTGCCGGACAAGTTCTACGATTCTGCCTTTCTGGACCGTATCCACTTCTACATCCCCGGGTGGGAGGTCGACATCATCCGGGGCGAGATGTTCTCCGACGGCTATGGCTTCGTGGTGGACTACCTTGCAGAAATCCTGCGCTCGATGCGGAACTATGATTATTCCGATCAGTACCGCGAGCACTTTACTCTTTCTTCGGATATCTCGACCCGAGACCGGGACGGTATCAATAAGACCTTTTCCGGCTTGATGAAGATCCTGTTCCCCCAGGGCGGAGCAACCAGGGATGAGGTTGAAGAAGTGCTGCGTTTTGCCATCGAGGGGCGCAAGCGGGTCAAGGACCAGTTACAGCGGATTGACACCACCTACGGCGAAGTCCGATTTTCTTATCAGGATCAACAACGCCAGGAAATACTGGTCACGACACTTGAGGAAGAAGAGTACCCGGGTTACTACCACCAGACGGTGTCCACCCCTGATGACGGGGGGGTAGACCCTGAGCCAGCAGCAGACGTTAAAGTTGGCGAGCCCAAAGAGCCCCGCGCCTCTGAACCCGTACTGGGGGAAAAGCACCTGACCTTCCAGGAAAATCAAAAAGGCATCTCATTCGACGGTTTGTTTGGCGCATACCTGAAAGGAGCCAGTGAGATCACCGTTACAGACCCCTACATTCGGCTTTTCTACCAGATCCGCAATTTCATGGAGTTTCTAGAAGCCATCGTGAAGAACAAGGCCGAAGAAGATGAAGTGGCGGTTCACCTCGTCACCGTCCGGGACGAGTTCAAGGGTGATCTGCAAGACGAGAGTTTTGAAAAAATCCAGGAATCCGCTCGCACCGTGGGCATCGACTTCACCTGGGAGTTTGACGAGAGCGGCACCATTCACGCCCGTCATATCGTTACAGACCACGGCTGGAAGATATCGCTGGACAGGGGGCTGGACATCTTCCAGCACTACGAGATGAATGAAGCCTTCGCGTTTGCCAACCGGTTGCAGCAGTTTCGGTCTAGCAAGGCCTTTGAGGTGACGTTTATTAAAGTTTAGGGAGCGCGAAATGAATATCGAGATTAAAAATTGCAATAACATTGATTGGGCTAGTTTGGTTCTTTCTGAAAATACGCTGAACATAAAGTTCGCACCAAACGGAACCGGAAAAAGCTCAATTGCTCGGGCAATTATCCTCGGTACGACTGAAGGCTCAAATTTAAATGAACTCACCCCATTTAAGCTTAGAAAATCCAATCCAGATGGAATAACACCTGAAGTTACCGGCACAGAAAGCATCAATACTGTCATGTGCTTCAACGAGGAGTACGTCAATCAGTTTGTGTTCAAAACTGATGAATTGCTCAGCAACAGCTTTGACATATTGATTAGAACTGATGCCTACAAACAAAAAGAGCAGGAAATTGAAAGTTTGATCCAAGATATCAAACAACTATTTTCCGGAAATCAAGAATTGGAAACCTTGATAACCACCCTCAAGGAAATGGGAAATGCTTTCAAGTTGACCAAATCCGGCTTGTCCAAATCTTCGACAGGAATGAAAGGACTATCTTCAGGTAACAAAATTCAACATGTTCCCTCTGGTCTTGAGTCTTATACACCGTTCATTCAGAGCGAAAACAGTGTTAACTGGATTGACTGGCAAACAAAGGGGTACGAATTTTCGGAACTATCTGATAGCTGTCCATTTTGCACCTCGCATGTAGCTGAAAAGAAGGATCAGATCAAGAAGGTTGGCGAAGAATATGATAAAAATACGATTAAGAACCTGATCGCCATAATCGGTGTGATCGAAAAGTTGGGCGACTTCTTTTCTAAAGAGGCGAAGGGTAAACTGAAGGCAATTACAGAGCTGAAGGACGGGCTTGAAAAAGAACACGAAGCATTTCTTGCCTCAGTAAAGGGTCAAATCGATAATTTCACTGAGAAGCTAGAAAATCTTAGAACACTTTCTGCGTTCCAATTTAAAGACGGTGAAAAAGTTTCTGAAAAACTCCCTGCCTATAAACTGGACCTGGCTTTTTTCTCGGAGCTTAATTCAGAAAGGATGCTGGAAGCCATCACTCCGATTAACGACTCTATCGACGAAGTAATTGCACAGGCCGGCCAACTTCAGGGAAAGATCAGTCAGCAACGAAGCGAGATGAAGAGAACGGTCGAACGGCATCAGATCGACATTAACAATTTTCTCTCATATGCAGGTTACCGATATAAGGTTGAGATAGTAGGTGAAGGCGAACAGTCACAACTGAAACTGAGACATGCCGATCACGAGGAATATCTCAGCGGCGGAAGCCAACACCTCAGTTTTGGTGAAAGAAATGCTTTTGCCATCGTTCTTTTCATGTATGAGTGTCTGTCAAGAAAACCGGACTTGATCATTCTGGATGACCCAATTTCGTCATTTGACAAGAACAAAAAGTATGCCATTCTCGAAATGCTTTTCCGTCGAAAAGCTGATTCATGCTTGAAGAATAAAACGGCTTTGATGCTTACACATGATGTGGAGCCAATTATCGATACCATTAAGTCTCTTGCGCATAAGTTCAGCAATCATACTTCGGCATCGTTTCTGAGGCTTGAAGCTGGCCAGTTAATCGAATATGTAATCAGAAAAGAGGATATGCAAACCTTTTCCCAGATTTGCAAGAATGCTCTCGCCTCTGACAAGGATGATGTTATCAAGCTGATTTACATGAGACGTCATTTTGAAATTTCTGACGACAAGGGAGATGCTTATCAAGTACTCTCCAATATTCTGCACAAGAGAGGGCGTGCAATTGATACCAGAGAACCCATAGGGGTAGATAACAATTATCCGGAAATGGCGCCTGCTAAGTTCTCCAATGGATGCAATGAAATATCGGGCTTTCTGAACGGATTTTCATACCCTGACATTTTGAATCGAGTTACTGATATCAATGCGCTGACGTCGCTTTATAGAGATTCCGAGAATGGTTATGAAAAACTTCAGATTTTTCGCCTGTTAGATCTGGAAATTGAGAATTCTGTTGTTCAGAAGTTTATCAATGAAACATATCATATTGAGAATGAGTTTATTTGCCAGCTTGATCCTGCAAGGTTTGATACAATTCCGGAGTATGTCATCTCTGAATGTGATCGGATTCTGCAGGAGGTCCAATGAAGCTCCTCCACACATCCGACTGGCACATTGGGCGCACAACACCCGGTACGAGGCTGGGGAGGTTTCGATCAATATAGTGCAGCAAGCGTATCACGCTTTCGACTCCTGTTCCCACCAAGCCTGAAACAACTCATCACCACCCGGCAAATAGGTGTGAACCTCCCGGCCATTCCAATCCAGCGCCAGAACCTGCAACGCAGCCTGTTGCAGTTCGGTATCCAAGGCCCTGAGTCGGTTCAACTCGAATGGCCAGCGGCCCGCATTATATAGGCCAAGAAGGAATCGCCTGATATGCCGGGCCTGGCCGCCTCCACTATGAGCGGCGTCGATCAGTATTGTGAGAGCCGGAAGCCCCGCGTCCTCCCGCTGCTGCCTCCGCTTTTCTTCCTGTTCCAGCAAAAATAGAAAGCTTTCGGGAAGCATGGCTGTTTTGTCCGTCACGTGCATAACCTCATATCGACTTCACGATTATGCTGCCATGGACGACGCAGTAGGCACGGCTCTCAAACTGCCCGTTTTGGGCAGGAACACCGGTTTGCCCCGAATTTATTTCAGATCGCCATTGTGTCGGGGTGATCTTTTTCGGAACTTTCGCTCCAGGAACGCTTCCAGCCGATCGGCGTTGCGGTAGGCCATAACGCAGATAAAAAGTACGACCGCGACAAAGCTCAGGAATGCAATCAGTGTGGCAGATAGGTTCAGCATATTCAGGTCTCCAATAGTTGATTGCCCTTTCAGGGCACTTTGTTGGTTTCAGGCCGCAGCATCGGCCTGTCTTTGTTCTTTGGCGACAGACGCAATCAAGTGTCGGGAGCAGCTCAGCATCTCCTGGATTTCGCTGTAGCTGTGGCCGCTCTTGAGAAGGCTGGCGATGTGTTGCCTGCGCTTCAGGTCTGGCTGCCGCCCCTGGTACTTACCCTCCGTTTTTGCTTTATGGATGCCCTGGAACTGCCGGCGCCGGCGGTCTTCGTAATCTTTGCGGGCCACGGCAGCCAGCATGTCGAGCATCATGGCGTTGACCGCCCGGAGAATGGAGTCTGTGAATCCGGTATCGTCTTTCTTTTCCAGGGCGAGCCAACTGGTTGGTAATTCCGGGGAGACGATGGCCAACCGCTTGGCGGCCAGCTTTTGCTTGAGGGAGTCCCAGTCACTCTGTTTGAGGCGAGCCAGCCGATCAATTTGTTCGACCAGAACGATGTCGCCCTCACCAGAATCTGCGATCAGTTTCATCAGCTCGGGGCGGTGCAGGGTAGCGCCGGACACGTTCTCCACGTAGAAAGCGGCAATACGCTGACCGTGGTTGGCTGCGAACTGTACCAGTGACTCCCGGGCTCGCTCCGCATTCTGTTCCTGCGTGGATGCCCGAAGGTAGGCTCGAATAAACATCGTCGGTTCCTCAGTCTGTTATAAGTGGTTCTCTCTGGCCGGTCTGGTTTAGGTGGTTCTGGTGGCCGTTACAGGGTTCGAACCTCTGGTTCTTCTGATCTGTACCCATAAGGAACCACTTCAAGAGTCGAGAAACTCCCCGAACGGATCGTTCGCTCGATAGATCTGGTTGATCCTGTCGTCATCGGGGAAACCCTCAGTACCGCCATCGTTCCCGTTGCCGGAAGTTGCCTTGCTGCTCGCGCAGGTTGCTTCCTCACCACTGCCTCGACTGAACGACGCCATCTTTTCCTCGAATTCAGGAAACGTCATTTCCCCATCGGGTCCCTTGGCGAAAAACGTCTTGTAAGCACCGACTACGGCCAGTGCGAAGCGAATGAACAGTACGACCACCCACAGCACGAACAATAGATACCATGCGTAAAGGGCTGCCTCGGTACCCCTAAAGGCGAGCTCCACAACGCCGATCCCGGCGAGCCCCACTGCTACGATTTTTGCCACTCTCACCATGGCCCCAGTCCCCGATAATTCTTTACTTCGAAGCTACCAGAACCTGAGAAAATGCAAGTTTTGCCCGGGATCAGGCCGCTGCGGCTTGCCCGGGCAGCCACGGCAGTTTCACCTTGCGGTAGACATCATTCGTCATCGCCTTCAAATCTTCCACGTTCAGGCGTGGAACCACCAACGCCGTACCTTGATATCGAACTCGCGGATAGTCGGATGGCTGGAATACGCCATGAGGGAGGTCGTCCTCATCACCCAGCCACTGTCTAAGCCGGAGATCGATACACCAGCCCTGTTCGAGCTCGACCCAGCAATGGGGAGCGGTGGTCATTCGGCTCAGTCGGTCCTCCGCGTATCCGATCCGGCATTGATGGAAGATGCCTTGCTCGCTCAGGGCATTGCTGATCACAAAAGTCATGTAGACGCTATCGACTCTCAGGTCCTCCAGCGGCAGCAGTGCCAACTCAAGTTCATCGTGCCAGTCACTCATGGTCGGGCTCCCTGAACATCAGCTGTTGGCCCTTTTCATACAACACCGGATAGGGGAGCGGCTCGCCGTCCTGGATCACGGTGTTCGGTGGAAAGTACATCACTATCCAGGGAGGCATGCCGGCGCTGACAGCGCCATAGAATTCATCTACTGGAAAGGTGAGTTCATGGCCGGACTGCCGAAATACCAGTCGGGAGTATTTCTCGGGGTGGTTGGCAGCAATGTTGTAACTGGCTGCTTCACCGCCGATGACATAGCTTGGTGTCTTCCAGTGATTCGGCTGTTGGATGTTGTAGGCGATGATGCAGTTGCTATCGGCACAGCCATATCGCTCGGCTGTTACCGACCACAGCATGAGCGGGTTTCCATCAATCTCCGGCGTCTTCACGTCTGTGAGCTTCGTTACATTTATCGCCATCGACTCGGCGGCCTGGGTGATGGCCTCATCTACGACTGCAACATAGTGGTCATAGGCGTCATCCTCGTTCGCCGCCAGTGATTCCGGCATCCAGCCCATCAGGCTGGGTCGCGCCGAAGGGTTGTCCGGCGTCATCATGATGTCAGTGGCGTTAAATAGCAGTGTCTGGGTGCCCGTAAGATGACGGAGTGGTGCATCTAATGAGGTAGCCAGACTGGCCAGGTCGAGGGCGCCCATCACCAGGCTTTTGCGATAAGAGCGGGTGCCGTCTGGTGAGTCCCGCAGGTCCTGGTCGTAGATGCCCCCGGAACGGGCCAGATTCAGTGCGCGGGATGATTCGTCGTCATATTGTCGAGGCATGGCAGCGCAACCCGCGAGCACGGCTGTAGTTACAGCAAAACAAATGGTCTTCAACTTGGTCATTTTGAACTCCTGCGTTTTCTAAAATACTCGCACGAAGTTTCAAATACGCAAGAGGAAAATCAAAAAATATTTAATAAAATCAATTGTTTGTACTTTCAGTACAAACTTCGATGTATCAGCAGTGGTGCATCGGGAGTGTCGATCTTGCTAGACTTGCCAGCAGGTTTTTTCGGTTGAGACAAGGTGTTGGTAAATCGGAAAAGGATCAGAAATTCCCAGTTTCCTGCGTAAACCGCTGAAGGTTGCCACCCATTCCACGTGAAGCCTGCCACCCGGACCGGAGCAAGGCTGCCACCCATCG
>NZ_JAKZAI010000032.1 GCF_023156235.1 Marinobacter goseongensis | reverse complement strand
GCAAATTGCAGGAAATAGAGCGCAATAAATTGGCCGCTTAAACGCGGTCATTTGGACAACTGGGTTGAAAATCGCCGGTTCTCTAAATATTGAGGGTGAATGAATGATTCGCAATCTGAAGATACTGTTAATAGTTGTCGGCGTTCTGAGCGCACAGCAGGCATACGCTGCCGGAGAAGCCGAGGGTGACCAGCACGAAAATGAAGAAGCCGAGCATGCCGGAGAGGAAAACCAGTCCCGCCAGATCCATCTGACGCCGGAGCAGACAGAGTTACTGTCGATTCAGACTGTGGCGGCTGCCAAGGGGCGCGCTGGCGCAATTGTTACGGCACCTGCCGAGATTCAGTATGTGCCGGACCGCGTGGCCGAGGTTGGTCCGCTGCTGGAGGGAAAACTGACAGGGTTGGCGGTTGATCTGGGGGATCGTGTCAATAAGGGGCAGTTACTGGCAACCCTGAACAGTGTGGAGCTGGCCCGGATTCGCTCCCGGTTAATCTCGCTGGAGGCCCGCAAAGAAGCGGCCGAGTCTGACTACAATCGTGAAAGGGAGTTGCAGGGACAGGGTATTTCCAGTGAAGAAGAGTTCCTGGATGCCAAGGCTGCCTTTCTTGAAACAAAAGCGGAGTACGATTCCGTGCGGGAACAACTGGCGGTTTACGGCAGCGAGTCGTCAGGTGACAGTGGGGGGCTGGCGCAATACGCGCTCCGCTCACCCATTGAGGGGCGTGTCGAGCAGATGCATGTTCGTCTGGGGCAAACGCTGAGTCCGTCGGATACGCCTTTCATCGTGGCGGATGCCTCGGTGTTGTGGGCCATTCTTCAGGTGTCCGAATCCGATATTGACCAGATTTCAACGGGAGACGAGGTTCAGATTTCCTCCAGGGATTCAAGTTCTGACCGGTTTCACAGTGGGCAGGTATCCTGGGTGTCGAGCATGCTCGATGAAAAGACCCGCACCATCCCGGTTCGCGTTGTGCTGGAGTCTCCCAGAGGCGACCTTCGCCCGAATACCTATGCCACGGCCAGAATCATGACGGAATCGGAGGCCTCACTGCCGCTGGTTCCGGATGATGCGGTTCAAACCATTGGCGATGACTCCGTTGTGTTTGTTCCGGGCGATGAGAAAGGGGCTTACAAGGCGGTTCCCGTCACGCTTGGCAAGGAGGCAAACGACTGGATCGAGATCAAGTCCGGCATTAGCGCAAACACGGAAGTGGTTTCAGTAGGCGCTTTTGATCTGATGTCGGCCATTACCGCCAGTGGCCGCAGCGCCGCTCACGGACACTAAACCCCGGGGGGAGCATGATCAACGCAATTGTGAATTATGCGCTGAACAATCGTCTGATGACGCTTGTTTTTGCTATCGCCGTGATCGTTGCCGGCGTATTTTCATTTCAAAAACTGCCGGTGGATGCGTTTCCGGACGCGACGCCGACCATGGTTCAGGTGTTTACCACCAGTCCTGGTCTGTCGCCGGTTGATATCGAAACGCTGATTTCCTATCCCGTTGAGATCAGCATGTATGGAATTCCCAAGCTGGAAAAAGTGCAGAGCACGTCGATTTTCGGGTTGTCGCGGGTGACCATCTATTTCGAAGATGGCACCGATATCTACTTCGCCAGGCGGCTGGTAAACGAACGGCTTTCCGAGGCCAAGCGCCAGATTCCCGAAGGGATGGGGCAGCCGGAACTCGGGCCCATAGCGAGCGGTCTTGGGCGCATCCTGATGTATTCCCTGGAAGCTGAGGATAAGGATCAATACAGCCTGCAGGAAATCCGCACGATCCAGGACTGGATTGTCAAGCCCCAGCTCAGAACCGTTCCGGGTGTAACCGGTGTGCTGTCCATCGGCGGCGAGGTAAAACAGTATCAGGTCAATATCGATGCGCAGAAGCTTCAGGCAAGGAACCTGACAGTGTCTGACGTTCGCGGCGCCCTCACCCAGAATAATCGGAACGTCGGCGCCTCTTTCATTACGCGAGGAGGTGAAGAGTATATAGTTCGCGGCTACGGTTGGGTTAATTCAGGTACCGAGGGCATCGAGGACATCCAGAACATCATTGTGTCCAAGAGTGAGGGAGAGTCTCCTATTTATGTCAGGGATGTGGCAGAGGTTAGCCTTGGACCGGCAATTCGCCGCGGCGCGGAGGTGTCCTCGGGCGAGGAGTCCGTGGGCGGCTACGTGATGAAGCTGATCGGAACCAACACCAGTCAGGTACTCGAGGACGTCAACGCAAAAATCGATGATCTGAACAAGTCACTTCCCGAAGGGCTGAAAATAGAGGCTTATTACTCCCAGGCGGAGTTGGTGGGCAAGGCCATAGGCACTGTCGAGAAAGCATTACTTGAGGGCTCGGTTCTGGTGCTGGTGTTCCTCTATCTGTTCCTCGGAAATATACGTTCCACACTGATCGTGGTGGCGACCTTGCCGTTGTCTGTGCTTTTCGCATTCATTGCGATGCGGATTTCGGGCCTGTCCGCCAATCTGATGAGTCTGGGGGGGCTGGCTATCGGCATCGGTATGATGGTGGACGGCGCCGTTGTGATGATAGAGAACATCTTCCGACATCTGGAAGAACGATCAGAGGAAAAGGTCAGTGTTCTGAGGCTTGTAGGTGAATCTGCCCGGGAAGTGGCTCGTCCGATTGTGTTTGCCATTGGCATCATTATTATCGTTTTTCTGCCGCTGTTTACGCTGCAGGGCGTTGAGGGCAAGCTGTTTTCGCCCATGGCCTACACCATCAGTTTTGCGTTGATCGGTGCGCTGTTACTCGCGTTGACGTTGGTGCCGGTTCTGGCCTCGCTGTCATTCAAGATGGGTGGACAACACAAAGAGCCGAAGCTGGTTCTGTTCCTGAACCGGCTATACAAGCCGGTGGTGAATACTGTCGTCAAAGCCCCTAAAATTGTAATGGGCGTGGCCGTCATTGCCTTTGCCGGCAGTCTCCTGCTGTTTCCCTATCTCGGGAGCGAGTTCGTGCCCACGCTCAGGGAAGGCACGTTCCAGATTCGCTCGACACTGCCTCCTGGAGCCAGTCTTGAATCCGCCATCAAGTATGGCAAACGGATTCAGTCCGTTGTCGATGAATTTCCAGAGGTCACCGGCACCTATGCCAGGATCGGTCGTGCCGAGGTGGGCGGTGATCCTGAACCCGTGAACGTTGTCGCGACGCTCGTCAATCTGAAGCCTCTGGATCAGTGGCGAGAAGATGTGAGCTATGAGGACCTTCAGAGCCGGATTGCGGAGTCTTTGGATGAGCGGGTTCCCGGGCTTGCCAACAATCTGTCACAACCGATTCAGCTCAGAACCGACGAACTCCTCTCAGGCGTTCAGGCGCAACTGGTTGCCAGCATTTTCGGCGACGACCTCGACGAGTTGGGCCGGATCGGCAAGGAAGTGGCGGCCCTGGCGAATGATGTGCCGGGGGCAACGGATGTGCGCGCTCAGCAGAGCGCAGGTAAAAAACAGATCGTTATTCGCCCCGACCGTGAAGTGCTGGCGCAGTTTGGCATCAGCATTGATAACCTGATGAGTACGGTCGAAACCGGGATTGGCGGTAAAGGCGCGGGGCTGGTCTTCGACGGTGTCCGGCGATTTGAGATCTTCGCCCGGCTGCAAGAGTCCTATCGCGGGTCCATCGATGAAATCAGAAAGCTTCCCCTCCGGGGTAATAGTGGCGAGCTCATCCCGCTTTCACGGGTGGCCGATGTTGAAATGTACGCTGGCCCCAAGAAAATTTCGCGCTCCAATGCCAGTCGGCGACAGTACGTGCAGATGAACGTACGTGGTCGCGATATGGGCGGTGTTGTTCAGGATTTGCGCAAGCGGATCGAGGAGCAAGTGGACATGCCGCCGGGGTATTTCGTGGAGTTCGGCGGTCAGTTTGAGAACCAGGAAAGGGCCATGGCGCGGCTGGCGATCGTTGTGCCCATTACCCTGGCGCTTATTTTCCTGCTTCTCTTTTCGGCATTCAGTAGTCTTCGCTATGCGGCGCTGATCTTCATGAATGTGCCCTTTGCGGTTACTGGTGGCATTGTCGCGCTGTTTGTGACGGGGCTTTACCTCTCTGTGCCCGCTGCCGTGGGATTCATCGCGGTGTTCGGCGTAGCCGTACTGAACGGTGTGGTGATGGTGAGCTACATCAATCAGTTGCGGGACGAAGGCTACGAAGTCATTGAAGCAGTCAAGTTGGGTGCTCAACGCCGTTTGCGGCCGGTTCTGATGACCGCCTCTGTGGCTATTCTGGGGCTGATTCCCCTGCTGCTGGCCGATGGCATTGGCTCTAATGTCCAACGGCCACTGGCAACGGTTGTGGTTGGCGGTCTGATCACGTCAACGTTGCTGACGTTGGTAGTGTTGCCCAGCGTGTATCAGTGGTTTGCATCCGAACGTCGTGACGTTGAAGTCTGATAGGCAGGAGAAGGCTTATGTATGAAATAAAGGCTTATGTCAGAGAGGTTATGGCAGAGCATGTGGTTGATGCTCTGGCCAGAGTCAAGGGCGTGACAAGCATTGCTGTCGTGCCTCTCAGCGAATTTGGTCATCTGGTCGGCGATGAGTCGCCTCTGGAGAAAGTGAAGATGGTCAAGCTGGAAGTAGACGTAGCGACCGATGATGTCGCTGGTGAAGTTGTGGAACTCATTGTCAGAACGGGCAGAACCCAGGATGGGCACCCGGGTGACGGCAAGGTACTTGTATCCCGCCTGGTTCGGGCTGTTCGTATCGAGGACGGCGAAACCGGTGAGAGTGCACTGGAGCCTGCTTCAAGCTAGTGCTCTGGAAACTGGATGGCGGTTCTGCGGCTTTTGGTTGCGGGCCGCCATCACAGTTCTATCTCCAGTTCCCAGCGATAGATCATATCGTCTGAGTCCGTAGTGAGGCCAAATGCAACGCCCGCCTGGAGTTCCAGAATACTGGAACCCATTCTGAACTCAGCCAGGATGGCAGGTCCCATCAAATGGTTGTTTTCGGCCCCGTAATACTCCAGCCCTGGCTGAAACGTGTCAGACTTCGTGTAGGCGAACTGTAATGAGCCAGTGGGCTCAAGCTGCTCGTCGTCTTCGCCAAATGAGCGGCTAACCAGAAGGTTCGTCAGGATGCTGTAATGCGCGTATAGCTGTCTCTCGTAAAGTGACCCAAGGGTCACTCCACCGGCTTTTTGGCCATGTTCTTTTGACAGTTCAATGAACAAGCCCGCAGCGCTCTCAGTGTCTTGAAAAAAGTTTCCAATCAGTTCGATTTCGTATTCCTCAAGTGAATACGCTCGCCCCGGTCTCTTGATTGCGTTGAAGTTAAGTTCGGCGCTCAGGCGTTCAGATAGCCCGTAACCCACCTCCCACTGATCGGCACGAAGGTTGTCAATTTCGCTCCCCTCACTGTCCAGAAACGCCCCAACCACTCCGATTTCGAGATCCCCCGCAGTTACCCGGGGGGAGTAAATTTCATCGACTGCGAGCTCTGATTTGACCGTGAGGGGCCATAACAGAACCAGGAAAGCCAGTTTGAGTTTGAATCCGTGGCGCGGTGCGCCTGCGTTATTCGTTGCTCGAGACATAGATCACCTTGAAGAAGTGACGGAAAGTAAGGGGCATCGAATGACAGGCTATTGATCTGAGCGCTACAGAAACATAAGTCTTTGGTACTCATTTTGTCCGTCAAAAGGACAGTCCGGGAATGCTGGTGGAGTTGGAGGGCGGTTTCTTTTGTGGATGACGCTTCGAATTCAAGTTCATTTCAACCTTTTCACTTACTATCCTGGCCTGTTCCTACCTTGTCATGGACGCCTCGCGCCCATGAATTGTGGCTATTTACCCCTTCGGGAGAAAGTCGATGAAGGCAAGCAAGCACTCGCCCAGAGCGTTGCTGTGTTCAGTACTATTGTCCATTCCTCTGTTCGGTCAAGCGGAGACTGTGAATTGGACAAATTGGCTCACTGGCCAGATAAGCAAACATCCGGATGTTATGGCGGCGACAGAGCAGGCGGCAGCCCGGAATCAGGATGCTGAGGCAAGCGAACAACCGCTGTATAACCCGGAGCTGTCTGTTGGAGCAGACAGAACGGGCAGTGAAAACAACTTTGAGGCAGGGCTGTCACAAACGATCGATTGGTCTGATCAACAGGGTGCGCTAAAGGACAAGGCAAAGCTGATCAGGCTTTCCGCTGAAGCTGATTTGAACGAAGCGGTTTTGGCACAAACGTCCGAGTCGCTGTTTGCGCTTGTCGAGTGGCGCGCGGCGACGCGTGCCGAAGAAATTGCGGAATCCCAGCAACACCGTCTGGATGCCTTGCTGGAGCAGGTTGAGCAACGCCAGCAGGCGGGCGACCTGGGTCGTACCGATGCAGAGCTGCTTTTTTTAAGCCTTTCTCAGCAGCTCAGTGAACTCGCCCAGGCAAAGGCTGCGGTTGATCAGGCGCAAGCCCGGGTCAGAGAGCTTCTGCCGGATTGGCGGCCTCAGGATGGGGGGATCCCCGGGCACATTTGGCCGGCTCTTGCTTCCAGGGTCGATAACGACAATTTGCTGGCTCATCCGTCAATTGTTGCCGCCCGCGCGAGGTGGCAGGTGCTGCGGAGCGAAGCCGAGGTGGTCAGTCGCAGAGCGACGGCATCTCCCACGGTCGGGCTGAGCGGAGGGCGTGATGGCGGTGAGAACCTGGTTGGCCTGACGTTCTCGATCCCTCTGAATGTCCGTAATAACTACGGTGCCGAAATCCAGGCTGCCAACCGACGATCATTAGAGGCCGAAGCTCGGTTTCAGGCACTTTATCGGAAGCAGCAGTATGGTCTGGCGGGCGCCCGAGCTGCCTGGAAGCGATACGACACCCAACTCAGCCGATGGACAGAACTCTCCCAGGGGCGTGTACAGCGAAGTGCTGATTTGCTTGAGAAGCAGTGGCAGGTCGGCGACCTCTCCACCTCTGAGTATCTCCAGGCGCTGGGCCAGCGCGCGGAGAGCCTGAAAACCGGTATTGAACTGGAAAAGCTGGCGCAACTGGGTCTGATTGAGCTCTTGAGTCAGTCTGGCGAACTGATCACCCTCTTCCAATACTAGTCTGGAAACTGGATATTCATTATGAAAAAAACTCTGATTTCTGTATTCGCATTGACGTTGCTTACAGCCCCACTTTCTTTTGTACAGGCAGAGGAAGATGCTCATCAGGAAGCCGGTCATGATCATGCTGCCAGTGGCGACGATCATCAGGAAGTCACCGGTGAGGAGGGCGAGTATAAGGAAGATCATGGTGAAGAAGGTGAGCATGAGGAGGAAGGTGAGCATGAGGAGGAAGGTGATCATGAAGAGGAAGGGGGGCACGGCCACGAAGACGAGAACGGTGGCCATGAAGAAGCGGCCACCGCAAGCATCAATGCCAAACAGAAAGAGCTCGCCGGCATTGAAGTAGCAACCCTCGAAAGCAAGCACGTTGACTATGAAATCTACGCTCCCGGTGAGCTGCTGACCAACGGCTATACCAGCTATCACGTGTCCCCCCGGGTTGCCTCAGTGGTGCTGCGGCGTCACGTGGAACTGGGTGAGCACGTAACCAAGGGCCAGCCGCTGGTAACCCTGTTCAGTGAGACGGTGGCACAGGCGCAGGCGGATTACAGGAAAGCTTTTCCTGAATGGAAGCGAATCAGCGGGCTGGGTCGTTCCGTGGTTGGCGATCAGCGGTTCAATACAGCGAAAGCCAACATTGAAGCAGCAAGGGCGACTCTGCTTGCTTACGGGCTGAACGATGATGACATTGGTGCGTTGAAGGCCAGCGGGGTGGATAGTCTCGGTGAATACATGCTCAGGGCTCGCGTGGATGGTGCAGTACTGACCGATGAGTTTGAGCAAGGACAAAGAGTTGAGGCTGGCCAGCCGCTGGTGACTCTTGCTGATGAGAGTGAGCTTTGGGTAGAAGCCCATCTGCCAGCAAGCTCCGACATTGTTCTAGAGAAGGGCGCGGAAGCCGAAGTCAGGGCAGCGGGTCGTGTGGGCGTGGCAACGGTGTCCCAGGAAGCCCACACCATTGATCCTGTGACCCGCACGCGGATTGTCAGGCTGGAGCTGGACAATCCTGAAGATCGTTTTCATCCAGGAATGTTCGCAGATGTGTATTTTCGTTTTAAGACCAGCGAGCCGGTGCTTGCCGTGCCGGAGACTGCATTGATGCGTGGCGCGGACGGCGACTGGACGGTCTATGTGGAAGAGGCCGAAGGCGAGTATGAACCCGTGGAAGTGGAACTGGGCCGCTCAATTGGCGGGCTCCGTGAGGTTTCCGGCCTGGCTGCGGGCCAACGAGTCGTTTTGCGGGGCGCATTTTTTGTGGCCTCTGAGATTGCCAAAGGCGGCTTTGATCCGCACAACCACTGATTCCGGGAGCCATTATGTTCAACCGAGTTGTCGACTGGGCGGTTCAGAACCGCCTGTTGGTTCTTATTGCGCTTGCAGTGCTTATCGCCACGGCCGCGTTTCAGATACCAAAACTGAATCTTGATGCTTTCCCCGACGTTACAAACGTCCAGGTCGCTGTTAATACAGAGGCGCCCGGACTTGCGGCTGAGGAAGTCGAGCAGCTGATCACCTATCCCATTGAAGCGGTGATGTATGCGTTGCCGGATGTTGAGGAGGTTCGGTCCATCTCCAAAACCGGGTTGTCTGGTGTCACCGTGGTCTTTAAAGAGGGCACGGATATCTATTTCGCGCGCCAACTGGTTTTCGAGCGGTTGCAGGCCGCGCGGGAGCTGATTCCGGACGGGGTCGGGGTGCCTGAAATGGGGCCGAATACGTCCGGTCTTGGCCAGGTCTACCAGTACTTGCTGATAGCGGACCCGGATTCGGGGTACGACGCAATGGAATTGCGCAGCTTGCACGACTGGCTGGTCAAACTGTTGCTGATACCGGCTGAAGGGGTTACGGAAATCCTGTCGTTTGGCGGAGAGGTCCGCCAGTACCAGGTTAACCTGAACCCGGCGCGAATGCTGTCCTATGACTTATCACAGAACGATGTCATGGAAGCCCTGGAGAACAACAACTCCAATGTTGGGGGCTGGTATATGGGCCGCGGGCAGGAGCAGTTGGTTATTCGCGGTATGGGCTGGCTGGGTAATGGCGAGCAGGGGCTCGAGCAGATCCGTCAGGTGCCCGTTAAAACCAGTGATGGCATTACAGTGACAGTGAACGATGTCGCCGAGGTAGCGCTGGGCACTGAAATTCGCCAGGGTGCGGTAACCATGACCCGGAAGGATGAAGCCGGTCAGGTTGAACAACTGGGTGAAGTGGTTTCTGGCATTGTACTCAAACGAATGGGGGCCAACACAAAAGCCACCATCGACGGCATCGAGGCCCGCATTGATCGCATAAATCAGGCGCTTCCGAGTGGGGTTCGTTTTGAGCCCTATTACAACCAGGCGGATCTGGTGACCAAGGCCGTAGAGACGGTGACCAATGCGCTTCTGTTGGCTTTTGTGTTTATTGCGATCGTGCTTGCCCTGTTCCTGATGAATCTGCGGGCAACAACGCTGGTGCTGCTTTCAATACCGATTTCCATCGGGATTGCCCTGATGATCATGGCCTGGTTCGGTCTCTCGGCCAACCTGATGTCTCTGGGCGGTATTGCTGTGGCAATCGGCATGCTGGTGGATGGCTCTGTTGTTATGGTTGAGAACATGTTCAAGCATCTGACCCATCCTGATGCTAAGCATGACGACCATCGGGATGAGTTGGCTGGAGATGACCCCGATCCATTGGACGCGTCACACGATGATCATGGCATTGCCCTTCGTCTCCAGGAAGCCGGCCGGGAAGTGGCACGGCCGATTTTTTTCGCGACGGCGATTATCCTGGTCGTTTTCATGCCTCTGTTCAGCTTCGAAGGTGTGGAAGCCAAGCTGTTCCAGCCAATGGCAATCAGCATCATGCTGGCTATCGTGTCGGCGGTGATCGTCGCTCTGGTGGTTGTACCCGCGCTGGCGTCATACATGTTCTGTAAGGGTATCCGGGAGCGGGAAAGCTTCATTCTAAAACCCCTGGAAAAGCTCTATCGCATGGGGCTTGCCTGGTCACTGAAGCATAGCCGCGTGGTTGTTGGCGCGGCGGCGGTTCTTGTTGTACTGGCGGCGCTGATTGTTCCACGACTGGGCACGGAGTTCGTGCCTGAACTGGAAGAGGGCACGATTAACCTCCGGGTGACCCTGGCCCCTTCATCAAGCCTCGATACGGCGCTTGAAGTGGCGCCGAAACTGGAGGCCATGCTGATGGAGTTTCCAGAGGTGACCTACGCGCTGTCCCGGGCGGGCCGACCGGAAATAGGCGGCGATCCGGAGCCCGTCAACAACATCGAAATCTACATTGGCCTCAAGCCAACAGCCGAGTGGACCAGCGCCAGTAATCGCTATGAATTGCAGGCCCTGTTTGAGGCGAAGCTCGAACAGCACCCGGGGCTACTGTTTAACTTTTCTCAGCCTATTGCAACTCGGGTTGACGAATTGTTGTCTGGTGTCCGCGCGCAGTTGGCCATCAAACTCTTTGGCCCGGATCTCAAGGTGCTGGCCGAGAAAGGCCAACAGATCGAAGCGGCGGTCCGAACTGTTCAGGGGACCCGGGACGTGGCCATGGAGCAGATTGCCGGTGAAGCGCAGTTGGTGGTTCAGCCAGACCGTCAGGCACTTTCCCGGTACGGACTCGCCGTGTCTGATGTGATGAGTGTCGTCCGGGACGGACTGGGTGGTGCCGCCGCGGGCCAGATCATCAACGGAAATGAGCGGTACGATATCTATGTGCGCCTGGCCAAACGTTTCCGGGAAGACCGGGATGCCATTGCTGATCTCAGGTTGCAGGCGCCTTCCGGAGCCTGGGTGAGACTCGGTGATGTGGCCGATGTGTCTATTGAGTCCGGCCCGCCCCAGGTGCGCCGCGACGACGTTCAGCGCCGTGTGGTCATTCAGTCCAATGTGCAGGGTCGTGACATGGGCAGTGTGGTTGTCGATATTCAGGATACCATCGCGTCAGAAGTGAACCTTCCCCCCGGCTATTCGGTGGATATTGGTGGTCAGTTCGAAAACCAGCAGCGAGCTCAGAAACGATTGACCATTGTGGTACCTGTATCTCTGGGGCTGATTGCGCTGTTGCTCTACTTCGCTTTCAGTTCGGTTGGTCAAGCGCTGTTGATTCTGGTCAACGTGCCGCTTGCCGTAATTGGTGGTGTCTTTTCGCTCTGGGTCTCCGGCCAGTATCTTTCAGTGCCCAGTTCCGTTGGATTTATCACACTGTTTGGTGTGGCGGTGCTTAACGGGGTCGTTATGGTCGAAAGCATCAATCAGCGAATACAGGATGGGTTGAACGTGGATACCGCGGTGTTTGAAGGTGCCGTCTCCCGTTTACGTCCTGTCTTGATGACAGCAATAACCTCGGCGCTCGGCTTGATACCGATGCTGTTGTCGACGGGCGTGGGAGCGGAAATCCAGAAGCCACTGGCCAGCGTGATTGTTGGTGGTCTCGTGACTGCAACTTTCCTGACACTCTTTGTTTTGCCGGTTCTGTTCGGTCGCTTTTCAAGAGCCAAGGTGAGTGATATCCAACGGTAAAAAATGGGAGAAGCCGCGCTGCGTCATCGACGGTTGCCTTTCTGGAGGTTTTCTAATCCGGAAGTGGCAGTAGAATGACAATGCTGGCTCCTCCGTTTTTTGAGGTACCCATGTTCATCTGTCCGAGGTTGTCTTCGACAATCTCGGACACGATGGACAATCCGAGCCCAAAACCGGCGACCGTTTCATCCAGCCTGGCACCCCTGTTCATGACAGTGGCTGCCGCCTCGGGAGAAATTCCGGGGCCATCGTCCGCTACTTCTATGGAGAGTCCTGATGACGTGCGGGCGATTGTAACGTCGACGGTTGTCTGGCACCACTTCCCGCCATTTTCGAGTAAATTGCCAAGTAGCTCTGAAAGATCCTGTCGCTCCATTGGCCAGCTGAAGTTTTCAGGTAAGTTGGTGTGGAGGCGAAAAACCGTGTCAGGGAAGATTTTTTCCATAACGGTGATGACACTTGCCGTGATTTCAACCGGCATGCACGTCCGTCCCATCTGTCTGCCTGATATGTCTGCTTTGCTCATCCGGTATTTCAGGGATTTGTCAAGCTCCCGCAAGTTAGAGGCCATAAACACAACATCCTCCCGGGACGGAGGCAAGGTATCGATATCCGACAAAATGGCAAGATTGGCAGAAATAGAGGTTTTGACCAGGTGAGAGAGATCGGAATTCAGGCGGCGGTGGCGGTCCAGCCGCCGGTTTGACAGCTCGAGCAAATCATTGAGCTGCCGGATCAGCGGACGAAACTCTTCCGGCACGTGAGGGTTCAGACGACTTTGTTTCCCGGATTGGAGCCGTCTCAGGTCCTCTTTTATCCTACTGATGGGCTTTAACGTCAGATGTGTGGTGGTTCCAATCAGTGCCAGCAGTATCGCCAGAAGAACGGCCGAGGCACCGAGCAATGTCAGGTGGGCCTTCAGCGGTCGTTCAGAGAGCGCCCCCTCGGTTTCAAGAACGGTGATTGAGGCCAGCTTTCCAGTAGCAGTGAACGTACGTCTAAGCCCAAAAAGCGTGTTCGCGCCCTGCGCTATGTGAATAAAACCCTCGGGCTTATCCACAACGCCCTGCATTTGGCTCAGGTCAAAGTTGTTGCTCGTCAGGACGCTCCCGCCTGCCGTTTCGATGATGATGGCATGCCCCAGAAGCATTTCAAACTGATGGATCATGTTCCTGAGGTCGTCAGTTGTCGGGGACTCGGCTTCAATGATTGCCTGAAAGTTTTCCAGCTCTTTACTCAGGTGTTGTTTCCTGGACTCGTCCGATAGTTGTTTTATCACGTAGGCATGTGAAAAGAATATCAGGGTGAAATAGACGAGGCTGAAAACAGCCCCATACTGAATGGCTGTTCTTCGGATACTCTTTGGAGCTGGCATATGTTGACCTGGTTCGTTCGGGCGTTCAGCCAGTAGGATCTTTTTCGAAGAGGTAGCCCTGGCCACGCAAAGTCTTGATTTTATTGCCCCCTATTATTTTTCTGAGCCTGGCTATATAGACCTGAACAACATTCCTGGTGGGACATCTTTCAATGTTGTAGAGGGTTTCAACCAGTTCATCCTGTGAAAATACCCTGTCTGGTGAACGCAGGAAACACTGCAAAAGGCGGAATTCAGTGGCTGTCAGTCTGAACTCTTTCTGGTCGGGCGTGGTCAGCGTTCGGTAGCTGGCGTTGAGACGAAATCCGTCGACACTGATTTGATCTGTTGTTCTGCCATCCTTCCTTCGGATAATTGCATTGAGCCGGGCTTTCAGTTCATCAAACTCAAACGGTTTGGGAAGGTAATCGTCGGCACCCGCGTTCAACCCTTCTACTCTCTCAGTCCAGTTGGAGCGTGCGGTCAGAATAAGGATGGCCTCTTTTTTCCCGTTTTTTCTCCATCTTTGCATTAAAGACAGTCCATTTTCATCGGGCAGTCCGATATCGAGAATAACGGCCTGGTAGGAGCTTGTTTCAATCAACGAGTCTGCTTCTTTGCCGGTTTTGGCGACATCGACTGTGTAGTGCGCCTGCGCAAGCCAGTCCGATATTTTTTTGGCAAGTACCGCATTGTCCTCAACAATCAGAATTTTCATTTGTAAGCGCCGTTTTTCGTGGTGGGAAAGTTTCGCCAGTCTGCCATGGATTGTACCAGTAACGGCAACTCCCCAGAAAAACAGCAACCCGTTAAAAATGGGGGGTTACCGGTCGACTTTTCAGTTTGATTTCAGTTGCACCGGGTAGCATCAATAATCGAGTCACGAACGCAAGAAGCTGTATATACATGGTTTTAGGAGCAACCTATGAGCGATAGACATTTCTATGCAGGTATGTCCAGGCGGCGCCTTATCCAAGGAGCTGCCACGATGGGACTTCTTGCCGGTTTCGACAGCTTGTTGCCGGCCTATGCTAGAGGACAACTGGACAACACGAACGCATTTCACACCGTGCGTAATGGCGCTGACATCTACGACCTGACCGTCGCGAGAACACCTCTCAAGATAGGGGGCACAGTCTCGGAACAGCCCATCACCATCAACGGCACTCTGCCAGCGCCTCTGGTGCGCCTCAAACAGGGGCGCGAGGCAATCTTGCGTGTCACCAATACGCTACCGGAGGCAACATCCATTCACTGGCACGGTCTGATTCTGCCGTACCAGATGGATGGCGTTCCTGGCGTCAGCTTTCCCGGCATCATGCCCGGCGAAACGTTTGAGTACCGTTTTCCGGTCGAACAGCACGGCACCTACTGGTACCACAGCCACTCTGGCCTTCAGGAACAGCTGGGCCATTATGGGCCGATTATCATTGATCCTGCCGAGCCGGAATCGGTGGCCTATGACCGCGAATACGTTGTGGTTCTATCTGACTGGACCTTTGACTCTCCCGAGGACGTATTCCGCAACCTGAAAGTGGCAGAGGGCTACTATAACTACAACCAGCGCACCGTTAGCGACTTCTTCAAGGATGTTGAAACCATGGGCTGGGATGCTGCGTGGAGCAAAGCCGGCATGTGGGGCAGAATGCGAATGAGCCCCCGGGATATTCTGGATGTAACCGCTTCTGAATATACCTACCTGATGAACGGATCGCCTTCTGCCAGTAACTGGACCGGGCTGTTCCGTCCCGGCGAGAAAATTCGCCTGAGATTCATCAATGCCTCGGCGATGACCTTCTTTGATGTCCGTGTCCCGGGCCTCCCGATGACGGTTATTTCCGCTGACGGCCAACCAGTGCAACCCGTTGAAACGGATGAATTCCGCATTGGCGTGGCGGAAACCTACGACGTGATTGTACAGCCAACCGACACGGCTCACACCGTGTTTGCCCAGTCACAGGATCGGTCGGGGTATGTGCGCGGAACGTTAGCCACCCGCAAGGGAATGGAGGCGCCAGTACCGCCCATGTATCCGCGAACCGAGCGCGGTATGGCCGCCATGGGCATGGGCGCGATGAGCATGGGCGCCATGGGCAAGGACGGCGATATGAACATGGACAGCGGCATGGACATGGGTGGCAAGATGGAAATGATGTCAGGCAGCAACGACAAAGCCCATGGCCAAATGATGATGAATGGCGCCGACTCGGGAATGAACAAGATGAGCTCGGACAAAGCAACGATGAATGAGGTCCCGACGGCGGGTCGGCCGATATCCCATGGCCCTGATAATCACGGTCCCGGGGCGGCCATGGTGGCTTCCAGCCCGCAATCGCGTCTGGATGACCCTGGTGTAGGCTTTGAAACAGCCAACCATCGGGTGCTGACTTATTCCCAGTTGCAGAGCATTGAGGGCTGGCCCGACAAGCGCCCGGCCGAACGCGAGGTGGAACTGCACCTTACCGGCAATATGGAACGTTACATGTGGTCGTTCGACGGCAAAAAGTTCTCTGAAGTCGATGGCCCGGTCAAGTTCTACCATGGCGAGCGCCTGCGATTGATCCTCGTCAACGACTCGATGATGGATCACCCCATTCACCTGCATGGCATGTGGATGGAACTGGAAACCGGTGCAGGTGAATATCGTCCACGCAAACACACGATTTCCGTCAAACCCGGCGAGCGTGTATCCGCGCTGATCACAGCGGATGCACCGGGTGACTGGGCTTTCCATTGCCACCTTCTGTACCACATGGACGCAGGCATGTTTCGTGTCGTGTCGGTCGTTTAACGGGATAGGGGATGAACATTATGATGAATCGCATCAAGTGGGTTGTGGGTGCCTCAGCCTTAACGCTTGCCTCGGGAGCCGGCGCCGCCGGTACTGGCGTTCAGGCCGAACCGGACTGGACGCTGCCGATACACGACAACCAGGTGTTTGGCCAGGTTCTGTTTGACCGGATGGAATACCAGCGTGACGGCGACAACGAATTGGCCCTGTGGGACGCCCAGGCCTGGATTGGTAAAGATCGCAATCGGCTCTGGGTCGAAACGGAAGGTGAGACTGATCTATCCAGCGACAGCGGCGACATCGAAAATTTTGATGTGCAGTACAGCTATCGCTTCGATCGCTTCTGGGATATACAGACAGGATTGGGTGCCCAGACAACGTTTGGCCCCAGCCCTAATAAGGAGCGCTATTCGGCCATTGTTGGATTGCAGGGACTTGCCCCCTACTGGTTTGAGGTAGACACAAATCTCCGAGTCACCGACGACGGTGACGTGTCATACGATCTTGAAGCCGAGTACGACTGGCTGCTGACCCAAAGGCTCATTTTGCAGGGCCGCGGCGAAACGCTCGTTGCCTTCAGCGATGTTGAGGAGTGGGGCGTCGGTAGTGGCATCAATAATGTGGGCCTGGGGCTCCGTCTGAGATACCACTTTTCGAGGGAGTTTGCGCCCTACGTGGGTGTTTCTTACACCCGCTTTCTGGGCAACACAGAGGACCTTCGTGAGCGCGAGGGGGAAGACGTCGAGTCCTCCAGCTTCGTGGCGGGCGTCCGGTGGTGGTTTTAGTACGATAATGCCCAGTAGAAAAGGCTGGCCCCTTTGCGTGGGTCAGCTAGTGTCCTCATTTGGAGGATTTCGTCAAAATCATTGCCGACCTTCCGCATGTTCGGCTCAATGACAAACGGCCGGACTAAGGCCCGGCCGTTGTATCAGATCATGAAATTACACGTTGATCAGTAACTGATATTGACCATAGCTACGACCTTATAGGTATCCTCCGGGTCATCTCCGTAGAAGTCTCCCATGAAACCGTAAGAACCGCGGAGGCTGATGTCATACACGCCGGCAAACTTTTTACCAAGCTGAGCAGCGACTTCAGTACCAAGGGTTGAGCCGTTGGCCTGAGCAGCGCTGTCGGGCGCGTCGTCGGCAGCCCGGAAGTATCCTGTGCCGTACTTCAGGTAGTAGTCGTTGGAAAGTTCCTGATCACCCGAGACTATCAGCCCCATCAGACCGTATCCCTGGTAAGCTGCGTCATAAACTGACTTGGCCCCCTGGGAACCATTGTTGTAGTAGTAGTCTGTTCCGAAGATTTGCAGATTGCTGCTATTCAGCTCCCAGCCTGACTTGTTTGCCGCGAAGCGATCTGCACCATTGCTGCTGTCATCAGCCGGAATGTAGATGCCGTGAATCTTGAGGCTTGCGTTGCCCCAATGCCTCTGGGCATACAGATTCAACATGTACGTGTCGCCATCTGTTGCGTCAGAGTCACGCCCGGACGACTTTTTGTAAAGTACCGAGCCGCTATAGGCCATTTTGTTAAAGGTAAAATCGGCGTAGGCACCGAAATAGTTGTTGTTAGTGGCCAATTAAAATGACCCACTACTGGCCATTTATTTTGACCCACCCCCGGGTGGCCGTCAGGCCACAGAA
>NZ_JAKZAI010000031.1 GCF_023156235.1 Marinobacter goseongensis | reverse complement strand
ACCTGGCCGAGGCGAGCGGCGGCGGCACAGAAGATTGGTTTGCCGTAATCGGCGCTCGAATCGCATTCTGATGCTGATGGGCCATGGGGAAACCCACGGCCCTTTTTCGTCTATGATTTGATGTAACTCAAATCCACCGAAAGTCTGTGTCCATTTTCAGTCGCAGTTCAGGTCCGCATGTTGTCATAGAGGGGAAATGATAAGGCTAAGAGGTTTCTCCCATGACTAAAGCACACAAAGCATCGAACCAAGAGCAGTTTCTGCTGCGCCGAAAACTTGCCGTTGAAGGTATTGAAGAGGGCGAATGGTTTGATTTTATTCACGAACTCAACCATCATCCCTGTGTAGATTTTGCCGAACGCAAGGCAAATAACCAACTGCAAGTCACCTTCGATGGAACCCATTGGTCCACCGATGAGTTGCTGGAGGCGATTGAAGCACATGGCGGTCGGTTGAAGGGGGGGTGGTGGACTAAACGGAAACTGGCGTGGTACCGGTTTACAGATGATAACGTACGTGCCAATGCCAAACTTGATCCGTTTTGCTGTTCAAAGATCCCGCCCATGAAACGAAAATAGCTGGAGGTTAGATGAGCAGGGAGCAGGACAGAACTACTCTCTACAAGGAAGGCAGTCTCACCCTCACGGGAACCGTTATGCTGGGTACCGGCGTCATGATCGGCGCCGGTATCTTTGCCCTTACCGGGCAAATGGCGCAGATGACGGGGGTTCTTTTCCCGTTGGCGTTTCTGGCGGCCGCGGTGATCGTCAGCTTCAGTTCTTATTCCTACGTCAAGATTTCCAATGCCTGGCCGTCAGCCGGGGGCATTGGCATGTACCTTTACAAAGCCTATGGCAATCGGCTGCCGACCGCGTTCAACGCCTTGCTGATGTATTTCTCGATGGTGATCGCCCAGAGCTTCCTCGCGCGTACTTTCGGTTCCTACACCATGCAACTGTTCGGTGGTGATGAAAGTGGTCGCATGGTGTCCATTCTGGGTGTGTCGCTGATCCTGGCGGCGTTTCTGACCAATCTGCTCGGTAACCGGATGATTCAGGGCGTGGCTTCCTTTATCGGGTTTCTGAAAATCGGCGGTATACTGGTTTTCGGGCTGGTGGGCGTCTGGATTGCCGACAGCCTGGCGGTGGATTTCTCAAGCCCGGGCGAGGCCGGAACCGCAGGCAATTTCCTGGGTGCGACGGCACTTGGAATACTTGCCTTCAAAGGCTTCACCACTATCACTAACAGTGGTTCCGAAGTCATAGATCCTAAGCGGAATGTGGGGCGAGCAATCATTATTTCCATCGCGGCCTGCGTGGTGATCTACACCCTGGTCGGTTTTGCCGTGGCCAGCAACCTGTCCCTGGCGGAAATCATCAAGACCCAGGATTACTCCCTTGCGGCTGCCGCGCGTCCGGCGCTGGGGGATTATGGCCTCTGGTTCACGGTCGCCATTGCCATGACGGCCACCGCGGGTGGCATTCTGGCCAGCATTTTTGCTGTCTCGCGCATGCTTGCCATGCTGACTGAAATGAAACTGGTCCCTCACCGTCATTTTGGTATGCCGGGCAGCATCCAGAAGCACACGCTGGTCTACACTGTGGTCCTGGGGCTGGCTCTGACAGCCTTCTTTGACCTCTCCCGGATTGCCGCCCTGGGTATCGTGTTCTACCTGGTTATGGACATTGCCATCCATTGGGGCGTGCTTCGCTACCTGCGCGACGATGTGAAGGCCAGGGCGTGGGTGCCGGCAACGGCCATCGGTCTGGATTTGCTCGTGCTTGGCGGCTTTGTCTGGGTCAAACTGAATACCGACCCGTTTGTCATTGGCGTGGCGGTTGTCACGATGATCGTGATCGCGGTATCCGGGCAGCTTTTCCTGAAAAGGGCTGCCGCCGCCGAAAAAAACGGCCACGAGGAATCCCATGCTCACGGTCACCAGTAATCGGAATTCAACATGGAGGGCAGTATCACGATGGGGGAAAACATGTTTGGCAACACCATGTGGGCCGGGCACTGGCTCTGGATGCTGGTGATTGGCATTGTGGTAGTGATACCGGCCCGGCGTATTTGCCAGCGCACGGGATATCCGGGGTGGATGGGCGTCTTGATACTTATCCCCATCGTCAATCTGGTTCTTCTCTACTTCATCGCTTTTAGTGACTGGCCTGTTGAACGTAGTGGGAAATAAATGGGGTGTTGCAATTCAACTGATGCGTTGAGCTCTTTTTCACAATCCTACGATACGAATTAATGCTGTCGTCCATGTGACGACAATTATTGAATGAAACCGGGAGACAACGAGATGAAAGCAAGAAATCTAAAATTGTTCGTATGTTTGATGTTTTTGCAAGTGCCATTTTTGCACGCTGAAGAGGCTCTTTCGGGCGAAGATGTTGCTAGTGTTGTCGTCGGAAACACGGTGCAAATGGAATTCCGAGATGCTCAGGACACTTTCCGCACTCGGACTTTTCATGAGTACTATGATCCTGATGGTTCGATCTATGGAATGACCAAATATCGCGAACAGCAGGGAAACCTTACCCACTATATCGGAACGTGGGAGGTGAAAGACGGTAGGTTTTGCACGTCAGTGTACGGTCGCGATTATTCTTGCAATCAAATAAAGCCTTTGTCCGGCAACGCTTACGAATTGATCAATGAAGGAGGCAAGATCAGGAACGTTAAGTTATACGAAGGGAAGCATCATGGTCTGGAGTAGGGATATCTAGGGGCGAGTGATTCAGCCTCTATTCACTCAGGAAGTACGTTTCGCCCATGCGGAACCAGGAAGCGAGTTAAGTCCATATTGATCTTGTCTCTGGAGAAAATAATCGGAGGACATATTCGGTTGAGCGACTTGAGGGTTAGATGATGAGTGTTTTGGAGCAGTACAGTCTGCTGCTTGCCCTGGTGCTCAGCATTGCAGCTACCGTTCTGGCTCTGTATGGGCTTGCCCGTGCCATTGGCCCGGCACACCGGGAACTGGGCAAGGATGTGCCGGCGAGTTCCGGAGCCTTGTCTCGAGACCCGGTCTGGGGACGCTACCATGCACGGTACTACGGCTACGCGTTGCTGTTTCTGGCCTTCGACATGGAGATGGCGTTCATGTACCCGTGGGCTGTTGTATACAGGGAAGTAGGGTTAGTCGCTTTGTATGACATGGGCGTGTTTCTTGCCATTCTCTTTCTTGGTCTGCTCTACGGCTGGAGTCAGGGGGCATTGAGGCGGCAATGATTTCTGACCCAACAATGACCATTACGGGCGCGCGCCAGCGGCAGGGGCGGTTCACGGTACTTCAGAAGTGGGTTTCCCGGGCTCTCGCGGGCAACCTGAGCTGCCTGATCGTCCCGGGGCCTGAAGTGGCACTGTCCCATGGCCTGGATGTGACAGCGGCAGGTATGCGCATCACCGCGACACCTCGCGATGCGAGCGTGCTCCTGATTATCGGCGAGCTTTCAGAGAAAATGAACGAGGCCGTGGCGGTGCTCTATGCGCAGATGCCGAGGCCGCGAGCCATTGTCATTTTGGGCGGACAGACGCCGTCAACGCTACCGGACCCTGATTTTTCCGCGGGTGTTTCGCAAGCCGGTCTGATCGACGCGGTTGACTGGTTGAAGCGCGCGCTGGCCAAGGGCGCATTCTCAGACTCCCCCGAGGATTTCGACGCCCCTGTTCTGCACGCCAGGATAGAGTATGTCTGCCCCATGCACCCGGAAGTTGTCCAGAACGAGCCGGGTAGTTGCCCCAAGTGTGGCATGGACCTGGTCGCCCGGGAGGCAGGGGAGCCGGCCCCCGAGCATGACCATGGGCACGATCATCGCGAGCACCGGCACCATGAGCACGAACACCAGCATCATGATCATGCGCAGCAGCACGAACACCATGAACACCATGAACACGAACACCATCATGGTCACTGCCATGACCATCATGATTCGCATGAGCACGATCACGAGCAGCACGAGGGTCATCAGCACTCGCACGAAAACCATCATGATCACGGACACAAGCACCAGCACGATGAGTCCGACGGCGACGCGGAGGAGAAAAATTCGGGGCATGATCACAGTGAGCACGGTCATGATAGCCACGAACATGGTGGCCATGATCATGTAGGTCACGGTCATAGTGGTCATGATCATGGTGGGCATGACCACGGCGCCTCGGGATTCATGTCCATGATTGAAGTGACCAAGGACCTGCCTCGTAGCGCCGACGGGTTGGCGATGGACTGGATGGAGGTGCCGTTCGGTCCGGTTTTCCCCGGTCTGCCTGGTGGGCTCAAGTTGACGCTGACTCTTGACGGTGACGGCGTAACAGAAGGACAGGCCACATCCTTGGTGGGCATGATCAATGAGAGTGAAGAAGGCAAGGAGATCGACGCCGAGACCTTTATCGAGCGCCTGGCGTCGGCCATGCCACTGGCCAGCGTGAGCTACCGACTGCTGGCCTGCCTGGCAATCGAGCGGGCGGCTGGTCTGGAGAACGATTTGGCAACCGATCAGGCCCGGGCTGTGGCGCTTGAATGTGAGCGCATCGCCAGTCACCTGGGTTGGCTGGCGCAAACGGGGCGCCAGCTCGGCTTCGCCTGGTTGACGGATCGTGCCGCAACCCTGCAACTGGAGATCCGCCGCGCCAGTGGAAAACGGCTTGTGGAACTGACGCCCGCTCTGCAGGCATTGGCGGCTCGTCTTGGGCGAACGCCTTTGCTCAAATCGCGATTGAAGGGGATCGGCGTACTGCCATCGGGCACTGCGGGCCTGAGTGGCCCCGTGGCGCGCGCTGCTGACGACGCCGGAGATGCCTGGGCGCGCCTGTGGCAGCGCCTGGACGAAATCATCACGAGCCTCGACTACATCAAGGCAACCGGGGAGCCGGGGCTACCTGTTTTGCGAAACATCGGGCGTGGATCAGGCACCGGTGAGGCCACCGTGGAAACCCCGCGCGGCGAGGCTCAACTGAGCCTGATTCTGGAACACGGCCAGGTGAAATCCTACAGGTTGGACACCGCCTGCAGTCACCATATCGGCCTGGTCGCAAAGCTTGTCGAGGGCCGGGAACTGGGCGACGCACTGGTGGCGGTCGGATCACTTGACCTTTCGCCCTGGGAGGTGATCTCGTGAACTTCGTCATCGTGTTGCTTGCGTTGCTTGGTAGCGTCTGGCTGCTCGCCGTGGTCGAGGGCTGGACGACAACGGGCCGCCTGCGTCCGGCCGCGCCCCTACTCAGCGGCCTGGCGCACCTCGGTCGTGAATCCATTGTACCGCGCACGCCGGACCGGGTCTTTTTCGAGACGGCGCCGGTGCTACTGCTGATCGTCGCGGTGCTTGGCGCGGCGGTTCTGCCTCTGGCGCCGACCCTGGTGATCGCGGATCTGGCTACCGGTGCGCTGTTCATCAACGCGGCGCTTGCCTATGTGCTGGTGGCGCTGATCATGGCCGGCTGGGGCCCGAATGGCGCCTACGCCATGATCGGCGGCTGGCGATTCCTTGGCCAGCTCATCGCCTACGCCATGCTTATTGTCATGCCCATCACTGCGGTGGCGATGCGCGCCGAATCCCTGGTGACCACGGTGATCGTTGGCTCCCAAGACGGCTTGTGGAACATTGTCTATCAGCCGCTTGGTTTCGTGCTGTTTTTCATTGCCGCCATGGCGCTGGCGTTTCGTGCGCCTTTTGATCTGCCAACCGCACCCGGGGAACTGGGCGGGGGTGTGGACGCGGAATACACCGGCGTGCGCCTGGGGGTGTTGCGCCTGGCCAGGCTGACGCTGGTGATCACGCTGGCTTCCGCGACCACGGTGTTCTACCTCGGCGGCTGGCATGGGCCGCTGCTGCCTCCCTGGGCCTGGAGCCTGATCAAGACCCTGGCCGTGGCCGTGTCGATGCTCCTGGCCGGTCGCTATCTGCCGCGCATTCGCGAGGCGGATCTGATGCGGTGGTGCTGGACCCTGGGGATTCCCCTGGCACTGCTCAATATCATTGTTGTCGGTTTACTGGTTCTGGTGGTTCCATAATGTACGCTCAGGCTTTTTTTGTTGCCGTTTTCGGGCTGGCCGCCATCGGCTTCGGCGTGGTGGTGTTTCGCACCTCGTCCATGGTGCGTTCCGCGCTGGCGCTGTTGTTTTCTCAGACTGCCGTCGGCTGCATGTTCCTGGCGATGCAGACCGAATTCCTGGGCGTGCTGCAGATCATGATGATGGCGACGGAGATGAGCATCATGGCCATTTTCATGGTGATGTTCATGATGGACCCGGGCGGGATGGGGGGCATGGATATGACCCACCAGAAGCGCTTTTCAATTGGCGCTGGCGTGGTCGCTGCCGGTGTTGCGATAGTGGTCGCGTTTTGGGCCGATTGGGGACCTGTAACGGCCGAGGCGCCGGATGCGGCGATGCAGACACGGGCGCTGGGCATGGAATTGCTGGGTCGCTCCATGCTGATCTTCGAAACCGCCGGTATCACTATTTTGACCGCGATGATTGCGGCCACGGCGGTGGCGATACCGGTGCAAACGACGGCCAATAGTGCTGACAAGGAGGATACGGAATGACTCTCGTCCTGATCGTGGCGCTTGTAACCGGTGCAATCCTGTGCGGCATTGGTGTTTATGGCGCGTTGTCCCAGACCAATCTGGTTATGATCATGATGGGGGTGGAGCTGATTCTTGCAGGCGCGTTGGTGAACTTGGTCGCCTTCTGGCGTTTTCTGCACCCCGAAAGCTACTCCGGCCAGATGTTCGTGCTGGTGGTGATGACCGTCATGGCGGTCGAAATGGCGGTTGGCTTCGGTGTCGCGATTGCGCGTTTCCGGGCCAAGGGCTCGGTTGAAATGGAAGAAGCCGGGGACCTGAAAGGATGAGTGCAGTGCTTCTACCGATATTGCCACCACTGATCGCCGCCCTGGCGTTGCTGGTTCTGCGCCGGGGCCTCGCGACGATGGCCCTCGGCGGGGCGACGTTAAGTCTGGGCGGCAGCCTCTGGCTACTGGCCCGGGTCGCCGGCGGGCAGACCGAAACCCTGCTTCTGCCCGGTCTGCCGGAAATGCCACTTCGATTGGTCGCCGGACCTATGACAGCACTGCTGGCGGTGGCGGTGGCCACCGTGGGCACGTTCGTGCTGATTTATGCAGTCGGATATATGAAGCGGGAGTCCGGCCTGTGCCGCTTCTACGCAGTAATGTCCCTGTTCCTGGCCGCTATGCAGTCGCTGGTGCTGGCCGGCGACTGGGTTCTGTTGCTGGCGGTCTGGGAGTTGATCGGTTTGTGCAGTTACCTGCTGATTGGCTTTTGGTTCCAGCGGCCCGAGGCCGCGGATGCCGCCGGTCGCGCCTTCCTCTACACTCGTAGCGCCGATCTGGGTTTGTACGTGGCGGTATTTATGCTGATTGGGTCGGCCGGTACCAGCGAGATTGCCGCCTCCCTGGAGGCCGGCGGCAGTGCCTCGACTGCCGCGGGGCTTTTGTTGCTGCTGGCCGCCATGGGTAAGTCGGCCCAAGTCCCCTTGCAGGACTGGCTTATGCGCGCGATGGCGGGGCCGACACCGGTTTCGGCGCTGCTGCACTCGGCCACCCTGGTGGCGGCGGGTGCCATCCTGCTGATCCGTTCGGCCCCGCTGCTGACACCGGAGGTGTTGCTCGTCGTCGGACTTGTCGGCGGCGTTACCACGGTGGCGGCCGGAGTTATTGCACTTGCCGAGCGTGATCTCAAACGCCTGCTTGCCGCTTCCACTGCCAGTCAATATGGCTTGATGCTGGTTGCGGTTGGAGCCGGCGTTCCGCTGGCGGCCCTCCTGCATTTGCTCGCCCACGCCGCCATCAAGAGCACCCTGTTTCTTGCCGCCGGAGACTTCCAGCATGCCCGCGGGGGTACCGGGTTCGATCAGTTGGAGGGTGTTGGTCGTGACAGACCCTGGACTTTTGCCGGCTTTGTGCTGGCAGCGCTGGCACTGGCCGGTATCCCGCCACTGAGTGGGTTCTTTTCCAAGGACGCGGTAATCGCCGCCGCCCTGTCTGCGCAGGGCACCGCCTGGCTCGGCCCCCTGGCGTTGGCCGGTGCCCTGCTGACCGGCGGCTATATGGCCCGGGCCTTGTGCCTGCTATGGCGAGGCTCCGGAGAAACCCGCCCGGTTGCCGGTAGTGCCTGGATGACTTTGGGCGTTTGGGGGTTGGCGGTCCCTGCCACGATTCTCGGCCTGGCCTTCGGCCCCATCGAGGCCGTTCTTGATCTGCCCGCCGTCACCGCAGGCACATTGGCCGTGCTCCTTGGGCTTCTTGCTGCCGCGTGCGGCCTCGGCCTGGGCTGGCTCGTGCCGGCTCCCCGCCTGCTAGGGCCGGTTTATCCGTGGGCGCGACGCGGACTTTCCGTTGGCGGTGGGCTTACGGTCTGGGTCGGTAGGCCCGCAATGGCTGTGGCCCGAGGATGTGAGCGTTTGGAAGGGCGTCTGTATGAAGCGGTGCTTTCTCTTGGGCGCGCCGGTCTCTTCCTTGCCTCTGCGAGCGAGCGAGCGGAGCGGGGCTTGTTCAAGATTGTACTTTGCGTGGGCAGGGTGAGCCTGAGGGTCGCGACCTATGTGCGGTTTGGAGATGAACGCCGTATCGACGGCCTGATTTTCGCCCTGGTGGCGGCTGTGCGTGCACTGGGTGCGCTAGCCCGAAACCTCCAAAGCGGCTTTATCCATCATAGCCTGGCGATCAGTGCGGTCGCAATCGCCGTCACATTGGCTGTTCTGCTTTTTGCTTCATCGACGAGCTTTTAGAGGAAACCCATATTCATGTTACCACTTGTCTCGCTCACCCTGTTTTTGCCGCTGGTCGGCGCGGTGCTGATTCTGTGTCTTCCGAAGCCCGCAACGCGTACGGTACACGTCATAGCGATTATTACCGCCGCCCTTACACTGATCGGTGCTCTGTCCATGTGGTTTCAGGGTGCGAGCGGAGCAGGCTTTTCCCAGGTCGAAGAGCTGCAATGGATACCGGCCATCGGTGCCGCCTACCGGGTTGGAGTTGATGGGATCAGTCTGCCTTTGGTGCTGTTGAGCGCTGTTCTTTTCCTGGTTGCTGTGATCTATACGTCGTCGCTTCGTGAACGTCCGCGCGCCTATATTGCTCTGGTACTTCTTCTGGAAACTGCGTCTATCGGTACCTTTACAGCCCTCGACGGTATCCTGTTCTACGTCTTCTTCGAGGTTTCCCTTGTCTCCATGTATTTCATGATCGCCGGGTGGGGCCACGAAGACAGGCAACGGGCAGCGTTGATGTTTTTTATATACACCTTGCTGGGAAGTCTGCCGCTTCTGCTTGCTATCCTCGGGCTTTATCTGGGCAGCCCCGAACCGACCTTCGACATGCGAGCCTGGATTGAGAATCCCCCCCTGGAGGGCGCGGCGGCCATGTGGGCATTGATCGCTATGCTGATCACCTTTGCGGTAAAGATCCCCGCGGTGCCCCTGCATACCTGGTTGCCCGCCGCACACGTGCAGGCGCCGACAGTCGGCAGCGTCATCCTCGCCGGCGTCATGCTGAAATTCGGCACTTACGGGCTGGTTCGATTTGCTCTGCAAATGACCCCCGATGCGTTCCGTGAAGCGGGCGTTGTTGTTCTTGTTCTCGGTGTTGTCAGCGCGCTCTACGGGGCTTTTGCCGCTCTGGCCCAGAGTGATCTGAAACGCTTGGTCGCCTATACGTCGGTTAACCACATGGGGTATGTCATTGTCGGTGTGGCCGTGGCGGCAATAACTCTGGATCCCTCGGTGCGAACTGTTGCTTTGGATGGTGCGGTATTGCAGATGTTCAGCCATGGACTGGTTACCGGTGCCTTGTTCTTGCTGGTGGGCATGATCCAGGACCGTGCCCACACCCGTGAAATGGGCGAATTGGGTGGGTTGCTCAAGACGGTCCCAATGCTCGGCTGGACCTTTGTGTTGGCGGCCTTTGCATCGCTGGGCTTGCCCGGGCTGGCGCACTTTCCGGCCGAGTTTCAGATATTTCTTGCCACTTTAAGCGCTTCGCCTGCCGCGGTGGTTGTGATTTTGGGTATTGCCATTATTGCCGGTACGTTTCTCAAAGCACTGCGGGAAACCTTTCTGGGCGAGCCCCGGCAGCGCTGGCAGTCCATGCCTGATTTGAGCGCTCGTGAGTGGCTTGCTGTGGGGCCATTGCTGGTGCTCACTGTCGGCACTGGCGTGGCACCCTCCTGGGTGCTGGGTATCATCCACCGCACTACATCGGCGCTGGCACTGTGATGGCTCGTGATCTTGCACTGTTGATTCCTGAAATTGCCGTACTGTTGACGGCTGTCGGTGCGCTGATCGCGGAAATGCTGCGTAGGCCGCAAATTGCGCTGCTGGTCGCCGTTAGCGGTCTGATCGTTGCCACGGGTCTGACCGTCAGTCTGATTGGTGAGGACACAACGGTGTTTGGTGGCAGTTTCCGGGTTGACGACCTCAGTGTGTGGGCCAAACTCATTCTGCTGCCGGCCACCATCCTCGCCATATTTTTGGCGAGAGTGGATGTGAGAGGCACCGTGCGAGAGGGCACGGTTTACAGCCTGCTTTGCTTTGCCACCATCGGCGCGCTCGTTCTGGCAGGCGCGGGTGATACGATGTTCCTTGTATTGGGTACATTATTAACTGGCCTGGCCACCTTTGCCTTGGTTGCCTACCCGGATACCGACCCTGCCACAGAGGCCGCCATGAAGTTTTTCGTGTTCGCCTCGGTCACAGGTGCGATCATGATTTTCGGCCTGAGTTACTGGTTCGGCGCTGCGGGATCCACGTTACTCGCGGATCTTCCTGGTATGGATACCATGCCAATGGCGGTTCTTCTTGGGTTCGTGGCGGTGGTTGTCGGTCTGGGTTACAAAGCCTCGCTGGTTCCATTCCATTTCTGGGCGCCAGATGCCTATGAGGGTGGGCCACTGTCAATAGCGGCCTACCTGTCAGTGGTGCCCAAGATCGGTGCTCTGTTCGCACTCGCTCAGGTGGTTCGCGATCTACCCCCGGAAAGTGGTTGGACCGCCATCATCGCCGGTCTGGCTGTTCTGACCATGACCTATGGCTACCTGGCCGCGCTTGCTCAGACTAACGTGATTCGGCTGCTTGCCTATTCGTCGATTGCCCAATCCGGCTATTTTCTTCTGGGCATCCTCGCAGTCGGCGCAAGTGAGCTTGCGCTGCCATCCATCATCCTGTTTGCCGCAGCCTATGCGGCCATGAACCTGGGCGCTTTCGCCGTTGCCGCCAGTACTGGACGGACTCTGAACGATTTTGACGGATTGGGTCGCGCCCAGCCGCTTATTGGCCTCGCAATGGTTATCTTTCTGCTATCGCTGGTTGGGATTCCCCCATTGGCGGGTTTTGTCGGCAAGTTCCTTTTGTTTGCCGCAGTCATCGACGTGCAGTACACCTGGGTGGCAGTGGTGGCGATCATCAATAGCGTACTCTCGCTGGCAGTTTATCTGCGCCTCGTTGTGCCGATGTACAGGCAAGGGAATGTCGTGGTGGCTAGAACTGATATCTGGTTGAAAGCCGTACTGATAATAGCGCTGACTGTCACACTCCTTTTGGGTGTATTTGCGCAAGTGTTTGTAGGGCCGTTTGCATGATGGCCGAAGCCCATTATTTATTGCCGAGAGTAATCACCGCCCTGACGTCTGAGATCAAGCCAGCCTCTATAGAGCCAACGCAGACCAAAGAGCGAGACTGTTGGAACGATAATCCACTGCACTAGAGGCGCAATACCTGTGCCAATAAAGGGTAACAGGGGCATAGAATCATTGTAGCTCCAGCGCTGGCCTGCGCCTGTGGCCCATGCTTCAAAGACTATCGTTATAAGCAGACCGGTAGCAAAATACACTCCTAAAACATGGCGGCGCCACCCTCCCTGTATCCAAAAGCCATCTTTAGTTGCCGCGGCGGCAATGCCATAGGCAAATAGTGCAATATTGGCATCACCGATTGCCGCCCGCGTGCACAGCCAGACTACCGCACCATGGGATGCCTCCATCATCCCTGTAAAGAAAGGCACCTGGATCATTTCCCAAAAAAAAATGCAGCAAAAAGCTGACAGACCAAATTAAAAAAACAGGAACCAGCCTCTACGGGATAGTCGACTTGAACAATGCATAATCTATCCAACTAATCTATTAATTTCAGGCAGCCGAAGTTGAAATCGCCATTTCCAATTGAATACTAGCCAAGTCTTCCCAACTCTGGGAATGTTGCTAGCCTCCACAAAGCTAATTGAATTATCTGGCCGGTTAAAGCCATCGCACCCAGCACTAAGGGCCTAAATCGCCTATGTGATATGTCGTCAGATCTTATTGGCCCCTGGCAGTGTTCCGGCGAGCCGGCCGATCCCTCCTGGTATTGGCTGGCTTCACCTTGACCGAAGCTTGTACTATCTTATAGGCAGACGGTCAGAATCTGGCCCGGTCAGCGGGGGACACCTGCTGACGCAATCGCAGTTCCCAATTACTCGACGGACGGAGAACACCATGAAACGACTGACACTTGTTGCTACTGTCATTGCCGGTCTGCTTTCCATGCCGGCCCTGGCGGCGGATCACGATCAGCATCGCGATGCAAAGCATCATGAGCAGGACCAGAAGAGAGCAGCGGCGATGCAGCAGAATATGGAAGAAATGCAGGCGCTGATGAGCCGGATCAAACAGGAGCAGGACCCTGCCAAGCGCCAGGAACTGATGCAGGACCATATGAAAGCCATGCAGGAAAACATGCAGATGATGCATGGAGACATGAAGGGCTGCATGGGAATGATGAAGGAAATGAAGGGGTCGATGAAGGATCAGCCGATGAAATCGAAAGGGGCGGAGAAATCCGGCCATTGAGGTCATCAAGCCCTTATCCTTCGCGCTGATATTCGATCTGTTGTAAAGGTGACCGTCCAGGCGGTCACCAGAAACCGCCTTAACTCCTTTGTCTCCGACATGTTGCCAGTCCTGTCTAAGACATAAGTCGTAAGCCCTCTGGATTTTCAGCTTCGTTTCAGGTTTCCTTGGTCGCGGCCTGCCTGCAATCAGGAGGTTGGTTGCCCTGCTGTATGCGACACGGCGGAATGACCGGCCATTAGGTCCGTTTGCTGAGCTCTTCTGACGACTAATAAGACGACTAATAATAGAGGGATCACAATGAAGCAACTGAAACTTAAGCGCAGCCCGCTTTACCTGGCGATTCTCGGAGTAGCCGCAGTGTATGCTCCAAACCCTGTCATGGCGGCCGAATTTGATTTTCATGGCGACATGAACAACCGGTTTCAGGCCTACACCAATCAGAGGGATTGGTTCAGAACAGGAAACTCGGGTGGCGGTACGCTGAAAGACAGCGATCCCACCGAGAGTTATGGTGAGATAAAATACCGGTTCTGGTTCACCGCCGCCTCTGACGATGGAATGGTCAAGGGCGTGTACGCAACTGAAATCGGCGGCATTCGCTTCGGCGAGGGTTCAGGTGGCGACTTTTCCGGTGACGGCGTAAATGTCGAGACCCGTTGGGCTTACGTCGACTTTGCTTTGCCCGGCGCCGTTGATCAGCGCCTGAAAATCGGCTTGCAGCCGGTTTCGGTTAACGCCAATGTCTGGAATGAGACCGCAACCGCTGCGGTGCTGACCGGGAAGCTTCAGTCTGGTATTGACTATCAGCTTCTGTGGGGGCGTGGTGACTCCACCAACGAGGGCGCCAACGACTCCCCGGCAGACGAGGGCTGGGATGGCGCTGATAACTTTGCGCTGAACCTGGATAAGCACTTTTCGCCCAACCTGAACGCCGGAATTTTTTATCTGTACCAGATGAACAATCAGGTTGCAGAGGGTGTCGGCGAGATCAATAGCAGGAACTACGAGCTGAAGCTGATCGCTGATAACTCGGAATACTCAGTCTCAAACCTGGGCGCGACCTTCGACTACAACAGGGAGACGTCGGCAGGCCGGCTTTTCCTCAAGGGTACCGCCATCGCCCAGACGGGAACGATAGAAGGTGTTAACTTCAACCCTATAAACGGGGCTGTGAATCCGAACACCAGCTATGACCTGTCCACCTTTCTGGGCCGTGGCGAGCTTGGCCTGCAGTTCGGTCCCAATACCGTCACCTACACAATGGTGTATGCATCAGGGGACAGCAATGAGCAGGATTCCAATTTCGATGCGTTCATCTCCACGGACGTCGATCTGACGGACAGCATGATTTTCCAGGAAAATTTCACGGACGATGATTATTTCGCCGAGACGCCTTATATCCTGGATAAGGGCTATTTCCTGAATAAGATCCAGCTCGATCACAAGGTCCGGCCTAACCTGAAGCTCAGTGGAATGCTGGTGTACAACCGGCTGGCGGAAGCCATTACGCTGGCTGACGGGAGTTCATCAAAAGATCTGGGCCTGGAGTTCGGTGGACGGGTGAGCTATCTTCCGTATCCGTCCCTGGAAATTGCGGCGGAAGCGGCTTATCTGCTTGCGGGAGATGCAGTGGATGCACTTGAGGAAGGCGCGCTTCAAAACGGCCAGAGTGATAAGGACATTGTGCATGTTGCCGGCCGCGTCAGGTATAAGTTTTAACTGACCAGAAGGTGCGAAGCCGACGCTTCGCACCTTATTCCTTTCGAAGAGCCTCTGTATGACGAATGTAATCAGCTGTGCCAGCGTCCGGATCTTTCGTTTTGTCGTTTTAATTGTTTTTACAATAACCGGACAGCTCTGTTTCGCAGGTGAGCGCTTCGACCCTTTTGTTTCCGCGATCAGCCGGATCGACAAGGACGAAGGTCTTGTTTACATAGACCGGCGCGATAATGTTGTCGGGGTGGGGGATGTTTTCGTTACGGCAAAACCCGTTCAGAACGGCGATGCCAGTTTGGTCAGTGACCGCCGGTCCGTAATCGGTATTTTACGGATTAATCCGGAAGAATTCGTTGGCAAGCTGCTGTCCGGGCCCATGCCTGGTGTAAATGCCGTTGTGGAGAGGTTTGGCCCTTTGCCGGCCGTAATTAAAAGTACAACCGAAAAAAGCGGGCCCGTGGAAGAAGAACTGAAATCCATGTTTCCACGCCTGGTCTGGGAAAATGAGGAAAGCAAGGCAGAGCCCTCTCTGACGTTCGAGTTAATAAGCAAGGGCAGGGTAGTTGTCACCTATGACCAAACCTGGCTGGTCGGGATGATTGATATCGGCGCAGCTTCATACTCAAAGGAAGAGAGTTTTCGTGTTGCGGCAGAGGCGGAGGCCGAGCTTGCTCTTGAGTTGCCGGGCCGGGCAGGTTCGATTGCGGTCCATGAAATCCCGGGGCGTTATGTCGTGGCACTGGAAGACAAGCAGACAATCAGGTTTTTTTCGGGGCGCTCCGATGGCTCTGTAAGCGAAATCGCCGTGGTTGATATTCCACGTGGCGAGAGAATCATTTACATGGACTGGTATAGCAGTGCCGGTGAGCTTTATCTGCTGGTCAACCAATGGGATGATTACCGGGTGTCAGGTTCTGTTGTCAGGCTTGACGGGGACCGAGCCATGTTGGTCGGGTTTTCGCCATTGATGATGGGCGTGCATGATACCGACCTGGATGGGCGGAGTGACACCATTCTGGGGCAGTCCTATACGGCAGAGCACGGCTTCGGGTCAAAGATTTACACGGTTATGCCGGGGCAAGAGAAGATGGCGAAAAGCGCCAATGACACATTCAGCGCCCTGACGCCGGGTTTCAGGGTGTTGGGCTCCCGGGTTCTGGGCAAGACAGACAGCGGCGATCTGGCTTTTGTAAGTGCGTTTGACGGTAAAGCCTCTGTGTATTCCGGCAATGGCCCGGAATTGCAGCTCAGCTACGATATGGACCCTCTTGTCAGCTCGGAAATCCGGTTTGAGGTAAACCCGGAACTGATTTTCAGTCCGACAAGAACCCTGTCCCTGGGTAACCCGTTTGTCGGCGGCACCGGAGGGACGGATAGGGTTTCGCGCCCCATGGTGGGTATCGCGCAGCGCCCGAGCCCTGCGGAGGCCGCAGGTCCCAGGGATGTCGTCGCTATCGACTGGCTGGACGCAAACCCGGGCTCGCCATCGGTTCTGGGAAGATCCAGGGTATCCATACCCCGCTCGGCGAAGCCGGCCTATGGGAGCGGCGGGCTGTTCTTTTTCTCGGTAGGAAGCCGAGGTGGAGATAGTAAGGCCGGGGAAGGCGCAACAAGGCTCTACCGGCTTCCAGCCGACCTGGGACACTAGCCAAGCCTTCCCAACACGGGAAAGGTCGACAGCATCCAGGTGGCGAACCAGGTCATCTGGCCGGTTAGCACCATTATGCCCATGATGATCAATACCAGTCCCGCCAGTGCCCTTAGCGGCCTGCTCCAGCGGCTGAATCCGCGCACTCGCTTGCGAAAATGCTCGATGAACAGCGCGGTTCCGAGAAACGGGAGTGCCAGGCCGAGCGAATACACTGCGAGATACAACATGCCCGTTTCTGCGTTGGCGTGGGTGGAACTGAGCGCCAGTATGGCTCCGAGTATCGGGCCGATGCAGGGCGTCCTCCCTCGAGCGTTTGCCCCAGGCGCCAGTCCCGTTGCAGCGCCGGCATGCTCCACCAGCCCAGCATGAACAGGCCCATCAGCACGATCAGCAGGCCCGCCACCAGATTGGCTTCCTGCCGGTAGGCCATCAGCCATTGCCCCAGAAGACTGGCGCTTGCGCCCAGCGCCACGAAAACCACGCTGAACCCGAGGACAAAACAGCAGCTCAGCCACAAGGCTTTCAGGCGGTTTGATGCCTCACTAACGGCGCCGCCGGCACTGCCGGTGAATATGAATGGATAGCCGGTCTGGCCGGCCCTGTGGCCCGGCGATGAAGCCGCATCGGATCATAAAACCTCTGAGCCACTCACATGTCAAGCAGTAAGGTATTGAGTGTCCATGAAATGATCCAGACTTGACTCCTGTCAGATCCGGATCAGTTAGTGGCGATTGTTCAGTTTCGGTTCAGCACAGTATGAGTTGCCGCCCCCGGTGTGGTATGGGATTGATGCAAATCATATTAACGAGTGCCAGGGCCGGAATTTTACTTTCTTTTGCTGGTTTTCAGGGTGAGTTCAGATTGCAGGGTTTTACTTCGAACAGGGAATCTTATACCGGGCTGGCAATCATCAACCCAAACAAAGCCATCAACCCAAACAAAGCGGGGACAACGAAATGCATATCAGAACCTTTGGTGAATTGATTGACTGGACGCGGGATCTGCACTCACACCTGGCGAGTTGTCTGTCCCACTGTGCGACAAAAAATGAAGAGGAGCGGGCCCGGGCACTGCTGGACTATCTGGCGGCCCATGAGTCCGAAATGGAGCGGATCGTGAGCGAGTTTGAACGTCAGGGGGATTCCAGGGCGCTAGAAACAAGAGTCTTTGATTACCTTTCGCATAATCCCGTCAAAACTCACCGTACCTGTGATGAGCCGTACGCAAAGCTTGATTTCCAGGGTATTTGCCGGGAGGTATTCGACTTTCATGATCAGATCGCCGACCTCTATAAAGCCATGGCGGACCGGGCGGAGATTCCCGAGGCAAGGGAACTGTTCCAGGCTTTGTTAACCATGGAACAGAACGAATCGATGCGACTGGCCCGTCAGGTCGGACGAATGGACGACCTCTGATCATCCACTGAAGCAGCGCTCTGATTTCCGGGCACCGATCCGGCATTTTCTCAATCAGGCGGAGGATGAGCGCAGATGAACATCACGTTCCCGGGTGGAACGGAGACCGCGACCGGCTCCAGGTTGAAACCGGCCAGACACGTGTATTGGTCGATTGCGGTCTGGAAGCAGGGCTTGGGGTTCGGATAGTGCAGCGTGACAATTATCAAGTCTTTGTCGCCGCGGAGGCAGGGGCCCGGGGCTTTTGCCGCCAGGCGGGAATAAAAACTGACGTGAATCAAGGCCGGAGCGACCAGGCCAAAAAATTCAGTTTCGTTTCAGTTTCAAGGTGTCTAATTGTTCATGTTTTGGATCAGTAGCTTTTCGAAAGCCTTTTTCCGGAACAGCTATATACGTCTCTTCATCTAACCCAGAAGGGTGCACCTATGAAAAAACTCCATTTTATTAAGCTGTCGCACCGGCACTGTAGCTGTCCTGCAGAGGCACCCCAACAGAGGCGTAGTAATAGGCATCTCCTTGCACGAACACCCCATCACCACTGGTGTCGCTGTTGATCGTGTAGGCTAGGCCTACAGCAGCAATGCCATAGCTGAT
>NZ_JAKZAI010000030.1 GCF_023156235.1 Marinobacter goseongensis | reverse complement strand
CGTTCCGCCGCCTTGTCAACCGTTTATCTGAAGAATTTCAAAACTCGTTTTCTTCAATACTTTCAAACAGTTGACCCCCGAATCCGGAGCCGCCTAATCGGCCTGCCCCTCGAAGGAGATGCGCATTCTACAGACCTGCCCGAAGGTGTCAACGAGCAACCGGGATTATTTTCAAGAAGTAGCGGTTTCCCCCTACACAGCCGCTCATAAGTCGACCATCTTGCTCAGTGAACGAGCAATTTACTGCTTTTTCACAGCGAAACGATGACGTACCGCGGGTAACCACCAGAGCCTGAGTCCCAACAACAGAACCACCACCGCCCCGTACACGACCATTTCTCCTATATCGCTCCGTGCCTGCCACAGGAAATGCACCCACGCCACGAGAGCAACAGCATAAATCGACTTATGCAGCGCTTTCCAACGCTTACCCAGCCGCCTGACCATGCCCTGTGTGGAGGTCACCGCCAGAGGCACCATCAATAGAAACGCGACCAGGCCCGCAACAATATAAGGTCGCTTGGTGAACGTCGCCCACACATCCTGCCACCCCAGAATGAACTGCAAAAACGCGAGCACGTGCAGGATCACATAAAAGAAACTGAACAGGCCGAGCATCCGTCGCACCCGCATCCATCCGGGCCAGCCGGTCCATTTGCGCATGGGCGTCATGCACAGCGTGACGAGCAGCAACTGGAAAGCCGCAAGGCCGAGCGACTCAGTTACCTCCTGTCCCGGGTCCGGACCAAGATCGCCGCCGATCAGGCGAGACACCAACAGCGCCAGAGGAAGTAGCGCAGCCAGTGCCACCAGTGCCCGGAACACCAACAACCGGCCACGGCTCAATGGCCCGCGGGTGGGTACTGACATCAATACTGTTTCCTGAGGTCCATCCCCTTGTAGAGGTGCGCGACCTGCTCACCGTAACCGTTAAACTTCTGCGTCTCTCGCCAGTTAGGTGACAGCAATCCGGAGGGGAGGCGCCGTTCACGCTTCTGACTCCATCGCGGATGATCCACCTCAGGATTCACGTTGGCATAGAAGCCGTATTCATCAGGAGCCAGCATTTCCCAGGTTGTTTTCGGGCGCTCTTCCTGAAACCGGATCTTGACGATGGATTTGATGCTCTTGAAGCCATACTTCCAGGGCACGACCAGCCTCAAAGGGGCGCCGTTCTGATTAGGGAGGGTTTTTCCGTACAGGCCGACGGCCATGAACGACAACTCGTTCATGGCCTCATCCATCCGCAAACCTTCCTGATAGGGCCAATCGATCGTGCTGAAGCGGGATCTCTGCCCCCGCATCTGCTCGGGATCGTGAAGGGTTTCAAAGTAAACGTACTTTGCTTTGCCCGTGGGCTCGAACTGTTCAAGCAGGTCGGCAAGTGGCACACCTACCCAAGGGATGACCATGGACCAGGCCTCAACACAACGAAGCCGGTAGATGCGCTCTTCGTAGTTATGAGGTTTGAGCAGGTCCTCAAGCGCGTATTGCCCCGGCTTGCCACAGGCCCCCTCTACCGTCACGGACCAAGGGTCGACTGACATCTCTCCGGCGTATCTGGCGGGGTCACCCTTACCCGTCCCGAACTCGTAAAAGTTGTTGTACCGAACGACGTCATCAAGCGGTGTCTGCTTCTCGTCGGTGCTGAACCGGGGCATTCTGTCGGACATGAGTGCCTGACCAGACACCGGTAAAGACGCAGCCGACAGCAATGCCGGCGCAAACAGCGACGCGGCGACCCCGGCACTGCCGACCATGAAGCGACGACGGTCCCGGAATATCGGCTCGGGCGTGACTTCAGACCAGGGCAAAGCCCAGGATGGACGTTTCTTGATAAACATTGATACCTCCGCGACCAATCATGCGCCAGGACACGCGCTTTGCCCTGATAGCGTACAGAGTTGACCGGGAGAGCTCGGGAAGATTCCCGACCCGCCAGACGGGCCGGGGGAGCCAACTATCAGGCTGCGGAGCCCGATTTGCGGCGTGCTTTGCGCGTCAACGCAAGGAAAGGACCGGACAATCCGTAAATCAGGAACCCGGTAAACAGTACGGTGGCCGGATCCAGCGCGATCACTACGAAGGTCAGCACCACCAGCAAGATGGCGGCAAAAGGCACCCGACCCCGCAAATCAAGGTCCTTGAAACTGCGGTACAAGATGTTACTGACCATCAGCACGCCACTACCCGCAACCACGATAATGGTCATCAGGGTCAACCAGGTTGCCGGGTCAACATCGTGGAAACACCACACCAACCCGGCCACACAGGCGGCGGCTGCAGGACTGGCAAGCCCCACGAAAAATTTCTTGTCGACCGAGCCGATCTGGGTATTGAAACGCGCCAGTCGCAACGCGGCTCCCGCCACGTACATAAAGGTAACGGCCCAGCCCACCTGGCCCAACTCGTTCAATGACCAGAAGAACGCAACCAGCCCCGGAGCCACCCCGAAGGCAACCATGTCCGACAGGCTGTCATATTCTTCACCGAATTTGCTCTGGGTGTTGGTCATTCGCGCGACCCGACCGTCCAGGCCGTCCAGGATCATCGACACAAACACTGCGATGGCAGCGTTGTCGAACATGCCGTTGGCTGCCGACACGATGGCATAAAAACCGGAGAACAAAGACGCCGTGGTCAGCGCATTCGGCAAGAGGTAGATTCCTTTGCGACGCACGGGGGCGCCCTCCACCAGCTCCTCTTCCACCACTTCGCCGGGCTCATACTCACCAACAGACGATGACGCTGCCGACTTTGCTGTTCCGGTGGCCTTTTCCGATTCCGGGATTTTTTTGTCTTCACTCATTCCACTCACTCCGGAAAGTATTTGTGCGGAGTATATACGAAAAACGCGGCCACACGGGCCGCGTCTTCAGAACCGTACCGGAAGCCCGACTCAGTTCTTGTCCTTATCCACGATCTTGTTCGCGGAGATCCACGGCATCATGCCGCGCAGTTTCTCACCCACAACTTCGATGTCGTGAGCGGCGTTCTGGCGACGACGCGCGGTCATGGACGGGTAGTTCAGAGCACCCTCGGAGATGAACATCTTGGCGTACTCACCGCTCTGAATACGCTTCAGCGCATTGCGCATCGCTTCGCGGGACTGCTCGTTGATGACTTCCGGGCCAGTCACGTACTCACCGTACTCCGCATTGTTGGAGATGGAGTAGTTCATGTTAGCGATGCCACCCTCGTACATAAGGTCGACGATCAGCTTGAGCTCGTGCAGACACTCGAAGTACGCCATTTCCGGTGCATAACCGGCTTCGGTCAGGGTTTCGAAACCGGCTTTGACCAGTTCAACCGCACCACCACACAGAACCGCCTGCTCACCGAACAGATCGGTTTCGGTTTCGTCCTTGAAGGTGGTTTCAATGATACCGGTGCGGCCGCCGCCGATGCCGCTGGCGTAGGACAGGGCCAGATTCTTGGCGTTGCCGGACGCGTCCTGGAAGATCGCGATCAGATCAGGAATACCGCCGCCTTTGGTGAACTCGGTGCGAACCGTGTGGCCCGGCGCCTTCGGCGCCACCATGATGACATCCAAATCTTTGCGCGGAACAATCTGGTTGTAGTGAATTGCAAAACCATGAGCGAACGCGAGAGTAGCGCCCTGCTTCAGGTTGGGCTCGATTTCAGTCGCGTACAGCTGCGCCTGGAACTCGTCCGGGGTCAGGACCATGACTACATCAGCGGCGGCAACCGCAGACGGCACGTCGCTGGTCTTCAGGCCATAGGCCTCGGCCTTGGCAACGGAAGACGAACCGGGGCGCAGGCCAACGGTGACGTCGACGCCGGACTCTTTCAGGTTGCACGCGTGGGCGTGGCCCTGGGAACCGAAACCGATCACGGCAACTTTCTTGCCCTGAATGATGGAAAGATCACAATCCTTATCGTAATAAACCTGCATGGGATAACCTCAGTAATTTACCGGCCCCGCCCAGGGGGCCATGATTTAAAAATGGATCAGGTACCGGTCAGAGACTCAGCACCTTTTCGCCGCGAGCGATGCCGGACACACCGGTACGGACCACCTCGAGCACGCCTGATGTGCCCACCGCCTGAATAAAGCCGTCCAGCTTTTCGCTGTCGCCCGCAAGCTGCACGGTATAAACCGAGCTGGTGACATCCACGATCTGGCCGCGGAAGATGTCGACGGTGCGCTTGATTTCGGCGCGCTGGGACCCCGTGGTCTTGAGCTTGACCAGCATCAATTCACGCTCAATGTGGGAGCCCTCGGTCAGGTCCACCAGCTTCACCACTTCAATCAGCTTGTTCAGCTGCTTGGTGATCTGCTCGATAACCTTGTCCGAACCCGTGGTGGTCACGGTCAGACGGGACAGGGTCTCGTCCTCGGTCGGCGCCACGGTGAGGGTTTCAATGTTGTAGTTGCGCTGGGAGAACAGCCCCACCACACGGGACAGGGCACCCGGTTCGTTCTCCAGCAAAACAGAAATGATTCGACGCATGATCACACCCTCTCCGTCTTGCTGAGCCACATGTCTTTCATGGAACCGCGGGCAACCTGCATCGGATACACGTGCTCGAAGCGGTCAACGTAGATGTCCACAAACACCAGCTCGTCTTTCATCGCCAGCACTTCTTTCAGTTTGGCTTCCAGGTCTTCCTTGCGGTCGATCCGGACCCCGACATGGCCGTAAGCTTCCGCCAGCTTGATGAAGTCCGGCAGGGATTCCATGTAGGACTGGGAGTGGCGGGACTCGTAGTTCATGTCCTGCCACTGCTTCACCATACCCAGCGCCTGATTGTTCAGGTTGATGATCTTCACCGGCAGGTTGTACTGCTTGCAGGTGGACAGTTCCTGGATGTTCATCTGGATACTGCCTTCCCCGGTGATGCAGAGCACCTCATCGTCCGGATGCGTCAGCTTGACGCCCATGGCAGCGGGAAGACCAAATCCCATGGTGCCGAGGCCGCCGGAGTTGATCCAGCGGTTAGGCTTGTCAAACTTGTAGTACTGGGCGGCGAACATCTGGTGCTGCCCGACATCGGAGGTGACATAAGCCTCGCCGTTGGTCAGACGACACAATGTTTCGATCACTTCCTGCGGTTTGATGGTGTCGCCACTGTTTTCATAGCGCATACCATGGAATGCACGCCACTCGTCGATCTGCTTCCACCAGGAAGCAATAGCGTCGGCATCGGGCTTGTCCTTGCTCTCCTTGACCAGGGTGATCATCTCTTTCAGCACCGCGTCGACTGGCCCGACAATGGGCACATCGGCATCAATGGTCTTGGAGATGGACGCCGGATCAATGTCAATGTGGACAATGCGCGCACCGGGACAGAACTTCTCGGTGGCGTTGGTCACCCGATCATCGAACCGTGCACCCACACAGAGGATCAGATCCGAGTGATGCATGGCCATGTTGGATTCGTAGGTGCCATGCATGCCCAGCCAACCAAGGTGCTGCTTGTCCGATGCCGGGTAGCAACCAATCCCCATCAGGGTGTTGGTGATCGGGTACCCCAGCATGCGCACGAGCTCGGTCAGCTGATCGGAGGCTTTACCAAGAACCACACCACCGCCCGCGTAGATGATCGGACGCTTGGCCGCCATCAACATGTCGACCGCTTTCTTGATTTGGCCGGCGTGGCCACGGATGGCCGGGTTGTAGGAGCGCAGCTTGATCTTTTTCGGGAACACGTATTCAAAGCGCTCGTTCGGTGTGGTCATATCCTTGGGGATATCCACCACCACCGGCCCGGGACGACCGGTCGAGGCAATGTAGTAGGCCTTGCGGATCACCTCGGGAATCTCTTCCGGGTGGCGAACGCTCAGGTTGTGTTTCACCACGGGACGGGAGACACCGATCATGTCGGTCTCCTGGAACGCATCCTCGCCAATCAGTGTTGACGCAACCTGACCGCACAGAACCACCATCGGGATGGAGTCCATGAACGCAGTGGCAATGCCGGTGATGGTGTTGGTGGCTCCAGGACCCGAGGTCACCAGCACGGTGCCCGGTTTTCCGGTTGCCCGCGCGTAACCGTCAGCCATGTGGACTGCGGCCTGCTCGTGCCGAACCAGAATGTGTTTGACCTTATCCTGCCTGAACAGCGCGTCATAAATATGAAGGGCTGCACCACCCGGATAGCCGTATATGTATTCGATGCCTTCGTCTTGAAGGGACCGGATCAGCATATCGGCGCCAGACAATAACTCCACGTTTTCTACCCTCTTCTACGAGTGAATGAGCCGGGATAGCTCCCGGTTGCCTGGATACCCGGTCTGTCTGCTTCTTTTGAAAGCGACACCGGCTGCTCCTCCACACTACCTTTAAGAGGTTGTCTCCTGGCCAGCCGCCCTCCTGAGGGTTGCGGAGAACGGCCAATCGACGGGTTGCAAATAAGCAACAACCATCCCGCGACCTTTGCGCGGCGCGTTCAGTGTGGTGATTAACGGGGGATACTCGCTCGGGATTGCCTGCCGTATTGACCCCTGTCTTCAGGCAATCGGTAATTTTGACAGCGGGAAACTCCCTGTCAATAGCAGTGTGAGGATTCTACGCCCATAGTGGTGAAAGGTCTGCCATACTTTGTGCAGGTATTTGAACCAACCTGAAGAAATCATGAACGCCAACTGGCATGATAAATAGATCAAAACACAACGGAGCAACCCACAGTTGCCCCGGCCTGGCTAACGCAAGACGAGTAGACTGATGAACAAAAAAACCCTGACACTGGCAATGATTCTGGCAGTAGTGCCTTTGATGGTTCCCCAGGCAGCTACCGCCGCCTCCGTTTACAAGTGGACGGATGAGAACGGTGTGACGCACTTTGGCGACAGAGAGCCCACCGGCAAGCAGACTGAGCGGGTCAATATCCGCACCGGCAAAATCTCCGGCGATCAGCGGCCCAAAAGCCCACAGCAGCAACTGGACGAGCTGGAAGCGCGCGAAGCGGATGCCGCCGGCAAGCGTGAGGAATCCGCCGTGGAGGAGGCCCGCCGCAAACAACGTGAAGCCAACTGTGAGACCGCGCGCAGCAATCTCACCATACTCGAACGCAACAGCCGGATCCGGGTAGAGGAAAACGGTGAACAGCGCTACCTGTCCCCGGAAGAGATTCAGGAGCAACGGCAGAAATTTGAAGATATCGCCAGCGAAAACTGTGGCGCGGAAAGCAGCGAAAACGCTGAACGCTGAACGCGGCCATAAAAAGAGGCGACCTGATTGGTCGCCTCTTTTCGTTTCAGCCGCTGGCCCCGAAAGGGGCGTTGTCAGACCTTGTCAAACACCAGTTTATGGTCACTTACCTTACCGCGAATGGTGTCACCGGACACGAAATCACCCTGTAACAACCGCTGCGCCAGAGGGTTTTCAATCATACGCTGGATGGCCCGCTTCAACGGTCGCGCGCCATACACCGGGTCGTATCCCACTTCCGCCAGCAACTCCATAGCCGCCTCATCCAGCTCAAGCTTCATCTCCTGCTCTTTCAGGCGTTTGCCGAGCGATTCGATCTGGATCTTCGCGATGCCCTGAATCTGGGTTTCTGCCAGCGGATGGAACACCACAACCTCGTCCACACGGTTGATGAACTCCGGGCGGAAATGCGTCCCTACCACCTCCATCACCGCCTGTTTCATGTCCTCGTAATTGTCCTCTCCGGCTTTCTGCTGGATGATGTCAGAGCCGAGGTTTGAGGTCATTACAATCACGGTGTTGCGGAAATCCACCGTTCTGCCCTGACCGTCGGTCAGGCGCCCGTCTTCCAGCACCTGCAACAGGATATTGAACACATCCGGATGCGCTTTCTCCACCTCATCCAGCAGCAGTACCGAGTAAGGTCTGCGGCGGACGGCTTCGGTGAGGTAACCACCCTCCTCATAGCCCACGTAGCCCGGAGGGGCACCGATCAGACGGGCGACAGAGTGCTTCTCCATGAACTCCGACATATCAATGCGCACCATGGCCTCTTCGGTGTCAAACAGAAACGAAGCCAGGGCCTTGCACAACTCGGTCTTGCCCACGCCGGTGGGACCGAGGAACAGAAACGAGCCGTTGGGCCGGTTCGGGTCCGACAGCCCGGCCCGGGAGCGGCGCACCGCATTGGACACTGCTTCCACGGCCTCTTCCTGACCGATGACTCGGCCATGGAGCGCCTCCTCCATGCGCATCAGCTTGTCACGTTCGCCCTCCAGCATTTTGGAGACCGGAATACCCGTCCATTTGGAGACGATTTCAGCAATTTCTTCATCCGTGACCCGGTTGCGCAGCAGCTTCATTTCCATCATCTCGGCCTGGCTGGCCATATCAAGCTGGCGCTCAAGCTCCGGAATCTGGCCGTACTGCAACTCAGACATCTTGCCCAGATCGCCGGCACGGCGGGCATTCTCCAAATCAATCCGGGCCTGTTCGAGCCGGCTTTTGATTTTCTGGGAACCGTGCAGGGCAGCCTTTTCGGTGTTCCAGACCTCTTCCAGGTCGGCGTACTCAAGCTCGATCTTGGTGATCACATCGGACAACTCGTCGAGTCGCTTTTTCGATGCGGCATCGGTTTCTTTCTTCAGCGCTTCGCGCTCAATCTTGAGCTGGATCAGGCGGCGCTCCAGGCGATCAAGGGCTTCCGGCTTGGAATCCATCTCCATACGGATCTGGCTTGCCGCCTCGTCCACCAGATCAATGGCCTTGTCCGGCAGCTGGCGATCGGCGATGTAGCGGTGCGACAGTCGGGCCGCTGCGATGATCGCCCCATCGGTCACTTCAACCCCGTGGTGCACTTCGTAGCGCTCCTTGAGACCCCGCAGGATAGCAATGGTGTCCTCTTCACTGGGCTCACTGACCAGCACCTTCTGGAAGCGACGCTCCAGTGCCGCATCTTTTTCAATGTTCTCGCGGTACTCGTCCAGCGTTGTGGCGCCCACACAGTGCAGCTCGCCACGGGCCAACGCCGGTTTGAGCATGTTGCCGGCGTCCATGGAACCCTCGGCCTTGCCGGCCCCCACCATGGTGTGGATCTCATCAATGAACAGTATGATCTGACCTTCCTGCTTGGACAGCTCATTCAAGACCGCCTTCAGGCGCTCTTCAAACTCACCGCGGAACTTGGCGCCGGCAATCAGCGAGCCCATGTCCAGCGAAAGTACTTTCTTGTCTTTCAGGCCATCGGGCACTTCGCCGTTCACGATGCGCTGAGCCAGGCCCTCGACGATGGCGGTCTTGCCCACGCCGGGCTCACCGATCAGGACCGGGTTGTTCTTGCGGCGACGCTGCAGCACCTGAATCGTACGGCGAATCTCGTCATCGCGACCGATCACCGGATCGAGTTTGCCGGCTTCAGCGCGCTCGGTCAGATCGATGGTGTACTTGGAGAGCGCCTGGCGGCTTTCCTCGGCGGCGGCATCGTTGACCGACTCACCGCCACGCACCTCGTCGATGGCCTTTTCCAACGCCGCCTTGTCGACCCCCTGTTCCCTCAACACCCGCCCCAGCGTGCCGCGATCCTCCAGCGCCGCCAGCAGCATCAATTCGCTGGAGATAAACTGATCCTTTCGCTTCTGCGCCAGCTTGTCTGCAATATTGAACAGCCGCCCCATGTCGTTCGACATGGACACATCCCCCGCCGAGCCCTGAACTTCCGGCAGGTGTTCAATCTCGCGGGCCACCGCCTGTCGAACCCGTCCGGGTTCCACGCCCACCTGTTTCAGCAGCGGCTTGATGGAGCTGGCGTCCTGGTCCAGTAAAGCCTGCATCAAATGCAGGGGCTCGATAAAATTATGATCCTTGCCAACGGCAAGTGACTGTGCGTCCGCGAGAGCGGTTTGCAGCCGACTGGTGAGTTTGTCGATTCGCATAATCTGTTTTCCCCGATTCGGTGACCGGATGCCCGTGCACTATCGCCGACATCCCGTTTGCTTTGATCTTAAATGTAGGGGCAACCGGGGGGACTTCAAGCGGGGAACGACAGAAACTGTCAGAAAATTGACGGGGATCAGGAAGGGTCAGTCAGCCAGATCAGGCTGGCCATGCGTCCGGTCTGACCGTCGCGACGGTAGGAGAAGAACTGCCGCGACTCTGAGACCGTGCACCGGTCACCGCCGTAGACCTGGCTGACACCACAGGCTGCGAGACGCTGGCGCGCCAGAAGGTAGATATTCGCCAGAAAATGGCTCTCCCGTGCGCCGCGAGACTCAAACGCACTGGCCGCGGCGGCATCATGGGCCAGGAACTCGGCCCGCACCTCCGGGCCTACCTCAAACCGGGTCGGCCCGATAGCCGGGCCCAGCCAGGCCATCAATTCCGCCGGCTGACCACCCATGCCGCTGACCAGGGCCTCAACCACACCGCCACACAGACTGCGCCAGCCGGCATGAGCGGCGCCCACCCGCGAGCCTGACCGGTCACACAGCAATATGGGCAGGCAGTCCGCGGTCATGATGACGCAGGCGTGCCCGATCTTACGAGTGTAACTGGCGTCCGCCCGTGGCACGCCGGCGGTGGGCAGAGACACCACGTCGGTGCCGTGGACCTGCTCCAGCCAGCCGATGCTGCCGGGTTCGATCCCGGCAGCATCGGCCAAACGCTGGCGGTTTTGCCGCACGTGATCAAGATCGTCACCCACGTGGGTACCGAGATTCAGCGAATCCCACGGCGCCTCGCTCACACCGCCACAGCGCGTCGAGCACACGGCTTTAACGCGGTCCGGCGCCGGCCAGTCAGGGGTAATCAGCGGCACCTCAGAAGTCATTACTTTCCAGGTCCTGGACGTGCTGGCGCAACGCCGCCAGCAGCTGTTGCATGTCGTCCGGCATGGGTACTTCCCAACTCAGGATTTCCCCGGATTCCGGATGCTCGAGCGTCAGCTGGCGCGCGTGCAGGGCCTGGCGATGGAACGCCGCCAGCACCTGCCGGAGGGCCTCGGTGGTGCCTTTGGGGAGACGCAGGCGACCGCCGTACTGTGGATCACCGATCAGCGGGTGTTTCACATGGGCCATGTGAACACGAATCTGATGGGTGCGGCCGCTCTCCAGTTTGCAGCGCACGTGGGTGTGGGCGGCGAACCGCTCAACCAGCCGGTAGTGGGTGACTGCCGGTTTGCCACCGGGCACCACGGCCATTTTTTTGCGCTCCTGCGGGTGGCGACCGATAGGCGCATCGACGGTGGCGCCGCCGGTCAGCGTGCCGACAACCACGGCCTCGTACTCCCGTCCCATGGTGCGGGTCTGGAGTTGATCCACCAGGGAGGTATGTGCGATCAGGCTGCGCGCCACCACCATGATACCGGAGGTGTCCTTGTCCAGCCGGTGCACAATCCCCGCCCGGGGCAGGTTCTCCACTTCCGGGGCGTAATTGAGCAGCGCATTCACCAGGGTACCGTCGGCGTGGCCGGCAGCCGGGTGCACTACCAACCCCGCCGGTTTGTTGATCACCAGCAGGTGTTCGTCCTCATAGACCACGTCGAGGGTAATCGCTTCTGCCTGCCAGCTCACCTGAACTTCCGGCTCGGCGTCGAGCTCCAGACGATCGTTCAGCATCACCTTGTCCCGCGGCTTCCGGATCTCGCCATTCACAGTCAGGGCGCCGCTTTTGATCCATCCCTGAAGACGCGAGCGGGAATGTTCCGGCATCAGTTCCGCTGCGGCCTGGTCGAGGCGACGGTCACTCAGTTCCGGCGGAACGGAAAAGGCAGCGGTAATTCGATTTTCAACAGACATTAAGCCCCCGGGGCCGGTAAAGGTGTGTTACGTTTCGGTCAGAAATTTCCAATCAGTCTGGTCAGCCACTGCACAAGGCAATGGTTCCTCGTTACAATGGCTGATCATTCGTTTTTGTCATTATACGGGATTCCGGCATGAGATCAGTTGTTCGATTATTGCTATTGGCCACGACCGCATTGTTGATCAGTGCCTGCGCCTCCAATCAGGAGGAGGAAGTGCTGCCGGAACAGACCTATTACGAGAATGCCCGCGACGCCATGAGTTCCGGCAATTTCAACGAGGCAGAAGAAAATCTCGACGCCCTGGAAACCTATTACCCATTCGGCCGCTATGCCGAGCAGGCCCAGATGGACCTGATCTACGCCCGTTACCAGAACCTTGATCTTGAGGGTGCCCGGGCTGCCGCTGACCGTTTCCTGCGGCTGAACCCCCAGAGCGAGCATGCGGATTACGCCATGTATATGCGCGGACTGGCCTCATACAACCTGGACATCGGCCTGGCTGCCCGTTATTTCCCGATTGACGTGTCAGCCCGCGATCCCGGTGAGCAACGCCAGGCCTTCCGGGATTTCTCTGACCTGCTCAACCGCTACCCGAACAGCGACTACGCGCCTGACGCTCGGCAGCGTATGATCGCGATCCGCAACCGTATGGCCGAGCTGGAGGTTCATGCGGCGCGTTATTACATCAAGCGCGAAGCCTATGTGGCCGCCAACAACCGCGCCCGTTATGTGGTTGAGAACTACTCCACATCGCCAGCGGTTGAGGAGGCCCTGATCATTCTGGTGGAAACCTTCCGTTTTATGAAGCTGAACAAGGCGGCGGATGACTCCATCGCCCTGCTGGCAGAGAACTTCCCGGACAGCAACGCGCTCGACGACAATGGCGAATTCGTGCCCACGCTGCTGAAACGCGAAAACCGCTCGCTCACCAGCGTGGTGACCTTCGGCCTGATAGGCGATGAATAACGCCGGCGGAAAGTAGGGCCAGCCCTTACTTTCCGATTTTCCAGCCATTGGTGATCGGATATCGGCGATCCTTTCCGAAGCCCCGCTCGGTGATCCGCACGCCGATGGGCGCCTGGCGGCGCTTGTACTCATTGATATCCACCAGACGCGTCACCCGCTCCACGTCCTGCCGCTCAAAGCCCTCGGCTACAATGGCGTCGGCACTGAAATCCCGCTCCACGTACAGGTTGAGAATCTGGTCCAGCACGTCGTAACCCGGCAGACTGTCCTCATCCTTCTGGTCTGGCGCCAGTTCCGCCGACGGTGGGCGGGTTATCACCCGCTCCGGAATCACCGCAGACAGGGTATTGCGATACCAGGCCAACTGGAACACGAGAGTTTTCGGTACATCCTTCAGTACATCAAAGCCGCCGGCCATGTCTCCGTAAAGGGTCGAGTACCCCACGGCCATCTCGCTCTTGTTACCGGTAGTCAGCACCAGTGAACGGAACTTGTTGGAGAGAGACATCAGCAGCACACCGCGCAGGCGCGCCTGCAGGTTTTCTTCGGTGGTGTCTGGCGTGGTGCCCTCAAACGGCTTTGACAAGGCGGCCATGAACGCGTCGTACATGGGCTCGATGGAGTACACATCGTACTGAACGCCCAGAGCCACGGCTTCCGCCTCGGCATCTTCCAGGCTCATGCCCGAGGTGTAGCGGAACGGCATCATCACCGCTCTGACCCGCTCCGGCCCCAGCGCATCGACGGCCACAGCCAGCGTCACCGCGGAATCGATGCCGCCGGACAAGCCCAGTACAACGGATCTGAATCCGTTCTTGTTGACGTAGTCGCGAACACCGAGCACCAGTGCCCTGTAGACATTCGCCTCCAGCGATGGCTCCGCCGGTACCGGCTGGGAGATAGGCTGGCAGTGATGCTCGCAGAGGAAGTCCACCGGGAACAGCCCCTCCTCGAACTGAGGCACCTCCACATCCAGATGCCCCGAGTGGTCGAACACCATGGAGCCGCCATCAAAGACCAGCTCGTCCTGACCGCCCACCAGATTGACGTAAACGATGCTCACCCGGTTTTCACGGGACTTGCGCTCCAGCAACGCTTTGCGGCGTGCCTGTTTGTCGATGTCGTAGGGCGAGGCGTTCAGGTTGAAAATCAGCTGGGCACCGGCGGCCGCCGCATCCTCGACCGGACCATCACTCCAGAGATCCTCACACACCGTGATACCCACCGGCACGCCGCGGATAGTCATCACCAGAGTATCGCGGCCTTCTGCGAAATACCGCTTCTCATCAAACACCTGGTAGTTGGGCGGAAAGCGCTTGAAGTAGCGTCCGGTGATGGCACCCTCGTCAATAACCACGGCGGCGTTGTACAGCAGCCCACCCTGTCGGAGCGGCGCACCCACCACAATCGCAGGGGCCAGGCTTGCCTGCCTGAGCGTTTCCAGCGCCTCGTTCACGCGCAGGTCCAGGCTCGGGCGCAGCAACAGGTCTTCTGGCGGATAGCCGGTCAGGCAAAGCTCCGGAAACACCACCACGTCGGCCCCGTGCTCCTCGTGGGCTCTCTGGGCTGCGTCAATCACCGCGCGGGTGTTCCCCGGAATATCGCCCACCAGAAAATCCAGCTGGGCCATCACAACACGTAAGCGCCGGGGCGCCTCGCCGGTGGCAGACGGTGGCCGTGACTCAGACATAAAGGCAGCTCCTGTAACTTATTGCCGTGAAAAGGCTATTATAACCCGTCAAAGCCACGGAATTCTCGCGGGAAACCCATCAGATTATGACCACACCGGCCACCAACACCCGGGACAACTGGCCCAGCAGCCCCGTCATGACCCAGCGCGGCAAACTGTTCCGCATCTACAACCACTACCGCGTGGTCATCAGCCTGGTGCTGGTGGCGCTGCTGTTCGTTGACCCGGTGAATTTCGACATCCAGTTCCGCATGCTGGATATCTATCAGGCCGGGGTGGTCAGCTACTTTGCCCTGAACGGCTTTATGGCACTGATCATGCTGGCCGGCTTTCATCCCCAGCAACGCCACATCACGCTGTCGGTTCTGCTCGATATCCTGATCATGCATGCCCTGCTGCTGGCCAGCACCGGCATCACCAATGGTCTGGCCAATCTGGTGATTGTGTCCGTGGCGGCAGGCAACATCCTGACGCCAAGTCGCATGGGCACATTCTATGCCGCCCTGGCGGCGATCTGCTCCCTCGGCATTTCCGGCTGGGCCGTGCTGGCATTCGGCGAGTCGGCGGATGACATTGTGCGCGCCGGCTCCCTCGGCATCCTCTATTTCGCAGCGGCCTTCATCCTCCAGAACATCTCCAAACGCATGCTGCGCAGTGAGGAGCTGGCGTCGTCACGGGCACGCAGCATCGCCGAGCTGGAGCAGATCAACCGGCAGATCATCCAGCGCATGCGCACTGGCATTCTGGTGCTGGACCGGTACGGGCAAATCCGGCTGGCCAATGCTGCCGCCGAAGAGTTGCTGTTTGGTGCCGTTGCCGGCTATTCGGACAATGCCAACCGCGGGCGCATCCTGCCACAGCCGCTCCGCCTGGGGCTGGAAGCCTGGCTCAAAGATCCACTGCGCAAGGTCGAGCCCTTCCAGGCGTCGTCAACCTCGCCCCTGCTGCAGGTGAACTTTACCCAACTGGATCAGGACCGTGGCGACCACATTCTGGTGTTTGTGGAAGACATGAGCAAAGTCACCCAGCAGGCCCAGCAAATGAAGCTGGCGTCGCTCGGACGCCTGACCGCCGGCATAGCCCATGAGATCCGCAACCCTCTCGGCGCCATCAGCCATGCTGCCCAGCTAATGGAGGAGTCCACCCACCTGGACACCAGCGACCGGCAGATGCTCGACATCATTCACCGGCACTCACGGCGGGTCAACGGCATCATCGAGAACGTGCTCGACCTGTCACGGCGGCGGGCGGCCAACAGCGAGCTGATCAACGTGGGCGAGTGGCTGGAGGAATTCCGCCGGGAATATGTGCAGACCCAGAGCCAGAATCCGCAGTCCGACGCCGAGATCGAGCTTGAGCTGGACAACACTCTGGCCGCGGCGCGGTTTGATAAAAGCCAGATCGAGCAGGTGCTGATCAATCTCTGTGATAATGGCCTGCGTTATAGTGAACAGCACAGTGGAAGGCGCTATGTTCACCTGCATGCCGGCGCGATCGCCGACGGGGCAAGAACCTATTTGGACGTTCGCGATATTGGCCCTGGCATCTCAGCGGACAACCGTGCTTCGGTTTTTGAGCCTTTTTTCACAACCGACAAGCGCGGAACCGGCCTCGGCCTTTATCTGGCCAGGGAACTGTGCGAGGCTAATCAGGCTCACCTTTCCCTGGTGGAAGACGATAAACCCGGCTGCTGTTTTCGCATAACCTTTGCCCACCCCGGGCGAATGATTTAACGCCCGCAACCTGGCCGGCGACAGAATAATGATAGGGAATTGATACCATACGATGACCACTCACACCGCGCTGATCGTAGACGATGAACCGGACATCCGGGACCTGCTGGAAATAACCCTCACGCGCATGGGCATTAAAACCCTGACCGCCCCCGACATCACCTGCGCCAAAAAATTGCTGGACGAGCACAAACCCCAGCTCTGCCTGACTGACATGAACCTGCCGGACGGCAACGGCATTGACCTGGTGCACTGGATTCAGAAACACAGCCCGTGCACGCCGGTAGCCGTGATCACAGCGTACGGCAATATGGACACCGCCATCGAATCACTGAAAGCAGGCGCGTTCGATTTTGTCTCCAAGCCGGTCGAGTTGCCGCGTTTGCGCGAGCTGGTGAGTAGCGCGCTGAAGCTGTCTGAGGCCCGGCCAGACGACCAACCGACCTCTGATGAGCCCGGCCTCCTACTAGGTAACTCCAGCGAAATCAAGCGGCTGCGCAATCAGGTGCGTAAACTGGCGCGCAGCCAGGCACCGGTGTTTATCAGCGGGGAATCCGGCAGCGGCAAGGAGCTGGTGGCAAGGATGATCCACCTGCAAGGGCCGAGAAGAGACGGCCCCTTTATTGCGGTCAACTGCGGCGCTATTCCCTCCGAGCTGATGGAAAGCGAATTCTTCGGCCACAAGAAAGGCAGTTTCACGGGCGCAGTGGACAACAAGGACGGGCTGTTCCGCTCCGCCGACGGTGGCACCCTGTTTCTGGACGAAGTGGCCGACCTGCCACTGGCGATGCAGGTGAAACTGCTGCGGGCCATTCAGGAGAAAGCCGTGCGCCCGGTGGGCGACACCAAGGAAGTGCCGGTGGATATCCGGGTCCTCAGCGCGACCCACAAGAATCTGCCGCAACTGGTGCAGGACGGCACCTTCCGCCAGGACCTGTTCTATCGCATCAACGTAATCGAACTGGCGGTGCCGTCTCTGCGCCAGCGCCCGGACGACATTGAGCTGCTGGCCAATCACATTCTCGAGCGGATTGCGCGGGAATACGAATGTGCGCCCGCTTCCCTGACACCGGATGCCATTGAGCGCCTGCAGGCCCATGACTTCCCGGGCAACGTCCGCGAGCTGGAGAACATCCTGGAGCGGGCCTTCACACTCTGCGACGACGAGCGCATCGGGACATCAGACCTGCACATCGGCAACGCTCCACTGTCCGTGGAGCCCGGCGGCGCCCCCACCCGGGAAATCACCCGCAACGCAGAGCCCGCCGACGTGCCCGACGGTGAAATCGATCTGGAGGGCTACCTGGAAGCCATTGAACGACAGACCATCGAGAAAGCACTGGAGGCGACGCGCTGGAACAAGACTGCGGCGGCCAAGCGGCTGGGAATCAGCTTTCGGGCGTTGCGGTATCGGTTGAAGAAATTGGGAATGGAGTGATTATTCGGTAGTATATACGAGGGCAGGAAGCCCAAGCCTATCCAAGTAACACGGAGTGTTATATGACTTACCGCAGGGAGCGCGGCGTGACTCTAATCGAGTTGCTTATTGCCATGGCCATTCTCGCCATTGTATCAGGCCTGACAATTTCGTCCTGGGCAGCATTCGTTGAACGCAACAAGCACAGGAGGATCGTCCTCACATACCACCAAGCCTTCGAATATGCCCGATGGAAGGCGGCAAGCTCGAAGAATCTGGTGACAGTTTGCCCACTGGGCAAGGGATCTACCTGTATCGACGACTGGAACCTGCCTGTTTCAGTTTTTCCCGACGCTAACAACGACAAGAAACCTGATTCTGGCCAAGTATGGCGGAGGGTGGATCCACCTGCTAAACCCTATTCGGTCAAATCCCGCACAGCCAAACGCGGATATTTGCAGTTCAGCTCGAGTGGAATGACCCATGGAGGTTCCGGCGGGCTCGTCCTTTGTCCCAGTCAGCCTAGCGCCGGTCGAAAAATATCCTACATGGCGGTCAACAAAGGCGGCCGATTCCGCAGTCAGAGCGTTGATAGTCATATTGGTTCAATAAAACTGAAGTGGGGGGCATTAATTGAATGCCCCCATACCTCATCCTAATTAAAAACCAGGTTTCAGCGCTCCCAGGTATCGTCTCCGGCAGCCAACCCATCGTTATCACGGTCCCAGCTGTTAGTGGCCAATTAAAATGACCCACTACTGGCCATTTATTTTGACCCACCCCCGGGTGGCCGTCAGGCCACAGA
>NZ_JAKZAI010000003.1 GCF_023156235.1 Marinobacter goseongensis | reverse complement strand
GTGTCCACTAGAAAATAAGTGGACACTATCCTGACGGCGGCAGCGCCTGGCTCAAGATGGGATTACCGGCCGCTTACCGTGCTCCTTACAAATAGCTTTGAGCTCCGCCAAATTGGCTGCACTGGGCGCTTTGGCTGTGATGTCAGGTTTCTTCCCGGAATTCATTTCTCTGACTCCCTCATTTCCGTTCTGATGTCATCGCTGGTTGGTTTGATATAAACAAGGCAGGAGTTCGGGCTTTTGTGATGCATAGCCTTTTGCAACTCAACCTGGCTCAATCCAAGCTGTCTGGCTCGATAACCGTAGGCATGTCTGTGGCCATGCTCTGTGGTTCCATGTTCTTTTTTACACTCGAGCCCAATGCGTTCTACCGCACGTTTATGGCGACGTTGGAAGTTCTTCAGTGTTTCTGGTTCGCCGCGGTCATTAGTGAAGGCAAACGGATGATTATCGCCGGGCTCCACGCGCTGGTATTTAAGGTATTTGACCCAAGTAGACAGAAACTCCTTGGCCTTATAGGTTGGGCTGAAGATCACTTCAAAATAACCGTCCTTACTGGTCATAAGTGGGTTCTTCCATCCAGAGTAGAGCCGTTCTGTTATCCGGTATTTGTTCCTGGGCTTGTAGCAGGTTTCGGATAGAAGGTATTCATAGCGATTTTTATATTTGGGGTCTGGCGATTTTCCGTAAACCGGATGGTAGACTCGGACCAAAGCTTCGTCTTTATGGTTCGGATGAATAGTAATATCGGAAGTAAAGATATGGAAAACCTCGCTTTTACGCAGACCACCATAATTTAGAAGCATAGTAATCGCCTGGGAGCGATAATCAGGCACACCCTTTATCATGAAGCCATCGTTAATTAACGATTCAATCTTATCCTCTGGAAAACGTTCTGCTTTGTCATTACTGATCATTAGCTGGATCGGGGTGTAGATGAGCCGCTTCTGGGCAGCCGCCTTCTGCGCGTCAGAGTAAGAGGACAAATGGTTCAGGAAAACGTTTGCTTGTTTATGGTAATACGCGCACCAATTCATCCTTTCTTCCCACCCAGTAGCTTTTCTGAATGGGTTTATACGGCTATGGTCATACCCATCCTGCCTTGCCAGAAAGTCCGTGTAGTGGGTTATATGGAAGAGTATGTTGTTGGCGACGGTGAGATCTCTAGGCTCCCAGAAAAGACCAATAGGGCAGTTGCTGGCTTGGTGGTCTATGGTTCCGGTTACCAAGGCTTCGGTAAAGCTCTTCAGTAGTGCCGTTGTCTTCTTGAACTCCCGTGCAGACTCTATGTAATCAATCAGCAACCGTACTGCCTGAACTGACTTCTCCTTCCATGAATCGCTCTTTTCTGAATACCACGCCAGGTACCTGAGATGAGAAATCAGAATGCCACTACGAGTATAGACAGCTGGCAACTGATGCTGGTTGCCGCTTGCAGTATCCGTGTAGCTGACGGCAAGTTTTAGGGTGTGAAGCATAATATATGATTATAGTATGAGGTTACTTCCTGATCCTATACTTCTAGTGACGGGAGGTAAAGAGATACAGAGGTTTAATAATAGTATGGTTGGGAGTGGGGTTATAATACATCTACGGCAAGAAACAGCTGCGGGAAATTGACCGGCGGGTTCGTTTTCTCAGCAAACGCCTGGACGAACTGACAGTGGTCGACCGCTTGCCGGACGACCGCAACAAGGTGTTCTTTGGCGCCTGGGTCACCATCGAGCATGAGGACGGTGACGAACAGTGTTACCGGCTGGTGGGCCCGGACGAGTTTGATCTGGGGCGAGGGTACCTGAGCATCAATTCCCCGATGGCGCGGGCGCTGATTGGTAAGCGCCTGGACGATGAAGTCGGCGTGCGCACGCCGGACGGCTGGCAAACGGTGGTGGTCACCGCGATCCGCTATGAGGAGCCCACACAGGACGCGTGAAAACCGTCACAAACCTGACGACTGGCCGGGTGTTTAGTCGCCTTAGGCGATAGACTGATCAAAATTTGGCAAATTGATCGGTTTCTGGCAGTCGCGTCGTGCCGTCACCCAGGGTGAAACGACCAGGCTGCCGTCATAAGGCGGATGGTATGGATGCGCGCACGCTCTCGACAGTAAACGGTGTTACAGCAAGGGTTGGCCCGTTGCTGACTCTCACGCTCTCCCTGGCCGTCGCCCCGATGCTGGCGGCACAAGCCCCGGTGGCCGGGGGCGAAGAAGGGCAAGCGGCCTTCGATTATCGCGAACGCTCAACTGTCGACACGATTCCGTTCCGCTCCATGGGCGAGGAAACCCTGGCCAACACCGTCATCGAAGGTGGCCTGCAGGCGCCTGCCGCCGGTGTGCCGGTGCAGCCCCGCACGGATGAGGACTTTTACCTGGACCCACTGGCGCTGCAGCCCCGTGATTCACGTACGGATCTGGGGCGCTTTGAAATCCCGGTGGAGTTCCGGTTCAGCAATCCTAAATCAATTCCCGGGCAGACCCACAGCAACAACTACATCATCCGCCCGCCGGAGAATCGCACCTACGACACCCAGAACATCAATATGACCGGCCGTTAGGCGGCGACGATCTGTTCTGACGGTGTTTTCCCCAGCACATCCTCGTAGAAGAAGGTCAGGGCCTGGCTGGCCTGATTCAGTCGTGCCCGTGACAACTGGATCCGGTCCTTCAGATAGCTGAGAAACAACTGGCGGTCGGCCGTGGCCAGATTGTCCGGATCCTTCAGACCGTGAAACAGCACGAAGCGGGAAATCCAGTGCAGGTAGGTCTGCTCGGCGCGCTGGTTGAGATCGTGTTTGCGGATGGCGTCGTTAACGCGGCCAACAAGGCCCGGCTGGGATTGTTCCAGCGCCTCGGTAATGTTCATGGTGGAGCTTCCAGATGCGTCGTTGTTGTTATCGTGCGCGCATCTTATGACAATCGTTTGAATGTCGCAAAAAACTTTCCGGGCGGGACAGATCGCGGGGCCCGGGCAGACAGCAGCGGCTGTACCCTGGGCCCCGAAAGCCGGTTTATTTCACCGAGTTGAGCTTGTCGATGTACTTCTGCATGGCTTCGTCGCTGGAGGTGCCCTTGAGCTCCGCCCACGCGTCGTATTTTGCGCGGCCCACGAAATCCATCATGCCCGGGCGTTTGCCGCTGACGTCGCCTGCGGTTGCCTGCTTGTACAGAGCGTAGAACGCCAGTTTCATTTCATTGGAAGGCTGAAAGTCGCCCTCGGCCGACTGGATGTAGTTCACGGCTTCGTCGAATTGGGTTTTCAGGTCACTCATCACGGGTTCCTTGTTTTGTTGGGGAGCGTCCGTTATTGACGGTCTTGTGGAGTATATCCAGAGCCGCGTGGATCGTCATTGACTGATCTGCCTTGGCAAAACTTTGCCCAAGCGTATGTCTTTAAAAAAGGTTTCGTTAGCCGGGAACTCGTTACTTTAGGCAGTCCTCCAAGAACGCCTGTATCCACGCTGACTCATGCTCAGATGGTCTTATATCGTACGCGAGCAAATGGGGCTACGTATCCGCGTTGACCTGCGGGTGGCAACCATTCTTCCGGCTCTCGAGGACCTTTCGAACGATTCAATCAAAGTTCAAGAGGCCACAGATTTATCATATTATTTGCAAATTTCTCTCTTTTGGTTTGCGCCCAAACGGGAGCTTCGCGCTCTCAAGCCCACTTCAACAGCACCACAAGATCAATGTCGATCTCCTTGGTATGTATTAGTTCAATGAGCCGACACTAAATCCTATTTGGTTCGGCCCGAAAGCAACCCCAGAACCCAAATTTCAATCTCTCTTGCCGTGACTGGCGCTTTCTGGACCAAAGCCGCAACCTTTGGGGCGCTCGTCCGCGGTACTTCGTATTGCGAGAGAATGACCGCCGGCACATTCGGTTGCGATCCATGTATCGTTTCCCAAAGCGACAGCCCGTCGCCGTCTTCCAGTTTGAGATCCAGCAGAATCAAATCGTAGGAAACCTGTCTGAGTCGTTTGTGGGCCTCTCGCAGTGTTTCTGTCGCGTCCATTTTTGCCAGTGAGGCGAGCTGCTCCCAGACAACCGACGCCAAATCTGTATCATCTTCAACGTGTAGTATGCGGGCAATGCCTTGCCCGCAAATCTAATGAACCTCTGCACGCGGGAAGCGAAACCAAAAGCGCGTACCCTCGTCTTCCCGTGACTCAAACCCAATCACACCGCCCATTCGCTCAACCAGTTCTTTTGTGATTGCGAGCCCGAGACCTGTCCCACCTTTGGCTCGGTTATCAGAAGCCTCGGCTTGCGCAAAGCGCTCAAAAATTCTGCTGCGAAAGGCTTCAGGGATACCTGGACCTCGATCCACAACACTGATCCGGGCGCCATCCTCAGCATCTGGTTCACAATGGATATCCACAGTTTCACCTTGCGGTGAGTACTTGCAGGCGTTAGAGATAAGGTTATGTAACACTTGTAACAGGCGGTCTGGATCGACCTTGATATGTCCGGATGTATCGCCGGTGATTTTTAGTCGCACATGGTAGGGTTCGGCGTAACTTTTCATCTGCTCAATGGCATGGCCAAGGATCGTCGCTATATCAACATGCTGTATACTGAATTCCATCTCTTCGGCAGACAATTTATTCAGATCGAGGAGATCGTTAACTAGTTGAATCAATCGTTGAGTATTTTGTTGAGCAATGCGCAACATGTTCTCCATCTGCTCGGGCAACTCACCCAGCACTCCCCCGGTTATTAGGCCCAATGACCCTGAAATTGAGGTCAGCGGAGTGCGTAACTCATGACTCACCGTCGCGACAAACTGATTTTTAAGCATTTCATTTCGCTGACTTTCGGATAAATCCCGGACGACTAATACCCACCGTAAAGCAGGCTCTGCAGCCCCACGGACCGGGGTCAGAGTTAGCTCCAAAGGCAAGGGTTCCTTATCGGCGATTGCGAGCGTCGTGTTCCATCTGGCAAGCAATTTTGCCGCGTCAGATTTATCTTTTCTCTTGGTCCCGTTTTCGGATAACCGTGCAGTTAACTCGTGTAAACGAGTACCTAAGGGCGACCCGGTGGCGTCGGAAGGCAGCTCTAACAGTTTAGTGGCTGCCCAGTTATGATCGACAATCCGTGTATCAGCATCTAACACCAACACCGCATCAGTCAGAGAGTTAAACAACTGCCCTAAGAAGGAGCGGTTTGTTTCAATTTCTTGAAGTGCATGGTGCTCAGTCGAAACGTCTTGAATCTGCGAGACAAAGTGCAGTGGACGCTGATCTTCGTCGCTGACCAGGCCCACAGAGAGCAAGGCATACATGATCGTACCGTCGCGCCGATAGTAGCGCTTCTTCATCTGTTACTGATCAATGCGACCGGTCAGCAAGTCCTGCAGCAAAGTTAGATCGGATTCCAGATCTTCTGGGTGGGTCAGAGTCTGAAAGTCGGTCGCCAACAACTCCTCACGTGAATAACCAAACAGTTTGGTTGTGGCGTCATTTACATCTATCCATCGGCCATTCAGTGACACCAGCGCCATACCCTGGGCGGCGGATTTAAAAGCTTCACCAAACCGTTGGTTGGCAATCTGCGCCTCTTTCTTTCGAAGATACAGTTCACGGCTTAAACCTGCAGCGCGTCGGGTCAGTTCGACGAACCGCATATTAGTTTCGCTTTTAGCCTTCATCCGAAGCATGATTTTTACTTCGGAACCATCGACAGCTAGCCGACATCCATAACAGCCATAGCTATCTCCTTTCTTATCTAAAACGGAGAGGGGCCCGCGAATGAGCGTGCCATTGCGTTTCCAAAGCACAAGGGAACGTTGAAGCAGTTTAGTGTCGACCGAGGGAAATTTAGAAAGATGGATCGGGGGAGCATTCAACGCAAAAAGCCGCTTTGCTGGGGCGTTCGCTGCTAATATGGTTCCATCCGAGGAGAGGATAAATAGAGGGTCGGGCAGCAAGTCCAGTGCTTTCCAAGCCACGCAATTTTCTAACATCAGTCATCGACGCCAAAGTATTCGTGTCCGACTTGAGATTGGGATTCTCCTGTCTGCGTCAAATAGACGACGACTCTACATTCACTGTGATGCTGTGCGATTGCTTCTTCGATCACGACTTTCGCATACCCGACGTTTTCGGACGCAATCGTTCCAAAAACGTTACTGGTCATCATGCACATGGACGTTCTATCCTTGACATAGTCACCAAAAGGACACTCACGATTCCCAAAGATGATTCTATTATCGTCCTGTTCGATGATGTAGAAATCTCCTTGAATCCTGCTCTTCAGGTTTTCTAAAACATCTGCAAGCTCCGAACGAGAGAGCTTTGGTATCGAAAGGGCCTTCTTATACTCACTGTTTATGTGCCCGCCGATGGTCTGGCCGACAATGCTGACAAATCCGGAGGCATCTTCAATGCCTATCAAGTCCTCCAAAGTTCCTGATAGTTCGCGAATCAGGGACCGTAAAAATAGATCGCGATTTAATGGAATATCCAGCTGCTTAACCGGAATGCGCTTGGAAGACGAACCTTTGTCCATAGCCACTCACCCGTGACCAGCAAATATCTCTGGCATGAAAAAATTTTAGGCCGAATAACGCACTTAATGTCAACTGAAGATAGGGCAACCAATAACAAAAGTCCATTTGGCGAATTCAACCAATCACCACTGAAGCTGTAACCATTTTATGACAACACTTGAACGCCGATTAACTAAACTATGACAAGCCCCGATACCGAAGATGCCTGATAGCGTTACGTGGACTTAAGCCGGTTCACTAGGCACTGCCAGCCTATGATTGGACTTATCCCGGTTCGGACATTTTTTGCTGGCTCATTTCATAGCGGAAAAAAGACACACTTTCCATTGGATGAACGCCCAGAATTCCCAACTCGTTCAACCAAAACTCGACTATTCGGGTTAGACGTTGGTGTCAAAAAAGTCAACTTTCCGGGATATCGAATTGCAACCGAGCTCTGTTGCTGCCCGCTTTGATGATTTCTATGGATTAGAAGAGCGCCCTGTTGCAATTCAGTCAGGCGCTTGATTGACTACGGAAGAACAACAACCAAAAGACCGGAATTGGAAAATGGAATCGAACCTATTGTCAGGAAGACTGTTGACGCTTCTGTGTCTCTTAACGCTACCCCTCCTCGCCCATGCTGGCGTCTACAAATGGGTAGACGCCAACGGCCAGACCCATTTCGGTGACCGCCCTCCGGCTCGGGCGGCGTCCAGTGAGGTTGAGATCAATGCGGCGCCGCCCAGAATGGACCCGTCCGCTGAGGCTCGTCATCAGAACGTGACCCGTTTTCTGGATGAACAGCAGCGAGAGCGGGAGAAGCAGCAGGCGGCTGAGCAAAAGATCCGTCAACAGTCGCAGAAGCAAGAAGAGCTATGCCAGAAACTGCAGGCTCGGCTGAAATACATGGCCAGCGTTTCCACGTTCTATGATCTGAACGCGCAGGGCGAGCGGGTGTTTGTCTCTGAATCGGAGAACCGGGCAATCCGTGAGCGCTTCCGGCAAAAGGTGGCAAAAGCCTGCGATCGCTGACTGCTGATGCTTCGCACATTGGTTTTAGCTTTTGCTAGTCCTGCCGCGGCCACCGGCTCTGATTAAGTAAACGTCATACCACTTACCGATCCCTGTGCTACGTTTAATGAACCCCCGCCCTCAACGTGAGAACAGAGCGGGGAGAGCATAGTAGTCATCGGAATGCCGTAAACGCAGTGTCAAAACTGACAGGAGGCAGCAAATGGAAGCGAAATCCGCACAGGACGATTACAACCGCGTGAAGGAAGATCTGCAGGCGCTGAGAGAAGACCTCGCCAAACTCACTAAAGCCGTCACTGATGGTCAGAAAAGTAACATCAGCAGCCTGCGGGATGAGATACGCCGGGAGAGCCGGGAGGCCCTCGATAGCGTGCGCAAGCGCGGGGACGAGGCTCTCCACCGCGCCCGTGATGCCGGCACCAAGGCGGTTCATGATGTGGAACATCAGATTGAGGAGCGGCCTTTCCTCAGTATTCTCATCATGTTTCTGGCCGGGATCCTGGTCGGGCGCCTGCTCGATCGTTGATCATGCTTGAGTCCCCGAACGTTCAGAGTGCCGTGCGCAAGGCCGTCGCCGCCGTGCTTGGCTTCATGCTGGCGCTGGTGTTGTTGACGGCACTGCTGATTACCGGGTTTTATCTGCTGGTGGCCGCTGCAACCGTAGCGCTGACGCCGGTCGTGGGCGAGTCTGCGGCCATGGCCATGGTCGGCGCGGTCTGTTTTCTGGTGCTTGCTTTGGTGTTCTACCGTCTGACACGGCCGGCCCGCAGCCTGTCCAAGGCGGCGTCTTCGCCATCGGGTTCCGGTTCGCCGGTGCAACCGTTGCGGGAACTGATTCGCCGTAATCCGCTGGAATCCGCCCTGGTGGCGTTTGCCTTCGGGATTGCGGAGCAGGGCGATCCGCGCCTGAAATCCTTGCTGTTGCAGGGTGGAATGGTGTTGATGAAAGAGGCGGAAACCGAGGCCGCAAAGGGCACAGACGCCCCCGAGCCCGCGCCCGCCGGTGGTGAGGCGGCCTGATCGGCAGTTGCCGCCCCGCCAGATGCGGTCGAAGGCTCAGCCAATCGCTGGGATGGTTAACAGAGTACACTGGGAAGACGACTTCATCACAGGGTAGCCCCAAGCATGAGTTCAGACTTCCGACCGGTGTGGCAACGTCACGCCTCCGCCATTTTCAGTGGTTTCCTCGGGGACTGGCTGGAGGAACGCAACAACCCGCTGGCCCTGCCGATGGGCATCTTTCATGGGCTCACTCCACTGGATTGCCAGGCCCCCCGCCTCGATGCGCCGGGTTCCACGCTTTGTCTGTCCATCCACGGGTTGATGGAGCTGGAATCGGTCTGGACCTTCCCGGGGCAGAGCGACGTCAGTTACGGCTCCCTGCTGAACGGGACATCCGGCGATGTCACCCCGCTGACCCTGCGCTACAACACCGGGCGCCCGATAACCCGCAACGGTGAAGATCTGGCAAACATGCTGGAGACGCTGGTGGCTGCCTGGCCGGTTCCGGTGGAACGCGTCATTCTGATGGGCCACAGCATGGGCGGGTTGCTGATACGCAGTGCCTGTCATCATGGTCAGGCGCAGAATCACCGTTGGCTCTCACATCTGACCGACTGCGTGTATCTCGGGTCACCCCACGATGGCTCATGGCTGGCCAAAGGGGCGAAGGCCACTGCAGATCTGCTCAATCGCGCCCCCCGCGATTACCTGCGGGTGGTGGGCGAGGTGATTGATGTGCGCAGCGAGGGCATCCGGAATCTCTCCCGGGGCGAGGTCGTGCCAGCGGATCAGGGGGAGCCGCCGCTGGTTCCCGGAATAAGGCATTTTGTGGTTTGCGGCCTGCTGGCCCGATCGCGAACCCACCCGGTGAATGCGCTGTTCGGCGATGCCCTGGTGCATGAGTCCAGCGCCCGGGGTCACGAGCGCACGGGTTGGAAACTGGCCGGTGTGGCTACGTTTCCCGGCGTTGATCATATTCGTCTGGCGCATCACCCCGATGTGGCCCGGCAATTAGTGGAGTGGTTGCTATGAAAACCGAAAACGAACACGGGCACGATTGGTGGCTTGGGCTGGCGGATATTCTCACCCATGGTGTGGTGCATGGGGCGCAGAAGCTGGAACGGGTGCACCTGTCCATTGCCGACGAAACGTTCAATGTGCTTGAGCGCATCCCCGTCACGCGGCCCTGGAGTGAGGCGGTTCGGGCCACTCACCATTCGGTATCACGGCTGTCTTACCGGAGCGTTTCCGCGGTGGCCCAAGGCGCCGGTGAACTGCTGCGTGGGCCGGAACGAAATCGCTAAGTTACTTAAATAAAACACTATTTCACAAACCTACATGAACAATACATGACTGAATCTTAGGGGAGGTGTAACCCCCGGATGGGCTTATGGGTTGTACGCTGTGGCCATGCAATCGAGCGAAGGGTTTCGCGGTTGCTGTCCGATTTGAATGGATTTCTGAACCCATGAGGATGAAAGCGTATGAACTACAAAGCGAGCATTGCATGTGCAACCGTTCTGACGACAGCCGTTTTTGCTGCCCCGGCGGCCTGGGCTCAGGACAACACGGCGCGGGACAGTTCCGGCTTCTTCATCAGCGGTAGTTACGGTGGCTACAAGTCCCACGGTGGTGAGTTTGATGACGACAACGACCTGCTGGGTGCCTCCGTCGGTTACAAGTTTAACGAGTTTTTTGCGCTGGAAGCGGATTACATCGATTTCGGCAACTTCGGTGATGACGACGTTGAAGGTAAGCTCAAGGGGGTTGGCCTCGGGCTGATCGGGCGCTTACCTCTGACTGACACCTTTGGCGTGTACGCCAAGGCCGGTGCCTTCGCCTCCGCGTTGGACGTGGACGCGTTCGATGAAAGCGAGACCTACGATGAGGTCAGCCCCTTCGTGGGTGCCGGCGTTGATTTCCGGGTGACCGAACAGCTGACCGCCTTCGCCGAATACGACCGTTACAACGTCGATATCGACGAGGACGATTTTAACGGTCAGGTGACCAACGACGGCCCGGACTTTGACACCGGCCGTGTGGGTGTGCGCTTCCAATTCTAGGCAGGCCGATCGCTGACCCCAAAGCAGTGTCAGGACGCAGCGCCTGGCACTGCTTTTTTATGCGCCGCCTCCCTGCCAGCGAAGTCATCGGTGCAATGCCGGAACTGCTCTCGTCTCAAGCCGGTTACGTCCGTTTTTCTTGGCAAGATACAGTGTCTGATCCGCCAGCCGGAGGAATTCTGACGGTGCCGTATCGGCCGCGGGAACCCCAATGGCCAGACCGATACTGATGGTGAAATGAACGTCCCGCTGTGATGCGGTAGTGCGATGATTCGCCACCATCTCCCGGAAGCTGTCGAGGCGCAGAATCATGTCCTGTTCATTCTGGTAAGTGGTGAACACCACAAACTCTTCCCCACCGAAACGGGCGATTCGATCGGTCTCCCGCCGGAACTGATCGCGCATGATTTCAGCCAGGGCCTTGAGGCATTCGTCGCCGGTCTCATGTCCGAAGGTGTCGTTGATGTTCTTGAAATGATCGGCGTCCACCATGGCGACGGCGAACCCGGCCTGGTGCCGTTGGCACCACTGGTAACTCTGAGCGAATTCACGATCAAAGTAGGCGCGATTACCGAGCCGGGTCAGGTCATCGGTGACACTGAGGTGCGCCAGTGTCGCGTTGGCAATGCCCAGTTTCCGGTTCAGCCGGCCCAGTTTGCGGTTCCAGTAGAACATCAGGGCAAGAATGATGGTGGCAATCATCATCAGCTGCCACACCAGGGTGTAGTCCACTTTCTGTTCCAGTCTGACGGAGCGCCATTTTTCGTCCAGCCTCTTGCGTTCCTCGTCGGTCAGGCTCGCCACCAGCTTCTGCATGATGCCCAGCAACACAGGCTCGTCATTGCGGGTAGCCACGGAAAGGGTCCAGTCAGCGGGGATGCGACCAATCACCTTGAGATCGGCCAGCCCGAGCTCCTGCATGTAGTGGCTGGCCGTCGCGAGGGTGGTGATGTAGCCATCCAGATCCCCCTGCTGAAGCAGCCGCAGACCCTCGAATTCGTCGTCTACCTCCACCAACTGGATGCCGGGCTGGCGTCGCCGCAGCAGCTCGGCGAACGCGTAGTCACCAACGATGCCAACGCGCTGGCCTTCCAGCTCCCGCAGGCGTTCAATGAACGGCGCTTCAATCCGGCCGATGATCACATTGGGAATTTTCAGGTAGGGTTCGGTAAAGCTCATGAACTCTGACTGCTGCGGTGTCTTCATCGCGAGCGGGAACAGGTCACAGCGACGTTCGCGGGCAGCGGTTACGGCGGAGTGCCAGTCCGGCGCGGCCAGCACATCAAAGCGGATGCCGGAGCGGTCGGCAAACAGGGAGAACAAGTCTGCCGACAGGCCAACGTGGCGACCCCGGCTATCGATACCCTCCAGCGGCATCCAGTCCGGATCAACACACAATGTCAGCCGCCGCTCCCGCTGTTGCAGCCACTGCTGTTCCTGCTCAGTCAGAGTGAGCCCGACGGGTTGCTCCCGCGCGTGGCTAAATGTGGCTCCGAGCCAGCGATCTTCGATCGTGCGCATTTCGGTGGGACTGATGGCCGCCAGTGCCTGATCCAGTACGTCCACCAGAGGTGTCAGGGCATGGCGAACGCCAAGGCGCAAATCCTCCCCGGCCATATCGCCCAGTGACAGCTCGCCGGCAATGCGTGTGCCGGCAATGCCCAGTTCCCGAATCCAGTAGTTGCCGTTAGGCAGGGCGGCCAGCACGACGTCGACGGTGCCATCGGCTAATGCTTCAAACATCGCTCGCTGACTGTTGAAGGCCAGTGCGTTTTCACCGAGCGTTTCAGTGACGGTCGCCTGATAATAGATTTCCGAACGAAAGGCGATCCTCAAACCTTTAAGGTCGATGAGGTTGGTGAAGACCAGATCGTTGCGGCGGGTGAATACGACGTTCGGAATCACGTGGTAGGATTCCGTAAAGCGGGTAAACTTCCGCCGCTCATCGTTCATCGACATATTGGCCATGATGTCGATGTCGCCATCCCGGAACAGCTCCAGCAGTTCCGGCCATTGGCCACTGACCGGAATCACCTCCAGGCCAGTAAGGTCAGCCACCCGGTTCAGTATATCCATGGTCAGTCCCTGCAGCCTGCCGCCGTCTTCAAAACTGAAAGGGGCGTAGTCCCGCATCACGCCGACCCGCAATGGTCCCAGTTGCTGCAGGTACTGGCGATTGAAGGTGCTCAGGCTGAAGGTCTCGGGCTCGGCGATACGGGCCCCGCCAAATTCGTACCAGCGCCGCAGCAGCTCACTGATGCGCTCCTGGGGCACGCTGTTAAGGCCGTCGCGGAGTTGCTCAAACAGCGGTTGGTCGGATTTCAGCACGCCAAGCCGGAAATCTTTGTGAGACCGGTCGCCCAACGGTGCCGGGCCTGAGACCTCGAGTGAGCGGAAGCCTGCCAGGTTGGCGTAGTAGGTCAGGGTCAGTTCGGGCCCAAGAATGACGTCCACCCAGCCGAACGCCAGCGCACGAATCAGGCTGGGTATGGAATCGTATGTACTGAGATTGATGCCATTGTCCATCAGCAGATCGCGGTGATAGGTGTCCTGAACCACTCCGACTTTCAGGGGCTTGAGCTGTTCCAGCGAGTCGATATCGCCAACCGGGCGCTCACGGTCCTGCATCAGGTAGGTCTGACGAACATGGTAGGGCGGTGTGAACAGGATCTTCTGCGCCCGGGCTTCGGTGTAAGATATGCCGTCAATGGCGTCCAGCTCTCCGTTCAGGAACGCGGCGTAGATATCCGGCCAGCTGCCGGCGCGAAAGGCAAAGGTCAGGCCGGCTTGGTGCGCCACTTCCTGGAGCACATCCACGGAAAAGCCCGAGGCCTCCCGGCCGTCCATCGAGGAATAGGGTTGGTTGTCAGAGACGATGCCGATGGATATGGTGCGAGGTGTCTCGGCAAACACCGGCGCAGCAAGCAGAATGAGCAACAGGCAAGCCATGCCGGGCAGCCATTGGCCAACATCCATGGAGCGGAAACGCTGAGACGAGGGGGCGCTCATCGAATCATTCACAATCCTTTGTATTCAGAACCGTCAGTGTAGCCGGCCAGTGGAATTTTTTCCTGTAACACGCCACCACACGGAGATCCGATGATGGCAGCAACGATCGACTGGGCAACAACACCGGCTGCGGTCTGGCGCAGGCACCGGTCCGGACTGCGGGTGATCCGGCGGCTGGACCCGATCCAGTGGCAGGCGCTGACGGGCATTGAGCGGCAGCAGCAGGCGCTCGCCCGCAACACCGAACGCTTCCTGGCCGGTGATCCGTCCAACAATGTGTTGCTCTGGGGCGCGCGGGGCACGGGCAAGTCGTCGGTGATCAAGGCGTTGCTGAACCGCTATCAGGATCGCGGCCTGCGGATGATTGAAGTGGACAAGGACGATCTGGTCAATCTGCCGGAGATCGTCGATGACATCAGTGATCTGCCGTACCGTTTCGTGATCTTCTGCGATGACTTGTCGTTCGATGTGGGCGAGACCGGTTACAAGGCACTGAAGAGCGTGCTGGAAGGGTCGCTGGAGCTACCGCCGGAGAATGTGCGAGTGTATGCCACGTCCAACCGCCGGCACCTGATGCCGGAGTTCATGTCAGACAACCTCAAAAGCGAACTGCGCGACGGCGAACTGCACCCGGCGGAGGCCATCGAGGAACAGGTCTCGCTGGCGGACCGGTTCGGGTTGCAGCTGTCGTTTTACCCGTTTTCCCAGCAGGTCTATCTGCAGGCGGTGGACGCCCTGTTCCCGGACGTGGCGGATCGCGCGGCGTTGCACCAGGCAGCGATCCGTTTTGCCACCGCCAAAGGGGTGCGCAACGGTCGATCTGCCCAGCAGTTCTATCGTCATTTTGCCGGTGACCACAACCCGGAGCGTTAGCCGCGGCGGGTCAGTGTTGCTTCGCCATGCGCAGAAAGCGGTGGTGAACCACCCGCACCCCGAGGTAGACCAGCAGCAGAACCACCGGAATGGCAACACCCAGTACCCAGGGCGGGTTCACCGAGAACCCCGCCTGCTGCAGGGAATCCAGCGCCAGTTTGAGCAGGCCGATCAGGTAGTAGGTGATGGCCACCACCGAGAAGCCCTCCACGGTGTGCTGCATCATCAGCTGGATTTTGGAGCGTCGGTCCATGGAGCTCAGCAACTGTTGGTTTTGACTCTGAATGGCCAGTTCCACCCGCGTGCGCATCATGTCCGAAGCGCGGTCGACCCGCCGTGACAAATCCTCCAGCCGCTCACTCACCGCTTCGCAGGTTTTTACCGCCGGAGTCAGCCGCCGGGTCATGAACTCGGTGATGGTGAGGTGACCGCTGAGTTCGTCCTCCCGGAGCTCGTCGAGGCGGGTCAGCACCAGCCGGTGGTAGGCGCGAGTTGCCGAGAAGCGGAAGGTGGAATGGGCGCGGAACGCCTCGATCCGCGCCGCGATGGCGGTCAATTCCGCCAGCAGGGCCGGCTCGTCCACGTCCCGGTTGTCCGCCAGTGACTGGGTAATCTCCACCAGTTTCTGATCCATGTCGTTGAGGGACGGCGTGGTTTCCCGCGCCAGTGGCAGCGCCAGCAGTGACATCAGCCGATAGGTTTCGATTTCCATCAGGCGCTGGGTCAGGCGGCCCAGCTGACTGTCGGACATGTGGTGGTTCATCACCAGAAAGCGGCCAAACCCGTCGCTGTGAAGCTTGAACGTGCCCCACACCCGCGCCGCACCTTCCTGGGGGCTGCTGCCCACCAGCCGCAGTCCTTCAAAGTGCTGGCGCACGTAATCCAGATCTTCCAGCCCCTGACCGGATTGCGCCTGCAGATCGATGTGGAAGGCCGCAATCACCGTGCCGGCGAGCTCTTCCAGCCACCCTTGCGGCAGCATACTGATGCCGGTCTCCGAGAAGGGTGCGCCGTTCTGTGCCGGGTCAAGATTGATGAAGGTGTACGAGGCGAACTCCATATGCATTTCACGGCGCACCCTCAGATTGCCAAAGGTCTTCTCGAAGCAGCTGACTTCCTGCTGGGGCTCGGGTTGGCCCAGCAGCCGGTGAAGGCGCTGCAGATGGCGGAACTGGGCATCCCGTTGCTCGGGCCGGGTCAGCACCGCAATATGCGTGACCCTGGCCGGCGTTGGCAGGACCTGGAACGGGCGGGAGTGCAGTTCGTTGTAGAGGTCATCCCGTAACGGATGAATCGCAAGTGCTGAAAGGCTCGAACCCACGCTGGTTGATCTCCATGGTGTGGCTTTGAAAAGCGGGTAAACCCCAAGGGTAGGGCAAAGGCACCCGCGGGAACATACGACCTGAGGCTTGCCCCGAAGGTACCGTCGCCCGGCCTTGGAGCGACGCGGGGTCAGACCGCTGGCAGCGTCACGGTGAACAGCACGCCGTCGTTGTGGTTGCTGGCAGTGACCGCCCCGCCGTGATGCTCGGCGATCAGTTTCACGATCAGCAAACCCTGCCCCAGATGGCCTTCGTGGGCGCCGTCCCGCAGTGACACAAACGGGCTGAAAATGTCGGAGCCCAGCTGTCGGGGCAGCGGCGGGCCCTGATTGAACACACCCAGTTCGAGGGACTTGCCCCGGTGCGCCAGCCTGACTTCAATCAATCCGCCACTGGCGGTGAAATCCCGCGCGTTGTCCACCAGCTTGTCCAGCAGCTGCACGATCAGCTCCGGCGAGCCGTGCATGGTGCAGCCGCCAGCAGGGCCGCGGTAGCGAATGCGATGGTCGGCATCCAGTTGCTGATAGGCGTGGGTGGTCTGATCAATCACCCCTGCCAGTTCGAAGGTTTCCTTCTCGGCGTGGTCAAAACTCTGTTCCAGCCTGGCTGCCTCACTCATACCGTTGAGGATCTGGCTCAGGCGTTCGGTGGCCGAAGCAGCGCGATCGATGTAATTGCTGCGTTCGGTTTCGGATTCGGCATGGCGCAGATTATCGAGAGACGAGCGAACCACCGCCACTGGAGTTTTCAGTTCGTGGGAAAGCCGGCGGGAGAAGCTTTCCAGGTAATCGTTGTAGCCCCGCAGGCGGGTGACCATCTGGCCGAAATGCTGCTGCAGCTGCCCCAGCTCGTCGCGGGCCCGGGTGTCAGGCAGGCTGCCGACAATGCGGCCATCGTCGTCAACGCTGGCACCGACGGCGCGCTGCAACCGGGTGATGCGCCACGACAACCAGCTGACGTAGCCCAGCAGTATCAGCATCAGCGCCACCACCAACAGCGTGCTGCGGGCAATCACCGAACCCAGGGTGTTGCCGGAGAGTGCCAGCAACTGATCCAGCGACTGTTCCAGCACCAGGGTGCGGCCATTGAACACCGGTTGCGTCACCATCAGCAGGGTATCGCCATTGCGATGACGCACCAGCCCCTCGTCCGGCAAGGTGTGCGGTGCAGACCGGATGGCGGTGTCGTCGATGGGGAGGGGGTCCGGCTGGTAGAAGCGAACCAGGGCCCGCAGGCCGTTGAGAGCAATCTGCTCCACCACCTGAACTGCGCTCAGGGCGTCGAATTCCGGGCGGGGATGCTGGCTGGCCAGCGCCTGGCGCGCGATCACCCAGCCATCGGGTTCGAGGATCCGCAGCTGCTGGCCGCTGGCCAACTGGTCAGACAGTGTTCGTTCGATTGTCGGCAGGCGTTTGACCAGCACCGGCAACGGTGCCTCGGACGTTCCGGCCCGTCCGGTGCCTGCTTCTGCGGGCCACTCGGCCACCAGCCCCAGACGACTGCCCCGCGCGGGGAGGGGCAGTTTCAGTTCCAGCTGGTAACCCTGCTCGACGGTTTCCCAGCGTCCGGTGATGCGGAAGTCCCGCTCTGCCTGCCGGCCGGGAATCAGCGCATGGATGCCGCCCGGTGCCGGGGTGCGGATCAGGCGTTCCGAGCTCTCGCCGTCCATCTCGCGAATCAGCCGCAAGCGGTCATGGGGCTGCTCCGGCGAGCCGGGGTCGAAATACACCACGTCGGGCCGTTGCACCCGAATCAGCAGATACAGGAAGCGCTGGTCGGTGGCCGCCTGCCAGCGCAGGGCGGCGCTTTCGCTGCCCCCGGGCAGTGGCTGCCAGTGCTGGCGGGACAACTCCTCATCGTATCCGGGCCAGTCATCACCGTAGCCGTCGAGCCGGGGTGATTGCTCCAGAGGCTCTGCGTAGATCACCGGCGTGCCGGATTCGACGACATCGTTACCGATCAGCAGGTCCCCGGCGGTTTGTGCCATGCGCCTCGCCTGTTCCTGCAATTGCTCGGTGGCCTGCTTGCGCAACGCTTCATCCAGCTCCAGCACAAACTGCAGCCCGGCCCAGGGAATCAGCAGCATCAACAGGCTGGCAACAAACAGCTGGCGCTTCAGGCTCAAGGCTTACACCCCATGGGCATTCCAGCGATAGCCCATGCCATAGGCGGTCTGAATGCCATCAAAGGCGGTGTCCAGCTGCTGGAATTTGCGGCGGATGCGCTTGATGTGAGAGGTCACGGTGTTGTCGTCCAGCACCGTGCTGGCGGCCTCCATCAACTGATCGCGGGTGCGCACGTGGCCGGGGTGCTGAACCAGCGCATGCAGCATCCAGAATTCGGTCACCGTGAGGTCGACAGGCTGGCCGTGCCAGTCGGCGGTCATGCGGTCCACGTTCAGGGTGAGCTTGCCGCGCTGGAGTACTTCGTCGGGCTTTTTCAGAGCCTCTGCCCAGGCATCGGCCCGGCGCAGCAGCGCCGTCACCCGCGCCAGCAGGTGATCCAGACTCATGTCCTTGGTGACGTAGTCGTCCGCCCCCAGCCGCAGGCCATGTACGGAATCGATGTCGCTGTCCCGGGCGGTGAGGAAAATGATCGGCATGGTGGCCGACAGCTGGCGCAGGTCCTGGCACAGGGTGAAGCCGCCCTCCGGTTCATCCCCCAGACCCACGTCGATGATCGCCAGATCGGGCAGTGCTGTACGCAGTACCTGAAAGGCACTCTTGCGGTCACCGTAGGCAGACACGCGATACCCCCGGCGCTCGAACGCGTCGCGGTAATTTTCACGAATGGCAGGCTCGTCTTCAATCAGGGCGATGTGTCGTTTCATGGATAACAGGGGTTCCGGTGAATGACAGGCTCTATTTAATCACGGTGAGGGGCCAGCACAAGGCCAACCGCCGGGTTTGCCACAATTCATCATTTTCTCCCCGTCAGTTTGCCAGATTCCGCCACCTGAGCGTCGTTTCGCTGCGCTGAAATAGCGTCATCCCATGCAACCCGGCGGTGCCGGAACCGAAAAAGAAAGGATGCACCATGATGCTACCAACGACGTTACTCAGGCTGGAACTCGATAAACCCCGACTCGCTCCCCGGCGCGTCAAACGCTGCTGTGAGGGTGTATCCCTGTGGCTGGCGATGCTGCTGCTGTTGTTTGTGCACCCGTTGTACGCGGAGGCCGCCAGCGCAGCTGAGGGCACCGGTATGCTGGAGTTCGTGGACGCCGACGGTCGTCACCAGGGCCAGGCCACGCTACTCAACACCGAGTACCAAGTTCGGGTCAGCGGGCTGATTGCCGATACCCGGCTGACCCAGAGTTTCAGGAACACCAGCCAGCAGTGGCGTGAGGGCGTGTTCGTGTTTCCGCTACCGGAAAAAGCCAGCGTGTATGGCATGACCATGCGCGTGGGGGAGCGGGAGATTGTCGGCGACGTGCGGGAAAAGCAGGAAGCCAAACGGCGCTACGAGGCGGCCAAAAAGGCCGGCAAGAATGCCGCGCGGGTGGATCAGCAGCGTCCCAACCTGTTTACCACGCACCTGGCCAACATCCCGCCGGGCGAGACCATCACGGTGGAGCTCAACTATCAGCAAACCGTGCGTTACCAGTCCGGGGAGTTCGAGCTGCGCTTGCCCACCACCCTGACGCCCCGCTACATGCCGGGCGAGCCCCTGGCCCAGTCTCCTCAGCAGTGGCAGGGCGGCTGGGCCCGGCCGACGACCGCGGTGCCCGATGCCGACGCCATCAGCCCGTTCACGGTGCAGGCGGAGGACGTGGGGGATCAGAGTCATCGGGCGGTGGTCAATCTGGAAATTGACGCCGGCTTACCGGTGGCCGATGTCGCCAGTCCCAGCCACGCACTGCGCAGCACCTGGGACGGTCATCGGGTGCGGGTCGCGCCGGAGCAGGGCGCCGTACCCATGGATCAGGATGTGGTGGTGCGGTGGTCACCAGTGCGGGGCCAGGCACCCTCTGCGGCGGTGTTCCACGAGCGGTGGCAGGGGGAGGATTACCTGCTGGCGCTGCTGGTGCCGGGGCTGAGCCGTAACCAGAATCTGCCCAGGGAGCTGGTGTTCGTGATCGACACCTCCGGCTCCATGGCAGGCCAGTCCATCGGTCAGGCCCGGGCGTCGTTGCTGCGGGGGTTGGCGACCCTGTCACCGGGGGATCGCTTCAATATTATTCAGTTCAATAGCCAGACCCACGCTCTGTTCATGCAGGCGGTGCCGGCGAATGGCCAGAACCTTGCGCGCGCGCGGCGCTACGTGGAGGGCTTGAGTGCCAATGGCGGCACCGAGATGGCGCCCGCACTGCGGGTCGCGCTGGGGGAGAATTCGCCTGAGGAAGAAACGACCGGTCAGCATGTGCGCCAGGTGGTGTTCATCACCGATGGCGCCGTGGGCAACGAAGCCGCGCTGTTTGAGCAGATCCGGCAACAGCTGGGCGGGCGCCGCCTGTTCACGGTGGGCATCGGCTCTGCGCCAAACCTGCATTTCATGCGGGAGGCTGCCCGTTACGGCCGTGGCAGTTACACCGCCATCAGCGACATCGCCGATGTGGCCGGCCAGCTGGACGATCTGTTTGCCAAAATGCAGGCCCCGGTATTGACCGATATCGCCATCGAACTCCCGCCAGCGGCCGGCCCGGCCGAGGCCTATCCGATCAGGCCGGGGGATCTGTTTGCTGGCGAACCGCTGGTTCAGGTTATGCGCGGGGTAAAGAGCAGCGGGAGCCTGGGGATTTCCGGCCGGCTGTCGGATGGCAGCCGCTGGCAGACCTCGCTGGACTTGTCCCGTGCGGCATCGGGCACGGGGCTTCATCGCCACTGGGGCCGTGAGAAGATCGACAGTCTGATGGATCAGACCTTGTCCGGTCATGTCGGGGACGAAAGCCGGCAACAGGTGGTCGAGCTGGCGCTGGCGCATCAACTGATCACCCGGTTCACCAGCTTTGTGGCGGTGGATAGTACCCCGGTGCGCGAGACGTCAGAGCCGCTGACGACCGATCAGGTGCCGACCCTGTTGCCGGCTGGCAGCAGCTCCACCATGCTGCGCTATCCACAGACCGCGACCCTGTCGCCGCTGCTGACCGCGCTGGGCCTGCTCGGGCTGATATTTTCGGCAGCCGGCTGGATGCTGCAGCGGAGGGTGAGCCGATGAATCGCCTGTTACTGCTGCTCACCGTGATGTTCGGGACCGTACTGACCGTTGGCCTGTGGATTCCGTTCAAGGCCCTGGTCGCGCAGGAATTGCTGGAGTTGGCCTGGGCCGAGAGCCAGGCGCGGCAGATAGAGACACGGCCCTGGCCCTGGGCGGACACCTGGCCGGTGGCGCGGCTGTCCTTGCCGGAGCTGGGGCAGTCCATGATCGTGCTGGACGGCGCCCACGGCGAAAGCCTGGCGTTCGGGCCCGGCCAGGTGCTGGGGAACGCGGCCGGGCCGGGCCCGGTGGTGATTGCCGGTCATCGGGACACCCATTTCACCAGTCTGCGCCACCTGGAAGCCGGCAGTGAGCTGAAACTCCAGACCCGCTCGGGCAAGTGGTATCGGTATCGGGTGAACAGCATCCGTGTGGTCGACAGTCGCTACGAGCAGATCGACACCGCCCGCCTGGATGACCACACCCTGTTGCTGGTGACCTGTTACCCGTTTGACAGCCTCGATAGCCGCGGCCCCCTGCGGTACGTGGTGCAGGCAACATTCGAGCCGGTCAGCGTAGCGGCCGCTGGTAGCGATCCCCTACAAATCGATACTGTTGCCGGGTTGTAAAATTAGCTTACACTTGTGCGCAAATTAACGAACGGGTTTGTGTTGCATGGGTGTTCTGAGAAAATTCCTGGCCTGGCTGAGTGTGCCGGTGATCTGTTGTTTTGCGTTTCTGCTGTATCTGGCGCGTCCCTTCAATCCCGACAACAACCGGTTGTTCGGGTATGCGGTCGGCAAGGTGGGGCGTTTCCTGCTCGGCATGGAGCGCCCGGCGAGTGGCCTGGAAAACATGCCACAAGACCGCCCCACGGTGGTGATCGCCAATCATCAGCATAACGACGATCTGTTTGTGATGGGGGATCTGTTGCCACCCCGAACCGTGACCGTGGGCAAATCGGCGCTGGTCTGGATCCCGTTTTTTGGTCAGATTTTCTGGCTCGGTGGCAATGTTATCCTCGATCGCGCCCGATCCCACAAGGCCATCGCGGTGATGCAGGCAACCAGTGACGCCATTTCCCGCGACCACAAGAGCCTGTGGATCTTTCCCGAAGGCACCCGCAGCCGTGGCCGCAGCCTGCAGACATTCAAGAAAGGCGCGTTCCACACCGCGATTGCCGCCGGCGCACCCATCACCATGGTGTGTGTCAGTGAATATCAGGACCGCGCCCTGGGCTGGACTGGCCGACGTGAGCCGGTATCGGTCCGTATCCTGCCACCGGTTGAAACCGCCGGCCTCACCACCGACGACATCCCGCAGCTGATTGAGCGCTGCCGCCGCGAGATGGAGGCGGCTATCGCCGCCTTGCCCGGATCCCAGGCCAAGATGGATGTGCTTGAAGCAGAATAGAAAACAGGGCAGTCTTTCGGGGTTCGAACCCTTTGTCCGAAATGCTGCGAGAGGCGTGTTATGAATCTGATTCTGTTTTTGATCATTGGCGGTGTTGCTGGCTGGTTGGCCGGCCTGATCATGAAAGGCCGGGGCTTCGGCGTGTTGGCCAACATTGGTATCGGTATCGTCGGCTCTTTCCTCGGTGGCTTCGTGTTCCGCCTGTTGGGCCTCGCCGCTCAAGGTGCCATTGGCGAGCTGGTGACCGCCACGGTGGGTGCGGTGTTGCTGCTTGCCGTCGTTAGTGCAATCAAGAAGGCCTGATCATGATCGTACCCGTTACTTCTGTATTCGCCGCTGTTATCGGCATTTTGCTGTTGGTTTTATCTTTCCAGGTGGTACGTTTCCGCCTCAAATACGGTAAAGGCATGGGCGTAACCGACGACCGGGATTTCGAGGCGGCCGTTCGCGCCCACGCCAATCTGGTGGAGTATGCCCCGCTGGGGCTGATCATGCTGGCGCTGGCCGAGCTGAACGGGGTTGCCGGGGGACTGGTGTACTGGACCGGGATGGCGCTGGTGGTGGGGCGTATTCTCCATGCCTGGGGCATGATCAATGGTCGCGGCGGACCTCACAAGGCCCGCATGGCGGGGATCGTTCTGACCTGGCTGGCGATTCTGGTGGCCGCCATCCTGCTGTTGGCCAACGTTTACCAGGTCTACGGTTAAACCCGGGCGGGCCTAAAGGGCCCGGGCCATTTCCTGAGTGACATATTCCAGTTCCAGCCTGCGATTTGCCGCCCGGTCTTCCGGGCGTGCCAGCGGCTTGTCGCTGCCCCAACTGCTGGTCACAATCTGTGCGTCCCGCACGCCCGCTTCCATCAGCAGCCGGGCCACCGCATTGACCCTGAGGCGTGAAAGAAACCGGTTGTAATCTTCCGACCCGAAGTTGTCGGTGTGGCCGTGAATGTGCACCTTCACGCCCGGCTGTTGCCGCAGGTAGGCAGCATGCTGGCGCAGGATGTCTTCGTCCTGCGGGTCCAGGGTGTGCTTGTTGAAACCATAGTGAAAACGCATACGGTGCGGTTTACGGGCACCGGTTTCCGCCGTCGCAGACATTAGAAGGCCTGCTTCAATCGCGGCTCTGGCCAGCATTTCCGGGTTGTCCAGTACGAGTACGGTCATGTCAGTTTCCTTGTTTCCGGTATCCGGTTTCTTGTTGTTGCTGACTACTATTGGCGTAGTCAGCAACAACGGCAATTGGCGAATGGTCGATGTCGGGTGATTCTCCGCTTGCCGGCAGTCCTGATTGAATGACATTTGTGTGAAGGTCCCATGACAACGGCTGCTGGAATCACCTTGTCTGTCATTAGAGCGCGAAAAGCTGGCCTCACTGTGGTAAAAAACACGTTTTCACGGACGAATTATGATGAATTGTGACTGCCCATGCTGATTATTCCTGCTGAAAACGCCGTTAACTGGCGCCGCCCGCCCTGGGTCACCCTGGGCCTCGTCCTGACCTGCCTGCTGGTTTTTCTGTTCTATCAGGGCGGTGACAACCGGCGCCTCGAAGGGGCCATTCAGCAATACCTGGATTCCGGTCTGACCGAGCTGGAAGCGCCGGTCTACGAGGATTACCTGCAGCGCCAGATCCGCTTTGAGGGCAAGGACGAGCTGTCTCTGGAACTGCAGGAGTTCCAGGAACTGAGGGCGTCGGGCGAGACGGTGTGGGTGGCGGTGAGCCTGCTGCTGGATCCGGAGTTCTACCAGTACATGCAGGACAACCGGGATCTGTTGTGGGCAGCGCGGGAACGCCAGCGCTGGCTCGAACAGCGCGCGCTGATCCAGGCTGACTACATCGACCGCCTGAGTGCCAATCAGCTGGGCTTGGTACCGTCGGAGCTGTCGCTGTATTCGCTGATCAGCTATCAGTTCCTGCACGGTGGCTGGGGGCACATCATCGGCAATCTGGTGTTCCTGTTTCTGCTGGGTTTTACCGTGGAAAAGGCGTTAGGGCCGGGGAAATATCTGCTGGCCTACCTGATGTGCGGCGCTCTGTCGGGGTTGGTGTTTACCGCGTTTTCACTGGGCAGCCCGGTGCCCCTGGTAGGCGCCTCCGGCTCCATTTCCGGATTGATGGGTATGTACGTGGCCATCTACGGCCTGCAGAAAATCCGGTTTTTCTACTTTGTCGGGGTGTACTTCAATTATTTCCGGGCGCCGGCCCTGGCGCTGCTACCGGTGTGGCTGGGCAAGGAAATCTACGATTACTGGTTTGCCGGCGCCACCGGCATTGCCTACATGGCCCACGCCGGCGGTCTGCTGGCTGGTGCCGGTCTGGTGTGGCTGCTGGGCAAGAGCGTTTTCCAGGTGCGGGAGACGTTTTTCGAACCGGAGCCGGAGGCGCAGGATGAACGCTTCACCACCGGCTATTCACAGGCCATGGGCAGCCTGGGCCGGATGGAGTTCGATGTTGCCCGCCGTCAGTTCGAGGCGCTCTGGCAGCGTTATCCGGAACGGTCCGTTCTGCTGGAACACCTGTATCAGCTCGCCAAACTGCGCCCGGATCTTCCCGAGTATCGGCAACGCACTCGTGAACTGATGAATGAGACCCTGACCCGCAAACAACCGGAGCGCCTGATTGAAGTCTGGCAGGAGTATCTGGGTAAAGGCGAACGCCATGCCCCGCTGGCGGCGGAGGATCACAACCGCGTGCTCTTCACCAGCCTCCGCCACGGCGATCTGAAAGCCGCCGAGAAGGCATTCGAGCGATTGCGAAGCTGCGGTGATGAACTGCTGACCACCGAAGCCTGTCGGCTGCTGGCGGAAGAATTCGATAAGCGCCAGATGACACCGAAGGCCCGTCATTACAAACAGCTTCTGCAGGCCACCTGAGGTTGAAAGGAATATCTGCCTGATGAACGAGCCTGCTTATTCCTCAAAGACAAACGACGCTTTCGGTCCTTTCAGGGGCTCGCGGTTTTCCGCCTGGCTGAGGTAGGTGGCGATCTGGCTGTGCAGTGGGTGGTTGCCGCAGCGCTTCTGGATGAAGTTGAGAAACGCCGTCGCTTTTTCCCATTGATTCAGTCCGTTGGCCAGAGATTGCGCTACCAGCAGATAGGCCGGTGCCAGCTCATGGCTGTCCGGAAAACGCTTGTGGAAGTCCTGCAGCAGTTTCAGCACGGCCTTGAAGTGACCGCGCGGATACAGCGTGCGAGCACAGCGAACCGCCAGCTCCGGGTCGTCGAGGCGGAACCCCGGTTCCACGGTTTCGAGGGTTGCCAGCAGGGTGGCCATGTCGTCGCCGTTGTTGCCCGTTGCCAGCCAGCCCAGCAGGCGGGGGTGGTAGCGGTACAGATCGGCGGTGTCGTTGCGGGTCTGCAGCAGCCGGAACAGCTGACCGATGCGCTGGGGATTCTGCGGGTCTTTTTTCAGCGCTTCCTTGAGCATCGACTGGACGCGGTCGTAGTTGCCGTCCTTGAGGTTCATGTCGATGTCGGCATCAAAGCGGGCGCTGCGGTCACGGTGCTGAACCTCGCCGGGCTGCTCACCGTCCTGAAGGTCGCTGGCGAAGCCAAGCTCCTCCTGGTACTGGAACAGCAGGTAGCCGAGCATATGGAACAGAATCAGCGTGAAGGTACTGTTCAGAAAGCCTGCCAGCGGTTGGGAAAACCACAGCGGGAAATGGTTGACCGCGAAGTCCTGTGCCGCACCGGAAGCCAGGGTCAGCAGGATCAGGTAGCCATAGAGCAGGAAATAGGGGCTGCCAATGCGGGAAATCAGCACCGCCAGATTCATCGGATTGACCGCCGCGACCACCGAGCGCTCCATCGCCAGCACCATGATGCTGGCCGGCAGGGCGAGAATCACGAAGGCCAGGGCCAGCATCATCAGCAGCTGCCCGCCGATCATGGCGGCGGCGCCCACCAGGCCGCCCATCAGCACGAAGACCAGCAACTGCAGGATCACGATATCGAAGCCGCTGCCGCTGAACGCGACCGAGACCGGCGGCGGTTTCATATGGCCCTCGGCAGTATGGCGGATGACATCGTAGGTATATTTCAGCAGGGCAAGCGCCAGCAACAGGGTGATAATGATGCCCACGATGTTGGCTTTGACCAGCAACGGCACCAGTGTGCAGATGGCGATGACAATCAGCGGGTCAGTGTGGAACGGGTAGCGGAAAAAGGCCCCCAGCCGGTTCCAGAACGGGACCACTTCGGTGGCTGCGCCGAGGTAGCGCATGGCACGGCTGCACCGGGGGCACAGGGCGTGGCGCTTGCGGCTGTCGGCGTCTGGCATGCAGCGGCTGCAGTAGTGTATCTGGCATTCGCCACAGTGCCATTTGGCGGCATCGCCCGGGTGGTAATGACAATCGTGTTTCACAGTGAGCCTGGTTCTGGTCCGTCAGAGAATAGGGCGTCAATAATGACAGAAGCCGTGCCCCCGCCACAATGTGACGGGTAGACTATTGTGCGCCCTGCAACGTAAGGGAGAGATCAGATCCACAAACCGGGAGGCCACTTGGCACCACACCAAGAATCCCCTGAGACCCGCGAAACACCGCCGGCCAGCCATCCATCGCACTACCATTGGCGGGATATTCTGGCGCTGGCGTTGAAGCACAAGCCAAGACTGGTGCGCGCCAATATGCTGGCCATTATGGCAACGCTGATGAGCGTGCCGGTGCCCCTGTTGTTGCCGGTGCTGGTGGATGAGGTTCTGCTGGAGGAGAGTGGCCCGGTGTTGCCGTTCATGAACACCCTGTTGCCGACAGGCTGGCAGCAGCCGATGGTCTACATTGCCCTGATGGTGCTGGCGGCCTTCGCGCTCCGGGTCTGCGCGCTGGCGTTCAACGTGCTGCAGTCGCGGGAGTTTTCCAAGATCTCCAAGGATGTGGTGTTCCGCATCCGATCCCGTCTGCTGGGCCGGTTGCAGCGGGTGGCCATGTCGGAATACGAAACCCGCGGTTCCGGCGCCATCAGCAGCCACTTCATTACCGACCTCGATACCATTGATCAGTTTCTTGGCAGCACCATCAGCCGTTTTCTGGTGGCCAGCCTGACGGTCACCGGCACTGCCGCGGTATTGCTGTGGGTGCACTGGCAACTGGCGCTGCTGATTCTGTTGCTCAACCCGCTGGTGATCTTTGCCACCATTCTGATTGGTAAACGGGTGAAGGAGCTGAAGCGCCGGGAGAACAGTGCCTACGAGGACTTCCAGGGCGACCTGACCGAAACCCTGGACGCCATTCATCAGTTGCGGGCCGCCAACCGCGAGCAGCATTACCTGCGACAACTGATCGGGCGCGCCCGCAGCGTGCGCGATCACGCCATCCAGTTTGAATGGCGCAGTGACGCCGCTACCCGCGCCAGTTTTGCGCTGTTCCAGTTCGGTGTCGACGCGTTCCGCGGGGCAGCCATGGTGACCGTGCTGTTCAGTGATCTCAGCATCGGCATGATGTTCGCGATTTTCGGGTATCTGTGGTTCATGCTGACGCCGGTGCAGGAAATGCTGAACATGCAGTACGCCTGGTTTGCGGCCAATGCCGCCCTGGCCCGGATCAACCGGTTACTGGAGCTGGAAGAGGAACCCCGCTATCCGGCGCTGGAGAACCCGTTCCGTGGCCGCCACACCGTCAGCCTGACCCTCAGGAATCTGCACTTCCGTTACGACGACGAGCCGGTGCTGAAGGGCATCAACCTGCACCTGGCCCCCGGCGAGAAAGTGGCCGTTGTCGGCGCCAGTGGTGGGGGCAAGTCCACGCTGGTGCAGCTGATTCTGGGCATGTACACCGCCCAGCAGGGTGAGGTGTTGATCAACGATGTGCCTGTGCAGCGCATCGGTTTGCCGTGTCTGCGGGAGCACGTGGCCACGGTGCTGCAACATCCGGCGCTGTTCAATGACACCGTGCGGCAGAATCTCACCCTTGGGCGTGACAAGCCTGACGACGCCCTCTGGCGGGCTTTGAAAATTGCCCAGCTGGACGACACCATCGCCGCGATGCCACGCCAGCTGGACACCATGATTGGCCGCCAGGGCGTGCGGCTCTCCGGCGGGCAGCGTCAGCGGCTGGCCATCGCCCGCATGGTGTTGACCGAGCCATCCATTGTAATTCTCGACGAAGCCACCTCGGCGCTGGATTCCGACACCGAGCACCGGCTTCACGATGCGCTGGATGAATTCCTGAGCCAGCGTACTACCCTGATCATTGCCCATCGACTGAGTGCCGTCAAAAAAGCCGACCGCGCCTGCGTGTTCGAGGACGGGCGCATCATCGAGGAGGGCCACCACGATGAACTGATCGCCCGGGACGGGCTCTATGCCCAGCTTTACGGCGACCGTCAGCAGCTCTGAACCAAGCCTCACGGGGCGCTATTCACCGCAGTGATCCCGAACATTCATGGTGGTTTGGTTGAAGTCTGCGCATTCGCTGCAATAGTTATAGGAGACTTCCCAACCCGGCCATCATGTATCAGCCAAAAGGGGGCACCCCATGTCCAGCGAACGTCTCAGTAATGACAGCCTCAATACCCTGTCCAGCCTCGAAGCGGGCGGCAAGACCTTTCACTACTACAGCCTGCCGAGGGCGGCGGAGACCCTCGGCGATCTGGATCGCCTGCCGTTTTCCCTGAAAGTCCTGATGGAAAACCTGCTGCGTAACGAAGACGATGTCACCGTTGAACGCAGCCATATGGACGCCATGGTGCAGTGGCTGAAGGACCGGAAGTCCGACACCGAAATCCAGTTCCGGCCGGCGCGCGTGCTGATGCAGGATTTCACCGGGGTGCCCGGCGTGGTAGATCTCGCCGCCATGCGCGAGGCGGTGAAAGCCGCAGGCAAGGATCCGGCAATGATCAATCCGCTGTCGCCGGTGGATCTGGTGATTGACCATTCGGTGATGGTGGACCACTTCGGTGACGCCTCGGCATTCAAGGACAACGTGGCCATTGAGATGGAGCGCAATCAGGAGCGCTACGAGTTTCTGCGCTGGGGCCAGCAGGCCTTCGACAATTTCCGTGTGGTGCCGCCGGGCACCGGCATCTGCCATCAGGTCAATCTGGAGTATCTGGGCAAAACGGTGTGGCAGAAAGACCAGGGCGACAAGACCATCGCCTACCCGGACACCCTGGTGGGCACTGACTCCCACACCACCATGATCAACGGCCTCGGCATTCTGGGCTGGGGCGTGGGCGGCATCGAGGCCGAAGCGGCCATGCTGGGTCAGCCGGTGTCGATGTTGATTCCGGAAGTGGTGGGTTTCAAAATCACCGGCAAGCTCCGTGAGGGCATTACCGCCACGGATCTGGTGCTGACCGTCACCGAGATGCTGCGCAAGAAAGGCGTTGTCGGTAAGTTCGTGGAGTTCTACGGCGATGGCCTGAAGGACATGCCGGTGGCTGACCGTGCCACCATCGCCAACATGGCACCGGAATACGGCGCCACCTGTGGCTTTTTCCCGGTGGACGAGCAGACCATCAAGTACATGAAACTGACCGGTCGCGAAGATACTCAGCTCGAACTGGTTGAAGCCTACGCCAAGGCCCAGGGGCTCTGGCGCGAGCCGGGCCATGAGCCGGTGTACACCGACCGTCTGACCCTCGACATGGGTGACGTGGAGGCCAGTCTGGCGGGGCCCAAGCGGCCCCAAGACCGGGTTGCCCTGAAAAACATGAAAGCCTCGTTCGAGCTGCTGATGGAAACGGCCGAGGGCCCGGCTGAAAGCCGTGAGGGCAAACTCGAGTCCGAGGGCGGCCAGACTGCCGTGGGTGTGGATGACAGTTACCACCACGCCGCCAGCCAGCCGATGGAAATGAACGGTGCAAAAACCCGGCTGGACCCGGGTGCGGTGGTGATTGCGGCCATCACGTCCTGCACCAATACCTCGAACCCCAGTGTGATGATGGCCGCGGGCCTGATTGCCCAGAAAGCCGTCGCCAAAGGCCTGCAGACCAAGCCCTGGGTGAAAACCTCGCTGGCGCCGGGCTCCAAGGTGGTGACAGATTATCTGCGCGTGGGGGGCTTCCAGGACGATCTTAACAAGCTGGGTTTCAACCTCGTGGGCTACGGCTGCACTACCTGTATCGGTAATTCCGGCCCGCTGCCGGACGCGGTGGAGAAGGCCATTGCCGACGGTAACCTGACCGTGGCCTCGGTGCTGTCCGGTAACCGCAATTTCGAAGGCCGCGTGCATCCGCTGGTGAAGACCAACTGGCTGGCGTCGCCGCCGCTGGTGGTGGCTTATGCCCTGGCCGGTAACGTGCGCCTGGACCTCTTCAAAGATCCGCTGGGTGCCGATCAGGACGGTAATCCGGTGTATCTGAAAGATCTCTGGCCGAGTCAGCAGGAAATTGCCGAGGCGGTGGAAAAGGTGAAGACCGACATGTTCCGCACCGAGTACGCGGCGGTGTTCGACGGCGATGCCACCTGGCAGTCGATCAAGGTCCCGGAGAGCAAGGTGTATGAGTGGTCAGACAAGTCCACCTACATCCAGCACCCGCCCTTTTTCGAGGGCATGGGGGAGGAGCCGGAGGCCATTGACGACATCCGCGACGCTAACATCCTTGCATTGTTGGGGGACTCGGTGACCACCGACCATATTTCCCCGGCCGGCTCGTTCAAACCGGACACCCCGGCCGGAAAGTATCTGCAGGACCACGGGGTCGAGCCGAAGGATTTCAACTCCTACGGTTCCCGCCGCGGCAACCACGAGGTGATGATGCGTGGCACTTTTGCCAACGTACGCATCCGCAATGAGATGCTTGATGGTGTGGAGGGCGGATACACCCGCTTCGTGCCCACCGGTGAACAGATGGCCATCTACGATGCCGCCATGAAGTATCAGGCCCAGGGTACGCCCCTGGTGGTGATTGCCGGCAAGGAATACGGCACTGGCTCAAGCCGGGACTGGGCCGCCAAGGGCACCCGCCTGCTGGGCGTGAATGCCGTGGTGGCAGAGTCCTATGAGCGCATTCACCGCTCCAACCTGATTGGTATGGGGGTGATGCCGCTGCAGTTCCCGGAGGGCACGGATCGCAAGAGCCTGAAGCTGACCGGCGAGGAAACCATCAGCATCGAGGGCCTGTCCGGTGACATTCAGCCGGGACAGACCCTGAAAATGACGGTGAAATACAAGGACGGCAGCACCCAGACTTGTGACCTGAAATCAAGGATCGATACCGCCAACGAGGCTGTTTATTACCGGCACGGTGGCATTCTCCATTACGTCGTGAGGGAGATGCTGCGCACAGCCTAGCGAGGGATCGCTGGCTCTGGCGTCTGTTCAGGACAAAGGGCCCATTCGGTGGAGGGCGGCGGCCCTCAGGCTGACCGCTTGCTATGACCTTGGGTCAGTGGCAAGTCCAGCCAGAAGCACGCACCGTGGCCCTCCTCCGATGCAAAATCCACCTCGCCGGCCATCGCATGCATCAGCTCCCGAGTGATGGCCAGCCCCAGGCCGGTGCCACTCTGCGATCGGCGATCAGACGCGTCGGCTTGGGAAAATTTCTGGAAAATTCTGTCCCTGAAGTCCGCCGGGATCCCCGGTCCCTGGTCGCGGACACACATCCGGATGCCGGTAAGTGAGAGTTCGGTAAATACATGAACCTCGGACTCATCAGAAGAAAACTTGATGGCGTTCGAGAGCAGGTTGTTAAGCGCCTGACGCAGCCGTACGCGGTCGACATTGACGACTGTGTCATGCAACTCTCCGATCCTGACGGTTATCCGCTTATCGAGCGCAAAGCTTTCGATTCCTTCGACGCATTCACGGACCACATCAGCGATTCGGCAATCGGCCAGGTGGAAAATGACTTTGCCGGCGACCAGTTTTTCGATGTCGAGAAGATCGTTGATGAGAAATGTCAGTTGCTGGCTGTTGCGGTAAGCAATTTTGGCCAGCCTCGATGCGTCTGGTGAGAGCTCACCGACGGCGTTGTTCGAGAGTAAACTCAGCGATCCCGCAATGGATGTCAGGGGCGTTCGCAATTCATGACTGACCGTTGAGATGAATTCACTTTTTACGCGATCAGCCTTTTTGCGCTCGGAAATATCCTCTGCGATCAGCCAGATGACCGGTTCGCCGTGGCGAGCCTCCAGGATGAGGCCGTGCAGCAGTATGGGTGTCAGCTCCTCTTGCGCACTGGGAAAGACGCCTTCCAGCGCGCTGAAGCGGGGGTGTTTCTGTAAAAGCCCCAGAATATCCAGCCCTGAGGGAAGAATCCGTCCTGATGGGTCATAGACTTTGCCGAAAAATGCCAATGAGGCGGGTGCGTTACCGAACATCGCTTCGAAGCTGTTGTTGGCGCGCAGCTGCTTTCCGGTTCGCGCGTCGTACAGCCCTATGCCAAAGGGCGCCAGTTCGAAAAGCCCGCGGAAACGGCGTTGCATCTGATAATCACGAAGTAAAAGACTGGTGAGCCAAAAAGTGCCTGAAGTGATTAGCAAAACAATCAAGGTGAGAAAGCATCGAACCAGCAGTGGTGATTCCGGATGGTTTGGCCAGCCCTGCGCTGGTTGAGCAGACATTGTCCAGGTAATGCCCGGCATACTCAGCTGCGCGGTTACCGGCTGTTGCCATTGCCTGTCTGCATCGCCAAAAAAGACACCGCCATCTGAGCTGTGGTTGGCGGTATTGGCAATGGTCAGTTCCCGGCTATCAGCGAGTGACCTCAAGCCCACTTCTTTGTAAAGGCGCTCCAGATCCAGAATGACCGACACAAGCCCCCAAAAGCGGTCGGTGTCGTTCTCAAAGATCGGAATGCGTGCGGCAATTCCCTCACCCCCCTGAACGAGCTTGATCGGCCCGCTGAAAAGCGCTCGCCTCGATGCCTTCAATTCCACCAACTGTGCCTCGGAAAGCCCCCGTTTCGAGAGATCGAGGCCCAGCGCCGCCTCATTGCCCGCCAGTGGATAGATATAGCGTATGGTCAGGTCAGGGGCCAAACCGATGTTTCGTAGCTGTGGCGCAAGACCGAAAATAACAGAAGCCAGCTGCTGAAACTCATTCTCCGTAATATCGGGGTCAACGGACACATTCGCGGCGAGCCCCCAGACCGTCTGCACATTCTGGAGAATGGCGGCCTGTAATTTCAGGCTGAGGTCGTTGAGCCGCGCTTGCCATTGTTGCCGGACCTCTGCCCGATGGCTCTCGGTGGCTCCATTATCAAGCACAACGGCAACCGTAATCATGAAAGCCAGCACGGCGGTACGGGCAACCCAGATAAGATAGTAAAACGCTCTGTAGCCCGCCGTGTTGTCCATCTAGTGCTTGACCTTGTTCAATTTCAATTCCAGCCAGAAGACAGAGCCCAGACCTTCCTTCGACTCGAATCCGACCTCGCCTTCCATTTGCGCCATAATCTCTCTGGTGATGGCCAACCCAAGACCGGTTCCCCGTTTTCCGCGGGTGTCCGAGCTGTCAGCCTGTGCGAATTTCTGGAAAATCCGTGGGCGAAAACTGTCCGGAATGCCCGGGCCCTGGTCAGCCACGCAGATGCGCATGCAGCCGTTCCCTATGTCGCTGGTAATGTGAATCTCACCATTATCTGGCGAGAACTTGATGGCATTGGACAAGAGGTTTGTGAATGCCTGGCCCAGACGGCCCCGGTCTATCCAGGCGGCCCAGTCGGAAAAGTCGTTGGCTATGTGAACAGAAACCCGACTCTCCAGTGCATAGGTGTTCAGGCGCTCTACAGACTCTTCAATCACAGGAAGGACAGGGTCTTCCTTTAATTTCATCGATAGGCGTCCGGAGACGAGCTTTTCCATATCGAGCAGGTCATCAACCAGTTGTCGCAGCTGATCGCTATTCCGATGAGCGATGGATATCATGCGCCTGACCTGCTCTGGCAGCTCACCGAGGGCGCCGCTCTCAACCAGCCCGAGCGATCCGGCGATCGAAGTCAGTGGCGTCCGGAGTTCGTGACTCACTGAGGAGATGAACTCGCTCTTCAGCCGGTCTATTTTCTTACGCTCGGAAATGTCCTCGATCAACGTCCAGATCAGTGGCTGTTGGGAGGGGTTGCGTATTCTCATCCCTCGAACGACGGCTGGGTAGGTGGAGCCATCGGCCCGTACGATTTCTGCTTCGTATGGGCCAAAGCGTCTCTCGGTCTGGAGTTTGGTAATGATTGTCTGTCGTTGGCTTTCGAAATCCCTGGGCAAGAGGTCCCAGTAGTTCATTGACATCATTTGATTGCGGTTGTAGCCCGTTGGCTCCAGCAGGGCCTCGTTGACATCCAGAAACGCGCCCGACAGGTAATCGTTCAGCGCAATACCAATGGGGGACAGCTCGTAGAGCCGTCGCAGCTGAGCTTCGCTTTCCTGCAGAGCAAGGGCTGTGCGCTTGGTGTCGTCAATGTCGGCGATGTAACCATGCCATATCACGCTTTGATCAGGCATGAGTTCTGGCGATGATTTCCCTTCGACCCAGCGCCAGCCTGAGTGCCCGTCCTTGACCCTGTAATGGGCATTCCAGATCGACAGTGTCTCTGCGGACCTTTCGATGCTGACCATCATCTCCGCCAGGTCATCCGGATGTATCTTGTTGAAACAGACCGAGGCATCGTCTTTGACTTCGTCGCTGGTGACGCCGTAGATATCCTTGATGTGTGGGCTGGAAAAAGGAAAGGCAGAGTGGCCGTCCGGCCAGCGCTGGAACTGGTAAAGCATCCCGGGTGTCTGCTCGATCAGCTTGTTCAGAATCTGCTCACTGAGCTTGCGCTCGATGACGCCAGCGATCCATCGCGCGAGGAGTGTTACGAACGTGATATCGGTATCGGAGAAGTCCTGAGCCCGTGGTTCCGGGGAGGAAAAGTTGACGGTGCCGTAAAGTCGATCCCGGATAAAAACAGGCGCGGCAAGATAGCTCTCCAATCCAAACTTGTCATAGCAGTCGTGGTTTCGGTACTGGGATTTCGCCATGTGGGCGATCGCCAGACTGTCTCGAGACCCCAGGAGCAGTGAGCAATAGGTGTCGACCAAAGGAAAGCTGAGGCCCTGTTCAAGCCCTGCTTGGGCTGGGGCAACAAACCACCGTACCGAGTATACGTCTCTGGTGATCTCGCTCACGATCGCCAGATCCAGATCCAGATAGTCTGCCCCGAGGCGTAGGGCTTTCTCGATCCTTGCGTTGTCATCGGTTTCGGGATCGAGGGCCAATTCATTGAGGATGCTCAACGCGGTATTTTGTCGCTGTATGCGGTCGAGGCTGGCCATTTCATTGGTGATGTCGGCGTGGGTGCCGCACATCATCAGCGGTTCGCCTTTTTCGGTCCATTCGAAGACCTGGCCGCGATCGTGCACCCATACCCAGTGGCCGTTTTTGTGTTTCATGCGGCACCGACAATCGTACTCTGGCAGCTCGCCGGAAAAGTGGGCATTGAGCAGGCGTTCCGATTCCGGCCGATCCTCTGGGTGTGCAAGGTTCAACCAGGTTTCGATATTGACCGGTTCGAGTTCGTCGAGCCGATAGCCACAGATGTCGGCCCAGCGCTCGTTAAAGACCGTTTCACCTGTCTGTACGTTCCACTCCCAGGTACCAATTCGCGTGCCTTCTATGGCGGCTTTGGCTCGGCGTTCACTGCTCTTGAGCTCTTGGTAGAGTTCGGTGGCGACCTGCAGGTTGATTTCACGTTCCACGCAATCGGCGATTTCACGCAGAAGCGCCTGGTCATTCTGATCAAAGGTGCGCGGCGCGCGGTCGATCAGGCAGAGGGTTCCAAGTCGGAAGCCGTCACTGTCATGTAATGGCGCACCCGCATAGAAGCGAATGTGGGGTTCCTCCGTGACTAGCGGGTTGTCCATGAAGCGGTCATCGCAGAGCGTGTCCTCGATCACCAGGATTTCCGATTCACGAATCGCGTGGCTACAGAAAGAGACTTCGCGGGGGGTTTCCGAGATCGAAAGCCCCTGGCAGGACTTGAACCATTGTCGGTTGCTGTCCACCAGACTGATCAAAGCAATTGGCACCTTGAACGCTTTGCAGGCGATCGCCGTGTAGCGGTCGAATCGTTCTTCAGGTTGAGTGTCAAGCAGGCCAGTTCGTTCAAGAGCCGCTTGCCGCTGGAGCTCTTTGTGGCTCAGGTCAGGTGCTTTCATCGGTACTGGTCTTCCTGCTTACAACATTGGGTAACTCAATCCAGAAATTGGCGCCCTGGTCGTAGAAGTAGCCTGTCTGCCCATTCATGAGCGTGGCAAGTTCCCGGCAGATGGCGAGGCCAAGCCCGGTGCCTGTGACCGACTTTGCCGAGCCACTGTTGGCCTGGGAAAAACGTTCAAACAGCTTGGGCTCGAAGTGCTCCGGTACCCCGGTGCCACGATCGTGGACGATAATCGACGTATAGCCCGGGCGGCGTTGTGTGATTCGGATCGAAATTGCCAGGTCCGGGGGCGAGAATTTGATCGCATTGCTGATGAAGTTGTCCAGCACCTGCCTTAACCGGTGCGCGTCCGCCAGCACAACCGGGTTTTCGTTCCCCTCAACCTCCAGTGACAGGCCGCGCTCATGGGCCAGGGATGCATTACTCACGATGGCGGTTTTGATGATCGGAAGTATGGGTTGTGGCGACAAATTGATGCTCATTCGACCGGCCGCGAGTTTGCTGAAATCCAGGAGATCGGAGATCAGCAGCTGGAGCCGGTCTCCGTTCCGCAATGCCAGGTTTGCCATTTCTTCGGCTTTCTGCGGTAGCCCCCCTGCGGCTCCGGACGCCAGCAATCGGAGCGCGCCATTGATCGATGTGAGCGGAGTCCTCAACTCATGACTGACGTTGGAAACGAACTCTTCTTTCATTTTGCTGATCACATCGCGCTCAGTCATCAGCTGGTTGAACGCATTGGCCAGCTGCCTGGTCTCGATGGAGCCTGCGGCGATGAGGCGCTGACCCCGGGAGGGGTTTCGGGCCATTTTTTCGATGGTTTGTGTCATTTTGTTGAGGGGTTTGGTTGTTGATCGGCTTGCGAAAAAGCTGAGGGCGGCAATCACTAAACCAACCACCAAGCTGATTCCCAGAAACTTCATGAAAGACTTTTTTGCAGGGGCGGTCGCCCGCTCATATGGCACCGCGCGCACAAACATCCAACCCAGATTTTCCAGGTGACTGGCGGCGTAGATTAATTCCTCGCCGGTGGAATCGGTTACCGTTCCGAAGTTGATGCCGGATAACGCCGCGTCAACCAGTGGGTCGGCCCCCGGCGCAGGTAAGGGCTGTACGCGCTCTCCCGCCGCCGGTCCGCCTTCGATGTAGAGATAGTGGTTGATATCAACGACTTTGAATGTGTCGTTTCGATTGCGAAGGCGGGTCAGCCTGTCAAGCGGAATAAGGCTGGTCTGACCAATATTGACGGTACCGGCCATTAACCCCAGCAGGTCGTTTTCATCGGATTCGATGGGGGTCAGGAAGGACAACAGCGGAACCCCGGTAACGCGACCAATAATCGGCCGGCTGATGAGGGGCTCACGGGTTTGAATGGCCTGGCGGAAATGCTGCCGATCGGCATAATTTGTTCCAATACGACCAGGAGCATATTGATTTTCTGCGATGGCCGTTGCTTCTGCGTTCAATACTAAAACCCCGTCTGGAAACAGCGAGCTCAGCAGATTTTGCCGATCAAGCAGGTATTGGATCTCGGGCAGGGAATGCAGTGATTCGCCATCGCTCATCATTCTCGCTGACTCAGCAAGTACATCAAGTTTGAGTTGGAGGCGCTGCTCCACCTCGGATGCGATACGCCGGGTCTCGGTGAGTTGTTGTTGGGTCAGGAGCGTTTCGAAGTCGTCTACCAGCGCGCTGTAGGCGACGGCCATGATTGCTGCCACAGTTGATAATGATCCGAGCACGATGATGAGCGCGAAGCGGGTGCCGAGCGAAAATTTGGGCAAGTTGGTTTCCTCGGTGGTACTTTATAAATATAAATGGCAGCTTTGGAACTGCCCGATGAGTATGGCATAAAAGATATTTCGAGCGGATCTGATTGAGTTGCATATGTCCGAAGCACACAGGGTCGACGTTAAAGAAAAGCTGGATCTTTTGAAGGCGCGCTTCGAGCAAAAAGCGCTCGCTGATCAGCAGGCTGTGTTTAACGCGTTGCGCCTTGCGGCGACTGGAGACGGCAATCCGGAAGCACTGCGGCTGGCCTATCAGTCACTCCACCGGCTGGCGGGTTCCGCGGGAACCTTTGGGTTTCGTGCTCTCGGTGATGAAGCGCGAGCGCTGGAACTGGAACTCAAACCGTATGCAGACGGCGACGGCACCGGGCCGGGTAACGAGCGGGTTACGATGGCCGAGCTTCTCGATGATCGGTTCATGGAGCGAGTCGGGAAGCTGTCAGATCTCCTGACTGTGGAAGAGGTCATCGCGGAGGCTCCTGAGCATTCAACGGAGAGGCATGTCGCGTCCTCGGAGCAGCTTGCAGTGCTGATTGTCGAGCCCGATAAAAAGTCCGGGGAGTCGCTTGCCGCCGCACTGAGCCCTCACGGGTTCATCGTGCAATGCGTTACCTCGTTCGCTCTCCCGTCTGACTCTGTGTCTCTCAACGCAGCCGTGGTGCTTGTACGTGACCGCGTGCTGATCCAGCAGAGTGTTTTGCCGGTGATTGGCGAAACGCGGGCTCCCATGATTTGTATCGGTTCGGAAGATACCTTTGAAAATCGCTATCGGCTCGCATCGCTTGGAGCCGATGGTTATGCAAGCGAGCCAATTGATGTGCCTGCACTGGTTGACTGCATGGAGCGGCTTATCAGTGAACGAACTGAATCCGACTCAGGCCGGGTAATGATCGTTGATGATGACCAGGAGTTGCTTGAGTACTACAGCGTGGTTTTGGAAAATGCCGGGTTCGACGTGCGCAAGGTGAGCTCACCGTCCAAGGTTCTGAGTGCCCTGTCGGAGTTCCGCCCTGACATCATACTCATGGACATGCAGATGGGGCCGTTCAGCGGGCCGGTTCTCGCGAGGATGCTCCGGTTTGAATCTGAGTGGGTGGGGTTACAGATCATTTTTTTGTCGTCTGAGGAGGACAGGGAGTTTCAGTTTAATGCCTTGTCGCAGGGAGGCGATGACTTTCTGGCCAAACCGGTTACCGATAGCATTCTGGTTCAAGCGGCCAAAGTTCGATGCTATCGCGCCAAACAACTGGATAAGCTTGCTTCCCGCGACAGCCTGACCGGCCTGCTGAAACACTCGTTGGCTAATTCTGAAGTTGCCAAGGAGCACGCGCGTTGTAAGAGGCTGGGGGAGCAGTCTGTTGTGGCGATGCTGGATCTTGATCATTTCAAACAGGTGAACGACCGGCATGGGCACAGGGTCGGTGATCTGGTGATCAAAGGTCTGGCAAACCTTCTTCGGCATCACTTCAGACAAACGGATGTTATTGGTCGCTATGGAGGTGAAGAGTTCATCGTGGTGTTGCCAAACTGCTCGATTGAGGACGCGAGACAATCGATGCAGGAGGTGTGTAATCAGCTGTCAACAATTACCTTCAAGGGAAGCGAGGCTCCATTTTCCGTAACGCTGAGCGTGGGTATCGCCTCACTTTGCGGCTTCGAGACAGCCGATGATGCCATTGAGGCGGCTGACAGAGCACTTTATGGTCGCAAATCCGGTGGCCGAAATGGCGTGACCGCAGTCGGGGATCTCGACAGTGTGGTGACGGGGGTTGAGCCAGAGTGAATGTGGTTGTTGTCGAGGATGACGAGCTGATGGCGGATCTTCTTGAGGCTGTGGTTGCTGGCCTGCATCCGGCTCTGCGGGTCTTCAAGGCTTTTTCGGTCCAGGAGGCTCTGAAGATCTGGCACACGAAAACCCCGGGGTTTTTCGTTGTCGACTGGACGCTGCCGGACGGATCGGGCCTCGGTCTGTTACGAGAGATTCGGGCGGCCGATAAGCAGGTGCCCGTTGTTATGGTCACCGGTCGCGCGGATCGTGACTCCATCCTGAACGCTGCGCATTACGGCATCAGCGGATATATTAGCAAGCCTTTCCGAGTGGACATGCTCCATAGTCGCCTTCATGACATGCTCAAGGCGGTTTTGCCGGAGCAACAGGAGGTCAGAACACTTGCTGAGATGCTGTCCGAGAATCTTGAGGCGGGTATGCAGATGCCGACTCGGATGGATGTTGCCAAGGTTCTGGATTTGATAGATCGCGTGGAAGACCTTTCTGTTGCCCAGCTTGCTGAGATATGGCAAACAGAGGCGTCGCTTTGTGCCAGGCTCCTTGAGGTGGCAAACCGGTCCTCGTTCCGCCGGATCGGCGAGCCGGTAGGAACGGTTCACGATGCGATTGCCGTGATTGGCGTGCCTATGGCCTTGAGCCAGGCGTTGGCATTGGCACTGGCGCTCGATACCGATACCGCTTCGAAGCCCCAGTCATTGGCCCGCAACGCTGGATATTATGGGGTTCAGGCAGAAACTGTCGGGTTGGAAGCCCAGAAGATTGCCTTAGCTCTTGGCAAAAAACCGCTGGAATTCCAGACCGCTGGGCTCTTGAGTCGTATGGGAGAGCTGGCTGTATTGCGGGTGATGGAAGAGTTTATCTATCAGGGCGGCGACTTGAGCGACTCGGAGATCGAGAGCGGGCTCAGGGATTGGGCGCACCGTTACGGTAATAAGCTGAAGGTACGGTGGCGCCTGCCCCTGGCAATCCGGCAAATGATTGGTGCAGTGCATTACCTTGCCCGTGAAGATGTCAGGCAAGACCTTCTGGTCATGCGCGCTGCGGGGCTCATCGCAGAGGGCCGGATGGAAACGCCCGAATGTCAGAGGCTCCTCAGCCGGCTCGGTCTCGAGAGCTGGCTCAATTCACTGAGATAAGCATCACAGACGAGGGATTTGTAGATGACTCGATCCGGCTCACAGCTACAGAGAATCATGCTGGTTGAAGATGAGGAGGATATCCGTGCCGTTGCTGAGCTTGCTCTTGAAGCCGTCGGAGGCTTCACCTTGCAGGCCTGTGGCTCCGGCGCCAGCGCGCTTGAGAACCTGGAGGCCTTTAACCCCCAGTTGATCCTGCTGGATGTCATGATGCCTCAGATGGACGGGCCGTCGACGCTGCGTGCCATTCGTGAACGACCGGAGTTCCGCAATACTCCCGCGATTTTCATGACCGCTAAGGTGCAGCCTGAGGAGGTCAGAGAGTATCTCGCACAGGGCGCTGTCGACGTCATTCCCAAGCCTTTCGATCCGATGACGTTGTCTGAAAAGATCCGCGATATCTGGAAAAAGCTGGACTGAAGACTGCTCGTTCTCGAGTGGTAACCATTCGGTTCTACTGGTTTAGAGGAGGTCGAACGGGTAATCTGTAACTGTAATTTCCTGGCTCCGAGGCACGTTATGTCGTCCAAATCGTCCCGCGACGAATTACTTACCAAACTGAACCTCGAAACCTCCCGAATCAGCTGGCACGACCTGCAGACCTACTACGCGCGCGGGCATGTTGTCCGGGTCGAGCCGGATCTGGACCTGCTGGATGTGGCCGCCGAACTGGCAGCGGACAACACCGCGCAGTTCCAGCAGTGGATGGCAGACAACCGCATCGGTGACGTTGCCCCGGAGCGTGCACAGGCCTGGTACGATGAAAAAACCGAGCTCTGGGCGGTGGTTGTCGCGCCCTGGGTACTGGTTCAGGACCGCAGCGACCATGTACTGCACTGACGGCGACGGAGCGCGACAGTGAAACTGCACTACTTCCATGGCCGCTCACCGCTCCGTGCGCTGGTTCTGGTGCGCGAAGAGCGCCGCGTTGAACTGTATGTAAAACAGGTGGGTGCCGATATCTGGGCATTGGTCGCCCTCAGCGGTACAGACGCCGGCCAGCCGGAAAAGCAGCGGTGCCAGGGCCCCTACCGCAGTGTCGGGCGTGCCGAAGCGGTACTGCGGGCCATTGCCGGAGCGCTGCTTGAGGATGACTACGACCCCAGACCCGCCGATCACGTGGTGTGGTCGGTGTCTGCCCAGCGTCTTGCCCGCAATCTCCGTACCGATACCGCAGCCATAGACAGCCGCTACCTGTTTGATCCCGATCAGTACGAGCCCATCGACTGATTTCAAGACCCCCACCCCCGTTTCGAGGACACCATGCTCACCGGCGCCTTGCTGATTCTTGCCCCTTTGTTTTTCGGTTTTGCCCTGCCGCTGCAGAATCAGCGGTTGATGACGGTGATCCATTACACCGTGGAGGCTCTGGTGTACTTCATTCTTGCCCTGTTGGGGCTGGGTCTTGGCCAGATGGAGGGGCTGACCCAGCAGCTCGGTGACATGGCCATTCAGGTGGCCGCACTGGTGGGGGTGTTGCTGGTGGCGAATCTTGCCGGTCTTTGGCTGTTCCACCGCTGGCAACCCATGAGTGTGGCGCAGGAGGAGAGTGCTCCGCGCCCCGGCTATCAGCGCCTGTTCCTGGCCGGCCTGAAACCGCTAGCGGCGGTGGCTTTCGGCGCGCTGGCCGGGTATTTTCTGTTGCCGGATCTGCCGCTGGCGGAGGATCTGGCGACCTGGTCGCTGATGCTGCTGCTGTTCCTGATTGGTTTGCAGCTGCGTAATGCCGGCTTGTCCCTGCGCAAACTGCTGATGAACCGTCAGGGGCTGGGTATCGCACTGGCGATGGCGGGCAGTTCGCTGCTAGCGGGGCTGGCGCTGATGCCGCTTCTGGCCTTACCGTGGCACGACGCGCTGGCGCTGGCCTCCGGCTTTGGCTGGTATTCGCTGTCGGGCATTGTAGTGGGTGACGCCCTCGGGCCGGCCTGGGGAGGGGTGGCCTTCCTCAACGACGTGATCCGCGAAATTATCGCACTGGCCATCATTCCGCTGTTGATTGCCCGCCGCCCCGCCATGGCCATCGGCTATGGCGGGGCCACCGCCATGGATTTCACACTCCCGGTGATCCGCAGCAGCGGCGGTCTGGCCTGCGTGCCGGTTGCCATTGCCTCGGGCTTTGTACTGTCGTTTCTGTCTCCGGTCCTGATGGGGGTTTTTCTGTCTTTTCACTAGATTTCACGCCGCGCGGAGCCCTATGAACGAAAGGCGGCCTTGTGCCGGTCTATTATGTGATACAACGTTAGTCATAATTCATGCAGTCGCCCGGAGTCTGGTTCATGCGCCGTCGCCAATTTATTGGATTGCTGGCTTCTGCTTCCCTGGCGGGTGCCGGCCTTCCGGGTTGCAGTCGGAAACCGCCACTGCAGGTTGGCGTTCACCCCTGGATCGGCTATGAGTCTCTGTATCTGGCCGAGGAATTTGGCTGGCTGAAAGACACCGTCGCCCTGGTCAAGGGCGGAACCGGGTCGGAGTCCGTCAGAGGTCTGCGTGAGGGGCGCCTTGATGCGGCCGCCGTGACACTGGATGAAGCCCTACGGGTAATGGCTCTGGGTGTGCCGCTGACGGTGATTGCCGTGATGGATGTGTCCGCAGGTGCGGATGTGATCATGGCCCGCGCGGGGATGCAGTCACTGGCCGATCTACGGGGAAAAAAAGTGGCGGTAGAGCTCGCTGGAGCGCCCGCCATCATGCTCCTCAGGGCACTGGAGCAGGCGGGCCTTGAGCCGTCAGACCTTGAGATTGTCGACCTTCCGGTTCATCAGCATTCCCGGGCCTGGCAGCGTGGTGAGATTGACGCATCCGTCAGTTATGAGCCTGTGGCGTCGGTGCTGGAAACCCGGGGGGCGGTCCGACTGTTTGACAGCCGTTCCCTGCCGGACACGATTTTCGATGTGCTCGTGGTGAATCGGGAACGGGCCGGCACACTGAAACCGGCGCTGAGGGATCTGCTGGCAGGCCATTTCAGGGGGCTGAGCCATCTGGTGAGAAGTTTTCATGATGCCGTCTACCGAATTGCCACCCGCCAACAGGTGACGCCCGAGGCTGTTCGCCGCGCCCTGGCGACCGTCATGCTGCCAGACCTCTCTGCCAACCAGCGGTATCTGGCGCCGAGCGGCCGTGTCGAACAGGTGGCTGCCAGTCTCAACCAACTGATGCTCAGGGAAGGGCTACTCAAAATGCCGGTTGATCTGAAAGGGTTGTGCGATGCGTCCTTCCTCCCACGGGGGCCGTTGTGAAGCGTCTGCAGCGACTGTCCTGGTTGTTTCTTCTGCTGGTTCTGAACGCGCCGATTGCCACCGCAAAGGAGGGAATCACCCTGGGAGTGTTCGCCTATCGTCCGGCGGATGTCATGTTGATGCAGTATCAGCCGCTGGCGGATTATCTGAGCGAGAAAACCGGGCTGGACGTGCGCCTTGAAGTACTGGCGCAGGACGACATGAACCGTGCCCTCGCCGCCAACCAGTTGGACCTGTTTCTGACCAACCCCAGCCATTTTCTGGTGATCCGCAGTGAGCGCAGTGTAACCGGAGTGCTCGCCACGGTGCTGAGCCAATCCGGTGCGACCAGCACAGCGAGCCTGGGGGGCGTGATCATAGCGCGCCGGCAGCGGGACGACATCAACCGTCTGGAGGACCTTGATGGCCGGATTATCGCCAGCCCGGGCGTGCATTTTCTCGGTGGCTACCAGAGCCAACTGCTTGAACTGATCGGGGTGGGCGTTGATCCTCGCCGCCGGGGCCGCATCAAGCTTCTGGGGAGCCACGATCGAGTGGTGCGCTCGGTGCTGGCCGGGGATGTAGACGCCGGCTTCATCCGGACCGGCATTCTGGAGCAGATGTCGGCGGACAACCCGCGCCTGCGTGATCAGCTCAAGGTATTGAATGCTCAGAATCTCTCCGGTTTTCCTTATGAGGTGTCGACCCGGCTGTACCCGGAATGGCCGCTGGTGGCGCTTCCCCACGTGGATCAGGCTCGGGTTCGTCGCATTGCCTCCGCTCTGTTTGCCCTGGGCGCCGAAGACCCTGCAGCCCGCGCCGCCGGTATCGCCGGTTTTGCACCTCCGGCAGACTATCAGTCCGTGGAATTGTTGGCCCGTGAGCTGCGGGTTGCGCCCTATGACCATGCCCCCCAACTGACGTGGCTGGATGCCTTTCATCAGTACCGGTTCTGGGTTGTTGCGGTGGGCCTGTTGCTGGCCCTTCTGTTGGCAAGTTCGGTTTGGCTGGGCCGCAAAAAGCGCCAGGTGGCGACGGAGCAGCGGCGTTTGCGCCGACTGATCCTGAGCTGGCCACAGCCCATGTTGATGATTCGCGATGGGCGTTTTTTTGATTTCAACCGTGCGGCGCTTGAGCTGCTTCGGTGTCCCTCCCATGAGTTCGTGATGGACAAGGCAGTCGCTTCCTTCATGCCGCTGTTGCAGCCGGGTGGCGAGAGCTCGGCGGCCAAGGTCGATGAGGTGATGGCGAGGGTCGGAGCGGGGTTGGTGGAAAGCGGAGAGTGGATATTCGAGCGCGCAGATGGCTCCCAACTGTGCGCGGACATGACGTTGGCACCTATCCATGAGGGCGGCGAACAGGACAACGTGATCCTCTGTGCGCTCTACGATGTGACCCGCCGAAAACAGGCGGAGCAGCGCCAGCGCCTGGCCGCCAGCGTGTTCGAGCATGCCAGGGAAGCCATTTTCATCACCGACGAGCACGGCATGGTGATTGACGTCAACGGCGCCTACTCGTCGATGATCGGGTACTCGCGGGCGCGGGCCACCGGCCGTTTACCGCCGCTGCCAATGGAGGAGGGGCCGGGCATTCTCCATACAGCCAGGGAGCGTGGGTTCTGGGCCGGCGAGTTCGTGTCGAAACGCGCCGACGGCAAGAATCTGACTCTTGCGCTGACGGTCAGCCGGGTGCTCGACGAGCGTGAAACGCTGACGCACTTTGTCGGCATTTTCAGCGACATCAGTCGTCTCAAGGAGCAGGAGAACAAACTCCGCACCATGGCCCACTACGATGCGCTGACCCAGCTGCCCAACCGCTCGTTGTTTGCTGACCGCCTCCAGCAGACCATGGCACAGGCCCGCAGGCAGGGCGATCATCTGGCCGTGGTCTACATCGACCTGGATCATTTCAAACCGGTGAACGATGCCTTCGGCCATGGCGCGGGCGACGAATTGCTGGTGGAAGTGGCCAGCCGCATGCGCGCGATGCTGCGGGAAGAGGACACGCTGGCCCGGTTGGGTGGCGATGAGTTCGCCGCCATCATTGTCAACGTTCAGGACCGTACCAGCCTGGAGAAGCTGCTAAAACGGCTGTTGCTGGAAATCGCCGAGCCGGTCTGGGTTGCGGACCATATGGTCGAAGTATCCGGTAGTGTCGGCGTCACGTTATACCCGCAAGCGGCCGAGCTGGATGGCGATCAGCTGCTGCGACAGGCGGACCAGGCCATGTACCGGGCCAAGCAGGCCGGCCGCAACGGCTACTGTCTGTTCGACGCCGGAGATACCGGGGCCTAGGGCAGCCCCGGTGGTGCGGTCAGGGTGTGTTGAAAAATGTGCGGATGCTGTTCTGATAGGTATGCGCCAGCACCTGATCCAGCGGCAGTTCCTTCACCTCGGCGATTTTCTCGGCCACAAACGGGATGTAGAACGGCGCATTTTCACGACCGCGATAGGGCACCGGTGTCAGGAACGGTGAGTCGGTCTCCAGCAGAATCTGTTCGATGGGCGCCATACGCACGATGTCCCGCACGTTTTCAGCCTTGTTGAACGTCGTAATGCCGTTGAAGCCGAGGTACCAGCCCTGATCCAGCGCGTATTTCGCCAGACCCGGGCCGGAGGTGAAACTGTGGATCACGCCCCGGCGCGTGAGCGTCGCCTCAAACTCGCTGAGGATGGCAATGGTGTCGTCGTCGGCATCGCGGCTGTGAATGACCACCGGCCGGTCGCTGTCACAGGCGATCTGCAGTTGGCGGCGGAACACCTGGCGTTGCACGTCCCGGTCGGCATTGTCATAGAAGTAGTCCAGCCCGATCTCGCCCACCGCCACGATCTTGTCGTCGCCGGCATGGGCGCGAATCTCCGCTTCCACCTCGTCTGAATAACTTTCCGCATCGTGGGGGTGGATGCCCTGGGTGCCATAGACCCAGGGCGCAATCTGGCTGAGTTCACGCACCCGCGCCAGGTTGTCCGGAGACACCGCGATGGTGATCACTTTCTCGATGTTGACCCGCTGTGCCTCCGCCAGTGTCTCCTCAAGGGGGCGATCTTTGAGGTAATCCAGATGGCAGTGGGTTTCGATGATGGGTTGATCGAATACGGGAATCTCGCGACGTTTTTTACTCATGGCCGGGTATTACACTCCAGGGCAGCCGGAACATTGACTGCTATGCTGAGAATTTGATGGCGTAAGTTTACCAGCTTGTCCGATTGTTGGCCTGTATCGGACTGATAGTCAGTAGCACGGAGCATTCTGATGACGTTACCGGCGTTCGCGCGCGCATTTCTGTTCGACCCGGAAACACCCCGTTTCCGGGACTACCCGACCCTGCTTGACGATGATCGCGCCGTGCCGGCGTTGGAAGCCAGTCTCGAGCAGATCGGCGAGTACCAGCGGCGGCTGTGGGCCAACCGGCAGCGCGCTCTGCTGTTGGTGGTGCACGGCCCGGACACCAGTGGTAAGGACAGCCTGATCCGCACCCTGGCGACCTTCGCCGACCCGGCCGGTTTCCACGCCTGGTCGTTCAGCCGCCCCCAGGGGGCCGAAACCCGGCACGATTTTCTCTGGCGAGTAACGCCCTATCTGCCCGGGTTTGGTGACATGGTGGCGTTCAATCGCAGCCACCACGAGGCAGTGATCGCCGAACGGGTATGGCCTGTTCACCCGCCTGAACGTTACCACTGGCAGAACCGGTACCGGTCGATCCGGAATTTCGAGAGTCACCTGGTGGAAGAGGGCACCACGGTGATCAAGGTCTGGCTGAACCTGTCGGAGGATGAGCATCGTCAGCGCCTGCTCAAGCGGCTCGACAAGCCTCGCAAGCGCTGGAAGTTTGACCAATCGGATATTGATGGCTGGGAAAAGCGACAGCAGTACGAAGCGTTCGCGGAGGAAGCCGTAGCCGCGACTCATATCGCGGCGGCACCCTGGTTTGTTGTGCCCGGCGACCGCAAGCCCCAGGCCCGGGCCATCGTGGCGGCGATGCTTGCAGAGCAATTACAGCGGCTGGCTCCGGAATATCCGCAGGAGAACGCAGAGGTGTTGGAACGGTATCGCCAGCTGTTGGCGAGAAGCGGCGTGGAGTAAATGGGTTGGCGGACACAGAGGAACAGCCAATGAATGTTGTTGTTGTCGGTGGCGGAGTGGTAGGCATGACCACCGCGTACGAACTGAACCGTCGTGGGCATCAGGTCACGGTGTTGGAACGCCATGGTATTGCCGGCAATGAGACCAGCAAGGGCAACGCGGCCCAGCGCTCCTACGCGGTAGTGTATCCGTGGGCGGACCCCGCGATGGTTTTTAAGGCGCTGCCCTGGATCTTCAAACAGGACGGCCCGCTCAAGCTGCGGATGCCGCCCTCCGTAGAAACCCTCAGGTTCCTGTTTGCCACTCTGCGCTATGCCTGGTCGCCCGGGTTGTTTGGTCTGAACCGGCGGGCCATGCTGCGTTTGGGCAGCCACAGCCGGGAACGGTTTCTGGCGTTGGAACAGGAGCTGAGCCTGGCCTTTGATGGTGACCATCATGGGCTGCTTCATCTGGCCAGCACGCCGGAGGCGATGGATCACTACCGGGAAACCCACGACCTGCTGACGGAGCTGGGTATTCCGTCCCGCCTGCTGACACCGTCACAGGTGCGGGAGGCGGAGCCCGGCATGGTGGGCGATGGGCCGCTTTTTGGAGCCCTGAGTTATGACACCGACGGCACCGGTGACTGCCACCTGTTCTCGCGGGAACTGGCAACCGCCTGTGAGAAAAAGGGCGTGAAGATCCGCTATCGCGTGGAGGCAGAGAGGTTGATCGCCGATGCCCGGAACGTCACGGCCATCGCCTTGCGAACCGATGACGGAACGCTGGAAACCCTCGACGTGGATGCGGTAGTGGTCAGTGCCGGGTGCTGGTCAAATCACCTGGTGGCGCCGCTGGGTCTGGAATTGCCGATCTATCCGGTGAAGGGGTATAGCCTGACGGTTGCCCTGAAAGACCCGGGCCGGGCGCCGACCTCCACCATCCACGACGACAACTTCAAGGTGGTGTCCACCCGCCTCGGTAACCGGCTGCGGGCCACCGGTTTTGTGGAGCTCAATGATTTCAATCGCGATATTCCCGGCGCCAGGCTGGCGACCATCCGCAAATCGGTGGAGTCGAGGTTTCCCGGCTGTGCCGACCTTCAGTCTGCCGAGGCCTGGACCGGCTTCCGCCCGATGACCCCCGATGGCCCCGCGATCATCGGCCGTGGCTCCCGAGACAATCTGTATCTCAACACTGGCCACGGTACCTTCGGCTGGACCCTGTCTGCCGGCAGTGCCGATGTGATTGCTCAGGTCATTGATGGCGAGGAGCCGGCGGTCTGCCTGGATGCTTTTCGCCCCGGGCGATTCCGGGAATAATCAGCGTTCGTGCCGCAGGGTCTCCAGCCGCTGGCGGAGGGCGCCGAACCGGCGCCTCGTTGCGCGCCGGTTCCCCATTGCACGGACCCCGGCTCGCGCGGCCTAACACCAGAGCGGCGGTGGCGACGGCCGCGCTGACATTTTCCGGAACCTTGGGTTCAGCAAGTACAAAGGCCAGTTGCATGACGTTACCTCCGGCGGCGAGTTTACACGACCCGGTAGAAAGTATTTACAGCCACTGGCAGCGACTCAACCGGTGGTTGCTGGCGCACCAGGACCTGTGGCGCCCGGCGCCCTTTATGGAGCCGCGGCCGGGCTGGATCGGGCACTACCCCGGGCTGGCCGCGGAGGTGGAGGGCCTCAGCGACGCGGACTGCGCCGGTTTTGACGACCACCCCGAGTGGTTGGCCCAGCGCCTGTGTCGCTTTGTGCCGGCGCTGACGGAACGACCCTCGCTGGTGACGTTGCCGCAGTTGGTGAGCCATCCGGATGCCGCCATCGCCTGTACCCTGCCGGAAATTCGTGCCACCGACATGCCGGGTCGCAAGCGTTTGCAGGCCGGTGCATTCACGGCGGCGATTGTGCCGCTTGCCCGGCCTCTGCTGGACTGGTGCTGTGGCAAAGGCCATCTGTCACGAACCCTGTCCGGGCACAGCACGGAGCCGGTCACCGGGCTGGAATGGGACGACGCGCTGGTGGCGGATGGCAACCGCTTGGCCGGTCGGTTCAATGACGGTGTTACGCTGCAGCGCCAGGATGTGATGGCCCCCGACCTCACCCTGCCGGCCGGCATTCACGGTGTGGCACTGCACGCCTGTGGTGATCTGCATCGCCGCCTGATTCGCCGGGCCTGCGAGGACGGCGCGGCGCGGGTCAGTTTTTCACCCTGCTGCTATCACCTCACGGCCACGGCGGATTACCAGCCGTTGTCTGAGCGGGCGACCGCCTGCCCCGATGCCCTCACACTCAAACGCACCGAGTTGCGGCTGGCGGTGCAGGAAACCGTCACCGCGCCGGCCCGGGTGCGGGCGGAAAGGGCACGGGTCAGTGGCTGGCGCCTGGGCTTTGATGCCTGGCAGCGTGAACGGCGTGGCGTTGATGACTATCTGCCAGTGCCGTCGCATCCGACCAGACTGACGGGTGCGGATTTCGAGGCGTTCTGCCGATGGGCAGCGGAAAAGAAGGGGCTGGCCCTGGCGGCCGATACGGACTTTGCCTATTGGCAGCGTATGGGGGAGCAACGCCTGGCCCAGGTTCGCCGCCATGAACTGGTGCAGCATTTGTTCCGGCGTCCACTGGAGCTGTGGCTGGTTTTGGACTACGGCCTGTTCCTGGAAGAGCAGGGTTACGACGTCACCCTCGGCACGTTTTGCGACCGCGCGCTGACACCCCGCAACCTGCTGGTGGATGCGGTCAGGGTTGGCGGTAAACCACCTGCTCCACGCAGCCGTCCTTGAAATAGACGTAGGTCAGCTCGTAGAGTGCGCCGAAGTATTTGGTCTGGTATACCCAGGTTTCCTGGGGTGTGGGGTAGGTCTCCGGTGGGCGACCAAACGCCCTGAGAACATGATCTTTGGTCATGCCTTTGACTACTTGATTGCGGGTCAGGTAGGTGCGCAACTGGGTTGAGTTGATAAAGCGGCAGGTGTCCGGGCTTTCTTCGCGGGCAGTTTGCCGGTCGGTGGTATCGTCTGGATCTGCAGTCTCGGTCTCGGGTGGCAGGTTATCGCCGAAATTACCCCCTATGCGGTTGTCCCGAATGGTAACCACTTCCGCATTCTCACCGCAGGGTTGATCGGCAAAGCTGGTGCCGGTGTCGGTTGTGCATCGGAACACCTCGGCGTCGGCCGCGAGGGGCAGAGCCATCAACACCCACAGCAGTGTCATCAGACGGACCAAAACGCTCTCCTTATTCACTCACCTCAGATTCCGGCGTTATCGATGTTTCAGGCGCCGATAAAAAAGGCGCCCGGAGGCGCCTTTTCAATCAGGATGACCGGCTGATTTCTCAGCGGCGAACCTGAATGCGGGCTTCAACCCGACGGTTTTGCGCACGACCTGCCTGCGTATCATTGCTGGCAATCGGCTCAGCTTCACCGTAACCGGTAGCGCTGACGCGGTCTGCGTCGACACCCAGTGACTGGGTCAGTCGATCGGCAACGGCTTCGGCACGACGCTGAGACAGGAAGCGGTTGTATTCGGCCGCGCCTGTGCTGTCAGAGTGACCGGCGATTTCCACGGAAGTTTCCGGGTATTCCGCCATGAAGTCGGCGACCTTGCGGATTTCTGCGTCGTAGGTGCCGTCAATGACCGAGCTGTTGTTCGGGAACTGAACGCGCAACTCGATGGTTTCTACCGTTTCAGTGACACCTTCACAACCGGTGGCGTCAACCTCGGCACCGGCAGCGGTGTCCGGGCACTGGTCTTTGCTGTTGACCACGCCGTCGTTGTCGCTGTCCAGCTCACAGCCTTTGCTGTTGACGCTGGCACCCGCCGGGGTGTTCGGGCATTCGTCACGGCTATCGACGACGCCGTCGTTGTCGCCGTCACGCTCACACCCTGTGCTGTCGACGCTGGCGCCGGCCGGCGTGCCGGGGCACTGGTCGCGGCTGTCCGGTACACCGTCGTTATCGGCGTCGCTGGGAGCCGGGGCAGCGGTGGTGCGGTTGAAGGCGTAGCTCAGGCCCAGAGAAGCCATGGTGTCGAAGGTGCTTTCATCGATACCGTGAAACTCGCGCAGATCACCGCGAAGGGAGATGTTGTCAGTGACGTTATAACGAACACCAACACCCACATTGACGCGGGTTTCATCGTGATCGGAGCCGGCGGTCTGCTGCGCGAGCACGTCATCACCGAAATCTGCATGGCCGGCACCCAGAGACACGTACGGGTTCCAGGCTTCTTCCTGACCGGCGAAGTAGTAGGTGCCGTCGAGGCGGAATTCCTCAAAGTCGGACGAACCTGAGACGTATTTACGGTCGGCATCCGCGCGGGAGAACACCACTTCCACGGCCCAGTTGGGCAGGAAACGGTACTCGGCGCCGACGCCGAAGGTACCGGTCTCGCTCAGATCGCGTTTGTCGTCAAACAGCTGATAGCCGACAAAAGGATTAACGTAAATGGTTTGTGTGTTGTCGGCCAGGGCCGGAGTGGCAAGGGATGCAGCCAGAGCGGCTGCTGTCAGTGGACGCATGATGCTCATGCAGAACCTCCTGTTCGGTTGTAGTTATAGGCAACTTTCAATCGTGCTTCTATCTTCTGGTGTTTCACTCACCTAGGTACGAGAAACCTACGTGAGAGGATTCAAAAACACAAAGAAAATCCGGGAAATACCGGATAAGGGATTGTACGCCCAATGTCTCGCGACATGTGCCGGCCGATCAGGCCAGCACAGTGAAATACAGGTGCGCGCTTTTCTTGCTGAAGTTCAGGGTTTCACCGGAATCGAAACGGACTTCAAACGCGTTCTCTTCCTCGCCGGTTACCGAACCGGCCCCGAATATGGCGTGGCTGAGTCGTTTGCTTGCCCACACCGGCCCATGGCCGGCACTGCTCTCTGCCGCTCTGCCTTCCAGGGTCACGGCTTCGCGCTCGGCGTAGCGAAGGCTGATCGGCGTTAGCGGATGAGTCGCCCGGAAAACCGGAGCCTCTGATTCCGCGCGCCCGTGCAGCCATGTTCCCAGTTCGTGGCAAAGGCCGAAACACAGCTCATCGACAAACCGGCTGGGCCCCTGATCGCCTTCCAGGTGACGGGTGGTCGTCATGGGTCGGGTAATCAGATGCAGTTGCTGACGGGTGCGGGTCATGGCCACGTACAGCAGCCGTCGCTCACTTTCCAGGAAGCTTTGTGGGTTGTCCTGGGGCCGCGGGGTGTAGGGCAGGTATTTCTCCTGCAGCCCGGGCAGGATCACCACCGGCCATTCCAGGCCTTTGGTGCGGTGGATAGTGGACAACAATACACCGTGGCTGACGTGCTCACCGGCCTGTTTCTTGAGGGTGTTGAGGTGTTCCAGCGCACCCGCGGCGTCCAGCTTCAGGCCGCTGAGGTAAGCGCGGAAGCCCTCCACGGTATCAATGCGCTCATCGGCGGCCTCGTGCGTCAGCGCCAGGCTGCGTATGCCCTCATACAATTCGGTATGGTCGGCGTACACGGCAATGGCGTTGCTGACCGGCCCGCTGTAGCCCTGCAGGCGGGCCAGCACCTCGCCCAGTTTGCGCAGCTTGCGCGCGGCCATCGGCGCCAGGGCATCGAAATCCATCGCCAGCAGGCGCTGGTGCCAGTCGTGCTCAAAGCCGGCGAGGAAGCCGGCCAGTTGCTCCAGTTCCGGCTCTTTCAATCCGACATGGGGAAAGCGAAGCAGCTGGCGGGCCGTGTTCAGGCGATCGTCCGGCGGCAGCTTAGCCAGCCTGCCGGCAATCACGGTCAGCAGGGCACTCACCGCTTGCACCTCGCGGCTGAACAGGGCGCCCTTGCCCGCGTCGATGCGGTAGGGAATCTGTTGCGCCAACAACTTCAATTCAATCGGCACGCTCTGGCTCCACACCCGAAACAGGATCGCGGTGCCGGCCAGTGCCTCCACGGGCTGCTGGCGCAACAATTCGACCACTGTGTCGCCGTCATTCTCTGCTTCATGCAGACGGATGCCGGTGTCCGGTGTCGAAGGATGGGCGTGGCAGAGCACATCCTTGCGGCCGGTGTTGTTGCAGATCAGATGGTTCGCCAGCAGCGCCACCCGGTGGCCATAACGGAAACTGTAGCTCAGGGTCTGTTCCAGCGGGCTCTCGAACTCATCACTGAAGCGTTTGAGGATGAATTCCGGTTTGGCGCCGCGGAACTCGTAAATGGTCTGGTCCGGGTCACCCACCACGGTGACCCGTGCCCGGTCGCCAGCAACATAACGCAGCAGCAGATGCTGAATCTCGTTCGTGTCCTGGTACTCGTCCACCAGAATCAGGTCCATTTTGTTGCTCACCAGTCGCTGCAACGGCGGGTTCTGGTGAATCGCCATGACCGGCTCGTACAGCATGTCGGCGTAGCTGATCCGCCCCTGGCCCTTGCGCCACTGCTCGAAGCTGTGGAACAGGTCGATCAGGTAACGGTGTTTGTCGGCGTAACCCAGCTCCTCGAACACCACCTCGGCGGGCGACAGTGTGGTCTTGACCCGATCGATGAAGCCGGTCGCCGTTTCCACGAAATCCTTCTTGTTGCGGCGGATCTCGTCGGCCAGATCGTCCGGCGCCAGCCGCCGGGTCAGCAACCACGACTGATAGCTGATTTCCTGCTCGGTGAGAATCTTGTCGGAGAACCCCGGCAGGTAACCCTCCCGCACGAACCGCTTATACAGCCGCAATCCCATGGCGTGATAGGTGCGGATCTCCGGCGTTGCCAGCCCGAGGTTGCGGGTAACGTCCCGCAGCTTGCGCTCGAAATCGACCCGCGCACTGCGGTTGAACATCAGTACCAGCATGCGGTCAGGATCATGACCCTGCTGCAGCAAATAACGGATGCGCCAGGCCAGGGTGGAGGTTTTGCCGCTGCCTGCCACAGCAGTGATTACCGAATGCTCGTAGCCGGCGGTGACGATGGCCTGCTGCTCGTCGGTGAGGTAATCCGGAAGGTTATCGGGTTCGGGCATGTCGGATCGGTTTGGCATGGGGCGCATTGTACCGGCCTTTTTGTCCGGATTTGGGATAAATTGGGGTGATCAATCGGTCCGGGCCGGGTACAGCATCCGGTCAAACACGGCCTGGTAGGCGTCGGTCAGTACCGACGCTCGCCAGGCGTTTGGTGGGCACCCGGCAGCCCGGTGCAGGCGGAGGTGTTCCAGACAATCCGCCGCGGCGCCGGCCTCAGCGTCTGCATCCTGTTCATGGCTGGCGTAGCGATGGCGCGCAGGAACATACTCCCGATACGCCAACCGGTCCGGTGCCAGCGGCACGCACCCGGCGGCCATGGCTTCCAGCATCGACAGCCCTTGGAAATCGTGAAGAGCAGTGGAGATCACAACGTCTGCCTGGCGCAACAGCTGATCATACTCGCCGCGGCTGCCGAGAAAGCCCCAGTGCGTGATCCGCTCCCCGAACTGATCCCGGATCTGGTCAAACGCGCGGGGATGGTTGCGGAACTGTTCACCCACCACGCTGAGCCGGAATGGCAGGTCACGTTGCTTCAGCGCCTGCAGGAGCTTCAGCAAACGCTCGGGTCCCTTGTCGTATTCCCAGCGGTGATTCCACAGCAGGTGGGGGCAGACCCAGTTCACCTCACTTGGTTGCTCGGCGAACAGACGGTCCTCGATCGGCACCGGAATCACCCGGGATTTCGCCCGCAGGCAGGCGCTCAGCCCCTCGGGTACCTCGTCGGGCATTTTATCGAGCAAGGCTCGCACACCGTCGAGAAAACTGTCCCGGTTCCAGTCGCTGTTAAATACCACAAGATCGGCAGAGATGGCGCTGTAAAGATTGACCATCTGGGGGTCGACGCTGGATGCCTGGGTTCCGGACACTGGAAAAGCAAACTGGTTTTCATGCATGTAGAGCAGGCAGGGCGTTCGGGTCAACTGGGGGTGAATGCTGCGTAATGTGGCCAGATCGACCATGGAGGTGGCGATGACCAGATCCCAGGGCTCACTCAGTGCCGGTTCGTTCAGCCAGCTCAGCGGATTGCCGCGAATGCGCCAGCGGAAAAAACGCGGGGGCAACGCCAGCGTCTGCCAGTGAAAACCCGGGAACAACGCCGTCAGTTGCTCGCGCCAGCGTTGGTGGCTGGTGGCGTCATAGCTGGACAGGAGCAGGATTCGGGGAGTGTCTCCCGAACCAGGGATGCGGGAATCTGCCATAGGAGAGATGCGGGTCAAGCGTTCAATTCGTTATAGTAATGAGTCGATATCGATTTAACCAGCAGAAAGGGACACACCCATGCAGTCTGAGGAATCCGTTAACGTACTCGGTGAAACACTGGAAACCTGTGGCAACGATCCGGTCACCGGTTTTTACCGGGATGGCTGTTGCAACACCGGTCCCGACGACTTTGGCGCCCACACCGTATGTGCCGTGGTCACCGATGAGTTCCTCGCGTTCTCCAAGGCCCGTGGCAACGATCTCAGCACCCCCAGACCGGAATTTGGCTTCCCCGGCCTCAGAGCCGGGGACAGTTGGTGCCTGTGCGCTGCCCGCTGGCAGGAGGCATTCGATGCCGGCTGCGCGCCCCGGGTGCGGTTGCGGGCCACCCATCGGGCGGCACTGGAACATTGTGCCCTGGATAGCCTGAAAGTTCATGGAACCGATCTCAGCTGATGACGCCCAGCGCCCCACAAGAAACCGACGTAGCTCCCTGGCGTCGGCTGCAGCAACAACTGGCAGCGCTGGGTGAGCGCCGCCTCGTGTTGGTGGAAGGTGAGCCGGCCAGTGCCCTTGACTGGCTGCGGCAACAGGTGCCGACCCTGGCCATGGAACGCGGTGTCTGGACTGGCGCGGCGGACGACTCGCCTGATTCGCGGCTGACGGGTTTGCCGCCCGGACAAGCCCGCCAATGGTTGGGGCGCGAGCTGGACGTGGTGGTCTGGGACGGCTGGCACGGCAATCCTCCCGACGGTCTGGCGGCACTGGCCGGCACCCTCAAGGCCGGGGGGCTGCTGTTCTGGCTGATGCCTCCGCTGACCCAGTGGGCCACCTTTGAGGATCCCGATTACGCCAGAACCGGCCTTGACGGCCTCGATCATCATCCGTTTGCCGCGAGGCTGTCGGCTGTTCTGGCCGCGTCCCCGTCGGTGATCCGGGTCAATCCGGCACAGGGAGAGCGCGCGGTGCTGCCGCGGCTGGCGCGTCCGTCGCAGCCATTCGCCATCGCCGAAACGGCCGACCAGCACCGGGTTGTCGAGGCCATCGTCCGCACCGGGCAGGGGCGTCGCCGACGCCCGCTGGTGATCACCGCGGACCGGGGCCGGGGTAAGTCGGCGGCGCTCGGGATCGCGGCGGTCCGGTTGCTTCAGCAGGGGCGCCGGCATGTGGTGGTGACCGCGCCATCCGCCGAGGCTGCGGATACGGTGTTTCGGCATGCTCGCCTGGCGGCGGGCGAGCATGTCGCTGAACTGCGATCGACGGGCGAGCTGCGATTGGCGGATGGTGGCTGCCTGACTTACCTGCCGCCTGACCAGTTACTGGCCCGGGCGCCGATGGCGGAGCTGGTGCTGGTGGACGAGGCGGCAGCGCTGCCGACCGAACGGCTGACACAGATTCTGGGCGGCTGGCCGCGGGTGGTGTTTGCATCCACTGTGCACGGTTACGAGGGCTCGGGCCGCGGCTTCGCGATCCGTTTTCGCCAGGTGCTGGATGCCCGCACGCCGCAGTGGCGCCAGGTCACCCTGCAAACACCCATCCGCTGGTCCGACACCGATCCTCTGGAGCCGCTGATTTCCGAGCTGTTTCTGCTGCACGCCGATGCGCCGGCCACGGTGCCCACCGATGGTGAGGTGACGATTGCACCCTGGGCACCGGCGCGGGCCAGCGAACAGGAGCGGGCAGAGGCGTTTGGCCTGTTGGTCAACGCCCATTACCGCACAACCCCGGCCGACCTGCGCCAGTGGCTCGATGATCCCGATGCGGTCAGCTGGCGGCTCACAGTGGGCGGTCAGCTTGCCGGTGTGCTCTGGGCATCGAAAGAAGGCGGGTTGGAACCCACGCTGGCGGAACAGGTCATGCGGGGTGAGCGGCGCGTGCGCGGGCACCTTCTGGCTCAGTCGCTGGCCAATCACAGCGGCTTTCCCGAGGCGGCCTGTTGCACCTGGTTGCGGGTGGTGCGGGTGGCCGTCAGCGAGCATTGCCGCTCTCGCGGATACGGTCAGCAGCTGGTAGACACCGCGTGCGCATACGCCGCCAGCAAGCAATATGACGGCCTGGGCACCAGTTTTGGCGGTAATGAACCGTTGATCCGTTTCTGGCAGCGGTCGGGCCTGGCGCTGGCGCGCCCGGGCATGACCCGGGAAACCAGCACCGGTGAATACCCGATTCAGATGCTGCGCGGTGTGTCGGCTCGCGGCGAGAACCTGTTACACCGCATTCGTCAGCGGCTGGCGGAACACTGGCTGGCACTGGTTCCCCTGTACTGGCGGGATACGGAACCGGCCCTGATTGGTCTGTTGACCGCGGAGCTGGCGGCGAAGCAGCACCTGAGCGCCGAGGATTGTCGAGACCTGGACAGCTTTGCCAGTGGCCACCGTGGTTTCGAGCTGATGGTGCCGGTGCTGCGTAAGGTCAGTCTGGGTCAGGCGACATCGGAGGTCCTCGGGGGGCATGAGGATGCTCAGCTGTGGATTCGCCGTGTGGTTCAGGGCTGGTCGTGGCCGGAGCTGCAAAGTGCCGGGGTGTGCCTTGGCGCCCGGGACGGAGAACAGCGACTGCGTCGCATGGCGGGCACTGTGCTGGCCCATGCCCGCAACTTGTGACCCGCTCGATTTAATTCCCGCCCGGACCTGCGCAGAATACGGTCAAAAAACACCAACAGAGACCTCATCATGGCCAAGGGAACCGGCACCATCCGTGCTCATCCGTTCATTCTGCTTCTGCTTCTGCTCAGCCTGCTTGTCAGTGGTTGTGCCTCCCCTGCTGATCAGCCTGCCAATCTGGCGTCCCGCGAGGCATCTGCTGCAAACACCCCGATGGTGGCCGCCATTCGTGCCGGTGAGCTGGATCGGGTCAAGTCCCTGGCCGCTGACGGCGCCTCCCTGAACACGGTCACAGAAGCCGGCACGCCGTTGATGGTGGCGGTGAGGCGACAGCAGGATCGCATTGCCTGGTACCTGTTGTCGGAGGGGGCGAATCCGGACCTGAGCACGGGTGATGGCGAAACCGCGCTGATGGTGGCGGCCGGGCAGGGCAGCCGTCGGCTGGTGCAGTTGCTGCTGTCGGCGGGTGCACAAGTGAACGCAGCGGATGCAGCCGGTTCAACACCGGTGATTCGCGCCGCTCAGAACGGCCACCTGTCCGTTGTGAAAGTGCTGCTGGCGGCCGGCGCCAATGTGAATGTCAGCCAGAATGGCCGTTCGCTGTTGATGCACATCGTCGACAGCGGCGACATGCTGACCGCGGAAATGCTCTTGGCGGCGGGGGCTGACGTGAATTTTCGTTCCGAGCAAGGCGTGACCGCGCTGGAGGTGGCCAGAGGCAATGGCAATCGGGACCTGGAAATGTTGTTGATTCAGGCGGGCGCCGAGCTCTAGATTGCCGCGGCGTGCAGCTCAATCGAGCTGCATTGGATCCGTCTCGTCGTCCCATTCCGGCAGGAAGTGGGCATCGATCACAGCCTGGGGTACCTGGTCGAGTGCTGTGAACGACCATCGGGGCGCCTGGTCACGGTCGATCAGGCGGGCACGGATGCCTTCGGGCAGGTCCGCCCGGCGAGTGCACTCAGTGGCCATGGCCAGCTCCATGCGGAACACGTCCTTGAGCGACATCTGCTGTGCCCGTTTCAACTGGGTCCACACCAGCCACATGGATAACGGACAGCCGGTTCGAAGGTTGTGCACCGCCGCCTGCCACCAGTCGCTGCTGATGTCAGCGGAAATCAGGCGATCCACGATTGCTGGCAAGTCGTCGCCGGCACTCAGCCTGGCGATATCCTGTTCATGGGCGGCCAGTTTGCTAGTCTCGAGCGCGCGATAATCCACGGCATTCAGCTGATTGAGCAGGCGAAACAGGCGGTTATCGGTGGCCGCGGGACCGTCGGTCCAACGCTCGCTTTGCAGGCGATCAAGCAGGCTGCTGCGGTCTTCGGGACCGATGGCCATGTCCGCCAGACCTACCCTGATAGCATCCGAGGCATTGAGGCGGCAGCCGGTCAATCCCATGAACAGACCGAGGCGCCCCGGCAGACGGTTCAGAAACCAGCTGGCGCCGACATCGGGAAACAGGCCGATGGCAACTTCCGGCATGGCCATGGTTATCTCCGGGGTGATCAGTCGGTACCGGCAGCCGGTGAGCAGTCCCAGACCCCCGCCCATGATGACCCCGTGGCCAATCCCCACCACCGGTTTCGGGAACCGGTGAAGGCTGTAGTCGAGCCGGTACTCCCGGGTAAAGAAATCCGCTGCCGGAGCAGACTCATCGGCGTTGATGATCCCATCGTATAACTGCGTGATGTCGCCGCCTGCACAGAAGGCGCGTTCACCGGCACCTTGCAGAACCACCAGCGCAATGCCGTCATCCTCGGCCCAGGCGTCCAGGGTGCGCTGAGCTTCGATGATCATGTCAACAGAGAGCGCATTCAGGGTGGCGGGCGAGTCCAGAGTGATCAGGCCGATCCGGCCTTCCAGGCAATCAAGTTCTTGCACCTTGATGGGCATGTTCAGATCTCCGCATGGCCTTGGGATAATGCATTTAAGGTTCCAGGGCACTGTGCTATAAGTTCAAGCTGTTCGATGTCTGGCACGTGGTTGTCGGATGCCGACAACCATAACGATGAGAGGGTAAAACCAATGAGTTTGAAACACTATACCATTGCCGGGTTGTTTGCACTTGGCGCCCTGATGCCTGCGGCAGCCGCGGCAGGCGACGCGGAAGCGGGCAAGGCCAGGGCTGCAGTTTGCGCCGCGTGTCACGGTAAAGACGGTATTGCTGCGATTCCGGGCTATCCAAATCTGGCGGGGCAGAATGAGCAGTACCTGATCTCAGCCCTGAAGGCCTACAAGAACAAACAGCGTTCCGGTGGTCAGGCTGCCATCATGCAGGGTCAGGCCATGGCCCTGAGCGATGACGACATTGCCAACCTCGCCGCCTACTACGCCAGCCTCCCTGCAGGCGGTCAGTAATTACCTTCTGATGCCTTTCGCCATCGGAGGTCAGTCGGGCCGGCTCAGGCCGCCCCGCTGACAATCCGGTAACTGGGTTTGTAGGCGCTGGAACCGGGCAGCTTCATCCGGTCCTGGGCCACAAACTGTTCCAGCATCGCCTCCAGGGGTCTGATCAGGCTGGGGTCGCCGGCAATCTCGAACGGTCCTCTCTCCTGCACCTGGCGAATGCCATTTTCTTTCACGTTGCCCGCAACGATTCCGCTGAATGCCTTGCGCAGGTTGGCCGCGATCATGTGCACCGGCTGGTCGCGGTGCAGCTCCAGTGCACGCATGTTGTCGTGGTCGGGCTCGAACGGCAGTTGGAAGACCGGATCGATTTTCAGCATCCAGTTGAAGTAGTAGGCGTCCTGCATGGCGCGGCGGAAGGTTTCCACCTCTTTCATGCCCTGTTTCATGGTCTGGGCGACCCGGTCCGGGTCATCAATGATGATGTCGTATTTGCTGGCGGCTTCGTCACCCAGGGCGTTGCGGATGAAACTGTCGATCATCTCAAAGTATTCGGCGTTTTCCTGTTGCCCGGTAAACACCACCGGGAAGGGCAGGTCCGCGTTGTCCGGGTGCAACAGGATGCCAAGCAGGTACAGGATTTCTTCCGCCGTGCCCACGCCACCGGGGAACACGATGACCCCGTGCCCGGTGCGCACGAACGCCTCCAGACGTTTCTCGATGTCCGGCAGGATTACCAGCTCGTTGACGATGGGGTTGGGCGCTTCGGCACCAATAATGCCGGGCTCTGTCAGGCCGATGTAGCGCCCGTTTTTCACCCGTTGTTTGGCATGGCCAATGGTGGCGCCTTTCATCGGGCCCTTCATGGCCCCGGGGCCGCAACCCGTGCAGATGCTCAGGCCCCGCAGCCCGAGCTGGTGGCCCACTTCCTTGCTGTACTGATATTCCCGCTGATTGATGGAGTGTCCACCCCAGCACACCACCAGATCCGGCTGCCGGCCGGCCTGGAGTACCCGGGCGTTGCGAAGGATGTGGAAGATCAGGTTGGTGATATCCTCCGGATCGTCGCGGCGGAAGCCCGCGGCGGACTGGGGAATCGAGTACGAATAGATGATGTCTCGCAACACCGAGAACAGGTGCTCCCGGATCGCCCGAAGCATCTCACCGTCCACAAAGGCGTGGGCAGGGGCGTTCACCAGCTCCAGTTTCAGCCCGCGCGGCTGGGGCACGAGGCGCACATCAAAGTCGGCGTGGGCTTCCATCAGTGTTTTGCAGTCGTCGGTTTCAACCCCGGTGTTCAGCACCGCCAGGGCACACTGGCGGAACAACCGGTAGAGACCACCCTCGCTTTTGTCTTTCAGTCGATTGACTTCGTGGTTGGAAAGAATTTCAAGACTGCCCTCGGGAGATACCAGGGCATTGATGGTCGCTTCGGTCATCTACGGTAAAACTCCTGAACGTTATACAGGGATGAATGCAGGGGCGGGCGCTCGGGCCGGTTTTAATCTTGTTTCGGCAATGCCTGATTTTAAGGCCCCCGCCAAAAACGTTAGACTAAGCCCATTCCGATCAATACGCCACCCGACCTGATTCCGATTTATGAAGCTGCTGATTCGCCCCGCTCCTGAAGTTGCCATCAAAAGTAAGCCCGTTCGTCGACAGCAGATGCGTTACCTGCGTCAGAACATCCGCAAGATTCTCGCCCGCCTGGACGCCGACATCCGTGTGGATGGCAGCTGGGACCGTGTTGATGTGGCCGTGCCGGAAGGCCGCGGCCTGTCGGGGCTGGTGATCGACGAACTACTGCGGATTCCGGGCATTTCCACCATTCAGGAAATCGGCGTGTTCCCGTTTGTCAGTATGGACGATGTTGCGGAGAAGGCTGTTGCTGCCTTTGGCGAACGACTTCGGGGCAAAACCTTTGCGGTACGGGTGCGGCGCCATGGTGATCAGGATTTCCGCTCCATTGATCTGGAGCGGGAAGTGGGTGGGGCACTGACGCAGCGCGCCCGCCCGAGGGGCGTGGACCTGAGATCGCCCGAGGTGGAAGTGCGCATCGAGGTGCAGGATGATCATTTTCACATTGCCCATCGCCGCCACCGTGGCCTGGGTGGCTACCCGTTCGGTAGCGTGGAAACGGTGATGACACTGGTGTCCGGTGGTTATGATTCCTCGGTTGCGGCCTACCTGATGATGCGCCGCGGTTTGCGCAGCCACTTCCTGTTTTTCAATCTTGGCGGCACCGCCCATGAGGTGGGCGTGCGGCAGGTGGTGCATTACCTCTGGTCCCGCTACGGTTCATCCCACGGTGCAAAATTCGTTTCCGTGCCGTTCGAGGGGGTAGTGGCGGAAATCATGCGCAGCGTCAATCACCGCCATTGGGGCGTGGTGCTCAAACGTCAGATGCTCAAGGCGGCCTCGGCCATCGCGCAACAGAACAATGCCATCGGTCTGGTGACCGGCGATGCGGTAGCCCAGGTCTCGAGCCAGACCCTGACCAACCTGAACGTGGTGGACCGTGCCAGCGAGGACGTGGTGCTGCGCCCGTTGGTGAGCATGGACAAGGAGGCCATCATTGCCTTGGCGCGGGAGATCGGAACCGAAGCCTACGCGCGGACCATGCCGGAATATTGTGGAGTGATTTCCCAGAAGCCCGTTACGCGCGCGAGGTTGCATCGGGTGGAAGAGGACGAAGCACTGATGGATGCGGCGGTGTTGCAGCAGGCCATCGATAACCGCCAGGACACGCCGGTCGCCCGCCTGCTGGAAACCACCACTACGCCGGAAGAGGTGGAACTGGTGCACACGCCGGAGGTGGATGACATCATCATCGACGTGCGTCACCCGGCCGAGGGCGAGCAGTCACCGCTGCGGATGACCAACAACCACGTCATTCAGATTCCGTTTTACGAGCTCAACCGGGAAATCGCTGCGCTGGAAGCCGACAAACAGTACCTGCTGTATTGCGATCGCGGCACCATGAGCCGCATGCATGCCGGTCATCTGAAGGCCGGAGGCCACACCAACATCAAGGTGTACGCCCCGGCGTCGTGAGTGAGCGACAGGGCAGTATCAGCCCTGCAGGCCCTTGAAGAATTGCTGGACATTGGCGCTCAGCGTCTCCAGGTCGTAACCGCCTTCCTGCACCACCAGGGTGGGCAGGCCGGTCTGGCGCAGATGGCTGCCAAGGCGTGCGAAGCCCTCGGAGGTCACCGAGACCTTGGCCTGGGGGTCGTCCTTGTAGATATCAAAGCCGAGGGTCAGCACCATGGCATCCGGCTGGAACAGGCGGATGGCGGCCAGCGCTTCGTCCAGCTTGTAGAAGAAATCCTCCTCGGACGATCCGTGGGGCATAGGCAGATTGATGTTGTAGCCGTACCCTTCGCCCTCGCCACGCTCGTCTTCGAAGCCGCTCACCACCGGGTAGAAGTTGGTGGGGTCTCCGTGGATCGAGATGTACAGCACGTCACTGCGGTTGTAGAAAATCTCCTGAATGCCCTGGCCGTGATGCATGTCGGTATCGAGAATGACGATCCGTGGAAAACGGCTCTTCATATGCTCGGCCGCAATGGCGGCGTTATTAAGGTAGCAGAAGCCACCGGCGGCATCCTTGCGGGCGTGGTGACCGGGCGGGCGGCACACCGCGTAGGAGGTGCGTTCACCGGCAATCAGCGCATCGGCCGCGCCGAGGGCGGTCTGGGCGGACCAATAGGCAGCGCTCCAGGTATTGGCACCGATGGGGCAGCTGCCATCCGCAAGATAGCGGGCGGCCTCTGCCAAAATGCCCTTCATAGCATTGGGCGAGCGCACGAAGATGTTGGACATGACTTCCTCGCCCCAGTCTTCCGGGATTTCCATCCAGCGCCGATGGGCCGATTCCAGAAACCGCAGGTAGCCCAGATCGTGAACCTTGGAAATGGGCCCGGCGCCCTGATCGGCCGGCTGCAGTACCGGAACGCCCATTGCCTTGAGGCCTTCCAGCATGTGGCCGGTGCGATCGGGGACTTCCTGAGGCTGGCGCATCTGACCACGGGTGAAGTAGGTTCTGGGGATGTGCTGGTCCTGCGCTGAGTGGAAAAATGCTTTCATCTACCGGCCTCCTGAATCAATCATTCTTCGAGTATAAGCAGTTAAACCGGGTGGTCAAAACACCATGGTGTGACTTTACAGCCCGTGCTTCTGCATCCACTATGGAAGGCATACCTGTGAGATGCAAACACCCATTGAGAGCTGACAGATAGCAGCCTATCAACGAAAGGAGCCGAGATGATCGAGTCACCCCTGCTTGACAAGCTGACTGGCTACATCGGCGGTCGCTGGTCCGATTCCTCCGAGGGCAACACTTTTGACGTCTACAACCCCGCCACCGGCGAGGTTATTGCCAAAGTGCCCTCCATGTCAGAGGCGGATGTGGTGGCCGCGGTCGAGGCGGGCAAGTCCGCACTCCGGCTGACCAGTCCCTACACCCTGGAAACCCGCCGCACATGGCTCGAGGGTATTCGCGACGCGTTGAGAGAGCACAAGGAAGAAGTGGGCCGTATCCTGTGCATGGAGCACGGCAAGCCGCTCAAGGAAGCGCAGGGCGAGGTGGATTACGCCGCCGGCTTCTTCGATTATTGCTCCAAGCATATTCAGGCGCTGGACGCCCACACCCTGACGGAAAAGCCCAAAGACTGCACCTGGACGGTTCATTACCGCCCCATCGGCGTCGCCGGGCTGATTACGCCGTGGAATTTTCCTATCGGCATGATTGCCAAGAAATTGTCTGCGGCCCTGGCGGCCGGCTGTCCCTCGGTGATCAAACCCGCCAGCGAAACGCCGCTGACCATGGTTGCCCTGTTCCGGTTGATGGACAAGTACGTGGACATGCCCGATGGCATGGTCAATCTGGTGATGGGTAAAGCCAGCGTGATCGGCAAGGTGCTGTGTGAAAGCCCCGACGTGCCGATGCTGAGCTTCACCGGCTCCACTGAAGTGGGTCGCAAACTGGTGGTCGACACCGCCGAACAGGTGAAGAAGCTGGCGCTTGAGCTGGGCGGCAACGCCCCGTTCATCGTGTTTGATGACGCCGACCTGGATTCCGCCGCTGACAATCTGATCGCCAACAAATTCCGTGGCGGCGGCCAGACCTGCGTCTGCGCCAACCGGATTTTCGTGCATGAGAAAGTAGCTGACGCTTTTGGCGAGAAGCTCGCAGCGCGGGTCAACAAGATGAATGTGGGTAATGGTTTGACGGAAGACGTGGATCTCGGTCCGCTGATCAACCAGGCCGGCTTCGACAAGGTCAAACGTCACCTGGAAGATGCCCTGGCGAACGGCGCCTCGCTGGTTGCCGGCAAGGAACCGGAAGACCTCGGTGACGGCCACCTGTTCTTCCCGCCCACCGTGATCACCGGCGTCACCCGGGACATGTGTTGCTACCGCGAGGAAACTTTCGGCCCACTGGTGCCCATGGCGCTGTTCCGTCGCGAGGAGGAGGTCATCGACGCCGGCAATGACACCGAATTCGGTCTGGCCTCCTACGTGTTCACCAACGACGCCGAGCGCGCCCAGCGCGTTGCCGCCGGCCTGCGGTTTGGCCACTGTGGCTGGAACACCGGCACCGGTCCGACCCCGGAGGCACCGTTTGGGGGCATGAAAGCCTCCGGTATTGGCCGCGAAGGGGGCCTGGAAGGCTTGTTCGAGTTTGTGGAAGCGCAAGCAGTACCCAGAGGTTTTTAAGAGAGAAGTTTTTTCCAAGCCTGAAATGCACGGGGGAGACCTGCTCCCCCGTGCATCCCGCCGAGAGTAAAAGGGCTACCCAAGCCCCGCCGACAAACCCTTTCTTCTCCTGTTATACTTCAACACCTGTTCATTTAACCAGTAGCGATTAAACCCCTATGGATGTCTCCCACATTATCGATGCCCTCAACGACGCCCAACGCGAGGCGGTCACTGCACAGAACGATCACCTGTTGGTGTTGGCGGGCGCCGGTAGTGGCAAGACGCGGGTATTGGTCCATCGGATTGCGTGGTTGATGCAGGTAGATCGGGTGCCACCCACGGGAATTCTCGCGGTCACTTTCACCAATAAAGCGGCAAAAGAGATGCGGTACCGCATCGAGCAGATGATGGACATTCCGGCGCGAGGGCTGTGGTTCGGCACCTTTCACGGCATCGCCCATCGCCTGCTGAGGTCGCACTGGCAGGACGCCGGCCTGCCGGAGAATTTCCAGGTACTCGATAGCGACGACCAGCTGCGGCTGATCAAGCGGGTGATGCGGGAGCTGCAGATTGATGAGAGCCGCTGGCCGCCGAAGCAGGCGCAGTGGTTTATCAACAGCCAGAAAGACGAAGGGCTGCGGGCGGATCATATCCAGGAGAATCCCGGGGACCAGTTCACCTCCACCATGCTGACGGTGTATCGCCAGTACGAAAAGCTGTGCCAGCTCAGTGGCCTGGTGGACTTTGGTGAGTTGCTGCTGCGTTCCCACGAGCTGTGGCTGCATCGGCCCGAATTGCTGGCCCATTACCAGGGCCGCTTCCAGCACATTCTGGTGGACGAGTTCCAGGACACCAACACCATTCAATACGCCTGGCTGCAGGTACTGGCCAGCCACCGTGTACCGCTGACCGTGGTGGGGGACGATGACCAGTCTATCTATGGCTGGCGTGGTGCCAAGATCGAGAATATCCAGCAGTATCAGCGGGATTTCCCCAATTCGCGGCTGGTGCGGCTGGAACAGAATTACCGCTCCACCCAATTGATCCTGAAAGCGGCCAACTCGGTCATTGCCAACAACCAGGGTCGCCTCGGCAAGGAGTTGTGGACCGACGGTCCCGAGGGGGAGCCCATCAGTCTGTATGCGGCGTTCAACGAGCAGGACGAAGCCAACTACATTGCCGACACCATCTCCAGCTGGGTCCAGGATGGCAATCTACGCAGCGAATCCGCCATCCTCTACCGCTCCAACGCCCAGTCCCGGGTGCTGGAAGAATCCCTGATGCGCCAGGGCATTCCTTACCGGGTCTACGGCGGCTTGCGCTTCTACGACCGCCAGGAGATTCGCAATGCGCTGGCGTACCTGCGGCTGGTGCATTACCGCCGCGATGACGCCGCCTTCGAACGGGTGGTGAACATTCCCACGCGGGGCATCGGCGCCAAGAGCCTGGCGGAATTGCGGGAAGTGGCCACCGGCCAGAGCATTTCCCTGTGGGAGGCGGCGGAGCGGTTGCTGGAAGCGGGGCTGATCAAGGGCCGCGCCAAAACCGGCCTGCAATCCTTCATGGCGATCATCCACGACCTGTCGGAGATGGCGGACGACGCTTCCCTGCACGGTTTGATGAAGCAGACCATCGAAGCGAGCGGGCTGAAGGACTACCACGCCAGCGAAAAAGGCGAGAAGGGCCAGGCCCGGGTGGAAAACCTAGAGGAACTGGTCAACGCCCTGTCGGATTTCGAGGTGGAAGAGGGCGTGGATCCGCTGGCGGAATTCATTGCCCAGGCGGCGCTGGACGCCGGCGAGTCCCAGGCAGAATCCCACGAAGACAGCGTGCAGCTGATGACCCTGCACTCCGCCAAGGGCCTGGAATTTCCGCTGGTGTTCCTGGCCGGGGTCGAAGAGGGGTTGTTTCCCCACAGTATGTCCCTGGAAGAGCCGGGGCGCATGGAAGAGGAGCGTCGGCTGGCGTATGTGGGCATTACCCGCGCCATGAAGCAGTTGGTGCTCACCTACGCGGAATCCCGACGGCTGTATGGGCAGGAGAAGTTCAACGCCCTGTCACGGTTCGTGCGGGAGATTCCCGGTGATTGCATTCAGGAAGTGCGGCTGCGCAATACGGTCAGCCGCCCGATGATGATGGAGCGGCCAAACGAGGGCCTGTTCAGCCAGGACTCCGCGGCGCAATCCGGTTTCAGCCTGGGGCAGCGGGTGCGCCACCCGAAGTTTGGCGAGGGCGTGGTGATGAACTCCGAGGGCACCGGCCACCACACCCGCGTTCAGGTCAATTTCGACGAGGGAGCCAAGTGGCTGGTGCTGGCCTATGCGCCGCTGGAAGCCTGCTGATTACGCTAGCATGGGCTGTGTCAGCCCTGCTCAGGCACCTCGCGGATGCGCCCATGTTCGTCAATCGCCACGTACACGAACAGGCCCTCGGTGACCTTGCGTGGGTGCTTTGCGGCGCGGTCTAGCGTCCAGACTTCCACCTTGATCTGCATCGAGCTGCGGCCGATGTCCACCAGTTCGCAGTAACAGCCCACCTGGGAACCCACCCGTAACGGCGACAGAAACTCCATCCGGTCCATGGCCACGGTGGCATTGCGGCCGAGGGAAATCCGGCCCGCCATGGTGGCGGCGGCAATGTCCATCTGTTTGACCAGCCAGCCGGCGAACACATCGCCATTGGCGTTGGTGTCAGAAGGAAGGGGCACTACCTGAAGCGTGAGGTCGCCTCGCGGGGTGGGTTTGTCGTCGTCGAGCGCTGTCATGGAACCTGCCTTTTTTTACTGCTCAGAATTGTTATACCCGCATGTTAGCGGGCTGCGGGCAGTCTGCAAGAAAATTTGCACGCCATGATCTATATTTCAGTGACTGTAATAAAGTTGTCACAGAGCCTCGTTACTCTGCACTCATCGGTAAAGCCAATCCGACAAAAAGTCCAAACGAATAATGGAGACTCAGCGTGATTAAACTGAAAACCGCCCTCACAACCGTAGCACTGGCAGGCAGCATTGCCGCCGTATCAGCGCCGGCCATGGCCCGCGACACCATCAATATCGTCGGCTCTTCTACCGTTTACCCGTTCGCGACCGTGGTTGCCGAGCGTTTTGGTCGCAACACTGACTTTCCGACTCCGAAACTGGAATCTACCGGTTCCGGCGGCGGCCTGAAGCTGTTTTGTGAAGGTGTTGGTACCCAGCATCCGGATATCACCAACGCTTCACGCCGCATGAAGTCCAGCGAATTCGAACTGTGCCAGTCTAACGGCGTCAAGGAAATCACCGAAGTACGCATCGGTGCTGACGGCATCGTCATCGCCAACTCCAAGGATGCGGTCAAGGCTGACTTCAGTCTGGAGCAGATTTTCCTGGCGCTGGCCAAAGAAGTTCCCGATCCCAATGGCGGTGACAAGCTGGTTTCGAACCCCTACGAGAAGTGGAGCGACATCGACGCCAGCCTGCCAAACAAGGCCATCAGCGTAATGGGCCCCCCTCCGACCTCAGGTACCCGAGACGCGTTTGTTGAGCTTGCAATGGAAGGTGGATGCAAGCAGTTCGATATGATTGCACAGATGGAAGACGAGAACGAAGACAAGTTCAAAAGCGTCTGCCACAGCATGCGTGAAGACGGTCCGTTCGTCGAAGCCGGTGAAAATGACAACCTGATTGTTCAGCGTCTGGCGCAGGATTCAGGCACCTACGGGATCTTCGGCTACAGCTTCCTGATGGAAAACTCGGGCCAGATCCAGGCCGCAACCATCAACGGTGTCGAGCCCACTCCTGAGAATATTTCAGTCGAAGACTACCCGGTTGCTCGCTCGCTGTGGTTCTACATCAAGAAAGCGCACGTTGGTGTTGTTCCGGGTATCCAGGAATACGTGGCTGAGTTCACCAGCGAGAGCACCTGGGGTGACAACGGCTACCTGGTAGACGTGGGTCTGATTCCTAGCCCGCGCAACGAGCGCATGGCAATTGCTAAGCGTGTCAAGGACCTGCAGTCGATGACTGGCAAAGAACTGTAAGGTTCTTGCAAGGCACGTCATGGATGATGAAGAAGGAACGCGGGCCGCAAGGTCCGCGTTCCTTTATTACATGTGTGTGAATATTTTTGTGCCGCAAACTGGCAAAATAGACGCCGAGTCAACTTCAAGCCATCAATACAGAGACTGATATGCAGACGGCCAATCTTCTGCCCCTGGTTCTGGTTCTCGCCGTGGTTGCCTATGGCCTCGCTTATATGCGATCCCGGGCCGTGGCAGCGCCCCTGGGCGGCATCCGGAATCTTAAAGCTCTTCCTTTCTACTACGCGACGCGGGCAGCACTCTGGTGCGCGATCCCCGCCCTGTTGGTTCTCGCAGCCTGGGCCGGATTTGAGGGCAAGGTTATCCAGGGGATCGTTATTGCATCGCTGCCCCAGGATGTCTGGCCGGAATCGCCCGGAGAGGCGAGTCTGATACTTTCCCAGATCAGCAACGTGGCGGCAGGGAAGCTGAATCCGGATTTTGTGCCAGACTATATTGTCGGGGCCGCGTCGGTGCTTGAGACGATGGATAATCAAAGCGCGAACTTCAAAGCCGCTCTGGTTTTGCTGGTTGCCGTGTCCGGTGCCGCGTTTGCGTGGACCCGTGTTGCGCCTCACATCAACGCAAGACTCAATGTTGAGACAACGCTTCGTCGCATCTTCTTTGTGTGTGCGGCGTTGGCGGTCCTGACCACGGCAGGTATCGTCTTTTCAGTGATTCTGGAGACCATCCGGTTCTTCGGTCGGGTACCGATCAGTGATTTTCTGTTCAGCACCAGTTGGAGTCCCCAGACAGCCTTGCGGGCTGATCAGGTGGGATCTGAAGGGGCGTTCGGTGTCATCCCGCTGTTTACCGGCACCTTGTTGATTTCGGCCATCGCACTGTTGGTCGCCGTGCCCGTTGGCCTGCTGTCAGCCATCTACCTGTCTGAATACGCCAGCAAGCGGGTGCGTTCTACCGCAAAACCGGTGCTGGAAATGCTGGCGGGCATTCCGACCGTTGTTTACGGTTTCTTTGCGGCACTGACCGTAGCTCCGTTTATCCGCGATCTTGCGGAAATGGTGGGCCTGGAGGCGTCTTCCCAGAGTGCGTTGGCTGCGGGCCTGGTGATGGGCATTATGATTGTGCCGTTCGTGTCCTCGCTCTCTGACGACGTCATCAATGCGGTTCCCCAAGCGATGCGAGACGGTTCGCTGGCGTTGGGCGCGACCCAGTCCGAAACCATGAAAAAGGTTATTTTCCCCGCCGCACTGCCGGGGATCATTGGCGGCATCCTGCTGGCCGCGTCCCGCGCCATCGGCGAGACCATGATCGTGGTGATGGCAGCGGGCCTTGCCGCAAATCTGACCGCCAACCCTCTGGAGTCGGTAACGACCGTGACTGTGCAGATTGCAACGCTGTTGGTGGGTGACCAGGAGTTCGACAGTGCCAAGACCCTGTCTGCATTTGCCCTGGGTATGCTGTTGTTCATCGTCACGCTGCTGCTGAACGTGGTAGCCCTCAAGATCGTTCGCAAGTATAGGGAACAGTATGACTGATCAACGTTCTCAGGCGGAGATTGTCCGCAACTCCCTCAAGCGCCGCTATCGCAAGGAACGCCGGTTCCGGTTGTATGGCATGCTGGCGATTTTCATTGCCCTTGCCTCCCTGGCCATTCTTTTTGCCGACATTATCAGCAAAGGTCACACCGGCTTCGTCAAGACCACTATTACGCTGGATGTGACTCTTGATTCCGAAACGATGTATCTCGACGACCCCACGGACGAGGATCAGCTGTCCATGGCTGACTTCGTTGCGCCCATCATTGCGGCCCTGCAAGCGCATATTCCCGAGGCTGACAGCGCTGGTGAGAAACGGGAGTTAGGCCGATTGATCGGCACCTATGGCGCCAGCGAGATTCGTGATCTACTGAAAGATAATCCGGGTTTGCTGAACACCACTCAGACCATGGAGTTCCTGGCGCACGACAGGGTCTCGACTTACGTCAAGCACGCGGATAACCCGCGGTACAGCGTGAAACTGTCGGATCAGCAGCAACGCTGGGTGGATCAGCTGCAGGCAAAAGGTGTTATCGATACCGGCTTCAACGATGTGCTGTTCAGCCGCGGTGACTCCAGAGAGCCTGCCAATGCCGGTATTCTCGGGGCCATTGTCGGTTCTCTGCTGACCATGCTGGTGACGCTGGCCATCGCGTTTCCCGTCGGTATTGCCGCCGCGGTCTATCTGGAGGAATTTGCGCCCCAGAACAGGATTACCGACTTTATCGAGGTCAATATCAATAACCTGGCTGCGGTGCCGTCGATCATTTTCGGTCTGCTTGGCCTGGCGGTCTTTATTGGGCTCTTCGGCATGCCGCGCTCGGTTCCGGTGGTAGGTGGCATGGTATTGGCGCTGATGACACTGCCAACCATCATCATTTCCGGAAGGGCAGCAATCAAGAGCGTGCCGCCCTCCATTCGCGAGGCCGCAGAGGGTGTTGGCGCCTCCAAGATGCAGGTGGTGCTCCATCACGTGATACCTCTGGCCATGCCGGGCATGCTCACCGGTTCGATCATCGGGATGGCTCAGGCACTCGGCGAGACGGCGCCATTATTGCTGATTGGCATGGTGGCTTTCATCGTGGATGTGCCCAGTGGCTTTCTCGATTCAGCGACCGTATTGCCGGTACAGATATACCTCTGGGCCAGCAGCTCTGAACAAGGCTTCATCGAGCTGGCGTCCGCCGGCATCATGGTGCTGCTTACCTTCATGATCACTATGAACGCACTCGCCATCTGGCTCCGTAAACGTCTTGAGCGTCGGTGGTAAGGAGATTATTAATGAATACTATGAACCCAGCCGTAACCAGCGAAGCCGATATGCCTGAAGAAACGATTGCCCCGGTGGATGAAGACAAGCCGGCGGAAACCCTGGTTGAAGAAGGAAAGACCGTGGGTGACCCGTTCTCGGAGAACCCCAAGTTCAAACTTCGTAACGTCGAAGTGTTCTATGGCCAGGACCGGGCCATCAAGAATATCAGTCTGGATATTGGCCGTAACGAAGTGATCGCATTTATCGGTCCGTCGGGTTGCGGTAAATCAACGTTTCTCCGGTGCCTGAACCGGATGAACGATAGTATCGACATCTGTCGGGTCAAAGGTCAGTTGTCCATTGACGACCATGATATTTACGATCCGAAGCGCGATGTTGTGGAGTTGCGGGCCCGAGTTGGCATGGTGTTCCAGAAACCCAATCCGTTCCCCAAGTCGATCTATGACAACGTGGCCTATGGCCCGCGCATTCACGGCCTGGCGAACCGCAAGTCGGATCTGGACGAAATCGTCGAGAACAGTCTGCGCAAGGCCGGGCTATGGGATGAAGTGAAAGACCGCCTGGACGCCGTCGCTACCGGCATGTCCGGTGGTCAGCAGCAGCGTTTGTGCATAGCGCGGGCCATCGCTGTCAGCCCGGAAGTGATCCTGATGGACGAGCCCTGCTCGGCGCTGGACCCGATCGCCACCGCGAAAGTGGAAGAGCTGATCTCGGAAATGTCGGAGAGCTACACCATCGTCATCGTGACCCACTCCATGCAACAGGCCGCACGTGTGTCACACCGCACCGCGTATTTTCACCTGGGCCATCTGGTGGAAGTGAACGAGACCACCAAGGTCTTCACTGCGCCCGAGCATGAACTGACGGAATCCTACATCACCGGTCGTTTCGGTTAATCCGGTTATTGCTGAATATTGGAGAACAGAGCTATGCCAACCAAAAAGGACGACGTTTACGGCGACCACATTTCCCACAAGTTCAACGATGAACTGATGGAGCTCAAAACCGAGTTCCTGAAAATGGGCGGGATGGTTGAGACACAGGTGGACCGTGCGATTCATGCATTGGTGGACAATGATGGCCACCTGGCGGACGAAGTACGTGCCGGTGATAAGAAAGTCGACCAGATGGAAATGGACATCGACGAAGAGGCTACCCTGATCATTGCCCGTCGTCAGCCTACGGCCCGGGATCTCCGGTTGGTGATTTCTGTCATCAAGATGGTCGCGGATCTTGAGCGGGTGGGCGACGAGGCCAAGAAAATCGCCAAGTTCGCCATCAAGCTCAACGAGGAAGGCCAGGCGCCCCGCGGCTACGTGGAAGTCCGCCATATCGGCAACCACGTGCTGAGCATGCTGCACGACGCGCTGGACGCCTTTGCTCGCCTGGACGCTGAGCAGGCGCTGCGGATCATGAAGGAAGACAAGCGTGTTGATGAGGAGTATCAGGCGGCTACACGTACCTTACTGACCTTCATGATGGAAGACACCCGCAACATTTCACGGTGCATGTCGGTGATGTGGGTGCTTCGTGCTCTGGAGCGGGTCGGAGATCATGCCTGCAACATTGCCGAGAACGTGATCTTCATGGTCAAAGGCGAGGACGTTCGTCATACGCCGGTGGAAGAAGCTGAGAAAGTTGTCGGGCGCTGATTTTTCGGGCTTTTGAGCTTGGGGGACGGCCGCTGTCCTAAACAGAAAGACAGCCGCGTTTGCCTCCCCCAAGGTCAGTCCAAACGGTAAAACCCCATCAGGCCTGCTTCATTTTGTCCGTATAAGGCGGCCACCCCAGAGGCTTGCCGGCCAGCACGTGCAGATGGATGTGAAACACCGTCTGCCCGGCGTTCTCGCCGCAGTTCATCACCACGCGATAGCCGTCGTCCGCAAAGCCCTTTTCCCTGGCAATTTTCGCCGCCACTACATACAGGTGACCCACCAGCTCACGATCGCCTTCGGTGATGTCATTGATCGTGGCGATGGGCTTCTTCGGGATTACCAGAAAGTGCACCGGAGCCTGGGGGTTGATGTCGCTGAACGCCAGGCTGATGTCGTCCTCGTAGAGAATGTCTGCCGGAATCTCCCGGTTGATGATCTTGGTGAAAATGGTGTCTGACATGGTGGCTCCTTGATGGTTGTGTGCCGGACTCAGAGCTGTTTCAGCCCTGGTAAGCGGGCCGTGATCTGTTTGAGCATCGCCGGCAGTTCCTCGTCAATGCCCATGGCGTAACGGGCCACGCGGTTGCGGGCGAAGGGCAGGGCGCGGGCGGCGCCGAGGCCGAGGTTGCGCAGCAGGTGAACCGGTGGAATGCGGTTGCTGAACAGGTGGTAGAAGGCATCCATCGCCAGCATCATGCGGCGATTGGCCGGGCGCCGTTGCTGCTCGTAGCGGGCCAGCCACAGCGGATGGGCAAGGTCACCACCGGCACGGTGGGCTTCGCGGATCATCGTTTGCAGGCAAGCGGCGTCCTGGAAGCCCAGGTTCACACCCTGGCCGGCCAGCGGATTGATGGTGTGGGCCGCATCGCCCACCAGCACCACGCGGCCATTGTGGTAGTGCTTGGCGTGCTGCCGCGCGATGGGAAAGCTGGCCCGGGTATCAATGTGGGTCAGCCGCGGCAGATCATCGGGAAACCCCCGCTGGATCGCCAGTATCAGTGCCTCATTATCAAGGGCTTTCAATCGCGCCAGTTCCTCCGGCGAATCGTACCACACCAGAGAGGCCCAACTTTCGCCGGGGTGCGCCGGCCCGGCACTGTGCAGGGGTAAAAAGGCACGGGGACCGGACGGGTGGAACGCCTGCCAGGTGATGTCCTCCACCGGGCCGCCATAGCGTGCGGAAATCACCATGGCCTGCTGGGCATATTGGTCCCGGGTGACGCCGATACCGGCCAGTTCGCGAAGGCGCGACTGGCCACCGTCTGCACCAATCACCAGCTGGCAGCTCAGGGTGTCCCCATTCTCCAGTGTTACCGTGGCCCGGTCGTCGCCGTTGTTTAACGCGGTCACGCCGGTACCCGGCATCAGGGTCACCGACGGCTGGTTCGCGGCGCACTGCCACAAGGCCTGCTGGGTGATGCGGTTTTCCACAATATGGCCCAGGTGGCTGGCGGCCAGTAGGGTGGCGTCGAACACCACTTCGGTGGGCTTGCGGGGGATCAGGGCGCTTAGTGGATGGCGGGTTTCATCCCAGACCGCGAGGCGGCGATACACCGTTGCCCGTAACGCCATGATTTCAGGCCAGGCACCCAATTGTTGCAGGTAGCGTTCACTGCCGGCGCTGAGGGCGGATACCCGGATGTCCGGCGGCGCCTCAGGGTCGTAGCGGGGTGCCGTTTGCTTGTCCACCAGTGCAACGCGAAAGCCATTCTGGCCAAGGCCGGTGGCAAGGGCAGCCCCCACCATGCCGGCACCGACAACAACTATGTCAAAAGCTTGAGTCATAACGGGTTCCTGTCTGAGGCTTCCAGTTTACGCGATGGAAGATTTCAGACAAGCGGCCCGGATCAAGCCGGTGACAGGTTTGCCCGGTTCAGTAACCGGCCAGGCCGGATACCCGGGCTCCGGGTAGCTCATCCGGTTGGCGGCGCCCTTTGACCAGCCACGCCGGCTTTTGCGCGCCGGGCTTCACAAACCCCTGGTTGAGCACCATGGGTTGCACCAGAGTCAGAAAGTCGCTGGTTTTCATGTGCACCGACTCGGTGTGGCTACCGGCGGCAAACGCCAGTTCCGGCTGTTCGGTCAGAGCTTCCGCGCAAAACACCGACATCCCGAACAGGTTGCCGAACGGTGGCATGGCGCCGACTTCACACTCGGGGAAGCGATCCTGGAACTCCTGCTCATCCGCCAGGTCGACGAAATCGGTATCCAGAATGCGCGACAGGCGATCCCAGCGGATGCGCCAGGTGGCGGGCATGACCAGCATGGTCATCTTGCCGTCCAGCTCAATAATGACGGTTTTCACTACCCGGTCGCCGGCAATCTTGACGTGATGGGCGAGTTCCTGGGCAGTAAACGCGGGGGGATGGGACAGGCACATGTATTCCACATCGGCCTGATCGAGGAAATCTTTCAACTGCTGTACCGGCATAGTGACAACCTCCTACCAGCAATGACAGCGAGACTGAGGCCGATGATTGTTCTGTGTCTGGCCCCAATGGCCTGGTGCCTGCCGGAAGGGCTGGCAGGCACCATTAACGTCAGCTTAGTTGAGCCTGTGAAGAATGCGAGTAAGCAAACGTATTATTGAGACGTTTGTCCCGCTTCCGCTCCACTGTGGTTGTAAACGTGCACATCGCGCTGAGGGAACGGAATGGTGAGGCCTTCAGCATCGAATGCCTTCTTGACCTTTTCCTGCATGTCCCAGTAGTACGGCCACAGGTCGTCGGTGGCCACCCATGCGCGGAACATGATGTTGACGGAGTTGTCGCCCAGGCTGCCCACGCAGATGCGCGGTGGCGGATCCATCAGCGAGCGCTCATCTTCCTGGTACAGGCGCCTGCAGATGGCCTTGGCGGTGTCGATATCGTCGTCGTAATGAATCCCGAAGGTCATGTCGCAGCGACGTTTCTCGTAGATGCTGACGTTGACCAGGGTGGCGTTGGACAGGCTGCCGTTGGGGATCACGATACGGCGATTGTCGAAGGTGTTCACGATGGTATACAGAATGCTGATTTCGGCAACGGCACCAAGGTGGCCCTGTGCTTCAATGGTGTCACCCACCTTGAAGGGTTTGAAGATCAGAATCAGTACGCCACCGGCAAAGTTGGACAGGCTGCCCTGCAAGGCCAGGCCCACCGCGAGACCGGCAGCACCGATCACTGCAATGAATGAGGTGGTGGCGATGCCGATCATGGAGGCGGCTGAGATGATCAGCATGATTTTCAGAAGGGCGCCCGTCAGGCCGCAGACGAACTTGTTCAGTGACGGGTCTTTTTCCCCGAGTTTCTTGTCGATCACGCCGACAAATCGCTTGATCAGCCAGAGACCGACCAGCAATGTCACTATGGCGAGGACAACCTTGGGGGCGTAGGTCATGACCAGGGTGATGGCCTGATCCACGATCTCGGACGCGCGCCCATTCGCTCCAAACAACTCTTCCATTCGGGTACTCCTTGCTCTTCGTCAGATTATCAAGTGGTTGATGACAGACTTGTGTTTACAGCAAAGCCGAAGCGTATCCAACTCGCAAGACACTTTCAGGTCTTTTCCGGTTTCGAGCACAAACTAACATTGATTGGCCCAATCGACGATAGTGGCCGGATCGCCCTGGACCACAATACGGCCTTCTTTCTGGCGGAGCTGATAGTCATACATCGGGTCGTAGTATTCCTCCAGCAGTGCGCGGATCCACTCATTATGGCCGCTGGTGTCGCCGTTGTGCTGCTGTTGATCAAGGGCGGCGACCATCCGGTTTCGCAATTGCTGGTGGCGTTCGCCGCCCAGCCGTTTCCGGATCCGGTCCAGTGCGCTGAGCAGGTAATCCTGGAAATTCTGCCAACCCGCCACCTCGCCGTCGCGGGCGGAGTAATCGGCCAGCATGATCTCCACATAGTCCTCGCGAATAATACTGATGCGCTCTTCCATAGGCTGCTCAAGCACCATCAGCGGTGCCTCGGACATCCGCTGTCTGAGCGTATCCGGCAGCGCGCAGCGCCCAACCAGGCGACTCTCGTCTTCCAGATAAATCGGACCGCCAACCCGATGGGTGGCCTTGAGCATGGCCACGGCCAGTCGGTTCTCGAAGTCGATCTGGGAGGGCTGAGGTGTGACTTGCCGGCCGAAGCTGGATCCGCGGTGATTGGCCAGTCCCTCGAGATCCACCGGGTTGGGCAGTTGTTGCAGCACCCGGGTTTTCCCGGTGCCAGTCCGCCCGCTGAGAATGCGGAAATCCGATGAGGTGATCAGCGCTGCGAGGCTGTCGATGAGGAACCGGCGCAGCGCTTTATAGCCGCCTTTGACCAGCGGGTAGTCAATGCCCGCGTCCCGAATCCATTGTTGGGTCAGTCGTGATCGCAAACCACCACGGAAACAGAACAGGTAGCCCTGGGGGTAGCTGGCAATAAAGCGTTTCCAGGCCTCGATTCGCTGGGCCTTGATGTCGCCGGTCACTAATTGATGCCCCAGCTCGATGGCCCGGTCCTGTCCTTTTTCCTTGTAACAGATACCGATCCGATGACGCTCTTCGTCGTTCATCAGTGGCGCATTTTCGGCGCGGGGAAAGCTGCCCTTGCTGAACTCAACCGGTGCCCGCACGTCCATCAGCGGAATGTCGTTCAGGAAAAGGGACAGGAAGTCGTCGGTGTCGGGTCTGGAGGCCATTGAGGTGCCAAGATCGTGAAAAAAATGAGTTTGCAGTATAACGAAGACACTGTTTTTATGCTCGTTTACAGGCCGGCCCGGAGATGTGATGAATCAGCAGCAGCTTGACCACCATTTGCAGAAAACCCTCAGCCGTGGCCGTGTCGCGGTGACCCGGCCGGCCGGGTGTCCGGATATCGGTTTGCATCTGTTTGATCCTGCGGTGCTGGAGGGGCCGCTGAGTCATGAGGAGGCCCAGGCGGTAGTCGGTGAGCCGGCGTACTGGTCCTTTTGTTGGGCCAGTGGACAGGTGCTCGCCCAGTGGATCCTTTCGAATCCGCACCAGGTGGCGGGCAAGCGGGTGCTGGATTTTGGCTCCGGATCCGGCGTGGTCGCGATTGCGGCCGCCATCGCCGGTGCGGCGGAGGCAATTGCCTGTGATATCGACCCGGCTGCGCTGGATGCTGCTGCGGCCAACGCCCGGCTGAATGGGGTGTCGGTGACCTTGTGTGCGGATTGGCGGCAACGATCCGCAACCGTTGATCTGATCACCGCGGCGGACGTGCTCTACGATCCTAACAACCGGCCGTTATTGCAGGCGTTCAGGGCAGCGGCCCCGGAAGTACTGCTGGCGGATTCCCGGTTGCGGGATCTGGGCGATGACCATTATCAGCGGCTTGCGGTGATCGAAGGCCGGACCTGGCCGGATCTCAATGAGTTCGAGGAGTTCAATCAGGTGAGGATCTATCGGGTGGCTGGCGAAATGGCAACCGCAAAAAAATAAAGGGCAACCCGTGTGCTGCCCTTTTCGGAACAGGTCGTCGCATCCGTGCGATGTGTGCAACTGCCGTGTTGCGTTATCCTTGAGCCGCTCCTTGGTGCCAGCCTCCGAGCCGGCGATCCGAATAATTATCCTTTAAGCGAGGCGTCCCTGTGTCCTTGCCTCTCCCTGCATCCAATGCCGGGGTGCGTCCAGTGCGTCGTCCATTTCCCTGTCATCCCTGACGAATCCACTATAGCAATCCTGATCTGACAAACCTGTGACCAATATTCATCATTTTGGCAATGACACAGGTTGTTACAAAAATAAAATATACAAATCAATATGTTGTGAATTTTTAGATTGGCGGGAGCCGAAGAGCTTACACAATGTTTCAGAAATCTCGCACAGTCTTGTGAGAGATATCGCACACGATTTTTAGCGTTTCTCGCACATCCGGTTTTGGGTGGCGTTACCGGTGGTCTTCCACCGGGGCAGACCGGGCCAGGGCAGCAAGCCAATGGCGACCCCGACGGCATCTGCGACCACATCCGCAAGGGAGAAATCACGGTAGGGCAGTTGCGACTGAATAACTTCGATCAGCAATCCGAACGCAATCAGCAGCGGGATGAACCGGATTGGATGGGTCTGTGGCCAGGCCAGCCGTGACAACAAGGTCAGTTCGGCAAAGGCAATCAGGTGATTCACCTTGTCGTAGCTGGATGCGGGTACCGGGTAAGGATCGCTGGTGGTGGCCAGGTACAGAATAGCGACCACGGAGATCAGCAGGGCGGTCCGCCACAGGGGCTGGCAATCGAGAATTCGTGCCAGCTGGCGCTTGAGTGTGTCCATCGGTGGAATCCGGGTGGCCCTCGGGCTGTGGTGAGTGAGGCAACATGATATGCTTTGCGCCCCGTCACTGTCATTGAAGCGGAGGTAATGCCACCTATGTTGAAGGGTAACTTTTTTCGTGGCCTGGGCTACCTCGGCGAGGGATTCCGGCTGATACGTCAGCCCGGCCTGCGCTTGTTCGTGATTATTCCCCTGGTGATCAACGTGCTGTTATTCGGCCTGTTGTTCTATTTCCTGGCGGAACTGTTTGCCGGGATGATCGCTGCGGCCATGGGGTGGCTGCCGGACTGGGCCTGGCTGCAAAGCCTGGACTGGCTGTTCTGGATGCTCTACGGCGTGGTGATCCTGCTGATGCTGGCCTACGGGTTCGTCATTCTGGCAAACCTGATTGGCTCTCCTTTCTACGGCTATCTGGCCGAGCTCACGGAAAAACACCTGACCGGCCAGGAGGTCAGCACCGACGACAGCTGGGGGCAGATCATCCGCGATATTCCCCGCGCGCTCTGGCGTGAGGTGCAGAAAATCCTCTATTACCTGCCGCGGGCCATCGGCCTGCTGATTCTCGGGCTGATACCGGTGGTGAATCTGGTGGCCGCAGCGCTCTGGTTTGCGTTCAACTGCTGGATGATGGCGCTGCAGTACGTGGATTACCCGGCTGACAACCACAAGGTCAGTTTCCCGGCGTTGCGCGGGTTGCTGGGAGATACCCGGCTGTCGGCCTTCGGGTTCGGAATGCCGGTAGCATTGGCGGCCATGGTGCCGGTGCTGAACCTGGTGGTGGTGCCCGCGGCCGTGTGTGGCGCGGCGGCCTACTGGGTTCACGAGAACGGCACCGACCTCAAACCACTCAAGTAGTGGCACTGACCACGGTCACGAACGTAACGAACGTAAAAAAGACTGAATTGAAACGCGACGGAGGTTTCTTGGACGCATCGGATTTTGTCATTGGCCAGCGCTGGGTCAGCCACAGCGATACCGGCCTCGGGCTCGGCATCGTCACTGATATTTCGGGCCGTCGGGTGACGCTGGGTTTCCCCGCTGCCGACGAGGAGCGCACCTACGCCATCGATAATGCGCCCCTGTCACGCATCATTTATCAGATGGGTGAGGAAATCGAGACCTTCGACGGTGAACGCTACGTTGTCCGGGCGGTGGAAGAGCTGGGTGGTGTGTTGATGTACCACGCCGACAACGGTGACGATATCCAGCAGATTTCCGAGGTCAAGCTGAGCAGTTCGGTGAATTTCTCCGCGCCCCATCAACGGCTGTTTGCCGGCCAGTTTGATCGCAACGGCGCCTTCCGCCTGCGGGTGGCCACTCTTCAGCATCAGGAGCGCTTGCGGGCATCCGCCGCACAGGGACTGATCGGCGCCCGTACCCAGCACCTGCCGCACCAGATCTACATTGCCCACGAAGTGGCCAGCCGCCACGCCCCGCGGGTGTTGCTGGCGGATGAGGTGGGTCTGGGCAAAACCATCGAGGCGGGTCTGATACTGCATTATCAGCTGCATACCGGTCGCGCAAAGCGGGCACTGATCGTGGTGCCGGATTCGCTGATCCATCAATGGCTGGTGGAAATGCTGCGGCGTTTCAACCTGCGCTTCTCCATCATCGACCAGGGCCGTTACGACGCCCTCGCCGAGAGCGAGGATGACGTTGATGCACTGATGACCAAAGTGTTTGGTGAATCCTTCGCCAGCAATCCGTTCGAGAGTGATCAGCTGGTGCTGTGCAGCCTGGATTTCCTGATGTCGAGCCCCCAGGCGCAGAAGGATGCGGTCGCCGCCGGCTGGGATCTGATGGTGGTAGACGAAGCCCACCACCTGGCCTGGAGTCCGGAACAGGCCAGCCCCGAATACCGGCTGGTGGAGGACTTGTCTGCGGCCAGCCGTGGCCTGTTGCTGTTGACTGCGACTCCGGAACAGGTGGGGGTGGCCAGTCACTTTGCCCGGCTACGATTGCTGGACCCTGCGCGTTTTCACGATCTTGAGGATTTCCGCGCGGAAGAGCAGCAGTACGAGGCTATCAACCGGGTGGTGCGCCGCCTGCAGGAAAACGACGGCAGCCTCGCCGCGGACGATCGCGCCGCGCTGCAGGACTGGCTCGGGGATGAGCTGGCGATACTGGAAAAGGCACCCGAACCCCAACAGGCCATTATTGACGCCTTGCTGGACCGGCACGGCACCGGACGGGTGCTGTTCCGCAACACCCGCGCGGCGATTCAGGGTTTTCCCCAACGGCGTGCGCTGCCAGTGCCGCTGGCGTGTCCGGACCGCTATCAGCCCCACCGTTTCGGCCTTGAAAACCTGGCGCCGGAGCGGGCGCTGGATGAAGAACAGTGGTTGGCGGAAGACCCGCGGGTCGCCTGGCTGGAGAAAACTCTGGCCAGTCTCAAGCCTGCCAAAGTGGTGGTGATCTGTGCCCACGCCGGCACCGCCATGGCGCTGGAGAGTTACCTGCAGCTACGGGCCGGGATTCGCAGTGCGGCCTTTCATGAACACCTGAGCCTGATCGAACGCGATCGGGCGGCGGCGTATTTCGCCGACAGCGAGCAGGGTGCCCAGGCGCTGATTTGCTCGGAAATCGGCAGCGAGGGCCGCAATTTCCAGTTTGCCCATCATCTGGTGCTGTTCGATCTGCCCGCCAACCCCGACCTGTTGGAACAGCGGATCGGCCGGCTGGATCGAATCGGCCAGTCTGACACCATCGATATTCACATTCCGTATCTGGAAGGCACCGTTCAGGAGGCCCAGTTCCGTTGGTTCCATGAGGGGCTCAACGCGTTCAACGAGAGTTGCTCCGTCGGAGTTGCGGTTCAGGGCACAGTGCAGGCGGCCTGGCTGAGGGTGCTGGGCGGTGAATTCGGCGAGCTGGATACCGTGCTGGCTGATTCCAGGGCCGAGGCTGACCGCCTGCGCACCCTGTTGCAGAATGGTCGCGATGCATTGATCGAGATGAATTCCTGCCGCCGGGACGTGGCCCAGAAGCTGATCAGCCAGATCGAGTCGGAAGAGGGGTCTGCCGCGGTGAGGGATTATATGATGGAGGCCTTCGATATCCTCGGTGTGGATGTGGAAGACCATTCCGAGCACGCCGATGTGCTCAGGCCGGGTGAGCAGTATCACGCCGGCCACGTGTCGGAGCTGCCGGAGGACGGTCTCACCGTCACCTGGAGCCGGCAGCAGGCGCTGGAGCGGGAAGATCTCGCGTTCATGAGCTGGGAACACCCGATGGTGACCGGCGTGATGGACTCAGTAACCAGCTCCGGCCTTGGCAAGGCGGCCCTGGCCAGTCTCTCGGTGAAGGCGCTGCCGGCTGGCACGCTGTTGCTGGAAGTCCTGTTTACGGTGCACTGCCCTGCACCTGAGGCGCTGCAGCTGTCACGCTACCTGCCGGTCTCCCCGCTGCGGCTGCTGGTGGACGTGAATGGTCGCGATCTTTCGGCGGCGCTGCCTCACGATCGATTGAACGATCTGTGCTCGAACATCCGCCGTCGTACCGCCCAGGCCGTTGTGCCCCAGGTTCGTCCCCAGGTGGAAACCATGGTCGATCACGCCGAGCGGCTGGCGCAGCCGCACCTTGAGCCGTTGCGGGACCAGGCGATGACGCAGCTGAGCGAGATGTTCGAGCCGGAGATCCGGCGTCTGGAGGCGCTGCAAAAGGTGAATCCGGCCATTCGCGATGGCGAGATCGGATTCTTCCGCGACCAGTTCGCGGCGGCAAAGTCTGCCATTGATCAGGCCAGTCTCGCGCTGGAGGGTATCCGGGTGATTGTAACTGCCTGATCATGATGTGGTTACTGGTCAGCGATCATCTGATCGGGTAACTTGGACGTAACGTTTTACAGTCTTCACTATTCAATCCATGGATGACAGAGAGACCCTATGATGACTTTCATTCTGTTTTTGGTGGCGCTGGCCGGTCTGCTGACCGTGATGCGTCGTGAATCAGGTGCGAAACCGGCCATCGGTGTGATGGTGGTTGTCGGCCTGCTGTCACTGATTCTGGCCTCTGGCACCCTTGCCCTGATTCTGTTTATCGGCGCCGCTGTGACCGCCGCCGCAGGGCTGCCCGGGTTCCGCAAATCCTGGCTCACCCCCCGTGTATTCGCGATGTTCAAGAAGGTTGCACCGAAAGTGTCGGAAACCGAAAAAGTCGCGCTGGAAGCCGGTACTGTGGGCTGGGACGGTGAGCTGTTTACCGGTCAGCCGGACTGGCACAACCTGCTGATCAACCGGCACACCGGCCTGAGCGAGGAAGAGCAATCGTTCGTGGACAATCAGTGCTTGCAGGCCATCTCCATGTGCAACGCCTGGGACCTCGCCGTCGAGCGCGCCGATCTCCCGAAGGAGCTGTGGGATTTCCTCAAGAAAGAGGGATTCTTCGGCATGATCATTCCCAAGGAATACGGCGGCCTCGGTTTCTCCGCCAAGGCACAGACTGCGGTGCTGCAGAAGCTGGCCGCCAACGAAATGCTGATGGTCTCCGTCGGCGTGCCGAACTCTCTCGGTCCCGGCGAGCTGCTGGTCAAATACGGTACTGAAGAGCAGAAAAATCATTATCTGCCGCGTCTGGCGGACGGGCGCGAGATCCCTTGTTTCGGTCTCACCGGCCCCCGTGCCGGCTCCGACGCCACCTCGCTGCCGGATACCGGTATTGTCTGCAAGCAGAAAGTGGACGGCAAGGAAGTTCTGGGTATCCGCCTCAACTTCGAGAAGCGCTGGATCACCCTCGCACCCATCGCCACCGTCGTGGGACTGGCGTTCCGCATGTTTGACCCGGATGGCCTGTTGGGCGACAAAGAAGATCACGGCATTACCTGCGCTTTGATCCCCCGTGACACCAAGGGTATGGAAATCGGCCGTCGCCATTGCCCCATCGGCACACCGTTCATGAACGGGCCGATCATCGGCAAGGACGTCTTCATCCCGCTGGATTACATTATCGGTGGTCAGGACATGGCGGGCGAAGGCTGGCGCATGCTGGTTGAGTGTCTGTCGGTGGGACGCTGCATCACGCTGCCGTCCGGTGCGGCCGGCGCTGCAGCCTACGCTGTCGGCACTGCCGGTGGCTTCACCCGTATCCGTCGCCAGTTCAACACTCCGGTAGCGGACATGGAAGGTGTGCAGGAGCCGTTGGCGCGTATCGCCGCCAAGACCTACATCACCCAGGCTGCCGTCAATCACACCGCCAACATGATCGATAAGGGCGAGAAGCCGGCGGTGCCGTCGGCGATTCTCAAGTACCACCTCACCGAGTTCCAGCGTGGCATTGCGACTGACGCCATGGACGTTCACGGTGGCAAGACGGTGACCCTGGGGCCGCGTAACTATCTCGGTATCGGCTTCAGTGGTTCGGCGGTTGCCATCACGGTGGAGGGTGCCAACATCATGACCCGCAGCCTGATGATCTTCGGTCAGGGCGCGATTCGCTGCCATCCCTACGTGCTGCGGGAGTTGTCCGCCAAGGATAATGATGACATCGACGCGTTCGACGATGCGTTCTTTGGCCATGCCGGTCTGATCTTTGGTAACGCCGCCCGCGCCTTCACCCAGGCGCTGGGTGTGGGCCGTGCTGACGTGCCCTTCGACAGCGCTAGCCGTCGTTACGCGCAAGCCGTGGCCCGTTTCAGTGCCGCCTTCGGTCTGTGTGCGGATGCCGCCATGACCACCCTGGGCAGTGAACTGAAAATGCGCGAGCTGATCTCGGCGCGCCTCGGGGACATGTTGTCCAACCTCTACCTGGCGTCGATGGTGCTGAAAAATTGGCACGAAACTCAGCCGGTCGAGGGTGAGAAGGAAGTGATGGAGTACAGCCTCGGGCTGTTGCTGCACCGCACCGAGAGCGCACTGGACGAGTTCCTGCAGAACCTGCCCAACCGGCCGGTTGCGCTGGCGCTGCGGGCGGTGACGTTGCCGCTGGGCTGCCGCTGGGATCTGCCCCATGATGACCTGGCCCGCAAGCTGGCCCGTGCGATTTCCACCGATACGCCGATTCGCAGCAAGCTGACGGCCGCCACCTGGAACACCGATGGCGAAGGCACGGTGGAAAACCCGCTGGCCCGCTACAACGGACTGCTGAAGGACTACGACAAGGCCGAGCAGCTGTATCGCAAGGTCACCAAGGCCTACGCCAAGGGCGAGCTGCCAATGACCGCCTTGCACCCGGAGGAGCGGTTCGAATCGGCTCTGAAGGCGGGGGTCTACACCAAGGAAGAGGCCGACTTCATGCGCCAGTATGAAGCTGTGGTGTTGGAGATGCTGACCGTGGACGATTTCCCGTTCGACGAGTTTGCCAGCAACAAGGACACGCTGATTGACCACAACCCCGCGTAACCGGGCGAACCGCTGAAATGTGGTTATCGGTTGTTGCTGTGAGTGTTGGCGCCGTGATCGGCGCCAACCTTCGTTGGGCCCTCGGGCTATGGCTGAACGCCAGCTACCACGCCATTCCTCTGGGCACGCTGGTGGCCAATCTGGCTGGCAGTGCCCTGGTGGGCCTGCTGATCGGGTTCTTTATGCATGGCAGCGCTCTGGCGCCGGAGTGGCGGCTGTTTGCCATTACCGGTCTGTGCGGCGCCCTGACCACGTTTTCCACTTTCTCGCTGGAAATGTTTGCAGCCATCCAGGAAGGCAAGTGGGGGATGGCCCTCGCCGGCGTTCTGGCCCACGTGGTGGGCTCCATCCTCATGACCGCGCTGGGAATTTATGCCTTTGGGGTGTTGAGGGGGTGATGGGTACCTTTACCTACACATTTTATTGAAAAATACCCTTGGCAATCCCGGAAATCAGGAGTAGAGTGTTTTTCGTAGGAAAGATTAGTAAAGCATTTCATGAATAAGACGTACCTCCGCAGTTAGCAGTGACCGTCCTGTTTTTGATTCCGCGAATTCTGTTTTTCCGTGACACGCTGACCTTGCACCATGAGGGTGTTGGCAGCAGATAATATGATTGATTTCAGGAAATTTTAGTATGTCTACTACTACCGGTACTGTTAAGTTCTTCAACGAAGCTAAAGGCTTTGGCTTTATCACTCGTGAAGGCGGCCCGGACGTTTTTGTTCACTACAGCGCTATTCAGGGCAGCGGTTTCAAAACTCTGGCAGAAGGCCAGCAGGTTGAGTTCACCGTTACCCAGGGCCAGAAAGGTCCTCAGGCGGAGAACGTTACTGCTCTGTAAATAACAGAGGGTAACCGCCAAAAAGGCAGCCTCGGCTGCCTTTTTTTGTGCCTGAAGTTCACCGGGGGTTGCGGGTTGCTTACTCGGCGAAGATGGTTTCGTAAAACTCCAGGGTGCCGTTCCAGGAGCGGTCGGCGGCGGCCTGATCGAAGCCCACCGGCATGTTGAACTCGCTGGCTATGCGGTCTGCCCCGGGATTGGTAAACGAATGCAGAACGCCCGGGAAAGACACCAGCGTCAGGTCCACCTCGGCATCCTGCATTTCCTGCACCAGTCCGGCGACCTGATCTGAGGGCACCATCTTGTCGGCCCCGCCGGTATACACCTGAACCCGCGCGTTGACCTTGCCGGCCTCGGCCTTGATCGGGCTTGCCAGCGCGCCGTGGTAGCTCACCACCCCGTCAAGATCCAGCCCCAGTCTCGCCATGTTCAGCACGACGGCGCCACCGAAACAGTATCCCTGCGCGGCGATGCGCCCGCTGTCCACGCTCTCGTGGTCCTGCAGCAACTCCATGGCCGCGGTGAATCGCGCCTGCACCTGATCCAGGTCCCTGGTGGCTTCCTTCATGAATTTCTGTGCATCGTCCGGATGGTCAGCGAGTTTGCCGTCACCGTACATGTCCAGCGCAAACGCGGTGTATCCCGCTGCCGCCAGTCGCTCGGCCTGCTCGCGGGCGAATTCGTTGTGGCCCCACCATTCGTGGACAACCAGAACGCCGGGGCGCTTGCCATCGGCCTCGTCATCCCAGGCAAGGTAGCCGGTAAAGGTGGTGCCGTTAACGGTGTATTCGACGGTTTCTGTCTGCATTTCGGCGATGACCTGTGTGCTGGTCAGCGAAAAGGCCAGCGTGGTGGCGGAAAGGGTGGCGATCAAGGTTTTCATGTGCGTTCCTGCTCCTGTGTGCTGTGGTTGAGACGACGTCCTGGTATGTACGGGAAGGTCTGTTCAACCGATGCGTCCTGTCGGGTCTCCGTGACCCAGACCTTTTTACTACACTTTGTCAGGAGAATCACCGGTCAGGCTCATCGCTGCGCGGCAGCAACGGGGGAAATCATGAACATTGGTGTGCCGAGGGAAGTGAAAAACCACGAGTACCGGGTTGGCATGACGCCGGCCGCGGTAAGGGAGCTGGTGTCACACGGGCATACCGTGTTCGTGGAGACGTCTGCCGGTGCCGCGATCGGATTTACCGATGACCTATACCGGGCAGCGGGAGCGACCCTGGTGGATGACGGTGCAGCGGTGTTTGCCAATGCCGAGCTGATCGTCAAGGTCAAGGAGCCCCAGCGCGCGGAGCGAGCGCAGCTGAGCGATCGTCACACGCTGTTTACCTACCTCCATCTGGCAGCGGATCAGCCGCAGGCCGACGACCTGGTAAGCTCGGGGGCCACCTGCATCGCTTACGAGACCGTCACTGATCGCCACGGCCGGCTACCGTTGCTGGCGCCCATGTCAGAAGTGGCCGGGCGCATGGCGATTCAGGCCGGGGCCCATTGCCTGGAAAAAAATATGGGGGGGCGAGGAGTGTTGCTCGGGGGGGTGCCCGGCGTTGCTCCCGCCCGCGTGACGGTCATCGGTGGTGGCGTGGTGGGGCAGAATGCGGTTGCAATGGCGGTCGGGCTGGGCGCCCGGGTCACGGTGCTGGACCGCAACCTGGACGTGCTGAGGCAGCTTGACCAGCTCTATGGCAACCGCATCAGCACGCTGTTTTCCAACGCTGACACCCTGGAGAGCTCGGTAATCGAGGCCGATCTGGTCATTGGCGGTGTGCTGATTCCCGGGGCCTCGGCGCCGAAACTGGTCAGCCGCAACATGGTATCGCGGATGCCGGAAGGCAGCGTGATCGTGGATGTCGCCATCGATCAGGGCGGCTGCGCAGAAACCTCGAAGGCGACCACTCACGATGCACCCACGTTCATTGTGGATGGCGTGGTACATTACTGCGTGGCCAACATGCCCGGTGCGGTTGCCCGCACGTCCACGCTGGCGCTGAACAATGCTACCCTGCCGTTCATCGTGGCGCTGGCCAATCAGGGGGTCGTGGGTGCGCTGACGTCCGATGCTTACCTGCGTCGGGGTCTGAATGTCTTCCGAGGGAAGATGACCTACAGGGAGGTGGCAGAGGCGACCGGGTATGCCTACACCGATCCGGATAGCCTACTTTAATAATAAACTGTTGATCACTGGAGAGCACATGAAACTGATTGGTTCGACGACGTCGCCTTATGTTCGCCGCATTCGCATCCTGATGGATGAAGAGCCCTACGAATTCATCAACCTGGATATCTATGGTGAGGGCCGGGACGAATTGCGTCGCAACAATCCGGCTCTGAAAATCCCCATGCTGGAGAGCGACGGCCAGGATATTTATGACTCGCGGATCATCGCGCGTTACATCAGCGCCAAGCAGGGCCGCGATCCGCTGACCTGGAACCAGCAGAACCAGCTCACCCTGATCGACGCCGCCAACGATTCCGCGGTAACCCTGCTGTTGTCGGAGCGATCCGGCCTCGACACCGGCGCCGATGTCATGTTTTTCAATCTGCAGCGGGAGCGCATCATGACCACGCTGCGCACCCTTACAGCCCTGGTCGACGAGGGCGCGTTCGAGGATTGGAATTACCCGGCGATGTGTCTGTACTGCCTGGTGGACTGGCTCGATTTCCGCAGCCTGATAAGCTTCGAGGGTGTCGAGAGCTTGCTGTCATTCCGCGACCGTCACCAGCAGCGGCCCTGGGTGGCCGAGACCGACCCTCGCAATTGATCGGTATGACTGGAGCTTTTTGCCGTTCTGATCTAGCTTTCAGGTAGAAGCGTAACCAATAAGCGTCAATAACGACAAAAAGGAGAGCGGCAATGCTCCTGTCACATGCATTCGGTCTGTTTACTCATCCTGATGAAGAATGGGCGTCCATTCGCAGAGAACATGCGCCCCCTCGCCGTCTCTATGTGGCTTACGTACTGGTTCTGGCAGCCATTGCCCCGATCTGTGCGTACATTTCCACCGCGCATTTCGGTTGGACGGTCGGCAACGACCGGCTCATCAAAATGACCGAAATCAGCGCCATGCAACTCAGCGTGCTGACGTACCTGGCCATGCTGATCGGCGTCTTTGCTCTGGGCTACGCCATCAACTGGATGGCAAGAACCTACGGCGCGGCGGAAGAACAGGTGCCGTCCAACGGCATTGCGTTAGCGTCCTACTCCTGCACACCATTGTTCCTCGCCGGCTTCGCGCTGCTTTACCCGGTGCCCTGGTTCAATGCCCTCGTCTTTCTGTTGGCCGCCTGTTACGGCGCCTGGCTGATGTTTGACGGCTTGCCCATTGTCATGGGCATCGAGAAGGACCGCGCGGTGATGTACGGCGGCGCCCTGCTGACAGTGGCCCTGGTGATTCTGGTCTCCACCCGGGTGGGCTCGGTTCTGCTGTGGAACATGGGATTCGGCCCCGTATTCGTGAATTGACCGGGTTCATTGGCGCTGTTTTTGACCTGTAACAACCCGGCCGATGTCATGGCCGGGTTTCAATAGGAGCAGGAAAGCGCCAGGGAGCCGGTTCATGCCAACCTCAACACCCCCCAAACTGCCCGTTGGAACATCACCCCACGAGCCAGGTCGTGCCTGGCACACCCTGACAGCCACGGAAGCGCGACAGGCGCTGCAGGCTGCGGCACCCTTGCCGCAGGCCGAGGCGTCTGCGCGGCTGGTGCGCTGGGGCTATAACCGCTTACCGGAGGCCGCCCGGCGGGGTCCTCTGGCGCGGTTGGGCCGGCAACTTCGTAATTTCCTGATCTACGTTCTGGTCACCGCTGCCACCATCACCGCCATCCTCGGGCACTGGGTGGATACCGTGGTGATCCTGGCAGTGGTGGTGATTCAGGCGCTGGTCGGATTCATCCAGGAGGGGCGAGCCGAGCAGGCACTGGCGGCTATTCGGCACATGCTGGCGCCGAAAGCGCTGGTTCTGCGGGAGGATGGTCAGCACCGCATTGATGCCGCGGAACTGGTGCCCGGAGACACGGTGTTGCTGGAGTCGGGAGACCGGGTGCCCGCAGACCTGCGTCTGGAACGGTGTCACCATCTGAAGATCGACGAGGCCATTCTCACTGGCGAATCCGAACCGGTCGACAAGACGGACGATCCTGTGGCTGCCGATGCGGTTCTGGGCGATCATTACGGCATGGCATTCGCCGGCACTATGGTGGCTACCGGAACGGCCCGGGGGCTGGTGGTTCGAACCGGGGCAGAGACGGAGATCGGCCGCATCTCTGGCCTGCTGCAAGATACCGCCACTATGAAAACGCCGTTACTGGAACAGATCGACCGGTTTGCCCGTTACCTGTCGATACTGATCGTGGTCACCGGGTTGGGTATCTTCGCCGGCGGCCTGGTTTTCAGCGGGTTGCCCATGGCGGAGCTGTTCATGGCCGTGGTGGGGCTGACGGTGGCGGCGATTCCCGAAGGCTTGCCAGCGATACTCACCATCACCCTTGCCATCGGCGTGCGGCGCATGGCCGCCCGCCATGCAGTGGTGCGGAGGATGCCGGTGATTGAAACCCTGGGCGCGGTGTCGGTGATCTGTTCCGATAAGACCGGCACCCTGACCCGCAACGAGATGATGGTCACCAGCGTGGTGGTGGCTGGCCAGCGGCTCGATGTCAGTGGCGAGGGTTACGATCTGGAGGGCCGGTTGCAGGGCAGCGAGGTTGAGGCGGCGCAGTCGTCGGCGCTGTCAGAGCTGGCGCGTGCAGCGGCCCTGTGCAATGACGCCCAGCTCCGTCACCGGAACGGGGAAACCACCGTCGCGGGCGATCCGATGGAAGGCGCGCTCAAGGTGTTCGCCCACAAGGCAGAGTTCGACCTGGCACAGAGTGAGCAGGACTGGCCCCGGCTGGATGAAATTCCATTCGATACCCAGCACCAATTCATGGCCACCCTCAATCACGACCATCATGGCCACACGGTGGTGTACCTCAAAGGCGCGCCGGAACGGATCCTTGGCATGTGCCATGGTGTGGTCAGTGCTGACGGCGGTACCGGCGAACTGCACCGGGCGTCCTGGGAGACCGCCATCACGGAACTGGCCTCTGGCGGTTTGCGGGTGCTGGCCCTGGCCAGAAAGCCGGCCACCGCTCAGCACACGTTGTCGGTAGACGAAGTCGAAGAGGGGTTGGAGTTGCTGGGCCTGGTCGGATTGCTGGACCCGCCGCGTCAGGAGGCCATCCAGGCCATCCGCGACTGCCATGAGGCCGGTATCCGGGTCAAAATGATCACCGGTGATCACGCCATGACCGCCGGCGCCATTGCTGCCAGACTGGGGCTGGAAAACACCCGCCGGGTGGTGACCGGCCGCGAGCTGGACGCACTCAGCGATCCCGAGCTGATGGACCTTGCGGCGGAGGTGGACGTATTTGCGCGCACCAGCCCGGAACACAAGCTCCGGTTGGTGGAGGCGCTGCAGGCCCGTCATGGTGTTGTGGCCATGACCGGTGATGGCGTGAACGATGCTCCGGCCCTGAAGCGGGCGGACGTGGGCATCGCCATGGGGGTTAAGGGCTCGGAAGCGGCGAGGGAAGCGGCCGCGGTGGTATTGCTGGATGACAATTTTGCCAGTATCGCTGCCGCGGTGCAGGAGGGCCGCACCGTGTACGCCAATCTCAAGAAGGGCATTGCCTTCATGCTGCCCATCAACGGCGGCGAATCCATCAGTCTGATCACTGCTTTGTTGCTGGGGCTGACTCTCCCGATCACGGCCCTGCAGATTCTCTGGGTCAATCTGGTCAGCTCGGTGATGCTGGCGATGACTCTGGCGTTCGAGCCTCCGGAGCCGGGTGTCATGAAGCGTGCACCCAGGCCGCGGAACGAGCCCCTGCTGGCCGGGTTTGTGGTGTGGCGGGTGGTGTTCGTGTCGTTGCTGTTCCTTGCAGGTATCTTCGCCGCCTGGTACTGGGCCATGCATCACACCGGCGATCAGGCCATCGCACGGACGCTCGCGGTCAACACCCTGGTGGCGATGGAAGTGTTCTATCTGTTTGCCGTGCGCTACCTGGACTCACCCTCCATCACCCTCAAGGGCGTCCTGGGTACGCCGGTGGTGGTGCTGGCAGTGACCGGTGTGGCGGTGCTGCAGCTGATTTTCACCTATCTGCCGCTGTTCCACCGTACCTTCGGCAGCGCAGCGTTGGGGTTGACGCAGTTGCTGTTTGCCTTCGGTGCCGGGGTGACCGTGTTGGTGATTCTGGAGCTGGAGACCGCCTTGCGGGCGAGGCGTAAACCGGGCGCGTCTAGCCCGGCCCTCGAGTGATCACGCCGGGGTCACCGCGCCCCTCAACAGCCGCCAGCTCGGCACTGGACAGCCATTCGCCGGGTGGCCGTTCCGTGACTAGGGCACAGGCTGACAGCGCATGGGCCCAGGAACAGCGGTTGGCGAACAGCATGCCGGCCTCGTTCAGGGTGCCGCCGCGATTGATGTAGCCCAGCACCCGGGAATGGCGCGGCTCGGGGAAGAGAGGGTGCAGATGACCTCGGAACACCTCCGGCCGCATGTGGGTCAGGGCCACGCGGCAGTGAAGGCGGAATGGAAACAGTCGCTCCCGTTCAAACTCGGACAGACAGGCCGTAGCCTCGTGGACATCCCGAGGCTGGCGAAACCGGGCCGGCTCCTGCAGATAGACCAGGCGGAACGGTGTGCCGGTTTCACGCAGCCGTTCGCAAGCGCGCATCAGCTCCGACAACTGGTAGGCGCCGTTGGCAATCAGCAGCACCGGTTCGCCGCTGGAGGTATCTTCGTCCACCACTAAGGCGCCGTTGCGGGCGAGGGCCCGGGCCTCGGTCTCGTTGAACACGCAGGGGCGGTCCCGTTTGGGTATGACCATGCAGGTCAGGGTGCCGCGGCCCCGGTAGATGCCGGGCAGCACCGCCAGCGTGCTGTTGTAGTCAGCGGGAAACACCACCCGCGATACGTCGTTCATTTCCCCCAGCAAGGCTTCACAGAACGTCGTGTCCTGATGGGATTGCTCGTTCTTGCCGTTTTCCCAGGTGTGGGAGGTGGCAATCACCGGAAAGCCCAGCCAGCGGGCGGGCCTATTCACTTCCCGCTGATGGCGGGCAAAAATCAGTTCCTGACGGATGGCGCCCAGCATTTTCACGCAGAACGCCTCGTAACTGGCCACCAGGTTCAATCCCGCCTTGTTGCCGAGACAGGCCGAAACCACCGCTTCCTCATTGAGCGCGGTGATCACCCGGCCCTGCACCGACTCCTGATCACTTTCCGGGTTGTTGACCCGGTGTTTGAGCTGATTAAGTACCCTGCTGAGCCGGTTGCTGGCCAGTTCATCCGGGTTGCCCACCCGCGCTCGCAGGTGGGGATTGGCATCCACCAGCGCGGTAAAGAAATCGTCGACGGCCTGCATCGGCGAACATCCGGTGCTGACCTGGGGCAGGTGCGGTATTTGTGGCTCCGGCGGGTTCCGCGTTGCCAGGGCGTGATCCCGTTCCAGCGGACGTTGCTGGTGAACGTGCTGATTGAGCTGTTGCACACAGGTTGCCAGCTCGTCCGGTGCCACCCACAGCGTATCGGCGTGGCTCTGGAACAGCTCTCGCGCCTTGGCATCCACGCGCGGGCTGCCGGGCAGCGGCAGGTTGTGGGCCGCGTTGCTGCCAGCGCCATAGAAACCGAACCCCTTGACGGTCTCGGCAATGCCGTAGGGTACCCGAACCGGGTAGACCTGCTCGCCCTTGATCGCCCGCCGGCCGTTGGCGGCGAGGGTGTTCTCCATATCAAACAGCACGCAGACGAAGGCAGCGGGGTCGCGGCCATCGAAGCGTACCGGGGCGAAGCCGCGGTCGGACAGGTGCTCCTCGAATCGCTCGAGACCGGCGCGGGTGCCCAGCTCTGTGCGCTGCTCGATTCTGCGGCCGTTGGCGATCATGATCGGCATCACCGTGCCGCAGTCTTCAGCCCGCCACCAGCGGGGAACCCAGTCACTGCCGCGCTGTTCCTCGGCCGCGCCGTCGGACAGGAAGGCCACCAGGGATTCCCCGGGCAGGGGCATGTGGGCGTACTGCAGTTCGGCGAACCCGAGATAGCCGCCCTCGATAATGCCCCCGGCGGTGTGGGGATTGACGTGGCTTCCAAGGGGGGCGGCCATGCCGCCATCCGGCCGCTGGCGATAGCTGTAGAAATCGGATACCAGTGCTGACAGCCCCTCGGGGCCATGGTAGCGGCTGAGCTGCTCCGGGTGCAGGTTGCCGGTGAGCACGTTGAGGGCGTCGATGGCGGCCACGCAATGACCCTGACCCATCAGCCAGCTGCGGGTCTGCCCGGTCAGGTTGTTGAGTGCCAGGTAAGCGGCATAGGCCGGCACCATGTTCAGTGCGCCGCCGGTGTGGCCCTCCGGAAAGTGTTTGAAATCGCGCGGCTGCAGCGGCTGGCCGCTGATATCCACCCGCTGTGTGTAGGTCATGTGGGCGACCAGCCACAGACCGGCACTGGTCAGGCGATCGAGTGCGCTCAGCTTGCGGAATACCGCCTCGGTGTCCGGCTGCTGGCCGTTGGCCACCAGTGCCTCTGCCATGGCTCTGGCGCGGGTGCAGGTGGTCGGGGAATGCCGTATAACACCGTAGCCGTGTCGCCAGAGCTCGAACTCCGGATGGCCGGTTGATGACATGGTGTGCCTCCATGGCGTTTGGGTATGGCAGAATTGTAGAAGATGGGCTCGGGACCGCCTTTGACGCAGGTCATCCCCTGACGCATCCGGTGCGGGTGAGACCTGGTCGTTTGGCAGTGACAGCGATTGGCTTTAAGATAGGCCGCAAGACATGAAGACAGTCACGGACGATAAGGACTTCTGGGAATGAGCAAAGCGATTGTTTTGTTGGGTGACCTCGGCACCGATCATGAGGGCTTTCCGCCCACCCCCCTCATTGCGGGGTCTCCCGATGTGCTGGTGGACGGTAAACCGGTTGCCCGGGTCGGCGATCCCCTCGCCATGCACTCCAAGCCCAAACACCCGCCTCACCCTCGCGCGGTGGCCGCAGGCTCAGCAAGCGTGCTGATCAACGGCATACCCGCTGCCGTCACCGGGAGCGCCATTACCTGCGGTGGCGTCACCGTCGGCAGCGGCAGTGTGATTATCGGTCGCTGACCAGGGCCATTTCGCGCTCGGTGTAGTGGCCCACCATATCCGCCAGCCCCCCGGCCAGTTCGTCGAAGGTGATGGGCGGGGCCGGATCGCACAGGTGCCGCACCACCGAGTAGATGCCGCCGTTGATCATGATGTAACTCATGGTCGGGATGTTGCGGATCTTCAGCGTTTCCGGGTGGTGCATCAGATACTGGGTGACCAGTTCCGACAGGGTTTTCTGCAGCGGTTCCACGTGTTGCTCGAAATCCAGCGCCATGGCGTAACGGGCGCATTTCAGGTAGCGCTCGTTGTTGGCCTGCAGGAAATCGCGGAAGTGGGCGAGCAGATCGAGCACCGCCTCTTTAATCGGTTTCCGAACAATGGTGGGAATCAGGGGCTGGATCATTCCAATGGTGTCGGCCACAAAGCGCTCGCTCATGACCTGAAAGATCTCTTCCTTGTTCTCGAAGTACTCATACAGTGAGCCCACGCCAACTCCTGCAATATCAGCGATTTGCCGGGTTGTGGTGGCCGCTGGTCCGCGCTCTGCCATGGCAATGAAGCCCGCTTCGACAATGGCGTCCACGGTGGCTTTGGCGCGTTGCTGCACAGGTTTTCTGGCCATAATTTTTCCGAATTGATTCCGAACAAGCGTTCGCTTTATGGTGAGTGAATCATTCGCTCATTGTCAAAGTGTAGGTACTCCATGTTTGGAAGTCGTTTGCCCAACAAACCCAGCCGCGGCGCCGCTGCGGTCGTAACCGGTGCCGGCAGTGGTATCGGCCGTGCGTTCGCACTGGAAATTGCCCGTCGTGGCGGTACTGTGCTGTGTTCGGATATCAATCTGGCCACCGCCGAGGAGACCGTGGCTCTGATCAAGGAGCTGGGAGGTCAGGCCTGGGCGTTCAAATGTGACGTCAGCAAGCTCAATCAGGTCGAGGCCCTGGCCGACGAGGCCGAGCGGGTGTTGCCCGCGCCGGTCAGCCTGGTGATCAACAACGCCGGCGTCGGTGTCGGCGGCAAGCCGGTCGGTGAGGCCACCATGGCCGACTGGAAATGGACCCTGGGGATCAACCTCTGGGGCGTGATTCACGGTTGTCATGTGTTTACTCCGAAACTGAAAGAGCTGGGCCATGGCGGCATTATCAATGTGGCGTCCACCGCGAGCTTTTCGGCCGCCCCGCTGATGGGCGCCTACAACGTCACTAAAGCCGGTGCCCTGGCACTGACCGAGACCATGGCAGCCGAGCTGGCCGGTTCCGGCATCTCGGTAACGGCGTTGTGCCCGACGCTGGTGAAAACCAACATCAAGGCCAACGGCCGCATCATCGGGGAATCCTCGAAGCTGTTCGACCGCCTGATGGATCGTTTCGGCATGTCGCCGGAGCGGGTGGTGAACGATGCCCTGAACGCTCTGGACCGGGGCGATCTGTACGTCATGCCGCAGTTCGATGCGCGCATGATCTGGCGCGCCAAGCGTCTGATTCCACGCACCTATGCCCTCGGCACCGGGCTGATCAACCGGTTCGGTGTCAGCCGCTTGCACTGACTGAGCCGGGCCGATCCACCCTGATCCGATCTGAAAGGAAGGCACGTTATGGCGACTATCGATCTCGACAAGATGCTGGAGAAAATCAAGGACAGCCAGTGGGCGCTGGCGGACATTGACTGGGAGGCCCCGGGTGCTGACAAGATCAGCCCGGAGCAGTGGCCCAAGCTGAAGGCGTTCATGTCGGACCTGATGTGGATCGAGCACGTCGGCGCCCGCGGCTTTGCAGCGATGGCGAAGAAGGCCCCGACCGACACCCTGCGGGAGATTTACACCTATTTCCATGCCGAAGAGCAGCGTCATGCCAATGCTGAAATGGCTCTGATGCGCCGTTGGGGCATGCTCGAAGGGGATGAGTTGCCGGAACCGAACATCAATCTGCGACTGACCATCGAGTGGCTGGACCGCTACAGCGATGATATGCCGCTGGAGGTGCTGGGTTCGGTGATTCCGATGCTGGAGATTGCCCTGGACGGCGCGCTGCTGAAATTCCTGCTGGAGGAGGTGGACGATCCCCTGTGTCACGAGGTGTTCGCGAAGATCAACGGCGATGAGTCGCGGCATCTGGGGGTGGATTTCCATGTTATGGAAATGCTGGGCCGCGGCAAGCTGCATCAACTGGCGGTGAAAACGATCGGTACCGTGGCCAACCCCAAACTGATTCTCGGGGTGCTGGCCTACGCGCCGCTGCTCAACAAGATGCGGGACAACATTGTCGCCATGGGGCTGAAGGAAGAGCGCCTGTATGACGCGATGAACAAGTATGAGCGCATTGGCGGTCGTACTGAGGAGGGGCGCCGCAATCCCTGGTTCCAGATCATCAGCCAGCACGGAAAGATGGTGGTAAATCGCTCGCATCCGTACCACGTGCCGGTGGATGCGTTGGTGAAGCTGACCAGTTTTATTCCCAACCGGGCGGTAGGGCCGGTGCCGACCTGGGTCAAGGGGCTGACCTGGCGCACCACGGCCTGACTCTGTTTGCCCCAGCTATGGAGTGAGGCGAGGGATGGGGGTCGCTTTGTTGAAATTGAGAGAGTGTTATGACGACTGTTGTTGAGAAAGCCAAAACTGCTCCACGTAAGAGAAAGGCGACCCGGCAGGGGACTTCTGAACCGGTTAAGCAGGATGTTCATGAGGTGCTGATCGTTGGGGCGGGCTTCGGTGGTCTCGGCACGGCGTTGCGGTTGCAGCAGGACGGCATCCGCGATGTGGTGATTCTGGAGCGGGCCGCTGACATCGGTGGTACCTGGCGGGACAACACCTACCCGGGGGCGGCCTGTGACATTCCGTCGAATCTGTATTCGTTCTCCTTTGCGCCGAATCCGGACTGGTCGCGGAGTTTTTCCGGCAGTGGAGAGATTCTGAAGTATGTTCACTACCTGGCGGACAGGTTCAATCTGCGACGGATGGTGCGGCTCAACCGGAATGTCACCGGGCTGGAATACGACGAAGCCGCCGGGGTGTGGTCGGCGGTCACGGCGTCCGGGGAGGTGTTCCGCGGCCGGTCGGTGGTGATGGCGCAGGGGCCATTGTCGAACCCCGGGTTGCCAAAGATTGCGGGTATTGATTCGTTCAAGGGTCACACGGTGCACAGCGCGCAGTGGGATCATGAGTATGATTTCACCGGCAAGCGGGTGGCGGTGATTGGCACCGGAGCGAGTGCAGTGCAGATTATTCCGGCGCTGGTGCCTCAGGCGGCGAAGCTGAAGGTGTTTCAGCGTACTCCCGGCTGGGTGCTGCCGAAGCCGGATTTTGCCACCCCGGGCTGGAACCGGACGTTGTTCCGCAAGGTCCCGGCCAGTCAGGCGGCGGTGCGCAAGGCGCTGTATCTGGGCCATGAGTCGGTGGCGCTGGGTATTGTGTGGAATTCACCGTTGACCCGGGTGGTGGAGAAGGTGGCCGAAGCGCATCTGAACCGGCAGGTCAAGGATCCCTGGATGCGTCGTCAGTTGAAGCCGGATTTCCGCATCGGCTGCAAGCGGGTGCTGATGTCCAGTGATTATTACCCGGCCCTGCAGCAGGACAACTGCGAGCTGGTGACCTGGCCGATTGCCAGGATCAGCGAACAGGGCATCCGCACCGCCGAGGGCATCGAGCATCAGTTCGACTGCATTGTGTTTGCTACCGGCTTCGATGTCAGCAACGCCGGCACGCCCTTCCCGGTCAGGGGCGTCGGTGGCCGGGAGCTGGGCCAGGAATGGCACCGCGGTGCGCAGGCCTACAAGAGCATCAATGTGTCCGGTTACCCCAACCTGCACATGACCTTTGGCCCCAACTCCGGGCCGGGGCACAACTCGGCGCTGGTGTACATGGAGTCGCAGATTGAGTACATCCTGAAAGCCGTCAGGGTGCTGCGCGCGCTGGAGATCAAGGCGCTGGATGTGAAGTCCCATATCCAGGCCCGCCATAACCGGGAAATCCAGAAGCGGCTGGCGAAGACCAACTGGAATTCCGGCTGCAAGAGCTGGTACCTCACCGAAGACGGCTTCAACGCCACCATGTATCCGGGGTTTGCCACCCAGTATGCGCGGCAGATGGCGTCTCTGGACCTCAAGGACTATGCGCTGATCCGCGCCTGAGAAGCGTTGTTGTGAGACGGTTTTTCTGACAATCTGAATCGGACCTGTAGCCGATCAGCAAGGAGAGACCCATGACAGAGGACAAGCGCCGTCGTTATTCCGCCCCGGTGGTGGATGGCATAGGCAAGTCTGCCAGCCGTGCCATGTTGCGTGCCGTGGGCTTTACCGATGAGGATTTCCGCAAACCCCAGGTGGGCATCGCCTCCACCTGGAGTAACCTCACCCCCTGCAACATGCACATCAACCGCCTGGCGGAGGAGTCGGCGGCCGGCGCCGACGAGGCCGGTGGCAAAGCGCTGATTTTCAACACCATCACCGTGTCCGACGGTATCGCCAACGGTACCGAGGGCATGAAGTACTCGCTGGTGTCCCGTGAAGTCATCGCCGATTCCATTGAAACCACCGCCGGTTGTGAAGGCTTTGACGGTCTGGTGGCCATCGGTGGCTGTGACAAGAACATGCCGGGCTGCATTATGGGCCTGGCGCGGCTGAACCGCCCGTCGGTGTTTGTTTACGGCGGCACCATCATGCCCGGCGAAAATCACACTGACATCATTTCGGTGTTCGAGGCGGTGGGTGCCCACGCCCGCGGCGACCTGGATCTGATCGAGGTGAAACAGATCGAGGAAACCGCGATTCCCGGCCCCGGTTCCTGTGGCGGTATGTACACCGCCAACACCATGGCCTCGGCCATCGAGGCCATGGGCATGAGCCTGCCGGGCAGTTCGGCCCAGAATGCGGTATCCGGGTCCAAGGCCGAGGATTGCCGGGCCGCCGGTGCGGCGGTACTGAACCTGCTGGACAAAGACATCAAACCCTCGGATGTGATGACCCGGGAGGCATTCGAGAACGCCATTACCGTGGTGATCGCCCTGGGGGGCTCCACCAACGCGGTGCTGCATCTGCTGGCCATGGCCAGCACCGTAGGAGTGGAGCTGTCGCTGGACGATTTTGTGGAGATCGGCCGGCGGGTGCCGGTGCTGGCGGACCTGCGCCCTAGCGGCCACTACATGATGTCGGAGCTGGTGGCCATCGGCGGTATCCAGCCGCTGATGAAAATGCTGCTGGATCGTGGCCTGCTGCACGGTGATTGCCTGACGGTCACCGGCCGGACTCTGGCTGAAAACCTTCAGGCAGTGGCTCCCTATCCGCAGGATCAGAACATCATTCACGCCTTCGACAACCCCATCAAGGCCGACAGCCACCTGCGCATTCTGTTCGGCAATCTGGCGCCCACCGGCGCGGTCGCCAAGATCACCGGTAAGGAAGGCACGCACTTTACCGGCCGCGCAAGGGTGTTCCATTCCGAAGAGGAGGCTCAGGAGCGGATTCTCGATGGCACGGTGGTGGCCGGGGATGTGCTGGTGATCCGTTACGAGGGCCCCAAAGGAGGGCCAGGCATGCGCGAGATGCTCAGCCCTACATCGGCCATCATGGGCAAGGGCCTGGGCAGCGATGTGGCGTTGATTACCGATGGCCGCTTCTCCGGTGGCAGTCATGGCTTCGTGGTGGGGCACATCACGCCAGAAGCGGCCGAAGGTGGCCCGATTGCCCTGGTGGAGGATGGCGACACCATCACCATCGATGCGGTCAGCAACCGCATTGAGCTGGATGTGCCGGACTCGGAACTGGAGCAACGGCTCAGTGCCTGGCAGGCGCCTCAGCCACGATTCACCCGGGGGGTGCTGGCGAAATACGCCCGTACGGTCAGCTCGGCGTCTCTGGGTGCGGTGACGGATCTGCCATGAGCCGTTGCGGCCGGCCCCCAGTAGAAGCCCTGGCCGTGGAGGCCCGGGAACTGCTGAAGCCACGCGGCCACGGCCTGGGTTTCTACCCCTTCCACCACCATGTCCAGATCCAGCGCTTCCCCCAGTTCCAGCGTGGCACGGAAGATCCGCTGGCGGGTGGGGTGCTCCAGGATGTCCTTGAGGAAACTGCGGTCGATCTTGAGCTCGTCCAGATCAAAACGGGCGAGGGTGCCCAGTGATGAGTGGCCGGTGCCGAAATCATCAAGGGCGATGCGAAAGCCCAGGTTGCTGAGGGTGTGGATCATCACGCGAGCGGCCTCGGGATCCGCCATCATCGCGGTTTCGGTAATTTCCAGAATCAGGTCGCCCGGGGTCATCCCGTGCCGCTGAGTGATCTCCAGCACCTCCCGATCAAAGTGCGGCTGGGCCAGGTCCTTGGCGGAAATATTTACCGCAATGGCGACCGTGGATCCGTGATGCGCCGCCAGCCGGCGGTGATCGCCGCAGGCGTGGTTGATGACCCACAGCGTGACCGGATGAATCATGCCGACCTGTTCCGCCAGCGGTACCCAGTGGTCTGGCGGCACGCGGCCGAACTCCGGGTGCTGCCAGCGAATCAGTGCCTCCACCGAGTTGACCCGGCCTTCGCGAATATGGACCTTGGGCTGATACTCCAGCCACATGTGGCCGTTGGCCAGCGCGTCTTCTACGTCGAGCATCAGGATCTGCTGGCGGTACTGCCACTCCGCGATTGACGGGTCGTACTCGCAGAGAATGCGATCGCCGTTGAGTGAGGCAAAGCCGGCGGAAGACAGCAGGCCGGCCGCATCCGGACCATGTTCCGGGGCGTGGGCGGCACCCACCGACGGGCTCCAGGAAAACGCAAAGCGCCCTTCCCTGAAATTCCGGCCAAGCCAGGACACCACATCTTCCAGTGTCTGTCGGTCGCCGGCCGTGTCATCGCTGCGGTGGAAAGCAAAGGCGTGGTTGACGGTGTCGATGCTGGCCAGGGCAAAGCCGTTAACCATCACCAGGCGGGTACTGAAGGACCGCTTCAGAAAGCTGTTGAGGCGGCGCAGGTAGATTTTCAGCAGTTCCTCGGCGGTGCGGTAGCCGAGCGCCTGCTCAATTTCATTGAAGCGGGTGAGGCGCACAATGCACAGGGTGTAGGGCGTTGCCGCTGCATTAAGGGTGTCCAGTGATTCCTCGAGCATGGCGCGGTTGGGTTTGCCGGTTACCCGATGGGTTTTCAGCAGCCGATCATAATCTTGCTCAATCCTTGACCGCAGCTGCTCCTCCTGACGGGCACGCACATCGGAATGCAGTCTTCGTTTTCGTTCCTCAAGTAGCAACCGTCCCACGCCGGAGGTCAGAACCAGGGAGGCGATGGCGGCACCGAGGAAAAAGGCCGAGTCGGTGAGGTCGTTGACCGGCACCCAACCCACGGTGCGAAGGGACGATGCAGTGGCCCCGCTCAGGATGACCAGAATGGCCAGGCCGTAATAGCGGGCGTACACATGGCGGTGCAGCTGCCGGCCCACCACCGCCAGTATGAACAGGCCGGTCAGGGTGGCCAGCACCAGTAAAGTACCCTGACCGGGGAAGGGCAGCCCCAGTGGCGCGGCAATCAGAATGACGAACGCGGCGATACTGAAGCCGTGCAGCACCGACGTGATGTACCGTGGAATCGACAGAAAGTTTGGGGTGAACTGGCACAGGGCGATCAGGCACAGCGGAAGGCTGACATTCAACAGATTGTTGATCTGTGGCCAGCCCGGCCACAGAAACCACAGGCCAAAGCCGTCCATGACCAGCTGGCTGTGCATGACCCCCACCATAAACACACTGAGCCAGGCCAGACCGGGGCGTCGAAGCATCACCACAATACTGATGTTGAAGAGCAGGGCGAAGGCCAGTAACCCAGCGATGAAGGCCTTCCAGGCCAGAGTAAAGGCGGTATGTCCGAGGATGTCCTCTGGCTTGTGAACCGAGAGGGGCAGCAGGGTAGGCCCGGAATTTTCCACTTCAAACAGAAAGGTGGTGGTGCCCGGGTTCAGTGTCACCGGCCAGATCCACTGCGGCAGTTTGAAGTAACGGCGCTGGAACGCGTGCCTGTCGCCCATAACCGGCAGGCGTTCCACGCGGGCTTCCGGCGTCACCATGGCAGGGCGGATGCGGTCGAGAAACGGGGCCGACACCACCAGCAGCTTGATGACCGGTTCCTCCGAGGTATTCTCCAACGAGAACCGGAACGTCGCGGGCTGGTTCAGATAACCGATGCCGGTGTGGTTCTCCGGTGTGGAGGTCCAGGGCGCGACCGCCGCCTGTTGCGGAGCGCTCAGCGCCTGATCGAGGGATTGCAGAGAAAACTCGGTGCGAACGTGAATCAGATCAGCGTCGGGCGGCGCGGTGGCCAGCCCGTGCCGCGGATCAACGCTGTTGATCGACGGTGACAGCGACAGTGCGGCGACACCGTAGAAAACGCTGAATATCAGCGAGCTCAGCGGGAGCCAGCGCCGGGCCAGTTTTGGCAGACGCCGCCACGGGGTTCCTGCGCGGGCTTGCGTTGTCGGGCTCGCGGATGAGTCCATTCAGGGGAAAATCCTGCGTTGTCGGAATGTCGAGCTGGCAGTTACACCTTGATTACACGATGTAATAATCTGCAACATTATGAAATTGCAGTAATTTTACTGCATTTTATAGTGTTTTGCATTTGCTGTTTTAAACGCCTGGGTGAGAACTGTGAATGCGTGCACGTCCCTGTTGGTCGGCACGAACCTGACGGAGTGTTAATGGTTTGTGGCGGCGGCGCTCATTCTCCTGGTGTCATTCGCTGGTATAGTAGCCACCGTGAATGAAGCCACAGAAATGAAGTCAGAGGTTGATGGATGATCCGAAGTGCCTTGTCAGGCCTGATGCTGTTGTTGCTGAGTGCGGTTATGAGCCAGGCCTACGCCCACAATACGGGTGCCCGCAGTCAGAGTGAGGGCGGCGAAGCGAGTGTGGTTCAGTTGGCGTCTGTCAACGCGGCCGTTACTTTCGCCGGTGACAACGACCTGGTTTACGGCAAGAACGCCGACCGGATCGTGCCCATCGCTTCCATCACCAAACTGATGACGGCACTGGTGGTACTGGATTCCGGCGTACCGCTCAATGAATGGCTGGTGTTCGAGAAACGCCACATACCGGCGCCGGCCAATGCCTATACCCGTATTCGTGTGGGCTCGGAGCTGCGGCGTTCGGACGTGTTGCGAATCGCTCTGATGTCCTCGGAGAATTTTGCGGCCTACACCCTGGCCCGTCAGCATCCCGGTGGCTTCGATGCGTTTGTTCGCGCCATGAATGAAAAGGCGCTGGCATTGGGCATGACCCGTTCCCGGTTTGTGGATCCGACCGGACTCTCGGTGCACAACACCTCCACCGCGGCGGACCTTGTCAAACTGGCCAATGCCGCGGCACGCCACCCGCAGATTGGCGACTATTCGACCACCCGCTATTTCTCCGCCAGCTTCCGCCAGCCCCGATATAGCCTGTCCTATGGCAACACCAACATTCTCGTGCATCGGGACAGTTGGGGCGTAAGTCTGAGCAAGACCGGCTACCTGTCCGAAGCGGGCCGCTGCCTGGTCATGGTGTCCAACATGAACGGCAAACAGGTGGTGACGGTGCTACTGGATTCGCTTGGCACCCGCTCACCGATCGGCGATGCCGGCCGCATCCGCAACTGGCTGGATACCGGCGCAACCGGCCGCGTTGCGGCGGCGGCCAAGGCGTATGAGCAGGAGAAAAACGCGATCTATGCCGAGGGCGGTCAGACGCAACAGCCGGCGAGCTCAAACTGACAGGGAGTGGGGGAACAGATGATCCAGATTTTTACCACCGGCGGCACCATCGACAAGGTGTATTTTGATGCCAACAGCGCGTTTGAGATCGGAGACACGTTGCTGCCGGAGTTGCTGACCGAATCCAATATTCACGACGGCTACGCCATTAACGGCCTGTTGCGAAAGGACAGTCTCGAGATGACCGATGCCGATCGCGAGGCCGTTCGTGAGGCGGTGGCGGCCGCTGATGCGACGCAGATCCTCATTACCCACGGTACCGACACCATGGCCGAAACGGCTCGCGCGCTGTCGACCATCACCGACAAGACCATTGTGCTGCTGGGTGCCATGCAACCGGCGAGAATGCGCCGCAGTGATGCGATATTCAATGTCGGCTTCGCCTGGGCTGCGGTGCAGCTGCTGCCGGCGGGTGTCTACATTGCCATGAACGGTGAGGTGTTCGAGGCCGGTGCCGTGCGCAAGAATCTCAAGGCCCAGAAGTTCGAGCGGGCCTGATCGCCGGCACTCAGACCACGTTGTTGATCTCGGCATCGGTCAGCTCGCGGAAGGCTCCGGGTGCCAGGGCCGGATCCAGCTCGATGGTGCCGATGCGCTGGCGATGCAACGCCAGCACATGATTACCCACCGCCGCCAACATGCGCTTCACTTGATGGTACCGGCCTTCTGAAATGGTCAGTTCGATCTCGCGGTCACCGAGGCGCCGGATGCTGGCGGGTTTCGTGGGCTTCGGGTCGTTGCGCAGGGTGACCCCCGATTCCAGTTGCTGCAGGGCCTCGTCCGCTACCGCCTCACTGAGGGATACCCGGTAGGTCTTGGGGCATTCCACCCGTGGCGAGGTGATGCGGTGCGACCACCGGCCATCGGTGGTCAGCAACACCAGGCCGGTGGTGTCGGCATCCAGTCTGCCGGCAATATGGAGGCCCCGGGCGGTGGCCGCGGGCAGCAGATCCAGTACCGTGGGGTGATCGCTGTCGGTGGTGGCGCTGACCACGCCGGCCGGTTTGTTGAGCATCAAGTAGCGTTCGCCGGGAAGGGTGAGCGTGGCGTTATCCAGTGTGACGCGGGCATCGCTGTCGATCTGGGTATTTGCGCCGCGGCAGGGGTGGCTGTCTACCCGCACGCGACCCCGGGTGATCGCCTGCTTGGCCTCTCTGCGGGAGAGCGCGGTGGCGGTGGCCACAAACTGATCAAGGCGCACGGTCAGGAACACCGCTCTCCGGGGGGTGGCAGCTCGAGACTGGCCAGGCACAGCACCGGCGCCGTGCCGGTCAGTCTGGCCCAGAGCGCACCCAGCAGTTCCTTGCGGACCGCGGGGCGGTCCAGACGGTAGCTCAGGGACGGTTCCAGTCTATTGCCGTTGTTCTTCGCCAGCACGAACGTGAACGGGTGCGCGCCCGGAACCCCGAGGCGCACGTCGGTGGCGATCAGTAGCTCGCCTTGCTGCTCATAATGCAGGAAGCCATCGGTAAACCATTCCAGTCGCTGTCCCTCAGGCAGGGTGCGGGCGCGCGCGGCCAGTGCCGGATCGCGGGCGAATTCCTCGAGGTTGAGGGGCGCGTCGCCGTCGAGAAAGCCGGTCACCATTTCCACCCGGCGATCATCACTCACCACGGTAACCCGCCACAGAACGGTGTTGAAAGGCATGGGTTGCACCATGCGCGGTGCCTCTGCCAGCCCCGCCTGGGCCAGTGCCGGTTCCACCCGATTGGTAATCATCTGTTGCGCAGCCAGCGTCCAGCCCAGATACAGAGTGGACACCGCCAGGCCCGTCACCAGTGCGGTTGTTCTCTGTGGCCGGCATAGAAAGAACACCATGGCGGCGAGCAGGGGCAGGGTGTACAGCGGGTCGATGATAAAAATGCTGTTCAGCGCCACCGGTGGTCCAAAGGGCCAGAACAGCTGGGTGCCATAGGTGGTGAACGCGTCCAGGACCGGGTGGGTGACCAGTATCAGGCCGGTCATCAGCAGCCAGCGCTGATAACTCAGCTGCGGTTTCCAGCGCCACAATGCCCAGGCCAGCAGAAACGATAGCGGGATCAGGATTAACAGCGAATGGCTGAACCCCCGGTGTTGGGTGAAATTGGCCACGGCACTGCCGTAATCGATGATCACGTCCAGATCCGGCAGGGTGCCCAGCACAGCTCCGGTCAGCAGCACCGAGCGCCCGAGGGTTTTGCCGGCTACTGCGCCGGCGAGCGTTGCCCCGAGGGCCGCCTGGGTTATCGAGTCCATGGCGTACTGTGCTCAGTCATCGGATTCCTCGGACGCGTCGGGTTGATTCTCGGCCTCCGGAGCCACGGTCAGCTCGTTGAGGATGTCCTGAGACGGATAGCCGTCGGCGATGCGGTCGTTGGCCGCCTGATAGCCGCGGATGGCCCCGCGGGTGGCTGGCCCCATGATGCCGTCTGGCTTGCCGGTGTCGAATCCGCGGCCGTTCAGTGACTGTTGCAGGGCAAGGATGATGTCCCGGGACAGATTGGGCTGATCCTCCGGTGGGGGGGTCTGCAGGCCGCCCGCCCCGGCGATACGATCGGCCAGGTGGCCCACGGCAATGGCGTAGAATTCCGAGCGGTTCCAGCCCATGATCACGTTGAAGTTGCGGTAGGCCAGAAACGCCGGTCCGCGGTGGCCGGAGGGCACCACCAGGGCCGCGTCGATGGGCTCATCCGCCAGTGCGTTGCCGAAGGCGTCGGTGATGCCCAACTTGTTCCATTCCGCCAGCTCAAGGCGCCGGCCGTCGGCCAGTGAGTAATCGAAACTGGCGGGCAGCCGCACTTCCCGGCCCCAACGGTAGTCGCCGTCCCAGCCCAGATGTTGCAGGAAGTTACCTGCGGACATCATGGCGTCCGGCAGGCTGTTCCACAGATCCCGCTTGCCATCGCCGTCACCGTCCACGGCGTGCTTGAGAAACACCGTGGGCATGAACTGGACATGGCCCATGGCGCCGGCCCAGGATCCCTCCATCTGTTCCGGAGCAATGGCGCCTTCGTCAATAATCCGCAGCGCGGCGGTCAGCTGCTCGGTAAAAAAGCTTCTGCGGCGCGGGTCGCAGGCCAGGGTTGCCAGCGAACTGGGCACCGACATCTTGCCGAAGTAGGAACCAAAGTTGGTTTCCAGCCCCCAGAAAGACACCAGATACGGCGCCGGTACACCGGTTTCCCGGGTGACCCGGGCAAGCAGCTCCCGGTGCTCTTTGAGTAATTCCCGACCCTTGCTGATGCGGTCTTCGTTCACCCGGCGATTGAGGTAATCCGCAAACGTGGTGGTGAACTCGGGCTGGCGCCGATCGAGCTCGATCACCCGGTCAAGGTGTTCGACCTCTGTCAGCACATCGTTGGCGGTTTTGGTACTGACACCCGCTGCAATTGCGTGGTCTTTGAGGCGTGCAACGCATTGTCCGAACGCCTCGGTGTTGCTGGTTTCCGCGGCGACCGGCAGCGCCAGTGCCAGCAGCAGTCCGGTCACAGAGAGACGTTGCAGTGTCCGTTGTCCGTGGGTAGTCCCTGAATGTCTGTTTTGCACGCAGAACCTCGGTATGGAAACAATAATGGGTGAGGTGTTCATTTTGAACAGGCCCGGCCATGGTAGCCTTTTTTTTACGAACGAAAATACCGGTTTGGGCCTGTCACCGTGACAAATCGTTAACCCGCCGGTTCCCGCCTGCAGTGAATTGTGGTCTTTTTGTAGCGTCGGGGTTTTCCCGGGTCTGCTTTGTTCTATAGTTTCATCGAGAAACGTCCCGGATGGTCGGTAAAAGGGTCAAAACAACATGGCAATGCTCAAAGCGCTGGTAGTGGATGACGCCAGCTTCGTGCGGGATCTGGTGAAACGAACGATTCGCCAGCGTTTTCCCGTGATTGAAACCACCGACGCGCAGAACGGCCGTCGCGCACAGTCGCTGATGTCCCGGGGCGCCTTCGATCTGATCCTCTGCGACTGGGAAATGCCGGAGATGTCCGGCCTGGAACTGCTGCAGTGGATGCGCCAGCAGCCGCAGTACGAGAAAGTGCCGTTTATCATGATCACCAGCCGCGGCGATAAGAATCATGTGGTAGAAGCGGTGAAAGAGGGGGTGTCGGAATATCTCGGCAAACCGTTCAGTCCGGACGGTCTCAGCAAGAAAATCATCAAGGTGATGGGGCGCAGCCTTAAAGACGCCATGGACCACGGCGGAAAATCCATGGCCAGCCCCACCGATGCCTTCAAGGAATCGGCGACGTTGCTGACCCAGAAGCGTGAGCCTGTCACCGACACCCCGGCCACAGAGCGAGGCACAGCCGCCTCGCCCCTGCTGGCGGCCGGCGCCGGGGTTCCGGAGCAGAAACCCGCCGCCCGCAGCTCGCTGAGCGTGGCCTCGGTGCGCTTTGCCGACAGCACGCTCAAATCTGTGGTGAAAGACATCAACCTGACAGAAGTGCGTGTTATCGCGAAGCGGGATCAGGATTTTCCCGGCATTCTTGATCAGGCGGTGGTGGACATCGAGATTGCGGAAGGGCAGATGGCGAGGCTTAACGGATACGTTCACCAGTTGCAGGCGGTGGATAAGCGTCAGGACACGGATTTTGTCAGTGTCACCATCCGCTTTGTAGATGAGGATCCGAAGAAGCTTGAAGACCTGTCCCGCTTCGTGGCGCGTTTCCGCGCCGCCAACCGCTGATCAGGATACGTTTTCCGGTACCCGTTCGACCAGCCGTTCCCGCGGGAAGTGGCAGATAAACTCGCTGCCGTCGCCGATGCGACTCTTGATTTCCAGAGTGCCGTCGTGGTTCAGCAACACGTGTTTGACGATGGCCAGCCCGAGGCCGGTGCCGCCGGTGTCTTTGTGGCGGCTCGGGTCGGCGCGGTAGAAACGTTCGGTGAGGCGGGGAATGTGCACCGGATCGATCCCGATACCGGTATCCCGCACCGACAGATGCGCACCGTCACGGTTGGCGCTCCAGGTCACGGTGATGTGGCCCCTGGCGGGCGTGTATTTCACGGCATTGAAGATCAGGTTGGAGAAGGCGCTGCGCAATTGGCTTTCGTCGCCCTTCAGTAGCCGTTGGTCGGTAATCTTCACGCTGAATTCGTGTTCCTTTTCCCCACTCAGGGCGCTGGCGTCGTGGCAGATCTGGCGAATCAGTGCGTCCACGTCGGTCACCGTGTCATTGACGGTCTGTTCCCCGGTTTCAATCTTTGACAGCAGGATCAGGTCGGTAATCAGGGCTTCCATGCGGGACGATTGCTGGGCCATGGTGGTGATGGCTCGGCGCCACTTCGGCGGCAGGTCGTCGGCGTTGTCGACCAGGGTCTCCAGATAGCCGCTGATGACGGTCAGCGGGGTGCGCATCTCGTGGGACACGTTGCCTACGAAATCCCGGCGCATCTGCTCCAGTTGATACAGCCGGGTCACGTCTTTGGCCACGATCAGGCGATCGTCGTCACCGAACAGGCTGATCTGGATCTGCAGGTGAATGTGGGGCTTGGCCGGAGAGTTGATGTCCAGCGGCTCGCGGTAGTCGCGGGCGTCGAAGTAGGCTTTGAACGCCGGGGTGCGGATCAGGTTGTGAATGTACTGGCCGCGGTCGGTGTTGCGGCGGAATCCGAGCAGGTACTCGGCGGAGCCGTTCCACCATTCCATGGAGCCTTTGGCGTCGGTCATGATGACGCCATCGCGCATGGCGTTGGTGGATTCCTGCACCCGGTTGATCTGTGCCCGCAGGCGATCCTGCAGGCGCAGGTGGCTCTGATGCAGTTTGTGGAGACCGTCAAAAATGTCGCCCCAGAGGCCGATGCTCTGGGGCGCCTCACGGGTTGCGCCGGGGTTGCCCAGCCAGTGGTAGAGGCGCCGGGCGTGTACCAGCGTCCACCACAGGTAGGCTATCAAACCGAGGGTCAGGCCGTAGATCGGGTAACCGAAAAAGGCGCCCGCCGCGGTGCAGACGACCAGAAACCCGATGATCAGGCGAAAGTATCGTGACCAGTTGTGTTGCATCGAGACGCCCTGGAGTTGGTGTGCCGCCGTTGCGTCCGCCGTTTATGCCGCCCGGGTGGAGAAGCGGTAGCCGGCACCACGCACCGTCTGGATCAGGTGGTCATGTTGCTCGCCAAGGGCCTTGCGCAGCCGGCGAATGTGCACGTCAACGGTACGCTCCTCAACGTAGACGTTGCCACCCCAGACCTGATCCAGCAATTGAGAGCGAGTATATACCCGTTCCTGGTGTGTCATGAAGAATTGCAGCAGCCGGTACTCGGTGGGGCCCATGCTGAGGGCGCCCTGCTCGGTGGTGACCCGATGGCCGACCGGGTCAAGGGTGAGGCCTTCCACTTCTACCGGAGAATCAACGCCCGGTGGTGTGGCCCGGCGCAGTACCGCTTTCAGACGGGCGACCAGTTCGCGGGGGGAGAAGGGCTTGGTGATGTAGTCGTCAGCGCCCACCTCCAGGCCCTGAATCTTGTTGTCTTCCTCGACTTTCGCGGTGAGCATGATGATGGGGATATCGGCTGTGGCCTCTTCTTTTTTGAGGCGGCGGGCCAGTTCCACTCCGCTGGTGCCGGGGAGCATCCAGTCAAGCAGGACGAGGTCGGGGTGTTTGTCGACGATCAGGGCATGCGCTTCCAGTGCGTCCGCTGCCTCCAGGTAGTCGTAATCCGCCATTTCCAGGGCCACGGCGATCATTTCGCGAATCGGGGCCTCGTCGTCGACGATCAGGACAGTTTTTCCATTCATGGGCATTAACCTGTATCAGACCTTGGTTTGTTGCTGCCTTATTACAACGCCATAGTGTTACAAGTATATGACACATTCTGCCTGGTGGCGGGAGTGGGCACGACTGCGACACACCGCTCCCATATTCCTTACTGTCATTGCAGCAAGCGATCGACGACCAGCCCGGCAAACACCGCAAATCCTGCCCAGTTATTGTTCAGAAACGCTCTGAAGCAGCCCTCCCGCTCGCGCAAGCAGGCCAGGTACTGCTGGTAGATGAACAGGCCGGCCATGGCGAGGACACCCAGATTGTAGATGATGCCCAGGTCCGCCTGGTTGCCCACCATGATCAGGATCACCACCACCAGACCCTGCAGAAAGCCGATGATGGCGAGGTCGGCGTCGCCAAAGAGAATGGCGGTGGATTTGACACCAATCCTGAGGTCGTCGTCGCGGTCGACCATGGCGTAGAAGGTGTCGTAGGCCACGGTCCAGAGCACGTTGGCGGTGAACAGCAGCCAGGTCAGCTGGGTGAGTTCATTGGCTTCGGCCGCCCATGCCATGGGAATGGCCCAGGAGAAGGCGGCGCCCAGGAAAAGCTGCGGCAGGTGGGTGTAGCGCTTCATGAACGGGTAAATGAACGCAAGAACCACGCCGCCGAAGGACAGATACAGGGTCAGCGGATTGGTGAACAGCACCACCATGAGGAAGGCCACCAGGGCGAGGCCGAGGAACAGGGCGACCGCTTCCCAGGCGGCAATGCGGCCAGAGGTCAGGGGGCGATCTCTGGTGCGTTTGACGTGGCGGTCGACGTCGCGGTCGGCAAAGTCGTTGATGGCGCAGCCGGCGGCGCGCATCAGAAACACCCCGACGGTGAAGATGATCAGGTTGCCGATGCCCGGGAATCCGTCGGAGGCCAGCCACAGCGCCCAGTAAGTGGGCCAGAGCAGGAGCAAACTGCCGATGGGGCGATCCAGTCGCAGTAGCTTGGCGTAGTCCGCCAGGCGGCTCCGCAGGTGTTCGGGCATGGCGTTCAACAGCATAGTGCGTGGTCCGATTGGGTATGGCTGGTGTTTTCCTGAGCGTGGATTATAGCCAGCGGACGTGCGCCTGTTAAAGGCCGGGCTCAGTGGCAGAACTGGGGCAGAAAGTACTCGCCCACCAGCAGCGCCTTGTCGCCGTTGTGGAAACGCGAACGGCGGGCCACCGGGGGCTGGCTCGGGTCGCAGGTCAGGCAGACGCCGGTTTCAAACGGGCCACGTTGCCAGCGGGGGTTGCTGAACAGCCAGGCGCCCAGTGGCTGGCGGCCGAGGTGGCGCAGGCGTCGCCCGGCGCCTTCCAGGGTGGGCAGTGGAATAACGGTGCGGGCCAGAACCCAGGGCGCACCGTCGCCACACAGCTGCACTTCGCGAATCCACGCCAGTTGGCGCTCGGGCACGTTGAGTGTCTGCGCCTCTTCACGGGTCGGGCGCGAAAACCCTTCGCGGATCACGTTAACGTGGAATGAGTCGGTGCAGCGCCGTTGCAGTTCCCGGGTCAGCGAACCTTCCGCCTGTAACCAGAAACGGGCGGGGCCGTGCACCGTGTTGTCACGGAGGCCTGCAGCAGCCAGCGAGCGATACCAGTCGGTGGGCGGAATCGCCAGGGGTGCGGTTAATGGCACCCTGCCAGGCGTGTCCACCCGCCGGTCAAAGTCCCTTGACGGCATAAATACCGGGGGCGTTGCGCCAGTAGCCTTTGTAGTCCATGCCGAAACCGAACAGGAAGCGGTCTTCCACGTTCAGGCCGGTGAAGTCGGCTTTCAGATCCGGGTGCGCCTTGCGGTCGTGTTGTTTGTCCACCAGTACCGCGGTCAGCACTTCGCGGGCGCCGTGGGCGAGGCAGTAATCGGCGATGGCGCAGAGGGTCGTGCCTTCGTCCAGGATGTCGTCAACGATCAGGATGGTGCGGTCTTTCATGTCCGCTTCCGGTCGCAGCTTCCATTCCAGGATGCCACCGGTGGTTTCCTGACGGTAGCGGGTGGCGTGCAGGTATTCCGCCTGCACCGGAAACTTCAGCAGCGGTAGCAGCTGTCCGGTGAGGATGAGGCCGCCGTTCATCACGCAGAACAGCAGGGGGTTGCTGTCTCTCAGGCGGCGGGTGATGTCGTCTGCGAGGCTGCGGATGGCCACCTGTACCTGTTGTTCATCGACCAGGCAATCGGCTTCATTCATTACCTGATTCATCTCGGCGACGGTATCGGTCATAGCGGTCGGATCCTGTCGTAAAACCGGCGATTATACCGGAGGAGGCGGGTATAAGGGAGGGGCAACCCGCCGACCGGCCCATGGGTATTTGTGGCGATTGGCAGAAATACCCGGGAAAGACTGTCCTGAGTGGCATTGGTCAATCCCGGGCGGGTGGGTATGATGGTGGCCCGTTTTGAGTAATGTGCAGTCACAACCAAAAAACTTGCGTGCAATATTGTCTGACAATTATCATTGCGCCCGAATTCTACGCGGAGAGAGATTATGAAAAAGTGGCAGTGTGTTGTGTGTGGACTGATTTACGACGAGGCCGAAGGCTGGCCGGAAGACGGTATCGAGCCGGGCACCAAGTGGGAAGATGTGCCTGAGGACTGGGTCTGCCCTGACTGCGGCGTGGGCAAAGAAGACTTTGAAATGATCGAGATTGGCTGATACCCGGCCGCCACCCTGAGAAGCACACCGACGGAGAATTGGAATGACAACAGAAGCCCCTATCGTCATCGTGGGAACCGGCCTGTCCGGATACTCCCTGGCCCGGGAGATCCGTAAGCAAGACAAGGACATCGCCATCGTCATGGTCACCGCCGATGACGGCTTCAGTTATTCCAAACCTATGCTGTCAACCGGTTTTACCAAGGGCAAGGAGGCCGAGGAGCTGGCCCAGGCCAGTGCCGACGCCATGACCGAGCAGCTGAATCTCGAGCTGCGCACGTTCACCACGGTGACCGGCATCGACACCGCAGCCCACGAGCTGGTGCTGGGCGACGAACGTCTCCGCTACAGCAAGTTGGTGCTGGCCTGGGGCGCTGACGTGATTCGCCTGAATATTGAAGGTGACGGTCAGGAATTCGTGCATTCCATCAACGATCTGATGGATTACCGCGCGTTCCGCGAAGCGCTGGCGGGCAAAAAGCGGGTGGCCATCATGGGTGCTGGCCTGATCGGCTGTGAGTTTGCCAACGACCTCCGCAACGGCGGTGTCGAGGTGGATGTGATTGCCCCCTCTGACACGCTGATGCCGGGTCTGCTGCCGCCGCCGGCGGCAGAGGCGGTCAAGGCCGAGCTGACCGAGTTGGGCGTGGGTTTCCATCTCGAAACCGTGGTGGATCGCATTGACCGTGCCGGTGAGGGCGTGCGGCTGGCATTGGCCAACGGCGAGACGCTGGAAGCGGATCTGGTGATTTCCGCTGTCGGTCTGCGGCCGCGAACCGAACTGGCGGAAGCTGCCGGCATTGCCACCAACCGGGGCATTGTGGTTAACCGGGCGCTGGAAACCTCCGCGGCGGATGTCTATTCCCTGGGTGACTGCGCCGAGGTCGACGGCCACGTGCTGCTGTACGTGCTGCCGCTGATGGCCTGCTCCCGAGCCCTGGCGAAAACGCTGGTGAGTGAGCGCACCGAGGTGGCTTACGGCACCATGCCGGTCATGATCAAAACCCCGTGCTGCCCCACGGCCGTCTGCCCGCCCCCGCCCAACGCTGCCGGAGCGTGGGAGCTTGAGCAGGAGGGCAGCGATGTCCGTGCCTTGTTCAAAGCGGCGGATGGTGCCGTGCTGGGTTTCGCGGTGACTGGCCGGTTTGCGGTGGAAAAGCAGGCCCTGTCAAAGGAAGTGCCCCCCATTCACGGCTGAGTTATTGCGAAAAGGCCCGGCTTCGGGTAGAAATTCATTCGTGAGCTAACGAATTGACAGGAGTGGGCATGCTTGAGATAACCAGAAAGCTGGTGGATCTTCTGGATCTTTCGCCAATCGGGGACGACCATTTCCAGGGTGACAGTGAAGACCTTGGTTTTCCCAACGTGTTTGGCGGCCAGGTTCTGGGGCAGGGGCTGATGGCGGCCAGTCGCACGGTCGAAGGCCGGTTGCCCCATTCCCTGCATGCCTACTTTCTGCGCCCGGGCAATCACAGCATGCCGATTGACTACGAAGTGCAGCGGGTGCGGGATGGCGGCAGCTTCTCCGTGCGCCGGGTTATTGCGCGCCAGGGCGGTAAAGAGATCCTCACCGGATCGGTGTCTTTCCAGGTGGAGGAGCAGGGTTTTGAGCACCAGCTGGACATGCCCGATGCACCGGATCCGGACACCCTGAAGTCGGAGCAGGAATACGGCGAGATGCTGGCCCCTCACGTTCCCGAGCACCTGCGGGATACGCTCACCCGTGAGCGTCCGATCGAGATCCGTCCGGTGGACCCGGTCAATCCGTTCAAGCCCGAGGCGCGGCCGCCCCACAAGCAAAGCTGGTTCCGGACCCAGGGACATCTGCCTGATGACCCGGTCCTGCATCGCTGCCTGCTGACCTATGCGTCGGACTTTTCTTTTCTGGGCACCTCGCTCAATCCCCACGGTGTTACCTTCATGAGCAAGGGCATGCAGGTGGCCAGCCTGGACCACGCCATCTGGTTTCACCGGAATTTCCGCATGGACGAGTGGCTGCTGTACGACAAGGACAGCCCCAGCGCCTCCGGCGGCCGCGGCTTCAATCGCGGCAACTTCTTCAATCAGCAGGGCGGTCTGGTGGCGTCCACCACCCAGGAAGCGCTGATCCGCAAACGCGCCCGCTGACGGACCGGGGTGACAGCCGCTCTTTCGCCCTCTTGCCTTCCCGGCATCAGACAATCTTCCGCTTGTCCTCCGCGGCGGCGCGGTCGGATAACCAGACCAGCAGCTCTTCCAGGGGCAGTGGCGGGGTGAGCAGGTAGCCCTGGATCATGTCGCAGCCCATGCTCTCCAGCAGCGCCGCCGTGGTCTCGTCTTCCACGCCTTCTGCCACGACTTTGTAGCCGAGGGAATGGCACATATCGATGGTGGTCTGCACGATGACGCGGTCACCGGCATGAGTACCGATATCGGTAATCAGGGAGCGGTCGATCTTGATCTCGCTGGCGGGCAACTGCTTGATGTACGACAGCGACGAATAGCCCGAACCGAAGTCATCAATGGAGACCGGGATACCCGCTGTGTGCAGCGAGTTCAACGCCTTCAGGGAGTTGGCCGGGTCCTGCATCATCGACGTTTCGGTGACCTCCAGGATGATCATGCCGCGGTGGCTGTGATGACTGCTCATCAGCCGCTGGACAAACATCGGGAAGTCCGGCTCCCGCAGATTGTTCGGCGAAATATTCACGGCAATGCCCAGCGGCCAGCCCTGTTCCACCAGCCTGGTCCGAAGCGCCAGAGACTGTTCCAGAACCCAGCGCGTCAGTGGCTTGATCAGCCCGGTCTGCTCGGCAATACCGATCAGCATATCGGCAGGGATGGGGGTGTTGCGCTCAGGCCAGCGAATCAGTGCCTCCACCCCGACAATGGTGCGGGAGGGCAGCGCCATTTTGGGCTGCAGGTGCAGCTCCAGCTCGCCGTTTTGCAGCGCCTTGCGCAACTCCGAGACCAGTGTCAGCCGGTCGGCGCTGTAGGAATCCCGTGTTGGCTGGTAATAGGCCAATCCGCGGTCGCGGGCTTCGTTCGAGCCCTGGGCGATGTGGGCGCGGCGAATCAGTGAGTTAGTGTCCTGGGCGTGCTCCGGAAAGATCGCGGTACCGATCTGCGGATCCAGCGGCAGCTGCATGCCCAGATAGTCCACCGGTTCCCGGAGCTCTTCCAGGCCCTGAATGATGGCGCGGGGTGCGTTACCGATCATCGCGGCATCGACCACAAAACCGAAGGTTGAAGGCTCCAGTGACGCCAGGTACACCGACCGCTGTTCGGTGGTCTCGATGGGCAGAATCCCCGGCAGTTCCCTGACAATGCTGTTGAAGCGGGCCGAGGCCAGCTCGATCAGGCGATCGGTATTGCGATGCCCTAGGGTCTTGGTGATCGCCTGCAGGTTGCTCAGGTGGATTACTGCAATGGCGTAACGGCGATCGGGCACCCGGGTGATCAGATCGTTGATCATCATCTCGAAACTGGTGCGGTTGGGCAGCCCGGTCAGGGGGTTGTGCAGGGCCTGATCCATCAACCGCAGCTCTGCGGTCCGCCGCGCCGCCATGGCTCGCAGCTCCGCTTCGCGGGCGTGCAGCTTCTCTTCCCGCTCGTTGTACAGCCGTTTGGCCAGGGCGATGGTCAGCAGAATGGCTTCCAGGCCAGAGCCCACCTGCATGCCGTAGGTGGTCAGCCAGTTGGTGGGTAGCAAGCCGTACTTGTTGGCGGCGGTGAGCATGGTGCCGACAATCAACAGCGCCCAGGCGACGGTGTAGTAGCCAGCCTGGGGGTTGCGCCGGGCCCACTGGACCGGCCCGATCACCGTCAGCACGAGGAAGCCGGACAATGCCAGCGCCACCGAGGATTTGATCGAGGTATTGAAATCCAGCACGAAGGTGCCGAGCACCGCCGCCAGACTGAGCCCGATAATGACTTTCAGCAGCCGGTCCGTGAGGGGCGCGCGATCCCGCAGTTTGAGGAACGAGCGGGCAAACAGCAGTGCAAACACGACGGCCACCGGAACGGCCATCAGCATGGTCTGGTTATGCAGCCACGGACTTTCGGGCCAGAACACCTGATAAGTCACCCCACGCAGAGTCGCCATCAGGAACAGGTAGCCAAATGTCGACAGCACATAGAACAGGTAGGTGGCTTCCCGCAGGGTCAGGAAGATAAACAGGTTGAAGAAAATGGTGGTGATCAGGATGCCGTAATACAGACTGTGGAGGCGGTCCTCGGTGGTCAGGGCGTCGAACAGGGCGTTCTGCTCCCACAGCCGAATGGGCACCTGGTGCGCGCCGTTGGTCTGGACCGACAGCAGTATCTCGTAGCTGACACCCGGCTCTACGGTGTAGGGCACCAGAAAGCTGGGGTGGTAAAGCGGGCGCTCGGCAAACGGCAGATGATCCCCGGTGACGACTTTGTCCACCAGCTCGCCATCAGCGAGCAGATAAAAGGTGACATAATCCAGTTGCGGATAGCTGATTTCCAGCACCTGCTGCGGAGGTCCATCCGGCAGGGACAGACGGTACCAGTAATGACCGGTCACATAGCCGAAATTGGGGGTGTCTTCCGCCAGGGGCTGCCAATCCGGACGGGCCAGCAAGCCCGAGAGGTCGTCGCCCCCGGGCGCCTCCAGGAAGGCAATGGTGGGCTGGGGAAGTCGTGACGACCCCGTGGCATCTGCCTGACCTTCGGGGGCCATGGTGATCATCGCGCCCATCAGGGCGAAAAACAGAGCAATATGGCGCACAAAATACCGAACTTGTTATGTTTGTTTTGTGCAGTATGACTTCCGCCCGGGAACCGCTCAAGGGTGTCATCCTGAAATTTGCAGAGTGTTACTCACTCTGCCACCACGGTTACAGATTGGCGATCCATTCCCGCGACCAGGGCAGGGCTTCCTGCTCCGGCTCCAGGGTTTCCAGCGCGTCGATACGCAGGGTGTCACCGACCTTGCGGGCGGCGGTTTCGTACAGCGCCTCTTCCAGCAGCTCGCCGGCGCCACAGAACGTCTCTCCGTAGGAGCTGTCACCCAGCACAATCACGCCAAACGGCCGTCCGGGTTGCTGCGGCAGTTGCTCGCGCAGGGACAGGTAAAACGGCAGCAGGTTCGGGGGCACCTCGCCCTGTCCTGTCGTTGATGTGCATATCAGCAGGGGGTCGGTGTTGTCGGTGATCTGGTCCAGCACCGGATTCTCCAGCACGGTGACGGTGTGCCCCTCGCTTTCCAGGGTTTTCCGGATTGCCCGTGCGGTCATCAGAGCGCCGCCGTAAACGCTGCCCACCAGTACTCGAATTGCTGCCATATCCGCCTCTGTCATGTCTTCATGGCAGTTGTTGGCCGCCATGGTTAGATCTGGCGTTGGATCATAGCGGTTGGTCCGGCGCCGCTCAAGACTGGGTGAGGGGGTCGGCAGCGTCATTCCCGCCAAGACTGCGGACGCGTGGGGCAATACGATTGCGACCCGCCTCCTTGGCGCTGTAAAGGTGGACATCCGCCTGTTTCAGCAGCTCATCCACCGAGCTGGCCTTGGCGATGGAGCAGACCCCGGCACTGATGGAGACCGGCAGTCGTTGCCTGCCGAACACGAACTCTGTGGTCTCCACCTCGGCCCGCAGGCGCTCGGCGAGCGTGAGGGCCTGCAGTAACGAGGTGTCAGGCAGCAGTAGCAGAAACTCCTCGCCGCCCCAGCGGGCCGCCACGTCGGTTTGGCGGATCACCGTGCGCATCTGGCCGGCAAAGGTTTTCAGCACCTCATCACCGGCGTCATGGCCGAACTGGTCGTTGATCGCCTTGAACAGGTCCAGATCGATCAGCACGATCGAGAAGTGATGGCCCGAACGCTGGAAGCGCGAGAATTCCGCCAACAGCCGGTGCTGCATATCCCGCCGGTTGGCCAGCCCGGTCAGCTCGTCGGTACGGGCCGCATGTTCATGGGTGCGGGCCAGTTCCATCAACTCGTTTCTCGCCTTCAGCCGGCTGGCTTCCAGCACAAAACAGAAAATGGACTCGAAGGTCAGTGCCGCGAAAAAGCGGATCTTGAAGTCGGTTGAGTATTCCGCGGTGACCAGCGGCAGGTTGGGGAACTGGAACACCACCACCGCGAGCAGATAGCAGAACAGCAGAATGGCGGTGCCGGTTTTCAGGTTGGTGAGGTAGAAGAGCAGGGGGGGGAACACGAAAAACCACAGCGGGCCGGTGTTGCTCTCCCCACCAGACGCCATCAGATAGGCGAACAGCAAGCCCACCACGGTAATCAGACCGCCTTTCTGGGCCGCCCGGTTCCGGGTGCGCGCAAAGTGGGCCATGTTCAGTGCGATCGGCAACGCGAATGCCCAGAGCGTCCAGGCATGGACCGCGTGATCGGCGTTCCACGCCTTGGTGCCGATGCCCACCAGAAACACAATCGCCATCAGCGACAACCACGTCAGCAGCCGCGCGATGCGCGCCTCTTCCGAGCTGTCGGGGGGCTGGGGGGGGATGCGATCGGTCATGGCTGCCTTTGTTGCTATTGTTGTATTTCTGGCGCGTTTTATAGCAATTATGAGTCAATTTGAGCCGACCGTGCAGCAACTATCCAAGATATTTGTCAGCAGCCCCGGGTCCGGTTCAAATGTTTCATTTTTGTGGCAAAAAAATTATAGTTGCCGCGCAGTGTAGACTACCCTAGGGAAGGCGCAATCTGACTGGCCGGGAAGGCGCAATACGTAGCAACTCATTCAGCATCGACGAGACCGGATCTGTTATGGCCCCGAAAAGCGGATTTCTTGACACCCTCCTGACCAGTCCTTCCACCGAGCGTTACCGGGTAGGCTTCAGCTTTCTGTTCCTGCTCGGCATCTGGCTGGTGGTCGGGCAACTGAGCAGTGGCATGCCCAACAGCATGCTGTTGATGGCCGCCGCGGTTATCGGCGGCTACATGGCGATCAACATCGGTGCCAATGACGTTGCCAACAACGTTGGCCCCGCGGTGGGTTCCGGCGCCCTGTCTCTTGGCGGTGCGGTATTGCTTGCGGCCATCTTCGAAGCCGGCGGCGCGATCATTGCCGGCGGTGACGTGGTATCGACTATCAAGGGCGGCATCATTGCCGCCGATCGTCTCGACGACGTTAACGCGTTCGTCTGGCTGATGACCGCCGCGTTGCTGGCCGGTGCCTTGTGGCTGAACCTGGCCACCTGGATGGGCGCACCGGTTTCCACCACTCACTCCATCGTTGGCGGTGTGCTGGGCGCGGGTATTGCCGCTGGGGGCTGGGGCATCGCCGATTGGGCGGTGATGAGCAAAATCGTGGCCAGCTGGGTGATTTCACCGGTGATGGGCGGCGTGCTGGCAGCGCTGTTCCTCTTTGCCATCAAAAAAACCGTACTCTATCGCCAGAATCTGATCCCGGCGGCGCGCACCTTTGTGCCCTGGCTGGTGGCAATCATGGCCTGGGCGTTCGGCACCTACCTGATGGTCAAGGGTGTAAAGAAGCTGGTTGAGGTGGACTTCCTCGGCGCGTCGCTGGTGGGGCTGGCGGTTGCGGCGGTGGTTTTCGTGGCCATGCGGGTACTGGTCGGTCGTCGCGCCGCCACCATGGAAAACAGTGCCGAGGGGGTGAACTCCCTATTTACCTGGCCGCTGATTTTTGCCGCGGCGCTGCTCAGTTTTGCCCACGGTGCCAACGACGTGGCGAACGCCATTGGTCCGCTTGCCGCGATTAACGATGCCCTGTCGGCCGGCGCGGTGGTGACCTCCGCCGCCATTCCGCTCTGGGTCATGCTGGTGGGTGCGCTCGGCCTTGCCGTTGGCCTGATGCTGTTCGGCCCGCGCCTGATCAAGACAGTGGGCAGCGAGATCACCGAACTCGACAAAACCCGCGCCTTCTGTATCGCCCTGTCGGCCGCGCTCACGGTCATCATCGCCTCCCAGCTGGGCCTGCCGGTAAGCTCCACCCACATCGCCATCGGCGGTGTGTTCGGTGTCGGCTTCCTGCGGGAGTATCTGAAATACAACTACGCCACCCAGCTGCACAAGATCATGGAGCAGCATGACGAAGCAGAGCAGGCGCGCCTGCGTCCGTTCCTCGACGACTTCCGCAATGCCTCGGTGGAGGAAATGGAAAACCTGCTCAAGCAGGCCAAGAAGAAAAAGCAGGTGCCGTTGTCCAAGAGCGAACGCAAGCGCCTGAAGAAGATCTACCGCGAGGAAATGGTCAAGCGTTCCCATCTGACTCGCATCGTGGCCGCGTGGATCATCACCGTGCCGGCCTCCGCACTGATGGCGGCGATGCTGTTCTTCACCCTGCGTGGGCTGTTGATGTAAAGCTGGCCGTTGCCCGGTTCGCTGGCGGACCGGGCGGGACGATTCCGGGCTGGTTGCCGCCCGCCGAATTAGCCATACTATTGCGATGTTGAGGGGTGAGCCCTGAACGTTAAACTATCCGGGAGTTTATGATGAGTTCGTCTGCCGAAAGCCGTCAGGCTCGTATGATCAATGAGCTGCGAGTGTTCATCAAAAAAGTACTGAGCGATCCCACCATTGCTGTCAAATCCGTGGAAATCGCCCGCAAGCACCGTAGCGAGCAGAATGCCAATGAAGTGATTGCCCGTGAGATCAGCGCGAATACCACGATCCGTATCCCGGAGAACTGGAGTGAGGCGGATCATATGTTTCTGGACATCCTGCACGAAGTGCTGGATGACGAAGAGGCGCTTTACTGAGTCGGGGGGCTGCGGCAGAACGCAGAGCCGGGGTCGGGGTGGCCTGTCCAAAACCCTGCGGAGCCATGGATGGCGGCGCTGGCGGAACCCGATCCAGGATTACTCAGGCCTGTCGTACGCCAGGCTCACGCTGCTTAAGCACCGCATCCGCCATCTGATGCAGAATTGAAATCTCGTCCTGAATCCCGTCCTCGGTCATCGCCAGTTCCCGCTGTTCGGCCAGAATATCCTCCAGAATCTCCCGCGTGGTCAGCGGATTGGCCAGCACCACCCGGAACACGATGCAGGGGAAGTGGAAGTAACGGGCCGGCTCCAGTCGGGTCCGCGAGACGAATGCCTTGCCCCGCTCCCGCTGGGTTTTCTGGATGAACTTGGTGATGCGGTTGAGGCAGGCGTTGAGTTTTTCCGCCTGCAGTTCATCGGCCTGCGCCAGCGCCTGTTGCACCTCGGGCGGGCAGTAGCGGTAGGTCAGAATGTTCAGTTCCGGTTTGGTCACCAGCTCGAAATCCGGATGGGCGTCGATCAGATCGGCGAAGGTCTGGGCCTTGTCGATGCCCTGGTCGATAAGGATTTCGTAGCCTTCCCGTGCCAGGATTTTCAGGCCCGAGTGGATCAGCATCGACATGCCGGGGCGTGAGCCTTCCAGAGTGGTGCTGCCCAGATCCCGCGAGCCTTTACGGATGATGTACTGGGCGTGGTGCTCGACGGCGCTGGCAAGGCTTGGATCACGAAACACTACCAGGCCCACGCCCATGGGCACATAAAGCTGTTTGTGGGCGTCGAAGGTGACCGAGTCCGCCTGTTCGATGCCCCGCAGCAGTCCACGGTGGGCGCGGGAGAACAGGGTGGGGCCGCCCCAGGCGGCGTCGACATGGAAATGGGCGCCGAATTCCCGGGCGATGTCGGCCATGGCGTCCAGTGGGTCAACGTTGCCGGTTTCGGTGGTGCCGGCGATGCCGCAGATGGCCATGACCTTGATCTTCTGTTTCTGCAGTTCCAGGCATTTGTCCCGCAGCGCGTCGGTATCGATGCGGTTGTCGTCGTCGGTGTCCACCGGCACCAGGAACTCACGGCCCAGGCCAAGCACGTCGGCGGCCTTGCGCAGGGAGTAGTGACCGCGGCGGGACACCAGTATGGCGGCACCCTCGTGGCCGTAATAGCGCAGCGCCCGGAACAGGCCCTCTTCATGGATGCCGCGGAAGCTGCCCTCGGCCGGGAATGCGCGGTTGCGGGCAACCCACAACGCAGTCAGATTGGCCACCGTGCCACCGGAGCACATGGCGCCGAGGGCGTAGCGGGGGTCGTGCATCCACTTGCGGTAGAAGGCACCGTCCTGGCCATACACCAGCCGGTGAATCATGCCCAGTACCTGGCGCTCCATGGGGGTGAACGCCTTGGAGGTTTCGGTCTTCACCAGGTTCTGGTTGAGGGCGATCATGATTTTGGACAGCGGCAGCATGAAATAGGGCAGCGCTGAGGTCATGTGGCCGATGAAGCTGGGGGAGGCGGTGTGAACCGAGTTGGCCACCAGCTTGTCCAGCAGGAACTGGGCCTGTTCGGAGACGAACACGGGCTTTTCGGGAATGGCGTAGTCGGAGAAGTCCTTTTCGACTTCTGACAGGTCCCGCTCGACCGCGACGATGTGTTCCTGCAGGAAACCGGCAAGGTTGCGGGATATGTTCTGGTCAATCCGGCTCAGGGTCGATTCCGGCGCCTCTGGCACCGTGAAGACCCGATACATTGCCTCAACTGAGGCCTGGGCGGATTTTTTCTTTCCGGTCATACGCGACACACACTTTTCATCGGTGGTCATCCGCCTGGCGGGTTCCGGATGCCTGGCGGATACAGCCGGACGGTTACATCCGACGGTGAAGAAATCGTCTTGCCCGTTGTCCCGCGGGCGCTCTGGCCTCCCTTATGACCCCTGAGCCAGCCTTTCGGCACCCTGTCAAAGGACGCGTAGTATACGACCTGGTGGGTAGTTAGGCTACAGGGCCTCCGGCCGCACTCAGAGAATCTCCCGGTGCACGTCCAGTATGGCAGCATCCACCCGTTCCTGAATGGCTTTTTCGACCTGGTCGAGGCGCTGGGTGATCTGCTGGGTCGAGCTGCCCAGGGCGGCGATGGTCCAGGTGGCGCAGTCGAGGGCGTCCTGGTCGGCGGTCTCCGCCACTGCCAGATCAGGTTCGCGGCCCCAGACGGCTTTCAGGGCGGTGAAGACTTTGCGTTTGGCCTTGAGATCCTCGCAGCCGTAAAGCTGGAAGTGCAGGGTGAGCACACCCACGTGGGGGGTGATCACCGGCGTCGGACCAGACTGGTTGAGCAGTTTTCTGAGTGCTTCTGACATGTTGTGTTCGGCTTCGGTGCGGGAGCCGCCGGGGGCAGGACTTCCAAAACACGCTGTGAATACGTCCCTGTACGCTCCGCTCCGCCATCCATGGCTCCGCAGGGTTTTGGAAGTCCTGCCCCCGACAGCTCTCCAACTTTTCAGGTGGCATCGGGTTCAGTCAGGCTTCGGATATCCTGATCATTTGAACTTTAGCCTACTACAGGCGTGGCCCGTTTGATAATGGCCGCGGCGTCGGTGCCGGAGGGTAGGTTGCCATAGTTGAGGCCGCCGCCGGACTGCAGGCGGGCGGCGCAGAAGGCGTCGGCCACGGCCGGGTCGGAGCCGCGCAGCAGCAGGCTGGCCTGTAGGGCCAGAGCCAGGCGGTCGACGAGGTTGCGGGCGCGGTACTGGAAGTCGCTGATGTCGGCGAAGTCGTTCTGCAGCTCGGCCACGAAGCGGTCGAAGCGGTCATCGCTGCCGCGGGCTTCGGCTACTTCGCGGAAGAAGGCCTCGAGGGTGTCCGGCTCTTTCTGGATGGCGCGCAGGGTGTCCAGGCACTGGACGTTACCGCTGCCCTCCCAGATGGCGTTGACCGGGGATTCGCGGAACAGGCGTGGCATGATGCAGTCTTCCATCACGCCGCTGCCGCCGATGCACTCCATGGCTTCATAGGCGTGGTTGGGGGCGCGTTTGCAGATCCAGTATTTGCCCACCGGGGTGGCCAGGCGCGCCAGCAGGCGTTCGTGTTCCAGGTGCTGGTTGTCCAGCGCGCGGGCGATGCGCAGGGTATAGACCAGTGCCGCTTCGCTTTCCAGCGCCAGGTCGGCCAGCACGTTCTGCATCAGCGGCTGTTCGTTGAGGCGGTGGCCGAAGGCGCTGCGGTGGCGGCAGTGATGGGTGGCCTGGGCCACGGCCTGGCGCATGCCGGCGGAGCTGCCGATCATGCAGTCGAAGCGGGTCATGGCCACCATTTCAATGATGGTGGGTACGCCACGGCCTTCGTCACCGACCATCCACGCCAGGGCGCCGCGCAGTTCCGCCTCGCTGGAGGCGTTGGCGACATTGCCCATCTTGTTCTTCAGGCGCTGGATCTGCCACGGGTTCTTGCTGCCGTCCGGTCGCCAGCGCGGCATCAGGAAGCAGGACAGGCCGTTGCTGGTCTGGGCCAGCACCAGGAAAGCGTCACACATGGGGGCGGAGACAAACCATTTGTGGCCGAGCAGCTCATAGGGCTGGCCGGGACCTTCAGCGCCCACGGGGTAGGCCCGGGTGCTGTTAGCCCGCACATCGCTGCCGCCCTGTTTTTCGGTCATCGCCATACCGATGGTCACCGAGCTTTTCCCGCCGTCGGGCAGGTTGCGGGGGTCGTACGCATTGGCAAGGATGCGATCTTCCCACAACGCCGCCAGTTCCGGCTGTTTGCGGATCGAGGGGATGGCGGCGAAAGTCATGGTAATGGGGCAGCAGTGGGCGGCTTCCACCTGGGAGTGCATGTAGTACTTGGCTGCGCGGTTAACGTGGGCGCCGGCACCGGGGTTGGTCCAGGGGCTGCTGTGCAGGCCATGTTCCATCGCGATGGACATCAGTTGGTGATAGGCGGGGTGGAAGTCCACCTGGTCGATGCGGTGTCCGAAGCGGTCGTGGGTGTTGAACACCGGTTTGTTCTCGTTGGCGCGGAAGCCCAGTTCGATGGTTTCGCGCGTACCGGCGAGGGCGCCGAAGGCGACCAGGCCGTTCGTGGCGCCCGGCCCGCCTTCCCGTATCACCGCTTCCTGCAGCGCCTGATCCTGTTCGTACAGGTTGTAGTCTTCCAGGGCGGGCGGTTGGTTGACCACGTCGTGGGTCTGGGCCAAGTAGTGCTCTTGCGGTTCCTGTGCGTCATCGGCCGCGACGGGCGGTATGGGCTGGCGGGCGTTCATGTTACCTCCTGGTGCCAGTCAGCCCCTGCATGCAAAATCGTATGATGGCGTTGACCAGCGGATCGTTGTTGTCGTTGTTGTCGTTGTTGTCGGGTTCCGGTTCGTTTCCCGGTTTCTGTCGGGCGTCGCTTTGCACCGGTGACAAGGGTCCCACCAGGCTTTCGGCAATGGCACCCACCAGGCAGGTGCTGCTCTGACCGGCGTCCTGTTGTGGAATGCAGCCTTCCTCCATGCCCTCGCTGATGGCTTGCTCGAACAGCTCGGCGTAGGCCTTGCGGTATTTCAGTCGTTCCACTTCCACCTTCGGATCGACCGGCTCGGCGATCAGCGACCAGGCCATGACCGGTCCCCGCAGTGCTCTCTCTGCAAACTGGCGCAGTGCGGCTTCCAGTCGGGCGGTGGCGTTACCCCGGGTGGCCAGAGCCTCCGCGACCTTGTCCACCTCCCTCTGGGTGGCCAACCGGAAGATCTCCGCAAACAGATCCTCTTTGGACTCGAAATGGCGGTAGATGGTTCCGGTCGCCACGCCAGCCTGAGTGGCAATGGTGGTCACTCTGGCGCTGCGGAATCCGCTGTAAGCCACACATTCATAGGCGCAAGTCAGAATGCGCTGACGGGCTTCCGCCTTGCGTTTGCGCATTTTTTCCGTTTCCCGGTAAGCCATGCCGGCTCCTTTGAAGTAGTGAATCATTATTCATTCTTTGTGTCAACCTGGAAGGGGCTGACGGATGAACAATTTTATATATGCATTTCAATATCTTATTAGTGATTACAAAAAATTACAAAAAAGTCGTTGATCTGAAATAGCGTTGCTCGAAAAAGCAGATTATAAAGACGCCAAGGTGATCCGGAACGCCCGGTGTCACCGAGACAGAGCGGCCTGCCCGCGCCGGGTTTGGTGCGCTCGGTGTTTTGTTTTCGTTGATGGAGATTAAGGCCGTGAGTGAATTCGACGAAAGCAATCTGGAGCAATCCGGAAGCTGGAGCAGCGACAACGAGGATAACCACTCGGTCGCTGGCCGTGCCCGGATTCGTGCACAGTTGCAGGCGGACATCGAAGCATTTCTGAGCCAGGGCGGAAAAATCCAGGAAGTGGACACAACGTTCCGGTCCGACCCTTCCCGCAAGGTGGAGATTGGTTTCAATAACCGGTCACTCTGATCTCTCGGGCCCGCCTCCGTGCGGAGCGGGCCGGTTTTTGAACGCTGTCTCAGCGAGCCCTGGAGCATTGGTCTATTCTGTTTCCCTCGGCTGCCGGCTTCGCCGGCGGACTGCATTTTATAATTCCAACAAGCACCTGCGGATTATGAGAGTCTCATTGCTGCTGGCAACGGGTTTGCTGGTGATCATAGCAGTCCTCGTCGGTTTTTGGCTGGTAAATCAATCACCCGGGTCACAACCGCCGGCTGTCGACTCGTGACCCGAGTAACGGTGAGCAGGGGCTCTGGATCCTTGCGGTAACGGAGCTGTCATATCCCCCGGTTACGATCTGGCGCTATCGGGGCCATTACCGGCGGTCGCGTGCCTCCCGACGGCATGGGCGTGTATGATGAAAGTGCGGTTGATCGGTGATCTCCGGTCGGCCAAAAATCTGACCCGCCCCAGGAGGTGTTATATGCGTTCACCCATCCGTCGTGCTTTTCCTGCTGCCCGCCTGCGTCGTAATCGTGCCGATGACTTTTCTCGTCGCCTGGTGCGGGAGCATCAACTGACCGCAGACAATCTGATCTACCCGGTATTTGTGCTGGAAGGTCAGGGTAAGCGCGAAGCCGTGCCGTCGATGCCGGGTGTTGAACGGTTAAGCATTGATCTGCTGGTCGAGCTGGCGGAAGAACTGGTGGACCTGGGCATTCCGGCGGTGGCGCTGTTTCCGGTGGTGCCGGCGGCGGACAAGAACGTATCCGGTTCGGGCGCCTGGAACTCCGACGGTCTGGCCCAGCGTGCGGTGCGTGCATTGAAGAAAGCGGTGCCTGAGTTGGGTGTGATCACCGATGTGGCGCTGGATCCGTTCACCACCCATGGCCAGGACGGCATCGTTGATAATGACGGTTATGTGCTGAACGACGTCACCATTGAAGCGCTGGTCAATCAGGCGTTGTCCCATGCAGATGCCGGCGCCGATATCGTGGCGCCCTCAGACATGATGGACGGCCGCGTCGGTGCCATCCGCGATGCCCTTGAATCGGCGGGCTATGTGAACACTCGCATTCTGGCTTATTCTGCCAAATATGCGTCGAGCTATTATGGCCCCTTCCGTGATGCCGTCGGTTCCGCCGCCAATCTGGGCAAAGGCAATAAATCGACTTATCAGATGGATCCGGCCAACAGTGATGAGGCACTCCACGAGGTCGCCATGGATCTGGCCGAGGGGGCCGACATGGTGATGATCAAGCCCGGCATGCCGTATCTGGAAATTGTGTACCGAGTCAAACACGAGCTACAGGTACCTACATTTGTGTATCAGGTCAGCGGAGAGTATGCCATGCACATGGCAGCGGCGGACAATGGCTGGCTCGACGGCGATGCGGTGATGATGGAAAGCCTGATGGCCATGCGCCGGGCCGGTGCCGATGCCATCCTGACCTATTTCGCGGTCAGGGCAGCACGGCTGCTGCGTGAGTCCGCGCAAGGTGCCGGGAAGCCATAAAGTACCAAGAATCAAACATCTGGAATCAGCGAGTCATGACTACCGAATCAGCCAATGAATTGCACGTTGTGGACGATCAGAGCATCCCGGCCCCGGTGGAAGTGCCGCCGGTGGGGCAGGAAGTTGATCTGGGCGCCAGCGAAAACTACTTCAACCGTGAACTCAGCCAGCTGCAGTTCAACTATCGGGTGTTGAAGCAGGCGCTGGACACCACGCACCCGCTGATCAACCGGCTGATTTTCTGCTGTATTTTCAGCAGCAACATGGACGAGTTTTTCGAGATCCGTGTCGCCGGTCTGCGCCAGCAGATGAAATACGGCCGTGAGACCGTCGGTTCGGACGGCATGATGCCTGAGCAGGCGCTGGCGGAAATCAGCCGCGTGGCTCACGAGTACATCCGTGAACAGTACGACATCATCAACAACGTGCTGATTCCGGAGATGGAGCAGGAGAACATCCATTTCGTGCGCCGCCGGGAGTGGACTCCGGCCCAGGCCGAGTGGGTGCGCCGTTACTTCGACGAGGAAATCCTGCCGGTGGTCAGCCCCATCGGACTGGACCCGTCCCACCCCTTTCCCCGGCTGGTGAACAAAAGCCTCAACTTCATTGTGGAACTCGACGGCAAGGACGCCTTCGGGCGAGAGACCGGTATGGCCATCGTTCCCGCGCCGCGCTCACTGCCGAGGCTGGTGCGGTTGCCTAATGACGTCTGCGATGGCGGTGAGAATCTGGTGTTCCTGTCGTCGATGATTCACGCCCACGCCGACGAGCTGTTCCCCGGCATGGAGGTCAAGGGCTGCTACCAGTTCCGCCTGACCCGCAACGCCGACCTTGAGCTGGAGGACGATCTCGAGGATCTGGCGTCGGCGCTGCGGGGAGAGTTGCTCAGCCGCCGGTTTGGTGACGGTGTGCGTCTGGAAGTGGCTGACAATTGCCCGGAAGAACTGGTTCAGTTTCTGCTGCAGGAGTTCGGGCTGACCGAGCGGGACCTGTATCAGGTGCACGGCCCGGTGAACCTGACCCGACTGATGGCGGTCGGCGGGCTGGTGGATCGGCCGGACCTGACGTACTCCGGCTTTTCACCCTCGATACCGCGGCAGATCCGCAGCAAGGATTCGATGTTTGATGCCATCCGCAAACGGCCGATCCTGCTGCTGCACCCCTATGAGAATTTCAGCCCGGTGACCGACCTGCTGCGCCAGGCGGCAAAAGATCCCCAGGTCCTTGCGATCCGCCAGACGCTCTACCGCGCCGGCGCGGACTCGGAAATTGTTGAAGCACTGGCCGATGCCGCCCGCCGTGGCAAGGAAGTGACCGCGGTGATCGAACTGCGGGCGCGTTTCAGCGAAGCAGAAAACCTCGAGCTGGCCAGCCGTCTGCAGGAAGCCGGGGTGATCGTGGTCTACGGTGTGGTGGGCTACAAGACCCACGCCAAGATGATTTTGATCGTGCGGCGGGAAGAGGGGCGCCTGCGTCGCTACGTTCACCTGGGTACCGGCAACTACCACGCCGGTAACGCCCGGCTGTACACCGATTACAGCTTCCTGACCTGTGACGAATCCATCGGCGATGACGTCAACAAGCTGTTCCAGCAGCTGACCGGCATGGGCAAGGCACTGAAGATCAAGAAACTTTTCCATGCGCCCTTTACCCTGCATACGCGGTTGTTGAGCCTGATCGATCGTGAGGCGGAGCACGGCCAGAAAGGCCGCATCATTCTCAAGTTCAATGCGCTGACCGAACCGCAGCTGATCAAGTCGTTGTACCGGGCGTCCCAGGCGGGGGTAAAGATTGACCTGATCATTCGCGGTATCTGCTGCCTGCGGCCGGAGGTGCCGGGGCTATCGGACAACATCCGTGTGCGATCGATCATCGGTCGCTTTCTGGAACATACCCGTGTCTATTACTTCGGCAACAATGGTCGGCCGGACGTCTACTGTTCCAGTGCCGACGGCATGGAACGCAACCTGCTGAGCCGGATCGAAACCGCCTTCCCGCTGGAAGACCCGCACCTGATTGCGCGGGTGCGTGAGGACCTGGATACCTATCTTGCGGACAATTGCCAGTCCTGGGTCTTGCAGCCGGATGGCAGCTACCTGCAGAATCAGCCCGCGGAAGGCGAAGAGCGGCTGGCATCGCAACTGGTTCTGCTGGACCGCCTGACCGGGCAATAAATTCAGAGTGTGACGGAGAATGGCATTGAAAAAGACAGGAATAGTCGTGGGTGCGGTTGTCCTTGCCGCCGCCATCGCCGCGCCCTATGGGGTTGGCATGGTGACCGAGCAGCAATGGCACAGGGTTACATCGGAGGTGAACGCGTCACAGCAGTTTGTCCGGGTGGATACCGGTGATTACCAGCGTGGCTATCTCGGTGGCCGCTTTGAGGGCACCCTGGTGTTTGATGATCCCGCTGGGGACGAGCCCCTGCGGTTCCGGTATCAGGCCCGGGTCTCCCACGGGGTAACTGGCAGCTTGATGGAGTTCTCCCCACTGGAGGACTTGCCGGAGGTCGCGAAGGAACTGTTCGCGGAGGAAAAACCCGAGTTGACCCTGGAAACCCGTCTGTGGGGCACCGCCATTGTCGAGCTGACCATGCCGGCGGTGTCGGTGAACGACGACCAGACCGGTGAGACGCTGCGGATGTCTGGGGGCTTTGCCCGAGCAGATATTGGTGGCGCCGGCACCGAGGCGGATCTGACCCTCGTCTGGCCCGGAATGGTTGTGTCCTCCCCGGAGATGTCGCTCTCGGTGAATGAATTCCGGCTGGAACAGAGTCTGCGCCACCTGCGCGGCGAAGTCTGGACGGGGGAAGGTGAGGCGCATCTCGACGTCCTGGAGTGGTCTGCTCCGGGACAGCCGTCGGTGCGGCTGGAAGGCTTTGCCCTGACCAGCCAGACCTGGGCCACTGATAACGAACGACGCGTGAACAGCGAAACCCTGGCGACAGTGGACACTGTCACCGCCGGTGAGCAGACCGCCGGCCCGCACCGCCTGGAATTTGTGCTGCAGGATCTGGATGTGGACGGCTGGAGTGCCCTGACGGCGGCCCTGACCGATCTGCAGATGGCCGCCATGGATCAGGGCGGCTCGCCGGCGGCTTTTGAGCATCAGATGGCCAGCATGAATCGCATCAATGAGTCGCTGCTTGGTCTGGCGGCGGAAGGCTTCACTATCGGCTTTCCAGCCATCAGCGTGATGACACCGGAAGGTGAGGTGAACGGTGAGGTGATGATCGGCCATCCCCGGCTCTCGGACCAGGAGCGGGCAGAAATGCTGATGGTCATGCAGCGGCTGACCGGTCAGGTGGCGGTGAGCCTGCCCGCTATGCTGGCCGACAAGTATCCGGCGCTGATGATGCAGCTGGCACCGCTGATCAAGGAAGGCATGATGGTGCAGCAGGGCGACCGATTGAGCATGGAGGCGGAGCTGAAGGATCTGGCCCTCAACGTGAACGGAGTGGTTATTCCGTTACCCCCCCTGCTGTAATGGCCTGATCAGTTGCCGGTCAGCTGGTGGTATTTTTCCAGTAGCTGCGCCTCGGTTTCCGGCCGCATCGGGTCCAGGGGGATGCAATCCACCGGGCAAACCTGCTGGCACTGGGGCTCATCAAAATGCCCCACGCACTCGGTGCACTTGTTGGGATCAATCACGTAAATCTCGTCGCCCGGCGAAATCGCATCGTTCGGGCATTCTGGCTCGCAGACATCGCAATTGATGCACTCGTCGGTAATCAACAGGGCCATCAGGGATTACCTAAGGAATGCTGGAATTTCTGTTTCAGGGCAGTCTCAACGGCGGGGTCCACGAATTCCGACACGTCACCGCCCAGGGAGGCAATTTCCCGGATCAGCGTTGAGGAAATGTAGGACAGGTGGTTGGCCGGGGTCAGGAACACGCTTTCGACTTCTGGCGCCAGGCGCCGATTCATGTCCGCCAACTGAAACTCGTACTCGAAATCCGACACCGCCCGTAATCCCCGCAGAATCACCGTTGCTTTCTGTTCCCGCACGAAATCCGCCAGTAGATTGCTGAATCCGGTGACCGTCACGTTGGGAATGTGGGCAGTGGCCTTGCGGACCAGCTCGCAGCGCTCGTCCAGATTCAGCAGCGGCTGTTTTTTCGAATTGTAAGCGACCGCCACCACAATTTCGTCGAACATTCGGCCAGCCCGTTCGATCAGGTCGGTGTGGCCATTGGTGATTGGGTCAAAAGTGCCCGGGTAAATGACTTTAGGCATGCACAGCTCCTTGGGTAACGGGCCTATAGCATACTCGGGCACCTGCGCCTTTGTCAGCCTCTGAGCCGGCTGGCGAGGCGAGTGCTGTTGCGCGCCGCCAGCGCGTACACCGACAACTGCGGGTTGGCGCCGATGCTGGTGGGAAACACCGAGGCATCGTGAATGCTCAGGTTGCTGACCTGATGGTGCTCGCCAAACCCGTTCACCACCGAGTTGCGTGGGTCCTTGCCCATCCCGCAGCCACCCATCTGATGTGCAGTGAACAGCCGCACGCGGTGCGGCTCCATGGGCAGAGTGTCGATGGCGGCTTTGGCGTCGGCCCAGCGATCAAACCAGGGCGAGTCCAGGTGCATCAGTCGCACCTGCTCTGCGCCGGCGGCGAACTGGATTTCCGCCATGGTGCGGAACGCGTTACGCAACCCGGTCCAAAGGTAGTCGGTGACCGGGTAATCCAGCACCGGGCTGCCGTCATCACGGAGGCTGACGGTGCCGCCGGGGCTGTCCGGGTGAAAACCGTCCCGCATCAGCGCAATCACCGACTGCATCCAGGGCAGCTGTTTGAGGTTGTCGAGCTGCTCCGTGCCATGACCCGGCACCACCCCGCTGGACAGCGCCGGATGCAGCGGCGGTACTTCCAGTTTGTAGCCTGCCGGCCCGTCTACGCCCTCGCGGAAATTGAACTCGTCCGAGTAGATCGATTGGGGGGCCCCGTAGAACGGATCGACCTTTTCAGGCATTCGGGCCACGGTGGCATTGACCGGGTGGATAAATGAGCGCTTGCCGACCCGGTTGTGGGGGTCGGGCAACTGTGAACGGAGCAATAGCCCCGGCGAGCCGATGGCGCTGGCCGCGACCACAAAATGCCGGGCCTTGAGCGTCACCGTCACACCCGAGGGTGTCACGCTGTCCGCGGACATGGCGGAGGCCACCAGATGGTCGATGCGGTCCTGCTTCATCACCAGTTTGTCGGCGCGCAAGCCATGGAACAGGCGGGCATCGTTATCCAGGGCAGCGGGAATGGTGGTGGTCAGAGCGCCCTGCTTAGCGTTGGTGGGGCAGCCTACGCCGCAGTAACCCAGATTCCAGCACCCCTTCACGTTGCGGGGGATGACTTTCCAGGAAAAACCGAGCTTTTCACAGCCCTGGCGCAGGATGTCATTGTTGACGTTGGGATCGGTCAGCCAGGGAGCCACGGTGTGGCGCTGCTCCCGACCGTCGAACCAGGGTCTCATTGCCTCTGGCCGCAGGGCCTCGAGGCCGAACTGGTCGGCCCAGTAATTCAGTGTCGGCTCGGGGGTGCGGAAGCTTGACGTCCAGTTTACGGTGGTGGATCCGCCGACGCAGCGGCCCTGCAGAATCGCAATGGCACCGTCTTTGGTGACCCGGCTCATGCCTTCCTGGTAAAGCGAGGCATAGGCGGTGAGCTCGTCCATGCGGAAGTCTTTCTGGTGATACAGCCGACCCTCCTCCACGAGGATGACCGACAACCCCGCGCGGGCAAGTATTTCGGCGGTGGTGCCGCCGCCGGCGCCGGTGCCGATGATGACCACATCGGCTTCGTGGGTCTGGTGATTGGTAAGGGTAGCGGCGTCGGTGACGCGCCAGCCGGACTCAAGGCCCTGGGCGATACGATCGGTTAACGACATGATTGGCTCCGGTAATCAGCAAAGGCGGTGTCAGGCGTTCTTGAACTGGGGCAGGGCATCCTTGGCCCAGGTCGGTGGTCCCGGATAACCCGAGAGATGCCAGTGATCAGGGTGGCCATAGAACGCCACGTTGCTGATTTTGGTCAGTGCAATGTAGCCGTTGTTGAACAGGCCGATCCCGCTGGAGCGCCAGCGCTGCAGAAAGGCTTCGGCTTCGGCGGTTGTCACACTGGGCCAGCTGGACCAGACCCGGGCAATGGTGATCCGTGTCAGCCCGAAGTTGAGCAGGTCAAACAACCGCCGCAACTCTTGCTGGTTGGCCGGGCCGAATTGCACGATGCCCTGATCGATACGTTCAATGGTGCCAGCAATCGCTTGGCTGCGCTGTTCCGGCTGCTCGGTCAGCGCCGGCCCGACGATCGCGGGCAGCAGGGCCTCGAACAGCGTGATGTCGTCACGGGTGAGAAACTGGAAGCGGTAACTGGCATCCATGCGGGTATCCACGGCGCTCAGGCGCCCCGCGGGCGCGGTAGCGCAGCCACTGAGACCGGCGCCCAGGCTTACAGTGCCGAGAAACAGCGTGCCACCCACGCCGGTGCGGAGAAAGCTGCGCCGGTCCATGGCGGTCGCGTCGTGGGATTCGGAATGGGGAACGTGGGGCATGTCAGGGTCGCCTTTTTATTGTCGTTGGCTGACGAAAAGCGCCGGGGTGCAACCCGGCGCTTTCTCCGGCTTTTCGGTCTCCGGATTGTCGGTATTTCAGCGAATGAACAGCTTGTAGACCATTTTGTGGGCGGCGGTGCCATGGGGGGCATACACGTACTTGCCGCTGTTGAACTTCTGTTTGGCGAAGATAGCCCGGTGGTGGGAGAAGGTCAGGAAACCTTCCTTGCCGTGATAATGGCCCATGCCGGAGTCGCCAACACCGCCGAAGGGCAAGTCGTCCTGAGCCACGTGCATCAGGGCATCGTTAATGCACATGCCGCCAGAATGGGTGCTGTCTACCACGTGTTGCTGCATGGATTTGTCGTAGCCGAAAAAGTACAGCGCCAGCGGCCGCGGGCGATCGTTGATGTAGTGGATGGCTTCGTCAAGATTGCCATAGCTGACCACCGGCAGAATCGGGCCGAAGATTTCGTCCTGCATCACTTTCATGTCCGGTGTGGTGTTCAGCACCAGAGTCAGCGGAATCTTGCGGGTGCCATCGTTGAGATTCTCCCGGGCGGGGTTGATTTCGATAACTTCCGCGCCTTTCTCGCGGGCGTCAGTCAGATAGCTCTGCAGGCGATCGTACTGACGCTCGTTGATGATGGCGGTGAAATCGTCGTTGTCCCGCAGGCTCGGGTACATGTCGCTGAAGCGGGCACGGAACTCGTCCACAAACGCCTTGACCCGATCGGCGGGGCACAGCACGAAGTCCGGGGCCACGCAGGTCTGGCCGGCGTTGAAAGCCTTACCGAAAGCGATGCGTTGGGCGGCATCTTCCATCGGTACGTCCGAGGACACAATGGCGGGTGACTTGCCGCCAAGTTCCAGGGTCACCGGGGTCAGATTTTCGGCGGCCGCCTTCATCACCAGTTTGCCGACGGACGTGGAGCCGGTGAACAGCAAGTGGTCGAACGCCCGGCCGGAGAAATCAGCGGCCACGTCAGCTTCGCCGGTGATCACCGACACCAGGTCCTCCGGGAAGGTGGACTCGATGATTTCTTTGAACAATGCCGAGGTGTGCGGGGTGAATTCCGACATTTTGATCATGGTGCGGTTACCCGCCGCCAGCGAGGCCACCAGGGGGCCAACCGCGAGATAGAGTGGATAGTTCCAGGGCACGATCACGCCGACAACGCCCTTGGGCTGGTAGTGCACCTTGTTGCTGGCCGGCTGGAACAGCACGCTGACGTGTCGCTTGGACGGCTTCATCCAGCCGCTCAGGTTTTTCAGGGTGTAGTTGATGCCCTGTATGGACGGCATGATCTCGGCAATCAGCGATTCGTCCCGTGAGCGACAGCTGAAGTCCCGATCGATGGCGTCGGTCAGTTTGTCCTGGTTGTTCAGCAGCGCACGCTTCAGACGTTTGAGGTTTTCCTGGCGCTCTGACAGCGACGGCATCGGATTGTTGCGGAAGGCCTTTTTCTGGTCTTCGAACACACGGTGTGTATGCTGAATCTGTTTCTTGCTCTCGGTAAGCTGAACGACTGTAGCTCCCATGGTGCTTTCTCCTCGCGGCTCCGGGCGGGGTGCCGGAAACACTGTTGTTGTGTGTGGCGATAGTGCGTGGTGGCGAAAAAACGCCCAATTTGCGCTTGATGGTATTATTAGAGTATATACTCTAGTGAGTCAAGAAAAGCCCGATGGCGGATCAGGCCATCCGCCGGCCATACAACGACGTCCTTAACAACAAGGCCACGCCGAACCTATGAAAACCAGAGACAAGATTCTGTTATCTAGCCTGGAGCTCTTCAACGAACGGGGAGAGCGGAACGTCACCACCAATCACATTGCCGCGCACCTGGCTATTTCTCCGGGCAACCTCTATTACCATTTCCGCAACAAGTCGGACATCATCTACGAGATTTTCCTGGAATATGAAAAGTTGGTGGATTTTTACCTGGATATCCCCGAAGACCGGCCGCTCACCCTCGAGGACATGACGTTCTATCTGGAATCGGTGTTTGATGGTTTGTGGAGTTACCGGTTCTTTCACCGGGATCTGGAGTATCTGCTGGATGGTGATCGGCGATTGCGGCAGGACTATCGGGAGTTCACCAACCGCTGCCTGGATGCCATCAGCCGTATTTTCGAGAAACTGGCGGAAGCCGGAATCATCGAGCCGCAGCCGGACGAATTACGGGCGGCCATGTCGCTGAATGTCTGGCTGGTGATCACCAACTGGATGGCATTCCTGAAAACCGCCCATGCCGGTGAGGAGTCTGCCACGCTGACCCTGACCGAGCTCAAGCAGGGCATTTATCAGGTGCTGACGCTGGAAGTGCCTTACCTGACTTCCGCTTACCGTGAGCGGGTGATGGCCCTGCGGGAGCGGTACCGTCCGCAACTGCCGGAGACGGCGGTTGCGCCTCAAGCGCAAACCGCCGAAGCGAGTCTGATTAAAAACTGATCAGCGGCGGGAACTTTTCAAAAGGCCGGGTGTCTCACTACCGACACTGGGGATCCGGACATCCCTGGTGTCACCCTGAGTGAGTTCTCAGGTTTTAGCACGTCGCAAACCCTGACGTTTCGCCGGCTTGTCTGATGGCAAGCCGGTTTTTTATCGCTTACTCCGCCGCAGGCGACGTATTCTCTCCCTCAAGCCACGCGTTCAGCGCATCACGACACTCATCGACGCCGCGCTTGGACGTGGCCGAGAACATGATCAGGTGGTGCACGCAGGTGAAGGCTTTCAGTTTGTTGGCAATCCCCATCATCGCGGTTTTGGCCTGACCAAACTTCAGCTTGTCGGCCTTGGTGGCAAGAATCATCAGTGGCAGGTTGTTATGCTCGCACCATTCCACCATCATTTGGTCGAAATCGGTTAGCGGGTGGCGGATGTCCATCACCAGCACAAGGCCGCGCAGGCAGCGGCGATCATTAAGGTAATGACCCAGGTGCTTCTGCCAGTCGTCTTTCATGTCCCGGGAGACCTTGGCGTAGCCGTAGCCGGGCAGGTCCACCAGGCGGCAATGTTCCCGGTTCAGCGTAAAGAAATTGATCAGCCGGGTACGACCGGGGGTTTTACTGGTTCTTGCCAGCTTGCCGTGCGCGGTGATCGAATTGATGGCGCTGGACTTACCGGCGTTGGAGCGCCCGGCGAATGCCACCTCGGCACCGGTGTCCGGTGGGCACTCCTCCAGTTTGGAGGCGCTGATCAGAAAGCGGGCGCTGTTGAACGAGACGGGCTTCGGGGTCAGGTCGGATGACACGGCGGTTGGATTTCCTATTGGATTTCAGTTATCAGGGATTAATGTATAATGCTACACCAATTCCGGGCAGCACGCTGAGCGTTGCTGCTGAACAGCCCCGGTTTTGTGCCTGTCTGGGCCAGTGCCTGCCGGCTGCATAACGAAGAATACTTTGGATGAGAGAAGCGGAGCGAGCATGAAAAAACTGATCGCAGGAGTTGTTCTCGGCGTTGGCCTCACAGCGATGGCGCACGGGGCGGGAGATCCTGAAGCAGGCAAAGCGAATGCAGCAGTGTGCGCGAGTTGTCACGGCGAAGGCGGTGCCAAACCCATCATGGGGATTTACCCTAAACTGACCGGGCTGGGTGAAAAATACTTGTACCGCCAGTTAGTGGCAGTCAAGAACGGCGACCGTCAGATCGCCGAAATGACCGGTATTCTGGATAACCTGTCAGACGAGGACCTGCAGGACCTGGCCGCCTATTACAACGAGCAGGACATGACTGTCCAGCAGGCCAATCCGGATCTGGTTGACGCCGGTCAGGCGTTGTACCGCGGCGGCAACATGGCGTCTGGCGTTCCTGCCTGCTCCGGCTGTCATAGCCCGCAGGGCAAGGGTAACGAGCCGGCGGGCTATCCGCGACTGGGTGGCCAGAATGCCGAGTATATCCAGAAGCAATTGAAGGCTTACCGCGATGGTGAGCGTGCCGGTGGCCAGAATGCGTCCATCATGATGGACGTGGCCGCCAAGCTGACCGACTCGGAAATTGAAGCGGTTTCCAACTACCTCTCCGGCCTGAACTGAGTTCATCGGATCAGTGTCGCGACGTGAAGACCCCGCCCGGTGCGGGGTTTTTTTATGCCTTTCCCCGCTTTAATCTGGGGTCGGTGGAACTTTATGCGCACGCTGGGTCATAATCAGGTCCAGAAACAATGTTCAAAAACGGAGATAGTCGATGTTGAGAAGTCTGAGTACTGCTGTCACCTTGCTCGCAGCCTTTGCCATTGCCGGACAGGTCAGTGCGGCGGAGTGGCAGGAAGGCACCCATTACCGGGAGCTCAGTTCACCGGTTCGTACCGACAACAGCGAAACCATCGAAGTGGCAGAAGTGTTCTGGTATGGCTGTCCCCATTGTTACAACTTCAAGCCGCTGGTGGAGTCCTGGGTAGAGGATATCCCGGACGACGTCGATTACGTGCAGATTCCGGCAGCGCTCGGTCAATCCTGGGAACCACACGCCAGGGCATTTTACGCGCTGGAGTTCATGGGTGAGCTGGACAAGGTGCACGACGCGCTGTTCGACGCGCTGGCCCGGGATCGCCGGCCACTGAACTCCGGTGAGGCGCTGGCAGCGTTCGTCAGCGATCATGACGTCGATGGCGAGGCGTTCCTGAAGGCCTACAACAGCTTCGGGGTGAATGCGAAAATGCAGAAGGCGCAGTCCAAAATCCGTGGTGCGCGCATCACTGGGACACCGACTATGCTGGTTAATGGCAAGTATACGGTCAGTGCCTCCATGGCTGGCAGTCATGAAGCGGCGCTGGAAGTGGTGGATTACCTGGTCGAACAGGAGCGGGGCGCTGCCGAGTAAACAACCCTGCTTGCGCAGGTAAACACGCGTCACAGTCGGGTGAGCTGGCCACTATGTACAGACACATTCGCAAGCAGCTGGACGGGCTCCTGCGCCCTGCCCGAGAGCCCAGGGGCAGTTGCAGCTCGGGCAGCGAGCATGTGCCCGAGTTCGAAGCGCACCGGCATATCCGGCTGCTGACGTTCAATATCCAGGTGGGGATCAATACCTCGTCCTACCGGCATTATCTGACCCGCAGCTGGCAGCATTTTCTGCCGCACCGCAACCGCATCGAGAACCTCGACCGAATTGCCACGTTGTTGCGCAACTACGATGTCATTGCCCTGCAGGAGTGCGATGGCGGCAGTCTGCGCAGTGCCTACATCAACCAGGTTCAGTACCTGGCTGAGGCGGCGGGCATTCCTTACTGGTATCAACAGCTCAACCGCAACCTCGGGCAGATTGCCCAGCACAGTAACGGGCTGCTGAGCCGCTATCGGCCGCTGGATGTTACCGAGCACAAGCTGCCGGGGCTGATCCCCGGGCGGGGTGCGATCATTGCCCGCTATGGCTCCGAAGACGACCCGCTGGTGCTGGTGATGATGCACCTGTCGCTGAGCCGGGCGGCGCAGCAGCGCCAGCTGGGTTACATCCGCGAACTGATCGGCGATTATCAGCACGTGGTGCTGATGGGGGACATGAACAATCACGCCGAAGAGTTACTGACCCAGACCCCCCTGAAGGAAACGAACCTGATTCCGCTGCCGGATACCGCCCACAGTTTCCCCAGTTGGCGTCCGGAAAAAGCGCTGGATCACATCCTGGTCAGTCCCAGTCTGGAGATCCGCCGCTCGGAGGTAGTGAGTTATCCGATGTCCGACCACCTGCCGATTGCCATGGATGTGGCGCTGCCGAAAGGGTATCTGGAGACGTTCTGATAAAAGGGAAAGGTTTGAGGCACTAAAAAACCCGGCACAAGGCCGGGTTTTTTGTCGGTCGCCGGATCAATTACTTGATCTTGGCTTCCTTGTACGCAACGTGCTTACGGACAACCGGATCGTATTTCTTGATCTCGATTTTTTCCGGGGTGTTACGCTTGTTCTTGTTGGTCGTGTAGAAGTGACCAGTACCTGCTGATGAAACCAGCTTGATTTTCTCGCGCATGATGCGGCTCCTTAAAATTTCTCGCCGCGGGCACGAAGATCGGCCAGCACAGCGTCAATGCCTTTTTTATCGATGATGCGCATACCCTTGGTGGATACGCGCAGCTTCACGAAACGCTTCTCTGATTCAACCCAGAAGCGGTGGTTCTGCAGATTCGGCAGAAAGCGACGACGAGTGTGGTTCATCGCGTGGGATACGTTGTTACCGGTGACCGGACGCTTACCGGTAACCTGACAAACTCTGGACATACTTGCCTCCGACCTGAGCAATGGTCTTGATATACGAATTCGTTTAATCGCGCTTCTGGTTGTCGCTGCTTGCGCCACGAAAAAGCAAGCTGCTCGCCAGACGCCGCCAGAAAGGGACGCTTTTATACCAGAACTGGCCCCCCAACGCAAAAAATTGTTGGGAATTTGGCCAGTTTTTTGGATCTGGCCCAGCGCAGTTTACATCAACCCCCGTTCAGCCAGGGATATTACCTCACCGTGGCCGACAACCATATGGTCAAGAACCCTGATATCGACCAATCCCAGGGCCTCGCTCAGGCGTCGGGTGAGGGAAATGTCCGCCTGGCTCGGTTCCGCCACGCCGGACGGGTGGTTGTGGGCAAAAATGACCGCCGCTGCATTATACTCCAATGCCTGACGCACCACCTCCCTGGGGTAGACCGCGGCACCATCAATCGTGCCGCGAAACAGCTCCCGGTACTGAATGACCCGGTGTCGGTTGTCCAGAAACAGACCGGCAAACACTTCGTGTGGGTAGGTGCCGAGCCGGCTGCACAGAAAACGCCGGGTGTCGCCGGGGGATCGCAGCGGGTCGCCCTGGCGCAGGGGTTCGTCCATCACCCGTTGCGCCATCTCCATGGCAGCCTGAACCTGGGCGTATTTGGCGGTGCCGAGGCCTTTGACCTCACAGAATTGTCGTTGCGATGCTGTCATCAGGCCGCGCAGGCCACCGAAGTTGTCGATCAGGTGGCGGGCCAGTGCCATCACCGGCATACCGGCGGTGCCGGTGCGCAGGAAAATGGCCAGCAACTCGGCGTCAGACAGGCTGCCCGCGCCGTGGGCCAGCAGTCGTTCGCGCGGGCGCTCGTCGGCGGGCCAGGTGGGGGTGGTCATGGTTGCATCCTTGCGGTCAGTGGTCAGTGGTCAGGGTTCGGGTGGCGTCGGCGCGTCCTGCGCAGGCCACTGAAATCTGTCAGAAAGTCTATCACGGGCTGCAGGCTGTCCACAGGCGTTAGCCGTGGTATCTTATGACTTCTTTATGTCATTCGGGTACGGAGCGGGTATGGCCCCACAACGAATTCTGCTGGGAATCACCGGCGGTATTGCCGCCTACAAGTGTGCCGAGCTGGTGCGTCTGCTGAAAAAGGCCGGGCACGAGGTCCGCGTGGTGATGACCCGGGGCGCCGAGGCGTTCGTCACGCCGCTGACCTTTCAGGCCCTGAGCGGAGAGCCGGTGAGGACGTCGCTGCTGGATCCCGAGGCTGAGCAGGGGATGGGGCACATTGAGCTGGCCAAGTGGGCAGATCTGGTTGTGGTTGCGCCCGCCACAGCGGATTTCATTGCCCGCCTGGCTCATGGCCTGGCGGACGACCTGCTGACAACCCTGTGCTGCGCGACCGAAGCGCCCATCGCGCTGGCTCCGGCAATGAATCAGGCCATGTGGAACAACGCCCGCACCCGGCGCAACATCGAATTACTGGCTGAGGATTCCCAGATCCGGCTGTGGGGGCCGGATGAAGGATCCCAGGCCTGCGGGGATACCGGCCCGGGCCGGATGCTGGAGCCCCTGGTTCTGTTCGAGCGGATAACTGGCGACGCCGGTGCGCCATCGCCTGGCCCCGGTATTTTAACCGGCAAGCGGATTGTTATTACCGCCGGGCCAACGCGAGAACCCATTGACCCGGTGCGCTACATCAGCAATCACAGCTCCGGTAAAATGGGCTATGCCATTGCCGCGGCTGCTCGTGCCGCTGGCGCCGACGTGGTGTTGGTCAGCGGGCCGGTCACCCTGTCTGCACCTCCCGGCGTGCTGGTTCGGCCGGTGATGACCGCTGAGGAGATGCTGATGGAAACCAGTCGTGCGGTGGACGAAGGCTGCGACCTGTTCATCGCCACTGCCGCGGTAGCGGATTACCGTCCCGGTGCCTGCGCCAGTGACAAGATCAAGAAGACCGGCACAGACATGACTCTGGCCCTGGTGCGCAACCCGGATACTCTGGCAACCATTGCCGCACGGGACGATGCGCCTTTCACGGTCGGGTTTGCCGCAGAAACCACCGATGTGGAGCATTACGCCCGCGACAAGATGGCACGCAAGAAGCTGCACATGATTGTTGCCAACGATGTCTCCGTGCCCGGGTTGGGTTTTAACAGTGATCGTAACGCCGTCACCGTGTTCTGGCCGGGTGGCCAGCAGGCCATCGGGCCGGAGAGCAAAACCGGTATCGCCCGCCGGCTGATCGCACTGATTGCCGGGCAACTGCCCTGAACCGTATTTCTCTGAAACCCTACCGACAGGAACTTTCATGACACGCAAAACACTTCAGGTCCGCATCCTAGACCCCAGAATCGGTGACACCATCGCGTTTCCGGAATACGCCACCGAGGGCTCTGCAGGACTGGATCTGCGGGCCTGCCTGGAGCAGCCGGTGACCCTGAAACCGGGCGATACCGAGCTGATCAGAACCGGCCTGTCGATTCACATCGCCGATCCTTCACTGGCGGCCGTTATCCTGCCCCGTAGTGGTCTGGGCCACAAGCACGGCATTGTGCTGGGCAATCTGGTTGGTCTGATCGATTCGGACTACCAGGGCGAACTGATGGTGTCGTGCTGGAATCGTGGGCACAGCGAGTTCACCATCGACATCGGTGAGCGTTTGGCGCAATTGGTTCTGGTGCCGGTGGTGCAGGCGGATTTTGAAGTGGTTGATGCCTTTGACGCCAGTGACCGTGGTGCCGGTGGTTTTGGCTCCACCGGCACCCGTTGATCAGGTAACAGACTGTAAACGCAGAAAAAGCGTCGGGCGTCTATACTTGGCTGATGGCTCGTTGCCTCGGAAAAAATTATAAGTGCAGGATGGACTCATGAAGCTGGGTAAAAAGAAGAAACCGGATGACGCTGTGGCCGACCAATCCGATAACCCGTCGCCGGCTGAATCGAAGCCGAGAAAAAGGGCAGCCAGTGGTCCACGCCTGAAACGCATGGGCTCGGTTGCCGGAACCCAGGCGGCGGTGGTGTTTGTGGCCGGTTTGCTGGCGGCGGGGCTGATCCACTTTCTGATCGTCGGACCGGCGGAATCGCGCCGTGCGCAGTTGCAGGCGGCGGTTGAGGTCGACACCGCGGCCAATCGCCTGAACCAGCACGTTGCGCTGTTGCAGGCCGCGGTGTCCGGACTGGCCGCGCAGGGTCACGTGCGTGAGGCGCTGGCCAGCCCACAAGAAAGGCAGGCCGTTACGGATGAGCTTGCCGGTGCCTTGCCCGGCGTGCGTGCAGTTCACCTTTTCCCCTACGGTGATATACCCCGCAGTGCCAGTGGCTCGGACACCCTTGGGTTTGCCGGTCTCGACCTGGCCCGGCGGGCCGAATCCGGGCGTTCGTTGCACCCCGACGCCTTTCCCCGCGACAACCAGTGGTATTTCCAGCTGGCCGCACCTATTCGTAATCCGAATAATCAGGCCATGGCCGGCAGCATGCTGGTGGTGTTCGATGCAGCGCAACTGCGGCCGCTGCTGGCGGTGAATAACGATCAGCTTGGCGGGCAGCTGGCGCTGGTGCAAACAGTCGGTGGCAGCGCCCGGGTGGTGGTCAGCAACGGCACCGGCGGCGGTGCCGCGCTGGAGCGCGGGCTCGGCGCCCCGGACTGGTCCATCAGCTACAAACCGGCCTCGGCCCCCGCTCCGGTGGTCAGCGCCATGCTCTCGCTGATTCTGGTGCTGGCTCCGGTGCTCGTTGCGGCGATTGTGGTGTGGATGCTGCTGGGCGCGGCCCAGCGGAGTATCCGTCAGGATGTGACCGCGCTCACCCAGTGGGCTCAGAAAGTATTCGGCGGTGAGCGATTGAAGCTGCCCGCGCTCAGGTGGGACATGGTGGCTTCCGCCGGCGAGGTCCTGCAGCGGTTGTCCCAGATGGTTGATAAGCGGATGGCGAAAGCCTCCGAGTCGGCCCGGCCGGCGAAGGGAGCGTCAAAGCCGGTGCCGGCAGAGACCGACGAGCCATTGTTCCAGGAAAAGGACATGCTGGACATCGACATGCTCGACGGTGATGAAGACGTTCTGGGTTTCGGGGGTGGCAGCGGGGGTGGCAGCGGGGATGACAGTCTCGGGGAGGCCTCTCCGGCATCGGCAGTGCGGGAGGCGACACCGCCATCGGTCAGCGTGCCTGCCGGAATCTTCCGGGCCTACGACATACGGGGCATTGTGGGTGAAACCCTGTCCGAGGATATTGTGTATGCCATCGGCCGCGCCATTGGCAGCGAAGCGGCGCAGCGGGGTGTGGACAGGATCTGCATCGGCTACGATGGCCGTCACTCCAGCCCCGATCTCGCGGACGCCGTGGCTCGGGGGATCATGTCCACCGGCTGCAATGTGGTTCACGTGGGGGCGGTACCCACGCCGGTGCTGTATTTTGCCACTCACAAACTGCAGACCGGTTCCGGGGTGATGGTGACCGGTAGTCACAACCCGGCCAACTACAACGGCCTGAAAATCATGCTGGGCGGGGAGACTCTGTCCGGTGACGCCATTCAGAAGCTGCTGCAGCGGATCCAGACCGGAGATCTGGCCAGTGGCCAGGGGGCCCAGTCGTCCGAGGATGTCCGGCGCGCCTATCTGGATCGTATTGTGGGCGATATTGCCGTGGCTGCACCCCTGAAGGTGGTGCTGGACGCCGGTAACGGTATTGCCGGAGAGCTGGCACCCATGCTGGTGGAAGAGCTCGGCTGTGATGTAATTCCCCTGTACTGCGAGGTGGATGGCGATTTTCCCAACCACCATCCGGATCCCGGCAAGCCCGACAACCTGGCGGACCTGATTGCCCGGGTTCAGGCGGAAAAAGCGGATATTGGCCTGGCCTTCGATGGCGATGGAGACCGCCTGGGTGTCGTGACCAACACCGGCAAGATCATCTGGCCCGACCGCCTGCTGATGCTGTTTGCTCGCGACGTGGTTTCGCGCAATCCGGGCGCTGACGTGCTCTACGACGTCAAGTGTAGCCGCCGCCTGGCGGGGGTGATCTCCGAAGCCGGGGGGCGCCCGATCATGTGGAAAACCGGACACTCGCTGATGAAGGCGAAGATGAAGGAAACCGGGGCATTACTGGCGGGAGAGATGAGCGGCCACATCTTCTTCGGCGAACGCTGGTACGGGTTCGATGATGGCCTGTATTCGGCCGCCCGGCTGTTGGAAATTCTGGGCATTGAGGACCGCCACAGCGATGAGGTGTTCGAGGATTTCCCGGAAGACATCAGTACGCCTGAACTGAATGTGGATGTGACCGAAGACACCAAGTTCGAGCTGGTGGCGCGCCTGGGGAAGGAAGGGGTGTTCGGCGATGGCAATATCAGCACCATCGATGGCATTCGTGTGGACTATGCCGACGGCTGGGGCTTGTGCCGGGCGTCGAACACCACCCCGGTGCTGGTGCTGAGGTTCGAGGCGGAAACCGAGGAGGCACTGGAGCGCATCAAACAGGTGTTCCGTGACCAGCTACAGAAAGTGGCTCCGGACCTGGCGGTGAGCTTTTGATGGCCGCCCGGAGCACAGACAGAGCACTCTGACACTACGTTAACCGACCGTTTGGAAAGGCGAAGGCAGCAACATGGCACTGGATCGTGAAACAGCAATGCAGGTGGCGTCCGTACTGAGTAAGGGCTTGCCCTACATTCAGCGTTTTACCGGAAAAACCGTGGTCATCAAATACGGCGGTAACGCCATGGAGAACGAAGAGCTCAAGAGCAGTTTCGCCCGCGACGTGGTGCTGATGAAGCTGGTGGGCATCAACCCGATCGTGGTGCACGGCGGCGGCCCGCAAATTGGTGGGTTGCTGGAGCGGTTGAACATCAAATCCCGCTTCGTCAACGGCATGCGGGTGACCGACAGCGAAACCATGGATATTGTGGAGATGGTGCTCGGCGGTCAGGTGAACAAGGAAATTGTGTCACTGATTAACGCTCAGGGCGGCACTGCCGTGGGTCTGACCGGTAAGGATGCCAACCTGATCCGTGCCCGAAAGCTCGAGGTGTTCGACCGTTCCCCGGAACTGGAGCGGCCGGAAATCATCGATATCGGTCACGTGGGCGAGGTGGCCAGTGTCAATGTGGAGGTCATCGACATGCTGACCCGAAGCAACGTGATTCCGGTGATCGCACCGATCGGCGTAGGCCCCGATGGCGCTTCCTACAACATCAATGCCGATCTGGTGGCGGGTAAAGTGGCAGAGGCCATGAAAGCCGAAAAGCTGATCCTGCTGACCAATGTGTCCGGCCTCAAGAGCAAGGAAGACAAGGTGCTGACCGGCCTGACCGCAAAGCAGGTCAACGATCTGATTGAAGATGGCACCATCCACGGCGGCATGCTGCCGAAGATCCGTTGCGCGTTGAGTGCGGTGGAAAATGGCGTGCGCACGTCTCACATCATCGACGGCCGGGTTGCGCACGCCACCCTGCTGGAGATATTCACCGATGAGGGTGTGGGGACACTGATTTCCCGCAACTGATGGGTATCCGGTCGTATTGCCCGGCATGAGGATAAATGGATGAAACGCCTGCTGACTTTTGTGGCCATCATACTGCTGTTCGGTTGGGTGCTGTTCAAAGCATCGGTGTGGTGGCTGGCGGACCAGCGCCTTGCCGACACCCGGGCGGCCATGGAGCAAGTGGGCGTGATCGAGCGGGGCTCGATCAGCTCGGGTATTGAGGGGCGTCTGCTGCTTAACGACGCCAGTTACCAGGATTTCCGCCTTGCCGGCCCGCTGCGCGCCGGACGGGTAACCTTTGATGCCGGCTCGCCGGTGAATCTGTTGAAGACGCTGCTGGATCCGGCGGCACTGCCACCTTCATGGACCCTGCGGGGAGAGCGGCTGGGCGTGCGAGTCGAGGCCAGCATGTTCCGCAACTGGGTCACTGACGGTGCTGATGGCGCTGACACCCTGTTTGCGCCGGTCTGTGGCCCCGACCACCGCCAACAACTGGGCAGCGGAGACCTGGTGAGAATGGGGATGAACGGCATTGGCGGCGAAGTCCTGATCCGGCAGCAGCCCGAGGATCTGTATCTGGAAATCACTACGGATAAGGCTGGCAGCCTGGAAGCCCGCTGGCCCGGAGCCCGCCTTGATGTGCTGAACCCCGATTCGCCGATTCAGGGCGCGGACGGGCCCATGCGAGTTATTCTCCGTGACGGTGGTCTGATGCGGCGGATCGCCGCCTACTGCGCCCGCGAATCTGCCGTGGCCACCGAAGAGTGGACCGAAATCGTGATGGAGGCGTTTCGCTCCGGGCTGAATGCGCGCGGTTACGAGGCCAGCCCACAGTTACTGGCGCTGTATCGGCAATGGCTGACCGAGGGCGGTGAGCTGACCCTCACGCTGATGCCCGGCGAAGAGCTTATGGGTGTGCCGGTGCGGGAGCCGGACGGGGAACAGTCCGCAACACTGGCAGTCAGGTACAATGAACAGGTCGTTCCGGACGTCTTTCTGAGGGCGGTTCAGCCCCCCGAGTCGACCGTTGCAGGGGAGGCTGTTCAACCTCTGGTTCCGGAGGGTGAAGACGGCCAGGTGGCCGGCTGGTACCCCGCCGATGTGACCGAAGCCGGCCGCTGGAAAGGGCGCACGGTGAAGGCCACCTTGTCCAACGGCAATGTGGTGGAGGGGCGATTGGCCAGTGTCGACGAGCAGACCCTGGAGATTGCCCGTATTGTGGGTGGCGGCGAAGTCGCCTACCCGATTGTTATTCGCGCCATTGAGTCATTTGAGGTCTGGCGGCGCGGCCAGACCCGTTGATCCGCAACCGGATCAGGGAATTGTTCTATGTCTGAGTCCACACTGAAAACCGGTTTTGTGCCGGGTATTCGCGACATGCTGACACGGCTGATCGCCTTGCCATCCATCAGCAGCGCGACCCCTGAGTGGGATCACAGCAATGAGGCGGTCGTGCGCACTCTCGCCGAGTGGCTGGAGCCGCTGGGTTTTGCTGTTGAGATGATGCCGGTGCCCGGCATGCCGGGGAAGTACAACCTGATTGCCACTCTGGGCAGCGGCCCCGGTGGGTTGGTGCTTTCGGGGCACACCGACACCGTACCCTTCGACGACAAGCGCTGGCAGAGCGATCCGTTCACTCTTACCGAGCGTGACAACCGCTGGTACGGGTTGGGCACCTGCGACATGAAGGGGTTTTTTCCGCTGGCCATCGAAGCGGCCCGGGCGTTCGCCGGGCAGAAGCTGCAACAGCCGCTGATCATTCTGGCCACCGCCGACGAAGAGAGCTCGATGAACGGCGCCCGGGCGCTGGCGGAGGCAGGGCGGCCGAAAGGCCGTTACGCGGTGATTGGCGAGCCCACTGGGCTGAAGCCGGTACGCATGCACAAGGGCATTATGATGGAGCGGCTGAAGTTTGAGGGGCAGTCCGGGCACTCGTCGAATCCGGCGCTCGGCCGCAATGCCATGGAGGGCATGCACGAGGCTCTCGGCGAATTGCTGGCGCTGCGGTCGGGCTGGCAGGCGCAATACCAGAACCCGAACTTTGAGGTGCAGGTGCCGACCATGAACCTGGGCTGCATCCACGGCGGTGACAACCCGAACCGGATCTGCGCCCAATGCGAATTGCATTTTGATCTGCGCCCGTTGCCGGGCATGAATATGGAAACCCTGCGCCAGGCCATTCTGAGTAAAGTCCGGCCGGTCGCAGAACGCCGTGAGCTGAACCTGGTGTTCGAGCCGCTGTTCGATGGTGTGCCGCCGTTCGAGACGCCGGCGGATGCGGAGCTGGTTCGTGCCTGTGAAAAGCTGACCGGTCACACCGCGCACGCCGTGGGCTTTGCCACGGAGGCACCGTGGTTGCAGCAGCTCGGTCTGGAAACCCTGGTGATGGGCCCCGGCTCCATCGATCAGGCCCACCAGCCCGATGAGTTCCTGGAGCTGTCGCAACTGGAGCCCACCGTCAGGATCCTCAAGGGATTGATTCACCAGTTCTGCCTGTAACACCCAGGCCATCAGGAGAGACGATTGAAATCCAACGACTGGCTGCACGGATTCCGCCATTCATCCCCGTACATCAACGCCCATCGGGGCCGCACGGTGGTGCTGACCATTGGCGGGGATGCGGTAGCCCACGACAACTTCATCAATATCATTCACGACATTGCGTTGCTGAGCAGTCTCGGCGTGCGACTGGTGGTGGTATTCGGAGCGCGCCCGCAGATCCAGGAGCGTCTGGACAGTGCCGGGGTGGAGTCGTCGTTCCATCGTGGCTTGAGAATGACGCCGGAGGATCAGCTACCGCTGGTACTGCAGGCCGTTGGCGGGTTGCGGGCGCATCTGGAAAGCCACTTGTCCATGGGGCTGGTGAACTCGCCGATGCACAATGCGCGAATTCGTGTCAGCGGCGGTAACTTCGTGACCGCGCGCCCGGTCGGGGTTCTCGATGGGGTAGACTTCGGTTACACCGGGCGGGTACGCCGGGTGGATGTGGCCGGTATCGAAAAGCTGCTGGAGCTGGGGCACATTGTGTTGCTGCCGCCCCAGGGCTATTCCCCCACCGGCGACACGTTCAACCTGTCTTACGAGGATGTCGGCAGCCAGGTGGCGGCTGCCCTGCAGGCCGAGAAACTGATCATCTTCATCGACGATCAGGGGCTGCTGGAGGCCGACGGCTCGCTGATTCGCGAGCTGTCTGCGCGGCAGGCCTCCGAGCAGCTGGCGCAAGGCGCGGTCACCGGTCACGATGCCGCCTTGTTGAAAGCTGCCTGCGATGCCTGTGTCAAAGGCGTGCGCCGCTCCCACATCATCAGCTACGTGAATGACGGCGCCCTGCTGGAGGAGCTGTTCACTCGCGACGGTTCCGGCACTCTGGTCAGTGGCGACCACTACGAGCAGATTCGCCAGGCCCGGGCCGAAGACATTGGCGGTGTGCTGGAACTGATCCAGCCGCTCGAAGAGCAGGGCATTCTGGTGCGTCGTTCGCGGGAGATGCTGGAAACCGAAATCGACCGTTTCGTGGTAGCGGAGCGCGACGGCACCATTGTCGGGTGTGCCGCGCTCTACCATTACCCGGAGGAAGGCGCCGGTGAATTGTCCTGCTTCGCCGTCGACCCCAATTACCGCCGTGCCGGCCGCGGCGATGACATCCTCGCGATGGTGGAGAGGCTGGCGCGCAGCCAGGGCATCGCGCGGTTGTTCGTGCTCACCACCCAGACCGAACACTGGTTCCGTGAGCGCGGTTTTCTGCCCTCAACGGTTCAGGAACTGCCGGGGCCAAAACTGGCGGCCTACAACACCCAGCGCAACTCAAAAGTGTTCGTCAAAACGCTCTGACAGGTGCAGCAGTGCCTGCGAACGCTGCTCGGACTCCCGTGCCGACAGCGTACGCACCTGCTCGAAAAAGTCGGCAAAGCGGTAGTCATGCTCCCGCAGCAGCTGGCGGAATCCGGGCACGTACTGGTTGTACTGGCGGAACAGCGCCAGGTTGGCGTTGTTGAGGGTGTCTACGGACTCGCCGAAAGGCCCGGGTTCATCCCAGCTCTCGGCCATCGCATTATAGCGGGCCATCAGGTCGGCGATCAGCTCCTGTTTCTGTTGCCGCATGTCGGCTGCAGCCACCGCGCCCGGGCCCTGGTACAGGCGCTCGAGGGCCGTCACCGTGTCTTCCACCAGCACCAGGGTGGCGTTCCTCTGTTTCAGGCGTGCCAGCGCTTCCGCAAATCCGCTCGTATCGCCCCTCTCTTCCAGCCATAGCCGCAGGCCCTCCAGCTCCACCGCCGTGGCGAAGCTTTCATTGAACGCGGTGTCCTCGTCCACGTACACCACCCGGTGCGCGAGTTCATGGAACATCAGCGCCACCATGCGGTCATCGGGCAGGTTGGTAAAACCGGAATGCAGCGGATCATCGAACCAGCCCAGCGTGGAGTAAGCGGTGACACCGCCAATAAAGGTGTCGTAGCCGCGGGTGCTCAGGATTTTCTGCTCAGAGCGCGCATCGTCAAGACTGAAATAACCGCGGTAAGCCTGGCATCCGGCAACCGGGTAGCACCACTGACGCGGTGTCAGGGAAAACTCCGGCGCCGCCACCAGATTCACCACCACCCAGGGGCGCCCCAGCTCGGTGAACTCGGTGAAGGCATCGCCTACTGGCAACGCCAGGCGGCTTTTCGCAAACGCGCGGGCGTCTCGGGCCAGTGCCAGCTTGTCCGCCAGAGACGGGTCGGTCGCGGGATTTTCCAACAGGTCGTCAACCGGTTGCGCCGACCACATCAGCGAGACGTGGCCGCTGATGGCCTGACTGTAGTAGCCAATGGTCGTACACCCCGGAAGCACTGTTACCAGTAGCAAAAGCGTATAGATCTGACTAAGCTGTGTCATGGTTCACAACGTTATAGTGTGTCTGTCTCAGCACGGGATTCCTCACTATATTACAGACAGATCCCGGATGAGTAGTTTGCGGCAGATGCCGCTCCTTCAGGGACACCGGTGGAAGAGAAGAATCCTTCCCCCGTTTTTGCCAGATATCAGGTAGTTCATGGACCCCAGAGATCGTCGCACAAGCCCTCGAAAGCCTATCAAGCTCGCCGCCCAGCTGGATCTCGGCTCGGGTGAGACCTGGCCGTGCCAGATTGCCGATTTCTGCGCGGAGGGGCTGTTTGTTCGCTACTCCGGGGATACTTCGCGCAAGCTCGAACGGATTTTTGCCAACGATCATCCCGACGAATTTGTTGTGCGCTTCCGCACGGCGGAGGGAAATCGTCGCCACGAGCTTCACGTCAGTGCGATTCGTCGTATCGAAGGTGCTATGGGTGTGCACTTCACCCGTTCCAATCCCGACGCCGTGCACGCCATGCTCAAGCAATGCGGCGGCAGCCGTGATCAGGAGCGGTCCGCACTGCGGGCGCCCAGCGACCGGGTACAGTTCGTTCTGCATCAGTCGGCGCGGGCAGTCGTGCAGTTTATCGAGCCGTTGATGGACACCTGTTTCGTGCAGATGCTGGCGGCCCTGAAACAGGCGGCACAGCGTGCGGTCAGTGATCAGCAGGCCAACGACTACATGGACGCGACGGGGCAACTCCAGGCCCGCCAGCGGGTGATCTGGCATCAGATGGCGCAGAATCTGGAGTCACCCCTCAAACCGGCACCCAAAGGATTTCCCGGTTCAGAACTGTCGGTGGTGGACAAAGGCGAATTCGAGGACTGGCTGACTATCCGGGTCATGGTCACCAAAGCGGACACCCAGTTCCGCGGCGAGTTGCTGCAGTTGAAGCTTAGGCTCGACACGCTGGGGGTTGCCAATGCCACTGGCCACCACAACCCGCTTGGGCCGTCCCTGGTTTGTGAAGCGTTTCATAACGGGTTGAACCACCTCAAGGCCAGTCGCGATGTCGAGAAGATCTGTCTCAAGGTGTTTGAGCAGACCATATTGCAGCAGCTCGGCCCCCTGTATCAGGAACTCAATAATATTCTGATCCGGCACGGCGTGTTGCCGGATCTGGACCTGAGCAAATACCTCAGTGAGCGCCCGGCGGCAGCGGAAGAAAAGCCGGCGCCTGCACCAAAACCCGCGACAACAAGCGCGCAATCGTCATCCGCCGCAGTAGCAGTCCCGGAGTCCGCGCCGCCTGCCCGGCAAACCGCGCCTGAGCGCAAACCCGGATTTGCCGGTCGTGCACCGCAGGAGTTTCGCGGTCACGCCCAGGCAGCCCAGACCGCGTTTGCCACGGTGCGCAACCTGATTGGTACGCTCACCGCCAGCCGGCTGGCCCGCGGCGATGCCGAGCCAGTGGCGTTTGCCCCCAACGCGCGCCCGCTATCCGCCGGTGAATTGCACCGGGAGCTGCAGCAGCTGCAGGCGGAAACTGCAGCCCTGGCTCCGGATCAGCCGAGCCTTCGTGAGCGGGTGGTGGAACGAGTCAAACACAGTGGCGATCACGCACTCAATGACGAACAGCAGGACACTCTGGACGTGGTCGACCGCTTTTTCCGCAGCGTGGTGGAAAGCCCGAAACTCAGCGATTATGCCCAGAGCCGGATGCGCCAGCTGGAAGTGCCGGTGCTGAAGGTGGTGATGCGGGATCCCACGTTTTTCGATGATCAGAACAGCCCGGTTCGCGGTGTGATGAACCGTCTGGCCCAGCTAGGGGTCAAGGGTGGACGAATCAATCCGGTGGTACAGCGCCGTATTGACGAGCTGATTCATCGCATCACGACCGATTTTGAACAGGACACCGGGGTGTTTGACAGTACTCTGCAGGAGCTGGACACCCTGATCGATCGCCAGAACCTGGTGTACCGTCGCAATGTGGAGCGGGTGACCGCGGCCGCTGAAGGCGCGCAGAAAGTAGCGGAGTCGAAGGCGGCTGTCGCCGAGGTGTTGAACCGGAAACTGGCCGGGCGCCGGGTACCCCGGGCTCTGCTGAGTCTGCTGGAGGGTGGCTGGCGTGACCTGCTGTCGCTGACGTGGATCCGACAGGGGCAGGACAGTCAGTTATGGCAGGACTATCTGTCGGTTGTGGATTCTCTGCTGGCGTTTGCGGATGACCCGAAAGCGGGTGTCAACCTGCCGGAGTTGCTGCGGGTGATCCAGGATGGCCTGGCCTCCATTTCGAGCAACCACATGCCGTCATCCCAGATCCGGGATGAGCTAAAGCAGTTTCTGGTTCGCAGTGTCGAGACACCGGCCGAGATGGTGGACATGCCAGCGCTGGCCTCGGAGGAGAGCAGAAGCAAGACTCTGTCCGAGCGTGAGCAGCAAAGCCTGCAGCGCTGGGTCCATCGGGCCAAGCAGTTGCGCACCGGTGACTGGTTGCGGGATCAGGACAATCCTGACGAGCCCCAGTACATCCGGCTGGTGTGGATTGCCCGCGAATTCAGTCGGTTCGTGTTTGTGAATCACCAGGGCATGCGGGTGGTGGAGTTGGACCTGGAGGCGCTGGCGCGTCAGATGCGCAAAGGCATCGTGGTGCCGGACAGCCAATACGAGCGTCCATTGGTGGACGAAAGCCTCGACCGGATGGTACGAAAGGTCTATGACCAGCTGTCGTGGGCGTCGACCCACGACGAGCTGACCGGCCTGCTGGGGCGTCGTGAATTCGAGCGGGTGCTGGATCAGCAACTGGCGCAGCGGGAAGATGAGCGGGCGCTGCTGCGACTGGACCTGCGCAAGTTCCGTCTTCTCAACGATACGGCCGGCTATCAGGCCGGCGACGATGCCTTGCGTCAGGTCGCGGACATACTCCGCGCCCGGGTGGTGGATGGCATGCCGCTGGCGCGTCTGGCGGGCAATGAGTTTGCCTGGCTGCTACCCGCAGAGACCGCCGCCGAAACAACACAGGCCATCATTGACGATATCGAGGCCTGTGACCTGATCTTCGGGGAACGTCACTACCGCCTGTCGGCCAGCGCGGGGATGGCCATGGAACTGCCGGCTCTGGCGACTGCTGAGCGCTGGCTAAGAGCCTCAGAGCAGGCGATGAAGGCGTCCAAACAGCAGGGGCATGGCAAGGTGGTGAACTATACCCTGGACGCCGATGACCAGTCTCGCCAGGAGCAGATTGCCGCCAAGGTTGCCAGTCTCGGAGATCTCGATGAAGAGCGCATGCTGCTGCGCTGCCAGAAAATGATACCGCTTCATCCCAACACCGAAATGTCGGCCCAGTACGAGGTGCTGATCAGCATGTACGACGATGCCGGCAACCTGATCGCCGGCCGCGATTTCGTGCGCACCGCCGAGCGCTATGACCGCATGCAGGCCGTGGACCGGTGGGTGGTGGGGCATATGCTTGACTGGCTGCGGGACAAGGGGCCGGACCCGGAACATCTGGGCGGTGTCTGTGTGAACCTGTCCGGTTATTCGCTCAACGACCAGTCGTTGCTGGAGTTCATCTATGACAAACTGAGCCAGAAGGATGCGCCCATCGAGCGTTTGTGGTTCGAGTTGACGGAAACTGCCGCTATCACCGATCTTGATCGCCTGGCCGGGTTCATGACCGAACTGAAAGAACTGGGCTGCCGGTTCTGTCTGGGCAACTTTGGCAGCGGACCGGTGTCGTTCCAGTTGATGCGTACCCTGCCGGTGGACATGATCAAGCTCGACAGCGCCTTCACCAACCAGGTGGACATCAACGATACGGACCGCGCGATGGTGAAGTCCATGGTGGATATGGCCCACTACATGAAGCGGGAAGTGATTGCCTCGCAGGTGGAGTCCCGCGACGTGCTTGACCAGTTGAGGCAGCTGGGTGTGGATTATGCCCAGGGTTTCGTGATCGAAAAGCCGCGGTTGCTGGACAGTCTAAACTAACTTCTGAGCTCTGTTTGCCATGTCAAAACGCCATCCCGTTATTGCGGTGACCGGGTCCTCGGGCGCGGGCACCACGACCACCGGCCAGATTTTCAGCCGCATGTTTGCCAGTGAAGGGCTGCACGCCGCCATGGTCAGTGGCGACAGTTTTCACCGTTACACCCGCGAGCAGATGGCCCGCCTGGCCGCGAAGGGTCAGTTTGGTGAGCGCAACCATTTCGCGCTGGCCGCCAATCATATCGAAAAGCTTGAGGCCCTGTTCTACGACTACGGCCACACCGGCAACGGTCAGTATCGCCAGTACGTGCACGATGAAGACCAGGCACTGCGGTCAGCGGGCCACAAGCCGGGTACTTTTACGCCCTGGGGGCCGCTGCCGGCGGATACGGACCTGTTGTTCTATGAAGGGCTGCACGGAGGTGTGGTCAGCGACACCTACAATATTGCCCAGTACGTGGACCTGCTGATCGGTGTGGTGCCCATCGTGAATCTGGAGTGGATCCAGAAAATTCACCGGGATACCAACAAGCGAGGCTATTCCCAGGAAGCCGTGGTGGAGACCATCATCAACCGCATGGACGACTACGTGCATGACATCGTGCCTCAGTTCGCCCAGACCCACATCAACTTCCAGCGGGTGCCGCTGGTCGACACCTCCAACCCGTTCGTGGTTCGGGACGTGCCCACCGAAGATGAGAGCATGGTGGTGATCCGCTTCCGCGAGGCGTCGGAAATCGACTTTCCGTATCTGCTGCAGATGATTGCCGGCAGCAGTGTGTCCCGTCACGACACTCTGGTGATCCCCGGTACCAAGCTGGGGCTGGCCATGGATCTCATCCTGAGACCCATGGTGTTGCGATTGATGGCGCAAAAACCCTTCGCGTGATTGGTCGCCCTCAGGCTGTCAGGCGTCCGTCCCGGTAATCCCGTAGCGTCTGCTCGATCTCCGCGCGGCTGTTCATGACGAACGGGCCGTACTGAACTACCGGTTCGTTGATCGGCCTGCCGGCAATCAACAGCAGACGCGCGCCCGCCCTGCCGGCTTCCAGCCGGATCTCGTTGCCGCTTCCGAGGATGCTGGCTGCGCTCGGGGTGAGTGCCTCCGGGTGCTCGCCGTGGCGCAGCCCGGCGCTGCCTTCGTAGAGGTACAGCAGGCCGTCCAGTTCCTCATCAACCGGGAGTGAAACAGCGCTCTCAGGCTCCAGCTGGATATCGATGTAGAGCGGGCGGGTGCTGCCACCGGTCACAGCACCGGCCCGGTTGATGCCATCAATGGCAACCTCACCGGCAATCAGTTTCAGTCGACCCCCCTTAAGCGGTACCTCGGGGATGTCTTCCGGTTGCAGATCGCGGTAGCCGGCGGGCTTCATTTTCTCGGCCGCCGGCAGGTTGAGCCAGAGCTGGAAGCCGCGCATGCGACCGGATTCCTGCTGGGGCATTTCCGAATGCACAATGCCGCGCCCGGCGGTCATCCACTGCACGCCGCCGTTCCTGAGGTTGCCCCGGTTGCCCAGGTGATCCTCGTGAAGCATGTGGCCTTCTATCATGTAGGTTACGGTCTCGAAGCCCCGGTGCGGGTGCGAGGGAAACCCGGCAATATAATCCTGGGGTTGATCGGAACCGAATTCGTCGAGCATCAGGAACGGATCCAGGCGAATGTTCTGATGTTGACCGATGGACCGTTTGATTTTCACGCCGGCACCATCGGAGGTTTCCAGAGCGGGGATGGTTTGCTTGACGGCTCGTAAAGTCATGGTGTCCTCCTTGCGTGGCTATCATGCTATTAAACGCCGGAGGCTGTCGGGAAGAAAACGGAGATTTTCGGAGTGGGACATCAAAAAAACTGAATGACCGGCGGCGGGGTGCCGCCGGTCGCGACGGGGCTCATTCCACGTTGCGGGAGTAGAAGATCTCCAGCATCTCACGGCGCAGGCGATCTTCGATGGACTGGGCTTCACCCGGGTCGAGGTCGCTGGCGTTGACGCCGAACACGTAGTTGTCGAGTTTGAAGTTCTTCAGCATCATCTTGGTGTGGAACAGGTTTTCCTGGTACACATTGACGTCAATCATCTGATAGGCGTTCTGGGTGTCTTCGGTCAGGTAGTTCTGAATCGAGTTGATGTCGTGATCGATGTAGTGCTTGGTGCCATCCACATCGCGGGTGAAACCCCGGACCCGGTAGTCCACAGTGACCACATCGGAATCGAAGCTGTGGATCAGGTAGTTCAGCACCTTCAGCGGCGAGATCAGGCCACAGGTGGATACGTCGATATCGGCGCGGAAGGTACTGACACCATCATGGGGATGGCTTTCCGGGTAGGTGTGCACGGTGACGTGGCTCTTGTCCAGGTGCGCCACGATGGTGTCCGGCAGCGGCCCCGGGGATTCCTCGTTGTCCGGCTCCTCGCCACTGGTGAGTTCATGCTCGGCAATCAGCATGGTCACCGACGCGCCGTGGGGCTCGTAGTCCTGGCGGGCAATGTTGAGAATGTTAGCGCCGATGATCTTGACCACATCGCTGAGAATCTGGGTCAGTCGCTCGGCGTTGTACATCTCGTCGATGTAGTCGATGTAGGCTTCACGCTGTTCTTCAGTCTGCGCATAACAGATATCGTAGATATTGAAGCTCAGGGATTTGGTCAGGTTGTTGAAACCGTGCAGCTGGAGTTTTGATTCCATGCTCAGCCCCTCCGAATGATGGAGATGAATGACTACAGAATGCCTGACAGGGCATTCTGCTGAGGCCGCCACCGATAACTGACCGGGTTGTTCACCATTTGCGCAGACCGGCGGAGAAGGGTGCGTATTATGCACACCGCGAATGACGTTGGGTAGTCTGTGCAACCAACTTTTGGTAACCGGGTTTCGGTGGCTGCCGCCGGCTATTCCGCCTCGCGGACCTCATGGCTGTGAGTGATCTCGACGCCGGCCTTTTCAAGCATTATGGATGCTGAGCAGTATTTTTCCGCAGACAGGCTGACGGCGCGTTTGACCTGCCCCTCTTTCAACTTGTGACCGGTCACCACAAAGTGCAGATGAATGCGGGTAAACACTGCGGGAATGGCGTCGGCGCGTTCGGCCTCGAGCTCGGCGTGGCATGCGGTCACATCCTGCCGGCTTTTCTTGAGAATACTCATAACGTCAAAGGATGAGCAGCCGCCCAGGCCCATCAACAGCAGCTCCATGGGCCGGGGCCCGAGATTTTCGCCGCCGTGATCGGGCGGGCCGTCCATCTGAACCGTGTGTCCGGTGCCGCTGGTGGCTGTGAAGCTGGCGTTGCCGGCCCAGTCTATGGTTGCTTTCATGGCGAAGTGCTCCGCAGTACAAGGGGATCTGGGCGTGATGCTAGCACATCGGCTGGTGCCGCGGCAGCCGCCAGCCGGTGGTGATCACTACGCTTTCAGGTTGCCGAAACCGGGCCTTCTTGTTATAAGTTGCGCTGATTATGTATAAAAATGAATAAACCCGCACGGAAAGCGGGGTATATAACAATCATCGGGATCCGCCAGTATTTGAGGAGGCATGACTCGCACTATGGCCACTATCGTCAAGCCGGTTGAGCAGAAAACCAAGCATCTGGATTACTTCCTTTCGCAATGTCACCGCCGGCGTTACCCCGCCAAGAGCACCATGATTTACGCGGGTGACAAAAGCGATTCGCTGTTTTATATCGTCAAGGGGTCGGTCACCGTCATCATCGAAGATGACGATGGGCGCGAAATGATCATGGCCTACCTGAACGCCGGAGATTTTTTCGGCGAGATGGGCCTGTTCGACAACATGGATTCCCGCAGTGCCTGGGTAAAGGCCAAAACCGAGTGCGAAGTCGCCGAGATCAGCTATACCAAGTTCCGCGAGATTGCCCAGCAGGACCCTCGGGTGCTGTACTTCATCGGCGAACAGATGGCGTCCCGCCTGCGCCAGACCACCCGTAAGGTGGGTGACCTGGCGTTCCTCGATGTGACCGGCCGGGTGGCGCGCACGTTACTTGACCTGTGCAAGGAACCGGACGCAATGACCCATCCCGACGGCATGCAGATCAAGATCACCCGCCAGGAAATCGGACGCATTGTCGGTTGCTCCCGGGAAATGGTGGGTCGCGTACTGAAAACCCTGGAAGATCAGGGGCTGGTGCGGGTCAAGGGCAAGACCATGGTGGTCTACGGCACCCGGTGACGCTCAGGCACGGCCTGATGCCCGCAGCCTCAGGTGCGAGCGGACTGCCGGGCAAATCCGTCGATCCAGCCGGCAATGGTATCCGGCTGGGTCAGCAGTACCCAGTGAGGCGCATCGATGTCCTTGCGACTGAGCTTGCCGGTCCATTTTCCCAGATCCTCGAATAACTGCTCCCCCACGTAATTGTCCTGCTTCGGCACAATCAGCTGAACCGGGCAGTCTGCCTGCCTGGGCTCCGGTCGCAACAGGCGCGGCAGGAAATTGGCCCGGTACAGTTTCACCCCGTAGCGACCGTCATTGCGCTGGAAGTGACTGAAGTCTGCTTCGCTCACCTGTTCCCGCTTGCGCAGATAGTTCGGCCATAGCCGGTCGAGACCCGCGCGCCATGCGGTTTCCGGCAGCAACGGCAGCTGGAACATGGCCACATACCAAGAGCTCGCCAGTTGGCCGAGCACCTTGCGGGTGCCCCCCTCGCGAAGGCGGGTGACGTTGTTTCTCAGCCAGAACGCGACATGGTCCAGGCAGGGGCCGGATATGCTGGTGTAAGACAGAATGTGTGGCTTCAGCGGACCGTGGGTGACGGATTCCCAGCTCTGGATCGAGCCCCAGTCATGGGCAGCGAGATGGAACGGCCGATCCGCAATCACCGCATTGACCACGGCAGTGAGATCCTCCGCCAGGTGGCTCATGCGGTAATCCCGGGTGCGCGGAGGTTTGTCCGAACGACCGGCACCACGCACGTCGTAGCGGATGACGAAATAGCGGTCGACCAATTGGGCGGTGACCTTGTCCCAGACGGTGTGGTTGTCCGGGTAGCCATGGACCAGAACCAGTGGCGGGGCATCGGACGAGCCTTCGGTGGTCACGTACAGATTGACCCCGTTGCTGTTCACCCAGTGTTGCTGTGTCGCCATGGTTTACTCCTGATGCGTTGAATTCGGTTTCAGGGCATCAGGTTAACGGGACAGGGGGGCGTGCGCTCGTGCTGAGCGGGCCAGATTGTTGGGCGGGACACGCAGCGGGGCCCGCGGTGGTCACCGCGGGCCGAACAGCTTCAGGCGTGCTTGCGGCGACGTGCCAGGCAGACACCGGTCAGGCCGAGGCCCAGCAGTGCCAGGGTGCCGGGCTCCGGAACCTCGTTGACGGGCAGGTCAACGGTGTCCAGGGTTTCGCCCATCACGTAGGAGTAGCTCAGGTTGATCAGCTCTCCGGAGAACAGCGAGCCAATGTCGAAGGCCAGGCCGATGGCATAGTCGCCATTACCGTCGTTGGTGCCGGTAAGGTAGGCATCCGGATCGGTTGACCATGGCGCCGATACCGCAGTGTTGTGGACAGTGTCTGATTGGGTGTAGAGGCCCAGTGTCAAGCCGGTGCTGGCGCCCTGGGAATTGACGAAATCCTCTGCCGCCACGCCAGTGACACCCCGGGTATTGATGGTGTCGTAGGAACCGTAGGAGTTCACGTCCGGATCCGGGTCAATCGCACGCACGAACTTGACGTCGGTCAGGTCCTGCAGGGCAGTGATGGTGGTCAGGACGTCCACGCGCTCATAACTGTCGTTGAAGGAATAGTTATGGCTGATGGTGAACCAGCTGCCGTACTGGCCTTCCCAACCCACCTGGTTGTCGAAGCTGCCGCCCGAGAGATCGACCGGGCCAGCCAGTGTCGAGATCTGGTTGGGGTAGCCGGAGTTGTTGTTGCCAACAGTGCCGGTCTGGGTGGATTTTACCCCGAACCATTCCCAGGGGGTGCCGGGTGTCAGATAGTCTTCCGGTCCCCAGCTGCGGGAGCCGGTGGGGTCATGCATGATACCGGGGTCGGCGCTGCCGCCGGCGCCGAGTGTGCCGTTATCGCTGACCGCCGTGCGGACGAAATCGCCTTCCATCACAATGGGTGCCGCAACGGCAGAGCCGCCAAACAGCAAACCGGCCATGGCAAGTGTCTGGGGAATCAAGCGGGATGTTTTGCTCAAACGCATGTGTAACGTCTCCGTGTCATAGTGAATGCATTTCATGCGTTGCCACGGGTAGCAAATGTCAGTCCCGGTCGTGCTTATTGGAGGCCGGTCAATATCTTGGGAATCTTCGGAAGACGTCGGTCCGACCCTGTCAGTGAGGGATATGTAAAATGGTCTGACAGTCGGTAACCGGTTATCGCGCGTACAGAGGCAGGGCCTGATAGACCGTCTGCCAGACCTCACTGGCGTTGGTCTCGTTGAGCATTTCGTGTCGGCCACCCGCGAACAGCGTCAGGGTGGCATCCCTCAACCCCGCCCGTTGCAGGGCAGTGCAATGGCGCTGTATGCCCTTGCCCATTTCCCCCACCGGGTCACAGTCACCGGCGATCATCCGCACCGGCAGGTCGTGGCGCCACGTCTGTGGATTGATCGACAGCATGCCCCCGATGAAATCCAGCCATAACCCGGTGGTGCACGGGAAGCCGCACAGCGGGTCGCTGGCGTAACGGTCGACCTGCTCCGGGTCACGGCTCAGCCAGTCGCATGCGGTGCGGTTGGGTTGGAACAGGCGGTTGAACTTGCCAAAGGTCATTCGCGCAACGGTCTGGCTGCGGTGACGTTTGCCGTAGCAGGTGGCGATGGACGCGATCAGGGCTTTCGAGGCCTGCAAATGGGGACGGTGAATGCGGTTGGTGGCGCTGAGTATCAGCGTGTCGATGCCGGTGCCCTGGCTCTGTGCATGGCTCTGGGCGATGAACGAGCCCATGCTGTGGCCCAGCAGCGCCAGTGGGCGGTCCGGGTGGCATGCGCGGGCATGCTGGATGACCAGTCCCAGGTCGTCGGTTACCTTCTGCCAGCCGTGATCGTCGGCGTAGTGCCCCAGATCAGCGGACGGGCAGTGGCCGCCGTGGCCGCGATGATCGTAAGTGAATACGGCGACGCCGCGCTCGCTCAGCCAGCGGGCGAAGGGCGTGTATCGGCCGCTGTGCTCCGCCATGCCATGGGCAATCACCAGAGTGACGCCCGGGTCGGCGGGCTCGAAGGCGTTAACGTGGATCCGGTGGCCATCGGGGGCGCTCAGGCTGGCGGACTGCTCCGGCATGGTGATCTCCTTATCATTTTTTGTTGTCAGTGGCGCAGTCTAGCGAATCCCCGCTGGTTTCGGAACGCTCCCACTCCGGTGGCTGCCACAGGTGCTGAAGGCGGGCACCGATCCGGCCGGGTCGCGCCATGGCCCTGAACAGATCGACGTATTCGTGGGTCCAAAGCACCAGCAGATTGTGGGAGTGCACCGGGCGGGTAATGCCGTATTCCGGGGGATGATTGACATCTTCTTCAGCAAAGCTGCCAAACATCCGGTCCCAGACGATGAGCGTGCCGCCGTAATTGCGGTCGATATATCCCGGGTTGCGGCCGTGGTGCACGCGATGGTGGCTCGGGGTGTTGAACACCGCCTCGACCCAGGCCGGCAGGCGTTTGACCAGCGTGGTGTGGATGAAAAACTGGTACACCAGAGACAGCGCGTAAGCGACGCCGATCCACACCGGGTTGAGGCCGATCAGTGCCAGCGGCAGGTAAAACAGCCAGCCGCCATTGAAGATGTTGGTGGCATTCTGCCGCATCGCGGTGGAAAAATTCATTCGCTCGGATGAGTGATGCACCACGTGGGCGGCCCAGAACCAGCGCATGCGGTGGCTCGCCCGATGCATCCAGTAGAAGCAGAAATCCACAGCCACGAAGGTGAGAGCCGCCGTCAGCCAGCTCAGTTCAAGCTCAAACAGCCGATAGTGATAGCACAGGGCGTAAAGTGGGAAGGCGATGATACCGGCGAACAACAGTTCGGTGACCTGGTAGCCCGCGCCAAGGGCGAAATTGCGCACCGCCTCACGGGTATCCATCAGGGCCGGGTCGTGGCGTATCCTCAGGTATTCCCATAGCGCGACGCCGATAAACACCGGAGTGGCCACCATAAAGATCAGTTGTCGTTCGTCCAGCGCCAGCCAGGGCGCGACGGCTTCCCAGAGGGGCAGCAGGCCGCTGCGTTCCAGCACCGTCAGCATCATGTCGTACAGGGCCATGGTCAGTTCCGCTCGTTGTGTTGTGTCGTGAAACCATTTTTGCCGGAAACCGCTGGAAAGAATTGACGATTCACGCCTCTAAATTGATAATTGACGCCAAATCTGAAACCTGCAGGAGCGTGGCAGCCGATGGCCAGAGTGATGAGGGTGACTGGCGCCTGGACCGGGCTGCTGAGCGACTGGCTTGATCAGCAGGGTCTGGCTGCCGATGCTCTGCGGCCGGAGCTGGCACGGTGGGCGGCGCAGGACAACGTGCCGGTGCCAGTCTGGCGGGATCTGTTGGCGCGTGGCCTGGCCCGCGGCGTGCTGGAAGGTGCCAGCCCGGTAGCGCCGGAGCTGGACGTGGGGGCCTGCGTGCGCCCCGGGCACGTGGGGGTGCTGGGTTATCTGGTGCTGGCGTCCGATACCCTGGGTGAAGCCATGCTGGCGTACCAGCGCTACGAGACCCTGTTTTACGGTGCCACCCTGGCGGAAATCGTGATCGAGGGGGAGTATGCGGAAATGCGCTGGCCACCCTCGGAAGACGAACTGGGGCAGCAGGCCGACGGCGCCGCCATAGCGGCACTGGTAACCTTTCTCAGACGTCAGATTGACGATCCGCCACCGCCCTCCGGCGTATCGTTCCTCGGCACGGTGAGTGAGGCCGCCGCCGAGGCTTATGAGCGGTTTTTCGGCTGCCCGGTACGCTGGAACGACAGCCACGTGCGGGTCTGTTTCCCGCTACAGTACCTGGGTACTCCCATGCCGCGGCGGGATCCGACCCTGAGGGCGTTGCTTGACCGGCAGGCGCAGGCGCTGTTGCGGGCGCTGCCGGGCAGTTCGGATACCGAACGACAACTGCAGCAGGTGCTGCTGAAGCTGCTGGCCGATGGCGAGCCCACGCTGGCCCGCGCGGCGAGAGCCATGTACATGTCACCGCGGACCCTGCAGCGTCGCCTGGCCGGTCACGGGATTTCCTGGCAGCAGTGGCTGGATCGCAGCCGGGAACAACTGGCCCGGAATTATCTGGCCGACACCTCCCTGACCCTGACGGACATTGCGCTGCTGCTCGGATTTTCCGAGCAGAGTGCCTTTACCCGCGCCTATCAGCGCTGGACCGGCACGTCGCCGGGTCGCGCCCGGCGGCAGGTCAGCGGTTAGCCTGATAGACCTTTTCCAGGGTCTGGAGTTGCGGTTGCCACTGCGCCAGCCACGCCTGAATGGCCTTGGGGATCCGCTTGCTGTTGGGCCAGGGCACCGGATATTGTGGCGGCTGGAACATGGGCGCAAACAGGCTGGCCGCCGTCAGATCAGCGCGGGAAAAGGCCTCACCCACAAGATAGGGCCGGGTGCTGTAGATGTCTGCCAGCTCCGTCAGCAACGCCTCCATAGTCTGGCTCGAGGTTTGCGCGGTTTTCTCGTTGATCTTCATCCACTTGCGCATGATTTCATCAACCCGGCTGAACGCCAGCCTGAGCAGGATGCGGTTGTAGAAAGGGGTTTGTGCCGCCAGCAGGGGAACCACAATCTTGGGGCGCTGCAGAAAGTGGTGGTAGGAGTAGCAACGTACCGCCGGCCCGGCTTCGTCGTCCAGTCGCTGCTCCCAGGCCAGCGCGGCCGCTTGGTCTTGCGGATTCGCGGGCGTGAGAGGGCGGTCCGGAAAGGTGTGATCCAGGTAATCCAGAATCTGTGCCGAGCCCTGTACAATATGGCCATCGTGATCCAGCACCGGCACCGAGGAGTCGGCGCGGGTGAGTCTGCGGATGGTGTTCATATGCTGACCCGGTAACAGGCTGTGGATTTCCGCGTTCAATCCTTTGTAGTCCAGTGCCCATCGAACTTTTTCGCAATAATGGGAAATGGCAAACTGATAGAGCTTCATGGTCATCGGGAACATCTCCTGGGCCGGGTGGAAGGGCGTCATTCTATCGTTAGCGTAATGAAACAGGGAGGCGTTCCCGTTCTAGAACGCACGCCAGACAAAAAAATGAACCTCAGGGAATGGTATATGATTCTGCACAAAACCGGATTGTCCATGGCCGCTGCCGCGGCTCTGGTGTTGTCCGCCGGTTGCGCCTCAACCGGCGATCACAACGGCCCCGCAGAGCTGGCGGCTACCCGAATGCACTGCGGCCAGACGGTCATTGATCTTGACTACACGCCATCCACTGGGCTTCTGGCGCTCACCCACGGGGGCACGCGTATCCTGATGACCCCGAGTGAAAGTGCCTCTGGTGCGCGCTTTGTGGCCAGCGGTGACGCACGCACGGTGTTCTGGAGCAAGGGTCAGACGGCGACGCTGTCGCTCAACGGTGAGGCGCTCCCGGAGTGCCTGGCGCCGGACGCCATCGAATCGCCCTTCATTGCCAAGGGTAACGAACCGTTCTGGCACATCAGCCTGGTGGGCAACGAACTGACCCTGAGTCGCATGGGTGAGGCCACCGAGACGCTGCGTTCCCGGGTGACGGAGCAGAGCGAAACCGGGCAGACCATTGTCGCCGAGCGTGACGGACTGAAGCTCCGTGTCGATGTCGCGCCGCAGTTGTGCACAGACTCCATGTCCGGCATGCCGCATCCCAACCAGGTGCGCTTGACGGTGAACGGAGAACAGCTGGCCGGTTGCGGGGGCGATCCCGAGCGCCTGTTGCGGGGCGCGGAGTGGGTGGTTGAGGACATTGGCGGGGGAGGCATTATTGACAGCTCCCGCGTGACCATTGAATTTCTGGATGACAACCGGGTTGCCGGTCGCGGTTCCTGTAACCGCTACATGGGGAGCTGGAACCTGAGCGGAGAGGGGCTGTCGTTCAGCCGCATCGCCGGCACCCTGATGGCGTGCGCGCCGGCGCTGATGGAACAGGAACAGCGGTTTCTGGATCTGATGGCCGAAGTTAACCGGTTCAGCATCGGGCCGCACGGGGAACTGATCCTCAGTACCACGGGCGGTGACAACCTGCGGGCGTTTCAGTCCTCGGACAAGCCGTAATCCGCCAGAATGGCCTGCGTCCGCCCGGTCTCGCGCAGCCGGGCGGGCTGTCAAATAACTGCAGCATTTGCCGGGCATGCTGGAAGGTCGTCACGGACTGGAGCCAACGATGACCGAGCTGAAACAGCTGACCCCCCATGCCGCCATTCCCCGCGAGCAGTCAACACGTACCCGCCGGCAGCGGCATCTGCTGCGCACCTTCCTGCCGGAACTGGTATCGCTAGAGCGCACACTCGCGGAAGCGCCGGCGCAGGTTCGCACTCAGGTGGTGGATCGTATCGATGTGGGCCCGCAGACGCTGCCGATCTACCGGGTGGATCTGGGCACCGATGCCCCTGATGCGCCGGCGGTGGTGCTGGTGGGGGGCGTGCACGGTCTGGAGCGCATCGGCAGCCAGGTGGTGATGGCGTGGATGCGCAACCTGATGGCGCGGCTGAGCTGGGATGACTCGCTGCTGCGCCTGCTGGAGCGAGTCCACATTACCCTGTTGCCGATTCTCAATCCGGGGGGTATGTACCTGAACCAGCGCAGCAACCCCAATGGGGTGGATCTGATGCGCAACTCGCCGATTACCGCCCAGGACCGGAGCGCTTTCATGCTGGGCGGGCAGAAACTGTCGCCGCGGCTGCCCTGGTACATCGGTGAGCCGTCGACAGCCATGGAGCCTGAAAACCGGGCTCTCGAACACGTGATCAGCGGGCTGTTGCCCGGGCGACCGTTCAGCGTTGCGCTGGATTGCCACTCCGGCTTTGGCTGGCAGGACCAGATCTGGTTCCCCTACGCCTACCGGCGCCGGCCGATGCGCAAAATTGCCTCGGTGATGGCGCTGAAACTGATCTGGGAACAGGCCTGGCCTGACCACGATTACCGGTTCGAGCCCCAGTCCCGGCATTACCTGACCCACGGCGATCTGTGGGATTACTTCTACAAGCAGATCAATCGTGACAACACCGGAACTTTCCTTCCGCTAACCCTGGAGATGGGATCCTGGCGCTGGGTGCGCAAGCGGCCCCGGCAGTTGTTCCGGCTTGACGGGCTGTTCAATCCGCTGGTGCCGCATCGCCACCGGCGGGTATTGCGTAGCCATCTGGCGTTCATGGATTTTCTGGTGGACGCGGCGGCGAGCCACCGCAACTGGTTGCCGGAGGGCGCGGAGGAGTCCATGCTGAGAGAGGCTGCGATCATGCACTGGTACAGGGACAACCGATAACCATGCACTGGATTCTTCTGCGCGGTCTGACGCGGGAACAGGCACATTGGGGTGCGTTCCGGGAGCGACTCGAGCGAGCGTTCCCTGAGCATCACTTTCATGCCGTGGACCTGCCGGGTACTGGTGTGCACTTCCGTGATCCGAGCCCGGGCAACATTGCGGCCATCCGGGAGAGGGTGCAACACCAGGTCAGTCATATCCCCAAACCCTATGGTTTGCTGGCACTCTCCATGGGCGGGATGATCGCACTCGACTGGGCCCAGCACGTTTCGGAAGGTGAAATCCAGGCGCTGGTGCTGATCAACACCAGCAGTGGCTTCAGCCCGCCCTGGCACCGCATGCGCCCCGGCACCTGGCCACGGATTCTGAAAATGCTGGCGCGGCGGGAGCTGTTCGATCGCGAGGCGGACATCCTCAGATTGACCTGCAACCGGGAGCCGGAACTGGTCACCATGAAACACTGGTACAGCATTCAGCGCCAGCGTCCCGTTTCTGTCGGCACCGCATGGCAGCAGTTGCGTGCTGCAGCATCTTTCACCCCCAACCAACGCCGCCCATTACCCGACGCCCTGCTGCTCGCCAGCAAGGCCGACCGGATTGTTCACTGGCGGTGCAGCGAGGCTCTCGAACAGCGCTGGCAGTGGACCCTGAAATTGCACCCCACCGCGGGCCACGATCTGCCGCTGGATGACCCCGAGTGGATCGTTACACAGTTGCAGCAATGGCTCCCACGTTGATAGCGGTTGCTTGACGCAACCGGTCTTTCACGTCAGTCTCTTGGGAATTTTTCGACGTGATCACCCGCAGCAACGGAGCCCTAAAACAATGAAAATCTTCGAAACCAAAACCGCCCCGAATCCCCGCCGGGTCCGCATGTTCATGGCCGAGAAAGGGCTGCTGGATAAAGCCGAGTTTGTGGAAATCGATATTCAGAAGGGGGAAAACCTGACGCCGGAATTCGTCGCCAGAAACCCGATGAAAAAAGTGCCGGTGATGGAGCTCGACGACGGCACGTGCGTGGCAGAAACCATGGCCATCTGCCGCTATTTTGAGGAAAGCTATCCTGCGGCGCCAAAACTGCTGGGGGAGACCGCACTGGAAAAGACACTCATCGAGCAATGGCTGCGCTGGATCGAACTGTATTTCTTCATGCCGACGGGGATGTGTTTCCAGCACACCAGTGGTTATTTCAAGGATCGCATGAACCCGATCAAGGAATGGGGTGAGGAGTGCGGTGTGGGTGTCGAGAAGTTCATGCACTTTCTTGACCAGCACCTCGCCGATAAAGAGTACGTCTGTACCGACCGGTTTACCGCGGCTGATATCAACGCCTTCACTACCGTGGCGTTTGCGCGGGTGGTGAACATTCGGATCAAACCCGAGCACACCCATCTCCAGGCCTGGTTTGATCGCATCAAGGCCCGGCCCTCGGCGCAGGTATGACCATGAGCCACGACATCCACGCATCCGCCGCGCTGGCCTGTGCCCTGGAGGCCATCGACAAAGCCAATCTTGCCGACCCGAACCAGGAACAGCTGGGCGATGAGCGGCTGCCCAAGGAATACGCCTACAGTCAGCACATGACCCGCTGGCTGTTCGCGCTGGAGGCGGCGCCGTCTGAGCGCATGCAGATCGCCTGCCGCGCCCAGCACATCGAGCGCTGGACCCTGCCCCGCAAGGATTTCCCGGAGGGGCGCAAAGCCTATTACGAGTGGCGCCAGGCCTGTGGCCGCATGCACGGCCGGCGGGCAGCGGAGATCATGGCCGCCTGCGGTTATCCGCAGGCGGAGTGTGATCGGGTGGAAACCATTCTGACCAAGCGGGAACTGCGCAGGGACGCTGATACCCAATTGCTGGAAGACGTCGCCTGCATGGTGTTCCTCGAGCGCTACTTTGCCGATTTCTATGAGGAAAAAGCAGACTACGACCGCGAAAAATGGCTGCGCATCGTGCGCCGCACCTGGGGCAAGATGTCGCCGCGGGGGCATGAGGCAGCGCTGGCGCTGGCGGGCAATCTGCCGGCGCACCTGCTGGCCCTGTTGCAGGAGGCGCTGGCCGGCGAGGGGGAGTGACTCTTAGTGCGACACGGGCCGGATCTATCTGCCGGCCTGTAGGGTTTTTAGAGTCAGCCCTGCGGGAAGCACAGCTCTTGCAGTTTCTGGCCGGGGTGCTCTGCCCGCATGAACGACTCGCCCACCAGGAAGCCGAAAATGCCCCGATCGGTCATGGCCTCCACGTCGCTTCGGGTCATGATGCCGCTCTCGGTAATCGTCAGGCGGTCCGCCGCAATCCGCTGGTGCAGATCGAAGGTGGTGTCCAGCGATACATCGAAGGTGTGCAGGTTACGGTTGTTGATGCCCACCAGCGGGGTCTTCAGCGTAAGCGCATCGTCCAGTTCCTCGCCATCGTGGACCTCTACCAACACGTCCAGGCCGATCTCGTGGGCAATGCCCTCTAGTTCCTGCATCTGGTTCCGCGTCAGGCAGGCGGCGATCAGCAGGATGCAGTCGGCACCGAGGGCCCGACTTTCGTAGACCTGATAGGGCGCCACCATGAAGTCCTTGCGGATCACGGGCAGGCTGCAGGCGTTGCGGGCCGCAACGAGGTAATCTTCGTGGCCCTGGAAAAAGTCCCTGTCAGTGAGCACTGACAGGCAGGCTGCGCCGCCTTGTTCGTAGCTTTCGGCAATCACTGCCGGCTCAAACGGATCCCGCAGGATGCCTTTGCTGGGCGAAGCTTTCTTGATTTCGGCGATGACCGCCGGCGTTTTCGCCTCAATACGCGTGCGCAAGGCGTCAGCGAAACCCCTGGCTGGCGGCTGATCTCCAGCCATGGCTTTCTGGTCTGAGACTGAAACCTGAGGCTTCCGCTCGTCGATCTCTTCCCACTTCCGGCCAACGATTTTCCGCAGAATGGTGGGGGTTTTATCCAGGTGTCTGTCGCTCATTTTCGGCCTAATGAAATCGGTGGTTTGGGCCGGTGGCAAGGCCCTTCAAGCTTTGGTATTGCCGTCGGTTAAGAGAAACTCAAAAGCATTGGGAAAAGTCAGCAAGTTCAGACATTTTGCCCGCTGCGAGGCCCGAGCCCATGGCATCCAGTGCCATTTCAACTCCAGCGGCCGGGGTTTTTGCCAGGCCCGCAACGTAAATGGCAGCGCCTGCATTCAGCGCAATTAAATCCCGTGCTTTTTCGGCCATTTCATCATGACCCCGCCCGAAGGCCGCTTTGATCAGCCTCAAGGAATCCGCGGCGGTATCCACAGTGAGTCCGACCAGTGACTGGCTCTTGATGCCGACGTCTTCCGGCGTAAGGTCGTATTCAGTCACTTCGCCGTTCTTCAGTTCCGCCACATGAGTTGCGCTGGCCAGGCTGATTTCGTCCAGGCCGTCTTTCGCGCACACCACCATGATGTGTTCCGCGCCGAGGCGATGCAGTACTTCCGCCATCGGCCGGCACAGTTCGGCGTTGAAGACGCCAACCAGCTGGCGCTTCACACCCGCCGGGTTGGTCATGGGGCCGAGAATGTTGAAAATCGTGCGACAGCCCAGTTCCTTGCGGGGGCCGATGGCGTGTTTCATGGCGCTGTGGTGAGCCGGTGCAAACATGAAGCCGACACCGATCTGTTCCACGCAGCGGGCCACCTCTTCCGGGGTCATCTGCAGGTTAATACCGAGGTTCTCCAGCAGATCGGCGCTGCCGCTTTTCGAAGAGACTGCGCGGTTGCCGTGTTTCGCCACAAAACCTCCAGCCGCGGCCACTACAAACGATGCAGCTGTAGACACGTTAAACAGATTAGCGCCGTCGCCGCCGGTACCGACGATGTCCACCAGCGGCTCGGCATTCACGGTGACCCCGGTGGCCAGCTCGCGCATGACCTCGGTGGCACCGGTGATTTCATCGATGGTTTCGCTCTTCAGGCGTAATCCCATGAGAAACGCGCCGATCTGGGCGTCAGTGGCCTCGCCGTTCATGACGATGCGCATCACGTCCTTCATTTCCTCCCGGGTCAGATCCAGGTTGGAGGCAATGCGGTTGAGAGCTTCTTTCATGTCCATGTGTCGGCCTCTTATTGTGTTCTCAGAAAGTTGCGCAGCAGCTCGTGGCCCTGTTCCGTCATAATAGACTCCGGATGGAACTGCACACCCTCGATTGCCAGGGTTTTGTGGCGCACGCCCATGATTTCCTCGATAGAGCCGTCATCGTTGCGGGTCCAGGCCGTCACTTCCAGGCACTCGGGCAGGGTGGCCTTGTCGATCACCAGGCTGTGGTAACGGGTGGCCTGCAGCGGGTTGCTGAGGCCGCGGAACACGCCGCTGTCCTCGTGGAACACCGGCGATACCTTGCCATGCATCACCCGCCCGGCGCGGATGATGTCGCCGCCGTAAACCTGACCGATGGCCTGGTGGCCGAGACAGATGCCCAGAATCGGCAGTTTGCCGGCGAAGTGGCGGATGGCGTCCATGGAAATGCCGGCCTCATTGGGCGTACAGGGGCCGGGGGAAATCACCAGCCGTTCCGGCTTCAGGGCTTCGATCTCCGCAACGGTGATTTCATCGTTGCGGTAAACCTGCACATCCGCCCCCAGCTCTGCCAGATACTGCACCACGTTATAGGTGAAGGAATCGTAGTTATCGATCATCAGCAACATAATCTTATCCTCCGCCTCAGTGGTCGAAATCGTTGTAGGTCATGGCCACCGCACGGAAAATCGCACGGCCCTTGTTCATGGTTTCCTTCCACTCGAGGCGGGGCACGGAGTCGGCCACCACGCCGGCACCGGCCTGGATGTGCAGGGTGTTGTCCTTGATCACCGCGGTGCGGATGGCGATGGCGGTGTCCATGTTGCCGTTGAAGGACAGGTAGCCCACGGCCCCGCCGTAAACCCCCCGCTTGACCGGTTCCAGCTCGTCGATGATTTCCATGGCGCGAATCTTGGGCGCGCCGCTCAGAGTGCCGGCGGGCAGGGTAGCGCGCAGCACGTCCAGGCAGCTGGTGTTGTCTTTCAGCCGGCCCGTGACGTTGGAAACAATGTGCATCACGTGGGAGTAGCGCTCCACGATCATCTTGTCGGTCAGCTTGACGGTGCCGGTTTCCGATACCCGGCCGGCGTCGTTGCGGCCCAGGTCGATCAGCATCAGGTGCTCGGCAATCTCTTTCGGGTCAGCCAGCAGTTCCGCTTCCAGTGCCTTGTCCTCGGCATCGGTGGCGCCGCGCTTGCGAGTGCCGGCGATGGGTCGCACGGTGACTTCCTCGTCTTCCACCCGCGCCAGGATTTCCGGAGACGAGCCAACGATGTGGAAGTCTTCCAGGTTCAGGAAGTACATGTACGGTGAGGGGTTCAGCACTCGCAGCGAGCGGTACAGGTTCAGTGGCGGTGCCTCGAACGGGATCGACATGCGCTGTGAGATGACGGTCTGCATCACGTCACCGTCGAGCACGTAGCCCTTGATCTTGTCCACCGCAGCTTCGAACTTGTCCTGGCTGAAGCCGGAAATGAAGTCGCTCTCGTCTACGGTTGTGCCGCGCAGGTGGTCCGGCGTGCGGGGGGCGTCGGCGGTTTGCCGGTGCAGGCGATTCTCGAGTTCATCAATGCGGGCCTGGGCCTGCTCAAAGGCGCCCTCCACGGCGGGATCCGCATGCACAATCAGATGCAGCTTGCCCCGCAGGTTGTCGAACACCACGATCTCGTTGGACACCATCAACAGAATGTCCGGAGTGCCGATGCGGTCCGGCGGGCAGCTCTTGCGCAGGCGCTTCTCGATGTAGCGTACGGTGTCGTAACCGAAGTAACCCACCAGGCCGCCGTTGAAGCGGGGCAACTCGTCCAGATCGGGGGCGTGAAAGCGATTCTGGTAGGCTTCCACAAAGGCCAGCGGGTCGTCCACTTCCTCGGCCTCTACCACCTCACCGCCGCGGCTGATCTCCACGTGGTGATCAAACACTTTCAGCACTTCGTGGCTGGGCAGGCCGATGATGGAATAACGGCCCCATTTTTCTCCACCCTGCACGGATTCGAACAGATAGGAGTAGGGCCCACTGGCCAGCTTGAGATAGGTGCTCAAGGGTGTGTCCAGGTCGGCCAGCACTTCGCGGTACACGGGGATGCGGTTAAAGCCGGCGCTGGCGAGCTCGGAGAATTGCTCGGGTGTCATGGTACGGTTTCCTGAAATCTGATCTGCGTTGTGGACGAAAGCCGTGGGCTCTCATCAGGTGCTGCGGTCTCGACAGACGCGGGTCCGTCAGCCGCCGGGCATTCTCAGCCGGCGCGCCATCGCCACCATCGTGTTGCGCGGGTCGTCAGGATGCCTCGCGCTGCCATCAGATTCAGTCCCTGCACGGCAGGAATCCCCCGTAAAGAAAGGCTCAATGTCAGTTCCTTGTGAGATTACAAAAGCTCGGCCAGCGAATCAACAACCGCGTCGGCGCCGAGGGTATCCACGGCGGGGCCGTAGTTGTAGCCGTAACGAACCGCCACGCAGGGTATGCCGGCGGCCAGGGCCGCGTTTATGTCGGCCGCCGAATCGCCCACCATCACCGTGGTGCCGCGGGTTCCGCCCAGCGATTCCATGGCATGAAGCAGGGGCGTCGGGTCCGGCTTCTTTACCGGCAGGGTGTCACCGCCGACACACAACTCGAACCAGTGCGCCAGCCCCAGCTGTTCCAGCAGCGGCGCCACGAACTGTGCCGGCTTGTTGGTCACAATACCCAGCCGGCAACCCTGATTCTTCAGATGCGTAAGGCAGGCCTCGACACCGGCGTAGACCACCGAGTGCTGTCCGTTAAGTGAGCCGTAGGCGTGATAGAAGATCGCCAGGGCGTCCTTGAACAGGGCGTCGTCTTTCGGTCGCGCCGGTTCCCAGTCCACCTGCCCGGCCAGCGCCCGGCGCACCAGAACACTGGCGCCATTGCCGACCCACTGCCTTACCCGGTCAATCCCGGCCGGGGAGCGGCCCAGGTGCTCCAGCATCTGGTCGATCGCTGCCGCCAGATCCGGTGCGCTGTCCACCAGGGTGCCATCAAGATCGAACAAGGCAACGCCGGGCCAGCGCGCACTGAACAGGCCCGCCAGACTCATTGGCTGATGACCTTGCGGGCCTGTTCCAGCTCGTCGCGCATGGCGTCGATGGTGGCCTTGTAATCGTCGGTGTTGAAGATGGCGGAGCCGGCCACGAAGGTGTCGGCGCCGGCTTCGGCGATCTCGCGAATGTTGTCGGTTTTGACGCCGCCGTCGATTTCCAGGCGGATGTTGTAGTTGCTGGCGTCAATGCGCTTGCGCGCTTCCCGCAGCTTATCGAGGGTGCCGGGAATGAATTTCTGGCCGCCGAAGCCCGGGTTCACCGACATCAGCAGCACCATGTCGAGCTTGTCCATGACATGGTCCATGTAATGCAGTGGCGTGGCCGGATTGAATACCAGGCCGGCCTGGCAACCACCTTCACGAATCAGTTGCAGCGAGCGGTCGATGTGATTGGACGCTTCCGGGTGAAAGGTGATGTAGCTGGCACCGGCGTCGATGAACATGCGGATCAGGTCGTCCACCGGTGAGACCATCAGGTGCACGTCGATGGGCGCGGTGACGCCGTGCTTGCGCAGCGCTTCACACACCATGGGCCCAATGGTGAGGTTGGGCACGTAGTGGTTGTCCATGACATCAAAATGTACAACATCGGCGCCGGCAGCCAGCACGTTATCGACTTCCTCGCCCAGGCGGGCAAAGTCGGCGGACAGGATGGATGGTGCGATCAGGTACGGGTTCATGACGGCTCTCTCTGGTGAACTCTGTAATGCGTGCTCTGGTGCATTCTCGGATACAGTGTCAGATACGTTGAAGATGGTGTGCCGGGCGGCGTGGGCTGCGCAAATCCGGTAGGCTGCAAGTCTAACAGTTTGGCGATGGTTTTTCGCATTGAAAGAGTAAGAGCCTGTGAGCAATTGGTGTAGTAATTGGTGTAGCAAGAGGTTAGGGATTCTGGTGTGGATGATGGTGGCCTGGGGCGTTGCAGGCGCTGTGCTGGCGCAGGACGAGAACGCCGGGGAAGCGCCGCCGCCTGAGCGGCAGCGCGTCATGATCTCGTCCGGTCTGGGCTCGGCGGTGATTGCCGCCCAGCGTCCGGATGATGCGGTCTGGCTGGATCTGGAGGGCGATGATACAGCGCTGGGGCTGTTCGAGCCCGAGCAGCGTCTGCCGGTCGAGGGCGCTCTGTTGATGCTGGCGGATGAAGGGCATTCGGCGGCCTCTGAGCTGCTCGCAGGGCTGGGCAAGCGGCTCTCCTCACGCGGCTGGGCTGTTATGACGCTGGGTCTGGAGGCACCGCCCTACGAACTTCAGCAGGCCTGGAACGAGGCCAACGCTGACCCGGCCGAGGCGTCGGCCGTGCAGGATGCCGGTGAAGATGCGGAGTCCGTGATGATCGATGTGATGGATGAAGGCGAGCGGGAGGATCTGGAGAGCGATTACTGGAAGCGGGTGCAGGCAATGCTGGCGGCGGCGTCTGCGAACCTGAGGAAACGTGGCTACGATCGCGTGGTGCTGGTCAGTGTCGGTGCCGCGGCGATCCATCTGGCGCGCTATGCCCGCGAAGGCAATGCTGGCGAGCAGGTGTGGGTGACGCCGCGGTTCTATCCCCGCGATGAGCCAGGGCTGATCGAACTGCTGGCCGGGGCGGACGCCCTCGCGCTGCTGCATCTTTACAGTGCCCATGAGGACGCCGCACGGACAACTGCCCGCGCGTGGGCGGTCCAGTTGAAGAAGGCCGGGATGAGTGACTATCGGGCACAGCCGGTTGCGGTCCCGTCACCGGCCGGGGCCCGCGACGCGGATGCCCTGGCCGGACGCATCCGGTCATGGCTAACCTCAGAGTAAGCTTGCCCGGGGCGGCCTCAGTTGTGGTGGCGCTTGATCAGTTCCCACGCCTGCTGGTAACGCAGCAGACGGTCCTTGGCGCGGGCACGCTCCGCGGCGTTGAGGGTTTGCTGCGCCAGCTTGTCCGGATGGGATTCCGACACTTTTTTGCGGTAAGCCCGCTTGATTGCATCAAAGGACTCGCGCCGGGTTACCCCGAGCAGCTGGCAGGCCTGCTCGTAACTGCTGGGTGGCGGCCGACTTTCCGGCTGAGTGATCCACACCTTGGAGGCATAGCTTTCCAGTATGTCGTCACTGACACGGATCGGCAGTCCGATCTGGTCAATGGCGTCCTCGCAGCGATAGCGCCGGGGCTTTGCGGGCCGACCCTGGAGCTGGGCGGCATGGCACAGGCAGATGGCGACTCGCAGGGCCGGTGACGGCCACAGGTAGTGGGTCAGCTTCAGGCCCAGGGCCTTCAGGGTCGGCATGTTCTCCGCATTCTTGCCCTTCTGGAACCAGTGGATGGCCTTGCGGCGCTGGCGCATCGACAGTTTGAGGGTTTTCATCATGGCTTCGGCAAACCCGATGTCGGCCTCGGTCACCCGGCCTTCCGATTTGGCAATGTAACCCAGGAAGAAGAACAGGCTGCGGCGGCACCAGTGGGGTAGGCTGGTGCGCAGAATCAGTTCGTTGGCCTGGTGGCCGCAGGCGCTCAGTTCCTGCAGCAGGTCCGAAAATTCAGCCTCGATGCGGGCCGGCAATGTGGTGTCGCGGGTGTTGGTTGCCATCGGTTCAGCCCCGGCCTCCGCGCAACCACTGGTCCAGTTGCTGCAACCTTTCCGGTGTGCCTATGTCCATCCAGTGTCCGCGGTGTGCGATGCCTCTGACCCGGTGGCGGGCCATGGCTGCCCGCAGGATAGGGGCCAGTTTACCGTGGCCGGGCGCGTGGCCTTCGAACAGCCGGCGGTGCAGCAGGCTGATGCCACTGAAGGTCAGTTTGTTCGGGCCTTCGGCGGCGACCAGGCCGTCGTCGCCGAGGTGGAAGTCGCCCGCTGGGTTGTGATCGGGGTTGCTGGTCAGCACCAGCAGCGCGTCGGACGCCTCCGGCGGTGCCAGTTCGGCCAGATCGAGATCGCACCAGATGTCACCGTTGATGACCAGAAACCAGTCGTCCTGAGCGTCCGTTAACAGGGGCAGGGCCTTGAGAATGCCGCCGGCGGTCTCCAGTGGCGTGCCTTCCCGGGAATATTCGATGTGCAGGCCATAGTCCGTGCCATCCCCGAGGGCTCGTTCGATCTGCTCGCCGAGCCAGGCATGATTGATGACCACATGAGTCACGCCGGCCTGCCGCAAGCGCTCCAGGTGGTGGACAATCAGGGGCTTGCCACCGGCCTCCAGCAAGGGTTTCGGCGTGGTGAGTGTGAGCGGGCGCATGCGCTCACCTTTGCCGGCGGCCAGAATCATCGCTTTCAAGGGGCGTCGCCCCGGGTTGCCGGCCCGATCAGCCGCTCGATTTCCGGCATCACCGTGTCTGACAACCATTCGTGCAGGTGCCGCAGCGCACCCTGCCGGCCACTGGCCTCAATCAGGTAGCGCACCGTGCGTGGTATGTCCGCCAGATAGCCGTCTTTACCGTCGCGCAGGGACAGTCGTGCAAAGATTCCCGCGGCTTTCAGGTGGCGCTGCATCCCCATCAGTTCAAACCATTGGCGGAACGTGTCGGGGTCGGCGTTGTGCAGGCCGGCTTCGGCGCTGAGCTGCCGGTAATGCTCGACCCACCGGCTGACGTCGGCGTCTGGCCAGCGGACATAACAGTCCTTCAGCAGCGAGACCAGGTCGTAGGTCACCGGGCCACGCACTGCATCCTGGAAATCGATCACGCCGGGACGCTCTGTGGTGTCGCGGACCAGCAGGTTGCGGGAATGGTAATCCCGATGCACGGTGACTTCCGGTTGTGCCAGGGCGCTCTCGCGCAGATACGCGAACGCGGTGCCCAGCATGGCCTGCTCGCCGTTGGACAGCGTCAGCCCCAGTTTTTTGGTCAACAGCCAGTCCGGAAACAGAGCCATTTCCCGGTCCAGCAAGGCGGTGTCGTAGGGCGGTAACGGGTGGTCCGGTGTGTCATTGACCTGTTGGATGCGCAACAGCTCCGTCAGAGCGCCGCGGTAGAGCGTCTCTGCGGACCGGGGCGACAGTTCGCCCAGCATCAGGCGATCACCGAAATCCTCGAGCAGCAAAAAACCTTGCGTCAGCTCATCGCCTATCACCTCCGGCACGGCCACGCCCTGGCGGTACCAGTGTCGGGCGATGGCGACGAAGGGACGGCAGTCCTCATGGGCGGGCGGGGCGTCCATCACGATAAAGGGCGTGTGCTCCGCGTTTGTGACCCGGAAATAACGTCGGAAGCTGGCGTCACCGGAGACCGCTGCGGGTTCGGCCTGTTCAAGACCGGGAAACTGTCGGACCCACTGGGTCAGTGTCTGCAGGCGGGTATCCATGGAACGGCTGGCTATCCTGAGCGAATGAATGTTGCGTGTGGGCTGATAGTGCAGAAAGTTAGCAGATCCCCATGGAGAGGGTAAATCGGTTTCGCAGCAAAGTGGGGTTTCCGGCAAAAAGGTGCAGCGTTTCTTTCCATAAGGTGTCGGGTTTCCGTTAACAAGGTACCGAGTTTCCGTTAACAAGGTAGAAGGTGCCGTGTAAACTAGGCCGCTGTTCAATTCTCTGAACCCGAAAGTCATTGCCACAGGAACCCGATCACCGTGCCAGCGCTAGTAAGGAACCTGCAGTCACCGGCTAACCGGTTGTGGTGCCCACGGAGACGGTCCCGGGTGCCCGGGTGGCGGACGGGTGTCGTGCTCACTCTGTCTTTGTCATGGTGGCCCGCGTCTGTTGTGGTCGCGCAAGACGCGCCCACCGCCGCCGAGATGGACTGGCGGCCACGCTCGGAATTGCCGGAGTCGGTACGCAACACCTTGCCGGCGTTCTGCGACGGTGGTTATCTGCCATCGGAGATGTCCATGCCGGTGGTGGATGGAGGCAGCCGTGGTGGCCTGTTCGGTGGCACGCCGGACGCGGATCAGCCTCTGGAAGCCAGCGGCCTGAGCGCCCGCTATGAGCTGGATTCGGAACTTTTCCTGCAGGGTGACGTGCGGATGCGCCAGGGCCGGTTCACCGTAACCGGTTCCGAGGCGCGCTACGATCAGGTGGGCGGCAGGGTGGCGGTTGACGGGCCACTGGTCAGTCGGGGCGAGGCCTTTCTGTTGACCGGTGAGCAGGCGGATTACGACGTGAACAGCGGGCGATTCGACATCAACACCGCCACCTTCCTGCTTCATGATGCGGAAATGCGTGGCTCTGCCGGCCGGCTGTCGCGGATTGCCGAGGATCAGGTGCTGATCAGTGAGGGGGCACTTACCACCTGTGCGCCGGGTCAGAACGACTGGTCCATCGTGGCGTCGGACATTCATCTGGATCAGGGCGAGGGCTTTGGCACCGCCAGGCACGTCCGATTGCAGGTCAAGGACGTACCGGTGTTCTACTGGCCCTACGCCAGCTTTCCCATTGACGATCGCCGCAAGACCGGGTTTCTCTATCCCTCTTTCGGCACCTCCAATGCCGGCAGTGGCGCGTTTCTCTCGCTGCCGTATTATCTGAATCTGGCGCCCCACTACGACGCCACTCTGACGCCCCAGTACATTCACGGTCGCGGATTGTTTAACGAGGCGGAAGGCCGCTATCTGAGCCGTTGGGGCGAGTCGGTATTGCAGCTCGGTTACATCAGTAACGACCTGGAGTACCAGAACGAATTCCCCGGGGAAGACGGTGAGCGCTGGGCGCTGGACTTCACCACCCGTGCCGGGTTCGGTGGTGGCTGGTCGGCCTACGGTGATTATTCGGTGGTCAGCGATGACGATTACCTCAGTGATCTGAACCAGACGCTGGAAATCGATCGGGCCACCCATTTGCAGCGTCGCGGCGGCACCCGTTATCAGGATTCGTCCCAGTACTTCGAGGCCTATCTGAACGGCTACCAGACCATCACCGACCGCATCGCGGAACGTAATCGTCCCTACGCCCAGTTACCGGAGGTCATCTATGGCATGACCACCGATCTGGGGCCGGTGGAGGCCAATCTGGAAAGCCAGTACACCTATTTCTATCGTGATAATGCCGAGCTGACCGGACTTGACCGTGCCAACGGTCAGCGCTTGCGGGCTATCCCGGAAGTGGCGCTGCCGATGGGCGCGCTGTGGGGCTTTGCCCGCCCGTCGGTCAGCCTGGATTACACCCGCTACGAACTTGAGGACTATGACCTGGGCAGCGCCGGGTTTGATCGCTCGGTGCCGGTGTTCGAGTGGGATTCCGGATTGTATTTCGACCGTCAGGCAACGCTGTTCAACATCCCCTATAACCAGACACTGGAACCGCGACTCTACTACGCCTGGGCCGATGCCGACGCTGACCAGGAAGACATTCCGGATTTCGATTCAGCGCTGCGGTCGTTCAGCTTTGATCAGCTGTTCCGCCGTAACCGCTTCACCGGTGGTGACCGGGTCGGCGATGCCAATCAGCTGACGGTGGCCCTGACGAGCCGGTTCAACGATCTGCTCACCGGTGCCGAGCGCGCGCGCTTCAGCATTGGCCAGGTCCACTACTACGATGACCGCGAGGTAACCCTGATGGGGGTGGGCGCCGACGATCGCAGCGACTCGCCGCTGGCCGGTGAAGTGCTGTTGCGACCTCTGGAAAATCTTGAAATCCGCAGTTCCGGGCTGTGGGACCCGGACACCCAGCAAACCGAGGAAGGCCGCAGTCAGCTGATCTTCCACTCCGAGAATTACCGCTACCTGGCCACGCTCGGCCACACCTATAGCCGTAATGAACTGGAACAGTCGGATATCGGGGCAGTTTTTCCTGTCACAGACCGTGTTAGTCTGATCGGACGCTGGGTATGGGATTCACAGCTGGATCGTACCGTCGGCTCCCTGGCCGGCATCGAATACAATAACTGTTGCTGGAGCGTTCAGGTGGTTCATCAGAACGCCCTGACCGACGATCAGGAACTCGAAAGCCGTGTGCTGTTCCAGATCCAGCTCAAGGGGCTGGGTGGCAGTGGCGGCTCTTCGGACCGGATTTCCGAAGCCATATACGGATTTGATGAGCGGGAACGCCGCCGTTTTGGTGGCGCGACGAGCGGCTATGACTGAGCCGGTGCTGCCGGTGTTCCGCAGAACGAATGTTGATCTATCAGAGGTGACTATGAAGGCGAACCTTCGCCAGTGTGCAAGAACATTCCTGGTCCTGATGGCCGCGATGATGGCCTCGATGGTGCAGGCCGAACGCCAGCCGCTGGACCGGGTGGTGGCCATTGTGGATGACGACGTTATTCTGCAGACCGAGCTGGAGAACCGGATTGGCAGCATTGTGGGCCGGCTTCAGTCCCAGGGCACCGGTCTGCCGCCCCGGGAGATTCTGGAAGAGCGCGTGCTAGAGCAGCTGATTACCGAGTCGATCCAGCTGCAGATGGCCGATCGCGCAGGCATGCGCATCAGCGACAACGAGCTGAATGAGACCATGGCAGGCATTGCCCGGCGAAACAATCTGAGCCTCGAGCAATTCGAGAAAGAGTTGGTGGCCGAGGGCGTCAGTTACCGCGAGGCTCGCGAGCAGATCCGTAACGAGATGCTGGCCAGCCGGGTGCAGCAGCGTCAGGTCGGAAACCGCGTGCGGGTCACTGACCGCGAAGTTGAGAATTACCTGCAGGCGTTGGCGTCCCGGGAACCGAGCAATGAGGAATATCGGTTGTCCTACATCTACGTCGAAGTGGCCAACCCCAGTGACGACGCCTCGGTTGCCGCTGCCCGGGAAAAAGCCGAGCGCCTGCGCGCCGAGATTGCGGCGGGCCGGGATTTCCGCGAGGTGGCGGTTGCCGAGTCCGATGCCGCCAATGCCCTTGAAGGGGGCGATATGGGATGGCGCAGTCGCAGTCAGCTGCCGTCGTTGCTGGAATCGGTGGTGCCGGACCTGGAGCCCGGTGTGCCGTCCGAGGTCTTGGGCAACAACAGTGGCTTTCACCTGGTGATGGTACAGGACCGTCGCGGCGGCGACGGTGAACAGGTCATTGAGCAATCCCGGGTTCGCCACATCCTCATCCGCGCAACTGAAACCGTGTCGGATGCCGACGCGGAAGCCACCATTCGTGATCTGACTGCAGAAATTCGTGACGGCGGTAATTTTGCCGCTCTTGCAAAGGAATACTCGGACGATCCGGTCTCTGGCTCCGATGGTGGCAACCTCGGCTGGGTCAGCCCGGGCCAGATGGTGCCGGAATTCGAGCAGGCCATGCAGGAAGCCCGTGTGGGCGAGCTGAAAGGTCCCTTCCGCTCCCAGTTCGGCTGGCACATTCTGGAAGTGCGGGAGCGCCGCCAGAAAGACATCAGCGGCGAGGTCCGGGAATCCGAGGCGCGCCAGGCCATCTATCGCCGCAAGTTCGACACCGAGCTGCAGAACTGGTTGCGTGAGATCCGCGCCGAGGCCTTTGTGGAATTCAAGGGTGAATACGCGGACAACAACGAGGACGCCGGAACATCATGACCGATACGGTCACCCTGGCTCTGACGGCCGGTGAGCCGGCGGGCATCGGCCCCGAACTGTGCCTGCAGCTGGCGCTGGAGGCGCGAACAACCGGCATTGTGGTGGTAGCCAGTCAGGCCCTGTTGGCAGCCCGCGCCCGGCAGCTGGGCATGGATGTGATGTTCATGCCGTGGCAGCCCGGAGAGCAGGCAGTCACGGCGCCCGGGCAGCTGTCGGTTTACAACGTGGACGGTGTGGTGAACACCGTTGCCGGGCAACTCGATGCCGGTAACAGCCCGTATGTGCTCGACACCCTGCGCATTGCCGCACAGGGCTGCCTCGACGGGCTTTTTGACGGCATGGTCACCGCCCCGGTGCACAAGGGCGTGATCAACGACGCCGGCATTGCCTTCAGCGGCCACACCGAATTTCTTCAGGCGTTGTGTGGTGTCGAGCGTGTGGTGATGATGCTGGCCACCGAGGAACTGCGGGTGGCGCTGGTGACCACTCACCTTCCGCTGAAGGACGTGTCCGCCGCCATCACGCCCCAGCGGCTGATGCAGGTCGCCCGCATTCTCAACCAGGATCTGCAGACCTACTTCGGACTCGCGAATCCGCGCATTCTGGTGGCGGGCCTCAACCCTCACGCGGGTGAAGGCGGGCATCTGGGTCGGGAAGAGCTGGAGGTGATCGAGCCGGCACTGGACGTTCTCCGGAGCGAGGGCATCACCCTGACCGGCCCACTGCCAGCAGACACCCTGTTTACACCTCACTGGCTGGACAACGCCGATGCTGTGCTTGCCATGTACCACGATCAGGGCCTGCCGGTGCTGAAATTCCAGGGTTTCGGTCGCGCCGTGAACGTTACCCTCGGGTTGCCGATTGTGCGTACTTCGGTGGACCATGGTACGGCCCTGGATCTCGCCGGCACCGGTAAGGCGGACGCTGGCAGCCTGCATACCGCCATTCGGGTGGGTGAGCAGATGGCCCGACACAAGAGAGAGTCAGAGTGAGCAACAAACCCGGCCACCAGGCCAGAAAACGCTTCGGTCAGAATTTCCTCCAGGACCCCGGCGTGATCGAGCGCATTGTGCGTGCGATCCATCCGAAAGCCGACGACACCATCGTCGAAATTGGTCCGGGCCTTGGCGCCATCACCGAAGAAATTCTCGCGGTCAACCCGGCCCTGCAGGTGGTGGAACTGGACCGTGACCTCATTCCGGTGCTGCGCACCAAATTCTTCAACTACCCGGAATTCCGCATCCACGAGGCGGACGCGCTGAAGTTTGATTTCCGCCAACTGGTGTCGGACAAACCGCTGCGCATTATCGGTAACTTGCCCTACAACATTTCCACGCCCCTGATTTTCCACCTGCTGAGCCAGGCCGGGGTGGTGCAGGACATGCATTTCATGTTGCAGAAAGAAGTGGTGCAGCGCATGGGCGCGGTGCCGGGTGACAACAACTACGGTCGCCTGGGTATCATGACCCAGTACTTCTGCAAGGTTCAGCCGTTGTTCGAGGTGGGTCCGGGCGCGTTCCGGCCGGCACCGAAAGTGGATTCCGCCATTGTCCGGCTGGTGCCCCACCAGACCCTGCCGCACCCGGCAAAGGACCTCGAGACCTTGCAGGCGGTGGTACGCACAGCGTTCAACGCCCGCCGCAAAACCCTGCGCAAGGCCCTGGCCGGGCTGGTCACCGTGGAACAGTTGCAGCACCTGGGTATCAATGACGGTCTGCGTCCGGAGAACCTGTCACTGGCGGATTACGTGGCAATCGCCGACAGCCTGGTGGATCGCAAGTCCGGCAGCGCTGCGGCCAGCGGAGATGACCATGGCTGAGTACGCCATCGGCGATATTCAGGGCTGCTACGACCGCCTGCGGGAGGTACTCGCCAGAGTGGATTTCTCGCCCTCCCGGGATCGACTCTGGGTGGCGGGCGATCTGATCAACCGTGGGCCATCGTCCCTGGAAACGCTGCGCTATATCGAGAGCCTTGGCAGTTCGGCCGAGGTGGTGCTCGGCAACCACGACCTGCACCTGCTGGCAGTCGCGCTGGGCGGACACCAGACCCGCCGGAAGGATACCCTCGAGGGTATACTCGACGCCCCCGATCATGACCGGCTGGTGGCCTGGCTGCGTCAGCAGAAGCTCTGTGTCTATGACCCCGGTCGTCGCCTGCTGATGGCCCATGCCGGGCTGCCTCACGTGTGGAGCGTCGAGCAGGCACTGGCCAATGCCGGCGAGGTGGAGGCGGTCATTGCCGATGACCGGGCACAGGAATACTTTACACACATGTACGGCAACCAGCCGGAGCGTTGGGCGCCTGGGCTCACCGGTATGGAGCGCTGGCGGGTGATCACCAATTACTTTACCCGCATGCGTTTTATCGCCGAGGATGGCCGCCTGGAACTGACCACCAAGGAGTCGGCCGACAGCGCACCCGCCGGCTTTGCCCCCTGGTTTGAATACCCTCGCAGCGATGACGTTCGTGTGATCTTCGGGCACTGGGCGTCATTGGAGGGCAACACCGGCAGTGACCGTTTTATCGGGCTGGATACCGGCTGTGTCTGGGGTGGGGCGTTGACAATGATGAATCTCGACAGCGGAGAAAAGATCCACTGTGACTGTTAATAACGTAGAGGTGTTGCGCGCTCCGTTGGTGCTCGGCGCCTTTTTTGCAATGCTGGCGGTGATGGCGGGCGCCTTCGGTGCCCACGGCTTGCGGTCAGTGGTAAGCGCGCGGGCCCTTGAAGTTTTCCAGACCGCCGTCACCTATCAGGTATATCATGCCATCGGCCTGATTCTGATTGCCCTGCTGGCCGGGTTCGGTTTACACCGCCGGTTGCTGAAGCTGGCCGCCGGTTTTTTCCTCGCCGGTATCCTGATGTTCAGTGGTAGCCTTTACCTGCTGGTGCTGACCGAGCTGCGCTGGATCGGACCGATCACTCCGATCGGCGGTGTCTGCTTCATGGTGGGCTGGGCCCTGGTTCTGGCGGCTGGCCTGAAGTGCCCGCGCGCTGATTAGACAACGCACAGAGGTAAACATGCAGGTGCAAGTAAATGGCGATGGTGTGGAGCTGCCCGCTCAGGCAACCCTCGCCGATCTGATAGAACATATGGCGCTGACAGGCAAACGACTGGCGGTAGAGGTCAACGAAGACATTGTGCCCCGCAGCCAGCATCCGGACTTCCGCCTGAACGACGGCGACCGGGTTGAAGTGGTCCATGCCATCGGTGGCGGCTGACGCCGCCCCGAGTCGGTCCGCCCGGCCGACACCACCCTATTCATCACTCCATTCAGTCTCAGGAAGGTTATGAGCGAACAAGCGACAATCCAGCTCCCGGAAGACAAGCCACTTGAACTCGCAGGCCGTGTGTATCAGTCACGCCTGCTGGTGGGTACCGGCAAATATCGTGACCTGATGGAAACCGGCCACGCCATCGAGGCCAGCGGCGCGGAAATTGTCACCGTAGCGGTGCGGCGCACCAACCTCGGTCAGAACCCGGACGAGCCCAACCTGCTCGATGTGATCTCCCCGGACACCTACACCATTCTGCCCAACACCGCCGGCTGCTACACCGCCAAAGACGCCGTGCGCACCTGCAAGCTGGCCCGTGAGCTGCTGGACGGCCACGATCTGGTGAAACTGGAGGTTCTTGGCGAGGAGAAAACCCTTTACCCGAACATGACCGAAACGCTGGTGGCCGCCGAAGAACTCATCAAAGACGGTTTCAAGGTGATGGTGTATTGCTCCGACGACCCGCTGCTGGCCAAGCGCCTGGAAGACATGGGCTGTATCGCCATCATGCCACTGGGTGCGCCTATCGGCTCCGGTCTGGGCATCCAGAACCGCTACAACATTCGGCTGATTGTGGAAAACGCCAGGGTGCCGGTGCTGGTAGATGCCGGGGTGGGCACCGCATCGGACGCCACCCTCGCTATGGAACTGGGGTGTGACGGCGTACTGATGAACACCGCCATCGCCCAGGCCCGGGATCCCATCAAGATGGCCCATGCCATGCGGTTGGGGGTGGAAGCCGGTCGCGAGGCCTATCTCGCCGGCCGTATGCCGAAGAAGCTGTACGCCAGCGCCTCGTCGCCCATTGATGGCACTTTTTTCTGATTTAGTGAACAATCCGGTACACAGCTGAAAAACCTGAGAGCGCCGGCGTTAAAGACCGGCCCCGATAATAACTCCGATACAGAGCGCTGAAGTCCTGTCATGACCGATCCGAAACCCAGTCGTCGGGAGGCCATCCTGCACGCGTTGGTGGAGCTGCTGGAAGCCGATCCCGGCGCTCGCATCACCACCGCCGGGTTGGCCAAATCCGTAGGCGTTACCGAGGCGGCGCTGTACCGCCATTTCCCCAGTAAACGCAAAATGTTCGAGGCGCTGATCGACTTCGCGGACGACGCGGTGTTCAGTCGATGTCAGGTCATTCTGCAGGATCAGGGAGACGCCCGCGTGCGGCTGCAGCAGCTGGTCAATCTGGTGCTGGTGTTCGCCGAGCGCAATCCGGGCCTCTGTTGCGTGCTTACCGGCGACGCCCTGATGGGCGAAAACGAGGCGTTGCGCAAGCGTGCGTCCCAGTTCTTCGAACGCCTGGAAACCCAGATCCGTCAGATCCTCAAGGAAGGCGAAATCCGCCAGGGCCTGCGGCCCCGCACCAGCGCCAATCGCGGCGCGGATTTCGTGCTGGTCTACCTGGAAGGGCGGATTCAGCGCTTTGTGCGCTCGTCGTTTTCCCGCAAGCCGACCACTGATTTTGAAGAAAATTGGGGGTTGGTTTCCGAGGGCGTCTGGGGCTGAGCTTCAGTCATACCCCGAAGCAGAGCGAAGAATCCTGCGCACTGGCTCCCATACCGCCGGAGCGGAAATCAGAATGTCCCGACCGTACAGGTCGGCCGGATAGCCGTCGGGCACATCACCGAAGTGACCGGCGGTGGCGCCAGCTTCCAGGGCGATAAGCCGGGCGGCGGCAAAATCCCAGGGGCTGACGTTTTCGTAGTAGATGTCCAGCCGGCCGCAGGCCACCCAGCAAATATCGAGGGCGGCGGAGCCGATGCGGCGCAGATCACGGCACTGGTGGATCATGGCGTCCAGACGCCGGATCAGCGGTTCCAGGCTGTCTTTGGTGTAGGGGAAACCGGTGGCGAAGAGCGAATCCCGAGGCACTGTGGCGTCGCTGTGCTGGATAGGCTCGCCGTTGAGGGTGGCGCCGTCACCTTTGGTGGCGCGGAAGGTTTCGCCAGTAAATGGCGCGTGCACCACGCCCACCTGGACGCAGCCTTTCTCGGCGTAGGCGATCGACACCGCCACCTGCGGGTGGCCATAGGCATAGTTTACCGTGCCGTCGATGGGGTCGATGATCCACAAGGGGGTGTCCAGCTCCTCTGCCTGACTCAGGTCCGGCGCGGTTTCTTCGGATAGGATACGGTGGTCAGGGAAACGTTTGCGAATAGCGGCGGTGATGAATTCGTCGGCCATCACATCAGCATGGGTAACCAGCTCGGTCTGCTGTTTGTAGTCGGTACGCAGAGTGTTGTGGTCACGTTCGTGACAAATCAGCTTACCGGCTTCTCGTGCAAGTTGTTCGGTGAAATCCGTGATGTCCCGTAACGATAAAGAGTCTGACATGGCGCCCCCTTGGCTGGCTCTGGAGAAGAGAGAGGGCGCCAGTCTACCACGACGGGCTTACAGGCTGTTCAGCCACTGCTCCATCTTGTCCATGGCCAGCACCAGGCGTGGGCAGGCCTGTTTGACGAAGTTGTCGTCCAGTGCCTGCCCGGCGTAATCACCGGCAGCCAGTTTCAGCGAGCCGGCGCCGTCGAAATCCACGAACGCCAGCCGCGCCGCCAGGTGATCCGGCACAAACCCGAAATCACTGGCCGGCAGTATGGCCACCCCGGTGTTTTCCAGCAGGGCCTGGCAGAGGGCCTGGCTGGTCTTGATGTCCTTGTTGGCCAGCGCGTCGCGGAAGCTGTTGAAGTCCGGGAACAAGTAGAAGGCCCCCTCCGGTTTCTGTACCACCGCGCCCATCTCCGTGAGGCGGCGGTGCATGTATTCGCCCACCACTTTCAGCACCCGGCGTGACTGCGTCAGATACTCGTCCATGTCGTCGCCGCCGTCGAAGGCGGCGATGGCAGCGTACTGGATCGGTGCGCTGGTGGCGGTGTAGGTCTCGCTGGCAATGATGGCCATGGCGTCCTGCAGCGGGCGCAACTCGGGTGGAAAGATAAAGGTGCCCAGGCGCCAGCCGCCGGCACCGGCCCATTTGCTCAGACCGGTACTGATGATGGTGCCTTCCGGGTAATAGCGGGCAATCGATTTGTGTGTGCCCTCGAAGTGCACCTCGCCATAGATTTCGTCCGACAGCAGGATCAGTTTGTACTTGCGCGCCACGTTGGCGATGGCCAGCAGCTGGTCATCGGCATAGGTGCAGCCGGTGGGGTTGGACGGGTAGTTCAGAATCAGGATACGCGGGCGTGACGGATCATCGCGGCAGATGATGTCCAGTTCTTCCGCTGTCAGCTGCCAGTTGTTCTCTGCGTGGGTGGGCAGCCAGTGCACCGAGCGGCCGATGATGCGGGCCTGGGGTGCGTAGGATACCCAGCTTGGTCGGGGAATCAGCAAATCGCCGTAGTAGGCCAGTTGCAGGATGAACAGCAGTTCTTTGGAGCCGGGGCCAATCAGCACGTCTTCCCAGGTGCAGCGCATGCGCTCGCCCCGGTTGATGTAACCGGCGATGGACTCCCGCAGGGCTTTCAGGCCCTTCACCGGCAGATAATCTTTTTCATGGGCATGCTGCTGCAGTGCCGCCACCACGCGGTCGGGAACCGGGAAGGGTGATTGCCCCAGGCCCAGCTTGATGATGTCCCGGCCCTCGGAGCGGAGCTGATTGCTGAGCTCGTTGATGCGCAGGGTGGCGGAGGGCTGTATGCCCCGCACGTTCAGGTTGATCGCGTAGCGGTGGTCCGTGTGAATGTTCATAGGTCCGATCTGTTGGTAGCGGGTGTTACCGGCAGTATAGGAGCCTCACCGGCTTCCGTGGTGGTGCGGATCATAGGTGATTGCCGAAGTTCCAGGCGGCGGTTATTCTTGAGGATTCGGGGTGGTGACCGGAAATTGCACAATTTGTTAAGTAGCAACCGGTCGGTTTCAGATCCTGGCCGTATAGTGTTGGCAACCGCATTAACAACAACAGACACGTTGCGGAGTCCGTTATGGAAACCAGACCGGTCGGGGATACAGCCCGGGCGTCTACGTCGGCCAATAGCTGCCTGCCCCTTGCGAGGGTGCTGATGGTGGATGATCATCCGTTTTTCCTGCTAGGCCTCAGCGCCATTCTGGAGCAGGACGGGCTGGTCAGTGAGGTGGCTGTGGCGGGCTCGGTAGCGGAGGCCGTGGCCGATCTTCTGGCCCACTCGGAAACGTCCATGGTGCTGTTGGACCTGGCGCTGCAGGGGGAGGCTGGCCTGTCGCTGTTTGCCGAGCTGGAGCGTCTGGGTTTGCCCGTGCCGGTGGTGGTGATCTCCAGCCGCGAGGACGAGACTTCGGTGCGGGCTGCCCGAGCCGCCGGTGCCGTTGGCTTTCTGCCCAAATCCTCAGGCCGCAAAAGCCTGATGCGAATGTTGCAGTGTGTCGGAGAAGGGCTGCTGTATTACCCCACCTTGCAGGTGCCGTCCCGGGTACCGGAGCATCTGACGCCACGGCAACTGGAAGTGCTGGCGCTGTTGGCGGAAGGCCTGCCCAACAAACGCATTTGCCAGGCTCTGGACCTGACCGAGCACACGGTTAAAACCCATCTGAAAGCGATATTTGCTCACCTCGGGGTGCATAACCGCACCGAGTGCGTCACTCAGGCGCGGTCGCTGGGACTGATCTGACCGCCTCGGGGCGGTAGCGGGTGAGCTGTGAAATAGCCGCTCGCAGTCGCATGGGTAACAACGGTTTGTGCAGCACCCACAGATGGTGCTCTGCATCGTAGCCTTGCGGCAGGGCGGTATCGGCGGTCATCAGGATACCACCGACGGCGGTGCCACGTTCACTCAGTCGGCTGAGCAGGGTGCGACCTGACATACCGGGCAGGTGCAGGTCGGTGACCAGAATGGCGCCTGTGCTCTCGCGGGTGGCCACCAGGGCATCCTCAGCCGTGGCAAAACCCCGGGTGGCATAGCCCCAATGTCTCAGGGTTTCACAGACCCAGTGTCGCGCTTCGTCATGATCCTCCACCACCACAAACGGATGGCTGCCTTCTTCGGTGGCCAGTGCCGTGCTGTCCGGAAGAGCGGCTACCCGGGGCGTCGAGGCCGCCGGCAACCTGATCCAGAAACACGAACCCTGGCCGGCCACCGAGCGGACACCACAGTGCCCGTTCATCAGCAGCGATAGCTCCCGGACAATGGCCAGACCCAGGCCCAGTCCCGGGTGGGGGGCGTTGCCGGCGTGGTGGCGGTAGAACGGATCGAAAGCGTGACTTTCACCGGCCGGATCCATGCCCCGGCCGTTATCGCGGACCTCGATCCGCACCTGACCGGCCTCGCGTCGGGTGGTCAGGTCAATACGCTCAGCGCCACTGTGCTCGAGCGCATTGACCACCAGATTCTGCAGGATGCGGTAAAGTAACTGGGGATCGGCCACCACCGCCATGGCCTCTGCGGCCGGCGACAGGTTGAGGATAACACCCAGGTGCCGCGCCTGTTCGCCGCAGGTTTCCCGGATCTGTTCCAGGGTCGGCCGGAGATCCAGCGAGCGTTTTTCCGGCGTCACCATGCCTTCCTGAATACGGGAAATATCCAGGACGGACGCCAGCAAACCGTTGAAGTGCCCGACCGATGCCTTCAGCTTCGTCACCAGACTGGCCGGTTTTGGTGGCAGACCGTCACCGTCAAGGTGCTCAAGAATCAGGCTGATCACATTCAGGGGCTGGCGAAGATCGTGGCTGGCAACGGTGATCAGCCGGGTTTTCCGCTGGCTTTCCAGCTCGGCCTGCCGTCGTGACAACTCCAGCATCTGGCGGTCGAGGAAGTGGGCCCGTTGGCGGTGTTCACTGAGCCAGGAGCCGACCATACCTATCACATTGGCGGTGGCGATGAAGAAGCCGTTGATCAGCAATTGCTGACCGGTCATCCCGGTGGCGTACTCGACCGACAGGTAGGCCACCAACACCAGCAGTGACACCAGTGACACGCTGCGAAAGGGAATGCCCATCACGAAGTAACCGAACATCAGCATTAGCAAGATGCCCTCATAAGGCAGCGGATGCTGCTGTATGCGGGCAAGGGCAATGATGATCACAACGCTCAATCCACCGACCAGGTAGGCGCCAATGTAGAGTCTGGCGAACATGGCAGGGGGAATGCGGGTGTAGGACAGCCACCACACCACCGCGATCACCGGGCAGGTCACCAGCAGGCGCACCCTGACGGTGTCCTCCGCAATGCTTGCCGGCAGCATGGTGGAATCCAGCATTGCGTAGATAAGAAACAGCAACAGGGCACTGGCCGAAACCAGCCTGGCGCGGACCCGGATGCCCTCGTTTCTTACCCTGCGATAGCGCTGTTCCAGCTCCGGGCTGAAACGTAAACGCCAGAATCCGGTTTCGATCTGTTGCTGCAGCTGGGCCATGTTCATTGCGGTTCGCCTGCTGTTAACGGGGGACTCTGTGGGAGTGTACCCTTGTCAGCGCGCCGGGGTGCGGGAACACTGCACACTATGGCGAACGAGCGTCCAGTGCCCGCAGACGTGCCCAGGTGCGGGTCTGTTCATCAGCAAAGTATTCTTCCAGCAAGCGGGTTTCCTGCCTGGCCGCCTCTTCACTGGCCAGGCCGGAGGCGCGGACGCTCGCCCGTGCCCGCTGGTAATCCTGAAACCGGTCGTCAAAACGCTCCCGCTCCTCCAGGTAACCAACAACGTCGTTTATTCGGGCTTCGTCGACACCCAGGGATCGCAGACGTTCGCCGGCCTGCTTCGCAGAGCCGGCACTGGCGATGGCCTGTTGCCGTTGTTGATGACGTTCACCTTCGGCCAGCATGCGGGTCTCCGTGCGGCGAATGACCTCGGGCAGCTGTTCGCGATGCCAGACCTGCAGGTCCGCCTTGGCTTCGGCAGACAGGTCCTGGCGTTGCCGGATATCGAGGCTGGCCAGGGTGTAATCGCCGTAGGCCTCCTCCAGACCAAAAAACGCCTCATGGGTTTGCCCGGAAAAGGATTGCCTGCGCAGCGCCTTGAGGTCTGCCAGGGCGGTTTTCAGGGTTTCCAGTTGATAGGCGGGATCGTGCTGACGGGCAGGGTCCAGGTTGCGATTGCCCATGGCCATCATGTCATCCTTGTAGGCCAGGTAGCGACCCAGCAGTGCCATGGCTTGTCTGGCGGCGCGCTCGGGCAGGTGGCCGTAGGCAAGGGTCTCGATCTCGGACAGTGCTCGCTCGGCCGGGACCTCTCCGATGGTGTTGAGGAAGTAGTCAAAGAAATCCCGGGTTTCCAGTTCGACCACCAGATTGCCATCGGCATCCGCTCGCAGGCGCCCGTCAATGTCGGTACCTGCGAGCGAGGGGGCGTAAGGGTTCTCTCCGAGGCTGCGGGGTGTTGCGTGGGCCAGGGTGTTGCGGTCGTTGGCGCTGGCGGGTGGCACCGCCACCCGGGGCGACGGTGAAACGGTATTTCGGGACGCCGTGGTTTCGGTGGCATGGCTGGGTGTCGTTCCGGCGGGACGTTCGGCCTGCAGCAGCCAGATACTGGCGCCGACGATCGGGATGACCAGTGCCAGGGGTAAAAGTGCGCGCTTGAGGGTGTGTGGGGTGGTTCGTGGCATAACAACGTCCTGAATAAGCAGGTTCAGCCATCAACGAAGCCCCTTCGTGAGGGGCTCCGCAATCGTTTCGATCGTTCCGGTGAGCGTGTATCAGAGGCCCCGGTTCTTCAGGCGGTTGGCGTGGCTGCGATACAGTGAAATGGGGTCAGTGCGCCAGGAGCGGGCACCGAACAGATGGTTGATGGCGTCCACATGATTCATTTCATAGTGGGTGCCGATGACATTGCCCATCTTGGTGGAGCACTCGCCCACCAGGCCATCGTTGGCTTCGTTACCGAAGGCCAGCGTGGTGACGCCAAGGAACGGATCGGTGATGTCGGTCCAGTTGGTCCATACGGCGGTACCGGTCCAGGAGAAGAACTTGATCTTGTTGCCGTTGATCCATACGTCCTCATTCGTGCCAGCGCAGGCGTCGCGATTCACGCCTTTCCAGCCCAGCGCGTCATTCAGTTGCGTGGTGCCGCGGGTGGTCAGGGTCTCCAGTGCGGCGACGCCGTCCTGGGGATTGTCGGCATCGGACAGTGCATTCACCAGATCACCGAGGGCATTGGCGATGGCACTGACACCCCCTTCCACGTAGCTGCCCGGGGGCAGGATGCCGCGAGCCACATCAGCCACCCGGGAGCCCTTGTTGACGCCGTTGATCGAGGTGATCGACGCAACCTTGTGGGGGATCAGGGAGGCAGTCACCCGCGAGGTGGGGGCACCCTGGCTGTGAGCCATGATGTTGACCTTGGACACGCCCAGGCCGTTGATGTAGTTGGCCAGCTGCTGACCGCGCTGTTCGCTGCTGTTCACGAACGACACGCTGGCGGAATAGACCCGGGCGCCGCTGCGCTCGAGATTCCAGGGCACGGTATGGAAGTAATTGATCAGACCACCGATGGTGTTGAATCCGGTGACACCATGCACCAGCACAATGGGGTGCTTGGTCTGGGTGTAACTGGCCATACTCAGGGTGGGTGCGGCAAGCAGGACAAAGCCTGCCATCACGGCGAGCGTGAGGAACTTACGCATGGTTGACTCCTGTTGTTTTTGTCGGTCGTTAGCCATGCCTGGCTAACGTTTGTCGTCAATGCGAGGGGGATTATTGGGGATTGGCGCAGCGGTAAGAATCGCCCATTTGGGGGAGGCGGCTGTTAGGTGTCCGGGCCGAAGCGGTGGGGTTCCAGCTCCATGTGGATAATGCGCTGGCCAAGCATGATGATGCGCCCGGCGTAGCGCTCTTCGCCGGTGGAGGTGAAGTCAAACAGGAATCGACGCCACACCCGGAGCTGGCCCTGATCGTCGCGCTTGAACCACAGGCCGCGCAGATAGACAGCGTCGTCCAGCAGCATCACGTCCATTTTCTTGCAGTACTGTCGGGCCGCATGCAGCACAAAATCCTTGATGGCCTTGGCGCGCCACCAATACCAGATGAGGAAACCGGCAACAAACAGCCAGAAGAGGGTTCCTAGAGTCACAACGGTTACGGCTTTCTGTGGACAGGGAAACGAAAGCCTACAGCATTGTCGCCGGCCTTGGAATGCGGCCGGCGACAATGGCAGGGCGGGCGGTCAGGACTGATGAACGGCACTGCCGGTGTCAGCCTCTGCTGTGCCGTGATGGCCGCGGGCCAGCAGGATGTAGAACGCTGGCAGGACAAACACGGTAAACAGCGTGCCGATGCCCAGCCCGGCGCTGATGGTCAGGCCGATGGCAAAGCGGCTTTCCGCCCCGGGGCCGACGGCGATCAGCAGTGGCACCATGGCGAAGATCAGCGCCAGTGAGGTCATGATGATCGGGCGTAAGCGAATAGCGGCGGCCTCGATGACAGCGTCCCGCTTGCTGAGGCCCTTGTCCACCTGCAACGCATTGGCGAATTCCACGATCAGGATGCCGTTTTTGGACACCACACCGATCAGCGTGATCAGCCCCACCTGGGTGTAGATGTTCATGGTCGCGAAACCGAGCACAATGAACGCCATAGCGCCGGCCACCGACATGGGCACCGATACCAGGATGATGAACGGATCGCGCCAGCTTTCAAACTGCGCCGCAAGCACCAGATAGATCACCAGCAGCGACAGGAAGAAGGTCACCATCAGCGCGCTGCCCTGATTGGCGAACTGCCGTGATTCACCGGTGTAGTCGGAGGTGAAGCCCTGAGGGAACACCTCCTCGGCGGTGGACTCCATGAACGCCATGGCATCGCCCACCGTCACACCCGGCATGACCACACCCTGAAGCGTCAGTGAGTTCAGCTGGTTGAACTGGGTGCGCTGGGACGGCTCCACGTCATGCTCGAAGCTGATAACGCTGCCCAGGGGCACCAGTTCGCCGTTGTCCGCGCGAATGTAGTACTCGTTCAGGGCATCTGCAGTCAGGCGGAACTCCCGCTCCACCTGGGGGATAACCTGGTAGGAGCGGCCTTCCATGCTGAAGCGGTTGATAAAGCCGCCGCCGAGCATGCTCGACATGGCCTGGCCGATGTCCTGCATCGACAATCCCAGGTCCGCCACCCGGTCGCGGTCCACCTTGATGCGGGTAACCGGCCGGTCGAAGTCGATGGACTTCTGCAGGAACATGAAGTTACCGCTGCCCATGGCCTTGCCGAGCATTTCATCGGCTACTTCGTTGAGGCGATCGTAGTCGTTGCCGGTGGTGATCACGAACTGGAAGGGCAGGCCGCCACCGGAGCCCGGCAGCGAGGGCCGCGGGAACACCGCGGTCTGCAGCCCGGTGATCTTCTTCAGTTCAGCATCGAGCTGCGGCTGGACGTCGAACTGGCTGACCTCCCGGTCGCCCCAGGGCTTCATCTTGAAACCACCGAAGACAGCGTTGGGCGCAGTGATGCCGAGGATCATGAAGTCTTCGTTGTAACCGTCAACGGTTTCCATGCGCTCCAGTACCTCCTCGCCGTGCTCCTGCAGGTAGTCCAGAGTGGCAGTCTGTGGCGCGAGGCCCTGATAGAACAGGATGCCCTGGTCCTCGGTGGGCGCCAGTTCGTTCTGGCTCATCATCACCATGAAGTAGATGGAGGCCAGCACCACCAGCGCGAAGAAGATCACCACCGATTTGGTGTCCATCAGTGTGCTCAACGCCCGCTTGTAGCCGTTGGCCAGGCCACCGAAGGACCGCTCCACCAGTTTCTCGAAGCGGTCGGGGTTGCCGTGGGGCTTGAGAATCTTGGCGGACAGCATGGGCGACAGGGTGAGCGCGACGATGCCGGAAATCACCACGGTGCCGGCGAGGGTGAAGGCGAACTCGGTGAACAGCGAACCCACCAGTCCCCCCATAAAGCCGATGGGGGCATACACCGCCACCAGAGTGGTGGTCATGGCAATGATCGGCACTGCCATTTCTCGCGCGCCGTTGATGGCGGCATCGAACCGGGATTCCCCCTGCTCAATATGCCGATGCACGTTCTCCACCATGATAATGGCGTCATCCACCACCAGGCCGATGGCGAGCACCATGGACAGCAGCGTCAGCAGATTGAGGGAGAAACCCATCATCAGCATGAAGAAGGCGCCACCGACCAGTGACAGTGGCACCGCCACCGAGGGCACCACGGCGGCTCGCAAGGAACCCAGGCAGAGGAACACCACGACCAGAACAATCAACAGCGCTTCAACCAGCGTCTGGATGACCTCATTGATCGAGTTATCGATGAAGTCGGAGGCGTCATAGGCGAGGCGTACTTCCAGCCCCGATGGCAGTTGCTGTTCAATGCCCGGCAGCTCGTTCTTGACCAGCTCCGCGACGGTCAGCGGGTTGGCACCAGGAGACAGTTCGATGGCAACATAGGTGGCGGGCTGGCCCTTGTAGAGCGCCAATTGATCGTAGGTTTCAGAGCCCAGCTCCACCCTGGCAATGTCGTCCAGCCGGATCAGCGAGCCATTGGATTCCTTGATGACGAGGTCGCGGAACTGATCCGGATCGCCGACATCGGTGTCGCTGGTCATGCTGATCTTGGTGTACTTACCCTCGGTGTTGCCCACTGCGGCCTGATAGTTGTTCTGCAACAACACCTGCACCACTTCCTGGGGTGTCATATCCACGGCCGATAGCCGCTCGGGGTCAAGCCAGGCCCGCAGGGCAAACTTGCGCCCCAGCAGTTCCGCCTTGCCCACGCCTGAAAGCGCCTGCAGTTTGGGCTGGACCACCCGAGTCAGGTAGTCGGTGATCTGCGGTACTTCCAGGTCATTACTGTAGAACGCAATGTACATGAGCGCGGTGGAGTCACCGGTAGTGGAGGTGATCACCGGGTCCTGGGCGTCCGCCGGCAACACGTTGCGCTGGCTGGCGACCTTGGCCTGGATTTCTGCCAGCGCGGCGTTGGCGTCGTAATTCAGTTCCATCTTGGCTTCGATGGTGGACTGGCCCTGAGAACTGGTCGAGGTCAGGTAATCAATGCCGCTGGCTTCGGCAATGGCCTGCTGCAGCGGCGTGGTGATGAAGCCTTTGACCAGATCCGAACTGGCGCCGGGGTAGGACGTGGTCACCGTAACCGTGGTGCTTTCCAGTTCGGGGTACTGACGAATTTCCATTTCCATGGCGGCGCGGGCACCGAGCAACAGGATCAGCAGGCTGACCACCGTTGCCAGCACCGGGCGCTGGATAAAAATATCAGTGAAGCGCATTATTCAGACGCCTCCACCGACTCGTCTTCGGTTTCCTGAACGGTGACCCGTTGCTCGGCGCGGAGTCTCAACAGGCCCTTGGAGACCACTTCCTCGCCTTCGCTCAGACCGTCCTCGATGGCAACACGACCGTCACGGATTTCGCCGGACTGAACCGTGCGGCGGTTGACGATCAGGTCGCCCTCGTTGTTTTCCTCCACCACAAATACGAAATCGCCGTAGGTGTTGTAGGAAATGGCGGTTTGCGGAACGGTAACCACGTCACGGTCTTCCGGTTGCAGCGTGCGAATGGTGGCAAACATGCCCGGCCGCAGTTGGTTGTCCGGGTTCGGCACGGTCGCGCGGATCCGCACCGTGCGGGTTTCCGGATTGACCGAGGTATTGATGGCGCTGACTTCACCCGTAAAGGTTTTGCCCGGAATGGCCGCAACGGTCACATCCACCTCGTACCCGGTCGCCACCCTTGGCAGCTCCTTTTCAGACAGCGTGAAATCCACGTAGATGGGGTCGAGCATGTTGATCTCGACAATCGGTGTTCCGGTCGGGATGTATTCGCCCTGATCCACCATGCGCAGGCCCAGGTTGCCGTCGAACGGGGCGCGAATCACTTTCTTGTTGAGCTGGGCCTCGGCTTCGTTGACGCGGGCCCGGGCGGCATCAAAGTTGGCCTTGGCCTCATCAAACTGAGACTGGGACACAGCGCGTTTCGGCAGCAGGTCAGACACCCGCTTGAACTCCTGCTCGGCCAGTTGTGCCTCGGCCCGGCGGGTGCGCAGCGCCGCCTCGTCGATGGCGGCGTCCAGACGGATCAGGAGGTCGCCTTTCTTGACGGTATCGCCGGACTCAAACCCGATGGTTTCCACCACGCCCGGGACCTCATTGGCTACCTCGATGCCATTGATCGCTTCCACGCTGCCCACCGCTTTGGTGGCCGGTGTCCACTTTCCGGCACTGGCCCTGGTGGTGGAAACTTCAGCCGGCGGCTGCGGCTGTGACATCTGCTCGCTCATCTGGCCGAACTGATAGAACTTGTAGCCAAAAATGCCACCAAGCACGACGACGAGAAAGAGAATAACGATCAGGAAACGGGAGGCAGTGCGCATAGGTCAGTCCTGAGTATTGAATTCCATCGGAAAGTCTGCCACCAGCACGACAACGGGGTCGCCGATTGGTTGTGCCTATCCGGAGAGGGAAAGAGTTTGTGATTGATTCTTAATCCGACTAATAGGGTAGCATCCTATACAAAAAACGGGTGTTTTGTCACCGGTGTAATGCCAGAATTACGGTCATTGAAACGTAAGGGATTACCCTATGCACTGGATACTTGGACTTGCCCTGACCGTTGTGGTCTTCCTCGTTCTCAAGCAGTGGGGCGGGCTGACCGCAGAGAAGAAAAAGGCGGCCGTCTGGAAGCTGTTTCTGGTGGTCGGCGGTGCCCTGTTGCTGTTTTTGGTGTTGACCGGGCGGATCCACGTGCTCACGGCCGCAGTGGCCGGGCTGATTCCCCTGTTGCGCAAGCTGCCGGCGCTGCTGAAGTTCGCGCCGCTGGCCAGTCGGTTGTTCAGCCAGAGCAAGGATCAACGCGAGGATCCCGGCACGGCCGGTGGCCAATCGTCAGCGCATGGTCACCGGCGCGAGGGACGTCCGGGGCAGATGTCAGAGCGTGAGGCGTGTGAGATTCTGGGGGTGCCCACCGGCTGCAGCGAAGATGACGTCATTCTGGCGCATCGGCGTCTGATGCAGAAAATTCATCCGGACCGTGGCGGTAACGACTACCTGGCGGCCAAGGTCAATGAAGCCAAAGCGACCCTGTTGGCCGCCCGCCGTGGGGTGGCCTGAGCCGATCAGAGCAGATCAACCCTGACTTCGAAAGTCTGGTTTGCGCGCTCCTCGCCGCCGACCTGATAGGTAATGCCGGAGCGGGTTCCGGCCTGGCGGCTGCGAGTGCTGCCCAACTCCACCCATTGGCCGGGCTCCACCCGCCGGATAGTCATCAGCGCCTCGGTTTCATACCCGGGAATATCACCTTCCGGGTCTTCCTCAAAGGACACGATGTTCAATTCGATGGCGCTGTCTGACAGAGCCTGGGGGCTGACCAGAAAGCCACTGCGGGTTTCCACCTGACCAAGCACGGCCGCTGGATTGCGACCTCCGCGGATGGCGACAGGCACGGTACGAACCTGTCCTGACGTGATATGGGCGGATTGGCCGTCCTGAACCACCAGTGTGCGCTCCTGATTGCGCCGGGTTGTCGTCACTTTGCGTTCCACGCGAACGCCAGCCTGGTTGTTGGTGATGGTGACGCCACCGCCACCACTTTTAGCGTCCAGGTTGCTGCGGGAGCGCACGGTAATGCGCATCTGAACCGGCGCGACATCCAGGGTGTCCACCAGCATACCGATTTCATCCAGCACCGCCGGCTCGCCGCGGAGGATCATCTGCTGTCCCCGCGCGGTGATCCGGACCTGATCGGAACCATAGAGGTCCCGGACCTGGGCCGCCACATCCTCCGCTGCCCGGTTATCCAGCCGATAGGTGCGGGACTCGGGGGCCGCGAGCACAGACAGCGGGCTCGCCAGCAAAATGACCAGCGCAAGCAGGGCCGGGAACCGGCGGGCAGGTTGGTTGAGCAACGTCAGGGTCATGGCAGTCACCGGGATAAAATCCACAAATATCGGGTTTGCGGGTTGCAAAGCCGAAAAGCCGGGGTATATATTGAAAATCATGAAGACAACACACGCGATCTGTCAATTGAATGTTCTGCAAGCCTTCGGTGCGCAACCGACGGCGGTGATCGCTGCTGTGTTTTTCTGGTGGTTTGGTTATGGCTATTTTAGCCAGAGCCCGGGCCGCCCATAAGATCTTCATCGACCGAATAACGAGGAAGGCAGCCCGGCAGAGACCCAAGCTGCCACCGGACTCGAAAAAGCCCCGACTGGTAGCCCAGCCGGGGCTTTTTTGATTCTGATACAGGGAAACGGACGAACGACATGAACATGCCTTTGAACATCGACGCGCTTCATGAAGCCAGAGATGATGAATCTGGAGAGTTGAGCGCAACAGCCACCACGACCGCAGCCAATCGCCGGGAAGAGATCCTGCCGACCGCCGCCGAGCTGGCCGCGAGCCTGCCGGTCACAGCAGCCACTGAGCGCCAGATTCTGCGTCACCGGGACGCCATTCGCCGGGTGTTGCGAGGTGATGACCCCCGCACCCTCATCGTGATCGGCCCCTGTTCAATTCATGACGAGGTGGCGGCGCTGGAATACGCGGCGAAGCTCAGCGCGCTGGCCCGGAGCGTCAGTGACCGTTTCCTGATCGTGATGCGCGCCTATCTGGAAAAGCCCAGAACCACCGTGGGCTGGAAAGGCCTGCTGTACGACCCCGAGCGCACCGGTGCCGGCAATCTCGCTGAGGGCCTGGTGCGCTCACGGCGGCTGCTGCTGAACCTGGCGGAGTCCGGCCTGCCGCTGGCGACGGAGGCGCTCAGCCCGTTCGCGATGGATTACCTGGGGGACCTGATCAGCTGGACGGCCATCGGTGCCCGTACCACCGAATCCCAGGTGCATCGGGAGCTGGTCAGTGGGTTGCCGATGCCGGTGGGTTTCAAAAACGGCACGGACGGTGGAGTGGCCGTTGCCATCAACGCCATGAAGTCGGCGGCGCATCCCCATCACCACATGGGCGTGTCCCGCAGCGGCGCTGCGGCGATGATCACCACCGCCGGCAATCCGGATACCCACCTGGTACTGAGGGGTGGCCGCGGTATCACCAACTACGACGCCGACAGTGTTGGCCAGGCGATCAAGGCGCTCAGCAGCGCCGGGGTGTCCAGCGCCCTCATGGTGGACTGCAGCCACGACAACGCTTGCAAGCAGGCGGAGCGTCAACTGGACATTGCCCGGGAGGTCATGGCGCAGAGAGCTGAAGGAAACACCTGCATTCGTGGACTGATGCTGGAGAGTTTCCTGCAGCCGGGTCGTCAGAACGACGGCGCCGATCTGACCTACGGCTGTTCCATCACCGATCCGTGTATTGGCTGGGCGCAGACGGAGGCTCTGATCCGCTCACTGTAGAAAACAGCAGTTGCCCGGCGAGCAATAACAGCACGCCACCCATTAACCGGTCGAGCCAATGGCCGAAGCGGTTAAAACCGCGCCGTACCCGGGGTAGGGTGAAGAACGTGGCGACCAGGGCGAACCAAAGCCCGGTGGCCAGGGCCATGTAGACGCCGTAAGCGGTTTGCAGGGCGACCGGCGTACCCGGGCTGATGACTACGGAAAACAGCGACACGAAGAACAGCGTGGCCTTGGGGTTCAGGGTGTTGGTGAGGAAGCCGAGGCGGAACGCCGCCAGCCCCCGTTGTGCCAGCGCGGGTTCTGCTGCCACTTGCACCCCGCCTGCCCGGGCCCGCAGACACTGGATGGCAATCCAGCTCAGATACAGCGCACCCACCACCTTGAGAATATTAAACAACAGCAATGACTGTTGAATCAGCAGGCCGATCCCCAACAAAGAATAGGTGACATGCACGAGAATGCCGGCGCCAACGCCCGCTGCAGTGAGCAGTGCGTTGCGGCGGCTCTGGCAGAGCGCCTGTCGAAGAATCACGGCGAAGTCCGGGCCGGGGCTCGCCACCGCCAGCAGATGAACCAGCGCGACGGTCAGAAATTCCGCCCAATAGTTTTGCATTGAATGGTTCTCCCAAACCGATCCGGGTGTGGTCAAAACGGCAATAATCCTGTGAGCGCAAGCATATAAGTGATCGGCCAGAATATCCTGTGTCAAAGGCAACTAATTCTGGCGGACTATACTGTGCAGACTTGATGAGCAAGGTAACCAGCGGGAGAGGCAGTGATGGAGAAGCGAACGGTAGATGTGGCGATCATTGGTGCCGGCACGGCCGGCATGGGCGCCTATCGCGCCGCCAAAGCGCACACTGACAGCCTGGTGCTGATTGAAGGCGGGCATTATGGCACAACCTGTGCCCGTGTCGGCTGCATGCCCAGCAAACTGTTGATCGCCGCCGCGGAGCGCGCCCATGACATGGCCGGGGCGGCACAGTTCGGGATTCATCCGGGCGGAATCCGGATTGACGGGAAAGCGGTGATGCAGCGGGTGCGAAGCGAGCGCGACCGTTTTGTCGGCTTTGTGCTCGAAACGGTGGAAGACATGCCCGCTGAACACAAGCTGATTGGCGATGCGCGTTTCGTGGATGCGCACCGGTTGATCGTCAACGACGACGTCGAAATCACGGCCGATCGTATTGTGGTGGCCACCGGCTCACGACCCAATATTCCGGACATGCTCAAGGAAGCCAAGGATCGCCTGGTGGTCAATGACGACCTCTTTGAGTGGCAGGATCTGCCGGCATCGGTGGTGGTGTTCGGCCCCGGTATTATCGGGTTGGAGCTGGGTCAGGCCCTGAGTCGGTTGGGCGTGCGGGTGCGCATGTTCGGTCGGGGGGGATCCCTCGGCCCGATCCGGGAAGAGAAAATGCGGGACTACGCCCTCAAAACCTTCCGCCGTGAATTCCAGCTGCACCCGGAAGGCGAGGTCAAAGCGGTAGCGCGCACTGAGGAAGGGGTGGCCGTCACCTTTGTGGACGACGATCGGGGAGAGATTACCGAAACCTTCGATTACCTGCTGGCTGCCACCGGCCGACGGCCGAATGTTGATCAGCTGGACATCCAGAACACCGACATCGAGCTGGATGATCGTGGTACGCCACGATTCAATCGCTACACCCTGCAATGCGGCGACAGCGCCATTTTCATCGCCGGAGACTGCAACCACGATGCGCCGTTACTCCATGAAGCCGCTGATGAGGGGCGTATCGCCGGGGACAACGCCGGGCGCTTTCCCGACGTGCGCGCCGGGTTGCGCCGCACGCCACTGGCGGTGGTGTTTACCGATCCGCAGATTGCCACGGTCGGTCTTAACTTTGATGAGGTGGATGAACGTTGCAAGGGTTGTTACGGCGTTGGCGAGGTGTCGTTTGAGGGGCAGGGCCGCAGCCGGGTCATCGGCAAAAATCGCGGTCTGCTGCGGGTGTATGGTGAAAGGGGTAGCGGTCAGTTTCTTGGCGCAGAAATGTTCGGCCCCGCGGCCGAGCACATTGCCCATTTGCTGGCCTGGTCCGCGCAACGCCGCATGACGGTCAGCGAAATGCTCGATATGCCTTTCTACCACCCGGTTATTGAAGAGGGGGTGAGAACCGCTCTGCGGGATCTCAATCGCAACCTGAGCATTGGCCCGGAGATCGTTAAGCGCTGCATGGATTGTGGTCCCGGGACATAGGCGCCGGGCGGGCCTGTCGCTCGCGGCGGGCCCAGAATTTCTCGTGAAAGAAATAGGCCACGGTGTTGATCGCCGGTTCGACCATCGCAATCAGGCTGCCGATCAGGATGTCGCCGGTCAGCAGAAATGCCACGGTAAAGGCGACGGTGAAATGCGTCAGCGCGAAGGTGATGGTTTTCAGCAGCGAATTGTCGCCGTTGTTCTGGTGATCGTGGATAAACAGTTTGAGTGCACTCATGATCAACCCCGCCTGATGAATGTCATGTGTCATCGTTTCGCAATCACTATGGGGCAAGTGATAATCATTGTTAAATAAATTGTATGAAGAAATTTGATAGGGTGGCTCTATGAGTGAAATTGGCGAACTAAACTTCACGGATTTGCACGATCTGGCTACTATCGAAGCCAGATTTCATTGAGTAACTGTCAAGGAGACACGTTATGGGTAAGAACTTTATTGGTCTGGATACCGCCAAAACCGAACAGCTGGCCAGCGTATTGAATGATCTGCTGTCCAACTACCAGATTTTCTACATGAACGTCCGCGGCTACCACTGGAACATCAAGGGCGACAACTTCTTTGAGTTGCACGTCAAGTTCGAGGAGCTGTACGACGATCTTCTGCTCAAGATAGACGAGATTGCTGAGCGGGTGCTGACCCTGGGCCATCGGCCGGCGCATGCTTACAGCACCTACATCGAGAAATCGGAAGTGCCGGAACGAAAGGATGTGTCCGATGGCAAGGAAGCCATGGAAAACATTGTCGAGAGCTTCGCCAAGCTCATTGGCAAGCAGCGGGAGCTGTTGCACCTGGCCGGCGAGGCCGATGATGAAGGCACCGTTGCATTGATGAGCGATTACATCTCCCAGCAGGAAAAGACGGTGTGGATGTATCGGAGCTACCTGGGCCACTGATCGGTTCGGGCAGTCGACGACTGAAAAAAGGCGGCCTGCGGGCCGCTTTTTTTGTGGTGTGAATCCGCGGCTGCAACGCGCTCGTCTTGAAACTGTCCTCAAAGTGACGCATGGCTGTCACATTGTCGCCCTAGGGTGTGTCGGGATTCCACACACTCATAATTCCACCGAGGCGACCATGGAACTTCGTAAATCCCTTCTGGCGGCAGCCATCCTGACATCCACGCTTGGTCTGAGCGCTTGTGACGGCGACGATGGTGACAATGGCGTTGCTGGTATTGCCGGCACCAGCCAGACCACCATTGAGCTCAACCAGCTGGGCACCTATGCCAGCGGTGTGTTCGATGAGAGTGCCGCTGAGATCGTGGCCCACGACCCTGCCAATCAGCGTCTGTTCGTAATCAACGCCAACGACGCTACCGTAGACGTGCTGGATATCCAAGACCCGAGCCAGCCCACCAAGATGGCCACGATTGACGCCACTGAAGAAGGGGCAGCGGCCAACAGCGTTGCCGTGTTCGGTGACCTGGTGGCGGTCGCGATAGAAGCGGTGGTCAAGCAGGACAACGGTAAGGTGGTGTTCTATAACGCCAGCGACCTGGGCAAGGTGGGCGAAGTGGTGGTGGGCGCGTTGCCGGACATGCTCACATTCACCCGGGATGGCCAGAAGGTTCTGGTGGCCAACGAAGGCGAACCCAGCGACGACTACAGCGTGGACCCGGAAGGCTCCGTCAGCATCATTGATCTGTCTGCCGGTGTCGCCGGTGCTTCGGTGACCACTGCGGCCTTCACCGCGTTCAACGGCCAGGAGGATCAGCTGCGGGCAGAGGGCGTGCGAATTTTCGGGCCCGGCGCCAGTACCGCCCAGGATGTCGAGCCGGAATACATTGCCGTGTCGGTCGACAACACCACCGCCTGGGTTGCGCTGCAGGAGAACAATGCCGTGGCGGAACTGGACATTGAAGCCGGTGAGATCACCCGCATCCTGCCACTGGGCTTCAAGGACCACAGCGTCATCGGTAACGAACTCGATGCCAGCAACGAGGATCTCAACGCCCTTGGTGACAGCCGCATCAATATCCGTAACTGGCCGGTGAAAGGCATGTACCAGCCGGATGCCATCACCAGCTACGGCTTTAACGGTAAGACGTACTACATCACCGCCAACGAGGGCGACTCCCGCGACTACGACGGCTTCAGCGAAGAGTTCCGCATCAAGGACCTGATGCTGGATGGAATAGCGTTTCCAGATGCGGCTGAGCTCCAGAACGATGAGAACCTGGGCCGGCTCAACGTCACCTCCACCCTGGGCGTCAGCAACGGCTGCGACCCGTCAGATCCGATGACAGACGTTGAGGCAGCATGTGAATACAGCGAATTGTATTCCTACGGCGCCCGCTCGTTTTCCATCTGGACCGCGGACGGCACCCAGGTGTTCGACAGCGGCAGTGAGTTCGAGCGCATCACCGCCCGGGTGATCCCGGACAACTTCAACAGCAACAACGATGAGAACGCCTTCGACAACCGGTCCGATGACAAGGGGCCGGAGCCCGAGGCCGTGGTGACGGGCGAGATCAATGGCCAGACCTTTGCATTCATCGGCCTCGAGCGGGTTGGTGGGCTCATGGTTTACAACGTCACCAACCCCCAGAATCCGGTCTTCGTGCAGTACCTGAACAACCGCGACTTCAGCGCCACCCAGATGGAACTGGAAGCTGGCATGGCGGGTGATCTGGGGCCGGAAGGTCTGGCGTTCATCAGCGCAGACAACAGCCCGACTGGATCGCCGATGCTGGCGGTGGGCAATGAAGTGAGTGGCACCACCACCTTGTACGGGATCGATGTGATCGAGCTCAAAGCCGACTGATCGCGCCTGCAGTGATTAAAAAGCCGGAGCCTGTCTCCGGCTTTTTTGTGGTTGCCCTAAACGGCCGACGCGAGAGGTGGTACCTGCTGGTGCAGAAACCATTTTTCGGTCACCACCCTGCGGGTGAACCAGTGGGAGCGCATCAGGGTGCTGGCCAGGGGCGACTTCACCCACTCCGGAACCTGCCAGCCCTGATCCGCCTCGGTGGCGCGGGTGCCGAACCGCTCGGCGATGGCCTCACCGTAGGTCTGGAGCGCCTGGGCGGAATTGTCTCCGGCCTCGCGGATCACCTGTGCGGCAATCAGCGCGGACTCAATGGCAGGGCGAATACCCTCGCCGCTCTGGGTGTAGGCCAGCCCGGCTGAATCCCCGATCAGCATGACGCCTTCATCCACCAGCGGACGCTCGGCGTGGTTGTAAAGCAGATAGGCGTGCCCCTTGAACCGGCCCGGAAGATCGGGCGGGATGCGGCCGCTGGCTTTCATTTCCTCGACAAACTGCTCCAGATGCCCGCTCAGCTTGTGGTTGTCTTCCCGGCCCAGGCCGATGTTCAGGAAGTTGCCTTTACGGAATACCCAGGCATACCCCTTCAGGTCGCGGCAGAACCAGAGCTCTGGCATGTCTCCGCGGGCGGCGCAGACCTCGGACTGTTCCGGGGTCATCTCGAACTCCACTTCCTTGGCCGCCACCACCGTTTCGTGACCACCCGGGCCGTCGCCCAGCAGGCGGGCCACCGGGCAGAAATGCCCGCCAGCGCCGACGATAAGCGGCGCCTGCCAGGTGTGGTTGATGATCCAGTTGCCGTTCTCGCGGTCGATGGACTTTACCGGTGTGGCCAGCGCTTTGGGGGCGTTGACGCGTCTGAGCAGGTAGTCGTCAAACTCGCAGCGGCGGATGCCGTAGCTCACCACCTTGTCGTGGTTATTTTCCACCGCCGGTTGCCCCATCATGCCGATCCGGAACCGGCGAATCGGCTGCAGGGTGCGGTTCTTCTCATAATCGGCCAGGTCGATCTCGAGGCTGTTCATCACTGCTGGCGTGACCCAGCCGGCGCAGGTCTTGTCTCGCGGGAAGGATTGCTTGTCGATCATCAGAATTTTCTTGCCGCTGCCTTGCAGCGCGTGAGCCAGGGTGGACCCGGCCGGGCCGGCGCCCACAATGATCAGATCGTAGTAGTCCATGATCAGGCCTCCGGCGCGGCGGGTGAGGTGTGCAGATCCTGCCGGTTCTGGGGCAGCCGGTTGTTACCCCCATGGGTGAATACCACCTGGAACAGCTGTAACGACCCTGCGCGGAAGGCGGCGATGGAACCGGCCAGATACATGCGCCAGGCACGGGCGAAGTGCTCGTCATACAGGGCGATCACTTCCGCTTCCCGCGCGGTGAAGCGCTGCATCCAGTCGCTCAGGGTGCTGGCATAGTGCAGCCGGAGGTTTTCCACATCCAGCACGGAGAAATCGCCGTGCTCACAGATTTCCATGAACTCACCAATGCTGGGCGGATAGGCGCCCGGGAAAATTCTTTTCTCGATCCAGGCGTTCATCAGCATGGGGCGGTTGCGGCCGATGCTGTGCAGCAGGGCAATGCCTTCGGGCTTGAGCGAGCGCTGGATGAGTTCCGACAGGGCCGGGTAATTGTCCTTGCCGACGTGCTCGAGCATGCCGATGGAGACAAACGCATCGTACCGGCCCTGAATGTTGCGGTAGTCGTCTTCCACATAATCGATGAGATGCGACAGCTGTTGCCGTTCCGCTTCAGCCCGGGCGTAGGCCAGCTGTTCTTTCGAGATGTTGTAGGCGTGTACTTTTACGCCATAGTGTCTGGCCATGTAGCGGGCCAGGCCGCCCCAGCCACAGCCGGCCTCCACCACCGTCATTCCGGGTTTGAGACGGAGTTTGCGGCACACGTGTTCCAGCTTGGCCAGTTGCGCGTGCTCCAGGGTGAGGTCCGGGCGCTCGTAGTAGGCGCAGGTGTACTGCATCTCGGCAGTATCGAGCCATAGACGGTAGAACTCGTTGCCGAGATCGTAATGGTGGTGAATGTTCTCTCGCGCCTCGGAAATGCCTGTGGGGCGAGGGTTGTGATTGCGCCAGAGCGCGTCCAGCCACCGTGGCCAGCGCTGGCGGGCCTGATGAATGCAGCGGTAGAGGGTCTCCATCAGCTCGGCCAGATCGCCCTCCACATGCAGCCGGCCGGCACTGTAGAGGTCGCCGAACGCCAGGTTCGGATTGGCCACCAGTGACCTCAGGGCTTTGGGGTCACTCAGGTGAATCGTGAAGCGGGCCTCGCCCGCCTCGGACTCGATGACTTCGTGGTTCCAGAGGCGGAACCGCACCGGGGGCGATCCCGCCATCCGCATGAGCTTGGTGATCAGCCAGACTTCGTAGGAGCGCGGTTCACGATCTACCTGAAGACCCTCGATGGGCAGTTTCAGCACATGAGCCTGTGGGCGGTCGGTTTGGCCGGAAGGTTCCGTTTTCTGGGCCGTACTCTGGTTCATGAATCCTTGCCTCCCTTATGGGTGAGGCGAATCCCGACTGCACAACTGGGAAACACCGGTTGTGTCATCAGTATAGAAAATGATCGTAATTTGTCATGGGGGCGGGCAAAAACGAAAAAAGCCGGAGCGATAGCCCCGGCTTTTTTGGCAATGCTGGATCGATGTCAGTAGGACGAGCTCATCCCGAACCATTCCGGGAAGATGACAATGAGCGCCAGCACCAGAACCTGCAGCATGATGAACGGCAACACCCCTTTGTAGATGTCGGTCGTTCGCACATTGGGTGGCGCCACCCCTTTCAGGTAGAACAGCGCGAATCCGAAGGGCGGCGTCAGGAAACTGGTCTGCAGGTTCATGGCGACCAGAATGGCGAACCAGAGCATGTTGATGCCCAGGGCCTCGGCCACCGGCGCGAGAATTGGCACGATGATGAAGGAAATCTCCACGAAGTCGATGAAGAAGCCCAGCACCAGAATGACCAGCATGGCCAGAATGATAAAGCCCCATTTCTCGCCGGGGAGCTGCAGCAGCCATTCCTCCAGAAGGTAGTCGCCGCCGGTGTAGCTGAAGACCATGGAAAAGGCCGTGGCGCCAATCAGAATCGCGAACACCATGGCAGTGACCTTGACCGTATCCTTGGACGCATCCCACACCATCTTGAATGAGAACTGGCGATAGATGATAGCCAGCAGCACGGCACCCACGCCGCCGAGGGCGGAGGATTCGGTGGGCGTGGCAATGCCGGTGAAGATGGAGCCCAGCACGATAACGATCAACGCCAGCGGCGGAATAATGGCCAGCAGCGCATCGAAAACCTCGCGCTTGCGCGAGACGCCGCTGTCGTCCGGCATGGCCGGCGCGGTTTCCGGCTTGAAGCGGGTCATGATCAGGATATAGCCAATGTACAGCCCGATGAGCACCACGCCGGGGCCGACAGCTGCCTTGAACAGATCGCCTACGGGCAGGCCGAGCACATCGCCCAGGATGATCAGGATGATGGACGGTGGCACGATCTGCCCGAGCGTACCGGAGGCGCAAATGGTGCCGGTCGCCAGGCGCTTGTCGTACTTGTGCGCCAACATGACGGGCAGGGATATCAAACCCATGGCGACAACACTGGCGCCGACCACGCCGGTAGACGCTGCCAGCAGGGCGCCCACCAGAATGGTGGAAATGGCCAGGCCGCCGGGCAAGCCTCCGAACAGTCGGCCCATGGAGGTCAGTAGCTGTTCCGCCAGCTTGGTCCGTTGCAACACCACGCCCATGAAAATGAACAGGGGCACCGCCATCAGCACGGTATTCTGCATCACGCTCATGATGCGGTAAGGCATGAAGGCAAACAGATCCATGCCCTCGGCAAACACGCCAAAAAACAGCGCAACGCCGCCAAACGTGAAGGCAACCGGGAAGCCCAGCATCAGCATGATGAGGGCGACACCGAACATTATCATGCCGATCATGCCAGTCCCCCTGCGCTGTGCTCGCCTTCGTATTCCTTCTCACCGGACATGACCCGCATCGCGAAGGTGGCCATGTTGAGGCCGGCGATGGCGGTGAAGACCGCGGTCAGGGGGATCACCGCCTTGATGATCCAGCGGTGCGGAAGGCCGCCGGGGTCGCCGCTGCCCTCGCCCATGGTGTAGGAATCGAGAGCGAATTCGTAGCCATAGATGCCGATCAGGTAGGCGAAAGGAATGACGAAAATGAACGCGCCCACGAGGTTGATCCAGGCTTTGGTCTTGTTGCTCCAGCGCGCGTAGAACACGTCCACCCGCACATGGCCATCGGTGCGCAGGGCATAGGGAATCCCGAACAGGAAAACCACGGAATAGAGATGCCACTCCATTTCCTGCATGCCGATGGAGACGTTGTTGAACGCGTAACGGGCGACAACATCATAAAAGACGTTGGCTGCCATCAGTATCATCGCGATACAGGCAATCCAGCCACAGAGAATGGACAGACGGGCCAGGCCCTCGTCCAGTTTGATAATCCACCGCATTAATATTCCTCCGCCATATCAGCCGGCGATTTTCCGTTGCTACAAATAACAAAGCCGGGATCACTGCTCGAGCGATCCCGGCTCTGATAAGGCTGCGATGTTACTCGATTTCAGCCATGGTGTTGAGGTACGCCCGTTCGGAAATGTCCGTGTAGGCGCGGCTCTGTTCAAGGTAGTTCTGTTGGGATTCGATAATTTTGGCCGCCATCTCGCTACCTTCGGCTGACTCCTTCAGTAGCTTCTTGTTGGCGCTGTACATCGCCTGGAAGATGTCATCCGGAAACTGTTTGATCTGCACGTTCGGATACTCTTCCTTGATGTTGGCCCAGGCTTTGGCGTTTTCATGCTGGGAGTGCACAAGCATGTCATAAGAGGCGGTGCGCATGGCGACACGCATAATTTCCTGAAGGTCAGCGGGGAGTTTATCCCACACCCGCTTGTTCACCAGGAACTGGAGCTCGGTGGCAGGCTCGTGCCAGCCGGTGTAGTAGTAATCGGCAATCTGCTGGAAGCCAAGGCGCAGGTCCAGCGCCGGACCGACCCACTCAACCGCATCAATGGTATTGCGCTCAAGGGCTGTGTAGAGCTCACCCGGGGCGATGTTGGTGGGGTTTACGCCCACTTCCGCAAACACTTCACCGGCAAAGCCGGGGATGCGCATCTTCAGGCCCTTGAGGTCATCCAGGGACTTGATTTCCTTGCGGAACCAGCCGCCCATCTGAACACCGGTGTTACCTCCGGGGAACGACAGCATGTTGTGGGGTTCGTACACCTCCTGCATCAGCTCCATGCCACCGCCGTGGTAGAACCAGGCGTACTGTTCCATGGCATTCATGCCGAAGGGCATGCTGGTGAAAAACAGGGTCTCCGGAACCTTGCCTTTCCAGTAGTAGGAGGCAGAGTGGCCCATGTCGTACTGACCGGCCTTGACCATGTCAAACACGCCGAGCGGGGCTTTGTGCTTGTTGGCGGAATCGATGCGGACCTTGAGGCGGCCATCGGACATGGTCTCAACGGTCTCCGCGAAGCGCTTGGTGGTATCACCGAAAATCGGGAAGTTCGGTCCCCAGGTCTCAGCGAGGCGCAGGGTAAAGGTGTCTTGGGCGAGCGCTTGTGCGGAGGCTAGGGTAGTTGCGACGGCCAGCACAGCGGCGGAAAGAACAGAACGGATCTTCATTGCTCTTCTATCCTCTGATTTGTTTTTTGTCTTTTTTGAATGATTCGGGCGTCACCCGACAGGGATTACTTGCTTGTGATTCTAGTTCAAGGTAGCAGCAATTGTTAGCAAACGGAACGCAAAACCGGCGTCTCTACGACCTAGGTCCTAGTCGTTCCGACGGCTTGTTCCGGGCCTTCAGGGCAGTGTTCTGACCGGCACTGGCGCCGGCTGTTCGGTGGCCCGATGACGGAGTTTTCGAAACCACGTCAGGGCCGGTTTTTCGATGGCGTAATGGATGGCGGCCGCCAGGGTCAGGGCCAGGGCCAGGGCCAGAGTGACGCCCGCCCAGCCCGGCAGGCCGGCCTGGTAGCTCCAGCCGATAACGCCGTAGCCGATGTTCTGGTGCACCAGATACAGGGCATAGGACAGGCGGCCAAGCCAGAGCAGCGGCGGGTTGGCGAGGCTGTTGAGGTGGCCGGCCACGGCCAGCGCGAACACGCCATAGCAGCCGACGACGAAGAGACTGAACGGGGCTTTATAGGCAATCAGGGCGTGCCCCACCGCCAGTGCCAGCAGCGCCAGATCCGCTGCCGCCGGGCGGCCGTACCGGTGCCAGCGAAATATCAGCATGCCGCTGACGAACAGCGGAGCATATTTCACGAACAGCAGGTCTTTGACCAGAAATTCGAGGGCACCGGGAATGTCGCGCCACCACAGCACGCCGGCATAGCTGACCACCACCCAGGCCCACAACGCCAGCCGCAATGGTTGCCACTGTTTCAGCCCGTAAAACAGCAGTGCAGTCCAGCAGTAAAAAGTGGCTTCGATCACTAGGCTCCAGTAGGCGCCGTCCACATGGGGGAACTCCAGGTATTCGTGCAGCAGGGTGGCGTTCAACAGCGCACTGCCCAGGCCGACTGCACGATCGGCCGGTCCCATCAGGTGAACCGCCAGAAAGGTCAGCACAATACCGGCCCACAATGCCGGCAGCAGCCGGAAGGCCCGCGCCAGACCGAACCAGCCGGCGGTGCGTGTACGCTCCAGGGTCATGAAGATGACGAAGCCGCTGAGGATGAAAAACATATGCACGCCGTAGCGGCCATAATCCAGCACCGCCCATGGGGTAAAGGTGTGGCCGTAGAGCTGGTCGTAATAAGGCAGATAATGGAACAGCACAACGGCCAGGGCAGCGATGCCACGCAGGGCGTCCAGTGCAGACAGGCGTTGTGAGGATTCAGCCATGATCGCGATTCCGTGCAGGTTCAGGCTATAGTAGCCTGCTTTAGGGTATTGCAGAACCGGCCAGCTATACGGTTGTCTTGCGGCCAGCTTAAGATGCGGTAACGTGCATGCGACGGGCCCATATCCGCCCGCTAACAGGAGGGAGCCATGACTGTCGAGCTTGGAATCATCGAGGGGTTCTACGGACCGTTGTGGCGCTGGCCGGAGCGAAAACAGCTGGTGCAGGCTCTGGAGCCCCATGGTTACCGGTTCTACTTGTATGCGCCCAAGGCCGACGCCTACCTGCGTCGGCGCTGGGATGAGCCTCACCCCCAGGAAACCGCGACGCAGCTGGCCGATTTTGCCCGCTTCTGCCGCAAGCACGGCGTGCGGTTCGGTGTCGGCCTGAGCCCGTTCGAGGTGTTCAACGATTTTAACGATGGGGCAAAAAAAGCGCTGGCAAAGAAGCTGGCCTTCCTCGACGAAATCGGTGTGCAGGAGCTGGCCATCCTGTTTGACGACATGCGCAGCGACACCCCGGACCTCGCCGCCCGCCAGGCGGACATCGTGCACTGGGTGCAGGAACGATCCGGTGCCGCACAGTTGTCGATCTGCCCGAGCTACTACTCCGACGACCCGGTGCTGGACCGGGTCTTCGGTGAGCGCCCCAGCGATTACCTCGCCACCCTGGGCGGCTTGCTGGATCCCGCGGTCAGGGTGTTCTGGACCGGGGAAGAGGTCTGCGCGAGGGAAGTGACTCCGGGCCACCTGAGGCGCGTCGGCAAGGCCCTCGGTCGTAAGCCGCTGCTGTGGGACAACTACCCGGTCAACGACGGTGACCGCATGTCCCGCCACCTTCACCTGCGGGGGTTCACCGGCCGGCCCGCCAACAACGCGGCCTGGTTGGCAGGCCACGCCATCAATCCGGCCTTGCAGCCAACTCTGACCGCCATACCGGCCATCACGCTGGCCGAAAGCTATCGCCAGGGTCCGGACTACCAGTACGGCCAGGCCTTCCGCCATGCTGCCCGGGAAATTCTCGGGGCGGATCTTGCCGACCAGGTGCAGGCGGATCTGCTCACGCTTCAGGACGCCGGCCTTCATCGCATCAGCGACGACAAGAAGCAGGCGCTGTTGACCATCTATCGGGGCTACCCCCACGCCGGTGCCGGGGAAATCTGCCGTTGGCTGTGTGGTGACTATCAGGTAACCGACGAGATGGTTCAGACCCAGTGATCCGTTTTCGCGCCCTGCTGCTGACCACGGTGGCCATGATTGCCTTTGCCGGCAATTCCCTGCTGTGCCGGGCTGCGCTGCGCGATACCGACATCGATGCAGCAACGTTCACCTCGGTGCGCCTGGTGGCCGGGGCACTGACCCTCTGGCTCATTGTGGTGCTGCGGGGCAGTCGCCAACCTCTGGCCTTCGGTTCCTGGGGATCCGCTCTGGCACTGTTCGGTTACGCCGCGGCGTTTTCATTTGCCTACGGTGGTTTGTCCGCTGCCATGGGCGCCCTGCTGCTGTTCGGAGCGGTGCAGGCGACCATGATCGGCATCGGGATCTGGCGCGGCAACCGGCCGGGTACGATGCAGTGGGGTGGTTTCATGGTGGCGTTCGCCGGGCTGATCGGGCTGCTGCTGCCCGGATTGTCAGCGCCCCCGGTGGGCAGCGCCCTGCTGATGATCACCGCCGGCATGGCCTGGGGCGTGTATTCCCTGCGCGCCAGGGGGGCCGGGGAGCCGACCGCAGTGACCACCGGCAATTTCATCCGTGCGGTGCCCCTGGCGTTGGTACTGAGCCTGGTCATGCTCACGCGGGCGCAAGTGGATGCCCCCGGCCTGATTTACGCCGTGGCTTCCGGCGCGGTCACCTCAGGCATGGGGTACGCCATCTGGTACATGGCGTTACCCCTGTTGCAGGCCACCTCGGCGGCCACGGTTCAGCTCAGTGTGCCGGTGATTGCGGCCATCGGTGGTGTGCTGTTACTGGGCGAACCGCTGACCCTGCGACTGGTGGTGGCGGGTGTGGCCATTCTCGGGGGCATTGCCATCGTTATCCGGGCCGGGCAGCAGAAAACCGCCTGAGAGAGGGTTGCAGCCGAAGTCAGTCGCAGCGGACCTCGGCCGCCTTGCGGAATTGCTGCATCATGGCCTCCCGGTGGCGTTCCTGATCCTTGTACTCCTCGGGCAGCGGCTGCAGGTAATACAGAAAATCCCCTTTGCTGCGGTTGGCCCGGGCCAGCGCCTTCAGCGAGTCACCGGCCTGCCAGAACGCCGGGCTGATCACGACGACGTTCAGATTCGGTCGCCGCGTTTCCAGTACCGCCACCATGCCCAGCCGCTCTTCCGCATGAAAGGTGCCGGTCAGATGAATGACCTGATGGCCGGGGTATCGCGTCAGGGCATTGATGACCTGCGCCGCCATAGTGTTGTCCCGCAGCAGCTGGGCGCGATAGGTATTCTCCATCCGTGCGCTGAACTCTGCGCTGCCGTGACCGGCGGTCATCACCGAAAAGAATTTTTCGCGGTAGGCCGGGGTGTCGACAAAGGTGTTCTTCGGAAACCGCTCGCGTTCGGCAGTACTGAGTTGATTCATGTAATCGGCTCCCTGGCGGCCAACGCAGCGCACCGTGTCGGCGGGGGCATTGGCGGCAATCACCGGCAGACCGCGGGTTCTGGAAAATTCCACCAGCGGCCGGTAGGAGGCCTTGTAGTTTGGCCAGGCGTCGGTGTCAGCGATCAGTTCCGATTCACCGGTGTCGCCGGCGAGGTACCGATCCAGTTCGCCCTGATCATCGAGGGTGAACTGCTCCATGGTCAACACCTGTTGCGGTCGCTGTTGATAGAGGGCGGATTGCAACAGGGACTGCAGCAGGTGCGCGCCATGATGACCATGGTATTCACCGATCACCACCACGTCGGCCGCTGCCAGTTCGCCGGCGAGCTGGTTGATCGACAGCCGGGTACCACGGCTATCCGTCAGTACCGCATCGTACTGGGTCTGGGGCGGAAGCACCGCGGTCTGCGGGGCGGGGCCCCGGGTGGCGCAACCGGCGAGGGTCACGCAGGCGAGCAATACGAGCGTGTGCGAACAGGATGTCATGGCTTGTTATACGCCCCCGGCTGGAAATGGGTTGTTGGTCTCCCCGTGATGGTCCGTCAAACCGGCGGGTGGAACCGGATGCCCGTCATATGGGCCAGTGTAGCTGCAGATTGCCACCCCCGAAGCCGAATTTGTGCAGGTAAAACGTCGGATTCAGGGTGAGCACAGCGCCATCCTGTGCCGAGAGAACGGTTTTGAACGGCAGGGTCAGTTTGCCGGTAAACCCGTTCTCCTGGCGGCCCCGGTTGCGCAGGTAGTGCTCGTCAATGTCCGGCTTGCTCAGGTATACGCCGGGGCTGAGGGTGGTGCGAGCAGACAGCGGCAGGGTCAGGTCGGTGTAAAGAGTGGGCTCCCGCCGGTTCACCGTCCCCACGTCGTTGAGTGCCCTGCCGAAAAAACCGTCCTCTTCCAGGCTCAGGTAGTACAGGCCAAGCCGGGGCTGAAACCGGCGGTGGCTGTCACTGACGCTGGCATCGAATTTGACATGGTCGCGCTCGAAGTCGGCCCGCCCTGCCAAGGTCTCACCGCCGAGCTGATAGTGCCGTCGTGTGAGCTCGCCACTGATCTCGACCTGCCAGAGCCAGTTCTCAGTGGCGCGGCTGTGGCGGACGGCAGCGTTCAGGCTTTTGCTTTCGACCACCAGGTTTTTCGTGCGACTGCTGAACTCGGAGGGTGGCGAGACATTGATGGACACCAGAGTGCCAGCAGCCGGGGCGGTCGCTTCCGTGCCGAGGTGCCACTGGACGAAAAAACTCTGGGGTTCGCGGATGAACTCGTCACCGGAATCGGTCTTGCTATTGAAATAGGCGTCCGGGAGTATCCAGCTGGCGTGTATCCAGTGGTCGCGATCCAGATAGTGACGGGCACTGAAGTACACATCAGACTGCGCTTTATCAGAAAAAACATCGCCTTGCAGCCAGAGTTCGGTATTATCCGTCAGATTGTGCCGGAACCCCACCAGTTGGCGCTGGTAGGTACCGTCCAGATCTTCGCTACGCTGAATGTCGAGCAGAAAACCCTGATGGTCATGATTGAACCCGAAGTCCTGCCGGAAGCGGAAGTCGAGGTAGAGACGGCGGCTACTCACGCTGCCACCGGTGCCGCGAATGCCGTTGTCGGTGGGGCCGGGGAGGGCTTCGCTGTGGCGAAATGTCAGCAGGTGCAGAAAGCGCTCGGTGTTGTAGGTCTCGTCGCGACCGTCAACAACCGCCTCCTGGCGCCAGGGCTGCGGCAGGTGGGGGCTGCCGGCCCACAGGAAAGCGGGCGACAGGCCAAGCGTCAACGCAATGGCGCCCACCCGGGCGAGGTGATGCGGAGGTAGCCTGTTCATGGTGTACAGGGCCTTCATCAACGTTATTAGGCTATGCTACGGCTAATTCGTAGCGAAGCGCAAAGGGAAGTCGAATGTTGCCATTCAGGGTCATTGATCGAGTGAAATTTGTGCTGGAACGCCAGCTGGTCAAAGGGGCGGGGTTCCAGTTACTGGTGGTTGGTGTGTTCATCGGGCTGATTTCGCTGGTGGGCGGTCTGTTGGTGTTGCCCCAGGGGGATGCATTCGATGACCCCGGCTCTGCCATCTGGTGGGCTTTTCTGCGGCTGACCGACCCCGGCTACCTGGGAGATGACGTCGGCACCTGGCAGCGATTTGTGTCCACGGTGCTCACCATCAGCGGCTACGTGGTGTTCATGGGTACGCTGGTGGCGATCCTGACACGCTGGTTGATCGCCAAGATGGGCGATCTGGAGCGGGGTCTGACGCCGGTCACCCTGAAACATCATATCGTTGTGCTGGGCTGGTCGAGTCAGACCTTGCCGCTGCTGTCGGAGCTGCTCGGGTCCTCGGGCCGCATGCGCCGGTTTCTGGAAAAACACGACACCCAGCGCTTGAATCTGGTGGTGCTGTCGGAGCATGCGTCTGCCGCCCAGGTGCATGAACTGCGCACCGAACCCGGGATCGGCCGCAAGGCCAGGCAGATCATTCTGCGCTCGGGCATGGCGATCCAGCCGGACGCCCTGCACCGGGTTGCCTGTCTGGATGCGGCCGCGGTGATCGTGCCCAGCGCTGCCCATGAAGCGGGCACCCTGATGACCTCGGACGTGGAAACGGTCAAGGCGTTGCTGTCCATTGCCGCCCAGGCAAGGCATCTGAACCTGCCGTTGCCGTACGTAGTGGCGGAAATACAGGATATTCGCAAGCATCCGGTGATTGAGCGAGCGTATCCCGGGGAAGTGGAAGTGGTAGGTGGCGACGCCACCATCAGCCGTTTGATGGTGCAGAACGTGCTGCATCCGGGGTTGTCGGAAATCTACAACGAACTGCTGACCGCGGGCGACGGCAATGAAATTTACATTCGAGGTGGCGAGCGTTTGGCTGGAATGACCCTGGGAGAGCTGGCAACGCAGCGGCCCTGCGCCATCGTTCTGGGCATCCTGAAACCCCGGGACAAAGGCTGGGACGTTAACCTGATTGCCCCGACCGACACGACGATCGAGAACCGGGACCGGGTCGTCATGATGGCCCGGGATTACTCGGAGACCGAAGCTAACCCGAAACTGGAGCTCTTGCCACCGAACATCCGTGGCGACATCCGAAAATACCAGCGCAAGCACGCAGAACGTCCGCAAACCATTCTGGTGCTGGGCTGGAATCGCCGTGTGCCGAGTCTGATCGCCGAATTCGGCAGTTACACGGACCAGCGCTTTCACATCGATATTGTGTCAGTCGTACCGGTGGCAGAGCGGGAGCGTGACATCACCCGGTACATTCATGAGAATCACGACGTGACCTGCCGTCACATCGAAGCGGATTACATGGTTGAGGACGAGCTGCGCAAGGTGCGCCCAGCGGATTACGACGCGGTGATCCTGCTGAGCAGCGACCGCCTGGCGTCGGGTGAGGAAGCGGATGCCCGCGCCATGGTGGGTTACCTGCAGCTTGAGGACCTGCTGGCGGAGGGCCATCGCCGGCCCCAACTGATCATGGAGCTGAGTGACCCCGACAACCGCTACCTGATGTACGGTCACCAGAGTGAAATGATGATCAGCCCGATGATCCTCAGCCATGTGCTGGCACAAGTGGCTCTGCGCCGTGAGCTGCGCGTGGTGCTGGACGAGCTGTTCACTGCCAGTGGTGCCGAAATTCAGTTCCGTGACCCCAAGGACTACCCGCTGCCTGCCAGTGCCGATTTCCGGGTGTTGGAAAAAATGTTGTCGGCGGAGGGCGAGCTGGCACTGGGCATTTTCCGCCACCAGGCCGACGAGCGGGGCCGGCACCTGATGATGAATCCGCCCCGCGATACTCATCTGGACCTGCAGGCCGGCGACCGGCTGGTGGTCATGGCCCATACCTGAACGGTCCGGGGCAGGGCTGCTGCCGGTCAGCGCCCGCCAAAGCGAGAGCGGGTTTTCGGCGGGGATTTCAGGTATTCATCAAAAAAATGCCGAGAATAGATAATATAAATTTCAATTATAAATTCAAAGGCACTAAAGTAGCACCCATCGTCGGTTATCTGAACATTTTTTGAGCGGATAGCCGGCTCGCCGGAGTAGACCTTCTGCTTCTGATGAAGAGCACCTCAAACCGTAGAACACAGGACTGAGATCATGCCATACGCAAAAGACGTTGACGCCATTGCTTCCATTCTGAAGCAAAACCCGACCTGGAACGCCATCAACCCGAAGCACGCGGCCCGCATGCGCGCCCAGAACAAGTTCAAGACCGGTCTGGACATCGCCAAGTACACCGCCAAGATCATGCGCGAAGACATGGCGAACTACGACAACGACACCGCTCAGTACACCCAGTCTCTGGGCTGCTGGCACGGCTTCATCGGCCAGCAGAAGCTGCTGTCCATCAAGAAGCACTTCGGTACCACCAAGCGTCGTTACCTGTACCTGTCTGGCTGGATGGTTGCGGCTCTGCGCTCCGAGTTCGGTCCGCTGCCGGATCAGTCCATGCACGAAAAGACCGCTGTATCTGGTCTGATCGAAGAGCTCTACACCTTCCTGCGTCAGGCGGATGCCTGGGAACTGAACCACCTGTTCCGTGCTCTGGAAGAAGCTGAGAACGCCGGCGACAACGCCAAGGCGGAAGACCTGATCAAGCAGATCGACAGCCACGAAACCCACATCGTGCCGATCATCGCCGACATCGACGCTGGTTTCGGTAACGCCGAAGCGACTTACCTGCTGGCCAAGCAGATGATCGAAGCCGGTGCTTGCTGCATCCAGATCGAAAACCAGGTGTCTGACGAGAAGCAGTGTGGTCACCAGGATGGCAAGGTTACGGTTCCCCACGCCGACTTCCTGTCCAAGATCAACGCCGTGCGTCTGGCGTTCCTTGAGCTGGGTGTTGATGATGGCGTTATCGTTGCCCGTACTGACTCCCTGGGCGCTGGCCTGACTCAGAAAATCGCCGTGACCAACGAGCCGGGCGATCTGGGTGACCAGTACAACAGTTTCATCGATGGTGAGGTGATCGAGAAAGCCGAAGACATCAACAACGGCGACGTTGTGATCAAGCAGAACGGTCAGCTGGTTCGTCCGAAGCGTCTGGCTTCTGGCCTGTTCCAGTTCAAAGCCGGCACTGGCGAAGATCGTGTTGTTCTGGACTGTATCACCAGCCTACAGAACGGCGCAGACCTGCTGTGGATCGAAACCGAGAAGCCGCACGTTGGCCAGATCGCTGCCATGGTTAACCGCATCAAGGAAGTGGTGCCGGACGCCAAGCTGGTTTACAACAACAGCCCGTCTTTCAACTGGACTCTGAACTTCCGTCAGCAGGTATTCGACGCATGGCAGGAAGAAGGCAAGGACGTATCTGCCTACGACCGTCCCAAGCTGATGAGCGAAGAGTACGACAACACCGAGCTGGGTCAGCTGGCGGATCAGTGGACTGCCAACTTCCAGCGCGACGCCGCTCGTGAAGCAGGCGTGTTCCACCACCTGATCACGCTGCCGACATACCACACTGCGGCCCTGTCGACCGACAACCTGGCCAAGGGCTACTTCGGTGACGAAGGCATGCTGGCCTACGTGGCAGGTGTACAGCGCAAGGAAATCCGTCAGGGTATCGCCACCGTTAAGCACCAGGATATGGCTGGTTCCAACATCGGTGACGACCACAAGGAATTCTTCGCTGGTGAAGCCGCGCTGAAAGCCGGTGGTAAAGACAACACTATGAACCAGTTCGGTTAATCGAACGGCTCGTTGTCTCCGGGCAGGGCCGCTGGCCTTGCCTGACACACAAAACCCCGCCTGGTGCGGGGTTTTGTGTTTTCAGCGACACGGTTATTGATGGTTGCGGTGGTGCTTGCCGCCGTGAGATCGGGTGTGGTGGGGATCGTATTTGTCCATCAGGCGATAAAAGGATACCCGTGAAATCTTGAGGATCCGCGCCGCTGCAGTCACATTCTGATGCGACAACGCCAGGCTGCACGATAATGCCTGCTGGTCTGCCCGGGCTCGGAAGGCTTCGAGAGTCAGCCCCGCCTGCCCGGGTACGGCCATGCCCAGCTCGGCGAGCCCGAGGTCCGCCGGCTCGATCATCGACGATTCGCTCAGCAACATGGCCTGACGTAAGCGGTTCTGCAACTCCCTCAGGTTGCCGGGCCAGTGGTACTGCGCCAGGCTCTGCAGGGCGGGGGTGCTCAATTTGCGAGCGCCGAACGTGGTGTGGGTGTTTGCCAGTATGTGGTTGGCGATCACCGGAATGTCCTCGGGGCGGTCACGCAGTGGCGGCAATTGCACCTCCAGGCTGCCCAGGCGGTAGTAAACGTCGCTGCGAAACGCGCCGGTCTCGACAAGGTTCTTGAGTGGGCGGGCGGTGGTTGCGATCACCCTTACGTCCACTTTGTGGGGGCGTGTCGCGCCCACCCGTTCAATCTGTCCCTCCTGAAGAAATCGCAGAATGGCCGATTGCTGGTCCGGATGCAGCTCATCAATGCCAGACAGCAACAAGGTGCCACCATCGGCGGCGTCGACCCGCCCGCGGCGGGCGGTAACCGAGACGCCAAGGGGGTCTCCCTCCTGGCCAAACAGCTCGCTCTGGGTCAGCGGCAGCGGTAAAGCCGCGCAATTGACGGCGACGAACGGCTGGGTTCTGCGGGAGGAGTGGCGGTGGATGAAGCGCGCGGCCGCGTCCTTGCCGGTGCCACTTTCGCCCGAGATCAGCACCGGTTCGTGGGTTTTGGCAAAGCGCCGCAGCATGGCTCTGGCCTGGCGGATGGCCTGGGATCCTCCCTCCAGGGCGGCATCCTGATAACTGTCGTGGGGCTCGAAATCGGTGCGGGCATGCAATTGGGCCATACCCCATAGGTGTCCCAGAACGGTATTGAGCCGATCGGCATCCAGTGGCAGGTGGTGGTAATCCGTGCAGTGTCTTGAGATCAGGGTGCCGAGACGGCTGTCCTCGCTCGGGGAGGCTGGCAGCAACCCAACCCAGTAGGACAGCCGGAACGCCTCGATCCACTGATCAAGATAGGGCGTGCCTTCGTCCGGGTAGACACTGAGATCCAGAATGCCGACACGGGCTCGCCCGGCACCCGCGAGCGCAAAGGGGGGCGGTTCGGTCAAATCAAACGAATGGATGTTCCAGTGGGCTGACAGAAGAGAGTCCTGCTGGTCTCTGGCGTTAGCCGCTGACAACCAGACGAGCGGTCGTTGTTCCTTCATGACGGATCTCCCGGAGAACGCGTTCCGGAAAACACTCATACATGGAATGTGCCATCTGAACGGGCAGGCCTGTTTTCAGTGGCTTGCATCTGGCGCGACAGGCCAATTGTCAAATTCTGTAAAGTTTGTCGACAGTTGTAGGCCTGTCACGTCAGTGGCCAGGGCGAAAACGCTCGATGCGCTCGTCACCACCGGGGTGGCTGGAGAGCATATCCAGCACGGCATCCCACCGGCTGTCCCGGGTCTGTTCTTCAGACGATTCTGTGCCGGCTATGGCCATCAACCGGGTCATGATGTTGGCGAAATGGCCGGTATCGATACCGTTTTCCTGCAGGTTATTCAGGGCAAACGTGTCTGCCTCCCGCTCCATCTCCCTGGAATAGGCTAGGCTCACGAGTACGGCGGGCACCACCACTGTGGCATCGGAGAAGGCCGATAGGTCGCCGGTCATCATCACGATCAGCCAGAATGTCAGCGAGCCCTGAACCATGCCCTGCAAGCCGTGCCGATGGGCGACATGACCGATTTCATGGGCAAGAATGGCCGACAGTTCGTCGTCGTGTTGCGCCAGGTTTACCAGATCGTCGGTAAAAATCATCGTGCCGTCTGGCAGAGCCATGGCGTTGGCGCCAATGGCGGGGGAATGGCGAAACAGTACCCGCAGAGGCTCCCGGGTGTCTGCCGTCATCAACAGCGAGCGGAAATGAGCCTGTAACTCAGCTTGACGTTCAGTGGACAGGGTTGAAGGTTCCAGCCAGGTTGAGTCAAGGGTAGCCAATGTGGAGCGCCCCGCCTGTTCAGCCACGGATGCCGGCAGGGCATTGGCAACAACGTGGGCCGCCCACGGTACGCCGTACACGAAGGCCACTGCGGTGGTGGCCAGCGTCACCACCACCGCCACCAGGATCAGGCCCAGATGACTTTCCAGTCGGTGTAGAAGCTGCCGGCCACGCCCCTGGCGGGATTGCCGGTCCAGCAGGTCGACCCCATCGTTGTCTTCGGTTTCAAATACGCCGTCGTCGGGCAGGTGCAGGTAGCGGGGCGTATTGCCGATGCGGGGAGAGATCCGGACATCGGCCGGAGACAGGCGAAGCCGGCTGTCGCCGGTCTCCACCATGATGATGCCCGCTACCGATCGCAGAATGGCACTCTGGCGATTGGAGTGGCTACCGGTGTAGAAATGCCCTTCAATAGTGACTTCAGATGGCGGCGAAATCGACATCGAAGGCATCTCCCAGTTCCTGCCCGAGCGCGCTGGTGCGATTCCTTTCGGCCGCCACGAAGTGGTTCAGGTCGCCTTTCACCATCATGGCCGTGCAAGCCGCGCGGTAGCGTGCCATGCGCACCTTGGCCCAGGGTGTGAACAGACCGAGGGTCAGCACCACCAGCACCGAGTTGCTCAGGAAAATCCAGAACATCTGCAGTGGCTGCAGCCCGGACTGGAAGCCATGCTGGTCCAGCGTCACAGAATTCATGAAGAGGTTGGTGATACCGGCCATGAAGTACCCCAGCAGGGTGGCGTAGCCGACAGCGGCGACCAGGCCTGCCGTCGCAACGGCGCCGGAGCGTGCAATCAGGAGCGCAACCAGGCCGAAGCCAATAGCGATAAGCAGGCCGATTCCAAAAAATCGGTAGTACTCAGCGGTTGCGCCCTTGAATTCAAAACCGGTGGTGCCAAAGCGACTGCCGTTGGCGACGAACTCATGCGTTTTCTTGATGACCAGCGGGGTGAGCAGCAGCAACGTCAGCAGGTTCAGCAAGGGCCATACGAAAGTTACCATGAACGCCTGCCCGTACTTTCCTTCAAAGTCGAAACGGATATTGCGCCAGGCGCTGTTGATCGCCTTGAAGCGGAGTGAGCGGATCATGATCCAGGGCACCAGGGGAATGAAGGCGAGAGCAAACATCACCGCGGCCTCCACGAACAATTCCGACAGCACCACGTAAGCGACCAGTACCGCCAGTGCGATCAGGCGGCCCTTGAGAATGGTGATCGGGCTCGCCAGGTACTGGAAGCTGGCGCCGTCGAGCCGGGTATTGCCGTAGAAATATTGATTGTTCCGTACGGTCGCCCAGGCGGAGTAGATACCCAGGGTGACGATGGTCAGCAGGATGTTGACAATCCAGATGCCAAAGTACTCTTTGCCGTTGCCGGTGAACTCCAGACCTGAACGCCGGCGCTGGAGGCCGTCGGAGTCCTGATGGGGCGGCTCTTCCGGGGGCACTGCGGCGGATTTGCGCACCGTCGGGTTTGGCGTCGTGGCTGCCTGTGCCGATATCTGCACTTCCGCACCGGCCTCGGTGAGGCGGTCGTAGTACACCAGGGCGTCGGCATGGCTGAGGCCGGACCTGAGGGTCTTTCGGGTGGTGGAAAAGAGCCGTTCGGTGCGGTCGTCTGAGGTGCGGAACAGGGCTTTCATATTTTCCCTGACTTGCGCTTCGCTGAATCCTTCCAGAATCTTGCCTGCAAACGTAATCTGATAAAGGTCGGTGGTCATGCCATTCCCTGTGTCTGTGTTCCCTGTCATACGCGCTACCGTCAACGGTGTGAACGCGTCTCTCTGCCCGCTAAGAGCGTTAACCCGAGGTAAGTTAACAGAAATTCATGTTCAGTGCGTGATTCCAGCCACAACTATTGTATGTTCAACTGACAGGAATCTGACGCCTCTGTTGGCTGTTGCACTTCGGGAGACACGTTTTGACGCTTGAGCAGGGAATCGTATTTGCCGTACTGGGCACCACCCTCGGCCTGTTTGTATGGAACCGTTTGCGGTTTGATGTGGTGTCCATGCTGGCACTGCTGGCCATTGCGGTAGCGGGTCTGGTGCCCTCGGACGAGCTGTTCGCCGGCTTTGGTCATCCCGCCGTGGTGACGGTCGCGGCGGTACTGGTCATCAGTCAGGGGCTGGTGAACGGTGGCGTGGTGGATAATCTCGCCAAGCTGCTGGGCAAGGTCGGGCATCGGCCCACATTGCAGGTGCTGATGCTCACCGCGGTGGTCGCGCTGTGTTCGGGCTTTATCAACAACGTGGGGGCGCTGGCACTGCTGATGCCCGTAGCCGTGTGGATGTCCCGTGAGGCCGGTCGCTCGCCTTCACTGCTGTTGATGCCGCTGGCTTTCGGCTCGCTGCTGGGTGGCACCATGACCCTGATCGGAACACCCCCCAATATCATTATTGCCAGTTACCGTGAGGGTGACAGTTTCGGGCTGTTTGACTTTGCGCCGGTGGGCGCGGCGATTACCCTCGCGGGCATCGCTTTTATCACCCTGGTGGGCTGGCGGCTGACGCCGCGGCGGCAAGACAGCGACGATGGCGGTAAGCTGTTCAGTGTGGGTGACTACGTCACCGAGCTGAAAGTACCAGAAGACTCATCCTTTGCCGGGGGTACGCTGCACAACCTGCTGACCCGGGCAGAGAGCGAAGAAGACGTGGTGGTTCTGGCCCTGATCCGCAACGAGGAGCGGTCGCTGGCACCCTCCACCTTCAAGGTGCTGCAGGAAGGGGATGTATTGCTGGTGGAGGCCGACACCGACAGCTTGCAGGCATTTCTGGACAACACCGGCCTGGAACTGGCCAGTGCATCGGAGGAATCGGATGAGACGCCGCCGGAGATCGACGCCGGCGACATCCTGCTCACCGAGGTGGTCATCACCCCCGAGTCCAGCCTGCAGAACCAGACCGCGAACCGACTCAACCTGCGGGAACGGCACGGGCTGAACGTGGTGGCTCTGGCCCGCCAGGGGCACAGGCTGAAACGGCGTATCGGCGATGTGCGTTTCCAGGTTGGTGATATCCTGTTGGTGCAGGGGCATGAAGAGTCCCTGGGCACCGAGTTGCAGCAGTTAGGCTGCCTGCCACTGGCCGAGCGTGGTTTGCGACTGGGCCGGGATCGCCGGACCCTGCTTGCCGGTGGGCTGTTCATCGCAGCGATTGTGTCCATTGTCGCGGGCTGGCTGGCGCCGCCGGTGGCGCTGGTTGGCTGCGCCGTTGCTATGGTGCTCACCGGGTTGCTCAACCCCAGCGATGCCTACAAGGCCATCGACTGGTCGGTGATTGTGCTGCTGGCTGCGATGATTCCGGTCGGCGGGGCTTTGGAGGCGACCGGCGGCGCCGAGCTGATCGCCGCCCAGATGTTGATGATCAGTGAGGGGCTGGCCCCGGCGTTGGTGTTGGGAGTGCTGCTGGTGGGCACCATGCTGCTGTCCAACGTGGCGAACAACGCCGCCGCCGCGATCCTGGTCGCGCCCATTGCCCTCAGTATGGCCACGGAACTGGATATGGCCCCCGATGCGGTGCTGATGGCGGTGGCCGTGGGCGCCTCCTGTGCGTTTCTTACCCCCATTGGTCATCAGTCCAACGCCCTGGTGATGGAGCCGGGCGGTTACCGTTTCGGAGACTACTGGCGGTTGGGCTTACCGTTGTCAGTACTGGTGACGGTGGTGGCGGTGCCGGTTATACTAATGGTGTGGAGCTAGGGCCTACAGGCGCGGGTCGTAGAGCCCCAAGCGGATCGCCACCTGCACGGCCTCTGCGCGGCTATTGATGCCGAGCTTGGCGTAGATGTTTTTGATGTGCCGGGCGGCGGTGTGGTAGCTCACACCCAACAGCTCTGCGGCTTCCGCGGTTTTGAAGCCGCGGGCGATGACCCCGAGCATTTCCTGCTCCCGCGTGCTCAGCAGGTGCGTGTCGGATGGCGCGGTTTCGGATTCCCAGGTGGTTGAGCGCTCCTGCCGCAAATAACTGATCATTCGTTGGGTGATCTGGGGGGACAGCGCCGGGGTGCCCATGGTGAGATTTTTCAGCGCGTCGGCGATGACCTGGCGCGGCTGATCTTTCAGCAGATAGCCGTGTGCTCCGGCCTGAATGGCCGGGAACAGGTGGATGTCGTCGTCGTAGATGGTGGTCACCACCTGTTGGGCCAGTGGTGCGACCGACTTGCACTGGCGGATAAAGTCGAGACCGGAACCGTCAGGCAGGCGCAGATCCACCAGGCACAGGTCGGGTACCCGACTTTCCAGCCAGCCCAATGCCTGGCCCAGGGTGTCACAGCATTCGATGTGGGCCTCCGGGAACGATGCCAGTACCGCTTCCCGCAACCAGCGTTGGGCGTCTTTGAGATCTTCGAGAATCAGCACCTGTTTCATCCCGCTGCCGCTCCTGTGATCGGGACGGTACAGATCATCCCCGCGCCGCCGCCAACCCGGCTGTAATGGCGCACGTGGCCGCCCAGTTCGTCGCACCGCTCGCGAATACTGTGAAGGCCGATGCCGCTGGAATTCCCGGCCGGCACGGTACCCCAGCCGACGCCGTTATCACTGGCATCCACCTGCAGATGTCCGTCCAGGAAATCGATACGCAGTCGAGTTTCGGTGGCTTCCGAGTGTTTGATGGTGTTGGTCAGCAGCTCGCGGATGATGCTCATCAGGTTGCGCTCGATCCGCGGCGTCAGGGTGATGTCGGCTGCCGCCGGCGCCAGGGTCATGGTCAGATCCACATCAAAAAGCTCGCACCGCTGACGTGACTCGAAGTGCCAGCGGGAAAAGCTCTGGTCCAGCGGTACAGTCTGTTTTTGCAGGCCCTGAATCACCCCGCGCAGTTCCTTCAGGCAGTCCCGCGCAAGGTTGCTGAGTTCGGTGGTGTCAGCGCGGTAGATGATCGACAACAGGCGGGCGCCCACGTCGTCGTGCAGATCTCGGGCCACGCGGGCGCGCTCGGCACGCACGCCGTCTTCAAATGAATCCCGGTACTGGCGGGCAAAGCGGAACAGCTCCATGGCCTGGGCCGCGAACTGGGTGTCCTGTTGATCGAACAGCCGGTGGCCCTGTTCCGCGTAGCTCAACTCCAGGCAGGCCGACTCACCCATCAGGGGCGCGCGGAGCCGCAGGCCGCTGTCCAGGACCACCGGTCGGTCGCAGTGCTGCTCCCGCCGATCAATCTGGAGCGGATGGAAGGAGCGTTGCAACGCCCGCTGCCATTGCCGATCGATGCTGCCGCCAATCTCGAACGCGTCGCTGATCATGGTGGGCAGGCGCTCCCACAGGTCGTCCCGGGTGGACGAGGGCATGAAACGCCGCAGCAGCATCTGGCGCAGGGGAAAGTAGACCCAACCGACCAGCGCCAGGCTGATCACCAGGCCCAGGGAATACTGCAGTCCGAGCCACAGCACCAGCAGACTGTCGATGGCGATAACCAGGATGCCGCACAGAAACCAGAACCAGGCAGCCAGAATCCAGCGATCCAGGTCAAACAGCCGGTATCGGACAATGCCCAGGGCGATGCCCAGGTAGGACAGCACAAACAGCAGCCAGGCGTACTTCTGATGAATCAGGGAGTCGTGACCCACTACCTGGGGCACCACCACCAGCGCCAGATAACTGATAACGCCACCGAACCAGGAATAGACAAACCATTTCAGCCGCGCCCGGGCAACCGGCTCCCGTCGGGTCCGGCGCCACTGGATCACTGCCAGTACGACATCCGCCACGGCCCATGCCAGCAGCGTGTACCGCGCAGTGATATCCAGGCTGTTGACCCATTGGCCCCAGTTGGCGCACAGGATCAGCACCACCAGCGCCAGCATCAGCCACTCGAAACGGAAACGGGATACGGTGGTGGGGTAGTGCCAGAGCAGGGTGGTTCCGGCTCCGGCAAACAGCATGGCCCCGAACTGGTTGCAGCGGGACAGGATCAGCATTAGATCACCCGGCAGGCTCAGTTCGCGGGTGGTGTACACAGCACTGGCGATGATGGCCACGGCAATGCCGAAACCGGCAAGAGCGTAGAAAAACGGGCCGCGCTCGCTTTGCACGAAGGCCCAGGCAGCAACTCCCATCCAGAAAATCATCAGGCCGCAGGCGACCTGGTACCAGAACGCCGCTGGCAGATCCGTGGGGCCGATGTCGGTTGTCAGGGTCACGGTGACCCAGTCCACAGGAGGCAGCAGCGCCCGGGTGTCCGACCCCGGTATCTCTTGGGCCAAGCGAGTGCCCAGGCTGATGCGCTCCGCCTGCAGAATGGACCAGATGACATTCTGACGTTCAAAGAAACGGTTGTAGGGATCGTAGGTGGCGGCGTCGTCGGGTTCGGCGATGGCATCAAAGGGCTCGAAAGTGAAGACCGCACCCTCGTTGTGGATCGCGATCAGTTCGTCGCCGGGGCTGACAATGCCGGCAAACGGGCCGTCTGTATCCACGCTGACCACCCGCAGGCCATCCACCCCCGGTTCGGTGGACAGACCCAGGCGCGGAACGCCGGTGGCAAAATACAGGGCAAGGAGAAACAGCCCCAGTCCGATGGCCATGCCCGCAGAAAGAATCTTGGATGGTGCCCACTGCTTGGACATGTCGCTCCTTGCGGCAATCCGATTCGGAATACTCTGTTATAGCGGAACCGGGGGAAGGTTCAAGGTTTCAGGGGTAAATGGCCCGCCAGGCCTGAGTGGCTGGCGGGCTTTCAGTTTGTGGATTTACGGGTTGACCTGCATGAGGATGGTCAGGCCCAGGCTGTCGGTTGTGCCGTCAGTCGGTGTGAAGTTGTTGGTGAAGATACCGATGCTGGCATCTTCATTGAAGAAGCCGCTCAGTTCCGTGGTTCCGCCGGATTCCGTGATGGTCACCGTGGTCTGGCCATTTTCCCCGACAGTTACGCTGGCATTGCCATCGATCGCTGTTGCTGAGCGCTCGACCTGACTGGTGAAGTCTGCACGGTCTAGCGTGACAACTGTGCCCTCCAGGGCTCCCTCAGTATCGGAGCTCATATTCAGCAATGTGTTGAAGCGCGGACCGCCGAGTTCGATAGCTTCACCGCCAGTGAATCCGGTCGAGATACCAAATACGCGGTAGCTGTTGCCCGCAATGGTCGGGGTGCTGCCAGGAAGGCGAACCATCAGCGTTTTGCTGAATTCGGATTCGTCCGATACTGAATCATCGGCCGAGAACAAGGCGATGAAATCGAGATCCGCGTTGATGAAGCCATCCTCCGGGTCTCCACCGATGGTGACAAAGTCGCCGTTGTCAGTCAGTTCAAAGGGGAGATCGGTTTCCTCCACGCCGGCAGACTCGGTAAAGTATTCAACACCTGCGGGAGTCAGGGTCAGGTCCTGCAGTGTCCCGGCTGTTGCGTCCAGTACGGTGCTCCTGAAATTAACGATATTCTGTTCGGTGGTCATGGTAATGCTCATGCCAGCGACCTGATCGTTTTCCAAATAAACCCGACCGAAAGCACCGTTCAGATCAATCGGGCTATCGCCCGACGGCGTTTGCGCAAAGACCTCCAGGGTCTTGGAGAGTTCATCGCCCTCTTTCGCGTTGGGATCCAGATCACCCTCCATGGTGGTGCCGTATCGGAGGACGGTCTCGGTGTTTGCCAGCACGAACACGTTACTGTTCAGCGCTTTTTGCAGCCGCAGCGTGGCGGGCGGGGAGCGGAAGCCGACATCACCGTCAACTTCCTCCTCAAACGGCACGTCCAGCGTTATGGTGTTGTTGTCCTTGAAGATACCCGGGAAAGATTCCGCCTCGTCATTGATGTCGCCAAAGGTGAACAGGCTGGTGTTGGCAAGACTCGGCCCGCTCAACAGGCTGTCGAGGCCCTCCTCGGAGGTCAGGGTGATTTGCAGGTCGCCGTCCGCGTCCGACGCGAAGGTAAAGTTTGCGGTAAAGATTTCAGAGGCCCAGGTGCCGCCGCTGTTGTTGTCCGAATCGTACAGCCCCAGTTCGATGGCTGAGGAGCGGTAGTCACCGGCAATGGTTGCCACATCGCCGTCTTCGGTGGTGGCCAGTTCGATCTGGCCCTCCAGGTCCTCACCCACTACCTTGTCCAGCTCGGCCAACATGTCAGCCAGCTGGAAGTCCGGTGACGCGGTCAGATCAAATTCCGCCACCCGGCTCTTGATCCTCACCACGTCGGTGACTTCGAGGTTCTCCAGGGAGGCGCCGCTCTGCACGAATTTTTGCAGAATGAACTCTGAGGCCGGGTCGATATCCACATCCTGTTCGACCACCTGTGAGCGAATCTGGGCGTTGTTGCTGCCGGTGATGCGTACCACCAGGTTGCCCGCCAGGTTCACCCCCTGGGGCAGGGTCAGGGAGTAATCACCGGTCACGGAGGTGCGCGCAGTGGCCAATACGTCACCAATTTGCTCGCCGTCATCATCCACCCGAATGAGTTCCACATCGGCGCCTTGCACCGGTTGCAGGCCGCTGATTGCCGCCACGGCCCGGGGAATCAGGAAGCCACTGGCAATCTCAAGCAGACTTTTTTCCTGGTAATAGGCAATCTGACCGCCAGGTGCACTGGCGGTGCCGCTGATTGCGACATCACCCGCTACGGGATCGTCGGAGTTGCTGGAGGAGGAGTTACTGCAACCAGAGAGAGCCACGCTAGCGGCAATGGCCGAAGCCAATGAGAGTTTTTTCAGGGATAACATGGATGACATCCTTTTTTTTGACTTTTGATGGTGCGAAACCACTATTGCAAAGGGACTGGGTTCGGGAATCCCCTGAATTGGGGATAGGGCGAAAGAAATAACGTAAATTCGGCCATACCCGCACTCATCCGCCAGGCAGTTTGTTATCGTACTCATTGCACTGTTGGTTTCTGGGAGCAAGAGCGTGGACAAGGCAATCATTCTGGCGGATCTGGAACGTACCCGGCAGCGCACGCGGGCATTGATCACCTCGTTACCGGAAGCCGCTCTGGATGTGCCCTATCATCCGGGCGTCAATCCGCCGTTGTGGGAAATGGGGCACGCGGCCTTCTTCTACGAAGTGTTTGTGTTCAACCTGCTGGACGGCACGCCCAGCTACAACCCGGCCATGGACGACCTGTGGGACTCCTTCCATGTGGACCACCGGGACCGCTGGTGCCGGGATCTGTTTCCCGGCCGTGAAGAAACGCTGGCGTACTTCGATACCATTTATGACCGTATGGCTGATCGCATCCGCTCCCGGCCGATGACGGACCGGGATCAGTACCTTTATCGCTACGCCATCTATCACCAGAACATGCACATCGAATCGCTGATCTGGTGCCGTCAGACCGTCGGCTATCCCGCCCCGCCTGACGTGAACTCCGAGCGCCCGGCACCCGGGGAACGCATCGACGGCGATGCCGTCATCCCGGCCGGGCGCTGGCTCATCGGTATCCCGGGGGATTCCGCGGCATTCGCGGATACCGATTTCGGCTTTGATAATGAAAAGCCCCGTTTCGAGGTGGAGTTGCCGGCGTTCGCCATATCCCGTGTTCCGGTGTCCAACCGCGAGTTTCAGGCGTTCGTGGAGGATGGGGGCTACCGCCGCCCGGAGCTCTGGTCCTTTGGCGGCCGTAAATGGCTGCAGACCGAGATCGATGTGGCGCTGGTGCATGGCTGTGCCGGGCCGCTGATGAGTGAACCGAAACACCCGCTCTACTGGCGCTGGCACGATGAACAATGGCAGGAGCGCCTGTTTGACCGCTGGCAGGCACTGAATCCCGATGCGCCGGTGACCCATATCACCTACTGGGAAGCGGAAGCCTGGTGCCACTGGGCCGGGCGCCGGCTACCCACAGAGCATGAGTGGGAGGTAGCCGCTCTCGGCAACCAGCCCGGTGAGACCTTCCGACGCCGCCCCTGGGGCAATGAGCCGCCAACCCCGGCGCAGGCGGATATGGACGGCCGGACCATGGCGCAGCACCCGGTCTGGGATTATCCTGAAGGCGACAGCCCCTTTGGTTGTCGTCAGATGATCGGCGGTGTCTGGGAGTGGACCAGCAGCCAGTTCTTCCCCTACGACGGCTTCCGTATCGACATGTATCCGTTCATGTCGACCCTGCAGTTCGGTGATCACAAGGTGACCCGGGGCGGAAGCTGTGCCACGTCGTCCAACCTGATTCGCGGGACCTATCGCCAGGCCTATCTGCCGCTGAGAAACGATGTGTACACGGGGTTCCGCACCTGCGCACTCCCCGCCACCTGATCAGACCTCTTCAAAGGAACCGCCATGAACGTGTACGAAACCGACGAACTGCTCAGCCAGTACCTGGGTTTTCATTTCGGCGAGCCCCACTTCGGGGTCAGCAACTATCCGGCCCGGTGCGCCGGCATCTGCCAGGAATTGATGGCCGGCCGTGACAAGCGCAAAGCGCTCGATCTGGGCTGCGCCGTGGGCCGCACCGCATTCGAGCTCGGGCGGCTGTTTGACCAGGTTATCGGGGTGGATCTGTCAAAGCGCTTTGTCGACGCTGCCACCACCCTGAAAGAGGCCGGAGCGATTGATTATTTTCGCCGTGACGAGGGCGAGCTGGGTGAGCGCGTTACGGTCAGCCTGCAGGCGCTGGACCTGGCGCGGGCGGCCCCACGAGTGCGCTTTGCCACCGGCGACGCTTGCAATCTGGGGGCGGAACACGCCGACTACGACCTGATTTTCGCCGGCAACCTGATCGACCGGCTGCAGGACCCCGGAGCGTTCCTGGGGGACATTCACCAGCGTCTGGCGGTTGGCGGTACGCTGGTCATCAGTTCGCCTTATACACTACTGGAAGAGTTCACGCCGCGCGCCAACTGGATCGGCGGTCTTACTCACAACGGCCAGCCCCGCACGGTGCTTGACGGAATGCGGGATGTTCTCGCAAGTCATTTCGAGCCGGTGCAGGCCCCTGTAGATGTGCCGTTTGTGATTCGCGAGACCCGCCGCAAGTTCCAGCACACCATTGCCGAGCTGTCGGCCTGGCGACGCACTCGCTGAATCATGCCCGGCGGCTGAACAGGGCGGTCTGGGTGGGATGCCCCAGCTCCTGATGAAAGTCGCCGATACCACCGAATTCCACCCGGTAGCTGTTGCGGTCGGCCACGCCCAGGGCCCAGCGGCGGAACTTGGTGCGGTCCCACTCGAACTTGTGGTCTTCCTCGCGAAACTCCCCGGGCTCGAGATCGAACAGCGGGTTGTACTCCCGGTTGGGGGTGGTCATGAACAGCACCCGCGGTCGGTATTCCCCGAACACCGCCAGCTCCACCCGGGACAGCTCTCCCGGGTAGACGTGCTCGATGGTTTCCACCATGGCCGCGGCATCGAACCCGGCCAGCTCGGAGTTGCTCTCGGCGTAGGAGCCTCTCACCAGGCGGATGCGTTCCGGCGCCAGGGCCAGCCAGGGTTCGAGGTTGAGGCGTGCCTGCCGGATGGACACGCCGGACTGCTCCAGCCCGACGATGTGCTCAAATTCCGGAAACGCCGCCAGGCGGTAAAGCAGAGACCCCGAGCCACAGCCGAGGTCGAGCACGGTCTTCGCGCCGGTGCGCTGCAGCGTGCGGGCCACGAAGTCCAGACGCTCCTCATGGAGGGACGTCATCTGGGTCATGTTGCCACGGGTGGGTTCTTCAAATTCATACATGGCCCGTGCCTCTGGCGGGGTCGGCGTAGTTGCGGACAAGGTGCTCCTGAAGATGACTGGCCAGCGCAACGCCGGTTTCGCTCATGGTCAGGTAGGCCTCGTCGGCACCGGCTTCGCGGATTTTCTCGGCCTCATCCTGGTACATGGTGTGGGCGACAATACGACCGGTGAAACCCAGTTTACGGAGCATGCGGGCGGCGATCAGTTTGCCCTCGATATCGTTCATGGCAAGGATGACCGATTGCAGGTCGGGCATGTGCAGGCTTTCCCAGAATGTGTTGTCTTCCGCGTCCGCAAAAACCACATTGCGGCCCTCGGCCTGATGAGTAGACGTTTTTGCCGGGTCTGAATCCAGCCCCATGACGCGGTTGTCTTTCGCGTGCAGCCAGTCATAGGCCGCCGTGCCGGTGCGCCCCATGCCCATGACGAGTATGCGGGTATCGCCAAGAGAAATCGGCTGTTCGTCGGGGTGTCGTTTATGTCGTTCGTAACCTATCAGTGATCGGTTGTAACGTTCGTAAAGGCCGTGGGCAAAGCGGTTCAGTGGCGCGGAAATAACAAATGAGAGTGAGACGGTGATCGCCAGAGGGATCAGCCATTCCGGTAACGCCACGCTGGCCACAATCAGCCCGAATTCACTGTAGTTGGTCAGGGACAGGGCCGACAGAAAACTGCTTCGTGCCCGTAGCCGGAAGAGTATCAGCAGGAAGAAAAACAGGATGCCCTTCAGGGGTAGCACCAGGGCGGCAATTACGGCGAAGATGATGGCCTGCTGATCAGGGAGCCCGCCGATCCCGATCTGCAGGAAAAAGCCGACCAGGAAGACCTCTTTCACGCTCCACAATGATTTCGCCAGTTCCTGGGCGCGGGGGTGGTTGGCGAGCATGGCACCGAACACCAGAGCGCCAAGCTCCGAGCTCAGGCCGGCGGCTTCGAACCCCAGGCCACCCAGTACCAGGGCGAGCAGTAGTCCCAGCAGAACCAACAGCTCGTCGTGCCCGCTGGCGTCAAGCAACCGGAAGAGAAGCGGGCGGAGCAGTGGCAGCCCGAACACCAGCAGCGCCCACTGCGACGGCGTTTTACCCGCAGCTACACTCATCACCACCAGGGCAATGAGATCCTGCATGATCAGGATGCCGATGGCGACGCGGCCGTGAAAGGCCCGCAGTTCCCGTTTGCTTTCCAGAACTTTGGCCGCCAGCACCGTGCTGGAAAACGACAGGGCAATGGCGAGCAGCAGTGCAGTGGACCAATCCAGGTCCATCATCAGGTAAAGCCCGGGCGCGAATACCGCGCAGGTGATGCCGAAATGCAGCAGGCTGCCGCCAATGACCTCGGGGCTGATGATCGAGCGCAGTTTCAGTTTCAGGCCAACGGTGAACAGCAGCAACAGAACGCCGAGGTGGGCGATATGCTTGAGTGCCGCCGTCTCCTCGATCTCGATGCCGGTGGTCGCAGCGAGTCCGCTCAGGGCAAAGCCGGCGGCAAGGTAGCCGACCAGTGGGGGCAGCCCGATTGCTTTGACAATCAGGCCGAGGCCAAACGCGAAAGTGATCCAGATAGCTTCAGGCATTGAACCGCTCGGGAGACAGGGTAATCCTGCCCTGAAGCTTACTGGTTTTCAGGCGCAAACTGTAGTCGACCAGCAGGTCAGCGCTTGCTGTCGCCAATGAAATCACGGAACAGCTGGGCCGATCTTTTCGGTGCCTCAACCATGGGGGCGTGGCCGATGTCGTCCAGAATGACTTTCGTTGAGCGCGGGATGGCTTCAACGAACAGGTCGGCGTTGCGATAGTTGATGACCCGGTCCTCCTTGCCCCACACCACCAGCACCGGCACCGTGACCTCCCGGATGGCGGTGCGGAAGTCGGATTCGAAACCGGTGTCGCGGATGGCGGCAAAGATCACCTGGTTGACTTCACGGTTGGCGATGGCCTTCTCCTCCATCACCCCGAGGATCGGCCAGGGCACGAACGGGCGTTTTTCCAGGGCAAAATCCAACAGCCTGTCAAAATCACCCGATTCCTTTGGAATCAGCGGGTTGTCTCCCTCGGTGACCAGCTCCACCAGCTCGCTCTCGTACTCGAATATCCCCGCGGGGTTGAACAGCACCGCCGAGCGAACCTGCTCGGGAAAGGTCGCGGAGTAGAGCGCTGTGATGGCGCCGCCCATAGAGTTACCCATCAGGTGGGCCTGATCAATGTTGAGCGCGTCAAGGATGCGGGCAACGTGCTGTACCTGATCCTCGAAGCGGTAGCCCAGATCCAGTTCCTTGCTGCTGTCACCATGACCGGGCAGGTCGATGGCGTAGACGTTGAATTCGTCGGTCAGCTCACGGGCAAGACGGGTCCAGTTGTCCTTGTTGGCACCGAAACCGTGGATCAGCACGATAGTGTCACCGTCCACCGTCTCCTTGTTGCGAAGGTAGGCGATGTCCAGTTTGCCGACAGCGATCCGGTCTGGCTCCAGGCCGGCCGCGGAACGCTCCCAGTCGATGGCGGTATCGTAAATGGCCTGACGCGAGCAGCCCGAGAGGATTGCAGTGATCAGCAGAAACAGCACAACCGGCAGGCGGCTCGTGGATGTCATGACTCGTCAGCTCCGTTCACGTGTCAGGAATTTTCCCGCGCAATCGCCCGATAGGCGATGTCATTGCGATAAAACACACCGTCCCAGCAGATGCGGGCGGCGACGTCGTAGGCCCGTTGCTGGGCCTCGGTGACCGTGTGCCCCAGGGCCGTCGCGCACAGTACGCGGCCGCCATTGGTGACCACCTGGTCCCCGTTGAGGCGGGTGCCGGCGTGGAACACCTTCTCGCCTTCGGTTTCTGATTCCGGCAGGCCGGCAATCACATCACCCTTGTTATAGCTGCCCGGGTAACCCCCGGCCGCCAACACAATGCCCACGGACGCGCGCTCGTCCCAGTCCGAGGTGCACTGGTCCAGCTTGCTGTCGATGGCAGCGCCGCACAGCTCGACCAGGTCGGATTTCATCCGCAACATGATGGGCTGGGTTTCGGGATCCCCGAAGCGGCAGTTGAACTCAATCACCTTGGGGGCACCGTTGCCGTCGATCATCAGGCCGGCGTACAGGAAGCCTTTGTAGGGGTGGCCTTCGGCTGCCATGCCACGCACGGTAGGATAGATCACTTCGTCCATGATGCGCTGGTGCACGTCCGCAGTAACCACCGGCGCGGGTGAGTAAGCGCCCATACCGCCGGTGTTGGGCCCGGTATCGCCGTCACCAACCCGCTTGTGGTCCTGGGACGTGGCCATCGGCAGCACGTGTTCGCCGTCGACCATGACAATAAAGCTGGCTTCCTCGCCGTCGAGGAACTCCTCGATCACCACGCGGCTGCCGGCTTCACCGAAGGCATTACCGGCGAGCATGTCGCGAATGGCGTCTTCGGCTTCTGCCAGGGTCATGGCGACAATCACGCCTTTGCCGGCCGCCAGGCCGTCGGCCTTGACCACGATGGGCGCACCCTGCTCACGGACGTAGGCGAGGGCTTTGTCCACCTCGGTAAAATTGCCATACCCGGCGGTAGGGATGTTCTGGCGCGCCAGGAAGTCCTTGGTAAAAGCTTTGGAGCCTTCCAGTTGCGCTGCACCGGCGCTGGGGCCGAACACCCGCAGGCCGCGTTCTTCGAACAGGTCGCAAATGCCGGCCACCAGGGGGGCTTCGGGGCCCACGATGGTCAGGCCCACATTGTTGGCGGCGGCAAAATCCGCCAGACCATTCAAATCCATTGTGTCGATGTTGATGTTTTCCAGGCCGGGCTCTGTTGCGGTGCCGGCGTTGCCGGGCGCGACAAACACACGGTCCGCATCCGGAGACTGGGCAGCCTTCCACGCCAGCGCGTGCTCACGACCACCTGAGCCAATGACGAGAATGTTCATGGTTGTCTCCTATTAATGTCGGAAGTGGCGCATGCCGGTGAACACCATGGCAATGCCATGCTCGTTGGCGGCATCGATCACTTCCTGGTCGCGCATGGAACCGCCGGGCTGAATCACCGCGGTGATTCCGGCCTGGGCAGCGGCGTCGATGCCGTCGCGGAACGGGAAGAAGGCATCCGATGCCATCACCGAGCCTTTCACCTCCAGGCCTTCATCGGCGGCCTTGATACCGGCGATTCTGGCGCTGTAGACGCGGCTCATCTGGCCGGCGCCAACCCCGATGGTGCGTCCGGCCTTGGCGTAGACGATGGCATTCGATTTCACATACTTGGCCACCTCCCAGGCGAACAGCAGATCATTCAGTTCGGCCTCGGACGGCTGGCGTTCGGTGACCACTTTCACGTCTTCCATCGCCACCATGCCCAGGTCGCGATCCTGGACCAGCAGGCCGCCGGTCACGCGCTTGTAATCCAGCGATTTCGCACGTTCGCCGTTGAACTCGCCGCAGGCCAGCAGGCGTACGTTCTTCTTGGCGGCCACCAGCTCCACCGCTTCCGGCGCTATCGTGGGCGCGATAATCACTTCCACGAACTGACGGTCGATGATGGCTTTTGCGGTCTCGGCGTCCAGCTCACGGTTGAAGGCAATGATGCCGCCGAACGCCGACGTGGGGTCGGTGGCGAAGGCCAGATCGTAGGCCTGGTGGATGTCTGCGCCGATGGCCACGCCGCAGGGATTGGCGTGCTTGACGATCACGCAGGCCGGATCGGCGAAGGGCTTGACGCACTCCAGAGCGGCATCGGTGTCAGCCACGTTGTTGTAGGACAGCTCTTTGCCCTGCAACTGCCTGGCGGTGGCGACGCAGGCTTCTTTCGGGTTGCGTTCAGCGTAGAAAGCGGCCCGTTGATGGGGATTTTCGCCGTATCGCATGTCCTGCACTTTCACAAACTGGGCATTGAAGGTGCGTGGGAAGTCGGCGTTGTCGTTGTCCGGCGTGCGGCCGCCCAGGTAATTGGCGATGGCGCCATCGTAGCCGGCAGTGTGTTCGAACGCTTTGACCGCCAGATCGAAGCGGGTGTGGTAGCTCAGTTCGCCATCGTTGGTGTCGAGCTCCTTGAGAATGCGGCGGTAATCCGCCGCGTTGACCACGATGGTTACGTCGTTGTGGTTCTTGGCGGCGGCACGCACCATGGTCGGGCCCCCGATGTCGATGTTCTCGATGGCGGTCGCCAGATCACAGTCCGGGTTGGCGACGGTGTCTTCGAAGGGGTAGAGGTTGACCACCACCATGTCGATGGGGTTGATCCCGTGCTGGCCCATGATGGCGTCGTCGGTACCGCGACGGCCGAGTATGCCGCCGTGGATTTTCGGGTGCAGGGTTTTGACCCGGCCATCCATCATTTCCGGGAAGCCGGTGTAATCACTGACTTCCGTCACCGGAACGTTGTTTTCCTTGAGCAGACGGAAGGTGCCGCCGGTGGAGAGCAGCTCGACACCGCGCTCGGTCAGGGCATGGCCGAAGTCGACAATGCCGGTTTTATCGGACACGCTGATCAGCGCGCGACGGACGGGAGTATTAGCCTGATTTGCCATGGGTCACATAATTTCTGCTGGAGATGAACGAATAAGGGCCTCGCGAATGGTGTCCGGGAGGCCCTCGTTTATTCGGGGTGTCTGAATTATAGCAGACCGTACTGCTTGAGCTTCTTGCGAAGCGTACCGCGATTCAGTCCAAGCATGGTGGACGCCTTGGTCTGGTTGTTGCGGGTGTACTTCATCACCTGTTCAAGCAGGGGGGCTTCTACCTCGGAGAGTACCAGCTGATACACCTCGGTCACCGGCGCGCCATCAAGCTGCGCAAAGTAGTTCTTCAGGGCCACTTCCACGCTGTCGCGCAGGGTGACGCTGTTGCCGCTGCTGTTCACCGTTTGCAACTGATGGGTGTCATCGTTGGCCGATGTGTTGATGTTCTCATTTGCCAAAGTCTCAGCGGTCATGCTGCGAATACCTCTCCATTTCGTAAGCCTGCAAAGTACTGTTGAATGCTGTCTCTCTGCGCCATCGCCTCGTTCAGGGCGTTGAAGCATTTGCGAAACTGTTTGCTCTCATCGTGAGATTGCAGATACCACCCCACGTGTTTTCTGGCGATACGCACGCCCATGATTTCGCCATAAAAGGCGTGCAGGGCGTCAAGATGCCCGATCAGAATACGCTCTACCTCGTTCAGAGGCGGGGCACACAGCCGCTTGCCGGTCTCGAGGTAGTGCAGGATCTCCCGGAAGATCCAGGGCCGGCCCTGGGCAGCTCGGCCGATCAGCAGGCCATCCGCTCCGGTGTACTCGAGCACCCGCTTCGCTTTTTCCGGTGAGGTGATATCACCGTTAGCAAACACCGGGATACCGACCCGGGATTTCACTTCCGCAATGGTGTCGTATTCCGCGTCGCCCTTGTAGGCGTCGGCCCGAGTACGGCCATGGATGGCCAGCGCCTGGATGCCGGCATCTTCGGCCATACGGGCAATCAGCGGGGCGTTGCGATGCTCGCGATCCCACCCGGTGCGCATTTTCAGGGTTACCGGAATGTCGACCGCGGCGACCACGGCCTCGAGGATGTCGCGAACCAGCCCCTCATCTTTCATCAACGCCGAACCCGCGGCCTTATTGCATACCTTCTTGGCCGGGCAACCCATGTTGATATCGATGATCTGGGCGCCGAATTCGGCGTTCAACCGCGCTGCCTCGGCCAGCATGTCCGGATCTCCGCCGGCAATCTGTACCGATCTGGGTTCCGGCTCGCCGGTGTGGTTCATGCGGAACCGGGATTTACGGGTGTGCCAGAGCTTGCTGTCTGCGATAACCATTTCTGACACCGCCAGACCCGCGCCCATGTCCCGGCACAGCAGCCGGAAGGGTCGGTCTGTCACGCCCGCCATGGGTGCGACAATCAGCGGGTTGGGCAGGGTATAGGGCCCGATCTTCGCCGTCGGCAGCATGGTTTCAGTCCGTGTTACAGCAGAATCAGCAAGGGCCGGAGTGGAAAGGTTGCTCAATAAGTAACCGATCCAGATCCGAAAGGCGCTAATGATACCGTCGGGGGGCCGACGATTGAAGGGGCAAAGCAGTGAAAAAATTGATTATTTTTCGTTCTTTCTGGTTGACTTTTAGTCTGTTCGATGGCGGCCCGCCATGATCCATGACTAAAAAATTGCTTACTGGCTGTGGGCCCGGAACGCGATGTTGTAGTTGACCGCATCACGGCCGGGGTCGCGAATGCCGATGGCGATCCTGACCGGCGTTTCGGTGGGCATGGCGGCCAGATCGCGGCCGTCTCCGGCGATGTACTCGTCCGGCATGAACACGCTTTGGGCTACCACATCGCCATTGAGGTTCGAGAAGGTCAGCGCAATGGCCGGGAAAGGCTGCTCGAAGGCGGCGCGGTTGATGATAACCGCCTCCACCAGCAACTGGCTGCGGCTCTCGGGATCAGTGCGCACGACCAGTTTACGGCTTTGGATGGCATCCACATCGATCAGCGGCTTGAGTTCGCAGCCGGCCAGCTCACAGCCCTGCTCATAAAACGGGCGCAGCTCCGGAATAGCCGAGAGTCGGTCAAACTGGAACCAGGTCACCTGGGCCAACAGCAAGCCTGTGAGCGCCAGTACCACCAGCGTCCAGAGAATACGGCGCACGGTGCCGCCGGAACCGCCACCCACTGACACCGGTTCCCTCCGAAGATCGTGGTAAGGGAAGCGGGCGCTCAGAGGTTCATACGGCTCGGGCTCAGGCGGTGCTGCCGGAGCCTCGGTGAAAGCCGGGGCTGTTGTGGGCTCGGCTGTTGGCTCCAGGGACAGGGGTGGCTCCTGCCGGGTGTCGGCGCTCGTCTCGTCAGACTGGGTCGCAGGCGTCGTCGGTTGTGGTCTGGCGGCCGGTGTTACGGAGGGTGCAATAGCGGGCCTGGGTTCCGGCGCCGCCTCGGATTGCTCCGTGGCAGGCGCAGCCGGTTTACTGCCCTGGGGCGTTGCAGGGTGGCTGTTATCCCTGTCGGAGTCGTCATCCGACAACATGGCCTCGGCCCAGCTCTCATCGAGCTCCTTGGTTGGGCGGCCGTCATCCTCATGGCCGCCGGCCGGTGATTTCTCGTCAAATGAGCGAAAGCTGTCACTGAGCTCTTCGTCGGAAAAGGTCAGGTTGGTGCCGGCGTATTTGCCTTCGGCGGCGTCTTCTTCCGGATTGTCAGCGAACACAAAATCGTCATCGGCTGAAAATCCGCTGGCGGCTTCTCCCGCCTCGACGAATCTGGTGGATTCCGGTGCTGCCGGCTTTGCCTGACCGGGTGAAGCCATCTGATGATCGATGGCGTTAAACACCTCCATGCAGTTCCCGCAGCGCACCTTGCCTTTGGCAATGCTGAGTTGCTCATCCGTTACCCGGAAACGGGTATCGCATTTGGGACATCGTGTCTGCAGGCTGCTCTGGGTCATGCTTCGTTCCTGTAAGCGACTTCGCTACGAGTCACGGAGTTTAGTCGGTCACCGAGGTTTCGTCACCTGTCGTTGCGCCGTCCTGTGAGGCGTATCCACTCTTCTTTCTGCTCGGGCTCGTCCATCACGAACCAGGGCTCGTAGGCCGCCATCACGTCCCGGGCCTGGTTGGACAGAATGCCTGAAAGCACCAGGTCGCCACCGGGTTTGACTCTCGCCGCCAGGTGCGGCGCCAGACCGATGAGCGGCTGGGCCAGGATATTGGCGAGCATGATGTCTGCGCGGGTGTCCGGTTCGTTGTCCGGCAGGTACAGGTCCAGGCGGGCGGGGTCAACGCCGTTGCGCTGGGCGTTGTCGCGGCTGGCCTCCAGTGCCTGTGGGTCGGTGTCCACACCGATCACGTGATCGGCACCCAGCAGCAAAGCCGCCAGGCCGAGAATACCCGAGCCACAGCCGTAATCGATCACCTGTTTGCCCTGCACCGGTTGCCCGTCCAGCCACTGCAGACACAGCGCGGTCGTGGGGTGGGTGCCGGTGCCGAACGCCAGGCCCGGATCCAGCATCAGATTGGCGGCCTCGGGGTCCGGTGCGTCGTGCCAGCTGGGCACGATCCACAGCCGCTCCCCAAATTGCAGGGGTTTGAAGTCGTCCATCCAGGCCCGTTCCCAATCCTTGTCCTCAACCAGGGTAACCTCAATGCCTTGCAGGGATTGCTGGGTCTGCTGATGCCAGGCGTCGGTGATCGCAGAGCAGAGCTGGTCGATGTCGCGCTCGGAGTCGAACAGGCCGGTCACGCTGGTGTGGTGCCACAAGGGCGTGGTGCCGGGATCCGGCTCGTAGAGCGGTTGGTCTGCGGCGTCCTCCATGGAGACGGCCTCTGCGCCCATCTCCATGAGCAGATCCTCCAGCTGGTCCGCGTTGTCCGGATCAGCCGGGATCTGTAGTTGTATCCAGGGCATGGTTGTTTCAATCCCGTATCAGTTTTTCCAGGTAATGGATGGTGAAGTCTACCTGTTTGAAGCCACCATCGCGCACCAGTTTTCGATGCAGGGATTGATTGGTCTTGATGCCTTCAACGAGCAGCTCGTCGAGAGCGTTCTTCATGCGGCGCCGGGCGATTTCGCGATCATCGCCCCAGGTGATCAGCTTGGCCACCAGGGAATCGTAGTAGGGCGGAACCGTGTAACCACTGTACAGGTGCGAATCCACGCGGATGCCGTTACCGCCGGGGGCATGGAAGTGCTTGACCTTGCCGGGGCTGGGTACGAACGTTTTCGGATCTTCCGCGTTGATGCGACACTCCAGGGCGTGGCCGGAAATGCGGATGTCGTCCTGGGTGTACTGCAGCGGCAGGCCGCTGGCGATCCGCAGCTGCTCCCGCACGATGTCGACACCGGTGACCATCTCGGACACCGGGTGCTCAACCTGAACCCGGGTGTTCATTTCGATGAAATAGAACTCGCCGTCCTGATACAGGAACTCGAAGGTGCCGGCGCCTACGTAGCCGATTTCCTTGCAGGCATCGGTACAGGCTTTCAGGGTGCGGGCGCGGGATTCGGGGTTGATGTTCGGCGCAGGCGCTTCCTCGATGACCTTCTGGTTGCGGCGCTGCATGGAGCAGTCGCGGTCACCCAGATGAATGCAGTTGCCGTGCATGTCGGCCAGCACCTGAACTTCCACGTGACGCGGTTTTTCCAGGAACTTCTCCAGGTACACCGTGGGGTCGCCAAAGGCGTTGCGCGCCTCACTCTGGGTAATCTGTACGCCCTTGAGCAATGAGGCTTCCGAATGAATCACCTGCATACCCCGGCCACCGCCGCCGGACGCGGCCTTGATCATGACCGGATAGCCGATTTCCCGCGCGATGCGCAGTGTGCGCTCGTCGTCGTCGGTCAGCGGGCCATCGGAGCCGGGTACAGTGGGAACGCCGGCCTTGATCATGGCGTTGATGGCAGACACCTTGTTGCCCATCAGGCGAATGGTTTCGGCTCGCGGGCCGATAAAGCGGAAACCGCTCTTCTCGACCTGTTCCGCGAAGTCGGCATTCTCCGCCAGGAAACCGTAACCGGGATGGATGGCCACCGAGTCGGTGACTTCCGCTGCGCTGATGATGGTGGGGATGTTCAGGTAGCTCTCGGTCGGGCTGTTCGGACCGATGCAGACGGATTCATCCGCCAGGCGCACGTGCATCAGATCACGATCTACCTGGGAGTGGACGGCCACCGTTTTAATGCCGAGCTCTTTACAGGCTCGCAGTATGCGGAGTGCAATTTCGCCCCGGTTTGCGATCAGAACTTTTTCTAACATAGCCATGATGTGCGATCACCGAGTTCAGGAAATGACGACCAGGGGCTGGTCAAACTCTACCGGCTGGCCATTTTCAACCAGGATTTCGGTGACGGTGCCGCTCTTGTCCGCCTCGATCTGGTTCATCATCTTCATGGCTTCAACGATGCAGACAACGTCGCCCACATTGACCTTCTGGCCGACTTCCACAAACGCTTTCGCCGTGGGTGACGGTGAACGGTAGAAGGTGCCGACCATGGGTGAGTTGAGCGTGTGTCCGGTGGGCGCCGGCGGTGCTGCGCTCTCGCCCGGGTCGGTGCCGGGGTTGTCAGCGGCCGGTGCTGCCGGTTGGGGTGCCGGCGCCGGGTAATGGGCCATGTACTGGGTGCCGGCGACCTGTTCCCGACGGCGGGAGATACGAACGGAGTCATCACCTTCGTGAATCTCCAGTTCCTCGACGTCGGATTCCTCGAGCAGTTCGATCAGTTTCTTGATTTTGCGAATATCCATAGTAGGTCCGGTCCCGTGTTGATCTGGTCTATCGGTGAATTCGTTGCAGGGCAGCCGTCAGGGCCAGGTCATAGCCCTGACTGCCCAACCCGCAGATAACGCCGTCGGCGATATCGGAAAAATAGGAGTGATGGCGGAAGGCCTCCCGCGCATGCACGTTGGAAAGATGCACTTCAATAAACGGTATGCCTGAAGCCAGCATGGCATCGCGCAGCGCCACGCTGGTGTGCGTGAAGGCCGCGGGGTTCATGATGATGTAGTCGACGCCTTCGGTTCGTGCTTCATGGATGCGTTCAATCAATTCGTATTCGGCGTTTGATTGCAGGTGCAGCAGGTGGTGGCCCTGTTCGGCAGCCTTGCTGTGCAGCCGTTTGTCGATGTCCGTCAGGGTCTCGTAACCGTACACCTCGGGCTCACGGGTGCCGAGCATGTTCAGGTTGGGGCCGTGGAGGACCAGAATTGTCGACATGATTGCTTCTCTGCCTTACCGTTTTTTTACAGGATCGCCGAAATTACCGACATTTTCCAACAATGGTGCGTGCTAATTGGCCTGAGATCAACACTTTTTGACAATGCGGGCGGTCGTCAATTGGTCTAAAAAAAGCACGATCCGGGCCGATCGCGGGGGCGCCGTTCACTGAGGGACATTGTCGTTAAGCCGGGAAGCGAGTTCTATAAGACGTTGGTTTCATAAGCCCGGCCGCAGGCGGGCCGGGCAGGTGGGCAGCTCTGTCAGTCGCTGGCAGCGGTTACGCAGTTGCGGCCGTGCTCCTTGGAGCGGTAAAGCGCCCGGTCGGCGCGTTCGCACAGGGACTGGGAATTATCGCCGTTCCAGGCGGCCACGCCGCAGCTGAAGGTAACGTTGAACTCCCGGTCGCCGGCGGGCTGCAGGAGTTCTGAAAACCGCTCACGAATTTCGTTGAATACGTTGCGGGCATCACTTTCCCGGGTATCGGGCAGGATGATGGCGAACTCCTCTCCGCCGTAACGACCGATGTGATCGGTCTTGCGCAGCCGCTGCTTCAGGAACATCGACAGGCTGCGCAGCACCCGGTCTCCGATGGGGTGCCCGAAAGTGTCGTTAACCTTCTTGAAGTAATCAATGTCGATCATCGCGAAGCAAAGCGGGTGTTCTTTCTGTCGGGCGCGAACAATTTCCTGATCCAGCAGGTACAGGGTGTGAGTGTGATTGAACAGTCCGGTCAGGCTGTCGCGTATCATCAGCGCCAACAGCGATCGAGCGCGCCGGCCCCGGTTGTGGATGGTGGCGATCAGGTGCTTGGGGTCGATCGGTTTGGTGAGGAAGTCGTCGCCGCCCAGGCTCATGGCGTGCAGTTGCTTGCTGACATCCTCTTCCGCAGACAGGTAGATGATCGGTACGCTGTGGAAACGGTCCTGCTGGCGAATCACCCGGGCGATCTCCATGCCGGTGCAGCCGGGCATGTACATGTCGAGAATGATGATTTCCGGAGAGAACTCCTCCAGGGCATGAATGATCTGCATCGGATCGGTAATGATGTGGGCGTTCATGCCGGCTTTTTTCAGCACCGTTTCCATGAACTTCGCCTGGGCGCGGGAATCATCCAGCACCAGCACTTTGTAAGGTTCAATCGTATTGCCGTGGGTGTAGCTCTCGATCTTCTCGATCAGTTGCCCCGGATCCACCGCCGGATAGAAAAATTCCTCACCCCCGCAGCGGGACGCCCGCAGACGGGTTTCGATGGTGCCGTCTTCATCGCTCATGAAGATGATTGGTATGGGGGTGTCGTGCCGCTCCTGCAGGCGTTCAATGGCACCGATGCCGGTGTTGGTGTCGCCTCCAAAATTGACGTCCATCAGAATGGTTTCCGGCTTGTGCAGGGCACAGGCTTCGATCAGTCGCTCCGCGGTGCTGAACGCGGACGCGCGAAACCCGAAAAACTCCAGTTGCCGGATCAGTCGCGCCGCCATCTCGGCGTTGGCTAGGGCGATATAGACCGGGGTGCGGCGGAATTGCTGGGGCGCCTCGGGGGTGTCCTGGTCGGTGCGCCGCAAGGTGCTGCGGGAGAGCAGCTCAATGGTGTCCCGCAGTTGCCGCTCGAGGCCATCGGGCAGGTTCTCACCGGGCGCCCATTGATGCAGCAGATCGAGGGTTTTCTTGCCGGCATCGGCGTGACTGGCCATGTCGAAGCGCTGGGCGTAGCGAACCAGTTTGTCAGTGGCGGTGGCAAAATCATCACGAAAAGCGGCCGACTGCTGAGGGGTCTCATGAATCTTCTGCCAGGTGTCGAGCACAACCCGTGCCTGGGTGGTGACGCGACGGGCAAAGTGCTGTCTGAGCTTCTCTTTCTGGCTTTCGTCGTTCATCGTGCTCCGGCCTGCTTTTTTTCTTCGTTATGGTCCGCCCGTCTCCGCTACAGGCAGATTTTTCAACCTTAGTCCTTTTGCAGAGTCTATAGTGTTTAGTGTTGTCGGCGTAGGTGACGCTATGTAAATGTTTGTCAACTCTGCGGGGCAGATCACACCGGCACCCGCAAGCGAGCCAAATTTCCAGGGGCCAGAGGGGCCCGGAGGCCGCCAGTGATGGCACGGATGCAGACTCACACATTGCCGTTTCGCCAGAAGGGAGTGATCTCGCTTCGATCCCTGCTGTTGTTGTACACCGGCAGCCTGGTGCTCTTGCTGTTGCTGGCCAGTCTTGCCTTCAGTTTTGACCGTTTCCGGGACTATGTATCGGACCAGCTCGCCGGCCATGCGCGTGATGGCGCAACCGCTGTGGGGCTGTCACTCTCCAATGCCATCGATGGTCGCGATCCCGTGGCTTCGGCATCACTCATCGATTCGGTGTTCGACAGCGGTCGCTATCTGTCGGTGGTCTACCTGAATCTTCAGGGGCAGCGGGTGGCGGGACGCGAAACGGTGGTCACGGCGGGCGGTGTGCCCACCTGGTTTGTGTCATTGGCGGATCTGTCCCTGCCGGTGGGCCGGGCCGAGGTGGTGCGCGGCTGGTCACGGCTTGGCAGTGTGGAAGTGGTCAGCCATCCTGGGCGCGCGTACCAAGACCTCTGGCAGGTCGCGGTGGGTATGATCGTGGGGACGTTATTCATTGGCGGCCTGGGGCTGGGTATGTTGTTCTGGATCGTGCGCCGCACTCTGCAGCCTCTGAAAGCCATGGAAAAACAGGCCGAAGCCCTCGGCCGGCGGGATTTCCGCAAGCGCATAGACGTCCAGTCCACCCGCGACCTGAATCAGGTCACCCGGGCGATGAACCAGATGGCGGATGACCTGGGTGCGCTGTTCGAAGGGCAGGCGAAGCTGATCCAGCATCTGCGGCGGGTCAGCAATGAGGATCCGGTGACCGGGCTGGCCAGTCGCAGTGCCTTCGATCAGCGCCTGAAAGTGGAGGTGGAGTCGGAAGAGCGCGCCGCACCGGGTGTGCTGTTTCTGATCCAGCTGGAAGGGTTCTCGGTTTACAACCAGACATACGGCCGCAGCGAGGCGGACCGCCTGCTGCTGCGGATCGCCGGTGCCATGACCGTGTTCGTGCGCGCCCACACGGACGCTTTCGCCGGCCGCCGGACCGGAGCTGAATTTGCCCTGTTCCTGCCTGGCGTTACCCAGGCGGACGGCATCGTCTGGTGTCAGCAGCTGGTGGAGGAGCTGGACGGCATCTATTCCGATCTTGCCGCGCCGGTGGAGGTCATGGTCCATGGCGGTGTGGCCCAGGCGCTGGGAGATCGCAACGCCCGGGAGCTTATGGCAGCGGCCGATGAAGCCCTGCGGCAGGCTCAGGCCAGCTCCAATACCGGATGTCATGCCGCAGACCCGGGCCGGGATGGCCATCACAACCGCGAGACGTGGCGAGCCATCATCGCCGAAGCCATCCGCGACGACCGGGTTTCACTGTGGCTGCAACCGATGGTGCTTAACGGAGGTGGAGAGCTGGTCTATCAACAAGTGTTTTCCCGCATCACCACAGACGAGGGCGAGCTCAAGGCCAGTGTATTTGTGCCCATGGCTGAGCGCTTCGGGTTGATCGAGGACATTGACCGACGGGTTTCCCGTGAAGCAATCGAGTTGCTTCGCCGCAGGCCGGGAGGGCACCTGGCGCTGACGCTGAGTGCCTCATCGGTGGCCAGTGAGGCATTCCGGAGCGATCTGCTTCAGCGACTGGAAGCCGCGGCCGATGTGCGTGAGCGCTTGTGGATCGGGATCTCCGAGCAGACCGTGCACCACCATCGCACCGCTGTCGGGCTGCTGGTGCGGGCGCTGAATCGGCTTCGGGTCGCGGTATTGGTAGATCGTTTCGGGGTTGGCGGCGTTCCCTTCAGTTACCTGAGAAATCTGAGGTTCCAGGGGCTTCGTATCGATAATAGCTTTATTCATAGCATTGATACCCATCAGGAAAACCGGTTTTATCTGGAATCCGTGGTGGCCATCGCGCACAGTCGTGGCGTGAAGGTGTTCGCCACCGGCGTGGAAACCGCCGCGGAGCACGACGTGTTGCGTAAGTTGGGTGTTGACGGTGCAATGGGCTACCATCTGGGACGGCCATTCAAGGCTGACAACGAAAACGGACAGGGGGATCAATAACCGATGCCGGGCAGAATCAAGCAATATTTCAGGGATCGCAAAGAAGATGTGCAGGATTACGCCGATGGCAGCGGTGTGGTCGGTAAATTCATTCTGATCGTTCTTGGCATCTATCTGCTGGTCGCGGTGATATTGGGAATGATCTGGAGCAGTGAGCCGGATACATTCTCGGTGCGTGAGCATACCCGCAGTGTATCCACCAGTATGGACCGTGAGCCGGTTGCCGGCTTTGCCACGACGGCAACGATGATCCGTATTGCTGAAACCCTCCTGGACAAGCCGGGCGGCTACATCACCAACGATATCTTTCCGCCCGGGCTGTGGCTGGATAACATGCCGAACTGGGAATACGGTGTACTGGTGCAGTTACGGGACCTGTCTCGCGCCATGCGAAAGGATATCAGCCGCTCCCAGAGTCAGTCGGCGGAAGATCCTGATCTGATTGTGGCGGAACCGCAGTTTCATTTTGACAGCGATAGCTGGGCCATCCCGTCCACCGAAGCCGAGTACCGTAACGGCATCAACGCGTTGCACCGTTACCTGGACCGGCTGTCACGCCGCGACCAGCCTTCTGCCCAGTTTTTCGCCCGTGCTGACAACCTGAATAACTGGCTGGCGGACCTGGAAACCCGACTCGGCAGCCTGTCGCGCACCCTCGGTGAGAGTGTCGGTAAGGCCTCGGTGTCGGATGCGGTGTCCATGATTAACCCAGACGACCCGCTGGCGGAAGAGCGGTCCGGGGAAGAAGTAAAAACGTCCTGGACCAAGATCGACGACGCGTTCTATGAAGCGCGGGGCAGTTCCTGGGCGCTGTTGCACATCTTCAGGGCTATTGAGGTGGATTTTCGCAAGGTGCTGACGGACAAGAATGCCATGGCCAGCGTTAAACAGATCATAATCGAGCTGGAAGGCGCCCAAGGCGAAATGTGGAGCCCGGTGATTCTTAACGGCAGTGGTTTCGGGGTGCTGGCCAACCACTCCCTGACCATGGCCGCTTATCTGTCGCGGGCGAATGCCGCCATCAGTGACATGCGGGACCTGCTCTCGCGGGGTTGAACGCGAGCCGGGCAACGGCTTTCCCGAGATACAAAAAAACCGGGCTGGTATGGCCCGGTTTTTTTGTACCAGAAGCGCGGGGATCAGCCTTTGTAGGCGTTTACCGCGTCCTGGATGGCCTGCTTGGCTTCGGCCGCGTTACCCCAGCCCTGAACCTTGACCCATTTGCCGGGTTCCAGGGTCTTGTAGTTCTCGAAGAAGTGACGGATCTGGTCGCGCAGCAGTTCGGGCAGATCATCGACTTCCTGGATGTTGTGGTAGGACTGGGTCAGCTTGTCATGGGGAACAGCAACCAGTTTGGCATCGCCGCCGGCCTCATCTTCCATGTTCAGAACACCCACGGGGCGGCAGCGAATCACGGAGCCGGCCTGGATCGGGTATGGAGTCACCACCAGTACGTCGATGGGGTCGCCGTCATCGGCCAGGGTATGGGGGATGAAGCCGTAGTTGGCCGGGTAGAACATCGGGGTTGCCATGAAACGGTCAACCAGCAGCGCGCCCATGTCTTTGTCCAGTTCGTACTTGACCGGTGAGCTGTTGGCCGGGATTTCGATGGCCACGTAAATGTCTTCCGGCGGATTCTTGCCTGAGGGGATGTTATCGAAGTGCATGAGCGATCCTTCCTGAGAGTGCGTTTAACTGCGGTTAAAAAGTGGGCGCAATTATACGGAAGTCTGGTGCAGTTCGAAACTAAACCTTGGTCGGCCCCGCAATTACAGTTTGAGCTGCTTGGCAATCAGCTCTTTCATGATCTCGGTGGTGCCGCCGCCAATGGACAGGATCTTGGCGTCACGGTAGAGCCGCTCAACCACCGATTCCCGCATGTAGCCCATGCCACCATGAATCTGAACCGCTTCCCGGGTGACCTGCTCACACACGTCAACAGCGAAGTTCTTGGCCATCGCCACTTGCTTGACGGGGTTCTTGCCCGCCTGCATCAGGGCGGCGCAGCGGTAGGTGTATTCCCGCGCCACGTCGACCTGGGTCGCCATGTCCACCAGCTTGTGGCGGGTGACCTGAAAGCCGGCAATATTGCGGCCGAAGGCTTTGCGTTCGTTGGCATAGGCGAGGGAGGCTTCGAGCGCGATCTCGGCGGTCATGTAGGCCATGATGGCCAGCATCAGTCGCTCTGCCAGAAAGTTGCTCATGATGGCGATGAAGCCGGCATTTTCTGCACCGATCAGGCGGTCGGCGGGCACGCGGCAGTCCTCAAAGAACAGCTCGGCGGTATCGCTGGCCCACCAGCCCATCTTGCGCAGCTTCTTGCCGGTGGCAAATCCAGGCATGTCGCGGTCGATCAATAACAGGCTGATGCCGCTGTGACCTTCTCCTCCGGTGCGCACGGCGACGGTGTAGTGGTCGGCGCGGATGCCACTGGTGATGAAGGTCTTGCTGCCATTGACGATGTAGTGATCCCCGTCCCGCACCGCCCGGGTTCTCAGGTTCGCCACGTCCGAGCCGCCGCCGGGTTCGGTGATGGCCAGGGCGGCTATTTTCTCGCCCCGCAGCACGGGTGGAACGATCGCGTTGCGCACTTCCGGTTTCGCCCACTTGGCAACGGGTGGCAGGCCGATATCGAGGGAGCCCAGGCCGGCGACCAGGCCACCGGAGGTGGAGCGCATCAGTTCTTCGGAGACGGCTACCTTTAGGAAGATGTCGCCTTCGCCTGTGCCCCCCAGCGCCTCCGGAAAGCCGATGCCGAGCAGGCCAGCATCGCCAGCTTTGCGGTAGAGGTCACGGGGAAACTCGCCAGCCTCCTCCCAGTCGTCGATAAAGGGCAGCACGTGTGTGGCCACAAATTTGCGGGCACTCAGGCGGGCCTGGTCGTGGATGTCGTTGAAATAGTCGGACACGGCGGTTCTCCCTGGGTCAAAAGGCATGGCCAGCAGTGTCGCGTAAATTCTGGCACCAAGCAAGCGCTTGGTTTGAGCTGTTTGCCAAACCACCCCTGCTGGCCTGATCTGCCGGTCGGCGCCTGTGCGCCGGCTTAACGGCCCTTGCGGGGAATGCTTTTCACACCGTCGGCAGTACCCAGCAGGAGCAGGTCCGCCGAGCGCCGCGCGAACAAGCCGTTGGTGACCACGCCGACGATCTGGTTGAGCTTTTCCTCAACCTGAATCGGGCGCGATATGTCCATGTTGTGAATGTCCAGAATGATGTTGCCATTGTCGGTGGTGAAACCGTCGCGGTAAACCGGATCGCCGCCCAGGCGAACGATCTCGCGGCCCACGTGGCTGCGGGCCATGGGGATGACTTCTACCGGCAGCGGGAAGTCACCCAGGGTGCCCACCAGCTTTGACTCGTCGGCGATGCAAATAAAGGTTTTGGCCACGGCGGCCACGATTTTCTCGCGGGTCAGTGCGCCGCCTCCACCCTTGATCAGTTCCAGGTGTTCGTTGGTTTCGTCAGCGCCGTCCACGTAGAACTCGATTTCGCCCACGCTGTTCAGGTCATACACCGGAATACCATGGCTTTTCAGGCGCTCCGCGGTGGCGTCGGAGCTGGCTACGGCGCCGTCAAACTCGTTACGGATGCCCCCGAGCAGGTCGATGAAAAAGTTCGCGGTGCTGCCGGTGCCCACACCAACGATGCTGTTGCGTTCAAGGTGAGGTGCAATGTAATCCAGCGCAGCCTTGGCAACGGCGTTTTTCAGTTCGTCCTGGGTCATGGGGAGCTCCGGTTGGGGAAATGGTCAGGTTTGTCACCATTATAGCCTCTCCGGCACAGCTGCTTATAGACGAAGCACCGCTTAAGTTTCTACACTGTGCGTTTTTCCAGCGCACTTCCCGGTTTTAACCCGACTCACATTCAATCCAATTTCCGGACGGACCCATGCCGCAACGCTATATCAAGAAAATTCTCGATGCCCGGGTTTACGACGTGGCCATCGAAACACCGCTGACCGAGGCTCGCAGCCTCTCCAAACGCTTCAATAATCAGATTTTTCTCAAGCGCGAGGACCTTCAGCCGGTATTTTCTTTCAAGATTCGCGGCGCCTACAACCGGATTGTGCAGCTCTCGGAAGAGCAGAAAGCGAAAGGCGTGATCTGTGCGTCCGCGGGCAACCACGCCCAGGGCGTGGCATTGGCGGCGAAGAATCTGGGTATCAAGGCAGTGATTGTGATGCCGCAAACCACGCCGGATATCAAGGTGCGCTCGGTGCGGGATCACGGTGCCAAGGTTGTGCTCAAGGGCGATGCCTTCGATGAGGCCGCGGCACACGCCCAGGAGCTGATTCAGAAACACGGCTACACCTACATTCCGCCCTACGACGACCCGGACGTGATTGCCGGTCAGGGCACCGTTGCTATGGAACTGATGTGGCAGTTCACCAAGCCGCTGCATGCGGTGTTTATCTGTGTGGGCGGCGGCGGTCTGATCGCCGGCATGGCCGCCTACATCAAGTATCTGCGCCCGGAAATCAAGGTCATCGGTGTGGAGCCGGATGATTCCAACTGTCTGCAAGCCGCCATGAAAGCCGGTGAGCGTGTGGTGCTGGACGAGGTGGGTATTTTTGCCGATGGCGTGGCGGTCAGGCAGATCGGTGAGCATCCGTGGGAAATCTGCAAGGATTATGTGGACGAAGTGATCACGGTCTCCACTGACGAGATCTGCGCCGCCATCAAGGACATCTTCGAGGACACCCGTTCCATCGCCGAACCGGCGGGCGCGCTCGGCGTTGCCGGAGTGAAAAAGTACATCGAGCGGGAGCAGATTGAGGGTGAGAATCTCGCGGTCACCCTGAGCGGCGCCAACATGAATTTCGACCGCTTGCGCTACATTTCCGAGCGCACCGAAATCGGTGAGAAGCGGGAGGCGATTCTGGCCGTGACCATCCCGGAAAAGCCGGGCGCGTTCAAAACGTTCATCAACGCCCTGCACAAGCGCAGCATCACCGAATTCAATTACCGCTACGCGGACAGCAAGAACGCCACTATTTTCGTGGGCATCCAGATCCAGGCGGGCGGTCTGGGCCGCGACGAGCTGGTTCAGGATCTGCGTGAATCCGGTTATTCAGTGGTGGACCTCACTGACAGCGAATTTGCCAAGCAACACGTCCGTCACATGGTGGGCGGCCACGCGCCATCCATTTCCAATGAGAAAGTGTTCCAGTTCGAATTCCCGGAGCGCCCGGGCGCGTTGCTCAAGTTCCTGATGTCTCTGGGCACCCGCTGGAACATCTCCATGTTCCACTACCGCAACCATGGCGCGGCCTACAGCCGAGTGTTGCTGGGCGCCCAGGTGGACGATGAGGACCTGACGGATTTCGAGGCGATGCTCGACAAGGTAGGCTTCCGTTACGAGAACATGACGGATAACGAGGCGTATCAGCTGTTTCTGGGTGCCGGCAACGGTCAGGCCTGATAGTGCGGAGTAAGAGTGTGCGGGGCAGGCCCCGTGCGCCCCGGACGGGCGATATCATCCGTCGCAAGGTTTGGGGCTGTCCGGTTTGCCGAAGGCCAACTGGCAGATTGCCTTACAAAATTTTAATCTGTGTGGAATTGTATATATCAGGATGCGTGTTAATCTTTCGTCAAATTGTTAAAAAACTACAATAGTCCGCTGATTTATCGAGTCTTTACCCTGCTGGGATTTGGAGAAGCGCACCATGGAACACAAGCCTGACAGCATTCGGGCCATTTTGCTGGTTTTCGCGATTGGTTTGGCGATCACCGCATTTACGTCATTGCAGGCTTCTGAAGACAAGCGCAGCACGACGTCCGCAGCAGGCGTGCTGGTCAGCAGCGCGGACACAGCCCCCGTTGTGCGGCCGGAAAATCGCTAGCGGACTCGGTAGCAGCAACGGTCAGTGACCACGCTGTGCAGTGGAACATCCCAGGGCTCAACGGGCAGCGCAGACACCTTCTGAAAATCATGGGCAAGGCCGATCAGCTTGGGCGCCAGCCTCGGCCGAACCCGGGTAAAAGCAAACGTCCGGTCGTAGAAACCTCCCCCCATTCCCAGCCTTCCTCCTGATTCGTCGAACCCCACCAGCGGAAACAGCACGGCATCCAACGCCCAGGGCGGTCGTCTCAGGCCGTGGCGAAATGCAGGTTCGGGGATGCCAAAGCGGTTACTGAACAGTGCCATGCCATCGTGGTAGGGACTGAACACCAGACGGCCCGGATGAATCGGGTGAAGCACTGGCAGATAGAACTGAACGCCCTTGCGTCGGGCCACCGTCAGGTAGGTGTGCGGGTCGATTTCGCCATCGTTGGGCAGGTACACGGCAATATGTCTCGCGCGATGCAAATCCGGGTTGCCCAGCAGATTCAGAGCAAGATTTTCGGCGGCACGTTGTTGCTGTTCCGCAGTCAGCGACCGGCGTTGCTGCCTGAGTTGCCTGCGAAGGCGGGTGCGGGAAGGTTTGTCGGGGTCTGAATCGAAGGGATCGGGGGCGATAAACTGGCTCAAAATAAAGCTTCCCGGGCTGCCGTTATCGGATGTGGCCCTTGAACCCAAAGTTCAAGGTCGGTGGCCGCTGTGACATATTAGGCTTTCCCCCGCGGGGGACGTGCTCACAATGCCCTAGAGTAGCCACCTGGGTAATGCGCATCGGCTCGAGGACGTACCCGACCAGCGAACAGCCCAGGAAGTTGTTCCCATTATAAGGGTACGGACGGGGCCCATTGCAACACCTGAATCCTGTCGGAATGTAACGAATTATTGGCCGGAGCTTTCTCCGAGGGCGTCATCAAGCTTGTCGTCCATAGCCTCGAGGATAGCGCTGGCGGCGCCTGACATGGTGTCCTGCTCGAGCAGATCATGGGTGATGTTCAGGGCGGCCATCACCGCAATGCGTTCGGTTCCGAAGACTTTGCCGCTGGCGCGGATCTCCCGCATTTTGCTGTCCAAGTGCCGGGCGGACTGCAGCAAGGCGTCCCGCGCTTCGTCCGGACAGGCGACCAGGTATTCCTTATCGAGGATTTTCACCTCAACGGTGGTGGGCTGCTGTTTGGCCATCAGTGGTGCTCCAGGGCCCGCAGGCGACCTATCATGGCTTCGATCTTGTTTTTCGCCAGATCGTTCTTGTGCATCAGTTGGGCTCGTTCCCGGTTCCAGTCATCCTGCAGCTCTCTGAGCGCGGCGTTATCGCGTTCCAGTTTGCGACAGCGCTCGATGAGCTTGTCCAGTTTGTCCGCCAATGCCTGTAGTTCGGACTGTTCCATGATTAGGTCAACGCCTGTTGTGATTGGTGCCAACAACTATAAGTGTGGACTGCAAGTCGGTCAATTTACAGGGATGTCATGGCCCCGGATGCGTGACCGATGTCACCTCAGGCGGTGATTATCCGTCGCTGCCATGACTGAGTCCGTGATGGCGGCTTTGCCGCCAGGCCTGCAGCGCCGGAATCAGTCCCACCAGCGCCGCCGTGGCAGGTACGGTGGCCAGGATCAGCCACTCGGTGGGCGCGAGTGGGCGCAAACCGATCTGAATGCCATGGTTTTCCAGCAGCCAGGGGCTGATCAGGGCCAGGCCGCCAGCACTGAGCGCCAGTGCCAGCAGGCAGGCGATCGCCGCCAGGGTGACGCACTCGATTACGTGCAGTGCCGCCACCAGTGACGGTGATGCCCCGGTGGCGCGGAGGATGGCAATTTCCCTCCCGCGCTGGGCCTGCAGGGTGAGCAGCACCGCGATCAGGCCGATCAGGCTGGTCACGACGACAAAACCGGTGATCCCCAGCAGGGCCCGCTCGAACTGTCCCATGATGCGCCAGAGCTCACTGAGGGCGACGCCCGGCAACACGGCGGACAGCGGCTCGTCACGGAACTCGTTGATCTGGCGCTGAACCTGGAATGTCATCACTTTGCGCTCGATGCCCACCAGCGCTGCGGTGATGGAGGAGGGCGTCAGATCCCGTTTCCGCGCCTCCTCCCGGGTCACGGTGCGACCCGGGATGGCAACGCCGGATTGCCAGCCAATGTGCATGGCTTCCATGCCTTCCAGACTGATGTAAACCGCCTGATCCACCGGTGTGCCGGTGGGCGCCAATATGCCGGTCACCGTGAACGGGGTGTCTTTATGATTGGAGAAGCTGGTGCGGCCGCCGCCATGGGACAGGATGAGCTCGTCTTCCAGTGCGTGTTGATGCTGGCGAGCAACATCGGCACCCAGCACCACGTCGAACACGTCCCCGAACCATTCACCCTGGCTCAGGCTCAGGGCTTCCTCCCGGCCAAAGCGGAAATGCTCGACAAAGCCCCGGTCGGTGCCCACCACACGGTGCCCGCGGTAGCTGTCCCCGAGAGACAGCGGCACCACCCAGTCAATTCGCGCATCGTCGGTCAGGCCCTGATAGGTTGACCAGCGGATGTTGTTGGTGGCGTCGCCGATGTGGAACACGGTGTACAGCAGCAGGTTCAGTTGGCCACTGCGGGCGCCGACAATCAGGTCGGTTCCGGAAATGGTGTTGGAGAAGGATTGCCGCACTTCGGTGCGCAGGTATTGCACGCCGAGCAGCAGGGTAACGCTGAGGGTGAGGGTCAGGGTGACCAGCGCCAGCACCCGGCGGCGATGCCACAGGCTGGCCCATGCCAGTGACAGGGCGAGGCGAAGTCTCATGGGCATACCTCCAGCACCAGCTCCTGGTCAAAATGGCGTGCCAGGCTCCGGTCGTGACTGACAAAAATCACCGACGACGCCGACCGGTGCGCCAGAGTCAGCAGCACGTCAATGAAACGGTCACGGTTGTCTGCGTCCAGGGCGGACGTAGGCTCGTCCGCCAGAATAAGCTCCGGTTGCCCGATTAATGCTCGCGCAGCGGCAACCCGTTGTTGCTGGCCAACGCTGAGACGGCCGACCGGCTGTTGCCAGTGGCTCTCGGGAATCGCCAGATCCCGCAGCAGGGCGGTGGCCTCTGCGCGGGCACTGGGGTGGGTCCGCTGCTGGCGTTGGGGTGACAGCCGGCAGGGCAGGGTGACATTGGCCAGGGTCGAGAGGTAAGGCACCAGGTTGAACTGCTGGAAGATCACGCCCATGTGGTCGGCGCGGAAACGATCCCGCTGACCGTTGCTCAGCGGGCCAAGATCCCGGCCCAGCAGTGAAATGGAACCGGATGCCGGACGCAGCATGCCGCCGAGAAGGCTCAGCAGGGTGCTTTTGCCACTGCCGCTGGCGCCCTTGATGAACAGGTGGCTGCCGGCGTTCAGTTCCAGATCGGGAAAGTGCAGGCTGGTGTGGCTTTTGGGCCACCGATAGATCAGGTCACGGGTGCGTACCGCGGCGGAACCGTCGGGCGGCATGGATGTCTCGGACGTCATGTGCGCATGCGCTCATTCGGTGTATGATCTGCCCATGTATTCACAGGCAGGCGGTTTTTATGTTTCTGGCAATGTTGACGCTTACTTCTTCCGGTCGTGGTACTCGACTCGCGCAAGGTCTGTTGGCGATAGTGCTGGCCGGTGCCCTGGGTATCGCGAATGCGGCCGATCGTGAAATAGACTGGCTGGAACTGATGCCGGAAGAGGACCTTAATCTGCTCGAGAGTATGCCAGAAATTGAGCATGATGGAGACGGTCCGGTGACGCTGCCGGATGAAATCATGACCGGTCGCGTGGTGCCGGAAATGGACGGCGTTACCGGCCGGATTCCCGGTTTTGTGGTACCGCTGAAAACCACTGATGACATGCGCATTCTGGAGTTCTTCCTGGTGCCTTATTACGGCGCCTGTATCCATGTTCCGCCACCACCGCCCAACCAGATTATCCACGTGGAGTACAAGGAAGGCTTTACCCTCGAGGCACTCTACGATCCGGTCTGGATTGAGGGCGAACTGGTGGTGGAGAATACCGAGAACGACGTTGCCAAGTCCTCCTATTCCGTGGTTGCCAGTAAGGTCGAACGCTACCAGGAATAAGGCAGCTGGCCCCGGCTTCAGTCTCCCAGGCTAAAGCCGGTCTGACCGCCCTCCAGTCGCGCGCTGCCCTGTGCGGTTTCGCTTACCCACTGCACCGACAGCACCTCGATCTCCGGGAATCTGGCCATCACCTCGGCCGTGAATGTCTGATCTGCGCTCATGTCGCTGCAGTCGAGTTGTTGCGTTACCTCGTACTCCCGATGACCTTCCTGTCCGTGACCGTCATCGTCATGGTCGTGATGGTCGTGATGGTCGTGATGGTCTTGGTGGTGCCGGTCATGGGGGGCACCGGAAGCGTGAACCTCGGCCGCGGCCACCGTGCACGAGCCTGCGTTCACGTCCACCAGTGGCTGTGAGCTCAGCCATTCCGCGATGTCCTCGAGGCGCTGTTCTTCCTCGGGGGTTCGCGCGTCGCGCTCGAAACCGGCGAGGTTGTGAGCCGGTGAGGTGAAGATCAGGTCCACTCGATTGGCCTCAACCGCTACCTGCAGTTGAGCGTGGCCGTGGCGGTGGGCGCCGGGGTTCTCGGTCGCGAGGGCGTTGGCACCCAGTACAGCCACCGTCAGGCTGAGGCAGGCGGGCAGGGTGCGGCGCAGGGGATGCTTGGTGTTCATGGCAAGTCCGTCCGGGATATTTTGATATGTTATAACATAATTGATCAGATCGGGTCGGGAATCAAGAGGGCGAGTGCCTTCGATCCGCCCCGATGCTACGATAGTCCCCTAAATTCAGTGAAACAGGTAAGCGCCTTTCTCATGTCAGAAACCGACACAACCGGTGCCGCCCGCGCCGCCGCTTTTGAGCGTTGGGCCAATATGTTCACCGCCCACAAAGCCTTCAGTCACCCGTCCGAGTTGCACGGTGTTTTGTGTGGGCGGCTTGCCGCCGGTGCACGTATAGATGAATCAGAATGGCTCGCCATGGTGTGCGAGCACATGGGCCTGCCGGAGACCGCGACCGGGGAGTCCGACGATCTCAAGGAATTCATGCAGGCCGCCTACGACCAGACCCTGGCGTTGCTGAAAGCCGCCGACATGAGTTTCCACCCGCTGCTGCCGGATGACGATTACGCCATCGACCAGCGTCTGGAAGCGTTAACCTCCTGGGTGCGCGGGTTTCTCGAAGGTATGGCACTGTCGGCGGGCGAGTCCCTGGGTCAGGCCCCGGACGAGATTCGTGAGCTGATCGAGGATATGGTTGCCATCAGCCAGGTGTCCGAAGACGAGGAACCGGACGACGAAAGCGAACACCAGCTGATCGAGATAGTGGAATACGTGCGCCTGGGCGCGCTGGCGGTGTTTACCGAATTCAATCCGCCAGAGAGACCGGCCACCGATACTCCGACACTGCACTGAGCAGGTACCTGCCTGCGGGAGACATTATGCCGTCAATGATACCCGTTAAAGAATTTGCCGATCGCCGTCGCCGACTGATGGAGCGGATGGCACCGGACAGCATTGCCATCGTCCCGGCAGCGCCGGAATGCGTGCGCAACCGCGATGTACTGCATCCGTTCCGTCAGGACAGCGATTTCCAGTACCTGTCAGGGTTCGGCGAACCTGAGGCCGTGCTGGTACTGATTCCCGGCCGTGAACACGGCGAATCGGTACTGTTCTGTAAGGAGCGCAACCCGGAGAAAGAGCTCTGGGACGGTTTCCTGGCCGGCCCGGAGGGCGCTATCGAGACGTTCGGGCTGGACGACGCCTTTCCCATTGCCGACATTGACGACATTCTGCCGGGCATGATTGAGGGTCGCAGCCGGGTCTATTACCCGCTGGGCAAGGACCACAACTTTGACGCCCGGGTCATGGACTGGGTCAAAGTGATCCGCAGCAAGGTACGGGCGGGTGCCCATCCGCCGGGGGAATTTGTGGCCCTGGAACACCTGCTCCACGACCTGCGGCTTTATAAAAGCGCGAGCGAAGTCAAAGTGATGGCGAAAGCCGGCGAAATCAGTGCCGAGGCTCATTGCCGCGCGATGCAGCGCGCCCGTAAGGGCGGTCACGAATACAACCTGGAAGCCGAACTGATCCATACGTTCATGGCGCACGGTGCCCGCACTACGGCGTACCCCTCCATCGTGGGTTCCGGCGCCAACGGCTGTATCCTGCACTACATCGAAAACAGCGCGCCGCTGAAAACGGGCGACCTGGTGCTGATTGATGCGGGCTGTGAGCTGGAATGCTATGCCTCCGACATCACCCGCACTTTCCCGGTCAGCGGGCGGTTCAGTGCGGAGCAGAAAGCGCTGTACGAAGTGGTGCTGTCGGCCCAGTACGCGGCCATTGATGCCGTGCGCCCCGGCAACCACTGGAACCACCCCCACGAGGCGGCCCTGCGGGTACTGACCCAGGGCCTGATTGATCTGGGGTTGCTGTCCGGCACCGTGGATGACGCGATTGCCAGTGAGGCGTACAAACCCTTCTTCATGCATCGCACCGGTCATTGGCTGGGGCTGGATGTTCATGATGTGGGCGACTACAAGGTAGGCGACGCCTGGCGGCAGCTGGAGCCGGGCATGGCGCTCACGGTGGAGCCGGGTCTTTACATTGCGCCGGACAACACCAGCGTGGATGAGAAGTGGCGCGGCATCGGCATTCGCATAGAAGACGATGTGGTGGTGACCAAAGACGGCTGCCGGGTTCTGACCGAGGCCGTGCCCAAGACCGTCGCCGAGATTGAAACCCTGATGGCGGACTGACCCGGTGACCCGAACCGATACCGATCTTGTCATTGCCGGGGGCGGTCTGGCCGGCGCAACCCTGGCGCTGGCCCTGGCGAAAGTGGTGCCTTCGTTGCGGGTGACCGTGGTCGAGGCGTTCCCGTTGTCGCCCGACGCCCTGCCGGAGAGCTACCAGCCCAGCTACGACGCCCGGTCCACGGCCCTGGCCTGGGGCTCACGGCTGATCTTCGAGCAACTGGGGCTCTGGTCGAGGCTGTCGGCGCACGCCACCCCGATTGAACATATTCACGTATCTGACCGCGGTCGCTTCGGTGCCACGCGTCTGCACGCGGCGGAACACGGTCAGGCGGCGCTGGGCTATGTGGCCGACAACCGCTGGATGGGGCTGTGCCTGATGCGAGAGCTGCTGGACACCGGAGTACAGTGGGAAGCCCCTGCCGAGGTGGTGGATATGACGCCGCTGGCGGAAGGCGTCAGGGTGTCAGTGCGGTCCGGCGAGGCAACCCGGGAGCTGACCGCTCAGTGCCTGGTGGTGGCGGACGGCGGCCGCTCCGGCCTGCGCGACACCCTCGGCTTCCAGACCCGGACCCACGACTACGGCCAGCATGCGCTGATCGCTAATGTGTCCACCGCAGACAGTCATCGGTTCCATGCGTTCGAGCGCTTCACCGACGCGGGCCCGATGGCGCTGCTGCCGCACGGTTCTGCCAGCCGTCCCGGCCACCAGTCGGCCCTGGTATGGACCCTGACCGACGAAGTCCTGGACGAGCTGCTTGCTCTGCCTGACGACGACAAGTGCCGGCGGCTGCAGGAGCGCTTTGGCTGGCGGCTCGGGCGCTTTACCCGCATCGGTGCGTGCAATCATTACCCCCTGAAACTGACCACGGTCGACGAGCCGGTGCGCACCGGGGTCGCGTTGGTGGGCAATGCCGCCCATGCCCTGCACCCGGTGGCCGGGCAAGGGTTCAATCTTGCCCTGCGTGGATTGATGACTTTGGTGGAGCAGTTCCGTCTGGCCGTGGCTCAGGGTGCGTCGATCGGCGACCTGGCTGTACTCCGCCGTTACCAGACGCTGCACCAGCAGGACTGGCAGCAAACCGTTCAGTTCTCGGACTCGCTGATCCGGATTTTCGGGCAATCCCTGCCACCTCTGGCGTTGGCCCGCGATGCCGGCCTGGTGGGCCTGGATCTGGTGCCGGGCGCCAAGCGCTGGTTTGCCCGCAAGGCCATGGGCATCGGTGGCCGTCGCGCGATGATTGATCATCCTTCCGCCACTCACCGGGAACCGACGAACCATGACTGAATCACAAACCTTCGACATTCTCGTGGTCGGCGGCGGCATGGTGGGCTCGGCGCTGGCGCTGGGGCTGTCCCGCCAAGGCTGGCGGGTAGCACTGGTGGAAGGCAGTGAGGGCCGGAAGCTGTTGCAGGCGCCGGCGGCAGCACAGGGAGTTGAGGATTTCGAACCGCGGGTCAGCGCCATTTCCGCTGCCAGTCAGCGCCTGCTGGAACAGTTGGGAGTATGGGGTGAGATTACCGCGGGCCGCCATTGTCCGTACCAGACCATGACGGTGTGGGACGGTGACGGCACCGGCCGCATCCAGTTTGAGGCGGCGGAGCTGCAGGCGCGCTCCCTCGGTACCATCATCGAGAACCGCCATATTGTACGGGGCCTGTTTGCGGCCCTCGCGGACAGCGATGTCGAGCTGTTCGATGGCGTCAAGGTGACTGGCTGGTGGCAGGATGACGCGCGTGCTCAGGGTCCGCGTGGCATCACTCTGGAGGACGGCCACGTGTTGGCGGCACACCTGGTCGTGGCGGCTGATGGCGCCCACTCCCGGCTGCGGCAATGGGTGGGTCTGCCAACCCGTGAATGGGATTATGATCAGCAGGCCATCGTCTGCACGGTCCGGACTGTCCAGAGTCACCGCTTTACCGCCTGGCAGCGGTTTTCTCCCACCGGCCCTCTGGCGTTTCTGCCGCTGCTGCCTGAGAACGGCGATGAACATTACTGCTCCATCGTCTGGTCCCAGGATACCGAAGAGGCCCGCCGCCTGATGGCATTGGATGATTCGGCCTTCGCCGGCGAGCTGGAGCGGGCGATCGAGCGTGAGTTGGGTGCGGTCGAATCCGTCTCCCGACGCTTGGCTTTCCCACTACGCCAGCGCCACGCCAAGGATTACGTAGCCCCGGGGTTTGCGCTGGTAGGGGATGCGGCGCACACCATTCACCCGCTGGCAGGGCAGGGCGCCAACCTGGGTTACGGCGATGTACGGGCCTTGTTGGATGAGCTGTCGCGGGCCAGAAAGGCCGGTCTTGGGGCTGCGGATGAGTTTGTGCTGGCCCGCTACCAGCGCCGGCGCAAGGGTGAGAATCTCACCATGATGGCGGCCATGGAAGGCTTCAAGCAGCTCTTCGCCCGCGACGAGCTGCCTCTGCGCTGGCTGCGCAACACCGGCATGCGCTGGCTTAACCAGCTGGGGCCGGTAAAGAACCGCATTGCCGCCGAAGCCATGGGGCTGGATTAGAACAAATCGAATTCAGCGGCGTGATTTATCCACAGGCATCGAACAGGCGGCTGACCAGCACCGGTACCGCCGTTTCCACCCGCAGAATCCTGGGGCCGAGATGGACGCCCTGGCAGCCGGCTTCTTCCAGTTTGCCAACCTCATAAGGGGTGAACCCGCCTTCCGGGCCGACGCAGAGTGCGGCTGGCTGATCCAGATGAACGGGGCAGGCTACTGCAGTGCCGGGATGGGCGACCAACGCCCGCTTCCCCGCCAGCAACGCCGGCAGCTCATCTTCCACAAACGGCTTGAACAGCTTACGGATGTGAACTTCCGGCACTAATGTGTCCCGCGCCTGCTCCAGGCCCAGGGTCAGGTTTTCGCGCAGGTGTTCGGCAGACAGCCAGGGCGTCTGCCAGAAGCTTTTTTCCACCTTGTAGCTGTTGATCAGCCAGATGTCCTTGACCCCAAGGGTGGCGCAGGTCTGCAGGACGCGGCGAAACATCTTCGGCCGGGGCATGGCGAGAATCAGGGTCAGGGGCAGTGGCGGGGGTGGTGCTGCCGTCAGTTCCACCTGAATCTCGGCACGGGTGTCTGTCAGTTCCAGCACCCGACCGCTGCCGATGTTGCCGCCGGCCCGGCCTACGGGGATCAGGTCGCCCTCGGCGACTTTCAGTACCTGGTGGAGGTGGGTCAGGCGGCGGCCGGTCAGTACCGCCCGGTCAGCGGCCACAAAGTCTTCGGTGAACAGTAAGGCCAGATTCATTCGCCGGCTGCTTCGCTCGATTCTGCGGTGTCCGGTTTGCGAACCGCAAGCCGGCTGAAGATGATGCCCATCTCGAACAGCAGCCACATGGGTACCGCCAGCAGAGTCTGGGAGATGATGTCCGGCGGTGTCAGCAGCATGCCAATCACAAAACAGCCCACCACGATATAGGGGCGCTTGGCGGCGAGATCGTCCGGAGTCGTGGCGCCGGTGAGCACCAGCAGGATGGTGGCGATGGGTATTTCAAACGCCACACCGAAGGCAAAGAACATCTTCAGCACGAAATTCAGATAACTGGAAATGTCCGGCAGTTCCACAATGCCCTCTGGCCCGATGGCCGTGAAAAACCCGAACACCAGGGGAAACACCACAAAATACGCAAACGCGGCACCGAGATAGAACAGGATCACCGAGGTGAACAGCAGCGGAAACGCCAGACGTTTTTCATGGGCGTACAGGCCCGGTGCAACAAAGCTCCAGAGCTGGTAAAGGATCACCGGGATAGCGACGAACACGGCCAGTACCAGGGCCAGTTTCAGGGGAGCGAAGAAGGGTGAGGTGATGTCGGTGGCGATCATGGTCTGGCCCACCGGCAACAGCTCCCGCAATGGCTGGGACAGCAGCAGATAGAGCTCGTTGGCAAACGGATAGATGGCGGCAAAACAGACGATGACCGCCAGCACCATTTTCAGCAACCGGTTGCGCAGTTCCAGCAAATGCTCGATCAGCGGCATTTCCGGCTGCGAGTTGGAGGCGTCCGGGGTCTGGCCGTCAGTCTTCTGGGTCATGAACGGGTATCCGAGGCGTCGTTGGCCGGGGTGTCAGCCTTATCAGCTTCGTTGGCCGGCGCCCGGCTGGCGGGTGCCGGTTTTGGCCGCGTGGTCTGATCGTCCGGCAGAATCATGTGCTCGTACTTCTTGGCCTCGTCGAGCGCACCGCGAACGCTCTTCTCGACATCCTCAAGCCCCACGTCTCCGGCCTTGCGCAACTCTTCCCGGATTTCTTCGGCTTTCAGCTGGCGATCGAGTTCCGTGGTGAACTGAGTGACCATGCGGCGGGCACCGCCGATCCACCGCCCAGCCGCGCGAGCGGCCGTAGGCAGACGTTCGGGGCCAAGCACAAGCAGCGCAATCACGCCGCAGATCAGGAGCTCGAGAAAGCCGATATCAAACATTCAGCTTGGTCTCAGCCAGTGGTCTTGTCCCGGGGCTTCTCTTCTGCCTCGGCCTTGTAGGCCGCGGGCTCGTCCTTGCCTTCCAGAGAATCCTGCTCGGCGGGCTTGCTGTCGTCGTCGCTCATGGATTTCTTGAAGCCGCGAATGGCGCCGCCGAGGTCCGTGCCGATGTTGCGGAGTTTCTTGGTTCCGAACAACAGGATGACAATGCCGAGCACGATAAGAAGTTGCCAGATACTGATGCCCATGACGGGGTCCTCGTTTAAATGTTTCTGTCACATGCCATTGTACGTTACCGGGTCAGTCTAGCGGAAATTCCCCTCGGGGGTAGCCGCTAATTATTCGCCCCGGGATGCCTTCTCTTCCAGACCGGACAGGTCGAAGCGGCGGGCCAGTTCGTCGACGACGTCTTTCGGGCCCAGGCCCAGGCGTGAGAGCATCACCATGGTGTGGAACCACAGGTCGGCGGTTTCATAAACCACTTCCCGGGTATCGCCATTGTGCTCTGCATCTTTCGCTGCCAGCAGGGTCTCGGTGCACTCCTCGCCCACCTTCTCGAGAATCTTGTTCAGACCCTTGGCGTGCAGGCTGGCAACGTAGGAGTTGTCGGGGTCTGCGTCTTTTCGGGCTTCCAGAACCTGCGCAAGCTGTTCGAGTACGTCACTCACCGTGTGTGCTCCCTTTGGTCTTTCCGTAGATGCTTTCCGGGTCCTTGATCACCGATGCGGTGGTCACCCACTCCCCGTCCTCCAGTTTGCGATAAAAGCAGCTGCGCCTGCCGGTATGGCAGGCAATGCCGCCTTTTTGCTCCACCTTCAGCAGGATGACGTCTTCGTCGCAGTCGAGACGGATCTCGGACACCACCTGCTGGTGGCCGGAGGTTTCGCCTTTGCGCCAGAGTTGGCCGCGGGAGCGGGACCAATACACCGCCTGGCCTTCCTGCGCAGTAAGTTGCAGGGATTCGGCGTTCATCCAGGCCATCATCAGGATGTCGCCGGTGGTGGCGTCCTGGGCAATGGCAGGGACCAGGCCGTCGGCGTTCCAGCGGATGGCGTTCAACCAGGCAGGGCTGTCGACTCTAGGTGATGAATCTTGCATTTCTGTGAATCCTGAAAATGTTACCGGCTGCCCCGGGCGACCAGCCCGGCGGCGACCGCGAGCATGGCCCAGCCCAGAGGCGGCATGGATTGCGCCACGGCCGGAAGTTCGTAATGGGCGCTGGCCCAGGCTCCGCCCACCAGAAGCACGGCGACCAGGGTTCGGCGCCAGCGTCTCTCCGCCCGTTTCTGGTTTTCCCGCAGCAGCTCCAGTGTAGCGCGATTCTGTGCTTCCGTGGGGCCGGCACTGCGCAACTGGACCAGGGTGTCGTGCACCAGTTGTGGCATTTCCGGCGACTGCTCCAGCCAGGCCGGCAGGTGGGTCTGCAATGACTTGATCAGACCCGCGGGACCAATACGCTTGCGCATCCAGGACTCGAGGAACGGCTGGGCGGTGCTCCACAGATCCAGGTCCGGGTAGAGCTGGCGGCCCAGGCCCTCGACGTTCAGCAGGGTTTTCTGCAGCAACACCAGCTGCGGCTGCACTTCCATATTGAAACGGCGGGCAGTCTGGAACAGACGCAGCAGGAAGTGTCCGAACGAGATGTCTTTCAGCGGCTTTTCGAAAATGGGCTCGCACACGGTTCGAATGGCGGCCTCGAATTCGTTGACCCGGGTGTCCGGCGGCACCCAGCCGGACTGGATGTGCAGTTGCGCCACCTGGCGGTAGTCGCGGCGGAAGAACGCCAGCAGGTTGCGGGCCAGGTAACTCTGGTCGTCCGGCGCCAGCGTGCCGACAATCCCGAAATCGATCGCAATGTACTTCGGGTCCGCCGGATTGCTGACGTCCACGAAGATGTTGCCAGGGTGCATGTCGGCGTGAAAAAAGCTGTCACGGAACACCTGGGTGAAAAAGATCTCGACGCCTTTTTCCGCCAGCACCTTCATGTCGACACCGGCGGCCTGCAGCGCCGGCACGTCGGCGATGGGAATGCCGTGAATGCGCTCCATCACCAGTACCGTCTTGCGGGTGTAATCCCAGTCAATGAACGGGATGTAGATCAGCGATGAGTTGTCGAAGTTTCGTCGCAGCTGGCTGGCGTTGGCGGCTTCCCGTTGCAGGTCCAGCTCGTCGTGAATGGTGGCGTCGTAGTCCTCGACCACTTCCAGGGGGTGCAGGCGCTTGCCCTCGGCCCAGTATTTCTCCAGCAGTCCCGCCATCAGGTACATCAACGAGAGATCCTGTTTGATCACCCGCTCAATGCCCGGGCGCAGTACCTTCACCACCACACTCTGGCCGTTGGCCAGGGTGGCGGCGTGAACCTGCGCCACTGACGCCGACGCCATCGGGTCGGCGGAAAACTCGGCGAACAGCTCGGAGACCGGCGCGCCCAGGGAGCGTTCAATGATCTCCCGCGCGGACTCGCTGGGGAACGGCGGTACCCGGTCCTGCAGGTGCTTGAGTGACTCGGCCATGTCATCGGGCAGCAGGTCGCGGCGGGTGGACAGTATCTGGCCGAACTTTACAAACACCGGCCCCAGCTCTTCCATCGCCAGACGCAGGCGATCGCCGCGGCTCAGTTTCGGTTGTGGAAACAGATGCCAGGGTGCCAGCAGGAACAACACCTTGAGGGCGACGGGCAGCTCGGCCAGTGGCAAAAATGTGTCGAGCCGGTAGCGACAGAATACCCAGGCAATTCGAAACAGGCGTTGCAGGCGGGTCACGGTGTCTCCGGTGGCTCGTGTCGGGTGTCAGGGGTGGGGGCAGTGTCGTGCTGCAGTTGCGCGAGGCGAGCCGCCAGGCGCTCGGTGCGCAGGCTCAGCTGGTCGATGTCTTCGAAGGTGGCCTCCAGCTCGCGGCGTCCGGGCAGGGCGCGGCTTTCCTCGTGCACGTATTCTTCGATGTTGGCGTTAAGGGCGGCAAACGCCTGGCGGCTCCACCTCACCGCACCGCGGATACGCTGGCCGAGGAAGTGCGCCGGCACATCGCCGAGGTGGTTGGCCAGAGCGGCTTCCCAGTCCGGTTGTAACTGGTTCAGCGCGCGCTGGAACTGGTGGGCGAGGGCGGTGTCGCCGGTGACCTCAATGCGCCCCAGTTTGAAGACATGGTCGTCGCCGCTGGCCAACGCCGCAAAGGCCATGGGTTTGCCGGCCAGCGCCAGGGCCGGGCTATCCGCCGGCTGACTGCTCACCTGGACACGCTCACCGCAGGGAAACAGCGTGAACGTCAGTGGCAGCGGTGCTGTCAGGACGAACTGCACCGGCCCGGTCAGGGCACCCAGCAGTGCTTTCCGGCCAGCCGGGTCGAGCTCGAGGGCGCGGTTGAGCGCAGCCTCGATCACCGCTGTCGTGGCGGAAAGCAGCGTAGGGCCCGGAAACATCAGGGCTTGATTCCCACGTGCAGGGCAACGATGCCGCCGGTCATGTTGTAGTACTTGCAGTTCACCAGCCCGGCCTGCTCCATCATACCCTTGAGGGTGTCCTGGTCCGGGTGCATGCGGATGGACTCGGCCAGGTACTTGTAGCTCTCGCTGTCGCCTGCGATCAACTGGCCCATCAATGGCAGCGCGTTGAAGGAATACATGTCGTAGGCCTTGTTCAGCAGCGGATTGGTCGGCTTGGAGAATTCCAGCACCATCAGCTTGCCACCCGGCTTGAGAACACGCTCCATGTCCCGCAGCGCCTGATCCTTGTCGGTGACGTTACGCAGGCCGAAAGCGATGGAGACGGCATTGAAGGTGTTGTCCGGAAACGGCAGGTGTTCGGCGTCGGCCTGAACGTACTCGATATTGCCGGCGTAGCCGCGATCGACCAGCCGGCCCCGGCCAACCTGCAGCATGGAGGCGTTGATGTCCGCCAGTACCACTTTGCCGCTGGCGCCCACCAGATCGAAGAATTTCATGGTCAGGTCGCCGGTACCGCCGGCGATATCCAGCACCTGATGGCCCGGTCGCACGCCACTGAGCTCGATGGTAAAGCGCTTCCAGAGCCGGTGAATGCCCATGGACATGAGGTCGTTCATCATGTCGTACTTGCCGGCGACGCTGTGGAATACCTCCGCCACCTGCCCGGCTTTCTGGCTTTTCGGCACGTTGCGGAAGCCAAAATGAGTGACGTCGTCCTGCGGGGTGCCGGCGGCGTTGTTGACCGACGGGCTGGTCGACGTGTTGGCATCGCTGCTCGCGATGGTCTCGCTGGCCGGCGTTGGTTGCTCGCTCATGGGGATGTCCTGTCAGAATCTGAACCCCGTATTCTAACGGTTAGGGGGGTAGCTACAAGTTTATTACCCCCTTAAACTATAAAACCTTTCAATTTTTCAGAGAAAGCTGATTCATGTCTGTCATCGACGTTCATCGCGCCCATTCCATGGATAAGGCACACGCTCGCCAGGCGGCTGAAACACTGGCCGAAGACCTGTCAAAACAGTTCGATGTGAACTATCAGTGGGAGGGCGACGTGCTGCGCTTCAAGCGCAGTGGCGTAAAAGGACAGCTCAATATCACCCACAACGACCTGCATATCCGGCTGGAGCTGGGGATGCTTCTGCGGCCGTTCAAATCCCGCATTGAGCAGGAAATTCATTCACAACTGGATCAGATCATTTCGGCCTGATTGGCCAGTGCCGGCCGCGCCCGGTCACAGGTGATCGGGGAGCCGGAACGGCTGCGGGTGTCCCTGCAGAATGTTCTCCATCACCTGCTGCTCACGGGTGACCAGTCGCTCGATCAGTGCCTCCACCTCATCCATCTGCCGGAACGCGGAATAGCCCCGATGCAGGAAACTGTGCAGATCGCTGAGGTCTGCAATCTCGGCCGGCCCGCGGGTCATGCTCAGAAGCCAGCCCAGCGTGCGGTTGCGAACGTAGCGATCCAACTGCCGGCCGACATCGGCAACCAGCAGGATCTGGCGTTCACGGCGGGCCAGTTGTGCGCTGGCACAGAACGCGGCGCAGTAATCGGCGTCCGACATCCGCTCGATGACAATGCCGCGCACAACGAGTTGCTCGGCCATTTCCAGGTCCAGTTGCTGAGTGATCAGGTTCAGCTCCACCAACCCTGCGAAGGTCTCCAGCAGGTTGTCCGGTAGCCACTTCACCATTTTCGGGAACACGCGATCAACGTTGTCGTCCCGTCGCGTCATGCTGGCGGGGGCGTAGAGATCGGTCAGCAGGAATTCCAGTCCGGTGTGGTAACCGGGGTGCCGGTAGAGGTCGTGGTGGGTGTTGCGCAGCCGCTCAGCCTGCCATTCGGCCACCAGGAAAGTGTCGGCCAGCCGGGGATGGGCGGCTTTGTGTTGCCGGAAATCATGGTAGTCGAGCAGCAGTCCCTGCAGTTTGCGGGCGCTGTCAGTCTGGGCGTCAGTGGCGACAAGGCGCTCACGGTACATTTTTGGGGGTGCTCCGGTAGGTCGGGTTCGGCAAACCCGAAAGTTTACCGGAGCATGGGGTCAGATGGCAGTGTCAGGCCTGAGCGGAGGCCGGCAGGGTTTCAAACCCCGGCACCCACTCCTTGCTGTCCAGGGTGATGAAGTGACTGGGCGCCTGGGTTTCCACAATGCGCATGGTGGTCGGGCTCTGTCGTGCGCTGGTCAGCATCGCGTTGCGATCCAGAATCCGGTCCACCGCAGGGATCAGGAAGGTGCCATGGCGCACGTTGTTGTACACGCTGGTGTCGGTACGCTGCATCCAGTCCATGAGGTTCTCGAGGTTGCGCACAATAGTCAGGTGGTCCTTGGTGGACGAGAACAGTTTGCCCAGCAGCTGCTTTTTACGCGGGTTCATCCGCCCGAAGAAAGTCTGGCCGTAGGCGGAGGAGGGCGCGCTGTTGATCAGACGGATCAACCACGGCCACATACCATGACTGACCGGCTCGAGAATCGCGGTCACCAAGGCGTGCAGTCGACCCTGGGGCAGTACCGGAGCCTCCAGCACCACTTCCACGTTCTCATACAGTTCCGGCCACTGGCGGATGGCTTCGAGAATCACCGCGCCCCCGCGGGAATGGCCGTGAACGCGGACGTTGTCCGTGCCCGGCAGGTTCGACACCGCCTGGTTGAGGATGCAGGCATCGTACTCGATGGTGCTCTCCAGGTGCTTGATCGGCACTTCCCAGTCCGGGGTTTCCGGGGTCACGCCGTTGACCGGAATGTGATAATTGCTGCAGGTCAGCAGAATCAGTTCCGTGGTCGGCGCTTCATAGGCCTGCGTGAAGTAACAATGATTTTCCAGGAAACCGTGAACACCGATGACCGTCTGCTCTGCCTTGCCACTGTGGTTGCGGACAGAAACAGCGCCTTTACCGACGCGATAAACCCGGCCAGAGAACATCTCGGAATAGGCGCTCTCGATCGGTTTGATCAGTTTTCGAACGTGGCTCGCTTTCATAACCGTTCTCCTGTCAGCACCGTGAAAGACTGTTATTGGTGTTGGACTGCGCTGATAGTCACTGTTGTATCGCGTTCGCTGGCCGGCGTTATTGGCGCTGGCTACTTAATTTACGAAGGTCCACGGCCAATAGGCTGCTTGGTTTGCTGAAAAACTCTTGGCCTTCAGTCATAACCATTTCACTAATCCTTATAACCAGTATAGAAGTGTAGGGTTACACGCGTGTAATTTTTTGTAAGTTGGCGGGGCGACCGGTCTTATGGAGGCGACTCCGGTTGTCTGGCACAATGTGGGATTCGCCTGACACTTTTGTTCTATCCATTCACCCCGGGGACAGCCAGATTTGAACCAAGAGGACTCACATCTCCTGTTACCTGTGGACTCGGCATGGCTGGCTCTGGAGCGCCCCGAAAACCCCATGACCATTACCGTTATGATGCGGGTGGAGGGGTTGACGGAATCTCGCCTGCGGGCATTTCTGGACATCTACTGGCTCGCCTGGGCGCGGTTCCGGTATCTGCCGGTGCGGCGCGCGCCGGGTTGGTGGTGGCAGGAGGACACCGTGTTCGATCTGCGCCACCATCTCAAGGTCGCTCCAGAGCCTTTTACCAACATCGAACTTCAGCAGTGGGTGTCTGCCCGTCTGAACCAGCCATTGCCGCCCTATCGACCACTCTGGAAGTTCTGGCTTGCTCCCCACGCGGAGGGGGGCGCGGCGCTGATCCTGCGCATGCACCACTGCTACGCCGATGGTTTGTCACTGCTCAGTGTGTTCGAACGCATCTGCCCGCCATCGCCACGCCAGCTGCCAGCCATTTATGGTGGCCCCGAGCAGGCCGACCTGCAGCGTTGGAGCATGGCCGCCGGCAGTTGGCTGAAAGATCTGATTGGTGAAGAGGTGGCTGCCGCGTCCGGCTCTCGCTCAGGTAACGCGGGCGGTGAGACCGAGGGCATGTCCGGCAGCCTCGAGAGCGCCGGTCGTGTGCTTGAGCGTGTGGCTCACTCCGGTTTGAAGCTGGTGAATGAAGTCAGCCAATTTCTGGTTGAGCCGGAGGATTCGCCCTCCGCCCTCAAACGCCCGTTGCTGGGGCGCCGGCAGTGTTGCTGGTCGGCTCCGGTGGCCCTGGATCGGTTCCAGCAGATCGCCACCACCACCGGCGTGACCATCAACGACGTGCTGCTCAGCTGCGTGGCCGCTGCGGTACGCAAACAGCTTGCCGCCGGTCAGAGCGACCTGGATGAGGCTGTTCTCCACGCCGCGGTGCCGGTGGACATTCGTAGCCAGTTACCGGCGGGCATCAAGCCCGATCCCGGCGCTCTGGGTAACTGTTTCGGCACCGTGTTCGTGCCCCTGCCGGTGGACGGTGCCAGCCCGCTGGAACGCTTGTACCGGATCAAGCATGAAACCCGCCGGCTCAAGAAAAGCTGGCAGCCCGGGATTGCCTGGGGCCTGACTGCCAGCGCCTCACTGGTGCCTGAGCCGTGGCGGCAGCCAGTGGCTGACGTGTTCTATCGCAAGGCCAGCGCGGTGGTGTCGAACGTGCCCGGGTCCCGGGAAGAGCGGTATCTGGCCGGTTGCCGCATCACCGAGCAGATGTTCTGGGTGCCCCAGGCCGGCGATATTGGCCTCGGGGTGAGCATTGTCAGCTACGCCGGCCAGGTCCAGTTCGGCATCGTCGCGGATGAAGCCGTGCTGGATTCCCCCTCGCAATTCCTTGCGGACTGCCTCGAAGAGCTGCACGCCTTCAGCGGGTCGTAATCCCAAAGTCCTGTTTTGCTGGCCTCCTAAAAGATCAGCAAACCTGCTCCCTTGACGCATTTCCCCTGATAGCGCCTTCGCCGACGATGAAAGTCAGGCGACAGAGCTGCGCCTGGGACCATCGGATGATTCGAGGTTCCGATCCCAGATTTCCAAAAACAACGGGGGAACTATGAACAACAAATTTCAGAAGTCCGGACTGGCAATGGCGCTTGCCGTCGCATTGGGCGCCAGTGGCGGGGCTCATGCCGCGATTGATGTCTATAACGAGGATGGCACCAGCCTTTCGGTAGACGGCTACTTCAATGCGTTTTACGTCAATCGTGATGACAAGGTGGCCGATACCCGCAACTCCGACGTCAAGATGGGTTTTCTGCCCAACACCATCGGCTTCAACTTCAGCAAAGAGATGGGCGATCTGACACTCGGCGGCCGCTCGTCCTTCTGGACCACGATCAACGACAGCCTGCAGTCACCAACGGACACGGCCATCGATGTGCGTCAGTTTTACGCAACGGTCGAAGGCAGTTTCGGTCAGGTGCTGATTGGTAAGGACTTCGGCCTGTTCTCCCGCTCCAATATCTTCCTGGACGAGATTCTGATGGGTTTCGGTTCTCCCGGCGCCGCCACCGGTGTTTCCTTCGGCAACATCCGCACCGGTTACCCTTACCCGAATCCGTCCGCCCAGATTACCTACCGCACGCCGGACCTGGGCGGTCTGAAGGTGGCTGCCGGCATCTTCGAGCCTGCCAATACCACCCCGGGTACCGAATCCGAGCAGTCTGCCCCCCGTTTTGAGGCGGAGGTGACCTACAGTGCCGACCTCAGCGGCGTGGCTCTGACCGGCTGGCTCAATGGTCGTCACCAGAGCTCGGAGAATGCCACCACAGAAGTGGATAGCCAGGGTCTTGGCTATGGCCTGAAAGCATCGGTGGCAGGCCTGTCGCTGACGGCTTCCGGTTTTACCTCCGAGGGTGACGTGCCGGTGCTGCTGTCAGACACCGCGGCGCCTATTGCCGAAGAAGACGCCGACGGCTATCTGATCCAGGGCTCCTACACCTTGGGCGCAAACCGGTTTGTGGTGTCCTACGGTGAGACGGATTCCGACCAGGGTGATTTCGAAACCGAGAACACCTCGGTCGCTGTGTTCCATGACATCAACAGCAACTTCAAGCTGGTGGCGGAGTACAACATGTTTGAGCAGCAGATCAAGTCCACCGGTGCTGACGCCGCAGACGCCGACACGCTTGCTCTGGGCGCGGTTGTGATGTTCTGAGCAGCCACCGGCCGGATTGGCGGCAGGACGCCGCTGCGGCGGGCGGGTGCACGTAGGACTAAAGTGCCGGTTTGCCTCCGAGCAAACCGGCAGCGCCACCAGGCATTGATTCAGGGGGTACTTTAATCAATGGCTTACGACCATTTTGGCGCGCCCATCAAAAGCACTGAAGTCGCATTGGCTGCCTGCGCGAATGCCGTAGAATCGGTAGAAAGCCAATCGGTTTCGGGATCCCCGTTTATGAGGCCAGTGACCACTCTGCCTGCCGTCCGGGTTGCGAGCTCCAACGTTCGAGACCCCATGCTCGCGGCCACCAACCTGGCCAGCCAGTTGCACCATGAGCATTTGGGCTGCGTGCTGTTCTTCTGCTCCGCAGAATACGATCTGGGTCGTCTTGGTATTGCGTTGGAACATGCCTTCCAGGGCATCCGCGTGTGTGGCTGCACGTCAGCAGGGGAAATCACGCCCGACGGCTACGGCCGGGGCTATATCACCGCCATCGGCTTCGATCAACGCTATTTTGCCATCGACTGCGCGCTGATCCGCGAGTTGGACCGGTTTACCCTGCAGAGCGCTCAGCGGGTGATCGACGGTCTGCTGGCCACCTGCCGGGACGCGAGGCTGGCCCCGGTCAAAGGCAACACGTTTGCCATTACCTTGCTGGACGGGCTTTCCAGCCGTGAGGAGCTGGTGTTGGCTACTCTCAACGCCGCACTGGGCAGCATTCCTCAATTCGGCGGTTCAGCGGGGGACGACGAGCGCCTGGCCAATACCCATGTGTTTTTTGATGGCCAGTTCCACACCAGTGCCGCTACGGTCATGCTGGTGAACACGCCTCTCGATTTCCGGGTATTTTCCACCCACCACATGGTTGAGCGCGATGACAAGTTGGTGGTCACCCGCGCCTGTGCCCAGAGCCGCACGGTGTTCGAGCTTAACGCAGAGCCCGCTGCCGATGCCTACGCCCGGGCCGTGGGTGTCGACGTGGAAGCGTTGGACCGCAAGATGTTTGCGCTGCGGCCTCTGGGGGTGAAAATCGGTGGTCATTATTTTGTGCGCTCGATCCAGCGGGTGAATGCGGATAAAAGCCTGACCTTCTACTGCGCGGTGGAGACCGGCATCGTGATGACCGCCATGGAGCCGGAATCGCTGCTGGACAGCGTGCGCATCCAGATTGAGGCGGCCGAGCGAGACGTGGGGCCACCGCTGGTCACCATCGGCTGCGACTGTTTTCTGCGGCGCCTGGAAGCCGAGCTGACCGGCGAGGTGGACGCGGTTTCGGAGTTTCTCAGGCACCACAAGGTCATTGGCTTCAACACCTACGGCGAGCAGTTTGACGGTATGCACATCAACCAGACGTTTACGGGGGTGGTCATTGGCCAGCCTGATGTCCACTCCGGACAAGACTGAGGTTACTGCGGAAGTGGATCGGGACCGGCGTGTCGCCGAACTTGAGGCCGAGAACGAGCGCCTGCGAAGGATCCGCGATGCGCTGATTGTCCGTGTGGAATCGGGCTCGTCCCACAAGCCGGAGCCGTACGCCGCGTTCGAGCATTCGGTGGTGCTGGCGGAGCAGGTGCGTGAACGCACCGATGCCCTGAACCAGACCATGGAAGAACTGAAGAGCAGTAACAAGGCACTGAACCGGGCCCGAGAGGAAGCCGAGACCACCCGCCAGCGTCTGAGCGATGCCATTGAGAGCATTGCCGATGGCTTTGTGCTGTTCGATCGGCAGCACCGCCTGATCCAGAGCAACAGCCGTTTCCGCAGCTACTGGCGTTACGCCGGACTTGACGCACCGGAGCCGGGGACCTCCATCAGTGAGGTCAAGGCGAGTGCCGTCAACTCGGGTCTGATTGTCGAGGAGCACAGCCACGAGGAGGCCGAGGGGGTGGTGTTCCTGTTATCCAATCGTCGCTGGGTGCAGATGACCGAGCGGCCGACCCGGGAAGGTGGCCTGGTGGTGCTCTATTCCGACATCACCGACGTCAAGAACAGCGAAATGGCCCGGCGCATCAAGGCGCTGGAAGAGAGTGAGCGCTGGATCCGGGTGGTCACGGACCACGTGCCGGCGCTGATTGCCTACATCGGCGCGGACATGACCATTCAGTTCTGCAACAAGGTCTACGCGGCCTGGTATGGCCGCCAGGGAACCTCGCCTCTGGGCAAACGCCTGGATCGCGTTCACAGCCCGCAGCTTTATCAGCGGCTGTTACCGCAGATTCTGGAAGTCATGGCGGGCCACAATGTGACCTTCGAGTTTGAGGAAACCGGTGAGCAGGGCGAAGTGCGTCACATGCTCCGCTCCTACGTGCCGAATGTTGACGACCAGGGTGATATCATCGGGTTCTTTGTGTTGATCCGTGACATCACCGAGCGCCGCAAGACCGCACTGGCACTCGAGCAGGCATACGATCACCTGGAGCGCCGGGTCAAGGAGCGCACCGCGGCCCTCACCGGCCTGAACAGTCAGTTGCGCCAGGAAATCGCCGAGCGGGCCACGGTGGAAGCCCGCTTGCGGGATGCCAAGCTCGAGGCAGAGCGGGCAAATCTCTCCAAAACCAAGTTCCTGGCGGCGGTCAGCCACGACCTGTTGCAGCCGCTGAATGCGGCCCGCCTGTTCACCAGCGCGCTGCTGGAGCAATCCTTCGGGCCCAAGGCCGAGAGCCTGGTGCGTTCGGTGAGTACGTCGCTGGACGACGTCGAAAACCTGCTGGGTACGTTGGTCGATATTTCCAAACTGGATGCCGGTGTGATCAAGCCTGACGTGACCGTCTTTGATCTGCGGGATCTGCTGAACAACATCGCTCGGGAATTCCGGCAAATGGCCGTTGCTGAGGGGCTCAGTCTGGACTTCGTGCCCTGCTCGGTGGCGGTGGAATCCGACTCCCAGCTGCTCGCCCGCATTCTCCGCAATTTCCTCACCAATGCCATCCGCTACACCGGCAGCGGCCGGATCCTGTTGGGCTGCCGCCGGCACAAGGATCATGTGTTGCTGCAGGTCTGGGACACGGGGCCGGGGATACCGGCCGACAAGTTGACGGAGATCTTCCAGGAATTCAAACGCATCCGGCCAGCGGGTTCGCAGCCCGACAAGGGGCTGGGGCTGGGACTGGCGATCGTGGACAAAATCTCGCGAATCCTGGGGCATGAAGTCACGGTCTCCTCCATTGAAGGCAAGGGCTCCGTATTCAGCGTGAGGGTGCCGCTCGGGCAACTGCAACCGAGGCGACCGGTACCGGACCAGAATCGGATATCGGCTTGTGACGGTGGCCTCGGAGGCGCGATAATCTGGGTGATTGATAACGATCCGTCCATCTGCCAGGGTATGAAAACACTGCTGGAAGGCTGGGACTGCCGGGTGGTCACGGCGGTGTCACTGGACGATCTCGAGCGCCAGTTGGACCCTGCCACCGGCTCGGTGGAGCTGATTCTGGCGGATTACCACCTGGACAATGATGAAAACGGCGTGGACGTAGTGGCGGAAATCAACCGCCGTCGCCATGACCCGGCACCGGTGGTGATGATCACCGCCAACTACACCAACGAGCTCAAGCAGCACATCCGTGAGCGTGGCCATCTGTTGATGAACAAGCCGGTGAAGCCGCTGAAGTTGCGCAGCGTGTTGAACCACCTCTTGCGGGGATAAGGGTTACCGCTTCAGATATTGGCTGAAATCCACATCACTGGCCGACAGAATCGCCTGCACCCGGTTATGCACCCCGAGCTTGCGCAGGATGGCAGACACGTGGGCTTTCACGGTGGTTTCTGCGATGTTCAGATTGTAGGCAATCTGCTTGTTGGACTCTCCCTTGGACATCCGCTCCAGCACCAGCAGCTGGCGGCGGGTCAGGGAGTTCAGCAGCTCCGGGGAGATGGGGTTGTCCTCATGGCGGCTGCGGCGATTGGTGCTTTCCTTGCCGGTACGGATGATGTCCGAGGGCAGGTAGACGTTGCCATTAAGGATCTGCTGGATGGCTTCGGTCATCTGGGCCCGGGGCGACGACTTGGTGATGAAACCGCAGGCGCCGTAGGTGATGGCCTGCAGCACTACCTGTTTGTCCTCTTCCGCAGACACGATCACCACCGGAATGGTGGGGGCTTCGTTGCGCAGCGAGATCAGACCGTTGAGGCCATGCATGCCGGGCATGTTGAGATCCAGCAGGATCAGATCGAGGTCATCGTTTTCACGGGTGATGTCCAGGGCGCTGTCGAGATCGGCAGTTTCGATGATTTCGCTGCCGACGAATCCTGAGGAGATCACGCTGCTGATGGCTTCGCGAAACAGCGGGTGGTCGTCGGCGATCAGAATCTTGTAAGCCGGCTCCATGGGTGCATCTACCTGGTGGTGGTCAGTTTCGGGAATGGCTTCCGCTGCATCATAGCGCTTTTCGGAAGTGAGTGCGGCATCGAGCTCGTCAAGCATGGCGGCCTCCTGTACAAAGGCATTCCGGGATCGGAGTTGAGCCTCTGGTTATTATTGTGATGATTTCATTACACGCGATATGCGCCGCCGGTTGAATACGACCATCGCACCAAAAAACAGGCACCAAAGTACTATTCTTGCCTGGTAGCGGGCTTCGTATCGTGGAGGGATGAACCAACAACCAATAACAACGCCCGATCGTGAATCCTCTGCTGCCGCCCCTCGACCATTCCTGCGGGCCGTGCCAACGCTGTTGTTCGTCTTTTTGCTGGCAGGTTTCGGCCATGCCAGTGATAGAGACTCTTCACCTCTGCCAGTGCTGTCCGTCAGCGTGCTGCAGTTCGGCACCGCCCACTGGGAACTGGACCACATACTGCACCGGGAGCTGGACCAGAAGAACGGCTATCGCCTTGAACTCAAATTGGTGGCCAACCTCCCGGCCTCGCGGCTGGCAGTGACCAGTGGATCGGTAAACGGCGCTGTGGCCGACCTGCTCTGGACGCAGTCCCGGTTCGAGGCGGGAACCCCCTATCGGTATGTGCCTTTCTCGTCCCGGATTGGTGACATCGTGGTGCCGGAAGATTCCGACATTCGCTCCGTGGCCGACCTGTCCGGCAAGCGCATTGGCGTTGCCGGCGGCCCGGACAGCAAAGGCTGGATACTGCTCCAGAGAGTCGCAGAACAGCAGGGTATCACCCTGACCGAATCCGCCGACATCCAGTTTGCGGCGCCGCCACTGCTCAGCCAGGCCCTGAAGCGGGAACAGGCGGACGTGATTGTGACCTATTGGCACTTCGCCGCCCGACTGATGGGAGAGGGCGGCTGGCGCTCCGCCTTCGGGATGGCAGACCTGCTGGATGCCCTGGATATGGATCGCAACCTGCCGGTGTTGGGGTATGTGTTTCCAGCAGACTGGGCTGCGGATCACCGTTCGCTGGTCGACCGTTTTGCTGGCTCCCTGCATCAGGCGAAGACGGAACTCGCAGACGACTCACACTGGCAGCGGCTGCGGCCGATCATGGGCGATCCGGAAGCCAGCGTGTTTGAGGCCCTGCGGGACGGCTTTGTAACCGGCACACCTGCCCCCCAGACCGATAAACGGGTTGCCGACCTGCATCGGTTACTGACCCTCACCGGCGCCGATCCCGACAACCTGATGCCGGCAGACCTGTTCCACCGGAGACAGCCGTGAGCAACCGATCCGGGAGCCCTCCGGCCTGGAGCTACTGGGTGGTTCTGCCCTTGTTTGTCCTGCTCTGGGCGGTAGTTGCCTGGTTGCTCAAAACGCCCTTGCTACCCACTCCCCTCGACGTTCTCGACACCGTCATCCGGGAAGCCGTCTCCGGTGAACTCTGGCACCACCTGGGCGCAACACTCGGGCGCGTCATCGTGGCCTTTGCCCTGGCAATGCTGCTGGGCACCGCAATTGGCGTCGCCATGGGCCGCTCCAAAACCACCAATGCATTGTTTGACCCCATGCTGGTGCTACTACTCAACCTGCCGGCGCTGGTCACCATCATCCTGATGTACGTCTGGTTCGGCCTGGTGGAAGTGGCTGCTGTCATTGCCGTGGTCATCAACAAAGTGCCCAATGTAGCGGTCACCGTCCGCGAAGGCGCACGCAGCCTCGACCACCGGCTTGAAGAAATGGCCACGGTTTACGACTTCACCCGCTGGCAGCGGTTCCGTGAGGTCTGGGTACCGCAACTCTTTCCCTATTTGATGGCCGCCACTCGGGGCGGACTGGCGCTGATCTGGAAAATCGTCCTGGTGGTTGAACTGCTGGGCCGCTCGAATGGCATCGGTTTCCAGTTGCATCTGGCCTTCCAGGTGTTCGACGTAGCCGCCATCCTCGCCTACAGCCTGGCGTTTATTGCCGTGGTCCAGCTTCTCGAACTGGCCATCCTTCAGCCCCTTGAGCGGCGTTCCAGCCGTTGGCGCCAGCCGGAGACCGCCCATGCTTGAACTGCGGATTTCCGAGCGTACTTTCGGCCAGCCTGTATTGGGGGAAATCTCCGCAAAAATTGAGCGGGGAGACCGCATCTGCCTGCTGGGGCCTTCCGGTATCGGCAAAACTACACTTTTGAACGCCATTGCCGGGCTCGATGAGACCATTCCGGCGAAGACCATGATCGGCGCTGTGAAGCTACGGGTTGGTTATCTGTTTCAGGAGCATCGTTTGCTGCCCTGGCGGACTTTGAGTGCCAATATCCAGTTGGTTGGCGCGACATTTCAAGAAGCAGCTGGCTACCTTGCCAGTGTGGGGCTGAAGGGGTATGAGCACTACCTGCCAGACCAACTCTCGCTTGGTATGGCCAGACGGGCGGCCCTGGCGCGGTGTCTGGCGGTTAAGCCAGATTTGTTGTTGCTGGATGAACCTTTTGCATCGCTGGATCCGGTGATGGCCGGTGGGCTGAAAGTTCTGATTGCGGGGATCATGGATGCCAATCCCGGGATGGCGATGATCTGCGTGACTCACGATGGCGATGATGCGGAAATATTGGCGAATCGGTTGTGGTATCTCGACGGCAAGCCGGCTCGGTTACAGTGGGATGATCGGGTTGGTGAATCCGGTTTGATTGATGGGGTGTTGAAGCGGCTTCGTCATAAATTGGAGGATTCTTAAGATCGTTTGCCCCGTTTGCGATAGCTTTTCTCAGTGATACAGAAGATCAAAGATGTCAGCTGTATCCCGCTGCCTCCGGAGCCCCTGGTGCCTATCCTTTTAAATGAGGGAACCTAGGAAACTTTCGTAGGAAGCGCGAACGTCAACGAGTAAAGTCGCAAACCTTCGTTACGTTAGAGTCAAGGACGCCGGTATTTGTGGGTGATCGTTTGCAATCGTCTTTTAATCCCCGGAGGCTTTCATGCAACGCCAATGCGCTAGAAAATGGATGGTTATGGCCGCGAGCTTTTTGTTGTTGCTTTCGCCTGCCGTGAATGGGGACGAATCGGAACAGCAAATGGGCGTGGCCCGCGAGATGGTTAAAGTGCTTGAGGCATATGCCGTATATAAGATGGGCCAATATGACCTGGCTTTCGAGCGCTACCAGGCGCTCGCAGAATCGGGTAGCCACCAGGGCATGTACAATCTGGCGAATATGTATGCGAATGGCCTGGGTGTGGAGGAGAGTGATGCCAAGGCATTCGAGTGGTATTTGAAAGGGGCAGAAGCCGGCGACAGATTAAGTATGTCTGCAGTGGCACAAGCTTATGCGCGCGGTCTGGGAACCGAAGCAGACCCGATCCAGGCCGACTTTTGGCAAGCAAAGGCGGCGGTGGAGTCTGATGAATAATGCTGATCAGGCGGGTTTGGAGGTTGCAAGTATCTTGGTTCGTTGAGGTCTGAACCCGGCGGTCGCGAGTAGGGACAAGACCAAAGTCACCGTTGCGGTAATGCCATAAGCCATCGGGTTCCATTCCAAGTACAGGGAGAATCGGATCGCCTCTACTGCGTGGGTGAATGGATTGAACTGGCAAATCCAGTAGAGCCAGGGGCTGGCCTCGTTCATGCGCCAAAGCGGGTAAAGGGCAGATGACATGAAGAACATTGGGAAAATGACAAAATTCATCACCCCGGCAAAATTCTCCAGCTGTTTGATCCAGGTAGCGATCAGCAACCCTAACGCCCCCAGCATCAGGCTGGTCAGAATCAGCGCTGGCAAAACGACCAGATAGCCCCAGGCCGGTGGTTCGACATCCACTAACAGGGCCAACAAAAGAAAAACGTACACCTGCCCGACAGACACAATCCCCATGGCCAGCAATTTTGTCACCAGTAGAAACGGTCGCGGCAGAGGGCTCATCAACAGCACTCTCATGCTGCCAAGCTCCCGGTCGTACACCATGGACAGCGCTCCCTGCATGCTGTTGAACAGGATGATCATGCCGCACAGCCCGGGGGCGATGTAGGTTTCGTAGGTGATGTAGGTCTGATAGGGCGGAATGATGGAAATGCCCAGCACCGCCCGGAAGCCGGCGGCGAACACCACCAGCCACAGCAGTGGCCGCACCAGGGCGCTGGCGAAGCGGGTGCGCTGCTGCCAGAAGCGCAACCATTCCCGGGTCTGAATGCCGACGAAACAGTGCCAGTAATGGGCAGCTTTCATATCATCCGGCTCCTGTCAGGGTATGGAAGGTTTCCGCCAGGTCGCGGGTACCTTCGGCTTCGCAGATGTCATGCCCTGCACCGTCGGCCAGCAGCTTGCCTTCATGGAGGATCAGCACCCGGTCTTCCGGGCGAATCTCCTCGATCAGGTGGGTGGCCCAGAGTACGGTGAGGCCGTCGGAGTCACAGAGCGTGCGCACGTGATCGTTCAGCTCCCGGCGGCTGGCCACGTCCAACCCGACTGTAGGTTCATCAAGCAATAACAGGGAAGGCTCATGGAGCAGGGCACGCGCGATCTCCACCCGCCGGCGGTGGCCGCCATTGAGTTTCCGCACCGGTTCGTTGGCCCGTTCCAGCAGTTGGAAACGTGTCAGCTCCCGGTCGCCCCGCACCCGGGCCGCCTGACGTGACAGGCCATGGAGCGCGGCGTGGTAAAGAAGGTTCTGACGCACGGTCAGATCTAGATCCAGGGCATTCTGCTGGAACACCACGCCGATGTTGCGCATGGCCTCGGCGGGCTGTTTTTTCAGGGATTGCCCCGCCATCAGCACATCGCCCTGTTGCAAGGCCAGCAGCCTTGTCAGCAGGCCGAACAGCGTCGACTTGCCGGCGCCGTTCGGGCCCAGCAGGGCATGAAAACCGCCGGAGGTCAGCGCGAAGCTGACCTCCTTGAGCACCGGCTTGTCGCCGTAGCGAAAGCTGAGGTTGCGGGCTTCAATGGTCATGAAGTGGGATCGATGACCACACCCCAGGGGAAGCGGCCCACCTTGATGGATTTGATCACCTTCAGCTCTTCCACATCGATAACGGATACGTCACTGGAGACGCCGTTGGTGGTGTAGAGAAACTTCTCATCCTTGTCCAGATCCAGCTGCCAGACACGGGCGCCCACCAGCAGGTAATCCAGGACTTCGTAGGTCTGCGCATCCACCACCGCAACGTGGTTGGAGGGGCCGAGGGCTACGAAGGCGTACTTGCCATTCGAGGTGAGCTCGATGCCCACCGGTTGCACCCGATCCTGGGGCACACCTTTGATCTTGAAATCGATCTGCTTGATTTCTTCAATGGTATCCACGTCGAAGATGTGCACGGTGCCGCCGATCTCCGCCGAGGCCCAGGCAACCTTGCTGTCTTTGGAGAACTCCACGTGCCGCGGGCGCTGGCCCACCACGGTGTTCCTCTCGATCTCGAAGGTTTCGGTGTTGATCCAGTGCAGCATGCTGGAGGTTTCACTGGTGTTCACCGCCCACTTGCCGTCAGGGCTGACCGCCATGCCTTCGGGCTCCACGCCCACATCGATCTGAGCCAGAACGTCCTTGGTTTGCACATCCACCACGGTCACGATGGCATCGTCCTCGTTGGCGATGTATAGGTGACGGTTGTTGGGGTGCAGGGCAAACTGCTCGGGGTCTTCGCCAGAGGGCAGGGTGTCGATGATCTTGCGGGTGGCCAAGTCCAGTACCTGAACGGTGTCGTCGTCACTGGCACAAATGTAGAGTTTGGTGTGGTCCTTGGACAGCAGGATGCCCCTGGGCCGGGCGCCGACGTCGATGGTGTCCACGACCTCATTGGTTTCGGTATCAATGACGGAGAGAGTGTTGTCCTTCTCGTTGGACACGTAGGCCAGGCTTGCCAGCGCCGGGCCTGAGAGGCCAATGGCCGCTGCCAGGGTCGCAATCTTGAACGCATTTTTCATGGTCAGTGTTCCTTCTTGTTCTTCAGTGGGGTCAATTGATCCGGCAGTCACTCTCGGGCTTGTCGTAGCCCAGGGTGTCCAGTTCGGAATCGGGATGCAGGAAGCCTTCCAGAGGCGGTGTTGCAACCAGGCCCTGTGGGTGAACCAGGGGGATTGGCTGGCGAAGCTGCCCGTTCCAGGGGCGGTAAGTCAGCTTGCGGCCCTTGAAGGCGGCGAGCTGGAAAGCGTCGGAAAACAGGTGCTCGCGAATGTTTGAGTGGCCAGCTTCACTGAGGCCGGTCACCGTGGTGCCGATGGAGCGTATGGCGGCCCAGGCGGCATAATCCTCGCTGTTCATTTCACGGTCCGCCAATTCCCGGAAACGGTTCTGCAGCTGCGCCGCACCCCAGGCTTCAACCACCCGATGCCAGGCTTCCGGGCCCATGCCCTGGGTGCCTACTACCGGGCGCGGCAGCCAGGTGTTGAAGGGCACGTATTCCCCGAAATCACCACGTACATCGGCGACCACCACGGCGTCGTAATCACGGGCCTGGGTGAAGGCGGGCAGTTCTTTGGCAGCCGTGCGGCGCAGGTCCGAGTCAAAGGTCCAGGGTTTGTCGGCAATGATGTCCAGGCCGAAGCGCTTGCTGGCGCGGCGGAAAGCATCGGCCCAGGCTTTGTCCTGGTCGGTCGGCCCGGTAATCAGGAATACTTCCTTCCAGCGCCGCATGCTCAGCCACTGGGCGAGGGCGTCGGTCAGCATGGCGTAGGAAGGGATGGTATGCAGGACGTTGGGCTGGCACTCCGTGATTCGTAGACGACCGTCCGATGCGCCGGCATTGAACAGCAGCGCTTTACCGTCAGCCTTTTTAGCCATCGCCTGCAGTGTATCTGCGGGAACGCGGGTCACCAGCAGATCAATGCCGTTTTCCAGCATGCTGTCGAGGGCGGCCAGTGCGCCCGCTTCATCGCTGGCTATGACGGACTCCAGAGCATAGTTCTGGTTGAGGAACTTGCCGGTGGCGTTGTTGTCTGCGATTCCCAGCTCAGCGCCACGGAGGCCGGCGTCTTCCGGTTCCGGAGTGACATTGGATAGCACCGGGCCCTGGTCGGGTACCCAGTGGATATAGCCGATGGTTACATCGAGGGCCGCCGCCGAAGCCGGCGCCAGCAGCCAGCCACATAGGACTGAAGCAATCAGTAGCCTGCCTTTAAGATCCATATTGCCGTCCCCTCTTTGAATACTTGTTGTTGAGTCCAGCTTAGAGAACGTGGAAAGGCGCTGAAATATTCAGAAAGTAGGAAACTGGCGGTACTAAAGAACTATTCCCGGGAATTTTTACACCGTTAGCATGAAGTTGACGCAACTTTCTTCAGGCAGAACGGGACTTCAATCATGAGGGCATACAGCCGGGTGGCGTTGTTGATGCTGGCAGTATTTGCCCTGGTTTATGGCGTCGGGGCTTTTTTCTACCTGAAACAGGCGAGACTGGATGTGGCCCGTGAACTGGATGGGATATCGACGCTGGCGGGCATGATTGGAGCGCCGGAAGAGGTTGGTCCGGAACTGATTGCAGGCCTTCGGCACTTGCGCCCGTTATCGGATGAGGGCGTTGCCGGTGGCGGTGGCGACGTCCCATTCTGGTTTATTCGCACCCTGGGAGCCGACCAGGCAAGTGGACTTCCGGTCATCGGAGGCTGGCAGGTTAACCCGTACGACGAAGTAGAGGAAATCTGGGAAAACTTTGTTCTGGTGTCGCTGGCTTTCGGCATCGGTGTACTGCTGTGCTTTTCAGCGTTATTCCTGGCAATGCGCCGGCTGACAGAGCCGCTTCGGCGTATCGGCAAGGCCATGGACGACATTGGTGAAGGGGAGGGTTCTCCACGCCTGCCACGGCAGTCAGTAACAGAACTGGATCAACTGGTGCAGCGGTTCAACACCATGGCAGAAGCGCTGGAGACCGAACAGCAAACCGTTGCCAGGTTACTGAACGAACTTCTTGAGCTTCAGGATCGTGAGCGGGCACACATTGCACGGGTGCTTCATGATGATCTTGGCCAGTATATTACCGGCATCCGCGCCCAGGCTCGCGGCTGGCTCTATGACCCGGAACTGAATGAGCGCCAGAAGGATCAGGCGAAGGAACTGGCCGAACACTGTGAGACCGTGCAGCAGCACTTTCGTCACCTGCTGCAGGATCTGCATCCTCTGGTCATGGAGCAGCTCGGACTGGGGTCCGCCATTCATCATCTGGTGGACCAGTGGCAGCAGCTCAGTGGCCTGACCTGTGAACTCACGGTGGATGAACGCCTGCCCGAACTTACCGGTGAGAAACAGACCCATCTGTATCGGTTTGTACAGGAAGCACTGAATAATGTCTCAAGACATGCGGCCGCAACCAAAGCCATATTGGGTGTGACTGCAAAGCCCCGTGTGCTGCAGATCGAGATTCGCGACAACGGAATTGGAGCTAACAACCTCTCGGCCAGAGCTGGCCTCGGGCTCCGGTCCATGTGTGAAAGGGCCCGCAGCCTGGGCGGTAAAGCCGAGTTCTTCAGTCGTTCAGGCCAGGGCACCAGGGTGTGTCTCACCATTCCCCTGAGCTGACAATCCGAAGCCCGGAGAAGCGCCGATGAAGCTGATTATTGTTGACGACCACCGAGTGGTAAGGCAGGGAATCTCCAGTCTGCTGCGGAGCATGATGCCTGGCCTGGAGATAGTCGAGGTTGAAACCGGCCAGGCTGCCATCGCCGCCTGGGCCGAACACCGCCCGGACCTGATGCTGCTAGATATGGGGTTGCCGGATATCTCCGGGCTGGAAGTAGCGCGGCGGGTTCGTCAGCGCTGGCGTGGGGCCGGCATTGTGTTTTTTACCATGCATGATGAACTGCCGATGGTGAAGCAGGCGCTGGAGGTTGGCGGCATGGGCTTTGTGTCCAAGAACTGCGCACCGGAGGAGCTTGCCGAAGCGGTAAAGCGGGTGGCTGCTGGTGAGCCCTACATTGAACATCCGATAGCCACTCGCCTGGCAATGAACCAGGAACGTCCCGTGGACCACCGGCTCAGGGATATGACCCAGCGAGAAATGGAGGTACTGCTGATGTATGCCCGGGGCGAGGATATCCAGGGCATTGCGAGCCGCCTCTGCGTCAGTAGCAAAACCGTCTCCAATCACTTGGCTATGCTGAAGGGAAAACTGCAGGTGAGCTCGTCCGTTGAGCTTATCCACCTGGCGGTTGATGCCGGGCTTGTCCGCTACGGCCAGCTACCGGAGCGCCCTCGGGCCTGAGCTCACCAGTCAAAGGGGCAGGCGGTGCAGCCTTCCATAAAGGTGTTCACAAAGGTTGCATAGTGAATTCGGGAGCCTCGCATGTCGGCATCCGCCAGGCTGGCATTACCGAATTTGGCCTCCTGGAGGTTGGCGCCGATAAGGCTCGCCCCCTCGAGATTGGTCTTGGGCATCCAGGCGATCTCGAAAGTTGAATAGTCCAGAACCGCCCCTTTCATGACGGCCCCGGAAAAGCGCGAGAAGTCGAAGTTGCCGCCACTGAGATCCGCCCCCGAAAAATCCGAACCCTGAGCGAACAGGTATTCTGCCTGCGCTCCACGCAGGTCTGCCCCGGTGACATTGGCGCCGCGTATGGAGGCACGGTAGAGGTTTACTCTCAGGCCGGTTACCCCCTCGAGGTTGGCACCATCGAGTCGTGCGCCCCGCAGGTTACTGTGATTGAGTGTGGCCCCTTCAAGATTGGCCTCTTTGAAGTCAGCGGAGTGTAAGTCCATGTTTGACAGGTCTGCACCGCGCAGGTCAGCGCCCGGACAGGTCGCTTCGGGTTGCAGCCTGCAGCCGTTGATAACTGGCGCATCTTCGATATCTGCAAGATAGTCGGCGGCTGCCAGTGGCAGGCATACAGCCATAAGACTTATAAGCAGTTGTGGTTTCATCGTCGAGTCCCTCGAAAAACGCGTTTGCAGGATGGTGAAAAAGACCCGGCGCAGGGCGCCGGGCCAATGCCGGGCAGGTTTTAGCGGGAGGCCTGTGACCAGGAAGGCAGTTTGAAGGCCCAGAAGGAGCCGCCCTGGGAGACCGGCTTGGTCAGCTCCGCCATGTCGCCGCCCCAGAGTGGGACTGCGCCACCGTAGCCGGAGACCACGCCAATGTATTGTTCACCATCCATTTCCCAGGTGATCGGTGATGAAATAATCCCCGACCCTGTCTGGAAGGACCAGAGTTCCTCACCGGACTCCGCGTCAAACGCCTTGAAATAACCGTCTCCGGTGCCGGTGAAGACCAGGCCGCCCCTGGTGGTCAGAACGCCCGCCCAGAGTGGCAGCTTTTCCTTGTGTTCCCATGCCACTTCTCCGGTAAGCGGGTCCATGGCCCTGAGGATGCCAACGTGATCGTCGTACATGCGTTTGATCCGGAATCCCTGTCCGAGATAGGCCGCACCTTTTTTATAGGTAACCTCTTCCGTCCAGTAGTCCTCTTTCCAGTGGTTGCCCGGAATGTAGAACAGACCGGTGTCCTGGCTATAGGCCATGGGGTTCCAGTTTTTGCCGCCCAGGAAGGGTGGTGAAACCTCAATGGCTTCGCCCTGGGTCTCGCCCGGTTCAAGGGGTGGCGGGCGCTGGCCTTCTGCTTCTACCGGGCGTCCGTCTTCGCCAATACGTTCCGCCCAGGTAATGTTGTCTACGAACGGAAAGGCGTTGATATACTCACCGTTTTCCCGGTTCACCAAGTAGAAGAAGCCGTTGCGGTCGGCATGGGCCGTGGCCTTGACGGTTTCTCCGTCATCCTCGTATTCAAAAAGCACCAACTCGTTATTGCCGGAGAAATCCCAGGCGTCGTTGGGTGTGTGTTGATAGAACCATTTCACCTCCCCTGTGGAAGGGTCAACGCCCACCTGGCCGGAGGTGTAAAGGTTGTCGTAATCCCGGGGATCGCCGCCCGGCGAGGTGCGTTTCCAGGTGTTCCAGGGGGCGGGATTGCCTGCCCCGATAATGATGGTGTTGGTTTCAACGTCAAAGCTGGCACTCTGCCAGGGCGCGCCGCCACCATGGCTCCAGGCTTCCACCTTGCCGGTTTCGGTGTCGGGATCGTCCGGCCAACTTGGGGCGTCAGGGTCGCCGGTTGGCGTACTTTTCTTACCGTTGAGGCGGCCATAGTGTCCTTCCACGAAGGGGCGCATCCAGACTTCCTCACCGGTGTCCGGGTCCCGGGCAAAGAGCTTGCCTACAACACCGAACTCATCGCCCGAAGAGCCGTGAATCAACAGCACCTTGCCGGTCTTCTGATCCTTGATCAGCGTCGGTGCGCCGGTCATGGTATAGCCTGCCTCGTGATCCGCGAATTTTTCCCGCCAGACGACTTCACCGGTGTCCTTGTTCAGGGCCACGATGCCGGCATCCAGAGTGCCGAAGAAAACCTTGTCACCGAAAATGGCAGCGCCGCGGTTTACCACATCGCAACAGGGCCGTATGCCTTCGGGAAGCCGGTGGCTGTAACCCCAAACCTTCTTGCCTGTTCGGGCATCCAGGGCAAAAAGGCGGGAATAGGAGCCGGTGACGTAAATCATGCCGTCGTGAACCAGTGCCTGGGACTCCTGGCCCCTTTGTTTCTCGTCGCCGAATGAGAAGGAGTAGGCGGGCACCAGGCGTTCAACGTTATCGGTATTGACCGTTGTCATCGGGCTGTACCGCTGGGCCTTGGGCCCGATGCCATAGCCGAGAACATCTCCGGTGGTTTCGGCGTCGTTCTTGATGTCCTCCCAGGTGACGTCTTTTGCGTTGGCCTGCAAGGAAAGGCCTCCGGCAGTGCCTACTATCACTGCCAGGCTGACCGCTCTGGCAATGGCCGACTTGTGATCTCTTGGTTTCATGTTCATTTCCCCTTGGTTTTTGTTGTCATTCACGCGTCTGACTCGCGTTGACGGTCAGAGTATTAGCCCGCAGCGAACACGAAGGCGACGGAAAAAATCATGAAAATATCGGGAAAAAGTCGATAAAAACCGGGAAAAGTTCCCGTCAGGCTTGCGTGTGGTTGAAACGTGGCCAATTTCTCACGATCGCTTCATAGCCTCGTGCTTTGGCGCCGCTTCTGCACGCCTACTACCAAGGAACTAGAACGAAGGCGCCAAAGTGGCATTCTGATCGGAATGGCGTGTTCCTAGACTTGAATCAGGTAGCTGGCAATGCACTCACAACTAATGGCCAGCGCACGGAGATTCAAAACAGAGGTATAACAACATGTCAGTTTCTTTTTCATTAAAGGCCCTGGTTGCCGCCGGCCTGCTGGCGACGGCTGGTTTTGCCATGTCGCATGGGGATGTTACCCCCCAGGAAGTGGACACCGGTGACTTACCCAATCTTGGCAAGGAAGCGCTGACAGAAAATCCCTTCAGAGAGGGAAATGAGCACGGCGACAAGCATGCCGAGGCCGTCAAGGTGGGCAAGAGCGGTTACGCAGGAAACTGCGCGGTTTGTCACGGTATTGAAGCCATGTCCGGTGGACTGACTCCTGACCTGAGGGAATTGACGGAATGGGATGACGAGTATTTTATCGGTCGTGTCATGAACGGCACCGGGCGAGGCATGCCGTCGTTCAAGGACAACCTGGATCAGACCGCCATCTGGGCCATCAAGACCTACATTGAGTCGGTCCCCCAGCCTGAATAACCCAGTCTGAATCAAGGGTAAAGCGCATTCTTCAAGGCTGGAATTTCCGGGAGGTGAGTTTATGAAGTCAGCTTTGCACGCACTGATGCTGGTACTGCTGCTGGTGGGCGCCAGTCAGGTGCAGGCTCAACAGTCCCGCAGTCTGATTCCGGACCGAACCCTGGATATCGTGCAGGACTCAGGCTATCTGAATGTCGGCATGTACAAAGACTTTCCACCCTATTCCTATGAGGTCGATGGTGAGGCCAGAGGAGTAGATGCAGAGCTGGGTCGCCGGATCGCAGAAGGGCTGGGTGTAGAGTTTCGGCCCTACTGGATTATCCCGGATGAAAACCTGGGTGACGATCTGCGCAACCATATCTGGAAGGGGCATTACCTGGCGAAAACCCGCATAGCGGACATCATGATGCGGGTGCCCTACGACAGTACCTTCAAGTACATGCGGGATTCCACCGGCGAGATGATCAACGAGCAGGTGGTGTTTTTCGGGCCCTACCAGCAGGAGCGCTGGCAGATTGCCTTTGATACCAACCGCCTGGACGGCGTTGAGACCGTTGCGGTGTTTCAGTACCACCCGATCGGGGTGGAGATCGACACTCTCCCGGCTACCTATTTGACCTCTGCATTTGGCGGACGGCTGAGGAACCAGGTTCATCATTATGCCAACGTCGGTGAAGCGTTCCATGCCATGGATCAGGGTGAGGTTGCCGGCGTGATGGGTATGCGCGCGGAAATTGAACACCAATTGGCGGCCCATGAAGACAAGGGCTTTGCCAAGGCAGGGAATGGCTTCCCAGGCATGACCAGACAGGTCTGGGACCTGGGCCTGGCAGTGCGCCATACCCACCGCGCTCTTGGCTATGCCATCGGGGCGATTGTGGACGGCATGGTCAGATCCGGAGAATTGGTCGAGCTCTATGCCGACCACGGACTTTCCTATAGTCGACCCGGGTACTACGACGAAATTCTTGGCCCCGATGAAAATGGGGAATAAACCGTTACTGCCCTTCGAGCCCGCCACGTGCGGGCTTTTTTACGCAGGTCTTACTACCAAGTGATGAGAAAACCTGTGCTGGCGATTAATTGTTGCGATTGCGGGTGAGGCCAAGAATGTGGATCAGAGGCGGGAAAAATTCCCGGTTCGCTGCATACACTGACAACAAGAGACTTTGGAGAGCGCAACCATGAGATCGAATCCGTTCGGTAAACAGTTCGCCGCCAGTGCGCTGGCGCTGGCTGTATCCCTGGGGGCCCACGCGGTCACCGATGAAGATATCCTTAATGACCAGGACACCGTTGATGACATCGTAAGCTACGGCATGGGCGTCCAGGGCCAGCGTTTCAGCCCGATGGATGCCCTCAATACCGACAACGTCAAGTTTCTTCAGCCGGCATGGGCGTTCTCCTTTGGTGGCGAGAAACAGCGGGGTCAGGAATCCCAGCCACTGGTCAAGGATGGCGTTATGTACGTGACGGCATCCTATTCGCGCGCCTATGCGGTTGATGCGCGCACCGGCGAAGAAATCTGGCAGTACGATGCCCGTCTTCCGGATGGCATCATGCCCTGTTGTGACGTGGTCAACCGGGGCGGAGCCCTGTACGACGACCTGTTCATTTTCGGTACCCTCGATGCCAAGCTGGTCGCCCTTAACAAAGATACCGGCAAGGTGGTGTGGATCAAGAAAGTCGCCGATTACCAGGCCGGCTATTCCATGACGGCAGCCCCGCTGATCGTCAAAGGCAAGCTGATCACCGGCGTATCCGGTGGTGAGTTTGGCATTGTGGGCACAGTTGAAGCCCGGGATCCGAAAACCGGTGACCTGCTGTGGACTCGCCCGACGGTGGAAGGCCACATGGGTTACGTCTATAAGGACGGCAAAAAAATCGAGAACGGCATTTCCGGCGGCGAAGCCGGCAAAACCTGGCCCGGTGACATGTGGAAGACTGGTGGAGCGGCAACCTGGCTAGGGGGTACCTACGACCCGGATACCGACTCGCTGTTCTTCGGCACCGGCAACCCGGCGCCGTGGAACTCCCACTTGCGTCCCGGTGACAACCTGTTCTCATCCTCCCGTGTCGCCATAGATCCGGATGATGGCAGCATCAAGTGGCACTTCCAGACCACGCCCAATGACGGCTGGGATTACGACGGCGTCAACGAGCTGATTTCTTTTGACTACAAAGAGAACGGCAAAACCGTCAAGGCCGCGGCCACCGCGGACCGTAACGGGTTTTTCTACGTGCTGAACCGCGAAAACGGCGACTTTATCCGTGGCTTCCCGTTCGTGGACAAGATTACCTGGGCCGAAGGTTTGAACAAGGACGGCAGCCCCATTTACAACACCAAAAACGGCCGCCCGGGCAACCCGGCTGACGCGGGTGGAGAGAAAGGCGAAACCGTAGTGGCGTTCCCGGCGTTCCTCGGGGGCAAGAACTGGATGCCCATGGCGTACAGCAAAGACACCGAATTGTTCTACGTGCCCTCGAACGAGTGGTCCATGGACATCTGGAACGAGCCGGTATCTTACAAAAAAGGTGCGGCCTACCTGGGCGCCGGTTTTACCATCAAACCAGGTAACGACGAGTTCATCGGCGTGTTGCGTGCCATGGATCCGAAAACCGGTAAAGAAGTCTGGCGCTACAACAACCCGGCCCCGCTCTGGGGCGGCGTTCTGGCGACCGCCGGTAACCTGGTCTTCACCGGTACGCCCGAAGGCTATCTGAAAGCCTTTGACGCCAAGACCGGCGAAGAGCTCTACAAGTTCAACACCGGCACCGGTGTGGTGGGTACCCCGGTAACCTGGCAGATGGACGGTGAGCAGTATGTCTCCATCTCCACAGGCTGGGGCGGTGCGGTACCTCTCTGGGGCGGTGAAGTGGCCAAGGTGGTCAAGGACTTCAACCAGGGCGGGACGGTCTGGACCTTCAAGCTGCCAAAAGACCGGGTTGCCAGCAAGTGATGGCGAACTGACAACATCACAGTGTTTATAGAAAAGGGGCTACTTTCGGGTAGCCTTTTTTATAAACCGCTCTAAAGACCCGGTGGTTAATGCATCTACTACCAAGGGAGGAGTTTTTCGCCTCCATCGCATCATTCATCTTTCCGGCATTGGGGTCTACAGTGAATAAGTAAACGCGAAAGGCCGCGTTGCCCTGCGACAAACACAACAAGAGGTCGAGACCATGATCTACGCACAACCAGGAAAGGATGGCTCCGTCGTCTCCTTCAAATCCCGTTATGAAAACTATATTGGTGGCGAGTGGGTTGCCCCGGTCAAGGGCCAGTATTTCGAGAACATCACCCCGGTAACCGGTGATGCGATCTGTGACATCCCCCGCTCCACCGCCGAAGACATCGAGCTGGCTCTGGATGCAGCCCACAAAGCTGCGCCAGCCTGGGGTAAGACCTCGACCACCGAGCGTTCCAATATCCTGTTGAAAATTGCCGATCGTATCGAGCAGAACATCGAGATGCTTGCGGTGGCCGAGACCTGGGACAACGGCAAGGCGGTTCGTGAAACCATCAACGCCGATCTGCCCCTGGCGGTGGATCATTTCCGCTATTTCGCCGGCTGCATCCGCGCTCAGGAGGACACCTCCAGCGCCATCGACAACAACACCGTGGCTTACCACTACCATGAGCCTCTGGGTGTTGTGGGTCAGATCATTCCCTGGAACTTTCCGCTGCTGATGGCGGTGTGGAAGCTGGCGCCTTGCCTCGCGGCCGGCAACTGCACGGTGATGAAGCCAGCCGAGCAGACGCCCGCCAGTATTCTGGTGCTGATGGACCTGATCGGCGATCTGCTGCCACCGGGTGTGGTCAACATCGTCAACGGTTACGGCATCGAAGCCGGTCAGGCGCTGGCCACCAGCAAGCGCATCGCCAAGATCGCGTTCACCGGTTCCACCCCGGTGGGGGCTCATATCCTCAAGTGCGCGGCCGAGAACATCATCCCGTCCACCGTAGAGCTGGGTGGCAAGTCGCCCAACATCTACTTCTCGGACGTCATGCAGGCTGAGCCGGAATTCATCGACAAGTGTGTGGAAGGTCTGGTGCTGGCGTTCTTCAACCAGGGCGAAGTCTGTACTTGCCCATCCCGCGCGCTGGTGCAGGAGGATATGTACGACGAGTTCATGGCCAAGGTTATCGAGCGCACCAAGGCGATCAAGCGTGGTAACCCGCTGGATACCGATGTGCAGGTAGGCGCCCAGGCGTCCAAGGAGCAGTTCGACAAGATTATGTCCTACCTGGAAATCGGCAAGCAGGAAGGCGCGGAAGTGCTGACCGGCGGTGGCCGTGAGGAAATGGAGGGTGAGTACAACAACGGCTTCTATGTCCAGCCCACGCTGTTCAAAGGCAAGAACAATATGCGCGTGTTCCAGGAAGAGATCTTCGGCCCGGTGGTGGGCGTTACCACCTTCAAGGACGAGGGAGAAGCCCTGGCCATTGCCAATGATACCGAGTTCGGCCTGGGTGCCGGTCTCTGGACCCGTGATATCAACCGAGCCTATCGCATGGGCCGCGCCATCCAGGCTGGCCGCGTATGGACCAACTGCTACCACCAGTATCCGGCTCATGCGGCCTTTGGTGGCTACAAGAAGTCCGGCGTTGGCCGCGAGAACCACAAGATGGCGCTGGATCACTACCAGCAGACCAAGAACTTGCTGGTGAGTTACGACATCAACCCGTTGGGTTTCTTCTGATCGGGCGGTGAAAAGCGGGCCTTCCACACCGGCCCGGCATTGGGCGAGCACAACGGATGTGCGTCTTCAGGCTCCGGCTTCATCGGAGCTGTTTTGCTACGCTTCGGGCTCCTGCACAGGGGCCCTTTTTTGTGGCTGCGGGTACGGTTCGGTCTGCAACTTAGGGAGGCGGGAAAACAGTGCCAAAGTACCATATGGGATGCTTGCCAGCGCCGCTAGGATGATAGGTGAGTTATCGGTACAGCCGCTAACTCACCCTGAATGCGCTAACAATCATGACAATAGAGGTGAGCATTATGTGGACCAAACCAGCCTACGAAGACCTGCGGATCGGTTTCGAAGTCACTATGTACTTCGCCAACCGCTGAACACCTGAGCGGCCAGCCGCTTGACGCTGGCCGTTTCTGGTCCGGAGTGCCTCCATGCATATCCATGTACTCGGTTCCGCCGCCGGCGGTGGCTTTCCCCAGTGGAATTGTAACTGCGCCAACTGCGACGGTTTCCGCAAGGGCACTCTGAGCGCCCGCGCCCGCACCCAGTCCTCCATTGCGGTCAGTGAAGACGGTGAGCACTGGATCCTGTTTAATGCTTCCCCCGACATTCGTGCCCAGCTGGCGGCGTTTCCGGCCATGCAACCGGGTCGCGCGTTGCGGGATACCGGCATCAGCGCCGTGGTGCTGATTGACAGCCAGGTGGATCACACCACCGGCCTGCTGACACTGCGCGAAGGCCTGCCGCTGGATGTCTGGTGCACTGCCCAGGTGCACGAGGACCTGACCTCGGGATTTCCCCTGTTCCGAATGCTCAAGCACTGGAACGGTGGGCTGAGCTGGCGGGAGGTGCCCGCCACCGAGAGTGAGTCTTTTACTATTGCCTGTGCGCCGTCCCTGAGGCTCACCGCGATTCCTCTGTTGAGCAATGCGCCGCCCTATTCGCCGCGCCGGGACAATCCCCATCCGGGGGACAATATCGGCGTTTTCCTGGAGGACACTCGTACCGGCCAAACGCTGCTGTATGCGCCCGGGTTGGGTGCACCGGATGCCCGGATTCTGCACTGGATGCGCCGGGCTGATGTGCTGATGGTGGACGGCACCGTCTGGCACGATGACGAGATGATCCGCCAGGAAGTGGGACCCCGAACCGGGCAGGACATGGGGCATCTGGCCCAGAGCGGTCCCGGTGGCATGATCGAGGTGCTGGACACCCTGCCGGCACGCCGCAAGATCCTGATTCACATCAACAACACTAACCCGATTCTCAACGAACACTCGCCCGAGCGCGCCGAACTGGCCCGTCACGGTATCGAAGTGGCCTGGGATGGAATGCACATTGAACTGGCGGATCCCTCATGAACGCGATTGCCCGCACTGTGCTCAACCGCAAAGACTTCGAGCAGGCCCTGCGCGATAAGGGGCAGTACTACCACATTTATCACCCCTACCATAAAGCGATGTATAGCGGACACTGCACGCCGGCGCAGATCCGCGGTTGGGTGGCAAACCGCTACTACTACCAGATCAACATCCCCCGCAAGGATGCCGCCATCATGGCGAACTGTCCGGACGCCGGAGTGCGCCGGATGTGGCTGCAGCGGATTCTGGACCACGACGGCCACGACGGTGATGGGGGCGGCATCGAGGCCTGGTTGTACCTGGCCGAGGCGGTGGGCCTGACCCGGGAAGAAGTGGTCGATCAGCGCCACGTGCTGCCGGGTGTCCGGTTTGCGGTAGACGCTTACCGGAATTTCGCCCGCCGTGCCACCTGGCAGGAAGCTGCCTGCTCTTCCCTGACCGAACTGTTTGCGCCGGAGATTCATCAGTCCCGGCTGGACAGTTGGCCGCAGCACTACCCGTGGATCGAGGGCAGCGGCTACCGCTATTTCCGCAAACGGTTATCCGAAGCGCGGCGCGACGTGGAGCACGGTCTGGCCATTACCCTGGACAGTTTCACCACGGCTGAAAGCCAGACCCGTGCGCTGGAGATTCTTCAATTCAAACTGGATATCTTATGGTCGATGTTGGATGCCCTGACTATGGCTTATCTGCACCAGACGCCACCGTATCATACCGTCACCGACCAGCCCGCGTGGCATCGGGGGCTGTCGTGACCGATCGGCTGGCAAGCGTGCCCCGGCTGCGCCCGGGCTTCCGCTTCCAGTGGGAGCCGGCGCAGAATGCCCACGTATTGCTGTACCCGGAGGGTATGGTACGGCTGAACGAAAGCGCCGGTGCGGTGCTGAAAGAGATTGACGGCGAGCGAACCGTGGCCGCCATTGTGGCCGTGCTGGAACAGCAGTTTCCGGACGCCGGTTCGCTGCAGACCGACGTCAGTGATTTTCTGAGTGATGCGGAACAGAAACACTGGATACTGTTCACATGAACGACCACCACCCCATGCCCGGCGGGGACCGCCCAGGCATCGGTCCGCCGCTGTGGTTGCTGGCCGAGCTGACCTACCGTTGCCCGCTGCAGTGTCCGTACTGCTCCAATCCGCTGGATTTTGCCCAAACGGCTCAGGAACTGAGCACGGCGGAGTGGGTGCGGGTGCTGCGCCAGGGGCGTCAGATGGGGGCGGCGCAGTTGGGCTTTTCCGGCGGTGAACCGCTGGTACGTCAGGATCTGCCGGAGCTGATCGCCGAGGCGCGGCAACTGGGCTATTACACCAACCTGATCACCTCGGGGCTGGGACTCACCGAGGCCAAAGTGGGTGCCTTCCGGGATGCCGGTCTGGATCATATCCAGGTCAGTTTTCAGGCCTCGGATCCCGAGCTGAACAACGCCGTGGCCGGTTCCCGCAAGGCGTTCGACCACAAGCTGGCGATGGCACGCGCGGTCAAGGACGCCGGTTACCCGATGGTGCTCAATTTCGTGATCCACCGCCACAACATTCACCAGATGAGCGACATCATGTCCTTGTGTGAACGGCTGGGGGCGGACTATGTCGAGCTGGCGACCTGCCAGTATTACGGCTGGGCATTCGAGAACCGCGAGGGGCTGATGCCCTCCCGGGCGCAACTGGAGAAAGCCGAGACCGAGGTAAATGCCTATCGTCAGCGCCTTGCTGCGGCCGACTCGGCCATGAAGCTGATTTTTGTGACGCCGGACTATTACGAGGAGCGCCCCAAGGCCTGTATGAATGGTTGGGGAAGCCTGTTTCTGACCGTGGCGCCGGACGGCACAGCGTTGCCCTGCCACAGTGCCCGCTTGCTGCCCATCGACTTCCCGAACGTGCGTGACACGGATCTTCACCGCATCTGGTACGACAGCCCCGGCTTCAATCATTACCGCGGCGACAGCTGGATGCCGGAACCCTGTCGCTCCTGTGATGAAAAGGGCAGGGATTTTGGCGGTTGCCGCTGTCAGGCGTTTTTACTGACCGGCAACGCCGACAACGCTGACCCGGTGTGTGGCAAGTCGCCTCACCACGATCGGATTCTGGCGGCGAGGACCGCTGCTGAGCATGCCACGGCCGGCATCGACGGGCTGATCTATCGCAATGCGGATAACTCAAAACTGCTATTCCGGGGCTGAGCTGCGGTCACAGGCAATGGCGCTGCAGGCTTTGCCTGCTGGCCAGCTGAGTGCGAGTCAGGCCTGTGCCACGTTTGCGCAGCGCCTCGAGCTGGCGGTGTCCGGAACCGGCGTGTACTGGCTGGAGCCGGATCCGACCACCGGGATTCAAGCCCTGTGGCGGTTGACCGCACGGGGCGCGGAGCCGTTCGGGCCGGCGGGCCTCAGTGTGCGCAGCCGCATCAACGGTTATGGCGGCGGCAGTCTGGCCGCGCTCGACGGCGGCGTGTTTCTGGTCAGTGAAGATCAGCAGATTCACTTTCTCGCGGAAGACGGCCGGTGCCAACGGCTTACCGATGAGCCAGACGCCGCCTTTGGCGGCCTGGTGGCGGACCCCCATCGCCAGCGTGTACTGGCCGTGCGCGAGGCCGGTGGTCGCCAACAGTTGGTGGCGGTCAGTGCGGAGCAGGGTATTCGGGTGCTCCACGCCGGCCAGGATTTCTACGGCGCGCCGGCGCTGTCCGCTGATGGACGCCAGCTGGCGTGGGTCAGCTGGCGACTGCCGGACATGCCGTGGGTACGCACGACACTGTGGACGGCGGTGGTGACGGAAAGCGGGTGCTTGCGGGGCTGCGAGACCTGGCCCACGGCAACAGAAGGTTCGGTCCAGCAACCGGTGTACAGCGGGTCCGGGTTGTGGGTGTTATCGGATCACCAGGGCTGGTGGCAGCCGTGGTGTCTCGATCCGGATGGCGCGAACGGCGATTGGGTCAGCGGCGGCGGCCCGCCGCTGGATCACGCCAATGCCCCCTGGCAACTGGGTGAATCCCATCATGTGCCCCTCCCGGATGGTGGTTGGGCGCGGGTTCACTACAGGGATGGCAGCGGCGAGCTCTGGTTATATCACCCGCATTGCGCCGGTCAGCGGGTAGCCGCGGAATTCAGTGATTTCCGTTGCCTGCGTATCACCGCTGGTAAGCTGGTCTGCGTCGCACGTTCTGCAACACGGCTGGATGCTATTCTGGACGTGGACCCGCGCAGCGGCGCAGCCACGGTGGTGGCCGGTGGTGAGGTGCCGCAGCAGGCGCGGGCGTCGGCATTTCCGTTGCTGTTTGAAGTGCCCTCAGGCGGCAGCAATGTCCCCGCATTCAGCGGATTCCTGTACCGGCCCAACCCGGCTGTATCCGCATCACCGCCATTAATTCTGATGGTTCATGGCGGCCCGACCGCAGCCGCCTATCCGGTTTTCAATCCTCAGGTGCAGTACTGGTGTCAGCGCGGTTTTGCCGTGGCCGAGGTGAACTATCGTGGCAGCAGCGGCTTTGGCCGCGCCTTTCGCCTGGCGCTTGCGGGGGCGTGGGGGCAGGTGGACGTCGCCGATATGGAGCGGGCCGCTGACTGGCTTGGCACCGGTGGGCTGGTGGATGGCCAGCGTATCTTTATTCAGGGGCGGAGCTCCGGTGGCTACACCGCGCTGATGGCGTTGGCTCGCAGCCGCCGATTTGCCGCCGGTGCAAGTCTGTTCGGGGTGACCGATCCGCAGCAGCTGAGGGCCGCGACCCATCGTTTCGAGTCCGGCTACCTGGACTGGTTGCTGGGCCCACCGCAGCATCACCCCCAACGCTGGCGCGAACGCACACCGCGGCACCTGACTGATCAGATCCGGGCACCGGTAATTTTCTTCCAGGGCGGTCAGGATAGGGTGGTGGTGCCGGAACAGACCCGTGCCATGGTGGCGGCCATGAAGGCGTCGGGTCAGTCACCGGAGCTGCACTGGTTCGAGGATGAGGGTCACGGGTTCCGGCGCCCGGTCAATCAGGCCCGAACGCTTGAGTGGCTTTACGCTTTCTATGGACAACAGGGAACGAAGTTCGATGATCGGGGGGCGAACTTGAGTTAGACTTTCGTCAGATCCTACAACAATAAATACCTTGAGCATCGCCCTATGAATCAGGACGTTTCTGCGCTTCGCAAGTTTGTCTCCCCGGAAATCGTCTTCGGTGCTGGCTCCCGCAAGGCGGTGGCCAATTTCGCCAGTAACTTCGGGGCCCGCCACGTGTTTCTGGTCTCCGATCCGGGGGTCGAGCAGGCCGGCTGGGTAGCGGAAATAGTCGATATTCTGATGGCGGCGGGTCTTCGGGTAACGGTCTTCACCGGTGTGTCTCCGAATCCCAAGGTAGACGAAGTTATGGCCGGTGCGGAGCTGTACCGTTCCAGTGAGTGTGATGTCATTGTCGCCATCGGTGGTGGCAGCCCGATGGACTGCGCCAAGGGCATCGGAATTGTCAGCGCCCACGGCCGCAACATTCTGGAATTCGAGGGTGTGGACACCATCACCTCGCCCTCGCCGCCGATGATCCTGATTCCGACCACGGCTGGCACGTCTGCGGACGTGTCCCAGTTCGCCATCATTTCCGACCCGAATCGTCGCTTCAAGTTCTCGATCATCAGTAAGGCGGTGGTGCCGGACGCTGCCTTGATTGATCCGGAAGTGACCGAAACCATGGACGGCTTCCTGACCGCCTGTACCGGGGTGGATGCCATGGTGCACGCCATCGAGGCGTTTGTGTCCACGGGCAGTGGACCTCTGACCGATACCCACGCGCTGGAAGCCATCCGGCTGATCAATCGCCACCTCGAGCCGCTGGTGGCCAATACGTCGAACCCGTATCTGCGGGAACAGGTTATGCTGGCCTCGATGCAGGCCGGGCTGGCGTTTTCCAACGCGATTCTGGGCGCGGTGCACGCCATGTCCCACAGCCTCGGAGGCTATCTGGATCTGCCCCATGGTTTGTGCAATGCGTTGCTGCTCGAACACGTTGTGGCGTTCAACTTTCCGTTCGCGGAAGACCGCTTCCGCAAGGTGGCCGAAGCTATGGATATCGATACCCGCGGCATGAACAAAACCGAGATCAAGAAGCGCCTGATGAACCGTATCATCGAGCTCAAGCGCACGGTCGGGCTGGAGTCCCGGCTGGCGGAGCTGGGCGTCAGTGTGTCGGATATTCCGTACCTTTCCGGGTTTGCCCTGCAGGATCCGTGCATTCTCACCAATCCCCGCAAATCATCGCTGCGGGACGTCCAGGTTGTCTATGAAGAAGCCCTCTGACGAACAGGAAGGGGGATACGGGGTTGGCGACCTGCTGGGTCTCGGCAGCCAGTCTGTTCGCAAGAATTATTACCCCGCGCTGCAGGATCGGATCGAAGAGCTGGAGCAGGAGCGCAACCGCTATAAATGGCTGTTCGAGAATGCCCTGCACGGTATATTCCAGGCCAACCTGCGTGGCGGTTTTCTCGCCTGCAACCCCGCCATGGCCAGAATCTGCGGTTACGAGAGCACGGATGATCTCAAGGCCGGGGTGATTCGCTTGCGGGAACAGCTGTTTTCCAGTGCGGCGGATTTCGACAAACTGCGCCAGGAGCTGCTGGACAGTGGAAGTCTGAGCGCCCGCGAAAGCCAGCTGAGAAAGCGAGATGGCAAACCGGTGCACGTCGCCATCACCATGCTGCGACGCCCCGATCTGGGGCCGGAAGTGGTGGAGGCGTTTGTGGCCGACATCACCGAGCGGGTTCAGGCGCGAGAGAAACTGGTGCGGCTGAATGCCGAACTGGAGCATCGGGTGGAAGAGCGGACCGAAGCGTTGCAGAACGCCAATGTGGGCCTGCGTTACCAGATCGAGGAGCGTGAAAAGGTTGAGCACGAGCTGGTGGTGGCGATGGAGGCCGCGCGGGAGGCCAATCGCAGCAAGGACAAGTACCTTGCCGCTGCCAGTCACGACCTGTTGCAACCGCTGAATGCTGCCCGCTTGATGATTTCCGCGCTGCAGGACAGCCCCCTGCCGGCGCAGGAAAGCCGCATGGTGCATCAGGTGCATCGCGCCCTCGAGGGCGCCGAGGACTTGCTGGCGGATCTGCTGGACATTTCCAAGCTGGACCAGCAGGCGATGAAGCCGGATCTGGTCTACACCGATTTGGCTGCCCTGGCGGTGGGTCTGGGCGAGGAGTTCGAGGCGGTGGCGGCCAATGTGGGGCTGTCGTTCCGGGTTCGTGTGTTACCGGCGATGATCCGCACCGACCAGCGCATGCTGACCCGAATCATCCGCAACCTGCTGAGCAACGCCTTTCGTTACACCCGGTCAGGGGGCGTACTGTTGGCCCTCAGGGGGCGTGGCAACAGGTTGCGCATTGAGGTGTGGGACACCGGCGTGGGGATTGCTGAGGACAAGATCCGTGAGATTTTCACCGAATTCCATCAGCTTCTGCCCCAGGGCACCGGTGGTCGCCAGGGCGTGGGCCTTGGGCTGGCGATTGTGGAGCGCATGGTGCGGGTGCTGGGGTACGACATTGACGTGTCATCTCGCCCGGATCGGGGTTCACGGTTTGCGGTGACCATTCCCCTGGCCGCGCCGCTGGCCGTTACTCACTCAACGACTGGTCCGCAGCCGGCTGCTTTCACCGAAGGCTTTCGTGGCGCGCGCGTGCTGGTCATTGATAACGAACCGGCTGTGCTTGAAAGCATGCAGCTGTTGCTGGAGCGCTGGGGCTGCGACGTTACTGCCGCCTCTGGCGGGGAACAGGCGCTGACGGCGTTCGCGGAGCTCGATCCGCCCCCTGCGATGATTCTCGCTGACTACCATCTCGACAACGAACGTACCGGCTGTGAAGCCATTTATGGCCTGCGCCGTCATTTTGACCTCGATATCCCCGCCGCGATTATCACCGCCGACCGCAGTGACGACACCCGTCAGTTCCTGAAGGCGCAATACCTGCAAATCCTCAACAAACCGGTCAAACCCAACCGCTTGCGGGCATTACTGAACAGCTTGCTCGGATCTGCATCAAATTCAGGGACGGGGGACTGACCACGGTCTACACTGATGTCTGGGATCTGTTGAATTTCAGGAGAGTACACCATGACCCTATCCGACAATGCCCTGACCAACCACGAAGTGACCATCTGCCTCTCCGGCGGCGCTGTGCTCGGTCCCTTTAACGCCACCTGGTCGCGAGATAATGGCGGCGATGTGCGTGAACTGGTGCGTGAGTACGACGGTTTCCTGCAGGGCGAGAAACAGCGCCGCTTCAAGTTTCACCTTCACGACACCTACACCAACACCGTACAGACTCTGGTGCTCAATTTTGAACAGGTCACGGGTATTTGCGACCATGTGAGACTGCGGGCCCATTCCGAGAGCTGACGCAATCGGGCCCGCCTGAATACAGGGATTGTTTTAACAACAGGAGGGCGGCATGACCAAATTCAGAACGGAAAAAGACAGCCTCGGCGAGGTTCACGTTCCGGCAGATGCCCTGTGGGGCGCGCAGACCCAGCGGGCGGTGGAGAACTTTCCGGTCAGCGGTCAGCCGATGCCCGCGGCGTTTATTGCCGCGGTGGCCAGGATCAAGCAGGCGGCGGCCGAAGCCAATGCCAGCCTGGGACTGCTCGACAATGACCTGCGGGACGCCATTGTGAATGCCTGCCTGCAACTGCTGGACGGCGAGCACGGCGACCAGTTTCCGGTGGATCGCTACCAGACCGGTTCCGGCACCAGCACCAACATGAACGCCAACGAGGTGATATCGGCGCTGGCGAACCGCGCCGGGGTGGAGGTCAACGCCAACGATCACGTCAATATGAGCCAGAGCTCCAACGATGTAATCCCCACCGCTATCCATGTCAGTGCTTTCAGCGCCGTCCACACCCGGCTGCTGCCGGCGCTGTCGCACCTGTGCGGCGTGATCTACGAACGCGAAGCGATGTACGGGGATCAGGTCAAGACCGGTCGAACGCACCTGATGGACGCCATGCCGGTGACCCTTGGCCAGGAGATGCGGACCTGGCGTGAGCAGTTGCTGGCGGCTCAGGCTCGGGTGGAGAGTGCCAGTGACGACCTGCTCGCGTTACCCCAGGGCGGCACTGCCGTTGGCACCGGAGTGAATGCGCTGCACGAGTTCTCCGACCAGTTCGTGAAGTTCCTGCGCAACAACACCGGTTACCCGTTTCGCCCCCTGGAGCACAAGTTCGTGGGCCAGAGTGCGGTGGACTCCCCGGTGGCCCTGTCAGCCCAGCTCCGTGGCGTTGCCATTGTGCTGACCAAGATGGTCAATGACCTGCGCTGGATGAACAGCGGCCCCATTCATGGTCTTGCGGAAATCAGCCTGCCGGCGCTGCAACCGGGCAGCAGCATCATGCCGGGCAAGGTAAATCCGGTGATTCCCGAATCGGTCGCCATGGTCAGTGCCCAGGTGATGGGGCTGGACAGCGCCATCGCCATGGCTGGCCAGTCCGGCAATTTCCAGCTCAACGTGATGTTGCCCCTGGTCGGCGCGAATCTGCTGGATATGGTGGAACTGCTGAGCAACGCCGCCAGCCTGCTGGCGGACAAGGCCATCAAGGGTTTTACCGTCAACGTGGGCACGCTGAATGCCGGCGTGGGCAGGAACCCGGTACTGGTGACGGCGCTGAACCCGGAAATCGGCTATGCCCTGGCGGCGGACATTGCCAAAGAGGCCTACCGCACCGGGCGGCCGGTGATTGATGTCGCCGAGGAGCGCAGCGGGCTGGATCGCGACCGCCTTGAACAACTGCTGGATCCCCTGAAGCTGACTCGCGGCGGCGTGGCCTGAACCGGAGGTTGCCTGCAGTGATCCTGGCGCTGGAGCTGTTCGTCATGCTGGTACTGGCCAACGGAGCCCCGGTGGTGGCGAGAAATCTATGCGGCAGGGTCTGGTCGACGCCGCTTGACGGCGGGCGCCGGTGGCGGGATGGCCGGCCGGTACTGGGTAAAAGCAAGACCTGGCGCGGCCTGGTGAGTGGCATGCTCAGTTGCGGCCTGTTTGCGATGGTCGCGGGGCTGGGTTTCGTATTCGGTTGCCTGTTCGGCGCGCTGGGGCTGATCGGTGACATGATCAGCAGCTTTATCAAGCGCCGTCGCGGCCTTGTGCCCAGTGCCCGGGCGCTGTTGCTGGATCAGGTGCCTGAAGCGGTGTTGCCGATGATTCTGGCGCTGTTCTGGTTACCCCTCGGGCTCTGGTCGGCACTGGCTGTGGTAGTGGCGTTCACCCTGTCGAATATCCTGTTGTCCCCGCTGTTGTACCGGCTCGGTATTCGTCGTCAGCCCCATTGAGTCCGGTGGCCCGTGTGCTAGACCGCGCCGCGGGTCAGGGTGTGCAGCGTGACCTCCGGCGGGCAGTTGAGACGCACATTGATCACCGACGTTCCGGATCCCGGGGAGGTATAACCCTGCATGCCGTTCTGGCGCCAGTAGCCGCGGCCGAGAAAACGCGGGCAGTCCGAATCCAGCGTGACCGGAATCCCGCCGGGCAGGCAGATCTGGCCGCCGTGGGTGTGGCCGCACAGGAACAGGTCATAGCCGGCGTGGGCCGCCTCGCGGAAAATCTCCGGGGTATGGCTGAGCAGCAGGCTCACGGCACCGGCGGGAATATCGTCACCGGCGCGATGCAGGTTGTGCACCTTGTAGAAATGGGCGTCGTCCACGCCGGCGAGGTACACCGTATCCTCGCCCCGGGTGACGACCACGTGCTCGTTCATCAGCAGGCGATACCCCATATCTTCCAGCGCCGGCACCATGCGGATGCTGTCGTGGTTGCCGAGCACCGCGTAGGCGTCTCCGTGAATGGCCTCCCGCAGTCTCGCCATGCCATCGAGCGCCGCGTCTATCGGGCCGCGGGTCAGGCAGCGGTAATCTCCGGTCAGTACACACAGGTCGTAATCCAGCGGTGCAATCCGGTCGATGACCGCCTGCAGGTTGGCCTCGTCCATGTCCACGTGCAGATCGGTCAGGTGCAGGATGCGGAAACCCTCAAACGCTGCGGGCAGATTGGGCAACTGAAAGTGGTTGCTGGCGGTGGTCAGTTGGCGGCTGTTATTCTGTCCGCGCCGGAACAGGCCCACCGCTTGCAGGCAAAACCGGATGAACCCGGGGGCCGATGCCAGGTTCTCAAGGTGGAACCAGTCGTGGTCCTTGCCGAATACTTTAGCCTCGGCTTCCCGCTCGATACCCAGCCGCTGGCGGGCGTGAACAGGGCCGAGCCTCAGGCTCAGGCGGTACTCCAGTAACTCGTCCTGACTTTCTGGTGTATGTGCCCTGGCGGTCATGTCTGATCCTGCATTGCACGTGTTGGCAAACCCTTGCCTTCAGTATGGTTGCCTGCGGCAGTGATGCAACCGGATTGTCACGATGTTCATGTTAAGGGTCAGGGAGAATCCTGTGGCTAACCGAATCAACCAAAATACTCAGTGACTTATGAGCAGACCTCTTCCATCCGAAAAAAATGAGTCACCCTGGCAGATTTTCCTGCTGTTCCTCCGGCTGGGCCTGACATCCTTCGGCGGCCCGGCGGCCCACCTGGGCTTCTTTCACGGCGAGTTCGTCCAGCGCCGGCGCTGGCTTTCCGATGCCGCCTACGGCGAGGTGGTCGCCCTGTGCCAGCTGTTGCCGGGACCGGCGTCGAGCCAGACTGGCCTGACCCTGGGCTACTTGCGAGGCCATTACCGGGGTGCTGCGGCCGCCTGGCTGGGGTTCACCCTGCCATCGGCGCTGATCATGACGCTGTTTGCCCTGGGTCTGAATGTCTGGCCCGAGGTGGCGGCCGGGGGTTGGATCAGCGGCCTGAAACTGTTTGTGGTTGCGGTGGTTGCCCAGGCCATTTGGCAAATGGGCCGGAGCCTGTGCCCGGATGGCCCGCGACTTTCTATTGCCGTGGTGGTGGCGGTGGTGCTACTCACCGCCGGGGCCGTGTGGATGCAGGTTCTGGCGCTGGTTGCCGCGGGCGCGGTCGGTGCGGTGCTGAAGCTGTCGGGCGCGGCCGCGGTTGAGGCATTGAACGTGCCCGTGCAATCCCGCAAACCGATGCTGTTTGCGGCCGGGTTCGCGGTGCTACTGGTGCTGTCGTTTCTGCCACAGACCTCGGGATCGCTGGCGTGGATCGGCGCGGAGCTCTACCGTGCCGGTGCCCTGGTGTTTGGTGGCGGTCATGTGGTGCTGTCCTGGTTGCAGGAAGGTTTTGTGGCTTCTGGCCCGATGCCGGCGGATGCCTTTCTGGCCGGCTACGGTGTTGCCCAGGCCATGCCGGGCCCGCTGTTCTCCTTTTCGGCGTTTCTCGGTGCGACCGAGGGCGGCTGGGCTGGCGCTGCGGTGGCGGTTGGCGCGGTGTTTCTGCCGGGAACTCTGCTGGTGTTTGCCGGCCTGCCCCTGTGGTCTTGGGTACGCACCCATGGCACCGTGCGGGCGGCGCTGACTGGCGTCAACGCCGGCGTGGTTGGGCTACTGTTGGCGGCATTGTATGATCCTGTGTGGACCTCCGCCGTACAGTCTTCAGGCAGCGTGGCGCTGGTGCTGTTGTTTTGGTTGTGCCTGACCGTGTGGCGGGTGCCGGTGTGGTTGTTGGCACCGGCGAGCGCATTGGCGGGGCAGATGCTGTTGTGACGCGCACCCGCCGGCATTGGTAAAATCCGCCGCCGCTGGCCACACTGATACTGAGCACAGCGATACGATTCATCGTTAACAGACAGGCAGAGCCGATTATGACGACATCATGCAATGTTCCCGGCCTTGAGGTACCGAAAAGCCGGTTTCCCGACCCGGAACACGATCCGAAAGACCCGTCCGCGTCTGCTCACATTGTTCTGGGTGGTGGCTGCTTCTGGTGTGTGGAAGCAGTTTTTCTCGCCATGGACGGGGTGACCCACGTGGAATCCGGCTACGCCGGTGGCAGCCCGGAAACCGCCAATTACGACGCGGTGTGCAGTGGCCAGACCGGCCACGCGGAGGTGGTCGATGTGCACTATGAGCCAGCAAAACTGAGCCTGGGCCAGCTGCTGAAAGTGTTTTTCTCAGTAGCCCACGACCCGACCCAATTGAACCGGCAGGGCAACGACCGCGGCACCCAGTACCGCTCCGCGGTGTTTTTCGAGACGCCGGAACAGCAGCGTGTGGCAGAAGCCTATATCCAGCAGCTCAACGCCGCCGGGGCCTCTTCCCAGCCGATCGTGACCACGCTGGAGCCGCTAGAGCGGTTTTATCCGGCGGAGGCGTATCATCAGAATTTCGCGGCGCAGAATCCCTATCAGCCCTACATCATGGCGGTGGCGGCGCCCAAAATGGAAAAGCTGGTGACCACCTACGAGGATTACCTGAAACCCGAATATCGCAATGACGACACAGCCTGAGGAGTTCGCCATGACTGTTTCTGCATCAGGATACGACCTGACCCCCCTGTCACCGACCCAGGTGGACGAGATGGCCGCGGACTTGTCCGAAGACGAGCGCCGGGTATTGCTGGATCACGGCACCGAGCCCCCGTTTTGCGGCACCCTGCTCGACAACAAGAAAACGGGGGTCTATCACTGCCGTCTCTGTGACTTGCCGCTGTTCAGCTCTGACTCGAAGTTCGACTCCGGGACAGGCTGGCCCAGTTTCTTCCAGCCGTTTGACCCTGACCACATTCGCTATCTCGAAGACAGCAGTCTGGGCATGAGCCGCACCGAAATCCGCTGTCCCCGATGTGACAGCCACCTCGGCCATGTGTTTCCGGATGGCCCACCACCGAGCGGGCAACGGTATTGCCTCAACTCCATTGCTATGGTGTTCCGGGAAACCCGCTGAGCCCTCCTTGCACCACCGCCGGTCAGTCGGTGGCGCCACCGGTCACGGTTGCCACATACAGGGCAACAGCGTTGATGTCCTCGGCTGAGAGAGTCTCCTCGAAAGCGGGCATCACGCCGACCCCGGACCGGACGGCGTCCTGAACCTGTTGCCGGGACGGCTTAAGTTCGTCCAGATCCGGGCCGATAGCCCCGGTCGCGCTGGCGTCGCTGAGGGTATGGCAGATGGAGCAGGACGGCTGCGCCTGCTCGATGAAGATCTGTTTGCCGCGGGCCAGCAGCCCGTCGTCGGCCATCGCGACAGCAGACGTCAGCAGCAGGCATAACGCGGATACCACGCAGTTTCTCATGTTCACATCCTGATGCAGATCAGGGAAGGCGGCCGCCGTGTTGGCAGCCGCCTTCCGGTTCAGCCGACCGCGACGGTCACGCCATGGTCTTTCCAGCCGTTGTGGCCATAACCGCGCTCGTTCTCCGTACGCTCCTCTGGCTGGGTGTTGCCCCCGGCGTCCGTGGCGCGGCTGACGATGCGGTGTTCTCCGGCGGTTAGGTCCGTGGCCATCACGAACGGTCGCCAGGCATAGGGCCCCAGATCTGGTCCCAGGAAGCGGGCCTCCTTCCAGTTTTTGCCGCCATCCACCGAAACTTCGACTTTGCTCAGCGCAACGGTGCCGCCAAAAGCGACGCCGTAGATCATGTTGCGTCCCTTGCGGCCGCTCTCAAGGGGCGCGGTAACCCAGGACTTGACGTTCATGTCCCACATCGAGGGTTGATCCGGCGCGCCTTTAACCCCCACATCGCGAATCCGGTAGCCGGAGGCCTGGATCTTGGCGTCGGTCTGGTTCTCGGTGAACGCCACCGTTTTTACGTACTTGACGTTGTTCACGCCGTAATAGCCCGGTACCACCATGCGCAGTGGGCCACCATGAGTGACAGGCAGGGCTTCGTCATTCATCTCCCAGGCCAGCAGGGCGGTCTCCATGGCCTTGGTTGGTACCGAGCGCTCGACCATCACCGTTTTCGGGTCGAGACCGTCTGGTAGGGTTTCACCCCCGGTACTGGTGATGTAGCGGGCACCGTCGGCTGCTCCGCCCAGCGCTTCAACCACATCTTTCAGCGCTACGCCGGTCCACAGCACGCAACCGGCCGCACCGACACTCCATTGGGTTCCGCTGGCGCCGTGGGGGAAGAACGCCCGGCCATTGCCGGAGCACTGCAGAACTGAGGCCACGGTGGTCACCCCCATACGCTTGAGGTCGCCCACCGTCAGGGTTGTCGGCTTTTTCACGCCCTCGATGCGCACTTCCCAGGCGTCAGGGTTGGTCGCGACGTCGTCGGCCGGGGCCGGCAGGTTATTGCGCACGAACAGGCGATCGCTGGGGGTGATGACCCCGCTGCCGATGGCTCCCCGCTGGGTTTCCATGGTGTTTGCGCTGTGCACGATCAGGGCGCTGCGATCTTTCCAGGCGGCAAACTCCGGCAGTGTTTTTGCTTCCTCGGCCTTCGCCAGTGGCGTAAAGCCCAGTAGACTGACGGCTGCCATGGCGCCGGCACTGCCGACAAGAATGCGTCGTCGCCCGGGATTGTCCAGGCCCGGGTCGTTCGGGCCGCACCCGATGTGAACTGTGCTGCTCATGGTCCGTCTCCTTGTTGTCGGTTCCGTGGACAGGTGAGACCCGGCTCAGGATCCGGGTTATATCCTTATTACTTATAGGATCCGGTTAAAAAATGATCAAGTACGATTGAGAAGGAATCCCCATGATCCGGCTGAAAATGAATCCGTTGACTGAATCGGCCACGCTGCTGCGGCGAGCAGGCGTGGTGCTCGGTTCGGTCGGCCTGACCGCGTTGTTTTCCCTGCTGGTGCTGTTGCGGGCCCTGTTCGGGCGGTTGAACCGGCGTATCGTGGACAAATACTGCCGGGAATGGTCCGCGTCGCTGCTGCGGCTGGTGCGGGTCAGTCTGACCGTGCGTGGGGCAGTGCCGGATTTCGGTGACGGCCGGCGTTACATCATCATGTGTACCCACGCCAGCCACTACGATATTCCGGTGACCTTCGTGTCCATGCCCGGTTCGGTGAGGATGCTGGCCAAGAAGGAGTTGTTCAGCATTCCGTTACTGGGGCAGGCCATGAGAGCGGCGGAGTTTCCCTCCATCGACCGGGCCAACCGCCAGCGAGCCATGAAGGACCTGGAAAAAGCCCGCGCCATGATGGAGAGCGGCATCGTGCTGTGGGCAGCGCCCGAGGGCACGCGATCACCGGATGGCAAGCTGCTGCCCTTCAAGAAAGGGTGCTTCCACCTGGCACTGGATACCCAGGCGGTGATCGTGCCGGTGGCGGTGCGGGGTATTCATCGGGTACTGCCGGCGCGAACCTGGCAGATCAATCTGGGTCAGCTGGTGGATGTGCGGGTGGGTGCCCCCATCGATACAGCCGGAAAAACCCGGGAGGATCTGGCGCCACTGATGGCCGATGTACGCCAACGGCTCGAGGCGCTGCTGGGGGATGGGGAAGCCGGCTGAGCGGGCAGACTTCCCCGGGGCGCTTCAGCCCACGATGGTGGAGGCCAGATAACCGGTGTAGCCCACGTACACCAGAACCAGCAGGGCACCGTTGTGTCGGCTGATCAGCTTGCGCTTGCCGGTAAGCCCCAGCGCCATCAGCAGCAGACCCAGGGTCAGTGCGGCCATCAGGGTCCAGTCCCGATACAGCACTTCCGGGTCAACCGCCAGCGGTTCGATCGCAGCCGCCAGCCCCACCACTGCCAGAGTATTGAAAATACCCGACCCGACAATGTTGCCGAGGATCAGGTCGTGTTCGTTCTTCTTGACGGCGGCCAGCGCTGACGCCAGCTCCGGCAGTGATGTGCCGATGGCGACAATGGTCAGCCCGATGATCAGATCGCTGACCCCGAGGCTCTGCGCAATGGTCACCGCGCCCCAGACCAGCATTCGTGAACTGACGATCAGCAGCACCAGGCCCACCACCAACCAGATCAGCGCAAGCTTCAGTGGCATCGGGTGCGCCACCAATTCCGCGTCGGTGTCGCCCACCAGGCTGTCACCCTTGCCGCGAATACCCTGATAGATTGACCAGCCCATCACGGCGGCGAACACCGCCAGCAGAATCCAGCCGTCCAGTCGCGTCAGCTCGCCGTCGATCAGCTGGTAGCCGGCGATGGCGGTTAACACCAGCAGCAAGGGCAATTCCTTGCGGATCACCTGGGAGTGCACCGCGATGGGTGCGATCAGGGCGGTCAGGCCCACGATCAAGGCAATGTTGGTGATGTTGGAACCGTAGCCGTTGCCAAGCGCCAGCCCCGGGTTGCCATCGGCCGCCGCCATGGCTGACACAGCCAGCTCCGGCGCCGAGGTGCCGAAACCGATAATGACCATACCGATCAGCAACGATGGCATACCGAGGTGTTTGGCAGTGGCTGCCGCACCCTCGACGAAACGGTCGGCGCTCCATACCAGCAGTACAAGGCCCGCAAGAATGGCGGTAATGGCCATCAACATAGACTTACCTCAATGAATGAAACGACCCAAAAGGATTACCCCGGCGTAACCGAGGGTGTATGCCAGCAAGAGGTGGCCAAGATAACGCATATACGTAGCGAAGGTCAGCCCGGGAATTTTGCTCATGGCGACGATACCGGCTGCCGACCCTATCACCAGCAGCGAGCCTCCCACGCCAACGGCGTAGGTCAGCCCCATCCATTCCCCGGCGGTCATCTCGATACCGGACTTCAGCAGTGCTGCAGTCAAAGGAACGTTGTCGATTACTGCAGAAAAGATCCCCATCAGGTAGTTGGCGGCCACCGGGGGAAGTAAGTCATAAATCGCCACCAGTGACTGCAGCGCCTGGATTTCTTTGAGCATACCCACCAGCAGCAGGATGCCGAGGAAAAACAGCAGGGTCTCGAACTCGATAACGCGGATGTACTCCAGAATGGGGTCCAGGTCGGTGTCATCGCTCATGAACCGCGACACCAGAAACATGATCGAGAGGCCGAACAGAAAAGTCAGTACCGGTGGCGTACTGAACAGGGCATTGCCGGTAATGGTGGCCATGATGGTCAGCAGGAACAACACCCCGATCACCACGTCCACCGGCCGGACCACGCTGACGCTGGTTTTGAGAGTGACGGTGCCGGTCAGGCCCCGGGACAGGAATACCGCGAGTATGAAGACCGTGATGGACGCCGGGATGGCGAGGGTCAGCAGGGTGAGGGTTTCCACCTTGTCTGCCAGGAAGATCATCAGCGTGGTGACGTCGCCAGTGATCAGGGATACGCCGCCGGAATTCACCGCAAACACCACCAGGGTAATGAACTGGATGCGTTTCTTCAGCTCCAGATCGAGGGAGAGAATCAGGGAGCATGAGACTAAAGTGGCGGTGATATTGTCTGCCAAAGACGAGAAGATGAAACAGAAAAGGCCGGTCAGAAACAGTAACTTCCGCTCACTAACCTGCTTCGGCATGATCAGGTACACCACATTCTCGATCATCCCTTTCTTGTTCAGGTAGGCGACGAAGGTCATGGCTGCCACCAGGAACAGCCAGAGGCCGGCAATCTCCGCGATGCTCTCGGACAGCCCGGCCGAAATGGCAGAGATCTCTTCCGGGTTGTCGCTGAACAGAAACAGCAGCATCCAGCACAGAGTGCCGAAAAACAGCGTGATCTTGGCTTTGTTGACGTGAATGGCTTCCTCGAAGATCACGCCCAGCAAGGCCAGCAGGGCCAGAATAATCAGTAGGGGCTCGAGACTGAGCATAGCGAATCCTGAACGCGGGTGAGGGTGGTTGCGGGCGGATTTTAGTCCTTTGACCCGCTGGCGGCTAGTGTTCGTAGTTAGAGCAGTGGCCAGACAGATTCATGGCGGGGCGGCAAAACCAACCCGTTAATTATCGCATTTTATTCCTGGGTAAAAAAAAGGATAATTGCGCCACACATTCGGACAGGAAGCCACTGCCGGGCCATCAACCTTATTTGCTCTGCAGGCTTCCCAAAGGCCTCTCTGCTGATCGTGGAGAGGTGACAGGCTCAAAACCAAGCAGGGTAAAGACCAATGGCCGTAAGACAGGCAGATGTAGTGCTGGTCGGCGGGGGCGTCATGAGCGCTACCCTCGGCATGATGCTCAGGCAGCTGGACCCATCACTGGACATCGTCATGGTGGAACGTCTCGATCACGTTGCCCATGAAAGCACCGATGGCTGGAACAACGCAGGGACCGGTCATGCCGGTTATTGCGAACTCAACTACACCCCCGAATCCGACAACGGCGATGTCACCATCGACCGGGCCCTGCAGATCAACGCCTCGTTCGAGGTGTCGCTGCAGTTCTGGTCCTGGCTGGTGGAACAGGGCAAGCTGCCGGAACCGTCCTCATTCATCAACCGCACACCGCACCAGAGCTTTGTGTGGGGTGAGAAGGACGTAGCATTCCTCAAGCGCCGGTTCGAGAAACTCAGCGCCCATCACCTGTTCCGGGAAATGGAATACACCGAATCGCCGCAAGATCTGGCCGAGTGGATGCCGCTGGTGGTCAAACATCGCGATCCCATGCAGCGGGTGGCGGCCACCCGCATCAAGCACGGCTCGGATGTGGACTTCGGCTCGCTCACCCGCAGCATGGTGAATTATCTGGAAAGCACCCCCAATTTCGAGCTGATGCTCAGCAGCCCGGTTCACTACCTGGCCAAGCGGGACAATGGCCGCTGGAAAGTGCGGGTCAAGGATCAGAAAACCGGCGTTACCACCAAACTGGAAGCCGGGTTTGTGTTCCTCGGGGCCGGCGGCGGTGCGCTGCCCATGCTGCAGAAATCCGATATTGATGAAGCCAAAGGCTATGGCGGCTTCCCGGTCAGCGGGCAGTGGCTGGTCTGTCAGAAGCCGGAGATCGTCGAACAGCATTACTCCAAGGTGTATGGCAAGGCGCCCATCGGAGCGCCACCCATGTCGGTGCCGCATCTGGACACCCGTATCATTAACGGAGAGCCCGCCTTGCTGTTCGGGCCGTTTGCCGGCTTCACCACCCGCTTCCTGAAGCAGGGTTCGGTGTTCGACCTGTTCGGATCGGTGAACCCGAAAAACCTGCGCCCGATGCTGTCGGTGAGCAAGAGCAACATGGACCTGACCCGCTACCTGATCGGAGAGGTGTTCCAGAGCCACGCCGAGCGGGTGGCGTCACTGCGCAACTTCTTTCCGGATGCCCAGGAAGATGACTGGCGCCTGCAGAGTGCCGGCCAGCGGGTTCAGATCATCAAACAGGTGCCCGGTGGTGGCGGCAAGCTGGAGTTCGGCACCGAGATTGTGGCAGCCAAAGACGGCACCCTGGCGGCCCTGCTGGGCGCCTCGCCCGGGGCCTCCACCGCCGCCCATGCGATGATTGACGTCATCGAGCGCTGTTTTGCCGACAAGATCAAGACGCCCCAATGGCAGGAGCGGATGAAAGAGATGGTGCCGTCTTACGGCCAGTCTCTGGTTGATGATGAACAGTTGCTCAGGAATGTGCGCGAACGCACGCTGAGTACGCTCAAATTGACCTCATAGTCAAAATTGATCTAAAAACCGTCGAACCACCATGAATACTGGCCTTGGCGTCTGTATTTATGGTGTTTTTTTTGGTCTTTCCGGCTGGGAATATTTGCGATTTGCACCAAACTCTATACGTTAGGAGACACATACCCTGAAAGGAGTTCTTCTGTGAGTGAGCAAACGTTCAATCCGGAAAAAGGCTATATCGCTCTGTTGGGGTGGAGCCTCAATGCCATTGAGGCAGCCGACAAGTTCGACCGCCGCTACGTGGTGGTTGCACCCGACTGGGCGGAAGCCTACTGCAAAGAACACGACATCCCCTACGTTCCCTGGAATTTCGAGCGCCTTAACGACCGGTCCTTCGAGATCGCTCAGACCCTGAAAGAGATGGGTGTGGATGTGTCGATCCCGCTGTTCGAGGAAACGGTGGAGTGGGCCGGTGCGATCAACTCGGTGCTGCTCGACAATCCCCGACTGTTTGGCCAAGCCATGCTGTTGCGTGACAAGGCGTTGATGAAACGCCGGGCACAGTTGGGTGGTATCCGCGTGGGTATTTTCGAAGAGGCACACGACAAGGAAGATGTGGTGCGCTTCCTCAAGCGGGTCAATCAGACCCTGCTGAAACTGGACGGCGACCCCAACGACCCGATTCACCTGAAAGCCTTCGACAAGGCCGGCTGTCTGGGCCACCGGGTGATCCGCACGCCGGATGAGGTGGACACCATTCCGGATGAGGAATTCCCGGTGTTGATGGAATCCCACCTCGACGGTTGGGAATTCGCGGTCGAGGCCTGGATTCACAACGGCAAGATCGCTTTCCTCAACATTTCCGAGTACGTGACCCTGGGCTACTCCGTGTTCGTGCCCGCCACGCCGGACCTCGAGAAATACCGTGCGCAGATCACGGCCGAGATTGAGAAGCTGATCAAGACCTTCGATATCGACTTCGGCTTCATTCACCCGGAATACTTCGTGACCAGCGACAGCACCATGTACTTCGGCGAGGTGGCGTACCGCCCACCGGGCTTCAAGGTGTTCGAGTTGCTGGAACGAGCGTACGGATTCAACGCTTACCAGGGCCTGATTCTGTCGTTCGATCCGAAGACCACGGCCGAGGAAGTTAAAGCGTTCTTCCCGAAAGAGGTGGTGGACGCGAAAGGCTACGCCGGCTGTTTCGGTGTGTACCCCCGTCGCCGGGTGGTCAGCAAACTGGAAATGCCCGAGGAAACCGAAAACCACGAGTATTTCGAGACCCACGAACTCACCCCGCCAGTGGAAGAAACCGTCACCAAGCGCACGGCATTCGGTACCCACTGGGGGCTGATCTACTTCTTCGGGGAAGACCCGTATGTGATGAGGGATCTCCTCAAGCACCAGGAAGAACTGGATTTCTATGTATAATTCCGTGAGGAATAACTAAAACGGGTCTGGTCCAGACCCTGAGGAAGACAGTTTGAGCGATACCGACGCTGGCAACGCCGTACCGGTTGTGAATTTCGACAAGCTGGTACAGCGGCTGGATGATGCCATAGTGGCGCTGGCGGAAAGTCGCCCGTTTGCCAAGGTGGGCAAGCTACCACGGTTGTTTGACCTTGCCCGCCGGGTGCTGCTGCAGCCCGGTGGCTTCGCGGCCATCCAGGCGCGGGCGGAACAACTGGAGCAGGCGGGTGTGTTCACCGGCACAGATTGGGCGGAGCCCACCATCCTGCTGCCGTTTCTGACCACCAGCGCTTTGCAGAGCCCAAACGCCGACACAGTGGTTATTGAGGCGATCAGCGAATTGCGACTGCTGGCGGTGGCCAACGGTGAATTTCTGCACCCTTCGATGGCATCGGAGCAGGCCCACCACTATCTGACCCAGGTGTTGGCCATCAACCTGAGCCTGTTGTTCGGCGAGCAAGGTGAGGCTGAGCGGGAGCAGGGCAAGCTGGCGCTGATCAGCCGGGGCGTGATTCAGCATGTGGCGCAGGAAATCGGCTACGAACACGTCATCGATCGCCTGATTGATGAAATCTGGCGAATTCTCCAGCAGCGACCGATCCAGGTCACCAGTGTGCGCCAGATGATCACTCAGATCGCCTTGTGCCGCATCGACCCGGACATTGACCTGGGTGGCGCCGGGCAGGGCGCGGAACGGCTGATCTCCAGCCTGTACGGCCCGACCCAGGCCTGCCGTGAGGATCCCGGCATTGCGGTCTATGAAGAGCGGCTGCAGTCCATGGACGAGGTCGCGCTGCAGAGCGAAGCCACCGGTTTTGCCCGGTCCATGCATGACACCGGTCTGGTGTCGCCGTATCACGCGTCATTCGTGCGCCATATTCTGGACAAACAGGACAGACTGCTGACCGAAGCCCTGGGCCTCTCCAGCACTGGCCGCGACTGCCTGTTGTGCTACAGGGAATTGGTGCATGCGCTGGTGGTTGAGGGGGTTTTCCCGGAGACCGCCCAGGGCCTGTATGGTCTGGCGCTGATGCTGGAACGGGGCATTCTGTACCAGCCGCCGGTGGCGCCGGCCTTGTGGCGGCAGGTGCTGCTGAGTATTTGCCCAGCGGCAAGCGAACGTATCCATCTGGCCTATGGTCACTCCCCGCAGCCCGGTGCGTGGCTGATCCAGGGCGTGATGAACATGCTGGGCCAGCCCCTGGGCGTCGGGCAGGGCAATAACCCGACCTGTCAGTCGGCCCGGGCTTTGTCCATGTGGGCCTACAACGACCCCGACTATCTTCTGCAGATGGTGGCCTGGGCGGCGCGAGACAACGAAATCATTATGCACTTCGAGGGCAAGCCGGTGTCGTCGGTGAAGAGCGTGAGCGGTGTGGCCTCGGAAGTTACCCTCGATCTGGATCCGGTCTCGCTGGTGGTGGTGCCTCACCTGGATCGTATTTACGCGGAAATGGGGCGGCTGTGTGTGGACCGCCCGGGTGATCCGCACAAGTGGGTCAACCCGGAATTCCATGGCTGGTCGGCCGGCCGTGGATTTGCCATCAATGTGGATGTGGAAACCGGTAACCTTCAGGACCTGGGAGGTTTTCTGCGCCACTTCTACGCCAGTTATCACCCCTACTACAACGGCAACCAGCCGTTGATCCATCCGCAACCGGCGGGCGTGGCGGTGACAGACAGCGCTGCCCGCTTCATCGGCTGGCACGCCATCACCATTCTGCGGGTGGCATTGGACCCGGAGGAGGTCATGCGGGTGTACTTCTTCAACCCCAACAACGACAGCGGTCAGAATTGGGGCGACGGCGTGGTGGTCAGTACCGCCCGCCAGGGCGAGCGCTTCGGCGAAGCGTCTTTGCCGTTCGAGCAGTTTGCCTCAAGGCTTTACATCTACCACTACGATCCCCTGGAGCGTGGCGAGCCGGCGGATGTGGGGGAGGACGAACTGCAGCGCGTGATCGACCGGGTCTCCGACAGCTGGGGCCGTGATCGCGTGCCTGCTGATATCTCACTGCAGGCAGAGCCGCCACCGTCGGAGGCGTGATCCGCCCGGAACAGGAACACAGATCAGGAGAAGGTATGACCGGCACTGGCATCAGGCACCTGAACGGTGCCGAAATCTTCGTGCGTGCCTTGGAAAATGAAGGGGTTCAAACCATCTTCGCGGTACCGGGCGAGGAGAATCTCGCCTTCCTTGAAGCTCTCAGGGAGTCCAGCATCACCCTGGTGCTGAACCGCCATGAACAGGCTGCTGGCTTTATGGCGGCTACCTACGGCCGTCTGACCGGGCGTGTGGGGGTGTGCCTGTCTACTCTGGGTCCGGGCGCGACGAATCTGGTGACTGCCGCCGCTTACGCCCAGCTCGGCGCCATGCCGATGATGATGATCTCGGGGCAGAAGCCCATCAAATCCTCGAAACAGGGTTTGTTCCAGATTCTGGATATGGTGGACCTGATGCGTCCGCTGACCAAGTACACACGCCAGATCAGCAACGCCAACACCGTGCCCGCGAAAGTGCGGGAGGCTTTCCGGCTGGCGTCAGAGGAGCGCCCGGGGGCGGTTCATCTCGAACTGCCGGAAGACATTGCCTCGGAAATGACGGCGCCGGACACCCATATTTTCGAACCCAGCGATGCCCGCCGGCCGACGGCCAGCACCAAGAGCCTGGAGAAAGCCTGTGAGATGATCCGCAGTGCCCGGCACCCGCTGATCATGATTGGCGCCGGCGCCAACCGTAAGCGGGTATCCCAGGCACTGATACAGCTGGTCAACAGCAGCAACATTCCTTTCTTTACCACCCAGATGGGCAAGGGCGTGGTAGACGAGCGTCATCCCCGATACCTGGGCAACGCAGCCCTGTCGGCCGGAGACTTCGTGCATTGTGCCATTGATCACGCCGATCTGGTGATCAATGTTGGCCACGACGTGGTCGAGAAACCGCCGTTCTTCATGACTCCCGGTGGCAAGCAGGTTATTCACGTCAATTTCAGCGGCGCCGACGTGGACCCGGTCTATTTCCCCCAGCATGAGGTGGTGGGCGACATTGCCAACAGCGTGGAATACCTGGCCGAACATTGCGGACCCTGCGGCAATCACGACTTCAGTCGCTTCATGGAGGTGAAAGCCGCGGTCGATGAGCACCTGGCCGCCCGGCGTGAGGATCCGCGGTTCCCGGTGATCCCGCAGCGCATCGTCCATGACGTACGCCAGGTGATACCGGAAGACGGCATCATTGCCCTTGATAACGGCATGTATAAACTCTGGTTTGCCCGCAACTATCCCGCCTATGACAACAACACCGTACTGCTGGATAACGCGCTGGCCTCCATGGGCGCCGGCCTGCCCAGCGCCATGATGGCGGCCATGCTGTATCCCCGCCAGAAGGTGATGGCGATCTGTGGCGACGGCGGCTTCATGATGAATAGCCAGGAGCTGGAAACCGCGGTGCGCCTGGGTCTGAACCTCGTGGTGCTGATCATCAACGACAACGCCTATGGCATGATCAAGTGGAAGCAGTCTCAGGAAGGCTTTGCGGATTATGGTCTGGATTACCGCAACCCGGACTTCGTGAAGTACGCCGAATCCTACGGCGCCAACGGGCACCGCGTGGCCCGCACCGAGGATCTCAGGCCCACACTGGAAGCTGCCCTCGGCGCCGGCGGCGTGCACCTGGTGGACGTACCGGTGGATTATAGCGAGAACCGGCGGGTGTTTGACGAGGAACTGGCTGAGCTGACCTGCAACCTGTAAGCGGTGTATGATCAACAGCCCGATCAGTTTTCAGAGGAAGGGTTGGATGCTGCGTTGTATCTTGAAAGTGTGTGTCTGGTTGTCGGTGGCGGTGATGGTGGCCGCCTGCAGTAAACCCAATACCCCGCAAGACGTGGCCGCCGCCTTCTGGCAGGCCATGGCTGATAACGATGTCAGTGATGTGGTTGATTATTCCACGCTGATCGATGCCAAAGAATTTGACCGTTTCGAACGTGACTGGGCCGATGTGGTGCCGTCGTTCGGGCGGGTGGTGATCGACAACGCCGACGCCACGATCGTGACCCGCTTGCCGACGGAAAACGGCGGTATCAACGAGCGTCGGGAAGTGATTACCTATCTGGTGGAACGCAACGGTCAATGGCTGGTGGATTACGGTCGCACCGGCGACGCCATTATGAACCCGTCCCCACTAAGCAACCTGATGGGCCAGCTCAGCGAGATCAGCGACCGCATTACCGCCAGTTTCACCTCGTCTTCCGATGACATGCAACAGCGCCTGAACGAGATGGCGCGGGAGTTGGAAGCGTACTCGACGGACATGTCACGCCGCACGGAGGAGACCGTCAACGAATTTGGCAGGATGCTGCAGGGTGCCATGGCAGAGCTCGAGCAGTCGATGAACCGTGCGCTTGAAGAGAATCGGCAGGCACCGCAGAGCGATCGCAGGACGCTGGAGCAGGCCGCAAAAGACCTGGAAACCAGCGGAGAAAACCTGGCCGAACCCACCCTGCAAACACTGGCTGAAGCCTCGCGTACCCTGGCGCAGACCGGCCAGCGGTTTGCCGAACTCAGCGGTGACACGTTCGAGCAACACCGGGAAGCGTGGGCGGCCACGCTGGAGGACATCCGCGCGCGTTCGGAACAGTTCTTTCGCAATCTTCAGCAGAGCCGTGAGCCCGGGTAGTCGGGCCCCTCGGAGTGATCAGAACGCCAGATTGTTGAGAATGACCCAGAAGGTCAGCCCGGTAAACGTGGTGGCCAGCAGTGCCACCAGACCGTCACGGGCTACAATCGCCAGCCCGAATGCCATCAAGGCGGCACCACCACCGTTGGCACTGAACGGCACCACCTCCATCGCCGGCATGGCCGCCGCGACCAGCATGCACAGCAGCGCCATGACATAGAGCCCGGGGCCGTTGACCAGCAGCGTCAGCCGGGGTTTGGTGACCCGGTCCAGGAACCGCGCCGGTTTACGCAGCCAGTCTGCCCCTTTGACCAGTTTCGCCCGGGGCACCTGACGCCCCGCTATCCAGTCTGGTAGCCAGATGGTGTGCCGCCGGAACAAAAGCTGCCCCAGCGTCAGCAACACCACCAGTCCCAGCAGCGTGGGCACGCCGGGAATGTCCCCGACCAGCGGCGCCAGCGTGATCAACCCCGCCAACAACACCACCGGCCCGAACGACCGCTCCCCGACGGCCTCCAGGATGTCGCGCACAGATACCTGCTCCAAGCCCTCGCTTGAATCGCGAATGCGGTCGAGAAGCTGGGTCATGGTGGTGGGGTCGTTACCGTTGCGCATCGCGAGAAATTACCATCTCTGTTCGCCGGAAAACAGCGCCAGAGGGGGGCGCCTGATACTACAGAGTAACGTAGTAGCTGAATACGAGGCCCGCTCGGTCCTCCAGCTCCTCGTCGCCCCCGGTTAGATACGGAACATCATCCTGGCGATAGAATCCACGCAAAGAAAATCCGGACTTGAAGGCTTTCTCGACCGATAGGATGTCTCGGGTCTCGCGAGCGTCGTTGACCGGATGATCCGTATCAAAGTTTGCGATGTCACGCCAGGCGATTGGATCCATCCGATCCATTTCCTCACGGGTGTAGCGAATAGAGATCCCCGCGCCGGGAAATGACAGGTTCACGGTGGCAAACCAGCCATTCTGTTCGATATCGTAGGATTCTAACGGTGTCGCCTCGCCCTGACTGCCCGCTTCTGTCAGCCCACGTGTGAACTGAAAGCCTTGTGCCCCGATATCTACCGCCACTCGGTTACTCCGGTAGGGTTGGTAATCAACACCATAAACCAGGCGCATGTCGTTATGCTTCCCGGATTCGAAGGACCCCGGTGCTGATCCGGTTTTGTTGGACAAGTAACCTGCGTAGGGGCGGAGATTATCAAGAGCTTGGAACGATGTGTACACCTCAAACGCGGGGGTATTATTCCCCTTCTCATTGACGTCTAATTTGCCGTCAAGATAGTTGTTGGCACCGAGTCTTGGGTGGTCATTGCCGCCCAATATCCCTATTGAAAGGTTGATCCGCTCATCCTTCAGTCGCACCCCGGCCTGTACGCCGTTGAAGAGGCCCGTGGCCAGAAGCACGGCGTTTGGCGACTCACCCGCAGTGTCAAACCGACCACCCGGGGGCTCCCCTATCAGGTTGATGACCCTTCCTGCACGCCAAAATACCCAGCGCAGATCCTGACCGACCCAAACTTCGCGGACCGGGAAATCGCCGTAATAGTAAATATCGGTGCCGAGATTGCGATAGATGTCCTGGTAGGCCCTGTCATCGGGATCCTGGTATACCTCATCGCCAATGCCGACAAGTTCGAGGCGGGATTGCCAGCTGCTTTTCTGGAGGCCAAGGCCGAGCAAGGCGCGGGTCATCTTGATCTGATTCTCGCGCCCCGCAGTGCCTTGTTCAAGATGGTCGTTAATGAAAACTCCCCCAACTAACTCCAGGTCAGCCGATAGAATGTAGTTGTCGTTGCTGGAGTCGAATCGGGTTGGCGGGGGTTCACCAGCTGAGATCGATAGTGTGGGGAGCAGACAGAAACCAAAAACGATTGATTTTAAGTTCATCAGAACACCAACATGCCGAGGCCCGCCCATGGCGGGAAGCGTTCGGGCCAAGCAAAGCTACGCGATACCTGGCCAGGAATGCCGTCCACTGTTCACCCGGAGAGATCCCGGGTCCCGAAACAGAAGCCCATAATGCTTATCGCATAAGTGCCAGAATGGGTGTCGCAGTGAATGTTGATGCCACTGTGGGCTTCGTTACTGTCGCTCTCTGGGCGCTCCCGCAGAAAATGTTTCAGTTACCGAACAGATGTGCATAAGTCGCTCCATAATTTGTTTTTCCCTATTTATGAGTTGCTTGCAAAACTCCCATTCGGCTTTCCCGAGAAATATGTAAAGTTTTTAGACACGATGGTGTTAACTGCGGATAACAGGGTGAACAGTTGTGCTGCTAATGAGAACTACGGGCGGGTCGGCGTTATGATGAGATAAAGACAAAAAAAAGCCCCTGAAATCAGGGGCTTTTTTCGTTTTGGTTGGTGGAGACGGCGGGAATTGAACCCGCGTCCGCCAGCACTATGCCTTGAGATCTACATGTTTAGCGTCTCTCTATTGATTTAAGTTCAAGCGACCCGAGAGCCAGGGTGCAAGAACCGAGTTCTTTGAATCTTAGCCGCTAGCCAGTGAACTCTGGATAACGGAGCATCCCGTAAGCGATGACGTCCTGAGATGTAGCTCTGGGCTACGGGCGACCCAGTCAGGACGACTAGCAGCTTACGCTGCTAGTGCGTAGTTTTCGTCGTTTGCGACTATTGCGTTGCAGCTTTGGATTAACGAGATTGGCTGCCATCTCGACATGCACCCAAGGGTTCGCCACCAGCGTCGAAGCCATGTCGTCCCCTTACCGACAGTATATGTGGGCCGCTCCGGCAACTTCAAGGGCGGATTGGTGAAGTTTTATTTCACACGGCGGCCCGGTGTTCGGTTCGTTGCAGTGCGATGTCCTTGAGTTCGGCGAAGCTGTCGCGGAAATATCCCATGACGGCATCGGGATCGGCGTTGATATTGCGGTCGATGGTGATCCCGAATTGCACCGTGCCGGCGTAGCTGAAGATGCTCATACCGATACCGATGCTGCCGCTTTGCGGCACCCAGAACATGGGTTGAACCAGTTTGGCGCCAGCCAGATAGACGGCTTCCTTCGGGCCAGGCACGTTGGTAAGCACGGCGGAGGCCTTGTTGCTGAGAAGCGCCAGCGCGCGCCGCTCCAGTATATCCGGGCCGCGGCCGAACAGGTCCAGCAGACTGTAAGTGACCTGGGCCTGATAGGAGCGCTTGAGACGATTCATGTTCTCCTGTACCTGGCGGAAACGCATCACCGGGTCATTAACCTCCACTGGCAGGGACACCAGCACCAGCCCGAACTGGTTGCCCAGGGTTTCGATGGGCTGGCGCAGCGGTCGCAGATTGAAGGGCACCGCTACGCGGATGCCGCAATCCGGAATGTGTTCGCCGGTCTCCCGGAAGTGCCTTTGTAAGGCACCGGTGGCGGCGCACAGCAGCACGTCGTTGACGCTGCCCCGCAAGGCACGGCCGCAGAGTTTTACCTCTGCCAGACTGAGCGGTTCCGCCCACGCGACCTGTTTGCGACCGCACAGTGGTGAGCGCAATCCGGTGCGCGGCTCGAAAGGTGCCAGCCCCAGTTTGACCAGATCCATGGCGATGTTGCCGGCTGTGGTGGCCAGCTTGAGAGGGTAGTCCGGCTCCTGGCGCAGTGACTGGATAAACAACTGGCTCTGTTCCAGGGCGGCTTGCCCGCTATCCAGTACCCGGTTGGTGAAGCGCCTGAGGCTGCTGCCGGGGGTGACCGTTGGTAACATCGGCGGTATCGACAGCCGGCTGAGTTTGGCTTCCGGAGTTTTGTCGGTCAGTGACAGCAACACCCGCACCAGGGAAATGCCATCGGCGATGCAATGGTGAATGCGGATCAGCAGGGCGCAGCCACCGCCGTAATTGTCGATGTAGTGAATCTGCCAGAGCGGCCGGCGTAAATCGAGGGAGGTGCTGTTAAGGTCGCTGGTCAGCGCCTGTAGCTCATCCTTGCCTGCGTTGCCGGGTAGGGCGATGCGGTGAATGTGGTTGTCGATATCGAACAGCGGGTCATCCTGCCAGTACACGCGCTCGCCCTCATGAATCACGCGCTGACGAAATCGCTGAAAACATAGGAAACGTTCGTTAAGGGTGCGTTTCAGGCGGTTGATGGCGATGGGCTGATCGAACACCAGCACTGCGGAAATCATCATCGGGTTGGTGGGGCTGTCCATGCGCAACCAGGAACGATCCACGGCTGACATGGGAGTCTTGCTTTGTGACATGGGGCCTCCGTTCTACGTGCAATCCTTTTGCCGAACGGACAACGTGCGCACCCTTTTTTTCCGGCTATCCAGCTATCCAGCTATCCAGCTATCCAGCGATCTCTGTGTCTGGGATCCGGGTGGCCTGTCGGCGGTGAGACCAGAAAGTATAGGCCGATCAGAACAGGGGGGGAAGAGAATGCGGATGCGACATAACCGGATGTCGCATCCGGGATCGGAATCAAACGTTGGCTTCGCGCAGAATACGCTGCTTCTGACGGTTCCAGTCGCGTTCTTTTTCGGTGGCGCGCTTGTCGAACAGCTTCTTGCCTTTCACCAGAGCAATTTCACATTTCACCTTGTTCTGTTTCCAGTACAGGGCCAGCGGGATGCAGGTGTAGCCGTCCTGACCCACTTTGCCGACGATCTTGGAGATTTCCTTGGCGTGCAGCAGCAGTTTGCGGGTGCGGGTCGGGTCGGCAATCACGTGGGTGGACGCTGCAATCAGCGGGGTGAAGTTTGCGCCCAGCAACCAGGCTTCCCCATCCTTGAGCAGCACGTAGGCGTCGGTCAGCTGCGCCTTGCCGGCACGCAACGATTTGACTTCCCAGCCCAGCAGGGCCATGCCCGCTTCGTAGCGCTCCTCAATGTGATATTCGTGTTTTGCCTTTTTGTTCAGCGCGATAGTACTGCTCTGAGGTGCGGGTTTTTTCTTGCTCATGAATCGGTAATCCGGCGTCGGATAAGGAATTTGCCGGGCGACACGCGCCCCGGTAAAACGCGCATTGTAGCCCAGGAGTGCCAGACCGGTCACGAATTCAGCGCGAGGGGCCTCTTCGGTGGTCGTAGCAACCGTGGCGTATCCGCTACAATGCGAGGCTCAGCTTTTCGGGAACGATGAATGCCTGCACCCTATGAAACCCCGATCGGGTCCTGGACCCGCAAGTCGACCTTCTTCTGGGCCGCCGTTGGTGCAACGGTGGGTCTTGCCAATCTGTGGCAGTTTCCCTACCTGGCGGGGCAGCACGGCGGTGGTCTGTTCATCTTGTTGTACGTCGCTTGCCTGCTGCTTGTCACCTTGCCTCTGATGGTCACCGAGGCGGCGATCGGGCGGCACTCGCGGCACGGCATCGTGCTGGCGATGGACGGTTACATTCGCAGCGCGCGGTGTTCCCGATGGTGGATGTTTGCCGGGCGTCTGAGCGTGATTGCTGCGTTCCTGGTGCTGTCTTACACCGCGGTGTTCGGCTCCATTGCGCTGGCTTATGTGTTCTATGGTGCGTTCGGGGTCTTCGCCAACGCGGGTCAGGCAGAGGCCACGGCAGTTTTGTCCGGTCTGGTGTCCGACACCCGGGACTACAAGGTGTTCATGGGGTGGCACCTGTTTTTTCTGGTGCTGGTGATCTGGGTTTCCATTCAGGGCGTGGTGCAGGGGCTGGAGCGGGTATTCCGCGCATTGGTGCCGGCCTCGCTGATTCTGCTCCTCGGCCTGTTTGCACTGGCGGCGTGGCACGACCGTCTTGGTGGCGCGATCTCGGCCATTCTGCAGTTCCGGCCTGCGGACGTGGGGGCAGGCAGCGTCAAGGCGGCGTTATTCCATGCTTTCTTTACACTCGGGCTGGGCATGGGGGTGTGGGCCATTTTTGGTGCCTACACGCCTGCCGGGGTGCGCCTGAAGCGTTCGGTGCTGGCGGTTGTGTTAATGGACACACTGGTCGCCATTCTGGCCGGTGTGCTGATTTTTGCTACCGCCACCACGGACGGCAGTTTTGACGGCGAGCGCGGCTTCAGCCTGTTGTTCGTGTCGTTACCGGTGGCGTTGGCGCCGCTGCCCGGGAGCCAGTTCATCATCGCTGCAGCGTTCCTGTTGGTGGTGCTAGTGGTGTGGACCTCTGCTCTGGCCCTGCTGGAACCGGTGGTGGGATGGTTCCGGGAGTGGACCGGTGCTCCCCGCGGTTGGTCGGTCTTCATCATGGGGGTGCTGGTGTGGCTGGCCGGCCTGATCACCCTGTTGTCGTTCAATATGTGGTCAGACATCCGTCTGGCCGGGGGCACCCTGTTCCGCTGGCTGGAGCTGATCACCGGCGGGCTGCTGATTCCGCTGGTGGCCATTCTCATCGCGTTGTTCACCGGTTGGTGTCTGACCCGTTCGTTGTCTTTCACGATCATTGGCAACACGCCCAGGTTGTTCGGCCGTATCTGGTATTGGGTGATGCGGTTGGTGCTGCCGGTGGTGGTGGCGTACATCGGCATTTCCTACACCCTGTTCTCGCTCGACAACCTGTGTGACAACAATCAGGAAGAAGTTCGCTGGTGTCGTCAGGTGGATCCGGTGGTCGCCGATCCGGGCGTCCTCCAGCCCGAGGAGGTCGAGCCGGCGCCGTCTGCTGATCATGGGGTGACGCCGACGCCCGCAGTGAAGGAGGGTAAGCCGCAGCCCGCCCGGCATGAGGAGGATGCGAAACCGGAACCGGCGCCGGAAAAAGCCCCAAAGCAGGGCGATATCCTTTATCATAGCGTCTGAAATCGGCGGGCTCCGAGTGTGTCCGCTTTCACCCTATTTCAGTGAGATTGTCAGCAGGACACCCGCTTCCAATGCCTCATCAGATCGACAAATCGGCCCTGGTCATGCACTCCGCCGAGCGCATGTTTCATCTGGTCAACGACATTGCCCGTTACCCCGAGTTTTTACCCTGGTGCGCGGGCGCCGAGATTCATGATCAGGATAACGAGCAGATTACTGCGTCGCTGGACGTCGCGAAGGGCGGTATCCGCCAACGTCTGACCACCCGCAACCAGATCCTGCTTCCCGATACCATCGAAATGAGTCTGGTGGATGGTCCGTTCCGCAACCTCAGCGGTCGCTGGCACTTTAAATCCCTCGACGACCACGCCTGCAAGGTGATTCTTACCCTCGAATTCGAATTTTCCGGGTCGCTCTCCCGCATGACTTTCGGTCCGGTATTCAGTCAGGCGGCCAATACCATGGTGGATGCGTTTTGTCGCCGTGCGGATGAGGTGTACACCGGAGGTGCGCAATGATTCAGGTCGAGGTGGCATTCGCCCGTCCGGACAAGCAAGAAATTATCGGTTTGCAGGTGCCGGAGGGAACCACCGCGCTGGAGGCGGTGAAGCGTTCGGGCATTGTTGATGTGTTCCCGGAAATTGATCCGGACAGTAACGATATGGGTATCTTTGGGAAGGTCATCAAGGCGCCGGCCAGTCACGAGTTACGCGACGGTGATCGGGTGGAACTCTACCGGCCCCTGAAGATTGATCCCAAGCAGGCCCGGTTGAACCGGGCGAAGAAGAAGGATTGAAACCGGCTTCAGTAGGCCGGGGTCTCCTCCAGCAGTTGGGCTTCGTAGTGGGAGAACAGGTCGTTGTCATAATAGACGATTACCCGTTGTTCCTCGATATCGCCGCCTCGCCGCTGGAACGTGTAAATGAAGTATTCCCGTGAGGGGTCCACGGGGTTAAGCATCAGCGGGCTTCCCAGTACCGAGTGTACCTGGCTGCGGGACATGCCTTCGGACAGGGATGTCAGCTCTTCGTCGGTCAGGATGTTGCCTTGCTGGACGTTAATTTTATAAACGCCGGGGAAGGCACAGCCAGTCATGATGAGAGTGAGAATGAGAGCTGTGAGCTTTTGCATCGCCGGGGGAAATCCTCTATCTTGAAATCGCCTGCCAAAGGCAGGTGTGACACGGTATTACCGTCAAAATGCGGCTTCATCATACCCGAAGCCGTGGGGCACACCAACGAGTGAATAGTAACATGTCATCTGAAAACGCCGAATTACGAAAAGTCGGTCTCAAGGTTACTCTGCCGAGAGTCAAGATCTTCAACATTCTCGAGAACTCCGAGGAACATCACCTCAGTGCCGAGGATGTCTACAAGAAGCTTCTGGAGCAGGGCGATGACGTGGGGCTGGCAACCGTTTACCGGGTGTTGACCCAGTTTGAGGCAGCAGGCCTGGTGCTTCGCCACAACTTCGAGGGCGGCCATGCGGTGTTCGAAATGGCTGGCGACGACCATCACGATCACATGGTCTGCACTCAGACCGGTGAGGTGGTGGAATTTGTGGATGAGGTGATCGAACAGCGTCAGCAGAAAATCGCCAGAGAGCATGGCTTCGAGATTGTCGACCACAGCCTGATTCTGTACGTCAAACCCATTAAGAAGTAAGCATTACTGCACTGGCCGGTGCTGTGTGCGGAGGTCAACGCAAAAAAAGGGGCGGGTATTAACCCGCCCCAACAACTCTCGCAATCGAGAGGGGAATGTGCTCGTTTCTCAGTGATGGGTTGCCTGGCCTTTGGTAAACATTTCCCGGGCGTGGGCAATGGTGTGTTCGGTCATGTCGACGCCCCCCAGCATTCTGGCCACTTCGCTGATCCGCCCGTGATCATCCAGCGTTTCAATTTTCGAGAAGGTCGCATCCTGTTCGGTGAATTTGCTGACGAACAGGTGCTGGTGACACTGGGCCGCCACCTGCGGCAGATGCGTGACACACAGGACCTGACCGTCGTCGCCCAGAGTCCTCAGTAGCTTGCCGACTACCTCTGCAGTGCCACCGCCGATGCCCACGTCCACCTCATCAAACACCAGGGTCGGGGTGGTGGATGTCTGCGCCACCACTACCTGGATCGCCAGGCTGATTCGCGACAGCTCGCCACCCGATGCCACTTTTGCCAGCGGCCGCGCCGGCTGTCCGGGGTTGGCGCTGACCAGAAACTCCACGTCTTCCAGTCCGCAGGGCGAAGGCTCGTTGGCACCATTCCGGTTCAGGTGGGTGACAAACTGCACTGCCGGCATGCTCAGCTGTGCCAGCTCGTCGGCAATTCGCTGATCCAGTTCCGCAGCGGCCTCTTGGCGGGCCTCGGACAGGCGGGTTGCGAGTTCGTCGAAGTGCGTGCGCTGGCTTTGCAGCTCCGCTTCCAGTTGCTCAACGCTGCCTTCGCCGTCATCCAGTGATGCTAGTTCAGCGCTCAGGCGCTGGTGAAATTCCGGCAGCTCTTCCGGTGTAATCCGGTGTTTGCGCGCCATCTGGTAGATGGCGCTCAGGCGCTCCTCCACCTCCGCCAGGCGCGCCGGGTCGGCCTCGTAATCTTCGACGAAACGGCGCAGGTTGTCGCCGGCTTCGCTGATCTGGATCTGCGCGTCATTAAGCATCTGGATGGTGTCAGCCAGCGCCGGCACTTCGGTGGGCAGGTTTTCCAGTTGCTGCAGAGCCTGGCGGACAAGATCCGCGGCGCTGTTGTCTTCCTCGGTGCACAGCAGTGCTGCCTGCTGACTGTTGAGGAGCACCGTGTCAGCGTGGCTGAGCCGGGCTTGTTCCTGCTCAAGGTTTTCCTGCTCGCCACTTTCCAGGGCCAAGCGGTCCAGTTCCTCTACCTGGTAACGCAGCAGCTGCAGGCGGGCCTCGGCTTCGTCGGCATTTTGCTGGCGCTCGGTCAGGCGCTGGCGGGTTTTGCTCCAGATTTTCCAGGCTTCGCGGGTGTCACTGGCCAGCGTTTCCACCCCGGCGTATTCGTCCAGAAGTTTGCGGTGGGTGTCCTTGTGGAGCAGCGACTGGTGCTGGTGCTGGCTGTGAATGTCCATCAGCCGGCTGCCAAGATCTTTCAGGTCTGCCAGTGGGCAGGGTTGGCCATTGATGTATGCCCGTGAGCGGCCGTCCTTGCTGATCACCCGGCGCAGGATGCAGTCATGGTCGTCATCCAGCTCATGTTGTTCCAGCCACAACCGTGCCTCGGTAATCCGCGATACATCAAAGGAGGCGGTGATGTCTGCCCGCTTTGCGCCATGGCGAACGGCGCCGGCGTCGGCCCGTCCGCCCATGGCGAGGCTGAGCGCATCCAGCACAATGGACTTGCCTGCACCGGTCTCTCCGGTCAGGGCGGTCATACCCTTGCTGAACTGGAGTTCGACTCTTTCAGCAATGGCGTAATTGGAAACGGTGAGCTGTGTGAGCATGCAGGTGACCTCCGCTCTGAAAAATACTGTGCGTACATACAGTGACTGTGAATATATACAGGGTTCTTCTGGTTTGCAAATGCGCAGGGGTGAAATTGCGCATAAATGTACTCTGCAAGGTTGAAACCGGCGTAACGGGCCCCATATCCGTTCGCAACCCTATTTGATCCGTCCCCTCTGGGGCGGGTGACATGTTGAACCGGTCGCTGCGGCGGCCGCGGATGAACGACCAGGAGTAGCCATGAGTGCTGACGACAATCGCAATGCGCAGGTAGAGGAAGAGCTGAAGGCCGCCGCTGAAAGTGAAGCGGCGGAGGCGGCCGACGAAGCGCAGGCCGGCGAGCTTTCCGAGACCGAAGCCCTGCAGGCACAGGTGCAGGAATTCCAGGAGCAGATGCTGCGGGCTCAGGCGGAGATGCAAAACGTTCGTCGCCGCGCGGAGATGGACGTAGAGAAAGCCCACAAGTTTGCTCTTGAAAAGTTCGTGAAAGAGCTGCTGCCGGTCGCTGACAGTCTTGAGAAAGCGGTCGAGAGCACCGAGGGTCACGAGTCTGCCGGCGAACTGGTTGCCTCCATCCGTGAAGGGGTGGAGATGACCCTGAGTCTGTTCATGAACAGCCTCAAGAAGTTCAACGTTGCCCAGTTGAATCCTGTTGGCGAACCCTTTGATCCGCAGCTCCACGAGGCCATGTCCATGGTGCCGGCGCCGGATGCGGAGCCCAACAGCGTGGTGGCGGTTGTTCAGAAGGGTTACACGCTGAATGAGCGCCTTGTTCGTCCTGCCATGGTGGTTGTGGCTCAGGCCAGCAACGCACCAAAAATCGACGAACAGGCTTGAAAAGTTTATTAAGGCGCCAATATAGGCAGTAAAAGGACAGCGCTAGATTGCATGTCAGGCATCGCGACAGCGATGCCGCCATCGGATTGAACAAACGAATTGGAGTGACTCAATGAGCAAGATTATCGGTATTGACCTGGGAACCACCAACTCCTGCGTAGCCATTATGGATGGCGACAAGGTAAAAGTTATTGAAAACGCCGAGGGTGATCGCACCACCCCGTCCATCGTCGCCTACACCGACGATGGCGAAACCCTGGTAGGTCAGTCTGCCAAGCGTCAGGCGGTGACCAACCCGCACAACACCCTGTACGCCATCAAGCGTCTGATTGGCCGTCGTTTTGAGGACGATGTGGTCCAGAAAGACATCAAGATGGTGCCTTACAAGATCGCTAAGGCCGACAACGGTGACGCCTGGGTAGAAGTAAAGGGTGAGAAAATGGCGCCGCCGCAGGTGTCTGCAGAAATTCTCAAGAAGATGAAGAAGACCGCAGAGGACTACCTGGGCGAGAAAGTGACCGAGGCAGTCATTACCGTACCGGCCTACTTTAACGACAGCCAGCGTCAGGCCACCAAGGACGCTGGCAAGATCGCCGGTCTCGACGTCAAGCGCATCATCAATGAGCCGACGGCTGCGGCACTGGCCTATGGTCTGGACAGGAAGAGCGGCGACCGCACGGTTGCGGTTTATGACCTCGGTGGTGGTACTTTTGACCTGTCCATCATTGAAATTGCCGACGTCGACGGCGAGCACCAGTTTGAAGTGCTGGCTACCAACGGTGACACCTTCCTGGGTGGCGAAGACTTCGACCTGAAAATCATCGAATTCCTGGCCGACCAGTTCAAGAAAGACAGCGGTATCGATCTGCGTGGCGACAGCCTGGCAATGCAGCGTCTGAAGGAAGCTGGCGAAAAGGCCAAGATCGAGCTGTCCAGCAGCCAGCAGACCGACGTCAATCTGCCGTACATCACGGCGGATGCGTCCGGTCCCAAGCACATGAACGTGAAGCTGACCCGCGCCAAGCTGGAGTCGCTGGTTGAAGAGTTGGTTCAGCGCAGCCTCGAGCCCTGCAAAGTGGCGCTGCAGGATGCCGGAATGAAGGCCTCCGAGATCGACGAGGTTATCCTGGTGGGCGGTCAGACCCGTATGCCGCTGGTGCAGGAGAAGGTCAAAGAGTTCTTCGGCAAAGAAGCCCGTAAAGATGTCAACCCGGACGAAGCCGTAGCCATGGGTGCTGCCATCCAGGCGGCGGTTCTGTCTGGTGACGTGAAAGACGTGCTGCTGCTCGATGTAACCCCGCTGACCCTGGGTATCGAGACCATGGGTGGCGTGGCAACTCCGCTGATCGACAAGAACACCACCATCCCGACCAAGAAGTCGCAGACCTTCTCGACCGCGGATGACAACCAGACGGCGGTCACCATCCACGTGGTGCAGGGTGAGCGCAAGCAGGCGGCACAGAACAAGTCGCTGGGCCGTTTTGATCTGGCCGACATTCCGCCGGCTGCCCGTGGTGTTCCGCAGATCGAAGTCACCTTCGATATCGACGCCAACGGCATCCTGAACGTGTCCGCGAAAGACAAGGCGACCGGCAAGGAGCAGTCCATCGTGATCAAGGCCTCCTCCGGTCTCAACGATGACGAGATCGATAGGATGGTGCGGGACGCCGAGGCCAACGCCGAGGAAGACCGCAAGTTCGAAGAGCTGGTGCAGGTTCGCAACCAGGGCGACGCCATGGTGCACGCCGTACGCAAGACTCTGAAAGACGCCGGCGACAAGGTGAGCGAGAGTGAGAAGGATTCTATCGAAGCCTCGGTGAAAGAGCTGGAAGAAGCGCTTGCCGGTTCAGACAAGGACGACATTGAAGCCAAGACCCAGAAGCTGACTGAGGTGTCTTCCGAGCTGGCTCAGAAGATGTACGCAGATCAGGCGGACCAGGCGCAGCCGGCCGGAGAGGGCGAGGGTGCCAGTGCCCAGTCTTCTGACGACGCCGTTGACGCCGAGTTCGAGGAAGTCAAAGACGACGAAAAGCGGTAAATTCTGACGTACATCAGGCAGTTGGAAAACGCGGGATGAGTCTCGCGTTTTCCGCGTTTTAAAAACAGGGTTTTAATAGCATGGCCAAGCGCGATTATTACGAGACTCTCGGGTTGTCCCGGGATGCGGACGAGAAGGAAATCAAGCGGGCGTACCGCAAGCTTGCAATGAAGTATCACCCCGACCGTAACCCGGACGACGCCGACGCCGAGAACAAGTTCAAGGAGGCGAGTGAAGCCTACGAGATCCTGGCGGATCAGTCCAAGCGGGCGGCCTACGACCAGTTCGGTCATGCCGGTGTGGACGGCCAGGCCGGCGGCGGCTTTGGCGGCGGCGGGGGCGGCAGCTTCTCCGATATCTTTGGTGATGTGTTCGGTGACATCTTCGGTGGTGGCGGTGGTCGTGGTCGCAACACCCGCGGCGCGGACCTGCGATACACCCTCGAGCTGGACCTGGAAGAGGCGGTCAAAGGCAAAACCGTCCAGATTCGCATACCGGGACACAAGGAGTGCGATACCTGCGAAGGCAGTGGCGCTGAAAAGGGCTCACGTCCGGAAACCTGCGGTACCTGTAAAGGTATGGGGCAGGTGCGGATGCAGCAGGGTTTCTTTACGGTTCAGCAGGCGTGCCCGACCTGCCGGGGTTCTGGTCAGGTGATCAAGAATCCGTGTAAGGTCTGTCATGGCCAGGGCCGGGTTCAGGAAGAAAAGACTCTGTCCGTCAAGGTGCCGCCCGGCGTGGACACTGGTGATCGTATTCGCCTGTCCGGTGAGGGTGAAATGGGTATGGACGGTGGGCCGCCCGGCGACCTCTACGTGCAGGTCGCGGTTCGTGAGCATTCGCTGTTCAGCCGTGATGGCCGTAACCTTTACTGTGAAGTGCCCATCAGCATTGTCGATGCGGCTCTCGGTGGGGAGCTGGAGGTGCCGACGCTGGACGGCCGGGTCAAACTGAAGATTCCCCCTGAAACGCAAACCGGTAAACTGTTCCGCCTGCGCAACAAGGGTGTCAGCCCGGTGCGTGGTGGTCCCGCCGGGGATCTGTTGTGCCGGGTGATGGTGGAGACTCCGGTGAGCCTGACCAAGCGGCAGAAAGAGCTGTTGGAAGAGTTCCAGGAAACCCTGGATGGCACCAACGGCACGCACCATGCCCCGAAAAAAACCTCCTGGTTTGAGGGTGTGAAAAGCTTCTTTGACGAAATGAAATTCTGAGGACGGAGACCATGAGGGTAGCAATCATCGGCGCCGCCGGGCGCATGGGTAAAGTGCTGATTGAAGCCGTTGACGGCACCGAGGGTCTCGAGCTGGGCGCGGCGGTTGTTGAGCCCGGAAGTTCATTGATCGGCGCTGACGCCGGCGAAATGACCGGCCTAGGCAAAACCGGTGTTGCCATGGCCGGCAGTCTGGCCGAGGTGAAGGACGATTTCGACGTGCTCGTCGATTTCACTTTCCCGGATCTGACCCTGGAGAATGCCGAGTTCTGCAAGGCCAACGGCAAGATGATCGTTATCGGTACCACCGGCATGACCGATGCTGAGAAGGCGCAGCTGGCGGTCGCCGCGGAATCCACCCCGGTGGTGTTTGCGCCCAACATGAGTGTCGGGGTGAACGTGGTGCTGAACCTGCTACGCACGGCAGCAGCAGCGCTGGGGGATGACTACGATGTGGAAATCATCGAGGCCCATCACCGCCACAAGAAGGACGCGCCCTCCGGCACAGCGCTGCGCATGGGCGAAGTGGTGGCCGACGCCCTTGGTCGCGATCTGAAGGCCTGCGCTGTCTACGGTCGCGAAGGTTTCACCGGGGAGCGCACCCGCCAGGAAATCGGCTTCGAAACCATTCGCGCCGGAGATGTTGTGGGTGATCATACCGTACTGTTTGCCACTGAGGGCGAGCGCATAGAGGTGACTCACAAGGCCAGCAGTCGTATGACCTTCGCCAAGGGCGCGATGCGGGCTGCACTGTGGCTGCAGGGCAAGTCGGCCGGGCTCTACGACATGCAGGACGTTCTGGACTTGAAATAAGCTGTGCTACTCGTGGACATAAAGCGCCAATGTTTTTACAATAAGACGGTTTAACTGCACCAAGCGTAGTTTTGAAAAAGTTTCAAAAAAAAGCGGGACCGGGTTACGACTCTGTCTCGCTTTTTTGCAACCTGAATTTGCGCTTGCGTTCCTGTTCGTGACGAACTTCTACGCCACTCGATGAGGATACAAGCCTTGAGCACACCTGCAATCCTTGCACTCGCAGACGGAAGCCTGTTTTACGGCACCGCCATTGGCGCTGAGGGAGAGACCAGCGGCGAAGTGGTGTTCAACACCGCCATGACCGGTTACCAGGAAATCCTGACCGATCCGTCCTATTCCCGCCAGATTGTCACCCTGACCTACCCGCACATTGGCAACACCGGTGTGAACGAGGAGGATGTGGAATCGGATCGTGTCCAGGCTGCGGGCCTGATCATTCGCGACCTGCCGCTGATTGCGAGTAACTGGCGCAGCACCGGCACCCTTGACGAGTACCTGCGCAGCAACAACATCGTGGGCATTGCAGACATCGACACCCGTCGCCTGACGCGCATCCTCCGTGACAAAGGTTCCCAGAACGGTGCCGTGGTGGCAGGCGAGGGCGCCACCGCCGAGCGGGCGCTGGAATTGGCGAACGCCTTCCCGGGCCTGAAGGGCATGGATCTGGCGAAAGAAGTCAGTTCCGACAAGGCCTGGGGCTGGAGTCAGAGCGAGTGGACCCTGGGCGAAGGGTACGGTGAGCGCAGCGAGGCTCGGTTCAAAGTGGTGGCGTGGGACTACGGCGTCAAGCTCAACATCCTGCGCATGCTGGCGGCCCGCGGCTGCGACATCACGGTGGTACCGGCACAGACGCCGGCCGCCGAGGTGCTGGCGATGAATCCCGACGGTGTGTTCCTGTCCAACGGCCCGGGCGATCCGGAGCCCTGCGATTACGCCATCACCGCCATCCGTGAAGTGCTGGAAACCGACATTCCGGTGTTCGGTATCTGTCTGGGGCACCAGTTGCTGGCGCTGGCCAGCGGTGCCAAAACGGTAAAAATGGGTCATGGCCATCACGGAGCCAACCACCCGGTACAGGATCTCGCCGATGGCACGGTGATGATTACCAGTCAGAATCACGGGTTTGCCGTGGACGAAGCCAGCCTGCCGGACAATCTGCAGGCGACCCATAAGTCCCTGTTCGATGGTTCGCTGCAAGGCATTCGCCGTACCGACAAGCCGGCGTTCAGTTTCCAGGGGCACCCTGAAGCCAGCCCGGGCCCGCACGATGTGGCACCGTTGTTTGACCAGTTCATTCGGTTGATGGAAGCCCGCTAGGCCCGCGGAAGGGTCCAAGAGCCATACAGGCGCCGCACATTGCGATGCAAGAATTTAAAAGTTGCTGACAGGTTTACCTAGAGATGCCAAAACGTACCGACATTAAAAGCATTCTGATCCTGGGCGCCGGCCCCATCGTGATCGGTCAGGCGTGCGAGTTTGACTACTCCGGAGCCCAGGCCTGCAAGGCCCTGAGGGAAGAGGGTTACCGGGTCATCCTGGTTAACTCCAACCCGGCAACCATCATGACCGACCCGGTGATGGCCGACGCCACCTACATCGAGCCGATCACCTGGAAAACCGTCGAAAAAATCATTGAGAAAGAGCAGCCCGACGCACTGCTGCCCACTATGGGCGGCCAGACCGCGCTGAACTGCGCGCTGGATCTTGAAAAGCACGGCGTACTGGAAAAGCACGGCGTGGAAATGATCGGTGCCAACGCCGACACCATCGACAAGGCCGAGGACCGGGACCGCTTCGACAAGGCCATGAGAAAGATCGGTCTGGAATGCCCGCGTGCGACCATCGTGCACACCATGGCGGAAGCCTGGGCCGCGTCCGACGATATCGGCTTCCCGTGCATCATCCGGCCCTCGTTCACCATGGGTGGTTCCGGTGGCGGTATCGCCTACAATCGCGACGAGTTCGAGGAGATCTGTACCCGCGGTCTCGACCTGTCACCGACCAACGAGTTGCTGATCGACGAGTCCCTGATCGGCTGGAAAGAATATGAGATGGAGGTTGTCCGCGACCGCAATGACAACTGCATCATCGTCTGCGCCATCGAGAACTTCGACGCCATGGGCGTGCACACCGGTGACTCCATCACCGTGGCGCCGGCCCAGACCCTGACCGACAAGGAATACCAGATCATGCGGAATGCCTCGCTGGCGGTTCTGCGTGAAATCGGGGTGGAAACCGGCGGTTCCAACGTGCAGTTCGGTATCAATCCGGATACCGGCCGTATGGTAGTGATCGAGATGAACCCGCGGGTGTCCCGTTCCTCGGCCCTGGCTTCCAAGGCCACCGGCTTCCCGATCGCCAAGGTCGCGGCCAAGCTGGCGGTGGGCTATACCCTCGACGAGCTGCGCAACGAAATTACCGGCGGGGTCACCCCAGCGTCGTTCGAGCCCAGCATCGATTACGTGGTTACCAAGATTCCGCGTTTCACCTTCGAGAAGTTCCCCCAGGCCGATGCCCGTCTGACCACCCAGATGAAATCCGTGGGTGAGGTCATGGCCATTGGCCGTACTTTCCAGGAATCCCTGCAGAAAGCCATGCGTGGCCTGGAAGTGGGTTCCGAAGGCTTCGAGGAGAAGGTGGAGCTGGATACCACCGACGGCCAGGAAACCCTGACCCAGGAGCTCAATGTGCCCGGGGCCGAGCGCCTGTGGTACATCGGTGACGCCTTCCGTGCCGGTATGACCGTCGAGGAGGTCTTCAACAATACCCACGTTGACCCCTGGTACCTGGTGCAGATCGAGGACCTGATCCGTGAGGAGCAGGCCCTGAAGTCGGCCGGCAAGGCCGATATCGACCGCGATGCCCTGTTCCGCCTCAAGCGCAAGGGCTTCTCGGACGGCCGCCTGGCCAAGTTGCTGGGCATTTCCGAGGTCAGCCTGCGCAAGCTGCGTCACGATCTGGGCATCCGTCCAGTTTACAAACGGGTGGACACCTGCGCTGCGGAATTCGCTTCTGACACCGCGTATATGTACTCCACCTATGAAGAAGAGTGCGAGGCCGACGTCTCTGACCGCGATAAGATCGTGGTGATTGGTGGCGGTCCCAACCGCATCGGTCAGGGTATCGAGTTTGATTACTGCTGTGTTCACGCTGCCCTGGCCATGCGTGAGGACGGCTACGAAACCATCATGATCAACTGCAACCCGGAGACCGTGTCCACCGACTACGACACCTCCGATCGCCTTTACTTCGAGCCAATCACGCTGGAAGACGTGCTGGAAATCATCAGCGTCGAAAAGCCCAAGGGTGTGATTGTCCAGTACGGAGGCCAGACGCCCCTGAAGCTGGCCCGGGGTCTGGAAGCGGCGGGCGTACCGATCATCGGTACCAGCCCGGACGCGATCGACCGCGCCGAGGACCGCGAGCGTTTCCAGCAGATGATCACCCGCCTGGGGCTGCTGCAGCCGGAAAATGCCACCGTACGCAGTCACGAGGAAGGCATTCTGGCGGCGCGGGAAATCGGTTATCCACTGGTGGTGCGCCCGTCTTACGTGCTGGGTGGCCGCGCCATGGAGATCGTTTACGACGAAGCCGAGCTGGTACGCTACATGCGCAACGCCGTGCTGGTATCCAACGACAGCCCGGTGCTGCTTGACCACTTCCTGAATGCCGCCATCGAGGTGGACATTGACGCCATTTCCGACGGCAAGGATGTGGTTATTGGCGGCATCATGCAGCACATCGAGCAGGCCGGCGTGCATTCCGGTGACTCTGCCTGTTCGCTGCCGCCCTACACGCTGTCGAAAGACGTGCAGGACGAGATGCGTGAAGCCGTGCGCAAGATGGCCATCGAGCTTGATGTAATTGGCCTGATGAACGTGCAGCTGGCGTGGCAGGATGGCAAGATCTACGTGATCGAGGTGAATCCGCGCGCGTCCCGTACGGTACCCTTCGTATCCAAGGCCATCGGCGTGTCGCTGGCGAAAGTGGCTGCCCGGGTCATGGCCGGCAAATCGCTCGCCGAGCAGGGTTTCACCAAAGAGATCGTGCCGACCTACTACGCAGTGAAGGAGTCGGTGTTCCCGTTCAACAAGTTCCCGGCGGTGGATCCGATCCTTGGCCCGGAAATGAAATCCACCGGTGAAGTCATGGGGCTGGGCGACAGCTTCGATGAAGCCTTTGCCAAGGCTGCGTTGGCCATTGGTGAGCGGTTGCCTGGCAAGGGTACTGCGTTCATGTCGGTGCGTGATGTGGACAAGCCCGGCGCTGCCCGGGTGGCGCAGGATCTGGTGGATGCCGGGTTCAAGCTGATTGCCACCACCGGTACCGCCAAGGCCCTGAAAGAAGCCGGCATTGAGGTTGAGCGCGTGAACAAGGTCCGTGAAGGTCGTCCGCACATTGTGGATGCCATCAAGAACGGTCAGGTTCAGCTGATTATCAACACCACCGAAGGGCGCAAGGCCATTTCTGACTCGGCGCAGATTCGCCAGTCCGCCTTGCAGACCAAAGTGACCTATACAACGACGCTGGCAGGTGGCGAAGCTTTCTGCCGGGCCATCAAATTCGGCCCGGAGCGCACGGTTCGTCGCCTCCAGGATCTACACGCAGGAAAGTAAGATTATGGCTGACAGAGTACCCATGACGAAGCTGGGTGAATCCCGTCTTCGCGCAGAACTTCAGAAGCTCAAGTCCGAGGATCGTCCGCGGGTGATTGCGGCCATTGCCGACGCCCGTGAGCATGGCGATCTGAAAGAGAACGCTGAGTACCACGCGGCGCGTGAACAGCAGAGCTTTATTGAGGGCCGCATCCAGGAGATCGAGGGCAAGCTGTCGGCAGCGCAGGTGATCGACGTCACCACGATTGAGAACACCGGCAAGGTGATCTTCGGCACCACGGTGCATTTGCTGAACATGGACACCGATGAGCAGGTGGTTTACCAGATCGTTGGTGAAGATGAGGCTGACATCAAGTCCGGCAAACTGTCCATTTCCTCACCCATTGCTCGTGCCCTGGTCGGCAAGAGTGAGGGCGACGTGGTTGCCATCCGCGTGCCGTCCGGCACGGTGGAGTATGAAATCGAGGAAGTCGAGTACGTGTGACTCGGGCCGGGGTTCGCTCCGCGCATTAAAAAAGCCGGCTGTGGTGTTCACAGCCGGCTTTTTTGTTCCCCGCCCGGGCAATCCGTCGATTTACTGCTTGTTGCGCAGCAGGTTGGAGAGCTTCGGATTGGGTTTTTTCGCCCGACGCAGGATCACCGCAATTTTGCCGATGGTCTGCACCAGTTCCGCCCCCGACGCCTTGCAAAGCTCGGTGATGGCTTCCTGGCGAACCTCGCGGTCGGTGCTGGCAACCTTGACCTTGATCAGCTCGTGGTCGTTGAGGGCACGCTCCAGCTCTTCCTGAAGTCCTTCCGACAGCCCCTTGTCGCCAACAATGATGACGGGTTTCAGGTTGTGGGCAATGCCCCGGTATTCCCGTCGCTGTTCCGGTGAAAGGCTCATGATGTAATCTCTTAATGGATGCAATTAACAAAACGTCAGCGGCGCGGCGGCCGCTGCAATCGTATAATCGGCGGATTGTAACAGATCGGCACGGCGGAGAAATGGCCAATACCACGTATCGAGGGGTTCTTTGGCAGGGTGGCTTGCGCGTGTCCTCCGGCAATAGAGAATGACAGCAAGACATTGTAATTTCGGTATGGGCGCCCAATATGAGTGGTAGGGCCAATGCGTTACTGCCTAAGACAGCAGTCCCGGCAAGCCAGATCGGTGATATCGCGCACGGAGAGCGTTGGCTGGTGCTGACCGGCGGTAGATACGGATGGGCTGATTCTGGTGGATGGGCGTACAATTGGTGTAAGGTGTTCGAAAAGGTTTCCCTGAACACGGTCAACCTTTCAATTCACAGGTGACGATCCTTGAACGATATGGCAAAAAATTTGGTTCTCTGGCTAATCATAGCCGCCGTACTGCTGATGGTGTTTCAGAATTTCTCTCCCACCACCAGCGGTCAACAGCTCAACTACTCGCAGTTTGTCGAGATGGTGCAGGACGGACAGGTCCGTCAGGTGACCATCGACGGCCTGCAAATTCAGGGCACGCGTGGCGACGGGTCGCAGTTTCAGACCATCCGCCCGCAGATTGCTGACAACAAGCTGATGGACGATCTGCTCGCCAACCAGGTGGAAGTGATCGGCAAAGAGCCAGAACGCCAGAGCCTCTGGACCCAGTTGCTTGTTGCTGCTTTCCCGATTCTGATCATCATCGCGCTGTTCGTGTTTTTCATGCGACAGATGCAGGGCGGTGGCGGTGGCAAAGGCCCCATGTCGTTCGGCAAGAGCAAGGCTCGGCTGATGAGCGAGGATCAGATCAAGACGACATTTGCCGACGTGGCGGGTGTTGATGAGGCCAAGGAAGACGTCAAGGAGCTGGTGGATTTCCTGCGCGATCCGAGCAAGTTCCAGCGTCTCGGCGGCAGCATCCCCAAAGGTGTATTGATGGTCGGTCAGCCGGGTACCGGTAAGACGTTGCTGGCCAAGGCCATTGCCGGCGAAGCCAAAGTGCCGTTTTTCTCGATCTCCGGTTCAGACTTCGTGGAGATGTTCGTGGGCGTTGGCGCATCCCGGGTTCGCGACATGTTCGAGCAGGCCAAGAAACAGAGCCCCTGCATCATCTTTATTGACGAGATTGATGCGGTTGGCCGTCATCGTGGCGCCGGCATGGGCGGCGGTCACGACGAGCGCGAGCAGACACTGAACCAGTTGCTGGTTGAGATGGACGGCTTTGAGGGTAACGAGGGCGTTATCGTAATCGCCGCCACCAACCGTCCGGATGTTCTGGACCCCGCGCTGCTGCGCCCCGGTCGTTTTGACCGCCAGGTCGTGGTTGGCCTGCCGGACATCATCGGCCGCGAGCAGATTCTCAAGGTGCACATGAAGAAAGTGCCGCTCTCGGATGGTGTTGAGCCGGCGCTGATTGCCCGCGGCACCCCGGGTTTCTCCGGCGCTGACCTGGCCAACCTGGTGAACGAGGCCGCCCTGTTCGCGGCGCGTCGTAACCAGCGCCTGGTATCGATGGAAGAATTCGAGCTCGCCAAAGACAAGATCATGATGGGCGCCGAGCGCAAGTCCATGGTGATGAGCGAGAAAGAAAAGCGGAACACCGCGTATCACGAGTCCGGCCACGCCATTGTGGGTCGTCTGACGCCGGAGCACGACCCGGTCTACAAGGTCAGCATCATTCCCCGCGGACGGGCTCTGGGCGTGACCATGTTCCTGCCGGAAGAGGACAAGTACAGTCACAGTAAGCGGTTTCTTACCAGCTCCATTTGCAGCCTGTTCGGTGGCCGAATTGCGGAAGAACTGACCCTGGGCTTCGATGGTGTCACTACCGGAGCGTCCAACGACATTGAGCGTGCCACCAGTCTGGCCCGTAATATGGTCACCCGCTGGGGTTTGTCCGAGAAGCTGGGTCCGCTGCAGTACGACACCGACAGCGAAGAGCCATTTCTTGGTCGTTCCGCCGGGCAAAGCCAGACGGTGTACTCGCCGGAGACGGCTCAGCGCATCGATGAAGAAGTTCGCAACATCATTGATGAGTGCTACGAGAAGGCCAAGCAGCTGCTGGTGGATAACCGTGACAAGCTGGACCTGATGGCAGATGCGTTGATGAAGTACGAAACCATCGATCGCTTCCAGATTGACGACATCATGGAAGGTCGGGTACCCCGCCCGCCGAAAGGCTGGGGTGACAGCGGGCCGACTGGTGGTGTATCAGCGGAAGAGCCAGAGGCCGCGCCGGCACCGCGAAACTCGGACGACGGCAAGCAGCCGGGCGTTGGGCGCCCAGCCGGCGAGCACTGAGTCCACGCCGCGAAGATATTAGTTTGAATTGACTGCGCCGCCCCTCCAGGGGCGGCGTTTGTATTTGTGCAGATTCACAAGGGTTGGCTATGGAGATCAACTTTGCCGGTCGGATGCTGACCATGTCCCGTTGCTACGTGATGGGCATACTCAATGTCACCCCGGACTCCTTTTCCGACGGCGGTAAGTTCAACGCGCCGGATGCCGCGCTGGCCCGTGCCCGTGAAATGGTGGTTGATGGTGCAACCTTTATCGATGTGGGTGGCGAGTCCACCCGGCCGGGAGCGCAACCGGTGTCCGTGGCCGAGGAGCTCGACCGGGTCTGCCCGGTCGTCGAGGCGATTGCCCGCGAGCTGGATACCATTATCTCAGTCGACACCAGCGCGCCTGAGGTGATGGCAGAGGCCGCGAGGTTGGGCGCCGGTATGATCAACGATGTGCGGGCGTTGCAGCGCGCCGGTGCGCCGGAGGCCGCCGCCGCAGCCGATATTCCCGTGTGTCTGATGCACATTCAGGGCGAGCCGGACTCCATGCAGGACAATCCCGCCTACCGGAACGTGCGCCGCGACGTCAGTTCTTTCCTGACCGAGCGCATGCGCGTGGTCGAAGCGGCCGGAGTTCGGTCTGAGCACATCATCCTGGATCCGGGCTTCGGGTTCGGCAAGCGCCTCGAGCACAATATCGAGTTGCTGGCGTCGCTGGAGCAGCTGCACATACTGGGTCATCCGCTGCTGGTGGGGATTTCCCGAAAAAGCATGCTGGGCCAAATCACCGGGCATGACGTGAATGAACGGTTGCCCGCAAGTCTTGCTGCCGCGACAATAGCGGCTATGAAGGGTGCATCGATTATTCGCGCCCACGACGTCAGGGAAACCGCAGACGCTGTCCGTGTGGTGGCGGCGATGAAGGAGGCAGGTCGATGACCGACAGAAAATATTTTGGCACAGACGGCATCCGAGGCCGTGTGGGTGAGCACCCTATTACCCCCGAATTCATGCTGCATCTGGGTTGGGCGGCCGGTCAGGCCTTCAAGCGTGCCGGTCAGCGCAACAGTGTGTTGATCGGCAAGGACACGCGGATCTCCGGCTACATGTTCGAATCCGCGCTGGAGGCAGGTTTATCCGCGGCGGGCGTGGATGTGAAGCTGCTCGGGCCGATGCCCACGCCGGCCATCGCCTACCTCACCCGTACCTTTCGTGCATCAGCGGGCATTGTGATCAGCGCCTCCCACAACCCCCATTATGACAACGGCATCAAGTTTTTCTCCGCCAACGGCACCAAGCTCGACGATGCCCTGGAGTCGGAGATTGAGCGCTGGTTGGACGAGCCTATCCGGGTGTGTGAGTCGTCAGATCTGGGTAAGGCGTCGCGGGTGGACGACGCGCCGGGCCGGTACGTGGAATTCTGTAAGAGTACGGTGCCCAACGAGTTCACTCTCGAGGGCCTCCATATCGTCCTTGATTGTGCTCACGGCGCCACCTACCACGTTGCCCCGAAGGTGTTTCGTGAGTTGGGTGCGAAGGTGTCGACAATTGGGGCCGACCCGGACGGGCTGAATATCAACAAGGATGTCGGGTCTACCCATCTGGACGCGCTCAAGCAAACGGTGCTGGAAAAGAAAGCCGACCTGGGTATTGCCTTTGACGGTGACGGGGATCGCGTGCTCATGGTAGACGGCGATGGTACAGAAGTGGACGGCGATGAGCTGCTCTTCGTTATTGCCACCCAGCGCCATGCCGCCGGCACTCTGAATGGTGGCGTGGTCGGCACCCTGATGACCAACCTGGGAGTGGAACTGGCTCTGCGGGAGCAGGGCATTGATTTCGAGCGCGCCAAGGTGGGGGATCGCTACGTCATGGAGCGGCTGTTGCAAAATGGCTGGTTGCTCGGCGGCGAGGGTTCTGGCCATATGGTGATCCGGGACTGCACATCTACTGGCGACGGCATTGTGTCCGCGCTGCAGGTGTTGCTCTCGGTGCGGCGCACGGGCAAGACTCTCGCCGAGGTCCGTAAGGGCATGAGCAAGTTGCCGCAGACGATGATCAATGTGCGGGTCGCCAAACGCTTCGATCCGTTGTCACGGGAAGACATTGTCAGCGCCGTGCACAAAGCGGAGTCGCACCTCGGGAAGACTGGTCGGGTGTTGCTGCGGGCCTCTGGCACGGAGCCGCTGATCCGGGTCATGACGGAAGGGCAGGATGCGTCCGAAATCAACCGCATAGCGGAAGAGCTGGCGGCAGTTGTCGAGAACTCCCGCAGCTGAGTAACTGGCGCGGGAGTGTTGTCTGGTCGGGTGGACTGCTGTATAGTGCGCCCTCCCTTGCATATGGGGGCTGTTATGCGCCGTAAGATCGTAGCCGGAAACTGGAAAATGAACGGGTCGAGAGGCCTGGTGGAAAACCTGGTGGGCTATGTCCGGTCAGAGTTGCCGTCGCTTGATAATGGTGTGGAGGCTGTTATTATTCCTCCCGCCCTGTATATCGGGGATGTGACGTCTCTGGCGGGTGCGCAGATTGCAGTCGGCGTGCAGAACGTGGCCCGTTGGGATTCCGGAGCCTACACCGGTGAGGTGTCAGCGGCGATGGCCAGAGACTGCGGGTGCCGCTACGCGCTGGTAGGACACTCTGAACGCAGACAACTGTTCGCTGAAACAGACGCTGTGGTTGCGGAAAAAGTAACACAGCTGTTGTCGCAAGGGGTTGTCGCCATTGTGTGTGTCGGCGAGACGCTGGCTGAGCGTGAGGCGGGGCAGGCCGAAGAGGTTGTCGCCACGCAGGTCCGCAAGGGTTTGGGCAATGTGTCGGGTAGCGAGTGGCAGAAGATTGTGGTGGCGTATGAGCCCGTCTGGGCCATCGGCACGGGAAAAACCGCTACATCCAGTGACGCCCAGGCCATGCATCAGTCTATCCGGAGCGTTCTGAGCGACATGGGTGCGCCAGCCGAAGCCATTTCCCTGCTTTACGGCGGCAGTGTAAAAGCGGATAATGCAGCCGCGCTTTTTGCCGAGCCGGATATTGACGGCGGGTTGATCGGCGGGGCATCGTTGGTTGCAACAGATTTCATGAGTATCTGCCAGGCTATGCCGGCGGGTCCTGAACGTTAAAGGTTTGTAAAAGCCATTAGCAAGAGTCATTAGAGAGTCTTTATGGATTGGGTAGAAACACTGGTAGTCGTTGTGCACGTGGTTATCGCCGTGGCGCTGGTGGGTCTGGTGCTGATCCAGCAGGGCAAGGGCGCTGATGCCGGCGCGGCCTTTGGCGGCGGTGCCTCACAGACAGTATTCGGTAGTCAGGGTAGCGGTAGCTTCCTGACGCGCATGACCACGTTTTTGGCGGTTGTGTTTTTTGTGACGAGTTTTTCACTGGCAATCTTCGCCAAGCAGCGTGCGGAAGTCGCTGGACAGGCCGGTATTCCGGTCGTTCAGGAGTCTCCCCGCTCCTCTGCCCCTGCCGATGTTGAGCAAAGTGAAAGCGAGAGCGGGGAGCCCTCAGATGAACTTCCCGAACTCGAGTAAGGTTGTTGCCCAAGTGGTGGAACTGGTAGACACGCTATCTTGAGGGGGTAGTGGCGAAAGCCGTGCCGGTTCGAGTCCGGCCTTGGGCACCATATTGAAGAAAAACGGCTTGGATTTCCCAGGCCGTTTTTTTTGGTCAGTCCTTGACCAGTCTTGCCGGCGTCTCTATACTCCGGCGGACATTGGGGCAGGCTTCGGGTTATCGAAGCGGCTCCAGACAGGCCAGGTGTCTGTCAGCAGGAAGCGGTCTGGATGGGTATGTTTCCTGTGAGTTCTTGCAACAAAAGGCCCCACTCGTTAGGGGCTTTTTGATTAAGGGGCCTGGCGCATCAGGTCCTGGTGCATAAAGAGGGCTGATAAACAGCCCTTTTTTTGTTTTCGGGGTTCGGAAATTTATGGACGTCGAAACGTATTCGGGTTCTGAAAATCAAGAGATGGAGACAGCGAAACCTTGTCAGCCAAGCTAAAGCAACTGGAAGACATACTGAGGCCGGTGGTTGAAGGCCTGGGGTACGAGTTCTGGGGTATTGAATTTCGCGCCCGGGGCCATGAATCCCTGCTACGAATCTTTATCGACGATGCGGAAAACGGCATCGGCGTAGACGACTGTGAAAAGGTCAGTCGGCAAGCCAGCGGCGTGATGGATGTGGAAGACCCCATCCAGACGGAATATACCCTGGAGGTGTCATCTCCGGGCATGGACCGGCCGCTGTTTCGCCCCGAACAGTACCAGGCGTTTGCCGGGCACAAGGTTCAGTTGAAGCTGCGAATGGCTTTTGAGGGGCGTCGCAAATTTCAGGGCCTGATCAAGGGCGTGGAGGGTGACGACGTGGTGATCGTGGTTGACGACCACGAGTATCTGTTGCCGTTCGACAGTATCGAGAAAGCCAACATCGTTCCGGTTTTTGAGTAAGTCGGTGGATGCAAAGTTTATTTTTAAGGGCAGGGCAATCCAATGAGTAAAGAGATCTTGCTGGTGGTCGAATCCGTCTCGAACGAAAAAGGTGTCGAGAAAGATGTGATTTTTGAAGCAATCGAGCTGGCGCTCGCCACCGCTGCCAAAAAACGCTACGACGACGAAGAGGCTGATATCCGGGTCTCCATTGATCGTCGCACCGGCGAATACGAAACCTTCCGCCGCTGGCTGGTGGTGGACAATGATGCGGTACCGGCGCTGGGCACCGAGCTGACACTGCAGGAGGCGGAAGAAATTGACACCGCGCTGAAGCCTGGTGATATCCACGAAGAGAAAACCGAATCGGTAGCCTTCGGTCGTATCGGTGCGCAGGCCGCGAAGCAGATCATTTTCCAGAAGGTTCGCGAAGCCGAGCGCACCAAGATCGTGGACAGCTACCGTGATCGCGTGGGCGAGCTGGTATCCGGAACGGTCAAGAAAGTGACCCGTGACAACGTGATTGTGGATCTCGGCGCCAACGCCGAAGCGCTGCTACCCCGCGAGCATCTGATTGCACGCGAGACCTTCCGCATGGGCGATCGCGTTCGCTCCCTGTTGCTGGAGATCCGGACCGATCACCGTGGTCCGCAGCTGATTCTCAGCCGCACCGATGCGCAGATGCTGATCGAACTGTTCCGTATCGAAGTACCTGAAATCGCCGAGGAGCTGATCGAGATTCGTGGCGCTGCCCGGGATCCGGGCTCCCGGGCCAAGATCGCGGTGAAAACCAACGACCGCCGTATTGATCCGGTGGGCGCCTGTGTCGGTATGCGGGGCTCCCGTGTACAGGCCGTGTCCAACGAACTGGGCGGTGAACGGGTTGATATCGTGCTGTGGGACGACAATCCCGCGCAGCTGGTGATCAACGCCATGGCACCCGCCGAAGTCGCCTCCATCGTGATGGACGAAGACGGTCACACCATGGAAGTGGCCGTAGCGGAAGATAATCTGGCCCAGGCCATCGGCCGAAATGGCCAGAATGTGCGCCTGGCCACCGAGCTGACCGGCTGGACTCTGAACGTAATGACGGAAGAGGAAGCGGGTGAGCGTCAGGAGCAGGAATACAACCGCCTGCTCGAGCATTTTACCAGCAATCTGGATGTGGATGAGGAGTTTGCCGGCGTACTGATCGAAGAAGGGTTTACGTCCATTGAGGAAGTGGCGTACGTCCCCATGGAAGAAATGCTGGCCATCGACGGGTTCGACGAAGACACCGTCACCGAGTTGCGCCGCCGTGCCAAGGATGTCCTGTTGAATCAGGCCCTGGCCAGCGAAGAGGCGCTTGAAGGCTCGGAGCCCGCGGAAGATCTTCTCAGCATGGACGGTATGGACCGCAGTCTCGCCTTCAAGTTGGCGGGTATCGGTGTTCGTACCATGGAAGATCTCGCCGAGCAGTCAGTTGATGATCTGCTCGAAATTGAAGGTATGGATGAAGAGCGCGCAGGCCAATTGATTATGACTGCGCGCGCCCCCTGGTTTGAAGACCAGGCTTAATTCGGGAGGAGGACCTGTATGGCTGAAGTAACGGTAAAACAACTGGCCGCAGACGTAGGCGCTCCCGTGGATCGTTTGCTGAAGCAGATCGTTGAGGCCGGGCTGAAAGCCCGTTCCGAGAACGATGCTGTCTCTAGCGATGAGAAGCAGCAGTTGCTGGCTTATCTGAGAAAGAATCACGGTGATACAAACGCAGAGCCCAACAAGATTACTCTGAAGCGTAAAACCACCACCACTCTGAAAGCTGGCCGCGCCAAAACCGTAAACGTAGAAGTTCGTAAGCGCCGCACGTACATCAAGCGTGCTGAACTGGCCCCGGAAGCCGACGCGGCTAAAGCGGAAGAAGCAGCCGTTGAGACTCCGTCGACGCAACCGGTGGCTGAAGAAGCGCCGCAGGTGACCGCGGAGCAGGCACCGCAGGCGGAAACGCAGGCGACCTCTCCAGCAGAAGAAACGGTCGCCGACCAGGCGCCGGCGGAAGAGAAGCCCGCAGCCAAGGCCGCGAAGAAAGAGGAAGAGGTCACGATTCCGGCTCCGGAAGATATGCCGATTCCGCCGCCTGAAGAGGGCGAGGGCAAAGACCGCAAGCCGAAGAAAAAGAAAGAAAAAGTGCGTGAGCGCGGTGATGAGCCGGACGAGGGTAAGCCGAAGAAAAAGTCGGCGGGCCATCGCGGACCCCGCAGCCGCCCGGTTGACGAACCGCTGATCATCAGCGAGGACGAGGAAGACACCACGCTGCGCAAGCCGCTGCGTGCGAAGAAGAAACCGAAAGAGAAACGCCACGCCTTTGAGAGACCGACCAAACCAATGGTTAGAGAAGTACAGATTCCCGAGACCATTACGGTTGGCGACCTTGCCCAGAGAATGGCAGTCAAGTCGGCAGACGTAATCAAGACACTGATGGGTATGGGCGTCATGGCCACCATCAACCAGGCACTGGACCAGGAAACCGCCGTTCTGGTGACCGAAGAGCTGGGGCATACCCCGAAGCTGGTCAGCGAGGATGCGTTCGAGGAGGAGGTTCTGAGCGAATTCTCCTTCGAGGGCAAGGAGAAGGCCAAGCGCGCTCCGGTCGTCAGTGTGATGGGTCACGTTGACCACGGTAAAACCTCGTTGCTGGATTACATCCGTCGCACCAAGGTGGCTTCCGGTGAGTCCGGTGGCATTACCCAGCACATCGGTGCCTATCACGTGGAAACCGATCACGGCATGGTGTCGTTCCTCGATACCCCGGGCCACGCGGCATTCACCGCGATGCGCGCCCGTGGCGCCCAGTGCACCGATATTGTGGTGCTGGTGGTTGCTGCTGACGACGGCGTGATGCCGCAGACCAAGGAAGCGGTGCAACATGCCCGTTCCGCCGGTGTGCCGATCGTGGTGGCCATCAACAAGATGGACAAAGAAGAAGCCGATCCTGACCGCATCAAGAACGAACTGGCGGCGCTGGAAGTCATTCCGGAAGACTGGGGCGGTGACGTTCAGTTCGTGCCGGTCTCCGCGCACACCGGTGAAGGTATCGACAACCTGCTGGAAGCGCTGGTGTTGCAGGCCGAAATCCTCGAGCTCGAGGCCTCTCCGGACGCCCCGGCGAAGGGTGTGGTGGTCGAGTCCAGCCTGGAACGTGGCCGTGGCTCAGTAGCCACCGTGCTGGTACAGAACGGCACGCTGCGTCAGGGTGACATGGTGGTCGCGGGTTCCTACTTCGGTAAGGTGCGCGCCATGACGGACGAAGCGGGCAAGCCCAGTAAGGAAGCTGGTCCGTCCATTCCAGTGGAGATTCTTGGCCTGAACGGCACGCCGGATGCCGGTGACGAGTTCTTCGCGGTTGCGGACGAGCGCAAGGCGAAAGAGCTGGCGGAGTTCCGTCAGACCCGTGAGCGCGAGCAGCGCTTGCAGCGTCAGCAGGCGGCCAAGCTCGAGAACCTGTTTGAGAACATGGGCAAGGACGAGGTGAAAACCCTCAACGTGGTCCTGAAAACCGATGTTCGTGGTTCCCTGGAAGCCATCATCAAGGCGCTTCAGGATCTGGGCAACGACGAGGTCCAGGTCAAGATCGTATCCTCCGGTGTCGGTGGTATTGCCGAGACGGATGTGAGCCTGGCCATGGCAACCAACGCGGTCATCTTCGGCTTCAACGTTCGTGCGGATACCGCATCGAAGCGTCTGGTGGAGCAGGAAGGTCTGGATCTTCACTATTACAGCATCATCTACAACCTGATTGATGACGTGAAAGCGGCCCTGACCGGCATGCTGGCACCGGAATTCCGCGAAGACATCGTGGGCATTGCCGATGTGCGTGACGTGTTCCGCTCACCGAAGTTCGGTCAGGTAGCTGGCTGCATGGTGATCGAGGGCAACGTGTACCGTAACAAGCCGATCCGTGTCCTGCGTGACAACGTGGTTATCTTCGAGGGCGAGCTGGAATCCCTGCGTCGCTTCAAGGATGACGTACCGGAGGTCCGCAACGGCATGGAGTGTGGTATCGGCGTCAAGGGCTACGACGTCAAGGTCGGTGACCAGATCGAAGTGTTCGATCGCGTCAGAGTCGAGCGCAAGCTCGAGTCCACCGGCGCGTGATGCCTCTGAACCTAAAGGAAGTCTGATGCCTAGAGAGTTCAGTCGTGTTGATCGCATCGGCGATCAGATGCAGCGTGAACTGGCCCAGCTGATCCAGCGGGAGGTCAAAGACCCGCGGGTCGGCATGGTCACCGTGAATGCCGTTAAGGTGAGCCGCGATCTGGGGTATGCCGATATCTACGTGTCGCTGCTGTCGACCGAGGAGCTGACCGAGGAGTCTCCCGAGGTCAAGGCATCCCTGGGGGCGCTGAACAAAGCGTCCGGATTCCTGCGTGGCCAGGTGGGGCGGGCGATGAAGCTGCGGGTGATGCCGCAGTTGCGCTTCCATTTCGATACCCTGCAGGGCTACAGTCGCCGGATGGATAACCTGATCCGTGAAGCCGTTAACGACAAGCCGGCGGTGTCCCGGGAAGACGACGCCACGGACGATCCGGAGCGAGACGCTTGAGTCGCCGACGCAAAGGCCGTGATGTCAACGGTATCCTGGTCATCGACAAGCCGCAGGATGTTACCTCCAATGGCATTCTGCAGCAGGTAAAGCGCCTGTTCGGGGCGGCCAAGGCGGGCCACACTGGCGCGTTGGACCCGCTGGCGACCGGGGTGCTCCCGCTGTGCTTCGGGGAGGCGACCAAGTTTTCCCAGATGATGCTGGACAGTGACAAGGCCTACATCGCCACGGCCAGGTTGGGTGTGCGTACGGAGACCGGGGACAGCGAAGGCGCCGTGGTTGAGCAAAAGCCGGTTCCGGCCGGCCTCGATGCCGCGGCCCTGGAGCCGGTTCTCGACCGTTTCCGCGGAGCCATCCAGCAGGTGCCCTCGATGTACTCGGCGCTCAAGCACAAGGGGCGCCCGCTCTACGAATACGCCCGCGAGGGCATCGAGATCGAGCGTCCGGCGCGCCCGGTGACCATCTACGAACTGACCTTGTTGGATGTTCGCGAAGATGAGCTGGATATTGCCGTCAGCTGCACCAAGGGTACGTACATTCGCTCGCTGGTGGAGGACATCGGTGAAGCGCTCGGGTGCGGTGCCCATGTCATTGCCTTGCGCCGCACCATGGCATCGGGCTTTACGCTCGCGGATGCCGTGCCTGTGGACCGGCTCGAAGCCATGCGTGAGCGCGACGAGAGTCTGGACGGTTTGCTGGTGGCACCGGATGCGGCGCTTTCGATGTTCCCGGAGCGGGCACTGAGCGGGCCGGCGTTGATGTCGATTATTAACGGCCAACCAGTTAGAATATCGGACCAGTTGGAGGAAGGGTTTGTTCGTCTGTATGGCGATGAACGCTTTGTCGGGCTGGCAGAAGCTTTCCCGGAAGGGGAGGTCACCAAGCTGGTGCCTCGCCGGCTGGTGAAAAACGGCTGACGCGGGCATTGCCGCGGACGTCGGTTAGCCGGGCTGTAGAGATGCGTGGTTCGGCCGTATTCAATAGCATCGCAAACCATGAGGTGAGTTATGGCATTGTCTGCCAACGAGAAAGCACAGATCGTTAAGGATTTTCAGCAAGCTGATAGCGATACCGGTTCCCCTGAAGTTCAGGTGGCACTGCTGAGCGCTAACATCAACAAGCTGCAGGATCACTTCAAGACCAACAAGCAGGATCATCATTCCCGCCGTGGTCTGATCCGGATGGTAAACCAGCGTCGTAAGCTGCTGGACTACCTCAAGCGTAAGAACGCTGACCGTTACCTGGAACTCATCCAGCGTCTTGGTCTGCGTCGCTAATCCGGTCGTCAAACGACCTGACGGCCAGTGGCCCTTTACCGGGCTGACTGGCCACCAACTGGCGGGGTGCCTTGGGTGCCCCGCCAGTTGTGCTTTTCTCAAATCAGTAAAACTGCAGCGAGTGTGTCAGTGATCAACGGGGGATTCCCTGTCGTCATGGAAAGCCGAAATTGATAGCAGGTTGTTGAAAAGCCCGGCCGGGAAATTGTCTTCGGGCAATCAGTTTCAGTCTCCGGGGTTTTGCAACAGCCTGTTAGCTTTCAGACGGGTTGCCTTCAGATCACATGTCATTGTCCTGCAGAGGTAACGGTCGGTTCGCAGGGGCGAAGTGGCCGCGTCAATTTGGACAAGATAATTTCAGGAGTTACCGTGGATCTGAATCCCGTAAGAAAAAGTTTTGAGCTCGGCGGCAAGACCGTCACCCTGGAAACCGGCCGTATTGCCCGTCAGGCAACCGGTTCTGTGCTCGTCACCATCGACGACATTTCCGTTCTGGGTACCGTGGTTGGTGCCAAGGAAGCCAAGCCGGGTCAGCCGTTCTTCCCGCTGACTGTGAACTACTTCGAGAAGACCTACGCTGTTGGTAAAATCCCCGGTGGTTTCTTCAAGCGTGAAGGTCGTCCTTCCGAGAAAGAAACCCTGACGTCCCGTCTGATCGACCGTCCGATTCGTCCGCTGTTCCCGAACGGCTTCATGAACGAAGTTCAGGTCATCACCACGGTTATGTCGTCCAGCAAGAACCAGGATCCGGATATTGCCGCGATGCTGGCGGCGTCTGCGGCCCTGTCCATCTCCGGTATTCCGTTTGACGGCCCGATCGGCGCCTCCCGCGTTGGCTACACCAACGAGCGTGGCTACTTTCTGAACCCGACCTTCGAAGAACTGCAATCCTCCCTGCTGGACATGGTGGTTGCCGGTACTGAAGACGCGGTGCTGATGGTTGAATCCGAAGCCAAGGGCCTGACCGAAGACCAGATGCTGGGTGCTGTTCTGTACGCTCACCAGGAAATGCAGGTTGCCGTTACGGCCATCAAGGAATTTGCCGCTGAAACCGGTAAGCCCCGTTGGGACTGGCAGCCGGCTGTCGAAAACACCGAGCTGATGAGCGCGGTCAAAGCGGAAGCGTCTGCGGCGATTGAAGAAGCGTATGGTATCCGCGACAAGATGGAGCGTTACGCGCGTCTGGGCGAGATCAAGTCGGCGCTGGTTGAGAAGCTGGCCGGTGAAGAAGAAGGTCAGCCTTCTGCCGATGACGTGAAAAAGTATTTCGGCAAGGTCGAGAAGTCGGTTGTGCGTCAGCAGGTGATTGACGGCAAGCCGCGTATCGATGGCCGTGACACCAAGACCGTGCGCCCGATCCAGATCGAAGTGGGTGTGCTGCCCAGCGTGCACGGTTCGGCGCTGTTCACCCGTGGTGAGACCCAGGCTATCGTGACCACTACGCTGGGTACCTCCCGCGACGTGCAGATCATTGACGCGCTGGAAGGCGAGCGCAAGGACCCGTTCCTGTTCCACTACAATTTCCCTCCGTACTCGGTCGGTGAAGCGGGCCGTGTGGGTACGCCGGGCCGTCGTGAAGTGGGCCATGGTCGTCTGGCCAAGCGTGGCGTGCTGGCAGTCATGCCGACGCTGGAAGAATTCCCGTACGCGATTCGTGCGGTGTCTGAGATCACTGAATCCAACGGCTCCAGCTCCATGGCGTCGGTTTGTGGTTCCAGTCTCGCGCTGATGGATGCCGGTGTGCCGATCAAGGCGCCGGTGGCCGGTATTGCTATGGGTCTGGTCAAGGAAGGCGACAAGTTCGCGATTCTGACCGACATCCTGGGTGATGAAGATCACCTGGGCGACATGGACTTCAAGGTTGCCGGTACCAAAGAGGGTGTGACCGCCCTGCAAATGGATATCAAGATCAACGGTATCACCGACGAGATCATGGAGCTGGCACTTGAGCAGGCCCATGCCGCGCGTCTGCACATCCTTGACGAGATGAACAAGGTGATTTCCGAGCCACGTGCCGAGCTGTCTGCCCGTGCGCCGAGCATCACCACCATCAAGATCAATCCGGAGAAGATCCGTGACGTGATCGGTAAGGGCGGCTCGATGATCCGTTCGATCTGTGACGAGACCGGTGCTTCCATTGATCTGGATGACGACGGCAACGTGAAGATCTACGCAGACAACCAGGAAGCGGCCCAGGCGGCGGTGAACCGGGTCAAGGAAATCACGGCGGAGATCGAGGTTGGCGCTATCTACAAGGGTCGCGTTGAGCGCATTGTGGACTTCGGTGCCTTTGTGAACATCCTGCCGGGCAAAGACGGTCTGGTGCATATTTCCCAGATCTCCGACCAACGAATCGAGAACGTGACTGACGTGCTGAGCGAAGGTCAGGAAGTTCTGGTCAAGGTGCTGGATGTGGACAACCGTGGCCGCGTTAAGCTGTCCATGAAAGAAATCAAGGAAGGCGATCAGCCCACTGATTTCTCTGACTAAGGTTTACCCCTTCAGGTAGGTCGGATGAACCGTAGGCGTCATCCGACAAAAAAGCCCGCCACTTTTCGGAGTCTGGCGGGCTTTTTTTGCTCTCGTGCAACCCCGTCCCCCGATTCAGCGATGCCTACTCATGAATCCTAAAACAACCTCTTTATAAGCCGGAATCACAAACGTCGCCGCATGAGGCGTGTCCGTTGGCAAAAACTGTTTGGGTTCCTCTGCCGCCTCATACAACGCCTCGCCGTGATGAAACGGAATAATCCCGTCTCGCTGGCTGTGAATCACCATCAACGGCACCGGGCTGATGCGGCCGATATGGTCCACGCCCTCGTACTGGTCGGTAATGGTCCAGCTCAGGGGGATCTGGAACGGCCAGGTCAGCCAGAAGCTACCCAGTTTTTCCCGGGCGATGCCGCGAAAGCCCGAGAAGGTGCCGTCGAGGATGACGCCGGCGAGGGGTGGTTGCTCCTGCCGTTGCACCCATTCGCTGGCGAGGGCGATGCCCAGCGCGCCGCCCAGGCTCTGGCCGAGGAGGTAAACCGGGGCGCCGTCGGTTTGCGGCTGCGCCATGAGCCAGCGCAGGCCGGTTTCGCTGTCGTGCAGGGTGCCTTCGATGTCCGGCGCGCCGGTGGAGCGGCCGTAGCCGCGGTAGTCGATGAGGAAGACGTTGTAGCCTTTGCCGGGCAGCCAGGCGACGTTCATCAGGTGGCTGCTGATGTTCTGGGCGTTACCATGGAGAAAGTAGACGGTGCCTTTGGCGCTGTCCTCAGGGGCGTCAGCGGGCAGCCACCAGCCGTGGAGGGTTTCGCCGTCGCCGGTGTCGAGGAGGACGCCCTCATACTCCAGGTTGAGCCGGTCGGGGGTGATGTAGGTGACTCTGTCCGGGTAGAAAAACACGCTGCTGCAACCGGTTTGCAGCAGCAGGGTCAGGGCCAGAGTGATACCTGTGAGCGTCTTCAGAAGTAGGCGTGCAGTCCCAGTTGCCATGTGGTGCGGTACCTGTCGTAGTGGTCTTCCCGGGTGAATTCACCGAACAGACTGAAATCCCGTCCGAGGTGCCAGCCGGCCCGGGTGTAAAGTTGATCCTGGCGGTGCTGGTTGCCCACGATCCAGGCTTTGGTTTTTACCCCGGCCATCAGGCTGAAGCGGTTGTTCTGGTGCAGCAGCCCCAGGTCGGCGCCGGGTGCGGCGTCGTAGCCTTTGTTGAGGTCGTTGTCGATCTCCAGGTCGACGGTGGCCAGGGCGAACGCCTGCATCTTCGCGCCCAGCATCCAGCTGCCGCCTGCACCGCCTTCCAGGTAGGGTGTGAACACGCGGTCGGTTTCGGTGTCGGTGCGGCGGCCGCCGAAGCCCACCTGCCACGACAGCGGTGAGAAGAAGGGGGTACGGGGTGACAGGGAGCGGATTTCCACGCCTACGATCTGTTCCATCTGCAACTCGTCGTTATCGGTGTAATAACGGGCGTCCAGGCGCAGAAACTGGAGTTGGGCGCCACTGCGATAGCCGGCGGGGGGGTCCAATACGTCATGATAGGCCGGACGCAGGGTCAACTGGCTGAAGTTGCGTTCACCCATGCGACCGCCGCCCACACTGAAGCGGAAGGTGTCGTGGCCCTGGTCGTCGCGCACCTCTGGTTCTGGAGGCTTGTCGGCGGCGGCAACGTCGCGGATCTGGCTGCGGGTTCGTAGCAGGGCGTGTGACAGCGGCGCGGCGTGTTCCCGGGGCCAGGCGTCGGCTTCGCTCTGGTAGCGCACATAGTCGTAGGTGGCGTCCAGCAGGTGTGCCCGCTCACGGTCGGGGAGCCGGTTGACCTCCTGCGAGTCCACCGCCACGTAGCCATTGGCCACGGCCGACGCGAGGGTCTGGTGGTCCCCCGGCAAGGTGTTCAGGGAGTGAGTCACACTGGTGGCGGCAGAGGGACGGTATTTCACTTCCTGCACCAGCTCCTTGTCGACCACCCAGCGCACGGTGTCCGAGGGAATGGCATGGGTGCTGACTTCATCCAGCAGGTCGGTGCCCGGGCGCGCCACGTCAATCAGAGCCAGCAGGCGGTAAGCGCAGTTTTCGTCAAAGAAGTAGTAGTCAAAATTGATGTCTCTCAGTTCCCATGCGTGGGCGAGCATGAAGTCCACTTCGTCCTGGGTCAGGTTGAGCTGGTATTCCCACAGGTCCCGATGCTCGATGTCCGAGTACAGCCGTACCATCTCGTAATAGGGTTTGATGGAAGTGATGCCGGGATAGCCGCCAAAGATGCCCTTGTAGGCGAACAGGATTTCGCTGTCGTGGGCCGCGGCGTCGGCAGCGTAGGAGATAGTGTTGGCCAGCAACAGGTCGGCCTCGTCGTCATCCTGGGGTGGGTCAAGGCGGATGAACGTATGACCAAACATGGACGAAGGGCTGTTCAGGTAAGACGCGGCGAACACCAGTGTCACCGTTTCGGTGTTCAGGGTCGTTTTCCAGTCGTCGTATTCCGGACATTCAATGTCCGTCTCCGGCAGCGCCAGTTGCTCCCTCAGCCAGCGGTCCCGGGCCGGAAAACGGCAGCGGGCATGACCGTCGCCCTCGCCGGGCGCAGAAATCGCTGCCAGGGTTGTCCGCAGTTCCGACTCGGGTGAGTGTTTGCCGTCATCGCTGAGGAAAAAGGCGTCGTCGTCGGCCTGACTGGTGTAACCGTTGGTGTACCGGTTCTTTTGGTAGTGGAGCAGCGTCAGCCAGTCGGGGTGTTCGTGCAGTTGTCCTGTGTCGGGAAGCGGGTTGGCGTATACCGGCGTGCCTGATGCCAGCCAGATCAAGGCCAGCCCGTACTGGAGCGTAGTGCGCATGGATAGTCGGTCGAATCCGGGTTGGGCGGATGGGTTGGAGCAGGGAGGTGCACCGTCCCTGGTGCACCGGTTCCCTTGGTATTGAGCGATCAGGCTGCTACGTATTTGCTCAGGATCTGATCTTTTTCCAGCAGCGCCACGATGGCATCGACGGCTTCACCGGAGGTGGTTTCCGAGTTGGGGAAAATGGTTGCGAAGTTGTCCTGCAGGATCTGGCGGAAGGAATCCCGATCCGCTTCGTCTACACCCAGAAGAACGGCGAGGGTATCGAGGTTTTCGCCAGAGCCGCGAGACATGTCACGGGCGACCTTGTCGATGTTGCTGTCCATGTACATCGCCATGGACTGGACAGACTGGTTGGTCTGGCAACCCAGCGTACCGGTGGTCATACCGAAGGTCTGGTTACCGAATGTGCCGTTGGTGGTTGCGGCCAGAACGTGAGGGGCAATGCCGGACTGGCCCTTCCAGATCATGGCACCCACGCCACAGCCAGGCTGTGCAAAAGCCATGGATGAAGCGCCCAGAAGAATTGCACCTGCGATCAGTTTTTTCATTATCCACTCCTTGTTGTGGTCTAGCTCTCGTCGCTTTCCGCACCGGCCACCCCCTGGTGGCGCGTGCACGGTAACGGCCCTGACTGATTTCCCGTGGAGACAGGTTGACCGTTCAAGTGAGTATAGTCCAATTCCCGGAAAGGCAAGTGTGTGATGATGTGAGTTATTGATTTGTCCCGAAAAGCGCAGAAATATGATCACGTGTTCATATTCCAAAAGCGTCTTTAAGATTCTCATAAATGAAACTATTGTTATAAAAAGGGCGTTTCGGTATAGTGCGCGCGGCCATGAAGGCTTACACACAACACATGGAGTCTTATCTGTGAAAAAAGCACTTATCGTATCCAGCCTGCTGCTGTCCGGCGCAATGACCGGCTGCTCCTCCCTGAACGTCAGCTCCAGCCCGGTTCCCCTGAACGGTTCCGTGGGCACCGATATCAAGGCTGATATCGAAGTGGGCGAGAAGATCACCGGTCAGTCTTCTGCTACCAAGGTTCTGTTTTTCACCATGAGCGACGACAACCAGTTCGCCGATGGTATGGAATACGGTAACGGCGGCGGCAGCGCGTTCGGTCTGGGTGGTCTGGATCCGGTGGCTTCGGTCAAGTCCGCTGCCGCTTTCAATGCCATCTCTGCGTCTGGCGCAGACGTCATTGTGGCGCCGCGTTACACCGTCAAGAAGAACGATTACCTGGTGTACGGCACCATCGACGTGACCGTGGAAGGTTACAAGGGCACCATCAAGAGCGTTAAGTAATCGCGCTCGGATGTGCCAGAACAAAAAGCCGGAGCATGGCTGCATGCTCCGGCTTTTTGGTACCTGCGACTCCAGTTCCGGCGCGAATCAGCCGCCCAGGTAGGCATTCTGCACGTCTGGGTTTGCCAGCAGATTCTTCCCGGTATCGTGCAGGCGGATCCTGCCGGTCTCCAGCACGTAGCCGCGGTCTGCCAGGTTCAGTGCCTGGTGAGCGTTCTGCTCCACCAGAAACACCGTGATCCCCTCTTCCCGCAGGTGACCGATGATCTCGAAGATCTGTTTGATCACCAGCGGGGCAAGCCCCAGAGACGGTTCGTCCAGAATGATCATGCTGGGCTTGCTCATCAGCGCGCGGCCAATCGCCAGCATCTGCTGCTCGCCCCCGGACATGGTGCCGGCACGCTGGTGCTCCCGCTCCTTGAGTCGCGGAAAAAGGTCGTACACATGATCCTGGCTTTTGCGGATCTCCGCTTTGGTGTTGAAAAATCCGCCCATGTGAAGGTTTTCCTCCACGGTCAGGCCGGAGAACACCCGCCGTCCTTCGGGCACAATGGCGATGCCCGACCGCATGATGCTGGCGGTGGGATCCCGGGTGATGTCCCGGCCTTCCAGAATGATCCGGCCGGAACTGGCCTGGGGACTTCCGCACACGGTCATCAGCAGCGTGGTCTTTCCAGCCCCGTTGGCACCGATCAGGGATACGATCTCACCCTTGTTGACCTCGACGGATACGCCGTGCAGCGCTTCGATCTTGCCATAGTGGGTATGGACATCCTCAAGTACTAGCATTGACATGGTTCAGGCCTCACCCAGATACGCTTTGATGACGTCATCGTTGTTGCGGATTTCGTCCGGCGTGCCACTGGCCAGGGGGCGCCCCTGGTTGATGACGTTGATGCGGTCGGAAATGTCCATGACCAGGCTCATGTCGTGTTCGATGAGCACTACCGAGACGTTGTAATCCTCTTTCAGACTGACAATCAGCTGATTGAGGTCGCGGGTTTCCGATGGGTTCAGGCCAGCGGCCGGCTCATCCAGCATCAGCAGTTTCGGCTCAGTGACCATGCAGCGGGCAATCTCCAGCCGCCGTTGCTGGCCGTAGGCCAGGTTGCCGGCATCCACGTTCGCCAGTTCCAGCAACCCTACCCGCTTCAGCCAGTACCAGGCGCGGTCCAGGGATTTTTGCTCCTGGGCACGGTAATTCGGTGTCCTCAGCAATCCGGAAATCAGGTTGGTGTTCAGATGACGGTGCTGGGCCACCAGCAGGTTCTCCACCACCGTCATGCTGTTGAACAGGCGTACGTGCTGGAATGTGCGCACCATTCCCAGTCGCGAGATCCTGTAATCCGGTGTGCCCTGAATCTCCCTGCCTTCGAAAAGGATTTTTCCACCCGTGGGTTTGTAGAAACCACTCATGCAATTGAACACGGTGGTTTTACCGGCCCCGTTGGGGCCGATGATAGAGACAATCTCATGTTCCTGAACGTCCAGTGAGACCTGATCCACTGCCAGGAGTCCGCCAAAGCGCATGGACAGATTCTGTACTTCTAGCATCGTCCGTTACTCCTGTGCTTTCAGTTCGATGTGAATCCGGCGCATGGGCAGCAGGCCCTGCGGGCGCCACACCATCATCAGTACCATGGCGGCACCGAAGATCAGCATGCGGTATTCAGAAAACTCCCGCGCCAGCTCCGGCAGGATGGTCACCGCGATGGCGGCCAGAATGACGCCCATCTGCGAGCCCATGCCACCCAGGACCACAATGGCCAGGATGATGGCGGATTCCAGGAAAACGAACGACTCGGGGCTGATGAAGCCCTGCTTGGACGCAAACACCGTACCGGCAAAGCCGGCGAAGAACGCTCCGATGGTGAACGCGGACAGTTTTACGGCGGTTCGGCTCAACCCCAGAGAGCGCGCGGCGATTTCGTCTTCCCTCAACGCTTCCCAGGCACGGCCAACGGGCATGCGCATCAGGCGGCGAATCACCAGTGCGGTAATCACCGCAAGCACCAGCGCAATCAGGTACAGAAAGATGATTTTATGCTCGCTGCTGTAGGCGATGCCGAAGGTTTCGTGGAACGAGGTATTGCCTTCTTCTTTCACACGGCGCCCGAATTCCATACCAAACAGGGTAGGGTCGGGAATCCCGCCGATGCCGTTCGGGCCGCCGGTCAGGTTGGTCATGTTATTCAGCAGGATGCGGATTATCTCGCCGAAGCCGAGGGTGACGATCGCCAGATAGTCGCCCCTTAGCCGCAGTACCGGGAAGCCCAGCACCAGGCCGAACAGGGCCGCCAGCAAGGCGCCCAGGGGCAGGGCGAACCAGAAGGAGACGCCGTAGTACTGGGACAGTAAGGCAAAGGTGTAAGCCCCCACAGCGTAAAACGCCACATAGCCAAGGTCCAGCAGGCCGGCGAGTCCGACCACCACGTTCAGGCCCAGGGCCAGCATGACGTAGATCAGTACTAGCGTTGCCAGGTCGACCGAGCCCCGGGACACGAAGAACGGCCAGAACAGTGCGCCAACGATGATCAGGGTCAGCAGGGTGGACTCGAGCTTCAGTCGTTTGCTTTGCTCCATGGGCTGACGGTTTGCCAATGGATTGAGCGCTGGCGCTTTACCCAGTAGGCCCGTGATGTTGTCTCGGAACAGCTGGAACAGGAAGACCGCAACGGCCGCCAGCAGAACCAGACCGATTGTGTGGGTTTTGGCGCCCTCCAGAACGATGTTCGTCCCCGAGGAAGTCAGGTTGAACCCAAGAATCGGATAGGCAATGACGAGGGTGACGATTGCGCAGAACAGTGCATGTTTCAGATTATGAGCAGCCATCAGATCTTCTCGACCTCCGGTTTGCCGAGCAAGCCCGTGGGCTTGAAGAGAAGAATCAGAATCAGCAGGCCAAAGGACACCACGTCCTTGTATTCGCCGCTGAGGTAGCCCGAGGTCATACTCTCGGCAACGCCAAGAATCAGGCCGCCGAGCATGGCGCCCGGTATGCTGCCAATGCCGCCAAGCACGGCGGCGGTAAAGGCTTTGAGGCCTGCAATAAAGCCGAACAGGGGGTCAATGGAACCGTAATACATGCCCAGCAGCAGACCCGCCACTGCGGCCAGGGCGGCGCCAATAATAAAGGTGGCGGAAATGATCCGGTTGGTGTCAATGCCCAGCAGATTCGCCATGCCCAGATCCTGAGACACGGCGCGGCAGGCGCGGCCGATGCGGGATCGTGAAATGAAAAGGGACAGCAGCGTCATACAGACCAGTGTGGTGATGAAGATGGTGATCTGCATGTAGGAGATGGAGGTCTGGAACGAATCCGCACTGCCGAAACGGAAGCCGCCTTCAATCAGGGCAGGAAAACCGATGTTTCGGGAACCCTGGGCGAGGTGCACATAGTTTTGCAGGAAGATGGACATGCCGATCGCCGAGATCAGCGGGATCAGCCGGTGCCGGCCGCGAACCGGTCGGTAGGCCACCCGCTCCACGGCCCAGCCCATGGAGCTGGAGACAATCATGGCGCAGACCAGCGCGACAATCAGAATAACCGGTAACCAGGCGATGCCAAGGGCGGCAAGGCCGGTGATGGCAATCAGTGCGGTGTAGGCGCCGATCATGTAGATCTCACCATGGGCAAAGTTGATCATGCCGATGATGCCGTAAACCATCGTGTAACCGATGGCGATCAGGGCGTAGGTGCTCCCGATCGTCAGCCCGTTAATGAGCTGCTGAAAAAAATACAGGAGGTCTTGCATGGTTTTGGGACTCCGAAAGCCTGCCCCCTCCACTGGCCACACAGACGCACCGGGGTAACGGCGCGGGTATGGGAAGGATCAACAGGAGCCTAGAAAAACACCTTCTCCCGGATCGCGGTGAGAAGGTGCTCTCAGTATTACCGTTTTTTAACGATTTCGGCTCAGTTTACCGGAGTTTTGCTGCCATCTGAATGCCATTCGTAGACAACGAACTCGAATGACTTCATGTCACCCTTCTCATCGTACTCAACGGTGCCGATCGGGGTGTTGAAGGAGTTGCTGCGCAGCGAAGCGGCAACGTCGAAGGGGTCAGTAGATTCGGCCTGTTCGATACCTTCGGCAATCAGCTGCACGGCGGTGTAGGAGGTCAGCACGAACGGACCGGAGGGGTCTTCGCCCTTGTCCTGGAAGGCCTTCACCAATTCCTGGTTCTCCGCTTTCTTGTCAAAGGCTGGTGGCAGAGTCACCAGCAAGCCTTCGGCGGCATCGCCGGCAATGGTGTTGATATTCTTGTTGCCGACCCCTTCCGGACCCATGAAGACGGCATCAAGTTCGGCCTGGCGCGACTGGCGCAGGATCAGGCCCAGCTCCGGGTCGTAGCCGCCGTAGTAGACGTAATCCACATCCGCCTGCTTGAGCTTGGTGACCAGGGAGGAGAAGTCCATGTCACCGGCGGTAATACCCTCGAACAGGGCCACTTCCACACCGGCATCTTTCAGGGTGTCGCGCACCGCGGTGGCAATGCCTTCCCCGTACTGTTGCTTGTCGTGAACGATGGCCACGCGCTCCGGGTTCAGGCTGGCAATGTAGTTACCGGCAACCGGGCCCTGTACGCTGTCGAGACCGATGGTGCGGAATACCAGCTCATAGCCGCGCTCGGTGATATCCGGGCTGGTGGACGCAGGCGTCACCATCAGGATGCCCTCGTCCTCGTAGATGTCCGACGCCGGCTGGGTGGAGCTTGAACAGAGATGGCCTACCACGAACCGCACGCCCTCATTCACCAGACGGTTGGCAACCGTGACCGCTTGCTTGGGATCACACGCATCATCAACCTCGACGGCTTCGAGCATCTCGCCGTTGACGCCGCCTGCAGCGTTAATCTGCTCAATGGCCATGCGGGCGCCGGAAAACTGCATGTCACCGTATTGGGCGACCTGGCCGGTAATGGGGCCGGCAACGCCAATCTTGATTTCGGCGGCGGCATGACCGGCACCCATCAGGGCTACAGAAGCGCTAACTGCGGTTACGAGTTTCTTAACTGTCGTTTCCATTGGGTCTGTCCTGTTTTGTTCAGGGTTATTCTTATGTTCTCAGAGAGTTAAAAAAACACCACACTCCGCAGCTTGTCAAGCATATCGGGCCAGTCTGTATTCTGGAACATAAAGGATCTCTGTCTGGACTGTCCTCGGCAGAGATCGGCAGCAAAGACCATGCCGGTCTCTGGTCAATTGTTAGGGCTTTGATCGTCAGTGTCGGGGAAAACCATGGCTCTGAACCGGTCGTGGTCCCGCAGTTGCTCGAAGCTCGGGTCCACCGAGGCATCATCGCGGTAGGCCTCGGAAATGTCGATGGCCTTCTGCAGGGTGGCAACGGCATCGTCCCAGCGCCCAATTTCCGCATAAGCGCAGGCCAGCTGGTAGTGCGCGTGGCCATTCTCAGGCGCCAGTTTGAGGGCGCGCTGGCAGAGACTGATGGCCCACAGCGGCTCCTGCATTTCCAGCACGGCGTCGGCTTTGTAGCTGAGCGCCTCGACGTCGTCAGGGCGCAGATCGAGAATCTGGTCGTAAGCGCTAATCTTGTTCTGCTGCGAGGTTTCCTGACTGGCTTTCAGCCACAGGGAATGCACTTCGTTGGTGCGCTCGATTTCCGCCTGGTTCTGATGGATGATGTCGGACTTCTGCTGCAGCTGCTCCTCAATGGACTTGAGGCGTTTCTCGTATTCGACGACCAGCTCGTTCACCCGCTTCTCGGCCAGACTGGTGAGCTGGTTACGCATGTCACGGATGGAGTTCCAACCAATCACCACCAGAATCGAGGTGGCACCGGCAATCAGGTAAAAGAAGTAGGTCACGGTATCGGTGGCGTAGGACATGGTCTTGTCGGCCACCGACAGCTCCTTGTCGACAACCTTCTCGATGAGCTCGGCGCGGGTGTTCTGCATTTCCTTGCGCAGGGCTTTGCTTTCCTCCAGCAGATAGAGCTCCACAAAGGGCGTGTACATAGGCTTTTCCAGGGTTTTGATGCGCTGCTCGACATCTTCAGCCGTCGGTTCATCCGCTGACGCGCCGGGCTGCTGGGCCTGCACTCCGGTGCTCAGGAGCAGGGCGAGAAGGACGCCAGCCAGAGGCGGCAGGAAGCGGAAATTCGTCAGGAATGGGTATCGTGTATCGTGCGTGGTCATTGAGCCTTGTCCGTGAGCGGTGGATCAAAAGGGGTGACCTTAGCATAGTGGCGGGTCAAAAAAATGCAGGATCACCGACAGGCGATTGCATCACATGGGTAAAAGTGTCGACTTGCATTTGCAGGAACAACGACCTCTAATAGTTAGAGGTATAAACAAGTTGCAAAAGGCAAGTGAGGCTTAAGCCGATGGCGAGTAGCAAAGTGCTGTACTCAAAACAGCTCAATGCCTCCGATGTGAATCAGAATGTGGCCGGTGGCCCGGGTCGGAGTGGAATCGTGAACAATTATGAACAGGTGTTGGTGGCTCTGCGGCGGGTTATCCGTGCCACGGATCTGCATTCCAAGCGGTTGAGCAAGCATGCAGGCCTAACCGGGCCCCAGTTGCTGATCATGCGCAGCATCCGTGATCTGGGTGAGGTGACCATCGGCACCATTGCTGAGAAGGTGAGCCTGAGCCAGGCGACGGTGACCACGATTCTGGATCGGCTGGAGCACCGCAAACTGGTTTACCGGGTGCGCAGCACTCAGGACAAGCGCAAGGTGCACGCCCACCTCACCGAGGATGGCGCGGATATCCTGGCCCGCGCGCCGCAGCCGTTGCAGGAGGATTTCATCAAGAAGTTTCAGAGCCTGCACGAGTGGGAGCAGACTATGATCATCGCGTCACTGCAGCGGGTGGCCAACATGATGGATGCGGATGATATCGATGCTTCGCCGGTGCTGGATGTGGGGCCGGTGTTGAAGGACGATGGCTGGAAGGAGAAGGCCTGACGTTTATGTGCCCTGACACCGATCGACTCTCAGTTGTCCTCACCTGGGTTTTCCTGGCCTCGTAGGTCGGGTTAGCAACGCGTAATCCGACACATGAACCATTAATGCACCGACGAGCCCCGCTTCGGCTTATTGCCGAAACACACTTGAAACACATCGCTGTAATGCCTGGCGAAATTCACCGTCAGGCCCTCCTTCAGATAGTCCGGTAACTCCTCGTAATCGCCCCGGTTCGCATCCGGCAGGATCAGGTTGCTGATTTTCTGCCGGCGGGCGGCGATGACTTTTTCGCGAATGCCGCCAACCGGCAATACCTGCCCAGTCAACGTCAGCTCGCCGGTCATGGCGATGTTCTGCTGAGGCGCTTCCCGCCGTGCGATGGAGAGCAGAGCGGTGGCCATGGTGACGCCGGCACTGGGTCCGTCCTTGGGGGTGGCGCCTTCCGGTACGTGCAGGTGCACGAAGGATTTGTCGAAGAACGTCGGGTCGCCCTTGAAGCGTTTGAGGTTTGACGACACGTAGCTGTAGGCGATTTCCGCGGACTCTTTCATCACGTCTCCGAGCTGGCCGGTCAGCTTGAAGCCCCGTTGCGAGCTGTGGATGCGCGAGGCCTCAATACTCAGGGTGGCGCCGCCCATGGCGGTCCAGGCCAGGCCCGTGACCACGCCGGTGCCCTTGAGGGATTTTTCCTTGCGGAAGGCCGGTTGGCCAAGGTACTGGGGCAGGTCAGCCACACCCACTTTCACCGGCGTGTCCGGGGTCTCGAGCAGCCGTACGATGCCTTTGCGGATGATCTTGTGCAGCATCTTTTCCAGATTCCGTACTCCGGCTTCCCGGGCGTAGCCTTCGATGACCTGCTTGATGGCGGCGTCGGTGATGTTGAGCTGCTTTTTCAGCAATCCGGTGCGTTTCAGCAGGCGCGGCATCAGGTAATGCTTGGCAATGGCCAGTTTTTCCTCGGCGATGTAGCCGGACAGCCGGATCACGTCCATGCGGTCGAGCAGGGGCCGTGGGATGGTGTCCAGCTGGTTGGCGGTGCAGATGAACAGTACCTTTGAGAGGTCCATGCGCACGTCCAGGTAGTGATCGAGAAACTCCCGGTTCTGTTCCGGATCGAGGGTTTCGAGCAGGGCCGAGGCCGGATCGCCCTGGTAGGAGGCCCCGATCTTGTCGATCTCGTCCAGCATGATCACCGGGTTCGACACTTTGGAGTCTTTCAGGGCCTGAACGAACTTGCCGGGCATGGCGCCGATGTAGGTGCGACGGTGGCCCTTGATCTCGGCCTCGTCGCGCATTCCGCCGACGCTGAAGCGGAAGAACTTGCGGCCCAGCGCGTCTGCCACAGAGTGGCCGATGGAGGTTTTGCCGACGCCGGGCGGACCGACCAATAGCAGAATGGAGCCGCTGACCTCGTTCTTGAAGGTGCCTTCGGCGAGGAACTCGACAATTCGGTCTTTAACATCCTCAAGGCCGTCGTGATCGCGGTCGAGAATGCGGCGGGCCTCGGCCAGATCAAAGTGATCGTCGGAGGTTACGCCCCAGGGCGCCTGGGTGAGCCAGTCCAGGTAGTTGCGGGTTACCCCGTATTCCGGCGAGCCCTGTTCCAGGATCTGCAGTTTCTGCAGCTCGTCCTCAAAGCGCTCACGTACCTGGTCCGGCGGGTTCAGTTTCGCCATGCGCTCCTCGAAGCGCTCGACGTCGGCGGTCTTGTCGTCCTTGGCCATACCCAGCTCGCGCTGGATGACCTTCAGTTGCTCCTTGAGGAAAAACTCCCGCTGGTGCTTCTGCACCTTTTCGTTCACTTCCTCGCTGATCTCGCTCTGCAGCCGCGCCACTTCCTGCTCTTTGCGCATCAATAACAGCACTTTCTCCATGCGGCGCAACAAGGGCACGGTGTCCAGCACGTCTTGCAGCTCGCGGCCGGGGGCGCTGGTCATGGACGCGCCAAAATCCGCCAGGGGGGAACTGTCATCGGGGCCGAAGCGGGACAGGTACTGCTTCACTTCCTCGCCATACAGGGGGTTGGTACGCAGCAGATCTTTGATGGCACTGATGATGGCAAGGGTGTATGCCTTGAGTTCGTCTGCCGCTTCCTCGGGCTCATTCGGGTAGTCCACTTCCACCAGATAGGGTGGTTTGCGACGCAGCCACTGAACGATACGAAACCGCTGCAGACCCTGAGCGATGAACTGTACCTTGCCACCTTCCTGTTGGGCCTGATGCACCCGCACCGCGCATCCCGTGGTTTCCAGCTCGTCACTGGGTGGGATGCCGCCGTCCGCCGCTACGCTGTCGACAAAGCAGATGCCAAGGACCTTGTGGTCGGTCTCCGCCACACGTTTGAGGGTTTCATGCCAGGGGTCCTGATTGACCACCACCGGCTGTACCTGGGCCGGGAAGAACGGCCGGTTGGATACCGGCAGCACGTACATGCGCCGCGGCATGGTCTGCTGGGGCAGCGCCAGGCTCTTGCTGTTCTCGTCCTTGCCAATGTACTCGGTGACGTCTTCCTCGAATTCTTCAAACGCGTCATTACGGTTGTCGTCGTTCATGCCGTGCAAGCTTCCATCCGCGAAGTGTGGGAACAGGGGCGCTGGCCCCGACGTTTCATTAGTACCTTATGTAACGCCGGCTGCCCGATTTTCAAGGAGCGCAGGCGAAGATGTGTACGTACCTTGAAATGTGACGGTTTGCCCCCAATACCACAGCAAATCCGATGAAAATTTACCTTCTGTTCAGGTGCTACTGATGAACCAGTCCCCTTATATCTTCGAAGCCACGATGGAGAACTTCCAGCAAAAGGTTATGGAGGCCTCCGCCACCACGCCTGTTCTCGTGGATGTCTGGGCTGAATGGTGCGCGCCCTGCAAGCAGTTGATGCCGCTGCTGGAGAAACTGGCGAACGAATACGAGGGCGGTTTTCTGCTGGCCAAGGTCAACGCGGACGAGCAGGAACAGCTGACGACATCGCTGGGGGTGCGTAGCCTGCCAACCATCATTCTGGTGAAAGACGGCCAGGCCGTGGACGGATTCAACGGTGCGCTGCCGGAAAGCGAGATCCGCAAGGTGCTCGACAAGCATGTCGAGGCGCCGGAAGAAGATCCTTACGACAAGGCCCATCGGTTGTGGGAAGCCGGCGATGCGGAGGCTGCGCTGACGATTCTGACCGAAATGAACCAGAAAGATCCGGAGAACCTCAAGGTACTGATCGACCTGGCTCAGCTAAAGGCCGAGCAGGGCGACCTTGAAACCGCGGAACAGGTGCTTGCCAGCCTGCCGCCGGAAGAGAAAATGCAGCATCAGGCCAAGCAGCTGGCGGCGCGAGTGAAGTTCCTCAAGCAGTCGGCGGAGCTGCCGCCCATCAAGGATCTGGAAATGGCGCTGGAACAGGATCCGAAAGATCCCAACGCCCTGCATCAACTGGCACTGCACCACGTGTTGGGTGAAAACAATGCCGAAGCCATGGAGCTATTGATCCGTCTGATGCGGGTGGACAGCAAGTACAAGGATGAGGTGGCCAAGACCACACTGATCGAGTTGTTCGACAAGCTGGGTAACAACAACCCGGACGTGCGGACGTATCGGCGCAAGCTCTACACCCTGATGCACTGATCCGGGCACTGGCCCTCCGCCGTACACAGGAGTGACAGAGGCTCGTTACTCCTGTGCAATCATGGTACATCTCCCCCCAAAGCCCGAACATTGCGAACTCTGCCAGCGAGCGGTATCGAAGCTGACCCGCCATCATCTGATTCCCAGGCATCTACACCGTAAGAAACGGTTTCAGAAGCTGTTCCCGAAGGAAGAGCTGGTCACCCGAACGCTCTGGGTATGCCGGCCCTGCCACAACACCATTCACAAGGCCTGTCCGGAATACGAGCTGGGGCTGTACTACAACACCCGGGAAAAGCTGTTGGAGCTGGAGGAAGTGCAGGTGTTTGTGGCGTGGCTCAGGGACAAACCCGACGATTTTGTCCCCAAGCACCGTCGCTAGCCGGCATCGCTCAGGCCGTACGCTGCTGGCCGGCATTGGCGTGGCGATGAAAACGGTTGCTCCTCAGAAACGTTCCGTAGTCGTTGAATCGCACGCCCATATCACGCATCACCGCGTGGGCTTTCGGGGCGGTCCACTGGCGGATGTAGAACGGCTCCCGCACGGCGAAGTGGTGTATGGCGTGAGTACTGCCGAAGTTGAAGCAGAACACCTGCATCGGCAGCAGCCACCAGGGGTTGAGCACCTGGCACTGCTGCATGACGTTACGGGCTTCCACGTCGCCGTAATAGTGCATGTTGGAACTGATGAAGTGCAGGCAGAAGGTGCGCAGAAACGAGGGCAGCATGTACACCACGGCAAAGGTATTCAGGATCGACAGGGCGGAGGACAGCTCCCCGGACAGGGCGATCGGACTGCCGATGGCCTGCGCCGAAAACAGCACCACATGGGCAGCAACCCAGCCGTGGAACAGCGCGTAGTAGAGGTTGCCCAGCGGCGCATAGGCCAGCAACTGCTGGATGCGCATCTTGTGCACCTCGCCCCGGGAGGCCGGCTTCTGGGAGCGAATGTAGTCCCGCACGGCGCGCTGCATGGTCAGCGGGCGCAGGAACACGGCCAGCATGTTGTCGCCGGTCATCATCAGCCGGCGCAGGCCCCAGCGCTCACCGTTGGTGATGCCGCGCTCTTCCAGGTCGCTCTCGGTGCCGCTGAACTTGTGGTGATGCAGGTGCAGCTTGCGGCGAACAAAGGGGCTGACGGTGCTGGCGCGGGCGAGCCAGCCCACGGCCAGCATCAGGTTATTGGCCCAGGGACGGTTCTTGAAGTACATCAGATGAATCAGATCGTGTTCCAGCTCATGGATCAACGAGGCAAAGATCGCCGTAACCGGGATGCACAGCCACCAGGGGATAACGTCCATCACGTAGAGCGTACCGCTGGCAATCATGCCCAGCAGCGACACCACCATGATGCTGGCACCAATCAGATTCTGATGGGCCTCAAGCCAGGGATGACGGCGACGCAGCGCCCGGCCTTCCTCAAGGATGGTTTTGCGGATATGGTCGGTCTTCTCGGCATCGGTCATGGTGCTTGGATCTACAGACATGGTCTTGGCCCTTCTAACGGGTGGTATCGGCATCCAGGTACCTGATCCTGGTATCTTCTGCTGATATTGTGCCGGGGATGAGTCTGAAACCGGATATGTCCAGACGACAAAAAACGATCATTAGGCGACAACGACAATGACAACCGTTCCTATCGTTTCCAGTCAGCCGACGGTTCCCGGCACCTACGTTCTGCTGCTGCTCGACGTGGTTGAGCGCTGGAACGTATCGACGGATCGGCTGCTGGCGGATGAACAGCTGACGCTGGAAGACCTGCTGCGCAGCGGTTACCGCCTGCCCCGGGACCGCTTCGCCAACCTGATCCAGCGCGCGGTGACGCTGACTGGCGAGCCAGGCATCGGTTTTCTGCTGGGCCTGCAGATGAAGGTGTCCTGTCACGGGGTGATTGGCCAGGCGGCGATGGTGGCGCGCACTCTCGGCGAGGCTCTGGATATCGCCCGCGCCTACTTCAGCATGCCATCATCTGATCTTCAGCTGCGCATCGAGCGCGCCGGCGACACCGTCAGGCTGAGTCTCGACGAGCGTGACGAGCGCTTCCAGCTGGGTGAGGTAGGCGCGCAGTTCCTGTTGACCGGATTTGCCGCCATGGCCGAAGCATTGACCGGGCGTAAGCTGAAGGGCAAGGGTGTGGTGAAACTTCCGCGCCCACCCTACATGGAACGCTTCGAGCACCTGATGGCCGGTGCCCTGCAGTTTGACGGTGAGTTTAATGGGTTCGTTTTTGATGCCGCCATTCTGGACTATCCGCTGGTCATGTCAGACCCGGTGGCGGCGCGGATTGCCCGGGAGCAATGCAAGGAAGAGTTGGGGCGGCTGGGTGGTGGTCGATCGCTGGCCCGACAGGTGCGCGACCTGGTCTTCGATGAAGAGCTGGGCTTTGCCTCGATGGATGCGGTGGCGGAGAAGTTGAACGTCACGCCGCGGACATTGCAGCGTCGGCTTCAGGCCGAAGGGGTGGTCTTTCGCGAGCTGGTTGAAACCATCCGCCGACACCACGCCGAGCGGTTGTTACTGCTCAATCAGAGGAGTATCGGAGAAGTATCGGATCTGCTGGGGTACTCGGACGTCACCAATTTCAGCCGCGCCTTTCGCCGGTGGTCCGGGTGTTCACCGCGGGATTACCTCAAAAGCCGGGAGGCTGGCGGGCAGGCCTGACGGGCGCCGTATCGTTCCGGTGCTCAAGCCTGCCCGGGCAATCGTCCTGCAGGTCAGGCGTTGCCTTTTTTCATCTGCTCGAATTCGTCCTCGAAGAAGAACTTTTCCTCCCCGAACGCCGGCTCCAGTTCGTGAAGCCAGGTGGCGGTGTCGCTGTATTTGGCAAAGAACGGGCGCTGCACCCAGTCCGGGTTGCGGCCTTGCAGGAAGCGCAGCACGAACACCTTTTCGCCATGGATTTCGGTGATGCCCTGAACCTCGACCTTGCCGGGGCCGGCGCTCATGCTGGGACCGCGGGCGGTGCGCGCAAGGCCAGACACCTTCTTCATGGCTTCGCGGTAGATCTGGAACGCCTCGGCCAGCGGCACTTCAAAGTAGTTCTTGGCGCCGGTGTCCCGCTCCACGAACATGTAGTAGGGGATGATGCCCAACTGCACTTCTTTCTTCCACAACCGCGCCCAGTCCTCGGCATTGTCGTTCACGTGCTTGATCAGTGGTCCCTGCGCCCGAATCTCGGCCCCGGTGGCGCGGATGCGACGGATCGCCTCCTCCGCGATGTCGGTGGTGATTTCCTGCCAGTGATTGTAGTGGGCCATGATCGCCACGTGTTTGCCGGCATCCACCAGGCGGGCGAACAGGTCGATCAGTTCGTCGGCATCCTTGTCAGTCACAAAACGGTAGGGCCAGAAGGTCAGCGCCTTGGTGCCGATGCGGATGGTCTGGATGTGATCGAACTCCGGCTGTAGCAGCGGTTCCAGGTACTGCACCAGACTTTTGGTTTTCATCACCATGGGATCGCCGCCGGTGACCAGCAGATCCGTGACCTCAGTGTGCTCCTGCAGGTAGCCGTGGAGTTTCTCCGCTTCGGTGCTGGCCATTTTCAGGTCCTTGTCACCGACAAACTGCGCCCAACGGAAACAGAAGGTGCAGTAGGAGTGGCAGGTCTGACCCTGAGCCGGGAAAAACAGCACGGTTTCCCTGTACTTGTGCTGAACGCCGTCCAGCACCTCGCCGTCCAGTTCCGGCATGTTCATTTCCATCTGCCCGGCCGGGTGGGGGTTCAGTTCGTCACGGATTTCCTTGGCCACGGCCTGGATGTCTTTCTTGTCGGCACCGTCCCGGTGCATGGCTGCCATACGCTCGAAATGTTCATCCTTCAGCATGCCCTTTTGCGGGAACACCAGCTGGTAGATGGGGTCATTTGGAACCTTGTCCCAGTTGATCAGTTCGTTGATCACATACTCGTTGACCCGGAACGGCAGCACGCTGGCCACCACCTTCATTTCAAACAGGGTGTCTTCCGGGAGGCTCTGGATCACCTCAATCTTGTCGAGCTGGCGGTCTGTGTAGACCTTGAAGCGTCTCTCTTCGAACTCGGCCGTGGGGATGCGGTTCGGAAACGTGACGATGGAGTTCATAGATCGCCCTTTGGGTTGAATGCCAATGTCCGGAGGGTAGGGCTGGTGGGCTACCGCTCCGCTGGTTAAAAAACGGGCAGGCAGTATACATAAATCGTCTTTTATTTTCAGGTCTAATCAATAGACGTAAGCCACGGGTTGTATCGATCCTGATAAATGCTACTAAAAGCATCAAAAAGCCGTTAAAAGCAGCGATGTTTCGTCTTCTCTGGTTAGAAAATCATTTAGCGTGGCAATGAATAAAGTGAAAGATAGGATTACTACGACCTTGGTCTGAATGCGGTTGTTTGTGGCGGTAAAACGCGCCATTATTGCGTAACTAACCGAAAGAAAAGCGCGAATTTTGATTTTGTTGCAGGAATGCGCGTTTTCTCTGCGTCTAATGTAGTAATAAAACTACGTTTACAGGTGGCCAGGGCAACACTCCTGGCAAGGCCGGATGTTTTTGGCCAAAAGCCCGAGAACAAAGGCGTCCTGACAGGAAATTCGGCAGAGCTGTTCTATGCTTGATGGAGGTTGTCATCAGCAGGAACACCGAAAAACAACAGGTTCTGCAATTCACCGCAGCGAATCGACACCGCAGGCACCGGGCTGCTGATCGTGGCCGGAGCTGCCTTTTGATGCCAAGGGGAGGGTTTGATGTACCAGGACGATGATCCCGTCGAGACCAGTGAATGGCTTGATGCACTGGAATCTCTGATCGAGCAGGAAGGCGTGGACCGCGCCAAATACATTCTGGAAAGGCTCTCCGAACGTGCCAGCCGTGACGGCACCGAGCTGCCATATTCGATTACTACTCCGTTCCGCAACTCTATCCCCGTGACCCAGGAAGCCCGCATGCCGGGTGATCTGTTCATGGAGCGCCGCATTCGCTCGCTGATCCGATGGAACGCCATGGCCATGGTACTGCGGGCCAACCAGCGTCCGGGTGAACTGGGCGGGCACGTGTCTTCCTTCTCTTCGGCGGCCACCTTGTACGATGTCGGCTTCAACTACTTCTTCCATGGCGGCGATGAAAAGCGGGAGTCGGATCTGGTGTACTTCCAGGGCCACTCCTCACCGGGTATATACGCCCGCTCCTATCTGGAAGGGCGTTTTGACGAAGCTCAGCTGGACAAGTACCGGGAAGAAGTGGGTGGCGACGGCCTTTCGTCCTACCCCCATCCCTGGCTAATGCCGGACTACTGGCAGTTCCCCACGGTGTCCATGGGCCTGGGCCCGATCCAGGCCATTTATCAGGCCCACGTGATGAAATATCTGCACAGCCGCGAACTGATCGACATGGGCGATCGCAAGGTTTGGTGCTTTGTCGGAGACGGCGAGTGCGACGAGCCGGAAACCCTGGGTTCCATCTCTGTGGCCGGCCGCGAGAATCTCAGCAACCTCATCTTTGTCGTTAACTGCAACCTGCAGCGTCTGGACGGCCCGGTACGGGGTAATGGCAAGATTATTCAAGAGCTGGAAGGCGTGTTCCGCGGTGCCGGCTGGAATGTGCTTAAAGTGGTCTGGGGTCGCATGTGGGATCCGTTGTTTGAGCAGGACCGGGACGGCCTCATGCAGCGCGTCATGGACGAAGCGGTGGACGGCGACCTGCAGAATTTCAAGAGCAATGGCCCCGCCTACACCCGTAAGCACTTTTTCGGAAAATACCCGGAGCTGTCCAAGATGGTGGAAAACCTCACCGACGAGGACATCAACAAGCTCAACCGCGGTGGCCACGACCCGTACAAGGTCTACGCAGCCTACCATCGCGCCATCCACAACAACGGCGGACGACCGACGGTTATCCTGGCCCATACCATCAAGGGCTATGGCTTTGGCAGCGCCGGCGAAGCCCAGAACACGGCGCATTCCCTGAAAAAGCTTGATATCGAACAGCTCAAGGCATTCCGGGACCGCTTTGCAGTACCGCTAAAGGATGAAGAGCTCAAAGACGTGCCTTACTACCGTCCGGCGCCGGACAGCCCGGAAATCGTCTACATGAACAAGCGCCGGCAGGAACTGGGCGGTTTCTACCCCAAGCGCCGCAAAGACTGCCAGCCACTGCAGGCGCCGTCGCTGGACACTTTCAAGGCTCTGCTGGAAGGCTCCAACGGCCGTGAGATCTCCACCACCATGGCGTTTGTGCGCCTGTTGACGGCTCTGACCAAAGACAAGCGTATCGGTAAGCGTATCGTTCCCATCGTGCCGGATGAGGCCCGTACTTTCGGAATGGAAGGCATGTTCCGCCAGCTGGGTATCTACACCTCGGAAGGCCAGAAGTATGTGCCCGAAGATCGTGAACAGATCATGTACTACAAGGAAGACAAGAAGGGTCAGGTCCTTGAGGAAGGCATCAACGAGGATGGCTCCATGGCAGCCTGGATGGCCGCAGCGACCTCCTACAGCACCAACAACTTCCCGCTGATCCCCTTCTACATCTTCTATTCCATGTTCGGTTTTCAGCGCGTGGGTGACCTGGCCTGGGCGGCCGGTGACATCCAGGCACGGGGTTTCCTGATTGGTGGTACCGCCGGGCGCACTACGCTCAACGGTGAAGGCCTGCAGCACCAGGACGGCCACAGCCACATCCTCGCTCAGACCATTCCCAGCTGTAAGGCCTATGATCCGGCCTACGGCTACGAGATGGCCGTGGTGGTTCAGCATGGCATCAAGGAAATGTTTGAAGACAACCAGAATGTCTTCTACTACCTGACCATGGAGAACGAAAACTACGAACAGCCCGCCATGCCGAAAGACAGCAAGAAGGTGGAAGAGGGCATCATCAAGGGCATGTACCAGATTGAATCCGTTGAAACCGATGGCAAGAAGAAGTCCCCACGGGTTCAGTTGCTGGGTGCCGGTGCCATCCTCAACGAAGTGCGTGCAGCGGCCCAGCTGCTGAAGGACGACTTTGGCGTGGCCAGTGATGTCTGGAGTGTGACCAGCTTCAATGAGCTGGCCCGCGACGGTCTGCACATCGAGCGCTGGAATCGCTTGCACCCGGATGACACTGCGAAGAAGGCGTACGTCACCCAGTGCTTGGAGAAGCAACAGGGTCCGGTGGTGTCTTCGACTGACTATATCAAGCTGTGGTCTGAGCAGATTCGTGCCTATATCCCCAAAACCTACCTGACCCTGGGCACAGACGGCTTCGGCCGCAGTGACACCCGCGAGAAACTGCGGAGCCACTTCGAGGTCGATCGCTACTACGTCGCGGTGACCGCTCTGGTGGCGCTGTCGAGAGACGGTGAGGTCAAGAAGGACGTGGTTCTCGAAGCCATGCGGAAGTACGGAATCGATCGCAACAAAACGAACCCGGTGCTGAGCTAAGGAGACCGCCATGAGTGAACAGGAAATCAAGGTTCCGGATCTTGGCGGTGCAGACGAGGTCGAGGTCATTGAAATACTCGTCAGCCAGGGGGACTCGGTCGAAGAAGAGGATCCGATACTGACGGTAGAGTCCGACAAGGCATCGGTTGAGCTGCCATCGCCGGGCGCCGGCAAAATCACCCGGATCACCGTCAAGGTCGGTGACAAGGTCAAAGAAGGCGACGTGGTTGGCATGATGGAAGCCAGCGGCGATGCCGGTGGTTCGGATGACGACAAGGGCGCTGGTGAGGAAGCCGGCTCAGGCAAGGACGAAAAGGCTGACGACAAATCGGAAGGCAAGCCAGAAGAGAAAAAACCGGCGCCGAAAAAATCCGGCGGTTCCCGCAACGAAACCGTGAAGGTGCCAGCACTGGACGGTTTCGACAATGTACCGGTAATCGAGATCAACGTCAGTGAAGGCGATGAGATCAGAGCGGACGACCCGCTGGTCACCGTCGAGTCCGACAAGGCCACCATGGAGATTCCTTCTCCCTATGCCGGCAAGATCGGCAAGATCCTGGTGTCCGAGGGCGACAAGATCTCGGAAGGCCACGATCTGGTCGAGATGACTGTTGTTGAAGGCGCTGGTGAAGGCGCAGAAGCGAGTGGCGGGGAAGACGCGTCTTCTGAATCAGCAAAATCCTCGGGCGACGACAAACCCGAACATAAAGCCGAGTCTGAAGCCAAGAGTGAAGAGCAAAAGCCTGAACCCTCATCGGCAACCTATGAGCCGCCTACCCCCGGCGCCAAAGTCCACGCTGGCCCAGCGGTGCGCAAGCTGGCCCGCGAGTTCGGTGCGGACCTTGCCCGTATCAAAGGTTCCGGTCCGAAAAACCGCATCCTCAAGGATGACGTGCAGGCCTACGTGAAGAGCCAGCTGCAGCAGACGCAGCAGGGCAGCACCGTAGCGGGTGGCGGTGGTGCCGGTATTCCCGGCGTGAAGCTACCGGACTTCAGCCAGTTTGGTGAGATTGAGCGTGAATCCATGTCGCGCATGATGTTTGCCACGGCCAACAACATGCAGCGCAGTTGGCTGAACGTGCCCCACGTGACCCAGTTCGAGGATGCCGACATCACCGATATGGAAGACTTCCGCAAGTCGCAGAAAGCGGCTGGCGAGAAGAAAGGTGTGAAGATGACACCGCTTCCGTTCCTGTTGAAGGCCTGTGCCACGGCGCTGGCAGAACTGCCACAGTTCAATGTGGCGCTGGATATGGATCGCAAGGAAGTGGTCCGCAAACACTACATTCACATCGGCATTGCGGTGGATACGCACAATGGCTTGATGGTGCCGGTGATCCGGGATGTGGATCAGAAGGGCCTGTGGGAGTTGGCCGCGGAGAGCGCCGAGCTCGCCCGGAAGGCCCGGGACAAGCAGCTGAAGCCAGCGGAAATGCAGGGTGCCTGTTTTACCATCACCAGTCTGGGTGGTATCGGCGGCACGGCGTTCACGCCGATTGTGAATACGCCGGAGGTGGCGATTCTTGGTGTGTCCAAAGCGGCGATGAAGCCGGTCTGGGATGGCCAGGATTTCCAGCCACGGCTGATGCTGCCGTTGTCGCTGTCCTACGATCACCGCGCGGTGAACGGGGCCGATGCGGCGCGCTTCACGTCGCTGCTGAGCCAGCTCCTTGGGGACATTCGTACGCTCTTGTTGTGATTGCGTTGTACGGGAGCCAGCCCGATGAGACGGTCCTGAACTGCCTCACCGGGCTGGCTCCCGTGCTTTTCATCGCCTTCCCGTTGTGTCATATCGGCCAATGCCTTTGGTCAGCTTCCTATCCAACATCACCTCAGGAGTTATCCCGATACCGATAAAAGAGGCCCGCCATGAAACCCGCCGAAATCCTGTCGCAACCGCTTACCCTGAAGACCGGTTCCGTGATCCCCAATCGCTTCGCCAAGTCCGCTATGAGTGAAACCCTCGGGACCATTGATAACCGGGTCACCAAGGAGTTGGTCACGCTGTATCGCACCTGGGCAGAGGGCGGCACGGGGTTGTCGATTACCGGTAACGTGATGGTGGACCGTCGGCACATCGGCGAACCCCAGAACGTGGTGCTGGAGGATGAGCGGGATCTGGTGCTGTTGCGGGCGTGGGCGGATGCCGGCAAGACGGGCGGCAACCAGATCTGGATGCAGCTGAATCATCCCGGCAAGCAGAGCCCGAAAATGCTCAACAGTGACACGGTGGCGCCCAGTGCGATTCCGTTCAAGAAGGAATTGCGCGGTATGTTTGCGACGCCGCGGGCGTTAACGGGCACGGAGATCGAGGAAATTGTTCTGCGCTTTGCCCGCAGCGCCGCGATTGCAGAGAAGGCGGGTTTTGACGGTGTGCAGATTCATGGTGCCCACGGGTATCTGGTGAGTCAGTTTTTGTCGCCGCACCACAATCAGCGTACGGATGAATGGGGTGGTTCGGCCGAGAACCGTATGCGGTTTGTGCTTGAGGTGTACCGGGCGATCCGTGCGGTCACCGGTGATGGTTTCAATGTGGGGATCAAGCTGAATTCGGCGGATTTCCAGAGAGGTGGCTTTACCGAGGAGGAGTCCCTGGGGGTGATTGATGCGCTTGCGAAAGAGGGCATTGATCTGGTGGAGATTTCCGGTGGCAATTACGAGAATCCTGCCATGGCGAAGGGAGCCGAGGGGGGAGAGGTGAAACAGAGTACGCTGGCCCGCGAGGCGTATTTCCTGGAGTTTGCGGAGAAGGTTCGGGAGCGGGTGGAGGTGCCGTTGATGGTGACCGGTGGCTTCCGTACCGAGACCGGGATGGCTGATGCGGTGACTTCCGGAGCGACGGATCTTGTGGGCATTGCCCGTCCGCTGGCTGTGGAGCCGGATTGCCCGAAACGCATTATGGCCGGTGAGTCTTTCACCAGCGCGGTGCGGCCTATCAAGACCGGCATCCGGTTGATTGACGATATGGCACTCATGGAAGTGAGCTGGTACACCCGGCAGTTGGGTCGTATCGGCAAAGGCAAGGCACCGCGTACGCATGATCGCGGGATGTTGTCGTTACTGGAGGTGATCGGGGTGATGGCGACGCGGGGGGTGCGGACTCGGCTTCGGGCTGGCGAGTAACGCTCAAAGTCGGGAGTGGGGCGCGGGCTGGGGGTATCTGGTAAAAAACTCCGCTTAAACTCGCTGCGCTCAGACAGGCGGCGTTTTTTACCAGATACCCTCAGCCCACGCCTTTCGGCCTTGAGTGATTTTTTCAGTTTGCGAAGTACATCCAGTCGAAGTAGTCGTGGAGGTCTTGCATCACGGCGGCTTCGAAGGGGTGGGTCAGTTCGAAGAGCAGGCTGTGGTCGGTTGATTTTTTCATGGTGTCACCTCTGTTGGTTGCAAACAGTGGCGGAGTGGAGTCCGTCACTCGGCTTCATCTCTGTATCTGCATCAGCTGTGCCAAGTGATCGAAATTTAAGCAGGTGGTTGAATTTCCGATCAAAATGCGTTTGCGGGTTTTAGAACATATCGGGCGGGCGCGTTGGTTTGGTGCAGCTTTGTGGTACGGGCACCAAAAAAGAAACCCCGGCCGGGGCCGGGGTTTCTTTTGAGCTGACTTCTAACGTTGCTTAGAAGTTGTATTGAGCGGCGAACAGGATGCGGCTTGCATCGCCATCGGTGCCGTCAACGTTTTCGCGATCCAGGAACTGGTATTCAACGCCCATCATCACGTTCTGAGCCGGCGTCCACTGGTAGTTGGCCATAACAGCGGAGTTGGTTTCGCTTTCGTCGGCAACTTCAGCCGCGCCCAGATCGCTTTCCGCGTCGTCCCAGTCTACTTCGACCAGACCGTAGCCGATGTTGACGCTGCGACCGCCGCCCAAGTTGAATCCTGCGCCGACGGACCCACCATAGCCTGAGATCGTCTCGAGTTCCCCATTGACGACGTAGGCGCTGTCAGCTCCGAAGTTTTCACCGGAGCGATAGAGGTAGCTGTTAGCGCCGTCTGTATATGACAGCGTCCCTTGGATGGTAATCATGTCGGTAATCGCCATTTTGGCTGCAACGAAAGTCGCAAAACCGACCGCAGTGTCGTCTTGGGTGCCGTCATCCACTTCCAATTGATGGGCCAGCGCGCCCGCAGAGTAGGAAAGGCCTCCCTGCGAGTCTTCAAGCCTCACGGTCAATGTCGGTAGCGGCTCCTTCTGTGTGCTGGTTGTCGTTCTGCCCACGAAAAGCGGATCACCATCGTCATTAACTGCTCCAACGCCTGTGGCAGGATCAACGAACTGCGTGCCAGGCGCGTCTACAGTGGTAGCCCCAAAAATTGTTGCGACATTTTCTTCTAGTGAAACCGAGATAGGGCCTGTGGTGTAACGCCCTTGAGCGACTCTCCCCTGGAGACCAGCGAGGCCTGGCAAGGCATCGAAGTCCAGCACGGACGTGTTGCCAACAAAGCTGTTGAAGTTGGACCAGGTCTGGCCCATCAGAACGCCTTTGTATTCACCGTAAGCGTGGCGGAGACGCAGTGAGCCGCCGCCGCTACCTCGGAAATCCCCTTCCACGTTGATCTTGACACCCTGTGGCGTCATCGTCGTGAGGCCGATCCGGCTCTGAAAGGCATCCGCACCGAAATGACCATCTGGAGCATCGTCATTGCCCGCGAGGCCTTCAAACGAGCCCGAACGGGTACTCAGAGCCTGATCGCTATCGATATCCTGAATCCGTGAGTTCAACCGGCTGAAACTGTATCCAAAGCCTGCAATAACAAAGCCTTGGGCGATATAATAGCAC
>NZ_JAKZAI010000029.1 GCF_023156235.1 Marinobacter goseongensis | reverse complement strand
ACAACGCCATCGACGAGCTATTGCCCCACAACTGGACGCCGGCTACACCTGACAAGGTGTGATGGCCAGACGCTTACAGTAAATCGCCTCGGATGTTGGAAAGCCAGTCGGCTTTGAGTTTGTTAACCATAGTTGAGTTTCCAGTGCACTCGTCAAAACAGGAAGGGTGTCAGCGGGTTCTCTTTATCAACGAAAAGGCAGGTTACGAACACAACTTGCGGTGACAACGAGAGTAAAACGCGGGAAAACGGGTCGGAATTGCCCACCGACAGCGGGCGCGGAGCTTATCAAACTACAGGTTAAAAGGTAAGGCGCACGAGACAATAGCAGCGGATTAAACACCACTAATCTACATATTCGATTTATATCTCCTTTTTTATTCATTTTACAGATAACAATTTAAGGCATAACGTAATTCCATTAGATAATAAAGGAAAGCGTTATGTACAAAGGTCTTGGGTTATGTGTTCTATTCACCATCGGTGGTTTTTTGCTCACCGCGCTGACAGGCGACCGCGTCAGCCCGCTGGTGTTTGCTCTGGTGCTGGGGGTCATCGTCGGGAATCTTCCCATGCCATGGAAAAGCCAATCCGTTGAGGCCGGACTGAAATTTTCGACCCGCTGGCTGTTGCGCACAGGCATTGTGCTGTTCGGATTTTCCGTCACCATGCAGCAGGTCTTTGCGTTGGGGCCGCGCATTGTGGTTCTGGATCTGTTGGTCATTGTCACTGTTTTGTTTGTTGGCTACCAACTGGGCACCCGCTGGTTCAAGCTGGACCCGGAGACTGCCCTGCTGACCAGTGCGGGAAGCGCCATATGCGGGGCGGCGGCCATTCTGGCAACGGAAGCCACGATTCGGGCGCGGCCTGCCACTACGTCCATGGCAGTGGCAACGGTTGTATTGTTCGGTAGCCTGGCCATGGTGGTGGAGCCCGTGTTGTTTTCGATGATCGGCTGGGATCAGGGCCTGTATGGCATTTACATCGGTGCCACCGTGCACGAGGTCGCTCAAGTGGTTGCGGCCGGCAATGCAATTGGCCCAGAGGCGCTGGCGAACGCGGTTGTCGTCAAGCTGGTACGCGTGATGCTGTTGGTACCGTTCCTGCTGCTGGTGGGCAGATGGTGGCTCAATCGCCACGCAACCAGACAGGATGGCACCCAATCCGTCGGTAAACTGACCGTTCCCTGGTTCGCGTTCGGTTTTGTGGCGGTGGCGCTGTTTAACAGCGTTGTCACGCTGCCGGAAGCCTTGCACGAAAGCCTGACGCTGACGGGCCAGATCGCACTTACCATGGCTATGGCAGCGCTGGGTTATGAAACGCGCATGTCGAAGCTTCGCGCCCTGGGGATCAAGCCTTTTGCTCTGGCACTGATGTTGTTTGTACTGCTGATCGGTGGCGGGCTTGCGGTGACTCCGATGATTGCACTGGCCTGAAATGCTGGACGCAATCGCCCGGGGTGGGTATTACGACGCTCTGTTAAAAAATCGCTCAAGCCGGGTTGTCAGAAACTGAATGGTGTGGCCGCTGTGTCGCCAGAAATGCCAATACAGCGGAACACTCAGGGCCTGATTTTCTGCAATCATGCCGTAACCCACTCCGGCCAGTGCAAACTGGACAAATCCCTGCGAGGACGGGCACAGGTGATAGCGAAAACCGCCGTGATACCCAAAGCTGTCCATGAACCGATGCTGTAACTGGTCGTTTGGGCCGTAAACGATGGCGGGTGCGCGGCTCAGCGAGTCCAGGCTGATACCGTCTGCGAAGAAGTGGTCCCGAAACTCCGGCGAAGGCCCACGTCCTGATCCTCAATCACCAGATCCATCAGCACATCTTCCTGACTGAACCTAATGCAAATGATTCAACAGTTTCTGGCCCGTCGGGGTTGGCCGTTGTAGCCTTTTTCAATGTGATTCGTGGCAGCCTGGTGGCTTTTTTGCAGGTGCCAGCACTGCGTCCGTGATTTGGTTCGGTGCCATGATGGCTGCCATCGCACTGCATCTTGCCCGTAACGGTCTGCAGGGGCCCATGATCTGAACAGGTTCCAAACCTACGTCGGGAATAAATTCCGGCCCGGCAACGCCCTTGGCCCCTGAGTTCTTATCCGACCGGCTCGATCTTGGCATCGCGTTGCCACAGCATGGAGGCGGTCGGCTTTCATTCAGCGTTCGGGGCTTTCAGCATGCATCCAACCATCGGCCAATACGTTCTATCCTTCATCGCTGTTGCCGGAACGGCAATCGGTATCAGCTTGCCTGCCAATGCGGCTGAATCCACCCGCTTCGAGCGCGGGGCCAAGGTTTACAGCCAGCAGTGTGCGGCCTGCCATCAGGCACAGGGCCAGGGCATACCGGGCTCGTTTCCGCCCCAGAAAAACCACACCGCTGAACTGTACAACGCCACCGACGGCATTGGTGGCCGCCAGTATCTTGGCCACGTGCTGCAATACGGTTTGACGGGGTCCATCGAAGTGGGGGGCACGGCGTACAACGGCAACATGCCCGCCTGGGGCGGTGCCCTCACGAACCAGCAGATCGCGGATGTGCTGAACTACGTGTTGACAGCCTTTGGTAACGAGCAGCGTCTTGCGGGAGAGTTTCAGCCCTACACCGCTGAGGAGATCAAGGCGATTGCGGGCCAGAACCTGTCCGGCAAGGACGTGTACCAGTTGCGACAGGCGGTGCTGGGTCAGTCAGTAGCGCCATCCCGGGAAGGTCCAACCGCCCGGTCGGCCCCAGAGCTGAGCCTGGAGAACGCCATCCGCGATCCGCTTTATGTGGCCGTCCAGAACAGCGGTATTGTAAGAGCCTTACCGTCAAAACAGGCCTGGCCTGGCGTGGCAGGGGCGCACTACGATGCTCTGAGCCCGGATGGCTCTCGCCTGATGGTGTCTGGTTTTAAAACCGGTAATGTCTATGTTCTGGATACGGCCAATGGCGACGTCATGGCCAGTGTGGCGATTGGCGAGGTGGCCCAGGGCGTCAAGATCTCACCGGATGGCCGCTATGGCCTTGCGGTTGCGCCGACCCAGGGCGACGTTGCAGTGATCGACATGAACACCCTCGAACTGGTGAAGAAAATTCCGGTGGGCAAGGTACCCCACAATCTCATCTACAGCGCCGACGGCAAATTTGCCTACGTCACTTTGCAGGGCGAAGGCGCTCTGGCAGTCGTGAACATGCAAACCCTGGAAAAACAGCATCAGATTCCGACGCCGGGGCTTGAGACGCCTCACAACGTTGACATCAGCGCCAACGGCCAACGGCTGTGGCTGCGCGACTTTACGGGCAACGTGGGCGTGATGGACCTGGCCAGTGAAACCATGCTGAAAACCTTCAAGGTGGGCAGTGGGCATGGCGGCATCGACGTGGTGCCCGGCGGGAAATACATCGCGACCGGGGCGATTTCCGCGTCCGCCGTGACCCTGATCGACCCCGAAAGCCTGGAAATTGTCAAGAACGTCGATGTGGGCGTCGGCCCCCATGGCGTTCGCGCCAGCCGTGACGGCCGGTTCATATACGCCTCTGTCACGGCGGATAACCAGATTGCCGTGATTGACAGCCAATCCTTGAAGGTCGTTCGCCGGCAACCCGTGGACGGCAAGTTCCCGTTCTGGATTGCGGTTCCCGGCAACCCGTAAAAAAATGTGGCGACAGGGAATAAACTGAACACAGGCGACGTCTTTGGTTAACAAGTCCACCGATTCCAAACGGGCACACAAAATGCGCAGCACCGGAAGCAAGCAGCAGTTTGACACCCTAGTACGCCCCTGGCGTTACCGGCTGTACGGTGTTGCGCAACGCCAGTCCGCCTCGACTGAAATAGCGGAAGACTATACTCAGGAAACCCTGCTTCGGGCCTGGCGGGATTTTGGCCAGTTGGACGACCAGGTAGCAATCTATGCCTGGCTGCTCAGAATTCTCAACCGTGTGGTTGCCGATGGCTACCGCCGGGACAATCGGCGGCGGCAACTGGCCCCGGTACTCACAACCGAAGACGCCGTGCTGAGCGAACACCCCTGCGCCGCTCCCGGCCCGTTCGAGCAGGCACTGAAACATCAGACCGATGCGCAGGTGATGGCCGCCGTTCGCGACCTGCCGGACAACTTCCGGCAGGTGGTTCTGTTGAGGGACTTTGAAGATCTGAGCTATCAGGACATTGCGCAGATTCTGGACCTGGCGCCAGGCACGGTGATGAGCCGCCTGTCACGAGGCCGTCGCCTGCTGGCCGAGCGATTGATCAAGGTGGCATCCGACAATCCGGCTGCCAGTGACAACACGCACACAAGGGTGACCCCCCATGAGTGATAAGCCCTCTATCACCCCCTCTTCGGAATCCCATCAGTGGTCTGACCTGCACCACCAGATTCAGGACTGGCTGGCGGGCTATGCCGATGGCGAGCTGGATGAGCATCACATCACTCTGGTTGAAGCTCACCTTGCTGGCTGTGAGGCCTGCCGACACGATGCCGAACGCCAGCGGATGCTTTCTGAACGACTACAAGAGATACCCGCGCCCAGATTGTCCCCCGCATTTGCCAAGCGCCTCGACGATACCCTTGCCAGCGTCCAGACCAGCGACAGGCGCCCGGTCGGTCAGAAGCCTCTGGAAGGCCTGAAACACTGGTTGACCCGCCTGAGCCCATCGGCTGTCATCGGAGGCGGCGGCTGGGCGGTGGCCATGGTGCTGGCGGCGATGCTTCTGGTACCCAGCCTGACGCCCGAAGATCCCAATCAGATGGCGGTGGCCAGTCAGATTCCCATGGTCAACGACGTGCTGGCCGATTATCAGCGGGTGGTGGGCAACGATCTGCGCACGCCGTCTGACGACGCCGACCTGTCGCCGCCCATGCAGTGGGCCAATGGCCGCGTTCTGGCCCGTTGGACAACCAGAGTAGGTGGCGAGCCCGCCGAGGCCTACGCCGTGCGGCTGGGCAACAGCCTGATCGTTCAGTACCAAATATCGGAGCGCGTGTTTTTCCGGAATCCGGACGTGCGACAGGCCGTGGCCCGTGCCGGTGATTTTCGAACCCGTGACAACGAGCTGGAAGTTATTGGGTTGCCGATGCGGGCATCGGGCTTACTGGTTGTGGCGCCATCGGGCAATGTGCCACCCATCGACAAGTCAGCGATGAGTGCTTCCTGAACCGACCTCGGTGGTTATTTTCTAATCAATCCCTACACTTAACTCATGCATTCGCAATCAGCCCAACAACAAAACCGGAACCAGTCCGGAGTGATCAACAATGAGGGAAATACCATGTCGATCAATGATTCGCCCGCCATTGCCTCCCAGTCTCCGGCAGAGTCAATCCAAATGAGCCGTCGGCGCCTTTTATTGGGCTCCGCCGGTGCCATGGCGTCCGTCAGTCTGCTGGGGCTCAGCCCGCTGGCCAAAGCCGCAGAGCCCAAAACGCTGCCGGACTACGTTCGCTGGAAAAACGCCAATGACGTCATCGTTCACAGTGCCAACACCATCGAAACCGAACGGGGAGCGATTGGCAGTGGTGTGGTCACTGACAGTGACAAATTGTACGTGCGCAACAATCTGCCAGCCCCGAATGCCGATATCGTTGCTGACCGCGATGCCTGGAAAGTGACTTTTGAAGGCGTGAATGGCCCCCAGTCCCTGACCCTTGGCGACCTTAAAAAAATCGGCGTGGAAACTGTGACCACGGTGCTTCAGTGTTCAGGAAACGGGCGGGCCTACTATCAGCACGGGCCGGGGGGCACCCAGTGGGGCACAGGTGCGGCCGGTTGCCTGATCTGGACCGGTGTGCCATTACGGGAGGTTGTCGCAAAACTGGGCGGCGTGAAACCCGGGATGAATTACATCACCAGCACGGGCGGCGAGAGCCTGCCTGCCGGGCTGGACCCGAAAACCATTATGGTGGAACGGTCCATTCCCCTGAAGGCTCTGGATCAGGCCCTGCTGGCCTGGGACATGAATGATGAGCCCATGCCCCTGGCCCACGGCGGCCCTTTGCGCATGGTTGTGCCCGGCTATTTCGGGGTCAACAACGTGAAATACGTGGATCGGGTGGCGTTCACCGAGGGCCAGTCGGACGCCAAGATTCAGGCCTCCGGCTATCGCATTCGTCCCATTGGCGAGAAAGGAGCACCCGATCAGCCGTCCATGTGGGAGATGCCGGTCAAATCCTGGGTTACCGCCCCCCTGACCACCGCCAGCCAGGGCAAAAACCTGGTGTACGGCGTTGCCTTCGGCGGCATGAATGCTGTCAGCAAGGTGGAGGTGTCAGCCGACGGTGGCGAAACCTGGAAGACCGCCCGCTTCCTTGGGCCCGACATGGGGCGTTATGCCTGGCGGCCGTTTGTGGTGTCGATGGATCTGAGCGCCGGCGATCACCGGATTGTCAGCCGCGCAACCGACACCGAGGGCAATACCCAGCCGCCCACACGCACGGAAAACGAGCGCGGATACGGCAACACCAGTTGGAAAGACCATGGCGTGACCGTCACCGTTTCATAAATGCATGAACCTTGTGGCGGTTCGCCCGCCGGGCCGCCCGTTTCTTTGACCGAACCAGGATTTTCCATGTCACTACGTACACTGTTATTCGCTGTACTTGTCTCTGCGTCTGCCACCGTGATGGCGGATGAACAACTCGAACTGGGCAAGAAGGTGTTCACCGAGCAGGCTCAACCCTCCTGCACCATCTGTCACGCACTGAACGATGCAGGATCGGTTGGCGAAATTGGCCCCAATCTGGACGAGCTCAAACCCTCTGCGGAGCAGGTCCGCAATGCGGTAAAGAGTGGCGTGGGGATCATGCCAGCGTTCGGTGATTCGCTGTCGGAGCAACAGATCGAGGCCGTTGCTCACTACGTTGAATCCGTAACCGGGAAATAAACGCAGGAGGGACCGCCGTGCCGGTCCCGGAGTTCACCCAACCCTGCTGAGTTGCCTAGACCTTGTGCACCTCGTAATAGCGCATCATGCCATTGTCCTCGTGCTCCATATTGTGACAATGGTAAGGATAGAGTCCCGGGAAGTCGGTGAAGGTCAGCGCAATCCGGACCCTCTCTCCGGGCAGCACCAGCACGGTGTCGTGCAGCCCTGAATCCACGATGCCGGCCGCCAACTGCCCGGCAGCTAGTGCATCGGCGTAGCGTCGGCTTAGCACCCTGAACTGCAATCCACGGACATGCATGGGATTCGGTATCATGGTGTTGTTGAAGAACTCACAAACCTCGCTTTCGCCCAACAAAACAACTTCGCCATCGGCCACCGTCGCACCTTCAAACTGACGACCTTTGATGGTAAAGCCTTGCATCAATTTCATGCCAAGCCGGAACAATCGGGGGGGCTGTGATCGTGTCCGGGCGTGGCAGGTCGGCCAGTTCATTGCTCAGCCGTTCAGGGTGTGTGGATATTTACCCCATGTCAAAGCCTAAGTTTGGGATTTGACATTTCCTTGATAAATCCTTCAACAAACCTTGACCCACCATCCAGTCTGGACTTCCCCCACTAAACACGACAACCCCGAGCCTCAAACGGAGGCAAATTGGGCGGCATTGAAGGCCATTCCGAATGTTCGCTTTGCGACCTAAGCATGTCCTGTCTCCTAATAGGGCCTCTCCGTCGACAATGCTGGGCATACTTTTGGGTCGTTTAGCCAAACCGCCCATGTATGCAGCGTACATAGACGCTACCAAGCCCATTGGCCTAGACAGTTGTAGTAGCTCCTCCCCAGCTTAATCTCGCCCGCGCGAAAGCCAGTGTCAGTCTTTCCACGCGCTGAGTTCTGCGATCTCCGGTTTCTTTGAGGGGATTGCCATCAACAAGCCGGGATCGATCATGACTAACGCCGCCAGAGGAGCCCGTACCACGCCGCCTCCAAGCTTCTCAGCTGCATGCGCTGAATATCCTCGGTCGCGACAAAACGGGAGACAAACTTCAGTCACGCGGGATTCCAGATGGAAAAACCTGAACTGAACCTGGCGTTGGAGTCAGCGTAGTGGACCGCGCGGCGGTTATGGGGGCCAAGTCGAAATCAGTTTGCCGTCGTCCTCACAGTTGCGCCGGCACGGCAGCCGTACACGCTATCCGATGCGGGCGCCTCTCATTGTTTCGCTGGATTTTGACGGCCAGGCGCCACCCGCTGGCGAAGATTTGGTGGCATTGGTCCCTCAAAACTCGGTAGGAGCTTGCCAAGCACATCGTGTGCATAAACCTCGTCATAATATTTTTGGAGAATTTTCTCGAAATTCCCGCTCACATCCTTGCGGATTTCACGAAGTTTTTCCGCGGTGGTGGCCATCTATGCTCTTCTCAAACGATGCTGGCAGATCTGGTTTCGTGGCCGATGTTCATGATTAAGAAAAATCGCCGGTCCTAATAGCGTCGACCAATATTGCCAACCTTTCTCTGCCCTCGGCAGACTCGATAACTTCGTTGGGTGCTCTCCTATTGAGAAATGGGACCGGCTTCGTCATAAACAACTCATATCTCTGAGCATCGCCTCCATAAATATGATTTTTGATGTTTTCGCGCAGTTGCCTCTCGGTGGGCGTGGCTCATCACCTGGCAATAGATCCAGATCTAGAATAACAGAGGTTTGGATCGGCATCCCAGAATGGGAATACTGATGAGCAACGGATCGACAGTTACGCCTATTGAGGCTGTTTGCGCCCGATCAAACTATCCACTTAGGTCGGACTGGGGAGGGGATATAAGTTGATCATCGTCGGACTGGCAAAGGTATTTTCTTTGCAGACATTCGGACAGAGGCAGGCAAAAAAATTGCACATTGCTCATTCGGATATAGGTACACAAAAAAATTGCACATCGCTCTTAAAAGCGCATAGGAGAGGGCATGTTGGCGTCGCAGCTCTTGGCGATCAGGGGCTCACGATGCCCTGGTAGGCAGCTATCTCCGCCATCCCCACTTCCCACAGGTATACAACTTTTCGGATAAATTCATATTATTCCTAAAGGATAGTGAGACTAGGGTTATGAAAACTATATGAAAAACGGTGATTAAAATGATGGGCCTGCGACAAAATCGATGGGCGTCCGAAAGTGAACGAAATCGGACTGGGAGGTGCAAATTCCAATGAGCGTCTGATAATCGGGCTAGAGTCTCGGATAAACGAAGGTAAAAATATTGTACGTCGCGTGCCCCGGGCCTTTTGAGGAGGAAGTTGCGGATTCCAGTGGGTGTCCGATAATTGGACAGAATCGCCAATTCCAATCGGTCATCCGATAATCGGGAAGAACCACCGATTCCAGTTGGGGTCCGATAAAGCACATTAGTACTCAGTTTAAAGATGTTCAACCTGTCACGATGATCTCCATTCTGCCGGTTTTATCCTCAAATCTGAACGTTCGCTTTGCGATCGCAGTGCACCGTAACTGCCAGAAATACGCAGTTCCAAGGGTCGGCTTTTTACCAAAGAGCGGCCGATTCTGCTGACCTAAGGCACCATAGTTTTGCCAAAGCGCTCAAACGATGTTCGCAATACCAGTTCGCTGCCTTTTTTAATTTGATGATAGGGCTAAAAAAGTTAACTTTCGGACCCTATAATTCGAGCCTGTAGGACTAAACGTAACTATTTTTGAACGTTTTTCTGGTTTAGCGGGAGAAAGCTCTGCCAATCTCTTGCTCTAAAGGCTTGTTTTATGGGTTTCAGGCAGCCACCCACCCAAAGGTGACGAAATTGAAATGGGATAGATGTGAATTTTGATACACAGCATCCTTCACCTGCCGGCCAAACGCCTCAAAAGACATCACTTGATTGATTCCAGTAAGGTCCAGAAACGCTTCATCGATGGAGTAAACGTCAACTCTCGGCGCCAAGGCCTCCAGGTTCGTCATCACTCGTCGACTCATGTCTCCGTATAGTGTGTAGTTGGACGAGAAGACTTTGATGCGGTGCCGTTGGATTTCCGTTTTGATCAGATGAATGGGCACGCCCATTTTTATGCCCAAAGCCTTAGCTTCTTTTGATCGAGCGACTACGCAGCCATCGTTGTTGGATAGAACCACAACAGGCGTCTCCCTGAGGTCCGGCCGGAACAGCTTTTCACATGATGCGTAGAAGTTATTGCAGTCGACTAGAGCAAAGACCTGATTCATACCGCCGTTGTTACTCAACCCTGGACACCTCGCTTGAGCGACCGGATAACATTGGTGACTACACCGAAGACCTCCATCACCATGTCACCTTCAATGATGATGGGCTTATACGCTGGGTTTCTTGGTAATAATCGAACTGGTAACGGGGAGAGATGGAGCTCTTTCACGGTCATCTCTGATTCCAGACTGGCGATCACGATGTCCCCATGTTTTGCGCGCAGAGACCGGTCCACGACCAGAACATCGTTCGGAAAGACCCCGGCTTCAACCATCGACTCACCCTGCACACGGACAAAAAAGGTTGCTGCAGGGTGTTGGATGCAAAGCTCATTCAAATCGATCGTTTTCTCGACATAGTCCTCCGCGGGCGATGGAAAACCAGCAGAAACCCGCTCCAGGAACATCGGGATCTTCAGTCGAGAGAGGGATTGGTAGTCACCGAGAAAAACACAGGTCATATTGCGCATCCTGATACTGTTTAAATATACAGTATTCTGGTCGATTGAACTGTAGAGATCAACAGGTGAGATCAATGTTGCTCAAGTTGAAGCAACAGAATTTCATCAGGTAGTGAAAATAGGTGAAGTTTTGCGATACTTGTCGTGGATCTACGCAGGACAGGCAAACTCACGGGAGGCCATCTGAGAACCCCCCGGCGCAATGTCCGCTTTTGTTTGACGCCGAAACTGGGAACAGAGTCATTGCAGACAGCCCCCGGAAACCTGAGAGCTAGAAAATTCTGGCTGACTGGGCGGCCTGAACCATGGAATCCGACTGCTTTACTCGGAGGGCGGCAAGACGATGGTGTCGCCTTCTTCGATCACTCCCGTGCCGACGCTCTCTCCGTTCTGGAACCATTCAAGTTCATTGCCGCTTATCTGTGCTGCATAACAGCCGAAGTCAGTCCCCGGGTAACAGACACCCTCGGCTCTGATTTCATAATTTCCGCCGCCAAAAGCGTCTTTGTAGGTGCCGTCTGCCGCGAAATAGCTTGAATAGACGTCGCTGCCCATACTGCCTTTAAAGGTATTGCCGACCAGTGCGACTCTGACCTCGTCAGCGCTGGAGGCGCCAAGCGCGACTCCAGAAAAAACACATGAAACTGTAGTCGCCAAAGCCAAAACGCTGTTTTTGAGAATACGCATACTCAACTCCTGTTGATCGCCAATGTTCTGTTAATTACGGGGCCCCGGTTTAAAGGGCTCAAACGGATATGGATGAGCGCGATATTCCACCCTATATTTGTGGCAATGACAGACCCAATCGACAAAGAAAAACGCTGCTTCCACAGCGGCGGGCGCATTCTTCTCGCCTTTGCCAGCCAGACTGGCACTGCAAAAGCCCTTGCAACACGGATTTATGAACACAACTCATCCATGTGCGATCTGGTAAATCTGGCTGAGATTGCACCCGAGACGCTGGAGCAATACGGGCGCCACATTTTTATTGTCTCGACATTTGGTGATGGAGAGGCGCCCACCGAAGCGCGTCCCTTCGCACAGGCGCTCGAGCGGTCGAGCATCAATCTGGACCAAGTAAAATTTGCGGTGCTGGCTCTGGGTAACAGGCAATACTCAGACTTTTGTGGTTTTGGTAAACATCTGACCCAACAACTGCTTCGTCAAGGCGCGGACCCGCGAGTTCCGACCACCGAATTGCATCGTAATGACGCCGCCGTGTTCAGCCATTGGTGGCAGAAGCTGTCGGAAACCTTTGGCATCGCGTTGGAACCCGATATAAGCGACTGGGAAGTTGCGACCGTGATGGATACGGAGGAGCGAACCGAGTCAGCGCTCGACCTCGTCTTTTATATTCAGTGCCTGGAGCATGAGCAGGCGACGGCTCTTCGCTTTAAGCCCAAACGAAAAAATCCAGAATTCGAGCCATTTGTCGCCGAGATCAACCCGGCCCCCTCGAGTCCCTTTACCCGCATCCGAATCACCACGGACCATACAAAGGTCGATAAGATCGGAACAGCCAAACTACTGCTGTCTGCACAGCCAGGCGATAAATGGCACGTTCAGGTGACAGGCTCAAAAAATGGCGACTGAGCGGCTTCTTTGGGCAAATCGAGAGGGCGTTGGCTTAGGCTCAGTAAAGGCTTATCGCGCTCGTTGCGAAATCAGACGCAGAGGTCGCAAAGCGAACATTCAGATCTTGGGATAATGCCCTGGGCAGTGGGGCAGCGTAAGCTGCGTCAGGCACGTGCAGCGTGTGGTATTGCCACAACTGGTTACATGTGCGGTTACCGCTCAATCGCGATTGATCATTTGCACTGCGCTTCATGGCCAGTCTTCGCTCAACTTTTCTTAATTGGCGCAAGCAACCAATAAAATATCCATGCAAGCCACGATACAAAAATTATGAGCAGAATCCAGGCCAGCTTTTCGCCACCGCTAGTCTTACTCGAGCGCAGAATAATTATTATCGGCAGCAACCAGCCAATAGTTACAATAAGGAATGTGACTGTGAAGTTGAGATCTGAACCTTCCATACGCGTTAGTACCCTCGACTAAACATAGACATTTAACGCGTCCATAACGGGCCGGTCTGGAGCGGAACGGAAAACCCCGTTGAAGCGCTGATTAAATCATTTTCGACGCCAATTCTTTCGCCTTTTCCGCCAAAGCAATCTCTTTCTGCATCGCGTAAATCAGTTTGCGAAAGGCATCCTCTGCTACGCTTAAATCCTTTTTAATTGGTTTTCGATCGTGGGGTAAAGGGTGACCCAGCAATTCCCAGATTAGCCCCTCAGCTAAAGCTACTTCCTCGACATTTCGAGAGCGGTGCGTCTCCCAGTCGCCCGAAGGTCTTTCTCTACAAATTTCTTCGTGTGTATCGTACCCCAGCCCAATGTTTACAAACCCGGGCTTGTCAGGATGCGTTAAAAGGTAGATAACGCCTGCATTAATCCTTTGTTTTATTTCTTCGGGATCTCGTTCACCGACTCCGCACTCAGGACAGCCTTGACCTTCCCCCACAAAACTTGGTGTCGTGCGCCATTGATGACCATTAATGCATCGAAAATTAGCCTTTCCACTAATAACACTTCGCACGTAACCTAAAAGGGTGATGCCTCGACCTTCCAGTCGTTTTCTGATCGATGCTGTATAGGCATAGACACGATCCGGCAAAGGCCCTGGTTCTGGCCGGACACCAGCTTTCTTTGCTGCATCTAATCCTTTCTGCACTTGGCTCCAGTCCATCCTTTCAACTTCAACTCCATATCGGCACGGAATGTCTGCGAAAGGTGTTGTCCCCCAAAAAACCGACTCGGCCCAATACGGATCAGAGACCGCATGGAATTCCTTCAATTCCCATTTCTGCCCAGTTTCATTTACGATTTGGCCCGTATATCCTTCGTGGTTGCAATTGTGCTCGGTCAATCTGTGTTGGGGTTTACGGGTCGTTATTCCGATTTTGTAAAGGTCAGGATCCGACGGGTGTATTAATACATAGATATAACCTGACTTCATTTTACCCTCTGTATTCGTCTGGGGTCAGAGCAAAAATCCATTGCAAACCTCTGACCTAAACTCGTAACTCCTTGGACACATAACAAAGCACAGCGGCGACTGGTAACGGTCCGGTGACCAAAGGCCACGCACTGATGCGCCTGGTTATGTGGGCCCAGCTATTTCCTCTAGGTTCATGATTAAATCGTGTTTCACCAATCTGGTGGTGCCGTCAGCTCTTTCTACTCGATATGATTGCGGCGTTACTTTTATGCAGGTAACGCCATTTTCATACTCGACTTCATAGTGGCCCGTTGCAAAGACGACGTTGTAAGTTTTGCCTACTTCCATCTCGAAATCCCCTCTTAACCTGAACCCTCATTAACGGTATCAGGTTTTGTTCGAGGAGATTTTCATGCTTGTAACTGTTCCCACTGACACCATTAATGAAATTTAATGCTCTGCCATGAGCTCAGTGCACATATCGCCAGCGCACAACGGCGTGATCTTGCACAGATTTGGCCAAAACTTTCGGCACTGAGCTCTTCACAGGTGTATTGCTAGAGGCAGGTGTTTGCCTTTTTCGAGAGATTTTGGAGGGCTCACTGGAGCGGCGTGAATGTCCGATTTTGTTGAACGTTCTCGTGAGGTCTCGGAGGGTCGCAAAGCGAACGTTCAGTCGGAGCGCAAAACCATAATCAATTGTTAGAGATTCGCCAACTATTGCTCATTCTCTAACCGGTCCCAAGCATTTAATCAAACTGCTGGCCTGCCCAGAATCGTTGAACCATTAGACCGGTCTGGTTCTAAACAAGTTGAAAATGAGTTCAAGCAGGTGAAGTATCAACAAAATCTGATGCATTCATCGTTTCATATGGTGTCGAATCAACTTGGACTGAAGGGATGCCACCCAATCCATGTTACTAAGACTGTGTGTTTTCACCCTGATGATTATCGGGGCTGCTTGCAGTGTCCAATCGCAACCCGTGAACGCTCAAGAGAGCGAAGGCCTGACGGTTAATTTAACCAGCGAGGCCATTGAAGCTGCGGTTATCTCTGAGGGGGCTATTTGGCTGAAACTTACACCAAGTGGAAGTAGCCAACTGGCTGCCACAGCAAAGGACAACCTGGGCAGTCAGGTAATGATCCACGTGCTCGGCCATGCGGCTCTTTCAATGATGGTCGTGCAAGATATGGCATCGGAACGATTGGTCATTAGGAACCCATCACCAGAGCTTAAAGCCGTGCTCACATCATTTATCCGGCACAGCAGGACAACTGTTTTACATCCTTGGTGAACGTTTGCGCACAGAGCTTGAGTGCTTCAACCATGGTCAAATAAGGGAACAAGTCATCGCCGATTTCCTGAACGGTCAAACCTGCTCGTAACGCCATCACTGCCGTTTGGATAATTTCACCGCCTTCCGCTGCGACAATCTGCACCCCAAGCAAACGGCCTGAGTTGCGCTCTGCCACCATTTTAATAAATCCTTGGGTGTCAAAGTTTACTAGCGCACGCGGCACGTTTTCCAAGTCGAGCAGCCTGGTGTCCACGCTATAACCCCGAGCAACTGCTTCGGCTTCAGAGAGGCCAACGGTGGCGACTTGAGGATCGGTAAACATGACCCCGGGCATGGCACTGAGGTCGAGTTTGGCCTCGCCTTCCGTCATGTTGATGGCGGCCCGGCTGCCCCCGGCAGCGGCGACATAGACAAACTGCGGTTGATTGGTGCAGTCTCCGGCAGCGTATATTCCGGGGACCGTGGTTTGCAGATGCTCATCCACCTGAATTGCGTCGCGTGAGGTTTCCACGCCAATGCTCGCCAGGTTCAGGTCCTCGGTATTGGGAGTTCGACCGGTCGCCACCAGCAGTTGATCGGCTCGCAAGGTGCCGGCAGGCGTCTCGACGATGAACTCGTTGTCGCTATAGTCCACGTTGCTGGGCAAGGTCTGGCTAAGCACCTCAATACCTTCGCGCTTGAACGCTGCATCCATAGCTTCCCCGATTGCGGGGTCCTCACTGGACAACAAACGGCTCCGGGCCAAAACGGTAACCTTGCTGCCCAGTCTGGCGAATGCCTGAGCCAATTCCAGGGCAACGAAACCGGCACCAATCACGATCAGCCGTTTGGGAACGGTATCCAGCGCCAAGGCACTGGTTGATGTCAGGTAAGGAGTGTCTGCCAGCCCCGTTATTGGCGGTTCTGCCGGTCTGGCTCCGGTTCCAATAAAGGCGCGATCAAAATGAACCGGTTTTTCACCACCCTCAGCCAACGTGACTAACAGGCTATTGGTGTCGAGAAACCGGGCCTCACCGTTCAGGACTGTGATGTCCTTGTGTTCTCGAAGTATCTTTTCGTACTTGGTGTCACGCAGCTCCTCCACTCGTGCCAGCTGTTGCTGAAGCAGTTTCGCTCGGTCTACCTCAGGAGCCGCAGCACTGATGCCCGCGTCAAAAGGGCTTTCTTTTCGAAGATGCGCGATATGTGCTGCACGAATCATAATCTTCGAGGGCACGCAGCCAACATTTACGCAGGTGCCGCCGACGGTCCCACGTTCAATCAGGGTGACGCGGGCACCGCGCTCTGTTGCCTTCAAGGCAGCCGCCATGGCGGCTCCGCCACTGCCGATTACAGCAATATGCAGTTTTTGGTCATTTTTCACTCGGGAAACTCCTTGGGGCTTTGGAATTGCTCTCGTAGCTGGCGTCATAGTGTTTTTTCCGCCAGAACGCATAGACCGTAAGGCCGATGAATACCGCCAGTGCCGGAAGAAGCACATAGTCGAGATAACCCGTCAGGGCGGCCAGTCCCACGGTGGACATAAGAATGACCAGAATCGGTGTGAAGCAGCATAGTGCAACCAGAATAGTCCCTACTATGCCAACTCTGAGCAGGTTCTTCGGATTCTTCATTGCCCCTCCGGGGTCGCCTCTGAGGCCGTGGGAGTGGAGGGGTAACCAGCGTCGCTCGTGGCCTCGGTGAGCGCCTCTATGGAAGTGAGCGCATCGTCAAAGGTGACGACGGCTTCTCGATCAGGGTAGCTCACGGAAACTTGCGACACCCCTTCCACCTTACTTAAGGCCAGCTTGACGGTGATCGGACACGCAGAACAGGTCATGTCAGGCACCGAGAGAGTCACTTTTTGAGACGCAGCCCAGGTGGACATGCTGAGCAAAGTGAGGAACATGGCAAGTACAAGCTGTTTACGCATGAGGAAAATCTCCGTTTAGTAGAATAGGGGCAAAATGTAAGGGAACACTAAAGCGACCAGTACCAGAGCCGTAACTACCCAAAAGATCACCTTATAGGTCTTTCGGACTTGAGGGATCGCACACGTTTCACCGGGTGAGCATTGCTCTACAGGGCGATAGATTCGTCGCCAGGCGAGGTACATGGCGACGATGGCCGCGCCAATGAACAGCGGTCGATAGGGCTCCAAAGCTGTCAGATTGCCGATCCAGGCACCGGAAACGCCCAGAGTGATAAGTACCAATGGCCCGAGACAGCAAGCCGAGGCGAGAATTCCAGCAACCCCCCCGACAGCGAGAGAAGCACCTCCGGATTTAGATTTGAATTTCGACATGACGTTTACACCTGTTGCCCATGGACTTGATGAGATAAGGTTACTTCCGTAGTCAACTACGGAGTCAAGCAGCATGTCGGTTAAAGCCAATTCAATGACTATTGGCGGCTTGGCCAGGGCGGCCAACGTAAATGTAGAGACGATCCGCTATTACCAGCGGCGTGGTCTGTTATCGGAACCCAAGCGGCCTCCGGGTGGCATTCGACGCTACGGTTTCGCCGATATTGATCGGTTGACCTTTGTGAAAACGGCGCAGCACCTGGGTTTCAGTCTCGATGAGATAAGCGACCTCCTACGGCTGGAAGATGGCACCCACTGTGAGGAAGCCAGTGCGCTCGCCGAGCACAAGCTGAAGGATGTGCGTGAAAAGATCGAAAGGCTGGTCAAAATTGAGATGGCTCTGAGCGATATGGTCAGTCAATGCCACGCACAGCCGGACAGCATCGCGTGCCCGCTCATTGCTTCGTTACATGAGGGAGGTATTGGGACAAGAGGCCAAAAGGGTTAGCTTCTGAACCAATCAACCTCTTGGGTTCTACCCGGTTTCCAAGGACGGCTTTAAAACGTCCGTGGACTTACCCCGGTGCAGTAATTGAAAACCAGAAAGACCTTTTCAGCGCGCGGCTCAAGATGGGATCACCGGACGTATACCGCTTTTTGGTCAATTCGATTGTTTCTGAATGTCCGCTTTTGTTTAGGTGGCGCATGGGATGCAAGATGGTCGCAAAGCGGACATTCGGATCGGAGTCGCAAAGTTTAGGTTCTAGGCTTTAGTGTTTAAATGCTGTTGCGGAACGTCCACTTTTTGCTGTGAAGGCTTTGGTGATCCCACGGCTCTCGCAAGCTCTCTTCTGGGTTGAGCATACTTGCAGGCCTTAATCGCTGCATAGTTGTCCGGCGGTACGGCACACGTAAAATCGTCGAGATCGGTCTTGCTACCTCTCCAGCGCTCTGGCACTCTTCTGTTGCACACTTAGTCTGAAGCACTGATAAAACCGAACTTAGACCTTTAAAATGATAGAGTAAAGCAGACAGCCCTTGGAATTACTATTTATATAAAATTGCGATCTCCCCGAATTTTTATACGAATAACAATTCACCTTTTATGAATTTTTATTCGCCTACTTGAAATTATTTCTGAGATAATTATGGACGGAAAATCATTAGTCTATGCACCCAAGTGGTTTAAGCTCGCATCTATCGGCGTAATGCTTTTGTCCTTCATGGTGTGTGTTTATGTAATATTATTTTATATTGGAATAGAACAAAAGGAGGATTGGATTTTATTAGCTTTAGCGCTAGCTCAAACCTCAATGGCTGGTGCATTATTTGTTCTGTTTGTCATGTTTTCTTCAAGAGAGGCGAACATAAAAGTTTTGAAGTCAAAGAATAAGAATTTTTTAGATGAGATACTTGTGTCTGCCCTCAAAGACTCTTTTGTTTCTTCGGGAAAAAATGAGGAAGAACTTTCAGTTCAAATCGTAGATAGGCAAAAATCCTGGTACTCAAAGTTATATAAGATTTCTCTCAAAGACTCACTGGCCATAGAATTTGCAGCTTTTTTAAATATAAAACGGTTTCAGGCATTCTTTTATCTTCCTGCTGATAAATTCGAAAACGAAGATCAAGTGTATGAATCGCTAAAATATGAACTTGAAAGACCAAGAGCACTTGGTTATCAATTTGATATATACCTAAAATTTGAGGAGCGGTTCAATATGAACTGCTGGACAGTAGGCATCCACAAGGAGCTAGTAGATGATTTTGAGTTTCTGGAAATCCCAACACTCAAACTCTACTGGGCGAGTGACATTGCTATGATGATCTCTTCGTTTCTTTTATTGAAACGAAGAACAAATATACCCCTTCTGTAGTCATCCTCCATGAGTTCTGCTCCAAGCGAGCGACGGAAGACAGATTTCAATGGGAATTGCCATGCCTGCCTCTTGTGAGCGATCACTTTAGCATTAAATATGCCTATCAAGTGCCATAGCTAGCTCAAAAATCGATCGAAAGGTGAGAAGCGCTAAAGTCCGCTTTTGTTTAGCTGGGCCCGGAGTATGCCCTGGGCGCAAAGCGAACATTCAAATGGTGTGATAACGCTTGCAGCACGCGCGGCTTTGTAATGGCGGCGCCGCCGTAATGGAAAAGACGTCGTTGTGCCTGAGATTGTTATGCTGCACCATGTTAGTCGCAGTAGCCTACAATCTTTTGAAGCGATGTTGACGCTAAGCCTGTTTCACCGCTGTTATTGTCGATACTTTGCAATTAAATCCCTTACTTTTGGTGCATCTTTTATTCCAAAAAATTGGATATCTTTAACTTCCGATGTGACAGAACCAATTTTTACAGTACCGAGGTTTAGAACTCTCTCGAAGACACCTTGATTAAGATGAATACTACAAATATCCTTCGTAGATACTTCTCGTGTTGATTGGGAGAGAATCCCAGTTCGCGTCATTACTCTCTTCGTGGTAACCGTATATACGGTCTTTTTTCTTCCAATAAAGATCAGTAAAATGAACAAAATTCCAAGTCCAAAAAGAGGCGCCAGTAAAATGCCAATAAAGTATCCACCAATCTCATTATAGTGAGATGGATTTCCTGTCCATATAGTCTTTTCGGTCTCTTGGGCTACACAATTCGAAGGTTCTCGTTTTTGATTCGCCGCTTGGCTCCCATCGAGAACGGCGATTTTCAACCCAGTTGTCCAAATGACCGCGTTTAAGCGGCCAATTTATTGCGCTCTATTTCCTGCAATTTGC
>NZ_JAKZAI010000028.1 GCF_023156235.1 Marinobacter goseongensis | reverse complement strand
AATCAGTGGCAGCTTTCGCGTGGAATGGGTGGCAGGCTTCGTCTGGAATCAGTGGCAACCTTGGTCTGGAATACGCACTCCAGAGGAGCGTGAACTGACAGAGCGCATCAAAGCCATTGCGTTCGAACGTCGCCGGTTCGGGTACCGGCGTGTTCATCAGTTGCTGCGTCGTGAGGGTGCTGAGGTGAATCACAAGAAGGTTTATCGACTTTACCGGGAAGCAGGCTTGGCCGTCCGCAAACGCAAGCGCCGTAAAGGGGTGATGGTCGAACGGCAGCCCTTGGTTCTGCCCGATGCGCCGAATCATACGTGGTCTATGGATTTCGTCATGGATTCCTTGGCCAACGGGCGCAGGATCAAATGCCTGACGATCGTGGATGATTTCACCAAGGAATGCCTCGACATTCCCGTTGCTATGGGAATCTCAGGCGAACAGGTGGTCCGCACCCTGGATGGCATAGCGGCCTTCAGAGGCTATCCAAAGGCCGTCAGAACCGATCAGGGGCCGGAATTTACTGGCAGAGCATTGGATCAATGGGCCTATCATCATGGCGTTGAGCTGAAGCTGATCCAGCCTGGAAAGCCGATGCAGAATGGTTACGTCGAGAGCTTTAACGGAAAATTCCGGGATGAGTGTCTGAATGAACATTGGTTCCGGGATCTTGCTCATGCCCGCGAAAAGATCAGCAGCTGGCGCTTGGACTACAATGAGCGGCGACCGCATTCATCCTTGGGGTATCAGACACCCCTGGAGTTTGCCTCCGCTCTCCGACTTGGAAAAACTGATTCAAAAGTAACGGACATTACTAGGGAGCAGTTGGATTAAAGACTGGGGGCAGGTCAGCCCTGCCAAGGACCGGTCGACCTTTGGATAAACCACCAGTTCGACGCGCTCGAAGTTCGGGCGACGCGGCGGTCACTGATTAGCCAGCGATCCGACTGGGACTCGGCCAATTCCTATTCCATTCTGCCAGCCCTGACCCGAATCGGCGTCATAGACTGTGAAGGGCAGTCGTTATTTCAAATCCGTCCCCAGCAGAAGCCGGTATTTGCCTTCGGCGAGGAGGGATCGGGTCTAACCTCGCTTGCGATGGCTCTTTCGATGCTTGGCTATCGATGCTGCTCCGACCTTCAAAATCTTCCTGAAGAGGAGAGTGTGCAACTCCTCTCCGGATCGAGCGACCGGGTGTTTGATGCCTACGTTAACATTGGGGCTCTGATGGAGAGTGTCGTGACGCTGAGGGAGCGCTATCCTGACGCCAAGTTTATCGTCACCACTAGCAAAGACGCGGCGATGAAGGACAATGGAGTCGGCCTGCCTGACGAACTGAGCGGCGCAGACGTCGCCGTTCTGCACCGGAACGCTGTCGACAAGTGGAAGACCGTCTGCGAGCATCTGAGATGCGCCCCGCCAATCTCCAACGTCCCCGAGGTTGCCGATCTCGGCCAAAGGCCACTCCTAGACGAAGATACCAGAGAGATCTCAGCTGTAACTCCCCCGAGTGAGCAGCGGCGCGATATGTCGCCTTGGGTGATCGAGCCTCGTCCCATGTGGCGTGGTATTCGCGCCCATTCGCCCGCGAGTATAGCTTCACGCGTGGTTTTCAATGACCGCTTTGAAAGCATTGACAGCGAGCGCTGGTTGGTGAGGAACGACACCTTCCCTGGGAACCTTGGTCTTTTTCGTCCTGCCAATGTTGCATGCCGAGATGGGGGCGGGGCCGTGCTCAGCGTGAGGCGCGAGAGACTTGGTGTCCGCGACTTCAGCGCCGGGTCAATTTCGAGCCGCGACAGGTTCCTATACGGGAGATTCGAGACGACGCTTCAGGCATCAAAGGTGCCCGGCGTGATAACTGGGTTCTTTTTACACCGCGACTCGCCCAGGCAGGAGATCGACGTGGAAATCGTCGGCAAGCGCTCCGATTGTCTCATGGTAAACGTCTTTTATAATCCTGGCACTGAAGGCGCGAGGTTTGACTACGGATACCGAGGTGCGCCGACCACCATCTGCCTCGGCTTTGACGCGTCGGAGTTGCCCCACCGATTCGCCATCGAGTGGAGCCCTGACGAGATCCGCTGGTTCGTGGACGACCAATTAGTACACAAGCGTGTAAACTGGGCCCCAACTCCGATTCCCCAACTACCGATGTCCCTGCACGTAAATCTTTGGCCCTCGCGCTCGCGCGAACTCGCCGGGCGTCTTGCCCAGCGACAGCTGCCGGCCACTGCGACGGTGAAGTCGATCACCATTGAGGCAAACCTCGCCACGAGCCCGAATTACGACCGTGAGCACCCCATTGTGCCTAATAGCAGCATTCAGCGGACCGCGCTGCGCACCGCCACTGATGCTGGGCGCCATTCCGAAATCTGAATGTCCGCTTAGCGACCGAAGCACCTAAACAAAAGCGAACATTCGGAAACTGTCAAAATGAACACGATGTGGACCTTTTTGTCGGGCCGAGTTAACTCGCAACCTCCGGCCAATACACTGGAGGGTCTGGGGCCAAGGGGAAACCTGGACTGGCAAAACGTTAAAGGAGGGAAAACTCTAACAGCAGTGCAACTAAAACGGGGGTGTTTACACTACGGCTCATTAAGCGCTGACACCAAAACACGCCTGGCAGATGCCATTGTCTGAAAAAATCCTGTCCTCTGATTCCCGGTACCGTAAACATGCCTGGGCTGTCCCGGAGCTTGGCCTTTCGGGTTTGACGGCCGGCGAGCTTCACCAAAGGCTCAAGTCGTACCATGACGACCGGAACAGGACAGACGGATCGACCCCCTGTCGACGCAGATTACTCGCCCTACAAGCCTTCGTTCGCCAAATAGAGGAGCTTGGCCAGTCGCAGTGCGGTTTCGTCAGCTATAACCCACAGACGAAAACGGGCACGATCCATGACCTTGCCTCACTTCTGCCTGAGCTGCTGTGCATCGAGGTTCGGGAGGCGACCTGTTCGCTATACGTGATCCGTTTTGATACCGGAACCTGGGCGGGGCACTGCTATATAGGGATCACATCGGGGGCGGTGTCGACGCGCATGGAGGCACATTTCCGGGATGCCTTCCGCGTCGATAAAGACACAGGCGCTTACGCCAGACACAGCCGACTCATGCGGGCTATACGGGAAACGGAATCAATGCTTGGCTCCGGGCCATCTGCCATCTTCCGACATGAAGTTATTCGTTCCGATTTGAGCTATCGGGAAGCGCAAGACCTGGAGTCTGAAACCATCATTGAGATGAGGCGCGAATACGGGGAGAGACTTCTTAATGAGCGGCCTGGCGGCTCCATTGGCGGACGCCACGGCTCCAAAGAGGTCCTGCTCGATGGCCAACGGATGTATCGGTCCGACGCCATCCGTCGCTTTGCCCGCGAGATCGGCTGTGCAGACGAAACCCGATTGAGCGACTGCCTGAACTACGCTTGCAAGGACTGGGCCGAATATCATCGGCAGAAGCCCATTGAATTGCGGCCTGCCCTGAAACGCGCCGTCGGCTTCATGCAGGCGGACCAAAAAGCCTATTCAAGTGACGCTTTCCGATATTGGTACCGCGGCCGCCTACTGTGTTTTCGACAGATCCAGAATGAGCATGGCATTCCGCGCTCTCGATTGACCAGCCTCCGCCATCTGCATGGATTTAAGCCGGGCGATTGCATTGATGAGTATGCCGACGGGAAACGCCAGGCCACTGGCGCCTACATTGCAGGTTCCCCCATGCCCCACTTCCAATACCTGAAGGATCGGGACGCCGAGATGGCTCAGAGGTGGCTGAAAGCTTCCCGAGGAAGTTCACCTTCCTGGAACGGACTGGCCAAACTGCTTAACAGGCAGGCGTCGTCTATTCGCTATGCCGCCAAGGTATCCCCGTCCGACATCGGATCGTTTTGGTCGCGCCTTGGCGTAACACTGTGATCAAATTGAAAAACTCGACTATCCTCCCGTCGAAGTCAGCAAAAATCGTCAGAACTGCTCGACGGATCTTCGAGTATGGGTGGAGATCACCACACCACGGTTTTGAACCTTTATGCTGCAGTAAGAACCTTGGATAGAGACGAATCAAAACGAAGCCGGACAGACGAAAGGATGCCATTTGTATGAATTTTCAATTTATTCACGCCGCCGACTTGCACATTGACTCCCCAATGCGCGGTCTGGACCGTCACGCTGACGCGCCAGTGGAGGAGATCCGCAGCGCCACGCGACGGGCGTTTGAGAACCTGATCGACACCGCGGTCGAGCAGGGCGTGGATTTTGTGCTCCTGGCCGGAGACGTCTTTGATGATGACTGGCGTGATTTTCACACCGGTCTTTTCTTCACCGAGCAAATTGCCCGCCTGAAGCACGCCGGCATCCCGGTTTTCATCATTCATGGCAATCACGATTCTGAAGGCGGCATGACCAAGCGCTTGCCCCTGCCTGACAACGCGATTGTGTTCGACTCCCGAAAACCTGAGACGCATCGCCTGGATGACATCCAGGTCGCCATTCACGGCCAGAGCTTCCCTGAAAGACACGTTCCGGAAGACCTTGCGTCCGACTACCCGGGCCCGGTGCAGGGCTGGTTCAATATTGGAATGCTGCACACCAGCCTGGATGGTCGCGAAGGGCATGCGGATTATGCCCCCACAACCGCTCAGAAGCTGATCGACAAAGACTACGACTATTGGGCGCTTGGCCATGTTCACAAGCGCGAGATCGTCAGCGAGACGCCCTGGATCAGCTTTCCCGGCAATCTTCAGGGACGCCGGGTAAAAGAATCCGGCTCCAAAGGCTTCGATCTGGTCTCTGTGTCCGACGATGGCGCTATTCAGGCCGAGCATGTGTCCGCCGATGTGGTGCGCTGGCACCAGATAACGCTCGACTGCAGCGAGATCGAGACCCAGGCGGAATTGAAACGCGCCGTCACCGAACTGATCCCAAGACACATTGGCTCTGATGATGACCGCCTTCATGCGGTGCGGGTGATCGTTGAGGGGCAGTCAGCCCTTTATGTGGAAGAAGCCAAAAGCCCCGGCCTACTGGCAGCCACCGTCAGGGCGGCCAGCTATGAAATCGACCATCTCGATCTGTGGATCGAAAAAGTTCGCAACGCCTTAAAGCCAACCATCGACCGCGACCACGAGGCTAAACGCGAGGACGCGATTGGCGAACTGGTGGGGCTCAGCAATGTCATCGCTTCCTCGCCCGAGAATCTCAAGGAATTCATTGAGCAGGAATTGCAGACGGGGCTGGATGCCATGCCAGCAGAGCTTCGCTCCCTTGAAGTCTTGCTGGAAGGGCAGGATTACCGGCAGTTGCTCCTTGATGCCGAAGCCACCATTCACGCCACACTGACGTCCGTCGAGGAGGCCGAAAAATGAAGCTGTTGAAGATCACCCTCGACGCCTACGGCCGGTTTGATGGCCTTGAGCTGGATTTTGAAAGCCCGTCAAACCAAGGCAATTTGAATCTCATCGTCGGTTGGAATGAGGCGGGCAAGTCCACCGCCTTGCGCGCGATGTCGGACCTACGTTTTGGCATCCCTCAACGGTCCGCAATGAATTTCAGATTCGACTCGGCCCAGTTGAGCATTACCGGCATCTTTGAGCGTGCTGACGGCTCGCGCATTGGCTTGACCCGTCTAAAAAAGCGCAAGGGTGATCTGTTGAGCTTTCATCCGGACAATCCCGATCAGACAGAGGTTGTCACAGACACGGCGCTGATTGACGAGCTCCAGGCAGGCTTAGACCGACGCGAGTTCGAGCTGATGTATGGGATTGACCACGAACGCCTGCAGCAAGGCGGACGTGACCTGGTGAAGGGCGAAGGCAATCTTGGCAACACTTTGTTTGAGGCCAGCGCCGGCCTGACGGATGTGAAATCAACCCTGGCCAGGCTCGAATCACGTTCCGGTGAACTGTTTAAATCAAAGGGCACTAATCCTGTTCTGAACGCTGCCGCAAAGTCCTATAAGCACGACAAGGCCGAACTGAAAAAGGTGCAGGTCAGCCCGAAGGCATGGGTTACTCTGCAAAAAGCCCATCAGAAAGCGCAGGAAGAATTGGACGCCGCCAAACAGTCGCTTCAGGACCATCGCCGGGAAAGGGATAAGTACCAAACGCTACGCTCGTCCTTGCCGACGTTTCAGACTATCACCCAAGCTCGCGACGGTATTGCCGAGCTCCAGGATCTCCCGGATTTGCCCGCCGACATGCGCGATCGTCGAACCCAGGCGCAGAGTGGTTTGCAGGACGCCCGAGAGCAGATGGAATCCAACCAGATCGCGCTGGACGATAATCAGCTGGAGCTGGACAACATAGCATCCGATGACAGCGTGCTTGGCTGGCGAGAGTCTGTCGAAGGCTTGTCCAGGGATTTGCACCATTACCGTGAGAATACCCGCGAGGCCAGCGAGCTTCAGGCAAGCATTGATGAAACCTCAAAACGTCTGGAGGGCATGGCCGCTCGGCTGTCTGACCAGAAGATCGAATCGGTACTGTCCTGGGTTCCCAGCCAGGGAGACAAGCAAATCGCTCTGGATCATTGCGAGCGGCTTGAGGATGCGGTTAGCGAACTGCAGAGCCTCAAAGGCCGCCTTGAAAGTATTGCAGAACAGGTAAGCGACGACCCGGCGCCGGATGAAACGACTTCTCAAGTCGATTACGAGGCCATCGCACAAGCGTTGGCAGAAGCGCATCCATTATCGGATGCCGACGCGACACTGAGGCGATACCAGGCCGACATCAACTCGGACGACAGCAAACTTGAGCGATTGCTTCGCGAGGCCGGCCTTGACGGTCTGGCGCAAGCCCGAGCCGTTGACCCTATTCCTGAGACAACCATCGCTGAGAAGGAGGCGTTGATAGATGACATCACGGCAGACGGGCAGCGCCTTAAAGAGAGGCTGTCAGATGCCGAGGACGCCATCGAGACCGCCAAGCGCGACATCGCCCGACTCAATGCTGGGGCCGATGTAATCACTCAGGAGCAACTGGACAGTCAGCGCAAGCAGCGTGATCGGGGCTGGGATCTTGTGGTGCTTCGTTACATTGAAGGGGAAAAAAGCGACGCTCTGAACCGGGAAATTGAGGAGTACAGCGCAGGTGCGCCGCTCACCGTGACCTACCAGCGAATGGTTTCTGGTACCGATGTCATGGCCGATCAACTTCATAGCGATGTTCAACGAGCCACTGAACTCAGCCAGGCCAAGGCGAATCTTGTATCGCGTCAGAGCGAGGCGGGCCGGCTGACCGAAGAGATCGAAACTCAGAGAGCTCGCTATCAAAAGGAGCAGTCGGATTGGTCGGATCTCTCCCAGCAACACAACTACCCACGGGCCATGGCTCCCAAGACTTTGGGTAACTGGCACCTGAAGCTGCAGGCGATATTAGAGTTGGCGGAGCAGATTGATAGACAGACTCAGCAGAAAGCAGCGCTTGAGGATCAAGTCGAAACTGTGCATCAAAAATTAGCCAAGGCTCTGGAACACGCGTGGATTCAAACCCAGGGAGAATTCTTTCAGGCTTTGGTGGCCCGCGCTCAGCGCTGGGTTAATAAGTCCAACGAGGACAGTGGCGCTCGTGCCGAACAGCGTCGCCAAGCAGAGTTGCTGCGCAAGCAACAAACCCGATTGGTTGAGCAACAGCAGGAAGCACAGCGCGAAGTCGAGCAAGCCGGAGTTCAGGTAAGTGAAGCGTGCCAGTCGTACGGCCTTCCTGAGAACGCAGGCCCCCGGGCTCTGCGTCGTCGCTTGGATGAGTTGATGGAGATTCAGCGAGAGACAGAGGAAGTTTCGAAGTCACGGGAAAAACTCAAAGCGCATCTCGATCTTGCCAAACAGTTTGAAGATCGCTGTCACGCGCTGGCGGAGGGATTGGACGCCGAATTGGGCAAGGATCTTCCAGCCGGGGTTGAACGCATGTCCAATCGACTGCAAAAAGCGATCACCAATGCCGAAGACCGCCAACGCGTGCAGAGCGAGCGCAGGCAGATTAAGAAATCCCTGGACCGCTCCACCCAGAAAGCCCGGGAGCATGAGGATACTCTGAATCAGTTGATGGGTCAGGCCGGCGTTGACTCGCTGGAGGCGCTGGCGGACCTTGAGCAAAAGCTTGATCGCCGGAGACAGTTGCAGGAAAAGTTACAGCACGCCGAGGACACCCTCGCAGAGAGCACCAATTTGAGTGAGGAAGACCTTCGCGCCCAACTGGATGAGCACGACAAGGTTTCTTTGGACAGCAAGATTGCAGAGCTTGAGGACCGCATTTCAGAAGGCGAAGAGAGCGTAGATCGTGCTCGCCAGAGCGAAGAGGATGCACGGCGCGAACTGAATAGCATCGACTCGTCCGACCATGCAGCTCGACTGCATGAGGGAATGGCTGTGACGGCTTCGGAGATCCAAGCCTCGTTCAGTGAATGGAGTCGGCTGACGATCGCACAGGCTTTGCTCAAACGCGCCCTGGCAACCTATCAAGAAAGAGCCCAAGGGCCCATGGTACAGGCGGCCTCTAACTTCTTCGCCAAGATCACAGACGGCCGCTATTCCAGATTGGTACCGGATGATCAGGACGGTCAGATGGTCTTGAAAGCAAAGGGACCGGAGGGTCGACTCATGGGCATCCATGAATTGTCTGAGGGCACCGCCGATCAGTTGTATCTCGCGTTGCGCCTGGCGGCACTTCAGCTCAGGGGGAAATCCCGCGGTGTGATGCCGTTGGTGCTCGACGACGTGCTCATTACCGCCGACGATGAGCGGGCGGCCAGCGTGCTTCGCGCCTTGGATCAGCTCAGTGATCAGACACAGGTTTTCCTGTATACGCATCACCATCACCTTATCGACATCGCCCGCTCGACTCTGTCCAGCGGTCGTTACCAGACCCACGACATATCGTTGCCCCATAGAGAGACACGCAACTAGACTGCTGATCTTGCATGATGTTCGTCTCACGTGTTCAGAATTCCAGTGTGAGTGGTAGTGACACCATAATGTGGCCGGACTTTGTCATCATAAATTGGCCGGGTTGAACTGAGGTCTTATGCCATCGACGTCAGTTCCAACGTGGTGCTTCAAAAGCGAACTTTGGTACTGGACTAGACCTCGCCAAATTAGTCTGCGGAGCACATTTGCTTCTGTATCCGACCTGTGAAAGGCTCAAAGCATAAAGTGTTCACCGCAGTGGTACAAAATCACCGCCGTTAAACAGCGTTACACGTAAAAGGCACCGTCGCTGATGCTAGACACCCTGCGAGAGAGAGGATGGTGGAAAGGGAAGCGCCTAGGGGCCAACCTAGATGATGATTTGTGTCAGATCGCAAACCGTCTAGGCCAACCAGTTGGTGTTAGGAGAAGAAGATCTCTTGTGGAAGTGCTCAAACCGAAGTCCGCTGATTTAGCCTATGCCAACTCGCTTAGCGCACAGTATCAGCTCTCGTCATTCCCATATCACGTGGATACGGCGCATTGGCCAACGCCATGTAAATATATCGTTATGGGCTGTAAATCACCTGGCAGCTGCAATCGAAAATCGCTTCTGATTGACTGGAAATCATTACAATTAGATGACTCCGATATGAATACGCTAAAAAATGCTGTTTTCCTTGTGAAAGATGGTGCACGTTCGTTCTTTTCGTCGATTTTATCGGATAATAGTCCATTTATACGCTATGATATCGGATGTATGCATGCCATAGGCCCGGATTCGAAAATAGCGCTGCAAATATTAAGTTCAGCCTTCGATAAATCAGTAAAAATAGAAATTGAATGGGAAAAAGACGATATCTTGGTGCTCGATAATTGGAGGCTTTTACATGGCCGAGGTAGTTCGAGTGGCCCTATAAGGCCTAGCGAATCTCGTGAATTACATAGAGTACTAGTGAAATGAATAAAAGAATTAGCCCAGCGTTTGCGGAAGAAGCCTTGTTTTCGAAATCTAAGATATACATGGCAAGAGGATTAAGAGCAAAAAATCAAGGCGTCCTGGATGAGTATCAGCTATGGGCATCTTTAGCTTTAGAATTATTAGCGAAATCATCTTTGAGCACTATACATCCCGCACTGGTGGCTGATCCTACCCACTACCAGTCGCTCTTTTCAGCTTGCGGCCACCCTCTATCTCCAGATGTTAAAACAATTACCGCTAAAACATTATTTGAACGTTTATCTCATATATCGAAAGACTTTGACAAAAGAATACAGAAGTTCTGTGAACAACAAGCTTTGAGACGAAACTCAGAAATTCATTCGGGCGAGTCACCCTTTTCAGGAATGTCCCCTGACGCATGGGAAGCTAAATTTTGGCACGCCGCTTACACCCTTCTCGATATACAAAATAAAGAACTTGAGCAATGGTTGGGGGCTGATGAAGCTCAAGCTCCTAGGCAATTATTGGAAGATGCCAGGAAAGCAATATCGATGATGGTCGAAACAAGAATCGACCATGCCTTGGAAGACTTTAAGTCCACCCACAAGAGTGAAAAGAAGCGTGAAGAACTTATCGAAGCCTCGAAGAAGGCGAGGCCTTGGGGGCACTATGATAAGTTTGATTACTCTGTGGATGGCTATGATTTACATGAGTGCCCCGCTTGTGGCGGTATGGGCGTAATTGGTGGGACCCAATACGACGAAGAAATATCTGATGATCAAGATCCGGACGACCCATTCACCGAGTACGTTGACATTACATACGCCACAGAAGAATTCGCCTGCCTGGTTTGTGGATTGCACTTGCATGGCGCGCAAGAAGTTAATGCATCTTCCCTTCCGGATGAATTTTATGAAACGGAGGAGAGGGAGCGCGAATTTGAACCCGATTACGGCAATGATTAGCGAGGAAACGTGTAACAAGACGCTGCTGTCGGACAATTTCTAAACAGAAGCGTACATTCGAGCCAGGACTTTCCTCAAGAGCTTCCAAACCAATCACGCCGATTTCATCCAGTATGATTGACGGAGCATATTGCACACGCTGAGTGATTAAATGGCAGAGATGTCCATGTTCGGCTAAGCTATTGTTTTATCGATTCATGTGCAGCACGATTTATGGTTAAAGTCAGCAATAATGACCCAGTCAAATTTCTACAATGATAAAGCGCGCTGGCTAATTGTTGTTAAGCCTCTATAAGGAGATAACATGGCTGCTAAGAAGAAATCAGTAGAAGTGGTTCCTCTTGTTGATGAAGAAGGAAACTCTCCCCGTCCACGTCTACATAAACTTCGGATACGCAATTTCAGGTCGATCGGGACTGAGACAGTCGAGATCGAGCTTGACGACATCGTTGTTCTTGTCGGACCTAATAATGTCGGAAAAAGCAGTATTTTGAGGGCCTATGAAACTGTTATGTCTCACGGGTCCAAGGATGGAAAGCTGACAATAAATGATTTCCCCAATGGGCAAGTTGATCCAGAAAATCTGCCAACAATTGAATTGCATACAATCGTGTTTGATGATGCTCCGGGCGAAAGGTGGCTTGAGCCCACCGCAGATAGTGAGTGGTTGATACGTGAAAAATGGGTATGGGACAGCCCTAATAAGGATCCTAAGAGACAAGGGTTCGATACTCAGAAAAATGACTGGGATGATCAAGTTCCTTGGGGCGCACCGAACGTTGCCAACTCTCGACGCCCACTTCCGCATAGGATAGATGCATTCGCAACGCCAGAAAAGCAAGCGGCTGAAATAACGAAATTAATAACCAGCATGCTAAAGGAAAAAATATCAGAAATTAAATCAGATCCTGAACAAGAAAAATCTGATTACGAGTTGATACTAGATAGAATTCGACAACTTCAGACAAAAGTCGTCAAGGCGACTGAGGATGAAGTCAAAGTGATCGAAAGTGAAGTGTCCGAATATTTGAGCAAGTTGTTCCCTAAGCACCAAATAAAATTCGATGCAAAGCCAGAAGCTGATCTTGAGGGAGCATATCAGCCCTTCAAGGGTAATGCGGATCTTCTTATGGGGCCAGAAGACGGTTATTTTAGTACTATTGAGCACCAAGGGAGTGGTGCAAGGCGAACTCTATTATGGGCAACATTAAAATACTTGTCTGAATCTCAGGATAAGAAAGGTTCTCGCCCCCATGTGTTATTGCTGGATGAGCCAGAAATTTGCTTGCACCCATCAGCTATACGGGAAGCTAGGTCGGTACTTTATGATCTACCAGAAAGCGGTAATTGGCAGGTTATGATTACATCTCACTCACCAATATTTATAGATTTGTCGAAAGACAATACGACCATAATCAGAGTGTTTCGCGACGAAGATAGCGAAGTCAAGAGCACTACGCTATATCGTCCAGATAGAGCCAAGTTGGACGAAGATGATAAAAGAAATTTGAAATTGATGAATGTCTGCGATCCTTATGTGCATGAATTTTTCTTCGGCGGCAGGCAAGTTATTGTTGAAGGTGATACTGAATATACAGCGTTCTCGATGTTAAAAGAGTTCTACCCAGAAGAATATGGTGATGTTCAGATAATAAGGGCAAGGGGGAAAGGAATCATTCCATCAGTTGCCAAAGTGCTGAAACAGTTCTCTAAGTCATTTTGCATTCTTCACGATACAGATGAGGAGTACACGGCCAAAGGGAGTAAAAATCCTGCCTGGGGAATGAATAGCACTATCGCAGAGTTGCAGGAAGAAGATGGAAGTGTAAACCTCGTTGCTTGCAGGACCTGCTTTGAAACGGCTCTTTTTGGGGAAGAGGCAAAAAATGAGAAGCCATATAATGCGCTGGTGCGAATTAGAGAGGATGAAAATGTTCGCGCTAAAGTAAAAGCGTTACTTGATTATCTGATTGGTGTGGAAGCTGCTGTTCTACCAGAGAATTGCATACACTGGAAGGCCGTCGAGGATCTGGCTTAACTATGCGCTTCAGCCCAATTTTAAAGCGGCAGCTGAGCGCTTGGCAAATAACTAAAGGACAGAGTGAATCATGGGACTCAACAATACCCCTAAGTCATGGGCTTACAATGCTCGGGGAGAATTTGACCTTCTTCGAGCTTTTGTCACTGTCGCTGAGAGGAAAATTGAAGAGTCTTCGTCGATCGTCAAGCAATTAGTGATAACAGAGCAGATGGAGTTTGAAATCGAGCAAGACGATGGCACGGTGGTAACCCATGCAGTTGACGTCAGGAACATAGGCAACATCAACGATATTGACTTCGATCTTGATAGCCTTTTAGGTAGTACCTTTCCAAACTATGAAAGAAGATCGTTTCTCATCACTATCTATGGAATATTTGAGTACGAACTAGACAAATTCTGTAAGCGATATTCAAATTATTCCGGAGTTGTCGAAGGTCTGGAAAAATCTGAAAAGAAAGATAGATCCAAAATTTATAAAAACCATTTCTGGCTCAAAAAATATTGCTCCATCGACCTGTCTGAGGCTGAGCACGCATTAACAGAAATCGATACTATTCGTTTTATAAGGAATAGCTTTGCACACAACTATGGAATTCTTGATATGAGTAAGTCCGCAGCGGTTGACTACGTCACGGAATCGAATCTTCTGCACCTTTCAGGTGAATCAGTCTTTATGAAGACTGGTTTTCTTCAACACTTCTGCGATTTGTGCTTTCAGTATTTTTCAAAGCTAGAAGATCAGGCGAGAGCGTTATAGCCAGTCGCTGTTGCCATACAATTTCCCCACCGCTTCGCGACTCCAAAACTGCCGTAAAGCGCTGTGTTGTCCCACCATCTGAATGTTCGCTTTGCGACCTTAACGTAACGCCGATTAGTAACCGTCCGGTGATTCCACCTTGAGCCAAATCGCCTGCCGACCAAAAGGCTCGAAGCTTACCACCCGGTCGATTCCGGTCAGATCCAGAAACGCCTCGTCGATGGAGTAGACATCCACTCTCGATGCCAGAGCTTCCAGGGTCGTCATCACCCGCCGGCTTATATCGCCATTTGTGTGGAATAGAGAATCAATTGGAACGGGGGCTTTGCTCGCCCCCCCTTGAACTTCTCATACCCAACCTGTTTGGCTATAGCTACTGAGGAGATCGCGGTGGCCCACCAAATCTTCCGGTCATCCTGTTCAATTACACCGCTAGCCGTACCCAGGAGGTGCCGCAGCGCCTCCTGGAGGCAGAAAGGCGTCGAGCGTATAGGTTGCTGGGCATGCGCGGCGCAAGTTCATCAGAAAACTCAATCCAAGGGCAAGATCGGCCGAGCGGAGATGGCACTGACTCTTATCAACAAGCTCTACGGCATCGAGCGCGACATGGAAGAGGCGGGCGATGCCCAGCGATACCAGACGCGCCAGTCGCAAAGCCAGGCTTTCCTGGAGCAACTGAAAGCTAGGCTGGACAAAACCCCTCCCCAGGTCACGTCGTCAAAGTGCCTTGGGCAAGCAATCAATTGCCTTGCGAGCAACTGGTTAAAGCTGATCCGCTACATCGAAAGGGGGACACCTGCCCATCGACAACAACCCTGCCGAGCGGGCGAGCCACCTTCTCATGTACATATGACCAAAGCGTCGCCCGTCTCCTCCCGTTATGTCATGCCTACCCACGACGGAGTATTGACGGTCTCTGTGCGCCAGAGCATAGTTTTCCCGAAGGGCGCTTAGGTACATATCTTCATGTGCTGTCCAGGCGCAGTTGCGTTTAGAGTACGTGTCCAATCAGTTTTAAATGGGTGTGAACATGAGAGCAGAAACTGAATCGCGGATTTTTTCGGTGGATGAATATGTTCGTCCGTCTAACGGCGAACCGATTCGTTCGGTTGTTCTGGAAACCAATGACTCTGTCGTCGTTGTTTGGCACGCCCACCCTGGGCAGGAAATAGCTTCCCATGTACATCCTCACGGCCAAGATACTTGGACGGTTATCTCAGGTGAAGCCGAATATCATCAAGGTAACGGCATAGTCACTCATCTTAAAGCTGGAGATATTGCGATCGCAAAACCTGGGCAGGTACATGGTGCAATGAACTCTGGCCCCGAACCTTTTATATTTGTTTCAGTGGTTGCGCCGGGCAATGCCGGTTTTGCGTTGGCTGAGAAATAGGCGAAAGGCCTGAGAGGAAACTGATGAATACACGATTATTTACGTTCGCTGGTGGAGAAACGGGTGTTTGGCGCGTTGTTCGGATGGATGCCGTGGCGGGAGCCCCTCTCCCTGGAATCCCCCGGCTCGACGTAGCCGCTGGCTCTGTTTCGCCGCAGCCTTTGGGCACCAAATGGCTTCTTCGCGGGATAACGAGTAACGAGCGTTATGTCGTGCGTGAAGAGAAGGATCGTCTCGTGGCGAAGCAGCCAAGTTTGGGTCGAGCAGAGGCCACCTGTGCCGCCCTGATCCCTATCCGGAAAAACCCCTCATGGTGGGGACTGGCTCAAGACGAACGCCGGAAGATTTTTGAGGAGCAGTCCCGTCACATTCACATTGGGCTCCAATATCTCCCTGCTGTGGCCCGTCGTCTCCACCATTGTCGGGACCTGGGCGAGAGCGAACCCTTCGACTTCTTGACGTGGTTCGAATATTCCCCGTCTGATGAGCCGGGCTTTAACAGGCTTTTGGCCGAACTCCGGGCCTCGGTGGAGTGGAAGTATGTCGACAGAGAAATCGACATCCGGCTAGTGCATGAGCCGGCCTAGTATCAGGTTTAACTGCGATCTCCGTGCGGCATACACCTGCGACACCCGCAGCCCAGCAAAGCCCGGAAAATCTAGTGTGTCTAATAACTTAGGAGTAACACGACACGTATGCCTAGCGAGCCACCAGTCGCTTGGGAAATTTTCTACTTATGGCCTCCTCTTTCTCTCATCGATCTCCCAGGGCATATCCTGCCGTCTAGAGTTGGCACCTTGTCCAGCTTTCGAAGAAGGCTCTCCATACACGTCCGGCCTACACCTTGTTAGGTATGGCCGGTTTCCAGTTGTGGGGCAATAGCTCGTCGATGGCGTTGTTCTTCTGTGTCGGCAGGCGAGTCAGCACATCCTTCAGGTAGGCATAGGGATCATGCCGATTCAGCTTCGCTGACTGTATTAGGGTCATGACCGCAGCCGCACGTTGACCACTGCGCAGTGAACCCGCAAACAGCCAATTGCTGCGCCCCAGCGCCCAGGGTCGGATCTGGTTTTCCACCCAGTTGTTGTCGATGGGCACAGCGCCATCGTCCAGGTAGCGCGTCAGCGCTTCCCAACGTTTGAGGCTGTAATCCAGGGCTTTGGCCGTGCCGGAGCCATCCGGCACTTTCTGGCGATGGGCCAGCATCCACTGATGCAGCGCATCGGCAAGGGGTTTGGCTTTGGTTTGCCGGATTTCCCGCCGCATATCCGGTGGCAGATCTTTGGTTTCCCGCTCGATCTCGTAGAGTCCACCGATGTATTCCAAGGCCTTGGCCGCCAATTCGCTCTTGTTGGCCTCGTGCAGGTCATAGAACTTGCGCCGGGCGTGGGCCATACAGCCGATTTCGGTAATGCCGTTGCCGAACCCGGCCTTGTAGCCAGCGTAATCATCACAGACCAGCTTGCCCCGCCAGTCACCCAGGAAGGTTCGGGCGTGTTCGCCTGCACGGCTGGGTGCGAAGTCGTAAATAGCTGCCTTCAGGTCGGCAAACGGTGTGGTGCAGTAGGCCCAGACGTAGGCCTTGTGGGTTTTCTTCTTGCCCGGGGCCAGCATGCTGACCGGGGTTTCATCGGCATGCAGAACACTGTGTTCCAGCAGAGTATTTCTCAACGCATCCACCAGCGGCTGCAACTGCACACCACAGGCACCCACCCATTCGGCCAGGGTGGAGCGCGGGATTTCCAGGCCGGCACGGCCGAACATGCGTTCCTGACGGTACAGCGGCAGATGGTCGGCATACTTGGCCACCAGCACCTGGGCCAGCAGGCCAGCGGTGGGGATGCCTTTGTCGATCACCTGCGGTGGCACCGGTGCCTGGATCAACGTCTCGCAGCTGTCGCAGGCCCATTTGCCCCGGATGTGACGTTCAACGGTGAACTCACCCGGGACATAATCCAGCTTCTCGCTGACGTCTTCGCCAATGCGCTTGAGCTGGCAGCCACACTGGCATTGAGTATTTTCTGGCTCGTGGTGGATCAGGGTGCGGGGCAGTTCCGGTGGCAGCGGTGTGCGTTTGGGTTGCTGCTTTGGCCGAGCGGCTTTCTGCTCCTCGGTCATCGCCTGTTCCAGTTCGACCTCGATGGAGGCCAGGTCGCTGTCGATCAGTTCGTCCAGCAGTTTTCCCTGAACCGCGTCCAGCTGCTCGCTACGCCGGGCGTACTTATGGCGCTTGAGAATGGCCACTTCGTGGGTCAGCTTCTCGATGACCGCATCACGGTGCACCAGAGCCCGCTCTTTGTTATCAACACGATCAAACAGTTCCGTAGCGAGAGCACGGAGCTGACCGGCAGAGAGTTGGTTGATGTCGGGGCGCTGAGTCATGCCCCTTAGTATGCCAAGCCCTTGTACTGCAAGCGATTCGCAGTTCTGGCTATGGCGGTATTGCTCAGCTTGTGGTTACAGGATTGAGATGACGCCATCGGCCCCAATACGTTGCCATGGCAGGCCCTGAACGAGGGCGGATAACTGTTCTTCGGTCAGACATAACTGTTTGCCTCGCCAGGATTCGCCCCAGTGGAACTTGCCCCGGTTTAGACGACGGGCACACAGCCAGATGCCGAGGCCATCATGGATCAGCACCTTCATCCGGTTGCCTCGCTTGTTGGCAAACAGGTAGGCGCAATGGGGTCTGGCCGAACCGAAGACCTGAACGACTCGTGCCAGAGCTTTATCCGGTCCCGCCCGCATGTCCAGCGGTTCGGTGGCCAGCCAGATCTCATCAATGCGGATCATCCCAACAGATCCCGCAACAAGGCGGCACACTGGTGGGCCTGCTCCGCAGGCCACTCCACGACAACCGCGCCACTGGCGCGGGGAATCTCGATGCGGATGGTGCTACGCTTGTCCGAGACCGAGTGGTGGCTCCGTGCTGAAGTTGCTGCTGGCAGATTGACCGGCACGAACTCCGGCGTTGTCGCTGGTGCTTTAGGCACTCGTCGCGCCTCCTTGATCCAGCGTCGGACCATGTTGGCGTTGAGGCCATTACACAGAGCGATCCGGGAGACGGATGCGCCCGGATCTCGGCACTGGGCGACAATCCCGGCTTTGAATTCCCGGGAAAACCGGCGACGGCGTTGGCAGGGTTTGGTTACGCTTAATTCGTTCATGTTAAGTGTCCACTAGAAAATAAGTGGACACTATCCTGACGACGGCAGCGCCAGGCTCAAGATGGGATCACCGGACGCTTACGCCGATTATGCGCAGTGGGCTCAACCCTCGAACAGAAGCCAGTAAGCGACCACATCTCTCTTTTAGGGCCATCGGAAAGCTTATCCTCAAGCTCCATAAGAAAGGCCTAGAATTCGTAAGCAGCAAAAAGCTAGTCTAGACTCGGTGCCAACCTAAAGCTTTCGATATTCATGTTCTTAATTTCTTCTGCGTTTCGTAAGTGGAGCAGTATGTGCTTACCTTTTAGATCGGCACTGGTAGTGGCGTCCACATTCCAGGTGCTCAGCAGGTAGCCTACCTCAGCCCTCCTGGCCCGCTTGGTAAAGCAGCCATTGGACATTCCAAATTCTTTTTCGACGGCTAGCCGGTGATGGCTGTCCAGCCTAGGGTGAGCTTCAATGACCAGGTCGACATTTTCTGTCCAGTCCACATCTTCGTTAACTGTCTCACTCGGTTTGGCATGCTCGGTATGTATAAGCTTTGCGGTAACCACCCGGTTGAGCACAAAATCTGAAAACTTTGACCGCTTCCGATCGTAAGCGCGCGCATGCCAGCGTAGACCATTGTTCATTAACGAATGCGGGCAAACAGTCCTAGTGGATTCACCATTAGACGTCGACACGTATGTGATCTCAACGGGTCGATTGGAAGAAATTGCTCTGGAGAAGGTAGCGGTGATGTCCAGATCCGGTTTTTCCAATGCAATGAGATGGGCACACCGAAACTCTTCCTTGCTATCCATAACGTCGCCAAAACCACTTGTCAGCGTGGATAGGCATTTGTCAGCAGAAAGCGGTAGTAAACACTTAAAGTTATTGGTCGTTACGTAGTGCTTTCGCCGGGGATCGTAGACGATGTTTTCCGGAGCCGCTTCAATGTAGGTTCCCAGATCACGGGTCGCAGCCGCTGAACCCACATCAAAGCGTGCCATGATGTCTTTGCGTGTGACCTTCCCAGTGAAATAGGCCAAAAACTCAATATGTGCCAGTCTCTCCAGCTGTTGGCCCGATACGCCCTCAAATTCCACGCTGTTCATAGCTTTCCCCTCACCCGTCGTCGTGAACGGATACACCTCGTTCTTTTCGCTCCAATATAGGCTGACTCTCGCAAACATTCAAATCGTTTTGATCGACACACGCCTAACGATTGACACCATCAAATTGATGCGTATTATAGAGGGGACACTAAAAAGCCCGAGCGACTAGGTATCGGTCGGGCTAATTAGTGGACCTGAACCGCCAAGGGCAGTAGGTACCAGCTTTAGACGGCGGGAATTCTACTGCCACAAGGCATCTTTGTAAACGACTAGTTCGAGAAGGAGAACAGTCATGGCAGTGAATCGCCCCTATGGTGATAATAAACGGATCGGCGCTGTCCGGAAGCGATCCCAAACTCAAATGAGTAACGGAAAATGGGTTAAACGTGACGCAGAAACGGGCCGGTTTATGGACGTGAAGTCCGATGACCGTCCTTTCAAGGGCGTTCGTAAGGAGTCGCGTTAAGATGTCAGCACGATACGAACTCTTCCGCAGTAACCAAAACGCTCACTATTACTTTCGCCTAAAGGCAGGTAATGGCGAGATCATTTTGCAGAGTGAAGGCTACCTCAACAAAGACGGAGCGGAGAACGGGGTCGAGTCGGTCCGGCAGCACAGTCCAATGGACCGTTGCTACGATCGAAAGACCTCTACCGCTGGCCAGCCTTACTTCGTGCTCAAAGCGCTGAACGGACAGACCATTGGCAAAAGCCAAATGTATTCGTCCACGTATGCCAGGGACACGGGTATCGAGTCGGTTAAGGCAAACGGGCCGAGTGCCCCTTTAGTTGATCTGACCTGATAACCAACAGCGAGTAGTAACCAATACCGCCTTCTTTATAAAGGCGGTATTGGGTCAATGTTTTCCTACGTCAGCCAGAAAAACTCCACCCTTTCCAAAAATATGCGTTTCATCGAGCGTTACCTGCAGCCCATCTGTATTGACTCGGGTGCAGACATTTTAGTCCCGGTTAATTATTGGACGTTTCGGTCAGCTGCGTTTCAAATAGATTCAAAATTTCCTCTAATGTGGCTGTTTCAATCTGAGCCTTTATTTCCCCGGGCGGGTCGGTGGCGAGCAAAACTGACTTGAAAAAGTTCTCTAATAGGTTACGCAGATCTTGCGTTAGACTCTCATCTTTAACCTCTTTTGCAGGCCATATCAGCGGCCACAGCCAGACCCGAAACCAAAACCAAAATCCGGCTTTCCAGCTCACACAGCGAACCATGGTGTTCAAGTTCGCCATCAGTTCGCTCATCGTGTTGTCATGAGATAACTCGATCTGCGTTCTCCCGAAACTGTTAACCACAGACGCCTCTTCGCTATGGGGCATCGTGTCTATCAGCGAGGTCACGACGTTTGAGGCATTTTCCGACACTTTGGGGAGAAGCTTCATGCCACGAAGGCGATGGGTTAACAGAGGGTTGATTCGCGAATACTCAAACAGCGCGGTTTCATAGCTATTGAGCAGCTTCTGATCGGCTCTGACCAACCCATCGACCATGGAAGCAAGAAGTGTTGCGATGTGCTCCCTCGGAATTTGGTTAGTCACCAGTTCATTCAAGTTCGGACGCTCACCCAAAATACCATGAAGCTCTGACTGAAATTCGTCGACCATCTTATCGAGTTTAGGCTGCTCGATGAGCAATTGCTGACGGATTTCAAGCAAGTGAAAGAGCACCGTGCGAGCGCTTTCTTTGCGCTGCAAGCGTAATTTCATGAGGTACCCCAGCACCCCCAAGCCTGCAGTTACAAGAATTCCAACGTCAAACACCAACTCTTGCATTTTTACCTCAGGAGCTTCCCTGCCTACCGATTTGCCTGCCAGGCATTGACGTTCTCTCGTCTACCGAATCTTTCCCCGATAAGAGGCTTAGGATCAGTAATGCAAATGCCCTTTGTTTTGGCTCGCTCTCCAGAATCTCCATCGACAATTTTTCGTGATCGGTCATCGAATCGAGTACCAGGTCAGTCAGCCGCTTTGGGAACAACCCGTGCATCACCTGGTCCGTTGAATGGCTGCTCACCTGTGCCATAACCGCTTCGTCTCGGCGTACCCGATCAGCAATCCCGTTCGCAAAATGCAGCTGGTCCTCATCGCTGACTTCGGCACCAAAAATGTCATTGAGTCTTTCGATGATCTCAGAAAGGCGTTTCTTCTCGGGATCGTGGGGCTTTCCGGTACCGACACCTGTGATTGGGTCGAGGCCATCTGGGTCATCTTCCCCTTCCAATCGGAGTTCATGTTCTTTGCGTTTGGTAATCCGATAGTGTGTCAGTGCCAATTCAGAGATATCGATCTCATCGTCATCCAGGGCTTCCTGCCGTAGTAGCGGCAGCAGATGCTTGGCAAAGACACACAGTTGCTCGAGCTCCGGATCCTCGAAGAACACGATCTGGGACAGAAATTCGTAGGCGCGAACAAAGCTACCCAGGTTTTTCTTGAACAGATCCAGCTGATCCAGGCCTTCACCGATTTCCTTCAGTGTGGCATCGGCCTGCTTCAGGCCAATGGTATTGCCGTCAACTTCGGCCTGTTTTCGGGCTGCTCGGACCTCCGCACGCTCGTCTCGCAGCAGCTTGTACCGTTTGTTGAAGCGCTCTCGGGCTGGTTGGCAGTAGTAACTGAGCTTTGATGACTGGGCCTTAGGGTCAAAGAACGCCTGCGCGAAAGCCTCTACCTCGTCCCAGTGATAGATTTGTTCGGCGTCCAGAGCTTCCTGAAGGTCGTACACCACCTGGGCATCAGAGACGCCTGATAGCTCTGCTTTGTTGTAGTAGGGTAAAAAGGCATCGAGGATCTCCTGAGCATCGTTCACGAAGTCCAGGATGAATGTTTCTTTGCCCGGGAATCGACGGTTCAGGCGCGAAAGCGTCTGTACGCACTCCACGCCCTTGAGTTTCTTGTCCACGTACATGGCGCAAAGCTTGGGTTGGTCGAAGCCGGTCTGATACTTGTTGGCCACCAACATCACGTTGTACTCGTCCGTGTCGAACGCTTCGGCATGGTCTCGTCCATTCAAGCCCGGGTTCAAAAGGCTGTTTGTTTCTGTCACTTCTTCAGGAATTACGTCATCCGGTGGCAAGCTGCCGGAGAACGCGACGAGCGGGTGAACATCCTGATACCCCTGATGCTTGATGTATTGCTGCATGGCCAGCTGGTATCGAACTGCTTCCTGTCGACTGCTGGTGACCACCATCGCCTTGGCGTGGCCATCCAACAGATGTCGGACATTTTCACGAAAGTGCTCAACGATAATTTCGACTTTCTGGCTGATGTTATACGGATGCAGACGGACCCACTTGGCCAGGGTGGTTCGTGCCTTCTTGGAGTCTACTTCTTCGTCTTCGCCGTCAGGGTGGGCAAGCTTCCAGGCCACCGCATAGGTGGTGTAACGCTTGAGAACATCCAGGATAAAGCCCTCTTCAATGGCCTGGCGCATTGAGTAAACATGGAAAGGCTCAGGCTTATTGGACTCACTCCGGGGTTGGGAAGGGTCGGGCTCTCGGCCAAACAGCTCCAGAGTCTTGGCCTTGGGCGTCGCAGTAAAGGCGTAATAACTGATCTGTTCGCTTGGCTTACGGGCTGACACGGCCGCATCCAGCAACTCTTCGGCACTGATCTCCTCTCCTTCAGGAAGATCGCCGCCAAGAATCGCCTTGAGCTTGGTCGCGGAGGAGCCAGTCTGGGACGAGTGGGCTTCATCCGCAATCACCGCATACCGGCCAGATTCCAGTTTTGGGTATTTTTCCAAGGCATCGAATAGTGCCGGGAACGTCTGAATGGTCACGATGATGATTCGGGTTTGTTCGGCCAGAGCTTCGGCCAGCTGCTCCGATTTGCTCTGATTGCCCAGGTCACGACTGATAGGCCGAACCACGCCCTGGGCATGCTCAAACTGGTAGATGGTGTTTTGTAGCTGGCTATCGAGGACCGTTCGGTCGGTGACCACGATGATGGAACTAAACAGCTTATGGCCATCGGCATCGTAGAGCTGGGCCAACTGATGGGCCGCCCAGGCGATGGAATTGGATTTGCCGGAACCTGCACTGTGCTGAATGAGGTAGCGCTTGCCGGCACCCTCTTGCCGGGTGGCCTGAATCAGCTGGTTAACGACATCCCACTGGTGGTATCGGGGGAAGATCAGGGCTTCCTTGGTCTTACGGTTTCCGTAGAAATCCTCTTCGGTTTTCTTTTCCAGGTGCAAGAACCTGCCAATCACCTTGAGCCAGGCGTCCTTCTGGAGCACCTGTTCCCACAGGTAAGCCGTGGCATAACGGCCTTCATCCTCGGCCCGGGGGTTCCCGGCGCCACCGTCTGCGGTGCCCCGGTTAAACGGAAGAAAGGAAGTCTCCTTGCCATTGAGCTTGGTGGTCATGGCCACTTCATCCTGGCTGACAGCGAAATGCACCAGGGCCCCGCGCTTGAAGGTCAGCAGCGGTTCCGGCTTTCGTGTTACCGGATCCCTGACCGGACGATCGTTCTTGTATTGTCGCTTGGCGTGCTCGACGGTTTGTTTAAACTCGCTCTTGAGCTCGAGCGTCGCGGTTGGAATCCCGTTGACGAAAAGCACCAGATCCAGCCGGGGGTTGTAGTCACCGGTGCGCACATGGGGCGAGTAGGAGACCTCTTCGACCACACGCAACCGATTGGCACTATATCGACGCTCCGTGTCAGGATTCATGCCGTGATCGGGTTTAAAGCCACAAAGATCAACCTTCACACCTGGTACTTTGAAGCCATGCCGGAGCACATCGAGGGTGCCCTTTTTCTCCAGCTCCCGAACGGTTTTCTGGATGAGCACTTTTTCCGGGTTCTGAGGGTTGCCCTTGCAGAACTTTTCCCATCGATCTGGCCAGGCCTTCTGGAAATAACCAATCAGGTCTTCCGGGTACACGGCATTCACCTTGTCGTACTCGGACGCCTTGCCGACCAGCCAGCCCTGATCACTCAGAGAAGCAATGATGTCGTTCTGGAACGCTCTCTCTCGGCTGTCAGCCATGACTACTCCTTGAATCCTTTGACCCGCTTGGTACCCGATTTTCGCTTAAATACCTTGAATATTGCTTTGTACTTGATAGCGGATGACCTGGTTGCCCGCTTCAATAACGTCAATG
>NZ_JAKZAI010000027.1 GCF_023156235.1 Marinobacter goseongensis | reverse complement strand
GTTTTGGCGAACTCAAAACTAACCGGTTTTACCGCCGTCTCCTACTTTTTCACGCTAACCCGCGATGAACCTTTTTTTATGACGCCTGAAACTTACTGGCCGTACTTGGCTTTCGCCTTCAGGCGGTACGCGTGCAGCAGTGGCTCAGTGTAGCCGTTCGGCTGCTCGCGACCCTTCAGCACCAGATCCAGTGCAGCCTGGAACGCAACACTGTCGTCAAAATTCCCGGCCATCGGGCGATAGGCGGCATCACCGGCGTTCTGCTTGTCGACCACCGCCGCCATGCGCTTCATGGTCTCCATGATCTGCGCTTCGGAGCACACACCGTGATGCAGCCAGTTGGCCAGCAACTGAGAGGCAATCCGCAGTGTCGCGCGGTCTTCCATCAGGCCCACATCATTGATGTCCGGCACCTTGGAGCAACCCACACCCTGATCGATCCAGCGCACAACGTAACCAAGGATACCCTGGGCGTTGTTATCGAGTTCCTGCTGAATGTCCTCGGCAGACAGAGACGCGGGGTCGTCCATCACCGGCACGGTGAGAATGTCGTCCAGATTGGCACGGGTGCGGCTCTCCAGCTCTTTCTGAATGTCCGCTACGGACACCTGATGGTAATGGCTGGCGTGCAGCGTGGCCGCGGTCGGCGACGGTACCCAGGCGGTGTTGGCGCCGGCTTTCGGGTGACCAATCTTGGCGTCCAGCATGCCGGCCATCAGGTCCGGCATCGCCCACATACCTTTACCAATCTGCGCCACGCCACGGAAACCAGCTTCGAGGCCGATGTCCACGTTCCACTGCTCATAGGCATTGATCCAGGTAGCCTGCTTCATAGCGCCCTTGCGAATGAACGGCCCCAGTTCCATAGAGGTGTGAATCTCGTCGCCGGTGCGATCAAGGAAGCCGGTGTTGATGAACACCGCACGGTCTTTGGCAGCGTGGATACAGGCTTTCAGATTCACCGTGGTGCGACGCTCTTCGTCCATGATGCCCACTTTCAGGGTGAAGCGCGGCAGGCCAAGGGCATCTTCAACGCGACCAAAGAACTCGTTGGTGAACGCCACTTCTTCCGGCCCGTGCATCTTCGGCTTAACAATGTACATTGAGCCGGTGGTGCTGTTCTGGAACTTGCCCTTGCCTTGCAGGTCGTGGATGGCGATCAGCGACGTGATCAGACCGTCCATCAGCCCTTCCGGGATCTCATTGCCGTCTTTCAGCAGCACCGCCGGGTTGGTCATCAGGTGACCAACGTTACGAATGAACATCAGGCTGCGACCTTTCAGGCTCAGCTCGCCACCGTTCGGTGCGGTGTAGCTGCGATCCGCGTTCATCTTACGGGTCAGCTGCTCACCCCCTTTCTGGAAGGTTTCCTGCAGATCACCTTTCATCAGGCCAAGCCAGTTGCGATAGGCCAGAGCCTTGTCGTCGGCGTCAACCGCGGCTACCGAATCTTCGCAGTCCATGATGGTGGTCAGGGCGGACTCCATCAGCACATCTTTGACATTGGCGCCGTCGTCTTTACCGATCGGGTGGCTGGCATCAATCTGGATCTCGAAGTGCATGCCGTTCTTGACCAACAGAATGCCGGTCGGCGCATCGGCAGCGCCGGTGTAGCCAACGAAGCCGGCTTCGTCTTTCAGGCCGGTGCTTTCACCGTTCTGCAGCTTGACCACCAGCTTGCCACCGTCAATCAGGTATTTCGCGGCATCCTTGTGACTGCCGGACGCCAGCGGTGCCGAGCTGTCCAGCAGATTGCGGGCCCACTCGATCACCTTGGCGCCACGCACCGGATTGTAGCCGCGACCCTTGTCGGCCCCACCTTCCTCAGAAATGGCATCAGTGCCGTACAAAGCGTCGTACAGGCTGCCCCAGCGCGCATTGGCAGCATTCAGTGCAAAGCGCGCGTTCATGATCGGCACCACCAGCTGCGGGCCGGCCATGGTGGCCACTTCCGGATCCACGTTGGAGGTGGAGATCTTGAACTCGCCCGGCTCATCCACCAGGTAACCGATGTCTTTCAGGAAAGATTTGTATTCGGCCATGTCCAGCTTCTGACCCTTGTGGTCACGGTTCCAGCTGTCCATCTTTTCCTGAATAACATCGCGCTTGGCCAGCAGCTCGCGGTTGCGCGGCGCCAGCTCGTTCACGATCTTGTCGAATTCAGCCCAGAATGTATCTGCATCGACACCGGTTCCCGGGATCGCTTCATTGTTCACGAAATCATACAGATTCTTCGCGACCTGAATGCCGCCGATTTGTACGCGTTCTGTCATCGTTGTCTGCCTCAGTGGGTTAATTTCCCGACTCCCCTGTTCCCGGAGAGTTGTTCTATCAAAATGAGCGCCGGATTGTACGTGAAAATCCGTAAGGGGTCAGCCCCGGCGCCAGGTCGTCCCTTCACGGGAATCGTCAAGAATGACGCCTTTCTCAGCGAGTTCGTCCCGGATGCGATCACCTTCGGCGAAGTTTTTGGCTTTGCGGGCGTCAGCGCGGGCCTGAATCATGGCCTCGATGTCCTCCGCGGACAGCTCCCCTCCAGAGTCTGCCTGGAAGAACGCCTCCGGATCCTGTTGCAGCAGGCCCAGCACGCCACCCAGCCGCACCAGCACGGCCGCGGCCTCCCGGGCCTGCTCGTCGCGCCCCTCGCGCCGGTGCTGGTTGATGTCGTTCGCCACGGAATGAAGCACGGCAATGGCACCGGCGGTATTGAAATCGTCGCTCATCACCTCTTCGAAACGCTGATCATGCCCGGTTAGGGCCACGTCCTTGGCGGGAATCACCCCGCGCAGGGCGTGATAGAGCCTGGTCAATGTACGGCCAGCCTCCTCCAGACTCTCCTCCGAGTAGTCCACCTGGCTGCGGTAGTGGCTGGACACCAGGAAATAACGCACAATTTCCGGCGGGTACTTCTCAAAAATCTCGCGAATGGTGAAGAAATTACCCAACGACTTGGACATCTTCTCCTTGTTCACGCGAATAGCGCCGGCGTGCATCCAGGTATTCACAAAGGTCTTGCCGTTAGCGCACTCGGACTGGGCAATCTCGTTCTCGTGATGCGGAAACAGCAGATCCGGCCCACCACCGTGAATATCAAAGGTTTCACCGAGACAGCAGTTCGACATCGCCGAGCATTCGATGTGCCAGCCAGGGCGACCATCGCCCCAGGGCGATGGCCAGCTCACTTCACCCGGCTTGGCGGCTTTCCACAACGCGAAATCCGCCGGGCTGCGCTTGGCCTCCTGCACATCGACACGGGCACCGGCCACCAGATCTTCCAGCTTTTTCTTGCTGAGCTTGCCGTAGCCCTCGTAGGACTCCACAGCAAAGTACACATCGCCATTGTCCGCCGCATAAGCGTGGCCGCCGGCCACCAGCGTGTGGATCATCGCAATGATCTCGTCAATGAATGCGGTGGCCCGGGGCTCCTCGGTGGGCGACAGCACTCCCAGGCGCGCCTCGTCCTCGTGCATGGCACGGATCATCCGGTCGGTCAGAGCGGAGTATACCTCTCCGTTTTCATCGGCGCGGCGCAGGATCTTGTCATCAATATCGGTAATGTTGCGCACGTATTGCACATCAAAACCGCTATGGCGCAGATACCGTGTAATCACATCGAAAGCCACCAGTACCCGGCCGTGTCCAAGGTGGCAGTAGTCGTAAACGGTCATGCCGCAAACATACATGCGGACCTTGCCCGGCTCGATCGGCTTGAACTCTTCCTTGCGCTGCGTGAGCGTGTTGTAGATGCGGATCACTTGCCCCCCTTACCCCAGGAATCCCGTAGCGTGACGGTGCGATTGAATACCGGCCGGCCGGCGTTGGCGGTGAGCGCCCGATCGCTGAAAAAGTAACCCTCGCGTTCGAACTGATACGGCAGGTCGGTGCGTGGCTGCGCCAGGCTTTTCTCGACCCGGGCACCGGTCAGACACACCAGGGATTCCGGATTGATGTGATCCACGAAATCACCGCCCTTGTCGCTGTCCGGCGATTCGTGGGTAAACAGGCGATCGTACTGGTTGATGTCAGCCTCCACGCTGTCGGTCGCAGAGACCCAGTGAATCACGCCGTTCGGCTTATAGCCCTCCGGGTTGACACCGAGAGTGTCGGGATCGTATTCGCATTTCAGTTCCACGATTTCGCCGCTGGCATCGCGGATCACCTCACGACAGGTCATAACGTACCCACCCCGGAGGCGAACCGCCTGATCCGGCGCCAGGCGTTTCCACTTGCGAGGCGGCTCCTCAGCAAAATCCTCACGATCAATGAACAGGGTCTGGCTCCAGGGCACTTCACGCTCACCCATATCCGGGTTCTGAGGATGCACCGGCAAAACCAGCGTTTCGGTCTTGTCGGCCGGGTAATTGGTCAGGGTCACTTTCAACGGACGCAGCACACACATGGCGCGGGGAGCCCGGGTATTGAGATCCTCACGAATGGCGTGCTCCAGCATGCCCATGTCCACCGTGCCGCCGGCCTTGTTCACACCAATCATGTCGCAGAATGTGCGGATGGATTCCGGCGTGTAGCCGCGGCGACGCATGCCGGAAATAGTCGGCATGCGGGGATCGTTCCAGCCATCAACCAACCCCTCGTCCACCAGGCGCTTGAGCTTGCGCTTGGAGGTAATGGTGTAGTTCAGATTCAGCCGTGCGAATTCTATCTGCCGCGGGTGGCAGGGGCCGGAAATATTGTCCAGCACCCAGTCATACAATGGGCGATGGTCCTCGAATTCCAGCGTGCACAGGGAATGGGTAATCCCTTCCATGGCATCGGAAATCGGATGGGTGAAGTCGTACATCGGGTAGATGCACCACTTGTCGCCGGTTTGGTGATGGTCGGCGTAGCGGATGCGGTAAAGAATGGGATCCCGCAGATTGATATTGGGCGACGCCATATCAATCTTCGCCCGCAACACCAGCTCGCCGTTCTGGTGTTTGCCGTCACGCATGTCGCGGAACAGCTGCAGGCTCTCTTCCACCGGGCGGTCCCGGTAGGGGCTGTTTTTGCCGGGTTCCTTGAGCGAGCCGCGGTATTCGGCCATCTGGTCCGCCGTCAGCGCACACACGTAGGCCTTACCCTTCTCGATCAGCTCTTCGGCAAAGCTGTAGATGGCGTCGAAGTAGTCCGAGGCGTAGCGAACCTCACCCGCCCAGGTGTAGCCCAACCATTCCACGTCCTGCTTGATAGCGTCGATGTATTCCTGCGACTCTTTCTCGGGATTGGTGTCGTCGAAACGCAGATTGCACTCGCCACTGAAAGTGCCGGCAATCCCGAAATTCAGGCAGATCGACTTGGCGTGCCCCACGTGCAGGTAGCCGTTCGGCTCCGGCGGGAACCGGGTCACCACCTGGCCGCTGTGCTCGCCTTTGGCAATCGCATCTTCAATCAGGCTCTGGATAAAGTTATGGGCTTTCTTTGACTCGGCGCTCATAGGTTCTCTGTCAAAAGGGAGTGGATCTGAAACCGCTTATTATACTCACAAATGCGCCTCTAACTCATGCACACGCACAAACTCTTCAGTACAATAGTGTCACAAGCTGTTCTTATCCCTTGATACAGGAAAACCTGATGATTCTGCTGAAAACCTCCCACGGTGACATCACACTGGAGCTGGACTACGAGAAAGCGCCGGAAACCGCAAAAAATTTCGAGCAATACGTTCGTGACGGCTTCTTCGACGGACTGATTTTCCACCGTGTTATCAGCAACTTCATGATTCAGGGCGGCGGCTTCGAGCCCGGCATGACGCCGCGCAAAACCCGCGACCCGATCCAGAACGAGGCAGACAACGGCCTGAGCAACATGCAGGGCACCATCGCCATGGCCCGCACCATGGATCCGCACTCCGCCACAGCCCAGTTCTTTATCAACGTTGAAAACAACGGCTTCCTCGACCACACCGCCAAAAATGCCGAAGGCTGGGGTTACTGCGTCTTCGGCAAGGTGGTCAACGGCATGGAAACCGTGAATGCGATCCGTGCCGTGCGCACCACCATGAGCGCCGGCCATCAGGACGTCCCCTCAGAAGACGTGGTCATCGTGAAAGCGGAGGTAGTCGAGGGCGGAGGCGCGGTGTGACCACGCTGTTCATTTCCGATCTGCACCTCGAAGAATCCCGCCCGGACATCACCGACGCCTTTCTGGGCTTCCTGGAAACCCGCGCCCGGGGTGTAGAGCAGCTCTACATCCTGGGGGATTTCTTCGAAGCATGGATCGGAGACGATGAACGCACGCCACTCCAGGACACCATTGCCGGCGCCCTGAAAGCACTCAGCGACAGCGGCACCGCCATTTTCCTGATGCACGGTAACCGAGACTTCCTGATCGGCGAAGACTTCTGCACCCGCGCCGGGGCCACCCTGCTGGATGACCCCACGGTGGTGGATCTGTACGGCACCCCCACCCTGCTGATGCACGGCGACAGCCTGTGCACTGCCGATGTGGAGTACCAGAAGTTCCGCCAGAACATGCGCAACCCCCAATGGCAGCAGATGATCCTTCAGCGCCCACTGGCAGACCGTCAGCAGATGGCCCGCCAGTTACGGGAAATCAGCATGGCCAAAAACCAGGGCAAGGAAGAGTTCATCATGGACGTCACCCCGGAAGAGGTGGTGAACGTGATGGAAGATCACGGGGTACAACGACTGATCCACGGCCACACTCACCGGCCGGCAGAGCATTCTCTGGAAGCGAACGGCAGACCCGCCAGGCGAATCGTGCTGGGCGACTGGGACACCCATGTCTGGTGGCTGAGCGTTGAGCCGGGCCGCGAGCCCGTGCTGGACAAGACGCCACTCTGAACGCTCCGGAGGCCGCACAGAAGGCCATGCCGAATCGGGGCGGGCGCCAATCAGCCCCCCGATTCGCCAGGCTCCCGATAGGTCTCCAACCGTTTGAGCCAGCCTGGCAGCCAGCGCTCTCGCTCAATGGGCTTGTCTGCATTATGCGCCCGCCGGGTCAGCACCTCCGCGGCGGCGGCCCGGAAGCGGGGCAGCACCGGGCTATCGGCGGAGTCAGACATTGCGAGCAACACCTGCAACAACCCCCATCCCTGCCCCTCGTAGCGCTCGGTCGGGCTCAACCCCTCTCCCTTGAAGTTAACGTAGTCAATCACCGCGTAGGTGCCGCCGGGGGTCTTGCTCAACGCCTCCAATTGCTGACGAATCGACGCTTGCCTGGCTGACGGGGCCGCGGCAATGATTTTCTCGAGTGATTCCCGGGCCCGGCCGACAATGAATGCCGCCTGTTCGCCCTTGGTGTCTGCCAGAAACGCCCGCAGCGCCTCGATTCGGTTGCTGTCCGCGCTGGCGAGAAATTGCGCCCGATCAGCCCAGGGTGCTCCCGGCACGGGAGTCTTGTTGAGCCACTCGGGCACGGCAGCGGACCGGTCCTGCATGTGACGTATCAGCGTCGGAAAGCTCTCCACAAACGGCCCGCTCACGCCCTCGGGGTACCAGATGAAATGGCCGATTCCCAGTGAAGGGAACGCCTCGCCACGGTTCCAGTGCACCAGACATTCGCGGCGACCGGCACACTCGTTGCGGAATACCTGCTGGCCCACCCACTCCAGCTCCTGCTCGGTCAAAGACAGCTGTATGGAATACTCACGGCCAGACGCCGACGCCAACATCAACAATGCCGCCAGACCCAATACCAAACCCACCCAGGACGTTCTCACTCAGTGCTCCGGAATTCATAAAACCCCCATTAAACCACTGACGGCCCTTTCCGCGAGATTAATTCTGGGACACAGAGGCGACAGGACCGCCGGAACAGTTGAAGCCTGAAATCACAGGCGCATACTGTACGACTACATTGGACACAGGAACTCCGCCACCATGAGATTTCTCACGGTTCTGACGGACCGTCGTTTTTTACTGACCGTGTTACTGGCACTGGGCTGGTTGCTGTTGGTTCGTGCCGGCGTCATTCTCCAGAGCGGGGTCTGGCCGAGCCCGGTGGGCACCATCGGCGGCGACCTCGCCGGGGCATTTATTCTGGCGGTATTGCTCACCATCACCAGAGGGCCTTTCCGCTTCGCCCTGGTTCTGCTGCTTGGCTGCGCCGCATATGTGGCAGGCATGCATCTGACGGCCCACGGCACCCTGTTCCAGCTCGCTTTTGCCGGCAAAGGTATGGACCCCACCTTCATCACCGGAAGCCTGATCAATGTGTACCTGTTTCTCCTGCCGCTGTACCTCGTTCTCGCCTGGGGACTTCACCGCGCCCACCGTGCCTTGATACCCGACCCTCCGCGGGGCTTTGCCAGCCTGACTGTGTCCGCCGCAGTTGTGGTTGCCGTCTACTCGCTGTCTTTTCCAAGCCTGACCACGCCAGCCAACAACGTCGTGGCCAGTGTGTTCGCGCAAATTCCCGGCACCATCGTCAACCCGGTTGGCACCGCGATTGGTGATGAAGCGGTGGAAACCGATGAGACACTGACGTCGAAAACCAATTTTTTTCACCAACAGGTCACATCACGCCCCGACACCACCAAGCCGAACGTGCTGCTGATCATGATTGAGGGCCTGTCCGGCGGTTACTTTCCCAGCATCAGCCGGTATCACGACCTGCAACCCACCGTGGTGCTTGAGCATCTGGAGGACACACTGGCGAACAAGGGCTTCCGGCTTTATCGCAACACCCTGAGCATGGAGCGTCAAACCGACCGTGGCACCTTCGCCATCCTGTGCGGGCGCTACCCGGACTTCCGCCGCCCCTCCCGGAAGATGCTGGACGTCGTTGAAGAACGTACCTCACCAGACTGCCTCCCCTCCAAATTGAAGGATCATGGCTATCACACCGCGTACTGGCAGGCCGCGCCCATTGAGTACATGAAGAAAGACGAATTCATGCCGAAGGCGGGATTTGTGGATGTGACCGGCGCCGAGCGTTTTGTCTCTGCGGAAAAGGACGTCGGCGAATCCGGGCCCAAGGGCAGCGACGGGACTGACGCCAGCGAGACTGCAGAAGGCTGGGGCCCACCGGATCCCGTCTACTTCAGGGATGTTACCGGGCGGTTGACCGAACTGAACCGGGACACGTCACCCTGGTTCGTGACCTTGCTGAACGTGGGCACTCACCACCCGTTCGACATCGGCGAAGAAGCCGAACAAGACACCGGGACGGAGGCTGGCGAGGCGCTGATGGAATCGGCAGAAGCGGCCCTGATCGAGCCACAACGGGCCCGCCGCGCCGCAATGAAAGTCATGGAAAAAACCCTGGGTGAGTTTCTCGACCGGCTGGAAGTCGAAGGGATCCTGGAGAATACCCTGGTGATCCTGACGTCCGACGAGTCCGGCGGATTCGTGCGGGAGGATCATGAAACGCTCCCCCTCAATAGCAACCTCGGCGTGCTCGCCGTTCGCCCGCCGGATCTGGCCGATCTTGAGCGCTACGCGCCGGCCACGGCACTCACCGCCCAGCTGGATATACCCATGACCATTCTGGATGCCACGGGTAACGGTAAGCATGCCGGCGATATGGTAGGCCGCAGCCTGCTGGTCACCGGCGATCGCCAACCCCGCGACATCATGCTCGCCGACACCTACACCGGGCTCAAGTATTTCCTGCGCGAGAGCGGCCAGCTGCTCTCCTGCACCGAAATGCTGACTCGCTGCACTTCGTGGTCCTTCGATCCCAGGCGGGTTTTTGGCTCCTTCCGGGAAACGGAGGAACCGCCCTTCCTGTCCCTTGAGGAGCGCCTGGCCCTGTTTGAGAATGCCGCCACGCCCGATCCGATCGAGGAATGAATCGTACCCACAGCACCAACCCGGAGATCTGACATTAGCGGCCTATGAAGACGCTGATTACCAGCACAATCAATATCCTCCACAGCCGCCGCCGGGCCCTGCTGACTTTCTACCTGTTCTTCTCCGGGCTTGCGATGGCGGCGCTGACCCCGGCCATTACCTGGGCGCTGGCATCCCTGCGCCCGGTGACCGGGCGGGCCGCAATCAGCACCGGTGGCATCATGGAGTTCCTGGTTTCTCCGGGAGGCATCCTCTGGGCGGTGGTCACGCTCAACCTCTCTGTGCTGGTGATTCTGTTGCAGCAGGCGGGCATGACCCTGATCGCGGCCTCCCCGCCCTACCGGCACTACCGGACTGCCCTGAGTGCGCTCTGGGGCGCAGCGCGGAAGTTTCCGGCACTCATCCAGCTGACCCTGATCCAGGTGTTCGCCCACCTGTTGGTTGCCATGCCCTTTCTGGTCGCTATCGGGCTCGCCTGGTTCTCGTTACTGGCAGACTTCGACCCTTACCTGTTACGACTGGAGAAACCCCCGAAGCTGTGGTGGTTTGCCGGCAGTGCCTTGCTGGCGCTGGTCGGACTCATCCTCTGCAACGGCACGCTGTACCTGCGCTGGATCCTGTCGGTGCCCTGCCTGATGCTGGAGGGGGCCAGCCCAATCCGGGCCCTGACGGCAAGCACCGGCCTCACCCGTGGACACAAAGGGCATGCCACCGGCGTACTGTCGTCCGGGTTCGCAGCGGTACTGTTATTGCCCGTTCTGGTTACCCTGGCGTTCGATCAGATTGCAGCGGCTCTGTTTGCCATTCTGCCGGAGCAGACGAGTGTCCTGGTTCCGTTCGTGGTGATGCTCATCGCCTGCTACCTGCTGATCGGCATCGCGGTCACTTTCTTCGGCACGGCGGCCTATGGCGCCTTCATCGTCAGTCTGTATCAGCGGGCCAGCGGCAACAACGTGTCCGCGCCTGAGCCCTCCCTGCGCTATCCAATGCCCGAGAACGCCGGCCCGAAAGCATGGATCGCCGAGGCGCTGGTGATCATCCTGGCTTTCGGCCAGGCGTGGCTGGTGCTCGGGTCGTTGGAGCAACAGGAAGAGGTCACCATTACCGCACACCGGGGCAGCGCGCTCAAAGCCCCGGAAAACACCATTAGTGCCATCGAACAAGCAATCGAAGACGGTGCCGACTACATCGAAATCGACGTCCAGATCACCGCGGATGGCGTGCCGGTGTTGTGGCATGACTCTGACATGAAGCGAATTTTCGGCTTGCGGGAACGAGTCAGCGAGACGTCTTTTGCCGACATCCGCGACCTCGACGCCGGTACCTGGTTTGACCGGCAATTCGGTGATGAACGGATTGCCACGCTGGCCGATGCCATCGACACTGTGCGTGGTCGCGCGGGTCTGTTCATTGACCTGAAGCCTGACCGCCACACCCCGCATCTGGCGCGGGCAGTCGTTGACCTGCTGCACCAGCAGGACTTTGTGGACGGCACCATGGTGGCCGCCGCTGACTGGTCAACGCTGCAAGAGGTAAAACGGCTAGAGCCCGGCCTGAAAACCACCTTGCTGGCGCAGTTCGTGGTCGGGCCGCTCTGGGAGGACAACTACGATGTACTCGGGCTGCGCATGAATCGCGCCACGCCAGCGGCGGTGGCCCGGGCGCACCGCAGCGGTAATGAACTGCACGTGTGGACGGTAAACCAGCCGGCGGCGATGTCCCGATTCATCGATATGGGTGTGGATAACATCATCACTGACCGACCCGACGTGCTGTCAGACCTGTTGCAAAAGCGCGCCTCCCTCTCGGATACCGAGTTGCTGGCCACCAAGTTACGCAACTGGTTGCGTTAACACCGATTGGAAATGGTGTAATCTTGACGGACACATGCCCACAGCAAACTCCCGACGCAAGGACCGCCGCAGAATGAACCACCGCCTGCCCCGCCTCTCAAAGCTCGCCCGGGCTCACTGGTTACTGGCGATATGTCTGATCCTCAGTGCCGCCTTGCCCGCCACCGCTGAGGAAAACGACACCGCGGCCGCTGAACAGGCCAGTGCCGGGAGCGCCGGGCAATCGGGCGAAGCCGAAACCGAAACCGACGGTGAAAAGGAAAAGGAAAAACCGGAAGAGGCCCGCCCTGCGGTTCAGCCCGAATTGGAAGCGGCAACCGAGGGGCCGCCGGAAATAAAACTGCCCGATGCCGAGACCGCAGACATTCGGCAGCAGATACGGTCCCTGAGAACCTCGCTCGATCAACGTCAGGTGGCGGTGGATTCTACCCGCAACCGACTTACCTATGCTGAGTCCCTGCTCAACCGCCTCCAGGATGAATACGACAGCTTCGAATTGCGGCTGGAGAAAGCCGGGCTGAATCTCACCGGCGATTACGCCGGCCTGCTGCAGCAAAGGCTGGAGCGCCTTCGTCGCCAGGAAATCGCAGAGGATCTGATCCGCGGCATTGAGAATCAATTGACCACCGCACGGGAGGAACAGCTGCGGCTGGAGGAATTCGAGGCCATCATCGATCCCGGCGACGATGCCCGGGACCAACTGAGAAGCCTGCGAGCCAATCTGATCCGCCAGCTCCACAAGGCAGTCACTGAACACATCGACGTGCTCAACGAATATTACAGCACAGTGTCGGCACTTCAGGGGCGGGTAGAGGCTTACCAGACACTCCTGCAACAGCGCCTGTTCTGGCTGCCCAGTGCGCCGACGGTCGGAATGGATACACTGACAGAACTCTTCAGGTCAGCCGCCTGGCTTGCCTCGCAGTTACAACTGACTCCGTTCACTGAGGCCATCGGTGACTCCGTGTCAGAGCGGGACGGGCGCATAGCCTTTCTGGTTTTGGCTCTGGTGCTGCTGCTCATCAAACGCCGCTCCATCAAAGGCAACCTCGATACCAACCGCCGCCACATCGGTAATGTCGGACGTGATCGTATCGCCTTTACCGTATTCGCCTTCGCCAACAGTCTCTTACTGGCCTTGCCCGGTGTACTGATATTCGCGCTGGCCGCGCTCCTGCTGATGGAAGGCAACGACTTCTTCGCCGCCCTGTCCCGGGGCTTTACCGCAGCCGCCCTCATCGCTCTGCTACTGAACTTTATTCATGCGGTCGCCCGCAAAGGTGGGCTGGGAGAGGCCCATTTCCACTGGCACATCGACTCCCTGCGCGCCATTCGCCGGGAGCTGCCAATCCTGCTGGCGGTCATCATACCGATAACTGTCATCACGCCGATTACCGCAACGCCGGATGGCGCAGACTTTGATGACAGTCTGGGGCGGCTGCTCTTCATTATCGCATCCATAGCGCTGTCTACCTTCGCCCAACGCATCATGGGCGCGGTCAGGGCCGACCGCCCCGGCAGCCGCTTCCTGCGGCTACTTCACGCTCTGGCCGTCGCCACGCCGCTGGTACTTGCCGCTGCGTCGCTGCTGGGTTATCACTTCACGGCCATGGAGCTGGAGCGCAATCTGTTCATCAGCATCTGCTGGGTGGCATTCAACGCCATGCTGTTCTATCTCGGATTGCGGGCACTGGCGGTAAGAGAGCGGCGGCTAACGCTGGAACGACTGCGGGAGCAACGGGCCGCCGAGCGTAAAAAGGCCGAGACTAAAGAGGCCGCCGATTCCTCTGGCGAGGGTGTGCCACAAACCCTGGAAATGCCGGAAATGGATCTCAGGGACATCAACCAGCAAAGCACCTCGCTGTTGCGAATCCTGGTATCGGTGCTGACCATCAGCGGCTTATGGTTGCTCTGGGCCAGTCTCATTCCAGCACTGCAACTCTTCGATAACATCACCCTCTGGACCATTACAACCGGCATCGAGAGCGCGGATCCTCTGCCCATCACGCTCGGGGATCTCATGCTCGCAGTGGTGGTGGCTTTCGGCACCGTGCTGGCCGTCAGGAATCTGCCCGGCACACTGGAAGTGATGGTGTTGAGCAGAATGCACCTGGAGCCAGGAACGGGCTACGCCATCACCACAATCACAACCTATATCCTGGTGTTTCTCGGGGTGGTGATCTGCCTCGGGGTGATTGGAGTGCAATGGTCAAAACTGCAATGGCTGGTGGCCGCGCTGGGTGTTGGCCTGGGTTTTGGTCTTCAGGAAATTGTTGCCAATTTCGTTTCGGGCATCATTCTGTTGTTCGAACGCCCGATCCGCGTTGGTGACACCGTCACCATTGGCGGCATTACCGGCACGGTATCACGCATCCGCATCCGCGCAACCACCCTGGTAGACTGGGATCGCAAAGAGCAGATCATCCCCAACAAGACCTTCGTCACCCAGGACCTGACCAACTGGACCCTGAGCGATCCCATCACCCGCGTCATTCTGCATGTCGGGGTGGCCTACGGCTCGGACGTGGACAAGGTTCAGGGCATACTTCAGGAGGTGATTCAAAGCAACAAGCGGGTGGTTGCCGATCCCGCGCCGGCCGTGTTCTGCGTCGGCCTCGGTGACAGCAGCATCGATTTCGAGCTGCGCATCTTCGTAAAAAACATTCTCGACATCATGCCGTTGTCCCACGAGATCCACGCTGCGACCACCCGCGCCCTGCGCGAGGCAGGGGTTGAGATTCCCTTCCCCCAGCGCGATATCCATGTACGGACGCTGTCCGGCCTGGAAGGGCAGAAGCGCTCCAGCGACTAGCCCCGCGTTGCCAGCTTGCAGGCAACGCCTGTTACAGCATGACCAGGCGGTTCGGCAGCTCGTTTTTCTCACGGGTCGCCGGAACCTGAGCCTTGAGCTGATCCCCGCAGGCCCCGATGGCGTCTACAAAACCCTCAAGGGTTCGGCCCTGGCGGACCTTGGCGGTGAAGTCGCTCACAATGCTTTCCCACACCTGGTTCTCGATTTTGCTGGAAATGCCCTGATCCACCAGAATCTCCACGTAGTGTTCGGCTTCGGACACGAAAATCAGTATGCCGGTACCCCCGGCGGTGTGGTGCAGATTCTGTTCCAGAAACTGCCGCCGGGCCAGATTGGAGGCTCGCCAGAAGCGCACCGCCTTGGGCACCAGCCAATGACTTCCACCAGACACCCGCACCAGCAGACACAGGCCGATGAAGGTGCTCCACTGGGCCATTAACAGCCCGTTCACGCCAAACCAGCCGGTAAGAAAGTTCACGGCACCGGGCACCAGCAGCGCCACAATACCGGCCCAGAGCAAGGGGATATAGGTGTAATCGTCGGAGCTTCTGGCCAGCACCGTGACCAGTTCGGCGTCGGTTTGTTGCTCGACCTCGGCGATGGCCGCGGCCACCTGCTTTTGTTCACTTGCACTCAGTAATGTCATGATTGTTTCGTTCTCATGGGATCAGAAAGAGGTGCTGCTCAGGCGCTGACCAGATCGGCCGCGTTACCAACCACCGGAAGCGCCGCCACCACCGAAACCGCCTCCGCCGCCACCGAAGCCGCCACCACCAAAACCACCGCCACCACGGCCGCCCATCAACGCGCCGGCCGCGAGGCCACCCAGCAGGGCACTGCGCCCACGTCCGCCGCCCATACCGCCAAAAAACGAGAGAATTACAATGGCGAAGAACAGGATGGCAAGAGCCGGATGTGGTTTGTCATCGCGCTTGTCCGAGCGGGACTGCGGAACCGCAAGAGGCTTGCCCCCGAGCACCTCCAGCATCGCTTCGGCGCCATTGACAATGCCAGTGGGGATGTCACCGGCGCGGAATGCCGGCGTGATCACCTGGTTGATAATGGTCGCCGAGGCGGCATCGGTCAGGCGCCCTTCCAGCCCGTAACCCACCTCGATGCGGATTCGGCGCTCTTCTTCCGCCACAATCAACAGGGCACCATTATCCTCGCCTTCCTGACCAATGCCCCAGTGGCGACCCAGCTGATAGCCGAACGCCTCAATGGGGCGACCCTGCAGGTTCGGCATGGTGACCACCACCACCTGTTCAGTAGTGGCTTGCTCATGGGCCGCCAGTATTTCATTGAGCCGGCTTTCAACCCGAGCCGGCAGCATATTGGCGTTGTCCACCACCCTGCCCGTGAGTTCCGGGAACTCCGGACCTGACTGAGCCGCCGCGTGCGCTGGCATCAGTGCAGCCAGCGCGGCAATCACCCCTACCCGACAGACCATCAGAAGCATCAGAATTCCACCTGCGGCGGGTTTTCGGCCCCCGGACTTGTGGCCTCGAAGTTAGACCGCAATTCCAGATCACTGTAGAGGAAGCTATGCCAGAGGCGGCCCGGGAACGTGCGGATTTCCGTGTTGTACCGCTCGACTGCCTGGATAAAGTCGCGGCGCGCCACGGCAATGCGATTCTCAGTGCCCTCCAACTGCGACTGCAACGCCAGGAAGTTCTGGTTGGATTTCAGATCCGGATACCGTTCCGACACCGCCATCAACCGGCTCAAGGCGCTGCTCAGCTCGCCCTGCGCCTGCTGGAACTGCTGCAACCTCTTCGGGTCATTCAGGATGCTCTCATCCACCTGAATGGAGGTGGCGCGGGATCTCGCCTCGATGACAGCAGTCAGGGTTTCCCGTTCCTGAGTGGCAAAGCCCTTGACCGTTTCCACCAGATTCGGCACCAGATCGGCTCGGCGCTGATACTGGTTCTCTACCTGCGACCAGGCCGCCTTGACCTGTTCATCGTAGGTGGGGATATTGTTGATACCGCAGCCTGTCAGCAGCAGTGCCAAGAAAGCAAGAACCGAAAGCCTTACGCCGGCGCGGCGGGGCAAGAAGGCAGAACTGTTCACCATGGTGTCTCCGTTCCCTGAAAGTGGGTAAACCCACGTTTGTTGACGTAAGAACGGTAACACAACGGCGCTTTCAAGTGGGGGTATCTGAGAGCCGTCACACAACCCGGGGAGGATCTGCCATGCTAAGAAACGGTCTCGTTATCACGGTGCTGGCTCTAGCTGGCTGCCAGTCGCTGCCATCCGCCGAGGAGGGACGTGCCAGAGGCGTGTTTTTTGTGGCGAGCGAAAACTGTTTGTCTACATACATTGAGGATCAGAACCGCCTGCATCTCGGCCACTGCCTGACCATTACCGCCGTCAATGGTCAACCACCAGCGGTGCGGCCCGACGGGTTTATCGAGCTGCCTGTCGGCGACCCCACGGAGCTGGCGCTGGATTGCGTGTACCGCCACCAGGATGGAACCTTTCGTGAACAGCCTCGCACTGGCAAATCCCTTGTCCTGTCACCGGAGCGGTTTACCGAGCCCGGCCAGCGCTGGTACCCCGGCATCCGCACGGCCGGTCATGATGCCGTTCACCATCGTGACACCAATTGCACACCGTCATTATCACGCGCTGCGCAACCGGGGGCATCCGTCAACGGGCGGTAACCCGCAAGAGCCGGCCCCGGGGGCTGTCCGTGAGCAGATAGATGGCGCCCTCCGGACCGGTTCTGACATCGCGGATACGCTCATCCAGTTCACCAAACAGCGTTTCCATGTCCACCGCGCCATCGTCCGCCAGCACCACCCGATGCACACTCCTGTCAGCCAACGCCCCGACCAGCAAATTACCTTGCCAGTCCGGAAACTGGTCCCCGCGAACCAGCGCGAAACCCGACGGTGCGATTGAGGGCGTCCAGTGCAAGGCTGGGGATTCCATGCCCTCGTATTCGGTGTAAGGCGTGACCCGCGCGCCGGTGTAATCCAGGCCAAGGGAGACCACTGGCCAGCCATAGTTCTTGCCCGGCTCGATCACATTGATCTCATCGCCTCCTCTGGGACCATGTTCGTGGGCGATCAGGCGGTTCGACTCGCGGTCGAAGACCAGGCCCTGCACATTGCGATGCCCATAGCTGTAGATTTCCGGCAGCGCGCCGGGCCGGTTAACGAAGGGATTATCCTGCGGGGTCGAGCCGTCCCGGTTGATGCGCACGATGGTTCCGATGTGACTGCTCAGTTTCTGGGCCTCTTCGCGATAATCGAAGCCATCACCGAGACTCACCACCAGCGACCCATCCGGCAACCACGCCATTCGGCCCCCGTAATGGGCATCGCCCTCCTTGCCGGGGCGGGCCCGGAAAATCTCTGTGACCGCCGCAAGGCGCTCCTGGCCCCGCTCCAACCGGCCGCGGGCAACGCAGGTATGGTTTTCTGCGCGGGTCCCGCAGGCGTACGCCAGGTACACCTCGCGGCTGCGCTCGAAATCCGGCGCGATCACGACGTCGAACAGGCCCGACTGACCCGAGGCGAAGACCTCAGGCACCCCCATTACCGGGTCAGGGCTCAGTGCGCCGGTCTGATCCAGTATGCGCAGTTGCCCGGTGCGTTCTGTAATCAAGGCCCCGCCTCCGGGCAAAAAAGCCAGCGACCAGGGATGCTCCAGCCCCTCGGCCACGGTTTCCACCCGGTACTCCGCAGACGACTGTGCCCGTGCCTCCTCAGTCGGCGAGAGCGCGACACACCCGAGCACCAACAGCACCACCGTGCCTCTGGCGGGACGGCTCAGCCGGCGAGCGGTCAGTGCCGCAAACAGCCAGCCGGACAATGCGGCCGTGGCCAACATGGCCAGCAGTCCACCGGCGCCGCGGGTGGCGGCTATCAGGGTGGGCATGGGGGCCAGGGCGTCTACCAGCCGCAACGTCGCCCACAAACCGACAGCGGCGCCCAGCGCCAGAAAAGGCGCTCGCGCACCGAGGCCAAACCGGTAGACCAATTGAGCAGCAACCACTTGCGACACCAGAAAACTGGTGCCAAACACCACGGCGTAGATCGGGGCGAAATTCATCAGATCCTCGAAAGTGGTCTCCAGCCGCGCCGCTATGCCGATGTCCACCCCGAGATTTTGCAGTGCCAGAAGATTGACCTGGGTTTGCACCAGCGTTCCTGTACACACACCAAACGCCAGCGCCAGCAGGAAACCCACCATGATCCTGCGCCATCCCGTGCGATTTTCCATTCTCGAAACTCCCCTTATGCCCTGTCCCCTGCTGAACGCGCAGCGATTGAATCAATGATAATCCGGATACCTCGGCGCTCTGCCCGCCAGCCGAACCAGCATCGCCAGCAGCCCTTTCAGTACAAGGATTGCCGGCAGCAACAACCAGCTCATCAGGTACAGCGCCGGCGCCAGAATCAGCAGCCACCCCATGATCTGGATCGCCAGCGGCGACACGCCCAGCACATCCGCGATACCGGCAAACACGTCATTGATGATGCCGGGGTGCCGCAGAACCAGGTACCCGGCCCCGATGATCGCTGGCCACTTTGCGTACCGCGCACTGCTCAGAATCAGCCGGCCGCCGCCAGTAATGCGCGCGGCCAGAGCCGCAGAACGGGTGGACACCCCGGCACTGCGGGTGGCCGTGGCGGCAGCGCGCCCGGCCCGGAGCAGTTTCACCGCACTGGCAAACACCAATACGTCAACGGAGGCCCAACCGATGTCACTGGCGGTAATCTCGTCACCGGTGCGATACCGGGTTTCCAACTGGCGCACACCACTGGCAAAGAACTGGCCGATGCCTTCCAGCACGCGTTCGGTTTGCACCCATTGAGTGTTGCCTTGGGCATCCATCACGAACTGACCCAGGAAATCGTGGCCCTCGGCGCGGATAAAGTTCACCGCATACCAGCCCCTTTCTTCTGGCGTGAGGTCGCCGCTGCCCGCCGGTTCCCGCGCGTCTGCACTACCCTCCCCGCGCAGCTGCGCCCAATATTCCCGGGCCCGCTGGTATTGCTGCGAGGCGGCATTCATCCACTCGATGGACGTAACGGGCTCTTGCAGGAAATAATCAATGGGCGGTAACACATGCTCCCCGTAGCGGCGCAGCACCTCCTGGAACTCGGCCTCGGCGGCGTAGAGAGGAAAAACCCTGCGGGCCATCTCGGGGTAGCTCAGCAGCGCCGCCTGGGCTTTCAGCAAAAGCAAAGGGTCGTCACCGAGGTCGACAAGCGCGGCCTGAACCTCAACCGGCTCATGCCGAAGGGCATCGAAGTGGGGCATCAGTTCCCGCGCCTGCACAGTCACCAGCCGCTCCTCGACCAGCATCGGTCGGGACACTGCGCTGATCAGCACCGCCAGTGCCAGCGCGAGCCCCAGAATCACCATGGTTTTTCTCAAGTGTCCACCCCTGCCGCAGTCACCGTGCCATTAACCAAAGAACCAATAGCATACACCGATGGCGGTCACCATACCGGCCAGGTCCGCCAACAGCGCGCAGCCCAGTCCATGGCGAATCCTGCTGATACCGACGGCGCCAAAATACACCGCCAACACATAGAACGTGGTTTCGGTGCTACCCTGCATGGTTGCGGCCATCAGCGCCGGGAAACTGTCGACACCAAAGTTGTCCATGGTTTCCAGCATCATCGCGCGGGCACCGCTTCCGGACAGCGGTTTGATGAATGCCGTCGGCAGCGCGTCTACGAATCGGGTGTCCCAGCCGAACCCCTCCGCCAGCCAGCGGATACCGTCCAGCCCCGCATCCAGCACCCCGCTGGCGCGCAGTACACCCACCGCAATCAGCATGGCAATCAGGTACGGCAGCAAGGTGACGGTGAAGCCGAGCCCTTCTTTGGCGCCCTCGATAAAGGCGTCGTAGACATTGACCCTGCGCAATGCCCCGATCACCAGGAACCCCATCACGATACTGAACAGGGTCAGATTGCCCACCAGAGTGGAGGTGGCCGCCAGCGCCTGTGCCGACATCCCCGCCAGCATCGTTAACAGCAGCCCTAGCCCGAGCGCGCCGGCCAGCAGATACGCCAGCACCACCGGCTGCCATAGTTTCAGCCTTTGCATCACCGCCACACTGAGCAGCCCCACGAGGCTGGACGCGGTGGTGGCCAGTAGAATCGGCAGGAACACCGATGTGGGGTCTGCCGCACCCTGTTGCGCCCGGTACATGAAGATGGTGACTGGCAGCAAGGTCAGCGAGGAGGTGTTGAGCACCAGAAACAGGATCTGTGCATTGCTGGCAGTATCCCTGCTCGGGTTAAGGCTCTGTAGCGCATGCATGGCCTTGATCCCGATGGGTGTGGCGGCATTGTCGAGCCCGAGGACATTGGCGGCAAAGTTCATGCTGATCAGTCCCATGGCGGGATGGCCGCTGGGTACTTCCGGCATCAGCCTGCGGAACAGTGGGTCCAGCGCTCGCGCCATCAGGCGAATCAGCCCCGCCTTTTCAGCGATAGCCAGAAACCCAAGCCACAGGGTCATGGTGCCCGCCAGCACGATGATGATGTCGACACTCAATCGGGCCATATCGAACAGCGCGGCAACCAGGCGGCTGAAGACTTCAGAATCGCCCATCCCCAGCCATTGCCAGAGCGCAGCGACAAAGGCCGCAATGAAAAAGCTCAGCCAGATTCCGTTTAACATGCAGCGTCCAGACGTTTGATCAGGCGATATCAATGGCCAACAAAAAACCCCGAAGCTCTCACTCCGGGGTTTTCGTCAGGCCGGTCTGGCCAGCAGTATAGGCGGGCTGTTACTGCTCCACAAACGCCCGCTCGATCACGTAATGTCCGAGATCGCCGCCACGGGCTTCCTTGAACCCCATGTTGTTGAGAATGCTGCAGGTGTCCTTGAGCATGCTGGGGCTGCCGCAAATCATGAAGCGGTCGTTCTCCAGATCGAAATCCGGCAGATCGAGATCACGGGTCAGTTTGCCATTTTCCATGGCATCGGTCAGACGCCCCTTGTTACGGAACTCTTCCCGGGTCACGGTCGGGTAGTAAAGCAATTTGCCATCCACCATCTCTCCGAAGAACTCGTTGTTGGGGAGTTCCTCGATTTCCTGCTGGTACGCCAGCTCGGAGATGTAGCGGACACCGTGGGTCAGGATGACCTTGTCATAGGCCTCATAGACCTCGGGATCCTTGATGATGCTCATGAACGGTGCCAGGCCAGTGCCGGTGCTGATCAGCCACAGGTTCTTGCCGGGCAGCAGGTTGTCCATAATCAGGGTACCGGTAGGCTTGCGGCTCACCAGGATCTCGTCGCCCACCTGGATTTTCTGCAGCCGCGAGGTCAGCGGGCCGTCCTGAACCTTGATGGAGAAGAACTCCAGCTCTTCCTCGTAGTTCGCGCTGGCGATACTGTAGGCGCGCATCAGCGGCTTGCCGTCAGTTTCCAGGCCAATCATGGTGAAGTGGCCGTTCTTGAAACGAAACCCCGGGTCGCGGCTTGTGGTGAAGCTGAACAGGGTGTCGTTCCAGTGGCGGACGCTGGTGACTTTCTCTTTGATCAGGTTGCTCATGATAACTCTCGCCTGTTCGTTTCGCTTTGAGTGGAAGTTCTGAATTGCATAAATAGTAACCCGCAGCTAACCTATCGACAAAATGGGATATCTTCATAACCTTATTCGACCCAATCGATTACGGCAGCATCTTCATGAAATACAGTTTCCGCCAACTCGAAGTTTTCCTTGCCGCGGCCCACTTCCAGAACATCACCCGGGCCGCGGAATCCCTTGCCATGTCCCAGTCTGCGGCCAGTAGCGCGCTGAAAGAGCTGGAAAACCAGTTCGACATTCAGCTGTTCGACCGGGTGGGCAAGCGTTTGCAACTGAACGAGCTGGGGCGGTTGTACCGCCCCAAGGTGGAGGCGCTGCTGGCCCAGGCCGGCGAACTGGAGCAGGCGTTCAGCAAGCACTCCGAGGTGGGCGCATTAAAAGTGGGCGCCACCCTGACCATCGGCAACTACCTGGCCGTCGGTGTCATGGCCCAGTACATGAACACCCCCACCCGACCAAAGGTTGCCCTGGAAGTTGCCAATACGCGCACCATCGCCAAGCGGGTGAGTGATTTCGAGCTGGATATCGGGCTGATCGAGGGTGAGCTGCAATCGTCTGAACTGGAAGTGATCCCCTGGCGCGGCGACGAACTGGTGGTGTTCTGCTCGCCAGACCACCCGCTGGCAGCAAAACGGGCACTGAACGACAACGATCTGCGCAGCGCCACCTGGGTCATGCGGGAACCGGGCTCCGGCACCCGTCAGAGTTTTGAGCGCGGCATGCACGGGCTGCTGCCTGATCTCAACATCCTGCTCGAACTGGAACACACCGAAGCCATCAAGCGGGCGGTGGAGGCGGGATTGGGTATCGGCTGTCTGTCGCAGGTGTGCCTCGTGGACGCTTTCCGCCGGGGCAGCCTGGTGCCGCTGAGCGTGCCGGAAAGCCGATCATTCGATCGTCAGTTCTACTTCATCCTGCATAAACAGAAATACCGCAGCGCCGGCATTGATCGCTGGATGGCCCTGTGCCGCGAGCTATAGCAGCGGCCCACTGTGAAAACGGAACTCGTTATCGGGCTGCTCGACCAGAGCCCGTTCAGCCTCTAGGAAAACCGCTAACCGCTCATCCACGGGGCCACCGTTGGCCTGCTCCGCCAGCTTGAGGTAATCCTGATAATGACGGGCCTCGGATTTCAGCAGGCTGGTGTAAAAATCCGCCAGCGTTTCATCGAGGTGCGGCGCCAGCGCCGCAAACCGCTCGCAGGAGCGGGCTTCGATGATTGCGCCGACGATCAGCACATCCACCAGCCGCCCAGGGTCGTCCGAACGCACGTGCTGCCGCAACCCCGCTGCGTAACGGGCCGGGGTGAGATGATCGTAACGAACGCCGCGCTTGTTCATAATCGCCAGCACCTGCTCGAAATGCCGCAACTCCTCACGCGCCAAACGGGACATTTTGTTAAGCAGTTCGGTGTTGTCCACGTAGCGATACATCAGGCTCAGCGCTGTCGAGGCGGCCTTTTTCTCGCAGTGGGCGTGGTCGATCAGCATCAGGTCCTGATGGTCCAGGGCGTTCTCGATCCAGCGATGGGGCGTTCGGCAGGGCAGAAAGTCGTGAATCTCTTGCAGGGCGTCGGTCATATCTCTGTTACGGCAGCAACGATTGGGGAAAGGGAGTATAACGCACTTAACAGAGGACTCCGACCACTGTCCAGCTTAACTTTATACGGGGTTTCCTATAGAATACAGCGCCAGATCAAGGAGTCTCTGAATAAATCCTGAAACCCCATCGGTGATTTGAGGCCTTATTCAGAGGCTCCTGCGGCCTTTCCGCCAAAAACTCCCGCCAGGCACTGTTGCCAACGGCGCGGGACATTCCAACTGATGAGGGTCCATATCGTGTTAGAAGCCTATCGTGAGCACGTTGCTGAACGTGAAGCCCTGGGAATCCCACCCAAGCCCCTGAACGCAGAGCAGACCGCTGCCCTGGTCGATCTACTCAAGAACCCGCCAGCCGGCGAAGAGAATACACTGGTTGATCTTCTCGAAAACCGTGTACCGCCGGGCGTGGACGAAGCTGCGTATGTAAAAGCGGCCTTCCTGACCGCCATTGTTAAAGGCGAAGCCGCTTCCCCGCTGATCGACAACAAGAAAGCGGTTCAGCTGCTGGGCATGATGCAGGGCGGCTACAACATTGCCACCCTGGTTGACCTGCTGGACAACGCCGAACTGGTTGATCTGGCCGGCGAAGAGCTCAAGCACACCCTGTTGATGTTCGACGCGTTCAACGACGTCAAGGAAAAGATGGACGCCGGCAACGCCGTTGCCAAGTCTGTGGTTGAATCCTGGGCCAACGCCGAGTGGTTCACCAATAAGAACAAGGTACCCGAGAGCACCAAGATGGTGGTATTCAAGGTAACCGGTGAAACCAACACCGACGACCTGTCCCCCGCTCCGGATGCCTGGTCCCGCCCGGATATCCCGCTGCACGCTCGCGCCGCCTACAAAATGGAACGCGACGGCCTGAAGCCGGAAGAGCCCGGTGTTACCGGCCCCATGAGCCAGATCGACGAGATCAAGGCCAAGGGCCTGCCCGTTGCCTTTGTGGGTGACGTTGTCGGTACCGGTTCCTCCCGTAAGTCGGCCACCAACTCGGTACTGTGGTTCTTCGGTGACGACATCCCGGGTGTGCCGAACAAGCGCGCCGGCGGTGTCTGTATCGGTAACAAAGTCGCTCCGATCTTCTTCAACACCATGGAAGACGCCGGCGCTCTGGTTTTCGAAGCACCGGTTGATGACATGAACATGGGCGACGTGATCGAAATCCGCCCTTATGAAGGCAAGATTCTGAACGAAGCCGGCGAGACCATCTCCGAGTTCAAGTTCAAATCCGATGTCATTCTGGACGAAGTCCAGGCCGGCGGCCGTATTCCGCTGATCATCGGCCGTGGCCTGACCGCCAAGGCCCGTGCGGCACTGGGCATGGGCGCAACCGACCTGTTCCGCCTGCCAAACGATCCGGAAGCCGGCACCAAAGGCTTCACCCTCGGCCAGAAGATGGTCGGCAAGGCCTGCGGCCTCGAGGAAGGCCAGGGCGTGCGCCCGGGTACCTACTGCGAGCCGCACATGACCACCGTGGGTTCCCAGGACACCACCGGCCCGATGACCCGTGACGAGCTGAAAGATCTGGCGTGTCTGGGCTTCCAGGCCGATCTGGTGATGCAGTCATTCTGTCACACCGCTGCTTACCCCAAGCCGGTTGACGTTGAAATGCAGCACACCATGCCGGACTTCATCCGTAACCGTGGCGGCGTCTCCCTGCGCCCGGGCGACGGTATCATCCACTCCTGGCTGAACCGCATGCTGCTGCCTGACACCGTCGGCACCGGTGGCGACTCCCACACCCGCTTCCCGATGGGTATCTCCTTCCCGGCCGGTTCCGGTCTGGTTGCCTTCGCCGCAGCCACCGGCGTTATGCCGCTGGACATGCCAGAATCCGTTCTGGTGCGCTTCAAAGGTGAAATGCAGCCGGGTATCACCCTGCGCGATCTGGTACACGCGATCCCGCTGTACGGCATCAAGCAAGGCATGCTGACCGTCGAGAAGAAAGGCAAGATCAACGAATTCTCCGGCCGCATCCTGGAAATCGAAGGTCTGGAACACCTGACCGTCGAACAGGCATTCGAGCTGTCTGACGCTTCTGCCGAGCGCTCTGCTGCGGGTTGTACCATCAACCTGTCGGAAGAGTCTGTCGCCGAGTACCTGCGCTCCAACATCACCATGCTGCGCTGGATGATTGCCGAAGGTTACGGCGATCCGCGTACGCTGGAGCGTCGTGCCAAGCAGATGGAAGAGTGGATTGCTGATCCCAAGCTGATGCGCGCTGACCAGGACGCCGAGTACGCCCACGTGGTAGAAATCGATCTGGCCGACATCAAAGAGCCGATCGTATGCTGCCCGAACGATCCGGACGACGCCAAGTTCCTGTCCGAAGTCGCTGGCGACAAGGTGGACGAGGTCTTCATCGGTTCCTGCATGACCAACATCGGTCACTTCCGCGCGGCCGGCAAACTGCTCGAGCAGCACAAAGGTGCCCTGACCACCCGTCTGTGGATGTCTCCGCCGACCAAGATGGATCAGGCTCAGCTGATGGAAGAAGGCTACTTCAACACCTACGGCACCGCCGGTGTGCGCACCGAAATGCCGGGCTGCTCCCTGTGCATGGGTAACCAGGCACGTGTGGCTGCCAAGTCTACGGTGCTGTCTACTTCCACCCGTAACTTCCCGAATCGCCTCGGCGATGGTGCCAACGTGTACCTGACCTCTGCGGAACTGGCTGCGGTGGGTGCGGTTCTGGGCAAACTCCCGACTCCGGCGGAGTACATGGAGTACGCCAAGAACCTGAACAGCATGTCGAAAGAGATCTACAAGTATCTCAACTTCGACCAGATGGAGAACTACACCAAGAAGGCCGCCGAAGCGAACGTCGCTTAAGCAATGGCCTTCTGCCTCGAAGTTAAAGAGGCAGTTCCATGAAAACGCCAGCCTTCGGGCTGGCGTTTTTTTGTTTATAGCATCGGGCCTCCCGCCCCGCTGCCAGGCACCCCAAAACAAAAAAAGGGGCTCCCGAAGGAGCCCCTGCAATCACTCAGAGCGATGTTTCCGCTCCTGGTTACCGCTCAATGTGCTGGTATTCGCCAGCATCGGCAGTCGCCAGACTCACCACAATGATAGCGATCATAGCGGCGGCAAAGCCGGGAATGATTTCGTACACACCCGGGCCACCCATGAATTCACCGTTCCAGCCCAGTGAGATCCACGCCATCACAGTAGCTGCACCCACCACCATGCCTGCGATAGCGCCGGCACCGTTGGTACGCGACCACATCAGCGACAGGATGATCAGCGGACCAAAGGCCGCACCGAAGCCTGCCCAGGCGTTACTGACCAAAGCCAGTACCTGGGAGTCAGGATCCGACGCGATCACGGCCGCAACCAGACCGACCAGAACAACACACACACGGCCAACGCCAACGCATTCCTTGTCGGTGGCTTCCTTGCGCAGGAACAGACGGTAGAAGTCCTCAGTCAGCGACGAGGAAGACACCAGCAACTGACTGGAGATGGTGCTCATGACCGCCGCCAGCAGCGCTGCGTAAAGGAAACCGGTGATCAGCGGGTGGAACAGCAGGTCCGAGAGGATAATAAAGATCGTTTCGGGATCGGCGATGTCCATGCCGTTACGTACGGCGTAGGCTCGACCAAAAATACCCAGTGAGATGGCACCGATCAGGGAAATACCCATCCAGCCCATGCCGATATTGCGGGCAATGGGCACATCTTTCAGCGTGCGGATGGCCATGAAGCGAACAATAATGTGCGGCTGGCCGAAGTAGCCCAACCCCCAGGTAACAGCAGACAGCCAGCCGATGAAGGTCAGCCCCTCGGTCCACGACAGCAGTTTGGGATCCACCGAATTGAGGGTCTCGGTCGCTTGCGCGAACCCGCCACCGCCTTCGCCGAACAGCACCACCGCCGGCATGATCACCAGTGCCAGCATCATGATGCAGCCCTGCACAAAGTCAGTCATGCTCACCGCCAGGAAGCCGCCAACCACCGTGTAGGCCAGTACTACGCCCAGGGTGATCACGATACCCACGGCGTAGTCACTGAGACCACCGAAGTTGAAAATTCCGGCAAACGCGCTTTCAAACAACTTGCCGCCGGCGACCAGGCCAGACGCGGTGTAAACCGCAAAGAAAATCACAATAACGATGGCCGAAACCGTTCTCAGCGACAACGCCTGTGTGGGGAAACGGTTCGCGAGGAACGACGGAATGGTAATGGCGTTGCCGTAGTGAACCGTTTGCTCGCGAAGACGCGGCGCAACCAGGGTCCAGTTGACGAACGCACCCACAAACAGGCCAATACCAATCCAGGCGGATGCCAGGCCAGTAACGTAGAGCGCTCCGGGCAGACCCAGAAGCAACCAACCGCTCATATCCGAGGCACCGGCAGACAGCGCCGCCACTTTCGGGCTGAGGGCGCGACCACCCAACATGTAATCCTCAGATGATGAGGTGGATGTGCGCATTGCATAAATGCCAATGGCAATCATGAGCGCAAAGTATGCAAACAGACTGATCCAAACTCCAATAGCCATAAGGCTCCTCCAGTTCATTAATCGGGCATTCGCCCGACTGTTTGACGCGCTTCCCGGGCTGAGTCCGACAGACGCGTCAATTGTTGTTATGTCTCTTCTGCTTTAAACGAGTGAGAACGCACTAGCGCCTACAACGCAGGCTGATACATAAGTGTGACTACCTCCTTATCCAGTTGATGGCGTGTTGCTCTGTGACAAGAGCCCCGGGCCCCTCAAACTCTCTCAACGGCACACGGAAGCAAGGGCGCATTTACGGCCGCTGAACGGCCACACTCTCACCACCGCACCCGTCTGATTACAATTAATATAGCAGTTACCGGCTTTTACGCGTTGTTCGCTATAAAAAGCGTTACTTTTGCTGCCGATGGCGAAAGCGGACGGGGCAACAAAATAACCGGGAACGCAGGACGCCGGCAAAGGCATACCGGCGATGTGGCGGGGCTCAGCGGATGGCTCAAGAACCTTGTTGGCACTGAACATAATGGCGGTTTCCGCAGAGTGACACACAGGTATACGTTAGTGTTACTACGGATCATCGGCTTACAGAATCCTACGATTCTTTTGCAAATTCGTCCGAAAGTAGCCGTTTTTTATGAAATCAGGCGACTTTTTCGCCAACACGCAACCGCGTTGGTGTGGTGCTGTCAATGGCCATTTATTTTGACCCACCTTTGGCCAATAAAATTGACCCACCTTTCATAGTCTATCTTGTGGCTTTT
>NZ_JAKZAI010000026.1 GCF_023156235.1 Marinobacter goseongensis | reverse complement strand
ACTTGTGTACCCACGATGGTATCCTTTTGAAAAGATTACTCACTCGTGGGCAGTTACACAATTTGGCTTACAGGCTCTCGCCTGGAAGACGATTCTTCTCCACATCTACAACTCGCTCGTGCCAAGGGACCCCTAAAAAGCACAGTACCCAAAACACTCAGTTCGCTCACGTTCTGTTCTTGTTTTTGTTGCTGAACGTTTTCCTGCAGCTTCTTGTTTTTGTTTTGACGCTGCGTTGTCACTCTTGTTTTTGTTGTTGTGCGCCAAATAGGTTGCAGGGCATGTGCCAGTTTTATGAATCCCTTTATTTACAGCTAGTTAAGAAAAAGTGATCCATAAGTGTTACCCCGTATAGGTCTGAAGTGTTACCCCAATCTCATTTTGAGGCTCGGGAGTGTTACCTTACGGAACAGGGGGTAACAACTGAGCGGGGGTTCATACTTTGGGTTCGGTGGCCGGTGCGCATCGAGCCGGCGGCGGCCGTATGGTCAGTTCCCCGAGGCTTTCTTGCGGGGGATGCCGAGCCGCTGGCGACGTTCCCAAAGGGACTTCCGGCTGATACCAAGCTTCTGGGCCAGTTCGGTTTCGCTCATCTTGTCCTGGTTTTCCAGAACAAAGTGCTGGAAGTAATCTTCCAGCGAAAGGTCGTTGGAGGATTCCGGTTCCCGCGCCCGAACCTGTTCGTTGTTGCCTTCCACCAGCGTTTGCGGAATGTATTCGTCACCGCCCTCGTACTCCAGATCCAGCAGCGACGGAGTGATCAGGTCGGTGTCACACAAAATGGTGGCGCGTTCGATGGCGTTCTCCAGTTCACGGACGTTACCGGGCCAGCGGTGCCGTTCCAGGGCACGCATGGCTTCCGGGCTGAGGTTCAGGTGTGGCTTGCTCATTTTCTCACCCTGGCGCGTGAGGAAGCGCTGGGCCAAACCAAGAATGTCGCCGTGGCGTTCCCGCAAAGGTGGGATGCGCACCTGCATAACGTTCAGCCGGTAATACAGGTCTTCGCGGAACTCGCCGGTGCGGGTCATGGCTTTCAGGTTGCGGTGGGTAGCGGCAATCATCCGGACGTTGACCTGGCGGCTCTGGGTTGAGCCCACCTTGCGGATCTCCCCCTCCTGCAGCACGCGCAATAGCCGTGCCTGGGCTTCCGGTGGCAGCTCACCGATTTCATCCAGAAACAGGCTGCCACCATCCGCGGCCTCGATCAGTCCGGTGCGGGCCGACACCGCACCGGTGAACGACCCCTTCTCGTGACCGAACAGCTCCGATTCAATCAGGCTTTCCGGGATGGCCGCGCAGTTCACCGAGATCAGCGGTTTCAGCGCCCGCGGGCTCATCAGATGAAGTGCGCGGGCGGCCAGTTCTTTACCGGTACCGGATTCGCCCTGGATCAGCACTGTGGTCTCCGTGGGGGCCACCTTGCGGATCAGCGTGAAGACTTTCTGCATGGCGTCGCATTGGCCGAACATGATGCTGGCCGGATCGCTGCTGGCCTTGTCCGCGGTGGCGGGCGTGGGCCCGGTTTCCGGGTCGACGTCGGTCTGTTGTTTGCGGGCGAGGATGTTCTCCACGGCGGCCAGCATCTCATCATGATCAAACGGCTTGGCGATGTACTCCACGGCACCCATTTTCATGGAATCAACGGCGGAGCGCAGGCTGGCGTAGCTGGTCATGATCAGCACCGGGGTGTTCGGCGCCCGGTTGATCAGTTCGGTTCCCGGGGCGCCGGGCAGCCGCAGATCCGAAATGATCAGGTCAAATTCATCGGGCTCATGCTGTTGTTCTGCTTCTTCCACAGAGCCGGCGTCCGCAACGTCGTAGCCGGCGTGCTGCAGCAGTTTGCGCACGGCGGAGCGGATTATCTCTTCATCTTCCACGATCAGAATGCGAGGCATAGGGTATTACGACCTTTCGTTCAGGCTGATGGCGGCGTTACCGGAGTCCGGTTCGTAGGCCGGCAATTTCAGGCGCACGCAGGTGCCCAGACCGGATTCCGGATCCGCCGGGCTGCCTACGTGTATGTTGCCGTAATGCTCTTCGACAATACTGTACACCAGTGACAGACCAAGGCCTGTGCCCTTATTGGGTGCCTTGGTGGTGTAAAACGGCTCAAAGATGTGGTCCAGCTGATCTTCCGGAATGCCGGACCCCTCATCGGTGACCTCGATAATAGCGGAGTAGCCATCGCGGTTTCCACTGACCCGGATGCTTCCGCCCTCGGGTGACGCGTCACGGGCATTGGCCAGCAGGTTGACGAATACCTGCACCAGCCGCTGCTCGTCACCCAGCACCATCAGGTTGTCCGGGCAGTCGTTAACGTAGTGGATGCCCAGGCCACGGTCACTCAGGGACAGCAGGTTGATTGACTCATCGACACAGCGGCGGATCAGCACCGGTTCGTAACGGTTGGCCTGGGAGTGATTGCCGGTGCGGGCAAAGTTCATCAGCGATTGCAGGATGGTCGAGATGCGTCGGGTTTGCTGCTGAATCTGCTCCGCCGTCGAGAGAATGTCGGGGTCATCGGTTTCCAGCTTCAGATTCTGCGCGAGGGACGAGATGCCCGTGACCGGGTTGCCGATTTCGTGGGCCACGCCGGCCGCCAGGCGGCCCACCGATGCCAGGCGTTCGCTGTGCATCAGTTCGTCTTCCAGTAGTCGTGTCTCGGTCTGGTCTTCCACCAGAATGATGCTGCCGCCTTCCGGATGATCGGGACCACTCAAGGCGGCCTTGTGCAGGTTCAGCCAGTGCGGTTTGCCGTTCAGGTCGAGCCGGTGTTTGTATCGGTGCAGATCCTCGCCACTGTTGAAGTCGTCCAGCAGCAGGTGCCAGTGTTCGGGCAGGGCCTGCAGGCGCGCGCCCACCACGTCGTCGGCGGTGATGCCGGTGAGCTGCTCGATGGCGTGGTTCCACATCAGAATCTCGCCGTCATCGCCCATGGAACAGGCCGGGATTGGCAGGTTCTGCAGAGTCTGGCGATAGTGGCGGCGCAGATTGTCCAGCTCGCCGGCAAGGCCGGTCAACTGATTCTGGTAGTCGCCAAGGGCACGTTCCACATAGCGGATGTCCTGGGCCATGCCTCCACTGGCCATGGCTTTGTAGCCCAGATGGCGCTTGACCAGGTCCCGCGCCACGGCAGGGCCGAGCAGACCAGAGAGGTTGACCTCCACCTGGTCCCGCAGCCGGCGCAACTGGTAGGGCCGATATTCCACATTGGGCAATTTGAGCTGGCCGAGGGCGCGCTCTACCTCGCGTTTGGCCACACCCAGCCCCAGTGGGTCCGCAAGCTGGCGGATAAAGTCGGCAGAGGACGTGGCCACCAGTTCACGCCGATGGGGGCGGGACAGGGCGCCCAAAGAGCAGGCCTGGGCCGCGCTGGCTTCCTCGGCGGTGCTGCCGCTGAGCACTGAGACCAGTGTGAAAACGGTAACATTCACCGTCAGGCTGATGAAGGTGAAGATGTGCCAGTTGCTGTAGTCGGGCACCAGTGGCGCGCCCAGCCACTCCAGCAGGTTAGCGGTGTGGGAGAACGGCAGCACCAGGGTGACGATCCAGATCGCCAGGCCGGAGATGAGTCCTGCGATCAACCCGCGCCGGTTACCTTCCGGCCAGTAGATGACGCCGAGGGCACCCGGTAACAGCTGGAGGGTGCCTGACAGTGAAATGGCTCCGAGGATGGACAGGTCAAGATTGGTGCCAATGGTCTCGTGGAACAACAGCGCCGCAAAAATAATGACGGCAATCAGCAGGCGTTTGATCCAGCGCAGCCAGTGGTAGATGTCGCCATGGTCTCGCGGTGTCTTCAGGGGCAGCACAATGTGGTTCAGAACCATGCCTGCCAGCGCGAGGGTGCTGACAATCATTAGCCCGCTGGCGGCAGACAGGCCGGCAATGTACATCAGCAGCGTCAGGGCCGGGCTTTCCAGCGCCTGGGCAACACCGATGGCGTAGAAATTGGGGCCAGTGGTGGCTGCCAGTTCCTGTCCGCCCCAGAGGATCAGCGGTACCGGCAGCCCCAGCAGCAACAGATACAGGGGCAGGCCCCAGCTGGCTTTGGCCAGGGCTTTCGGCGACGGATTTTCACTGAACGTCATGTGGTACATGTGGGGCAGTACCAGGGCGCCGGCGAACGCCATCAGCATCAGTGCGCGCCAGCTGCCATCGTCGATGGTCATGGTCATCGGGCGGGCTGGTGAATTCTGGGTGTTGAGCCAGGTTTCCAGCCCGCCCATGCCGCCAAATACGCCGAACAGGATCACGCCACCCATCACCAGCAGGGCCACCAGCTTGACCAGTGAATCAAAGGCAATGGCCAGCACCAGTCCCTGATGGCTCTCGGAGCCCTGATTACGGCGGGTACCGAACAGCATGGCAAACAGCACCACGGTGATGCTGAACATCACGCTGATCACGTCGGGGGAGGTATCAGGTGCCAGCAGGCTGGCGGAGGTCGACACCGCCTGAATCTGCATGCTTAAAAGCGACAGAATGGCGGCGCCTGAGCAGATGGTTACCAGCGTGCCTGCCCATTGGCTGCGGTAGCGATAGGCGAACAGGTCGGCCAGCGAGGCCAACTGGTAAGCGCGGCCGATGCGCATTATCGGGTTCAGCAACACCGGCGCCAGCAGGAAGGCGCCGCTGATGCCCAGATAATAGGCCAGGAAGCCAAAGCCGGACTCAGCCGCCACGCCCACCGCCGCGTACACCGCCCAAATGCCAGCGTACACGCCGAGGCTGAGGGTGTAGACCAGCGGGTGTCTGACCCAGTGTCGGGGCAACAGGTCGCGCTCGGTAATCCAGGCAACGCCGAACAGCAGGATCAGATATAACAGGCTGGCCAGCATCAGGCCGGGGGCGCTAAAACTCATTGGGGTCTCGCCGCCATTCCAGCCAGAAGCCGATGGCAATCAGGCCGGCCCAGATGATGTAGGGGGTGTACCAGGCGTTTCCGGGAGAGGTCCACCAGTCGAGAATATTCGGCGAGAAAATATAGATGGCCAGAACCAACAGGAAGACCAGGCGATAGATATACATCAGGCATGCGATCCGCGCTGAGTTTGTGACAGGCTTTATACCATGTAGCTTACAGGGATGTCAGGGGGATTGCGCCCCGCCGCCAGTGTCGGACTGCCCAGTCAAGAATGTCGTTGGTGCCGGATCGCTCAAGGGCTACTGGCGGTTGCTGTCCGAGCGCCTGAAGTGCCTGCATCAGGTTGCGGGAGGGCTGGGTGCCATCCAGTGCCGGTGCATGGTTCTGTTTGCTGAGCTTCTGGCCCTGCTCGTTGAGGATCACCGGAATGTGCAGCCAGCGCGGCGGCGCGGCACCCAGAGCGCGGTAGATCTGCTGCTGCTGGGCGGTCATGTCCAGCAGGTCAGAGCCCCGCACCACGTCGGTGATACCCTGATCAATATCATCAGCCACTACGGCCAGCTGATAGGCGTAGAAGCCCTCCTTGCGCAGAATGACCGGGTCATCAAGCTCGGCCCGCACGGTTTGGGTCTGTTCGCCCAGCAACTCGTCATGCCAGTCGCTTGTTTCATCATGCAACGCAAAGCGAACGGCGAACGGACGATCGCCGGGCACGCTGTTGCCATTGCGACAGCGCTCGGGATGTCGGCCCTGATGCGCCAGCAATTGCTTGCGGGAACACGCGCAGCGATAGGCAGTGCCGCGTTGCAGCAGGGTATCGATGATTGTCTGGTAAGCGTTGTGGCGCCGGGACTGGAAGCGAACCGGTTCGTCCGGGATCAGGCCGTGGCAGGTCAGACTGTGAAGGATCTGGTCGGTGGCGTGCGTGCTTTCTCGCAGCGGATCAAGGTCTTCGATGCGCACCAGCCATTGGCCCTGATGGGTTCTGGCCTCCATAAAGCTGGCCAGGGCGGTCACCAGTGAGCCAAAGTGCAGCGGCCCGGTCGGGGACGGGGCAAACCGCCCGCGGTAGGTTTGTTCAGCCATGGTAATCAATCAGCCGGCCCGGGAGGGGCCGGCGGGCAAGGGTAAACGGCTCAGATGCCGGTCTGGCGTTCGCGGATTTCCGCCAGGGTTTTACAGTCGATGCACAAGGTGGCCGTCGGGCGCGCCTCGAGACGGCGGATGCCGATTTCCACACCGCACTGGTCGCAAAAGCCATAATCGTCCTTGTCGATACGATCAATGGTCTTGTCGATTTTCTTGATCAGTTTGCGCTCGCGGTCGCGGGTGCGCAGCTCCAGGCTGAATTCCTCTTCCTGGGTTGCACGGTCGCTGGGATCCGCGTAATTTGCGGCATCTTCCTGCATATGGTGCATGGTGCGGTCGACTTCTTCCATCAACTCCTGCTTCCATTGCAGCAGCAGATTCTTGAAGTGCTCCAGCATGTCAGCACTCATATACTCTTCACCCTTCTTCATTTCGTAGGGGGTGAAGTTGGTAAAACGTTCGCGTGGCTGTTGTGCAGTGTTTGCCATTGACCCGGCCTCTTGATTGTACTTCACAAGAACGCTTTGCTTCCCTCCGCACCAGCCTTCGCTGCGCGGTTTGACCCTGGATAAAGCATTCGTCCTGAAACAGGAATTTGCGGAAAATAGCAGATAAGTCACAGGGGTGCCAGCCTTGTGATCAGACTTTCACACGGAGACCACCATGAAGTTCCCCCTGCCATTGATTGAAGGCCGGCTGATCCGGCGCTACAAGCGGTTTCTGGCCGATGTGCGGCTGCCGGACGGCAGCGAGGTAATTGCCCACTGTCCGAACACCGGTTCCATGCTGGGTTGCCAGCCCGCGGATGCGCGGGTCTGGCTGAGTGAAAGCGATAATCCCAAGCGCAAGCTCCGTTACACCTGGGAACTGGTGGAAACTGCGCCGGGCGAACTGGCATGCATCAACACAGGCCGACCCAATGCCCAGGCACGCCATGGCATTGAGGCAGGTGCGGTCGCGGAACTGGCCGGATATGGCAAGGTTCGCACGGAGGTGCGTTACGGCTCCGAGAGAAGCCGGATTGATCTGCATCTGTCAGAGCATCCGTCTCTTGCCGACGCCTGGGTGGAGGTGAAAAATGTCACCCTGTGTGAGGCCGGCGCAGGGTTTTTCCCCGATGCAGTGACCACCCGTGGACAAAAACATCTGCGTGAGCTGATGGCCCAGGTGGCGGTGGGCGAACGCGGTGTGCTGCTGTTTGTGGTGAATCACAGCGGTATCACGTCGGTGCGGCCGGCGGATCACATCGACGCGGCCTATGGGGCGTTGCTCAGGGAAGCGGCGGCAGCCGGTGTGGAAGTGCTCGCTTACCGTGCAGAGCTGGGTGATGCGGGCGGACCCTCCGGCGGCCTGTCTCTCGTGGGCCCGGTGCCGGTTATTCTGGAGGCCTGATGTAAATGCCGTCGGGCCGTTCCACCACCTCCAGCGGCGTCAGCGCGTCCCCCTGGCAGGGCCCGGCAATGCACTCGCCGCTCTTCGGCAGAAACAGGGCGCCGTGGGTTGCGCACTGGATGAAGCAGCCGTCAGAGTCCATGAAGCGCCCCGGCATCCAGTTCAGCTCAATGCCCAGGTGGGGGCACTGATTGACATAGGCCCTCATCTCGCCGTCATGACGAAGTGCAAAGCCCCTCTGCGGCGAAGTACCGGCCGCGGCCGTGTCCGCTGTCAGCGCGAACTCGATGGCACCGGTGTTCAGGTCTTCCGCCCGCCCGATGTGTGTCCAGTGCCGTTGATCGGTCATTTGCCGGTGGTGTAGCGCATGCGGGTGCCGTGGTTCAGGGACATCACGATTTCGTCCGCGTGCAGTGCACGGGGGAAGAAGCAGCCGGAAATCTTGGCTCCGGCGATGCTGGCGCCTTCCATTTCGCACTGGCTGAAATCAATGCCGCGCAGGTCGGCTCCCCGGAAATAGGCATGTCTCAGGTCCATGCCGTGGGCGTCCATCCCGCGCAGGTCGAGACCGCGGAAATCGCCATGGGCGAAGCTTGGCAGCGCCGGCTGGGTCGCCTTGGCGGTGTTAAACGCCTCCATGTTTTCACTTCTGAGCTTGTCGTAGAGTGGGTCGTTGATCGGGCGTACTGCGTCTGTGTCCATGGTGCTGACCTCTGCTGGCTTGTGCCGGTATCCGCTGACGGGCACCCGACCCACGGGCCGGGTGCTAACAGTGTAGACGATTCAGGCCGACGGCAGCCCGAAGTGCTGACGGATCCGGTCGGCTACCGCCTCCGCTACGTGTTCCTGGTCAGTATGCAGGTGAATGGTGTGGGTTTTCTCTTCCGTGGTCAGCGGCTCGAACCAGCCCTGCTGTTCATCCAGCAACGCCTCGGTGGCTTCTGAGGCGTCTCCGGAGCGGTTGCGGATCCATTCCCGGCGCAGCTGCTCGGGTGCTTCGCAGTGAATCAGGGCGAAGGGCAGGCCCTGGTTCTCGGCCACCTCGGCCAGCAGCGCCCGTTCCCGCTGCTTGAGGGAGGCGGCATCCACAATTACCGGAAGGCCTGCATGCAGCAGATCCGCGGCCACGGTGGCAAGGCGTTGATAGGTTTCCCGGGTGGCTTCCTCAGTGTACAGGTTGGCGCCGGTGGGGGATTTGCTTTGGTCCAGCGGTCCCAAGCCGAACAGCCGCTTGCGTTCAACGTCCGAACGCAGACGAATCAGCCCCAGTTCCGCAGACATGGCGGCGCTGACGCAGGTTTTACCGCTGGCGGACAAGCCCGTGGTCGCCAGCAGGTAAGGGTTCGGGATGGCGCTGTAGCTCTCCGCCAGTTGGGCGTAGTCCTGATATCGCTGCAGCAGGCCGGCTCTTTCGGCGTCGGACAGTGATGGGTTGCCGAGGGTGAATAACGCAATCTTGGCGCGCACCATGGCGCGGTAGGCCTTGTACAATGGCAGCAACGGCAGCGCGTCGAAATCCCCGCGATGCTCCAGGTAGGTGTTGAGGACCAGGTTGGCCAGCAACGGTTCGCGGCGTGACTCGAGGTCCATCAACAGAAATGCGAGATCGTTGATTACATCGATCCAGCGGAACGGCTCGTTGAATTCGATGCAATCGAACACCGTGACTTTGCCCTCGAACACCGTGATGTTGGCCAGGTGGAGGTCGCCGTGGCACTCACGCACGAAGCCCTGCTGGCGGCGCTGGGCGATGAGATCCTGCTGGCGTTCGAAAGTGGTGCGGGTCCAGGCCTCGAGGTTGTCCAGCTGTGACAGCAATTCCTGATCGTCCAGCAGCGGGCGAATCTGGTCAAAGTTCTCCTGCATGGCGGCAAACACGGCCTCAGGAGTGCCCAGTGGTTTGTCATCGGCCACCGGCGACAGCGTGTCATGAAAACCCGCCGCCTGTCTGGCCAGGCTGGCGAGCAGGTCGGCGCTGAGGGACCCGTTCTCCTGGCGTACGTCGAACAGCTCGCTCTGGTCGAACTGGCGCATGCGGATGGCGTATTCAAACGGCTCACCTTCGCCACCGATTATCGGCTCGTCGGCGGTGCCGGTGATTGGCACCACATCCAGATACAGGTCCGCGGCCAGGCGGGAGTTCAGACGCAGTTCCTCCTCGCAGAAATGCTTGCGGCGAGCCAGGGTGGAGAAATTGAGAAACCCGAAATCCATGGGCTTCTTGATCTTATAGGCGTAGTCGCCGGTGAGGATCACCTGAGAGATGTGGGTCTCAAGAACCTGAAAATCGGTGACCGGGTGGTCGTACAGCGCCGGATTCTGTAACGCCAGAATCAGGTTGTGGGTATCGGTGTCGCTCACTGCTCTCTCCTCGCATTCCCTGAACTTGTTGATTTTTCTTGCGCCTATCATAACGGGCAGATTACAGAAATAACACACAGATGACCTGCCTCCAGCCGTGCCGCTTTCGTTATACTCGCGCCATGAAAAAAACATCTCCCCCCAAAAAGTCCGTCAAGAAAAAAACCGGTAAAGGCCGTTCCGCCCGGCGACCCTGGTTCTGGCGTCTGTTCTGGCGCGTCTCGCTGATCGGTCTGGTCCTGCTTGCCGGCTGGATGGTGTATCTCGATGCGGTAGTGACCTCACGCTTTGAGGGGCGTCGCTTTGAGGTACCGTCGCGGGTTTATGCCCGCCCGCTTGAACTGTATGACGGCGCCAGTGTCAGCTCCGGCAGTCTGCAGAGAGAGCTGGAGCTGTCCGGCTTCCGCAAGGGCGATGGCGTCAGACCGGGCACCTACAGTCGCAGTGGCGGTCGTTTTCTGATCAGTTCCCGCGGTTTTCTGTTCGCCGATGGGCTGGAGCCCCGGCGCCGGCTGGCACTGACCATCTACAGCGACCGGGTTCAGGAGTTTCGAGTGGTGGAGGGTGATAACGCGCCGATCGTGCGTCTTGAGCCCGCCCAGATCGGCGGCATTTACCCGGCTCACAAGGAGGATCGGGTACTGGTTCAGTTGGAGGATGTGCCGGACCTGCTGACCGACGCGTTGCTGACCATTGAGGACCGCGGATTCTATGAGCATTACGGTGTGGCACCGCTGTCCATTGGCCGTGCACTGCTGGTCAACCTGCAGGCGGGCCGGGTGGTGCAGGGCGGTAGCACGCTGACCCAGCAGCTGGTGAAGAACTTTTTCCTGACCCGTGAGCAGGCCCTGATCCGCAAAGGCAACGAAGCGTTGATGTCGGTGTTGCTGGAGCTGCACTACGAGAAGGACGACATCCTCGAAACCTACCTCAACGAGGTGTATCTCGGTCAGGCCGGCACCCGCAGCATTCACGGTTTTGGCCTGGCAAGTCAGTTCTACTTCGGCGAATCGATCCGCGACCTTGACCTGCACCAGGTGGCGCTACTGGTGGCCATGGTGAAGGGGCCCAGTTACTACAATCCGCGCCGGCATCCGGAGCGTGCTCTGGCCCGTCGTAACCTGGTCATCGACGTGATGGCCGACGACGGCATCGTCAGCGCCGCCGAAGCCAGTAAGGCCCGTGCCCGGCCGCTGGGTGTCAGTGAGCGGCCCTCATACTCCGAGAACCGCTATCCTGCCTATATCGATCTGGTCCGCCGCCATCTGTCACGGGACTACAAGGAGGAGGACCTTCGGAGCGAGGGGTTGCGGATCTTCACTACTCTCCATCCGGGGATTCAGTACGCGGCGGAGTTTGCCGTCACTGACACGCTGTCGCGGATGGATTCCGGCTCCCGGGACACCACGCTCGAGTCCGCCATGGTGGTGACCGCGCGTGACAGTGGCGAGGTGCTGGCACTGGTGGGCGGTCGAGACCCCCAGTTTGCCGGTTTCAACCGGGCGCTGGATGCGCGCCGGCCGATCGGCTCGCTGATCAAACCTTTTATCTACCTGACCGCACTGCAGGATCCAGAGCGCTACACGCTGATTTCTCCGGTGGAGGACAAGGGGTTTGCCCTGGTGTTTGACGACGACCGGCGCTGGGAGCCGAAAAACTTCGACAAAAAGGAGCGGGGCGAAGTGCCGCTGCATCAGGCACTGTCCCGGTCCTATAATCTGCCGGCGGTGAGGGTCGGTCTCGATGTGGGCGTGGATGCCGTGCAGGAAACCCTGCAGGCGTTTGGTGTGACCAGTCCGATTTCCCGGTATCCTTCCATGCTGCTGGGCTCGGTGTCGATGACGCCGGTCACCGTGGCGCAGATCTATCAGGGGCTGGCCACATCCGGTTTCAATACCCCGTTGCGAACCATTCGCCAGGTCACCGATGCCAGTGGTGAGGCGCTGTCGCGCTACAGCCTGGAGGTGGACCAGGTGGCGGATCCGGCAGCGGTTCACCTGGTGCAATACGCCATGCAGGAAACCATGCAGGAGGGGACCGGGCGAGCGGCTTACCGTTCCGTGCCCCAGCAACTGTCACTCGCCGGCAAAACCGGCACCACGGACGACGGGCGAGATGCCTGGTTTGCTGGCTTCAGTGGCGATCTGCTGGCCGTGACCTGGATCGGTCGGGACGATAACGGCCCCACCACACTGACAGGCTCAACCGGTGCGCTGCCGGTGTGGGCTCGGTTCATGGAGCAGGTGCCCCAACACGGATTTTCACCGGTGGTGCCCGACGGCGTGACGTATCACTGGGTCAATGCGCAACGACAGGCTCTGACTGACGAGCACTGTGACAATGCACGCCTGGTTCCGTTTATGGCAGGCAGTGAGCCCGCTCAGGAGGTGACCTGTGCGGGTAATCTGCAGCGGCGGATCCGCGGCTGGTTTGAAGGACTTTTCCAATGAAGGCAGTAACACTGAAATACAGCAGCGCGCTGGCACTGGCACTCATCATCGGCGGCTGTGCCTCGCCCGGCGGCTCCATCTACGTGCCCGCCGGTGGCTCGTCACGGGATGTGGAAGACGCGCCGGAACCACCGCGGAGCGAACGGGAGGCGGCACCCACGCGCACGGAGCGCAAGAGTGAGCAGCCGTCTGAATCGGCAGCAGAACCCGAACAGGAGCGCCGCACCGGTTCTCCGAGCTATCAGGAAGCCGGAGACCAGCTGTCACCGGCGGCCAAGAGCCTCATCCAGCAAGCCGACAGCCTCCTGGCTCAAGGCAATGCGCCGGCCGCTATTGCGCAGTTGGAGCGGGCTCAGCGCATCGCTCCGAGATCGGCGGAGGTGTATTTCAAACTCTCCGAAGCCTACGTTGCCGCCGGACAGTTGGGCTCGGCGGAGCAATTCACGCTCAAAGGGTTGTCACTGGCCGGGAGCGATGCAAGGTTGCAGCGGTCTGGCTGGATGTTGCTGGCGGATATTCGGCGCGAGCGCGGGAACGTGGCGGGTGCCAATCAGGCCGAGCAACGGGCTAACGCACTGTAGTGATGTGTTTTCCGTTCAGCAGACACAAAAAACCCCGCAGTTGCGGGGTTTTTTGTCCGACTGATGTTACTCGGCCACGAAGTCTACCGTGGTTTGCGACTCAGCCGTCACGGTGACGTTCCGCGTTCCAAGGAACGTGAGCTCCTGTGCCGCCTCGTTGTCATCGGGGTCGCAGGTGTAGCTGACGGTGTACTCGCCTTCCATCAGGAAGGCCGCAGTGTAGTTGTACTCCGACACTTCCCCATCAAAGGCTACCGGTGCGGTCAGCAGCGGCTCGTTCTCGCTGCCAAGATCGCCGATGGTGGCGTCGCTGCCCTGATAGACGTAGACCATGCCATCGTAAGCCGGATCATTGACTGAGCACCGAACCTGGATAATGGTTGACTCATCTACCGAGCCGGCGATGGACCCGACCTCGAGATTGTTGACCAGTCGCAGCGCCGGTCTCAGCATGAAGTCGGCGAGCGCGTTGCCCTGGGGGTCGACCACGGCTTTGCGCACGTCGAAATCAATGGTGAAGCTGGTGGAGGTGTCGGCGGCGACAATAAAGTCCCCTTGCAGTTTCAGGCCGCTTTGCTCACCGGACGGGACGGCAAGAGAAAATTCAGTATCCCCTGTGTCAGAGCGCTTTACGAACGAGTTTTCAGTATCAACGATCAATCGAACCTGGGAATACTCACCCGCAGGCACCTCCTGGTCGGTAATCAGCGGCTCACTGACGCCGCCCTGCAGGTCCAGCATATTGACGGTTTCGAACCCCTCCAGTGGGAACGAAATCCAGTCACCGTCTGTCGGTTTGAGGCGGATCTCGGTAAATGCAACGGTCACATTGCTGAGATCTGTGGCCGGCGCGTCGGTGATGCCGAAGGACACGGTACCGGTGGAATCGCTTGAGCCCGAACCACCGCCGCCACAGCCGGCGATGCCTGCGGTGAGGGCAGAAACGGCGAACATTTTGAGCGTGCTATTCATAAAAGCCTCCAAAAAGGGTTTGGTTATCGGTGCAGAGCGGCGTCTTTGCTCTCTATGTCCTCTACAAAACGCTGGCTGCGGTTATCGGGTTCCTGCAGTTTTGTGAACGTTGCCTAATGATTCGGCAATAAATGCTCAGGTGGCCCGGGGGCGCCCCATATCACGTCACCCTCAACTGAGGTAGACTGGCGGGCCGTTTCCAGCCATCTACTCGAAAGTAACATAAGAACAGGCGAACACCGGTTTGGCATTACTTCCTTTTCGGCCGTCACGGTCCAAGCGATTTGAAAAGCTGGTCCAGCCGCATCTGCAGGCGCTGTACCGTTTTGCCTTTCGTCTGGCTGGCCAGCAGCAGGACGCGGAGGATCTGGTTCAGGACGTCATCGTGAAACTTTACCCTCGTCTCGACGAGCTGGAGGCCATTGAGCAACTGCGGCCCTGGCTGAACCGGGTGTTGTACCGTCATTTCATCGACCAGGTGCGTCGTAAAGGGCGGCAGTCTGATCGGCCACTGAGTGAGATGGTTGAGGCCGAGCAGCAGTCCTCCTACCTCGAAAGCTTCGCCTCGGACGACATTGGCCCGGAAGCTCACCTGGAGGCTGGCCGGCTGGGGCCGGCGCTGGACAAGGTCATGGCAGCGCTGGATCCGGATCAGCGCACCCTGATCATGCTCCATGACGTGGATGGGTGGCGCCAGGAAGACATTGCGGAAATCCTCGACATTCCGCTGGGCACCGTGAAATCCCGGTTGCATCGATGCCGTGCGGCACTTCGTGAAAAATTGCAAAAGGAACTGGAACCTTTCTCGGGCATCGGACGTGTGAAAGAATGAGGTGATGGATATGTCGTGTCGTGAATGCCGGGATCGGATTGCTCCCCTGATAATGAATGAATTGTCTGCCGAACAGGCTGCGATTGTTGAGCAGCATGCGGCAGAGTGCGTTCACTGTGCGGCGATTCTGGCGGATGAACGAGAGTTGCAGTCCGCGCTGGCGGACCGGTTATCCATTCCGGATCCATCGCCGGATTTCGAGACCCGGATTATGGCCGCTGCGCGCTCGGGTGATTCCATGCGCGGTGGCTGGAGTACTCCGATTGTGGGTGGAGCGATCGCTGCGGCGTTGGCGCTGGGTATTGCCCTTGGGGTGGGCCTGAAGCCGGGCGACGAGCCGCCGCGCGTGGACATGGCCACCACCACGGCGACCCCGGGGCAGGCTACGCCCGAATCCACGGTCTATGAGCCGGTGGTCCAGACTGTGCGTCTCGCGTTCAGCTCGGGCAAACCGCTTCAGGACGTCACACTGACGCTTGAGCTCCCGGCCAATGTTGAGCTGGCAAGCTTTCCCGGACGACATCAGCTGAGCTGGCAGGTCGATCTGGAACAGGGTGAGAACGTTCTGGCCCTGCCGCTCAGGGTGCTGTTCCCGGGCGCGGGCGATCTGGTTGCACACATTGACGATGGCCAGCGGCAGAAAACCTTCAGGGCAGTAATACCAGGTCAGGCCGAGACAGAGAAAATGGAGCCAGCATCATGACGAAGCACAGCAGGCAGTGGTTCAGGCCGGCACTGATGTGCATGGTTGCACTTTTTGTGTCGCCAGCAATGGCGCAGTCTTTCGACAACCTGGATGACCTTGATGTCACCATGAGAATGGTTGTCGACGATGAGGAACTCACCAATTCGGTGGTGCGTGAGATTGAGCTGCCGGAGCCGATGATCCGGGGGCAGGAGATTCGCCAGGGTGCTTCCGGAATGCCCGGGCAGGGTCGTCCCGAGAGGCCGGATCTCGACACAGCGCTGGATGCCATGGAACGTGGTCAGGAAATTGGTGAATCGGCGTCAGAGCGGGCCAGCGAGGCTCGCGAGATTATCGACTCCGAGAGGCCCGGTCGCGATGGTCTGCTGGATTCTTTGCCCGGCCGGAATGGACTGACCGATCTGCCCGGCAAGCATGATCTGCTGAATGACACGGAGCAATTGCTGGATGACGTTGGCGACAAACTTGACCCCGACAACAAACTGGAACTCTGATTCCTTGCCGGATTAGCGGCCCCTCCCGAACAAGCGAACTGGAGAAGATGTGTACCTTTGTGTCGCACGCTTTTTTCTTGTTTGTCGCTGTTATACTCTCCCTGAATAGCGTTGGTGGTTTTGAGCACTTGCTCAAGGCGCCGATGAGTTTTCTTCCGAGACGCTGGAGAGTTCCGTTTGCGGGCTGCAGTTTGGCTACCTACCCTGTCTGGCTTCTTGCTGATAGCGATCATTTCTATTCCGGCGGCGGCGTCCAGCACTCCGAGGGAGCGCCTGGCTGAAGGCATCGGGCACTACCAGAGCGGTGATCTTGAATCTGCCCGGGCCGCATTTGAAGAAGCCCGTGCCGCCGGGCTGGAAAGCCCGTCCCTGGTCTATAACCTGGGTGTTGTCTATTACCGGTTGGGCGAGTACCGCCTTGCCGCAAATACCTTCGCGATGCTGCTTGAGACCGAGAACAACGCACTGGCGCAGTACAACCTCGGCCTGGTGGCTCGGGCCGCGGGGGATGCAGAAACCGCTGACGTGTGGTTTGCCCGCGCGGCCAGCCGGTCCTCACCACCGAAAATCCGGGCGTTGGCAGAGGCGCAGCTGCAGCCAGCAGAAGCGGTCGCATCGTCTGCCTTATCCCAGATTCCCCGCATGGGTTACATTTCGCTGTCCGGTGGCTACGACAACAACATCGCCGGTGTACCCGAGGCCGGAAGCTCAGGCCGCGAGGGGGGCTTTGGCGAGCTGCTGGCGGCCGGGTCGGCGGATGTGTATCAGTTTGACCATTCGCTGGTGCGTCTCGAGGGCGCCGCCTACTCCCGCCAGTACCCCTCCGAGTCGGAATTTAACACCGATCTTCTCCAGGTCGGTGTCGGTTGGCTTCGGGAGCTCGGCCCCGGCCGTGCCGAAATCACCGCCGGCGTGAGTCAGTCCTGGTTCGATGCCGACGAGCTGGAGCGAACCTACCGGCTGGATGTCTCCTATCTGCTGAATCCGTGCCCTTTTGCTGGCCCTTCGGCCCGCTGCCAGGCCACTGTGTCTTCCGGTGTGGTGGAAGGCGGCGATGGTTTTGGAGCCTACGACGGTGAGTGGTATCAGGCGCGGTTGAAGGCGCGGAAGGATTACGCAGACTGGCGTGTGGATCTGCAGTATCGCGGTGAACTCAACAGCCGCGACGACCTGACCGCAGGGGATCAGTTTGTCAGTGTGTCGTCCCAGCGTCACATGGCGGAAGTGGCGCTGCGTTACAAAGTCTCGCAGCGCTGGCATTTGGGCGTGGCCGGCAATTATCGTTACAGCCGTTACGCCGACCCCCACCGGTTGTTCGACGAGGCCGGCGTTCTGGACGTCGAGCGACGGATTGATCAGCGTACGCAGGGTACCCTGTTGACGGAATTCGCCCTGAGCGCGGCCTGGTCACTGCGCGGTGAGTGGATGTTCCGGGACAACCAGAGCACTCTCGAGCGTTACGATCATCGGCGGCAGATGGCGATGGTGGGGATTGAGGGCTTGTTCTGACCGGCCAGTGGCGCTGTAATTGGAGGGAGTGGAACCCTGTCATAACAGCGACAGCACTCCCTCCCGACCGTTAGCGTCAGAGCGTTTTCATGACTCGTCTGGCGGCGTTCGTGGTGAACTCGATGTCGTCAGCGGTCAGAGCGGCGCTGGTGAAGCCCGCCTCGAACGCCGACGGTGCCAGGTAGATACCTTCCTTGAGCATGCCCTGGAAAAACTTCTTGAAGCGCTCAACATCGCAGGCCATAACCTGGTCGAAACGGGTAACCGTGTCGGCGTCGGTAAAGAAGAACCCGAACATCGCCCCGGCACTTTGCACGGCCAGAGGGATACCCGCCTCGTCGGCGGCGGCCTTCAGCCCGTCGCGGACCGCATTGGTTTTTTCCGTCAGCCGATCGTGGAAGCCGGGTTCGGAAATGGCGTTCAGCGTGGCCAGGCCGGCGCACATCGCCAGCGGGTTGCCACTCAGTGTGCCGGCCTGATAGACCGGGCCCAATGGCGCTATGTGCTCCATGATTTCGCGCTTTCCGCCGAAGGCTCCGACCGGCAGACCGCCGCCGATCACTTTGCCCAGTGCCGTCAGATCCGGTTTGACGCCGTAGAAGCCCTGGGCACCGCCGAGGGAAATACGGAATCCGGTCATTACCTCGTCAAAGATCAGAACCGTGCCGTGTTCATCACACACCTCACGCAGTGCCTCAAGGAATCCCGGTACCGGCGGAATACAGTTCATGTTGCCGGCCACCGGCTCGACAATGATGGCCGCAATTTCATCGCCCCGGGCGGCAAAAGTCTCCCGTACATGGTCGATGTCATTGTAATTCAGCGTCAGGGTGTGCTCGGCCAGGCTGGCAGGGATGCCCGGGGAGTTGGGCACGCCGAGGGTCAGCGCGCCCGAGCCGGCTTTGACCAGCAGCGAGTCCACGTGGCCGTGGTAGCACCCCTCGAATTTGACGATCTTGTCGCGGCCCGTATAGCCGCGGGCCAGGCGAATGGCGCTCATGGTGGCTTCGGTACCGGAGTTCACCATGCGCACCAGCTCGATCGAGGGCACCAGTTCACACACCTTTTTGGCCATCTCAGTCTCGATGGCGGTGGGGGCACCGTAGCCGATGCCCAGATCCACCTGGGCGTGGAGCGCGTCCTTGATCACCTGATTGGAATGACCCAGGATCATCGGCCCCCAGGAGCCGATGTAATCGATGTAGCGGCGGTCATCCTCGTCATACAGGTAGGCGCCCTCGGCATGCTTGAAGAAAACCGGAGTGCCGCCAACGCCACGGAAGGCCCGCACCGGCGAGTTCACTCCGCCGGGAATGTATTTCTGTGCCTCTGCAAAGAGCGTTTCAGAGTGGTTCATGGTGTCAGGACTCCTGATTGCGTGTCGTCGTAGCGTTGGTAACAGTAGGCGCCCGGAACAGCGGGTGATGGGCTGTAAACAGGCGGGTAAATTCACGGGCTCGCTGTTCGGTTTGCTCGGGGTTACCGCCGAACAGGCCGCCGACCACCGCCAGCAGGTCCGCGCCGGCTTTGATCAGGGCGGCACCATTATGGATGGTAATGCCACCGATTGCCGTGGTCGGGCGTTGCAGGTAGCGCGCCTGCGCGAGAATGGCACGGTCGGCCGCCGGCGCATCGGGCTTGGTGGTGGAGCCATGAAAGCGCCCGAAAGCAAGATAATCGGCGCTGTCGTTTACCGCGGCTTTGGCCAATGCCAGATCACTGTGGCAGGTAGCCCCGATGATGGCCGCCTCGCCCAGTTGTTGGCGTGCGTGACTCAGCGCCTGGTCGCTCTGGCCCAGATGCACGCCGCCGGCAGCGACCCGTTTTGCCAGTGCCGGGTCGTCATTGATAATCAGCGGCACCCCGGCGTTACGGCAGATAGCCGCCAGGTCCAGAGCCTGGTTCAGACGCACGGTATCAGAGCTGTGTTTGTCCCGGTACTGCACCAGCACCGCGCCCCCGCGCAGCGCCGCCTCAATGGCGGGTCGTAACCGGTCATCCGGTAGCAGGTTGCTGTCGGTAATGGCGTACAGCCCCGGATTGAGGCCCTTGTCAAAAACGGATGGCATGGCGTTGTCAGCGCTCCCAGGGAATGCCGCGATCCGGCACGGGTTGGCCTTTGCCAACTTCCAGCGCATAGAGTATCGCGCGATTCACGAAATTCTGTGCCTGGGAGATGGCGGCCCGGGGAGACAGCGCGGCTGCCCGGCCCGCGGCAATCGCTGCGGCCAGCGTGCAGCCGGTGCCATGGTATTCACCGCCGACCCGTTCGATGTGCCAGTGTATGGGGTCGCCGGTGGCGTTGAACAGGGTGTTGACGATCTGTGGGCCTTCTCCATGGCCCCCGGTCGCCAGTACCGAACGGCAGCCAGCGGCCATCAGATGATTGGCTGCCTCCGCCGCGTTTTCACTGCCTCCCAGCAGAGCCAGTTCGATGCCGTTCGGGGTAATCATTTCGGCCAGACCAAACAAACGATCCTTCATGGCACCGATGAGTGCGTCATCGGCCAGGTCCCCGCCACCGGCTGCTTTGATGACCGGGTCGGTGATCAGTGGAATATTTGGGTGCTGTTCAAGAAACTCGACCAGCACGTCGACCACCGCGGCGTTGCCCAGAGCGCCGGTTTTTATGGCGTGAATCGGTGCGTCAGCCGCGACGCACGCCAATTGCCGGCGAATCAGCTCAGCATCGACCGCCTCCGCGCCATAAACATTGCGGGTGTCCTGTACGGTCAGGCAGGTAATGACCGGCAGCGGGTGGCAACCAATCGCTGTGACGGCCTGAATGTCTGCCTGTATGCCAGCACCCCCCGAGGGGTCAAGGCCTGACAGGATCAATACCTGGGGGCGGGAATGACGTTTGATGGTACAGCTCCTCGGAACGGTTTGGTGATCTAAAACGGCTTGACCGTGGCCAGAATCACCACGGCAACAAGAATCAGTACAGGGAGTTCGTTGAACCAGCGGTAGAATACGTGGCTGCGGGTGTTTTGGTCATCCCGGAACACCCGGACAAGATGGCCGCAATAAAAATGGTAGGCGATCAGTATGGCAATCAACAGCAGCTTGGCGTGCATCCAGCCCTGGCTGAAATAACCACTGGCGTTATAGCTGATCAGCCAGACGCCAAAAATGACGGTGGCAACCATCGAGGGCGTGGTAATGCCCCGGTACAGTTTGCGTTCCATGATTTTGAAGCGTTCGCGGCCGGGCGCGTCCTCGCAGGCGGCGTGGTACACAAACAGCCTTGGCAGGTAAAAAATGCCCGCGAACCAGCACACCATGGAGATGAGGTGGAGGGCTTTGACCCAAAGCATGGTTTAACTCCGTCGGTAATGGTAATAGCTCTCGATGTCGGATTTCAGCACGATGCCGTACACCCGCTGAATCATCGGAGCGACGTGGCGCTGCACATAAAGCGCTTCTACGTTGGTCTTGTCAAATTCGTCCAATGCTTCCTCCAGCGTGGCCTGGTACTGCACCGCTGCAATGTCCCGCCGGTTGGCTGGAATATCCATCAAATCAAGCTGTTCCTGTAGCTCGGCGTCTTCCCTGGTGGCTGACGGGTCGGCATCCTCAAGGTAGCGGGCGAGATCAACCGCCGGCATCAGTGCGGTCGGCCCACTGCTGCCCTCGACGACCAGCCACTTGGGTTCGGACTTGAGGATTTTTCGTGCTTCGTTGATGCTCAGATGGCGCTCGGTGCGCAGAATACTCCGATCCATAATGGCACCCACGGATACCCGCCGCAGTGCCTGGATGATGGGGGAGTTCTGGTAGCTCAGGCCCTGGCTTTTCAGGATCGTCAGAAACAGTGACTTCTTGCCGAACACTTCGCTGGTGACCAGGCTGGCGGTGGTAATGATCAGCATGCCCGGCAGCATGATGTTCGGGTTTCGTGTCAGCTCCATCAGGGCCATCAGCGCGGCGAGGGGCGCTTGCAACACCGCGCCCATCATAGCACCCATGCCGAGCATGGCATAAAAGCCCACGGAGGAAGCCGTGTCTGGCGCAATCTGTGCGCCAATCAGCCCCATGGCACCGCCCAGGGTCGCGCCCATGAAGATGGTCGGACCGATTACGCCGCTGGGCATGCCCAGACCGATGGTTAAAGCTGTGATGATGAGCTTGGCAATACCGGCGCCCAGCAATAACCAGAACGCCAGGTGACCGTTAATGGCCATATCTACGGTGTCGTAGCCGATGCCCATGACTTCCGGCACCACAATGGCAAACGGCACCATCAGCAATCCGCACACCGCAATTCGCAACAGAACCGGGCGGTGGTGATAGCGGCCCATGGTATCCACCAGCTGAATGAAGATGGCGGCAGCGACGCCGATGATGACTGCAATGGCCAGAATCCAGGGAATCTCGACCAGTGAGTTCATGGTCAGTGCTGGTACGCTGAAGGCCGGCTCCGCCCCATACATGGCCTGCGTAACGATGGCCGCGCTCACGGCAGCAAGAATGATCGGGGTGAAACCGGCAATGGTGTATTCCATCATCACCACTTCCATGGCAAAAATCACGCCGGAGATAGGGGTATTGAAGGATGCGGAAATGGCCGCCGCACAACCACAGGCCACCAGTGTGCGGATGCTGTTGTTGGGTAACCTCATCCATTGCCCCATCAGGCTGGAGAACGCCGCGCCCAGGTGCACAGCCGGTCCTTCACGGCCGGCCGATTGTCCGGTCACCACCGTAGCCACGCCGGTGGCGAATTGCACGACGGCGCTGCGAACCGAAATATAGCCCTGGTGATAGTTAAGGCGTTCCATAACGTGGACAATCCCTACCTTGCGGTCGTGGGTCGCTAGCCGGTGCAGAAACAGGCCGAGGGTAAGCGCGCCGGCCAATGGCAGCAGGCCGCGGGTGAGGATGTCCAATTGCTCGAACGACTCGGAGCCATCGCCGGGCAGAAAATACTCGAGGGGCCACTCGATGGCCAGGCGAAAAACCAGGATGACGCCGCCGGTGATCAGTCCGGACAGCAATCCCAGCACGGCCAGCTGGGGCAGGGCGTCCACGCCGGAGAGCCTGCGACGGAAGACGGGAATCAGGTTCTCTGTGATCTGGTGCCAGAGGTTGCGCATGGGCGCCGGAGTTCCGGTAGTGGATGGATCGGGTGTTATTGTAATGCTCGCCTGCCCGGCTGCAATAAGTCCTTGGTTTATCATGTTAGACTAGCAGGTCAGACTTGACTCGATTTTACACAAACCGATGCCAGCGGGAGTGACAGGTGATAAAAGTAGGCATAGTGGGCGGAACCGGCTACACCGGTGTGGAGCTACTCAGAATTCTGGCGGTTCACCCCGAGGTGAAAGTGAGCTGCATTACATCCCGCTCCGAGGCAGGCATGCCGGTTGCGGAGATGTATCCGAACCTCCGCGGTCACTACGATCTGGCATTCTCTGAGCCGGATGCCGACACGCTGGCGGCCTGTGACCTGGTGTTTTTTGCCACGCCCCATGGCGTTGCCATGCGCATGATTCCTGAGCTGATGGCGGCGGGCACCCGGGTGGTGGATCTGTCCGCTGACTTCCGTCTGCGGGATCTGGATGTCTGGGCGGACTGGTACGGTATGGCGCACGAAAGCCCGGACTGGGCCGCCGACGCGGTCTACGGTTTGCCGGAAGTGGTGCGTGATCAGGTGCGCACGGCGCAACTGGTGGCAAACCCCGGGTGTTATCCGACCGCCGTTCAGCTGGGGTTCCTGCCCCTGCTGGAAAAGGACCTGGTGGACCCATTGCGCCTGATTGCCGATGCCAAATCCGGTGCTAGCGGCGCCGGCCGTCAGGGCAAGATTGGCATGCTGCACGGAGAGATTGGCGAGAGCTTCAAGGCCTATGGTGCTTCCGGTCATCGGCATCTTCCTGAAATTCGCCAGGGCCTGACTCAGGCAGCAGGTGGACCCGTGGGCATTACCTTTGTGCCCCATCTGATTCCGATGATTCGCGGTATTGAGGCAACGCTTTACGCTGAGCTGCGCAACCCGGCGGATTTTGACCGGCTGCAGGGATTGTATGAGGATCGCTTCCGCGACGAGCCGTTTGTGGATGTCATGCCCTTTGGCAGTCACCCGGAAACACGGAGCGTGCGCGGGGCGAACCACTGTCGTATGGCGCTGCACCGCCAGGAAAACAGCAATGTGGTGATTATTTCCTCCGTCATCGACAATCTGGTGAAGGGGGCTGCAGGGCAAGCGGTGCAGAACATGAACATCATGTTTGGTCTGGACGAAACTCTCGGGCTGAACGCGCCCGCTCTGCTGCCATAGGATCTTCCGGTGAGTGCACAGAAAAAACCAGCGGAAGAATATGTTGTTATCCGCCACCGCCCGGGCTATCGGCTCAGGCGTTCGCTGATCCTGCTGGCATTCTCAGTGGCTGCAGCGGTGGGTGGTTATGCCACAGGTCTGGCCCAGGGGGGATTCCGCTTTTCATCGGTAGAGGACTCGCGGGACCAGTTGGAGCAGCAGGTCGACGAGCTGCGGGATAAATACCGCACTGCCTCTCAGCAGCTTACCAATCTCGACCGCGGGCGCACCATTGATCAGCAGGCATTGAACCAGGCCCGGCGATCCATTGTGAATCTGGAAACGCAGATCGCCTCGTTAAAGGCAGATCTGACGTTCTACAAGAACATCATGGCGCCCTCTGAAACCAGCAAGGGGCTGCAGGTGGACCGGCTTTCACTCCAGCAGGATCGCCAGGGGGATGGTTATAATTTCAAATTGGTGCTGACGCAGGTTGGCAACAACAAGAGCTATGTATCGGGTGTTGTTGCGGTCAATGTGATCGGCACTCGCAATGATGAGAAAGAGGTGATCGCGCTGCGGGACCTCTCGGACGATATCGACGATCTCGGTGTGAATTTCCGCTTCCGCTACTTTCAGGACATCGAGGGCCTGCTGACAGTGCCTTCGGATTTTACGCCCGAGGAAGTGCAGATCGTGGCCAAGTCGCAGGGGCAGAAATCGGCCCAGGCGGAACGTACGTTTGATTGGAAAGACCTAACGGAGAACTGACATGCTCGGAAAGAAAAAGCAGAAGCCGCGCCGCCCCACCGGGCACTTTGACACCCTGGTTTCCTCACGCACTACTGTTGAGGGGGATGTGCACTTTTCCGGTGGCCTTCATGTCGATGGCCGGGTTCGGGGCAAGGTGGTTGCGGAAGAGGGCAGCGATGCGGTGCTGCGTGTGTCTGAGGTGGGTGAGATTGCCGGCGACATAGTTGCGCCCCACGTGATCATCAATGGCACCGTGCACGGTGATGTCTATGCCTCTGCCCATCTGGAGCTGGCGGAGAAAGCCTCCATCAACGGAAACGTATATTACAACCTGATCGAAATGGCGATGGGCGCCTCGGTTAACGGTAATCTGGTTCACCAACGTGAACCCGTCGGGCTGTTGACCAAGGACACCCGAAAGGAACCGTCAATGCGCGATTCCGTGGCGGCGGAAGAGACCGACCCGGTCACCGGTGCGGAATAGTTGATTGTTTTAGTCAGGAATACCATAATCGTTGGCATAACACCTGTATTAACCCGGAGGCGGACTTGAGTGTAGTTCAGCAGCAGATGGCCATACCGCTGTTCCTAAGCGACAGCGCGGTAACGAAAGTGCGTGAATTGATTGAGGAAGAGGGCAATTCTGATCTCAAGCTGCGTGTTTTTGTGACTGGCGGCGGCTGTTCCGGGTTCCAGTACGGTTTTTCCTTCGATGACAGCCAGGATGAAGAAGACACCGCCATCGAAAAAGAGGGTGTCACACTTCTGGTTGATCCGATGAGTTATCAATACCTGGTGGGAGCGACGGTCGAATACACCGAAGGGCTTCAGGGTTCCCAGTTCGTGGTGAAAAATCCGAACGCCAGCTCCACCTGTGGCTGCGGCAGTTCGTTCTCCATCTGATCAACGGAAATAGACCGCACCCAGAATCCGCTCCCCGGATGCACCGGTAACCTCAGGCAGGTTGCCGGAGCGCCTTTCCAGCGTCTGTTTCGCCAGCCAGGCAAAGGCGACCGGTTCGACCCATTGCGGATCGAGACCCAGATCTGCTGTTGATGACAGTGTCAGCGGGCTGCAAGTTCGCCGCAGTTCTCGCATCAGGAAGCTGTTTCGCGTGCCCCCGCCGCAGGCAAAGATCGTCATCTCCGGTGATTGCGGCAGCTGACGGGCAATGGACACCACGGTCAGCTCCAGCAACGTCCGCTGAACATCCTCTGCGGAGACCTCAGGATGGCGGTGCGCCAGAGTTTTGGCCCACTCCAGATTGAATTTTTCCTTGCCGGTGCTTTTCGGTGCGGGGCGGGAGAAATAACCGTCCGACAGCATGTCCCCCAACAGTTCCTGGTGAACGATACCCTCCTGCGCCCAATGACCATCGTCATCGAAAGGTCGCCCTGTGTGCAGTTGGCACCAGGCATCCATCAGCGCGTTGGCCGGGCCGGTGTCGAAGCCGATGACGCGGTCATGGGAGTTTCCGGGCAGCCAGCTGATGTTGGCGATACCGCCGAGATTCAGAATGCAGCGGTCTTCCGTGTCCGAGCCAAAGAAGGCCCTGTGGAATGCAGGCACCAGTGGCGCGCCCTGCCCACCTGCCGCCATGTCACGACGGCGAAAATCTGCCACCGTGGTAATGCCCGTGCGTTCAGCGATCAGGTTGGGGTCGCCAATCTGCATCGAGAAGGGTGCGGTGCCGAGGGGCTGATGACGAATGGTCTGGCCGTGGCTGCCAATCGCCACCACGTCGGTTGACGCTACGCCGGCTTTTTCGATGGCTTTACGGGCGGTCTGGGCGAACAGGTCGCCGACGTTGTGGTCCAGTTCCCCGATATCGTCGGGCGTGCCATGATTCTGGGACAACTGAATCAGGCGTTGGCGCAGGGCGTCGGGATAGGGGGTGCTGTGAGTGGCGTGAATCCGGGTGCGGTTGTCGGAGAAGGACACCAGCACGGCATCAATGCCATCCATGCTGGTGCCCGACATCAGTCCAAGCCACATTGCCATGAAGTCAGTCTTCGCGGGCGAGAGCGAGTTGCTGGGTGCCGTCGCGATAGACCTCGAACTGGGCAACCTGCTGTTCAGCAAACTGGCGAAAACGGACGATTTCGGATTTCGGCACGGGCGTCGCGTCCGGCAAATCCACGGTCCGCGAATTGCGCGCCACGCCGTTCACGTGGAACTCATAGTGCAGGTGCGGCCCGGTGACCATGCCGGATGAACCTACGTAGCCGATGGTTTCACCCTGTTTCACCCGTGTGCCATTCTTGATCCCTTTGCCGAGCCGGCTCATGTGCGCATAGAGCGTAGTGATGTTGTCACCATGGGAAAGGATGACGGTGCGGCCATAGCCGCCTTTCCACCCGGCAAAATGAACGCGCCCGTGACCGGCAGCCTTGATCGGTGTGCCCGGAGGTGCCGCGTAGTCGGTGCCTTCATGGGGGCGAACCACATCCAGAACCGGGTGCCGACGCTGCTTGTTGAACGGTGATGACACTCGCGCATTGATGGGGGTGCGCAGGAAAGCCTTGCGCATACTGCCGCCATCTGGCGCGAAATAGTCGCTGTCACCATTGCTGTCGGTGTACAGCAGCGCAATGTTTTCTTTGCCCCGGTTTACAAAACGGGCAGACAGAATGCGTCCGGTGTCGAACATCTCCCCATCGAGGTAAAGCTCTTCGTAAATAACTTCGAACTGGTCACCCTTGCGAACGTCGTAAACGAAGTCGATGTCCCAACCGAAAATGCCTGCCAGTTCCATGGCCAATCGATCGCTCATGCCGGCCTCGCGAGCGGCCACATAAAGAGAGCCGTCAATGATGGCGGTGGCAAAGGCCGGGCGCGCTTCCGGCTCTCTGACGACGGTTTCACCCTCGAAGCCGTTCTCTGTTCTGGCGATTTTCAGGCTTTCGAGCAGGCTGCGCTTGAGCTCGATGGCTTGCAGGTTGCCCTCACTATCGGTGGCGAAGGCAATGGTCTCGCCCGCATACAGGCGCTGAAGCTTGTTCGCTTCGCCCTTGCCATGAATGACCTTGAGCATGATGCCGTCATCGAATCCGGCATCCCGGAACAGGGATGACAAGGTATTCCCGGACTTGATCTTGTGCTCCTGCCATTGCAGAGCCGGCGTGGTGTCCTCGGCTACATCAACACTGGCAGTTTCATTTTGCGCAGCGACCGGCGAGTGCTCGTCGTTAGCGTTCGCAACGCCGGCGTCGGGCTCTGCGGGCGCGCGGGTGTCTCTGGGCGAGGCTTGCTGGACGCCATTGCCATTCAGATCCAGGGAATAGGACATCCGCTTGGCCTCGACCTCGGAGCTCGGGCTCATGAGAATGGCGGCGGTCACAACCACGGTCGCAGCAGCGGCGATGGTGATATGTGTTTTGGGAAGCGTTTTCAGCACGTGTGATACCCGTTTTAATCGGCATTCCGGTAGGTTGAACTACCTAATTAAAGCTGTTGTTCAAGTATAGTCCAACAGATTACCGTATAAAAAGCGTGCGTGACAGCGTGAAACATTACAGTTGCCGCGTCACCCGCCGGATTTCTGGTGACGTCATTGCTATAATACGTCGCCCTTGATGCTCGGCATTGTACAAAAACTGAGCGCCTCTAATGTATCAAGGCTTCAGGTAACTCACAGATTTCTTTTGTTGAAGTCTGTAACTGTCAGAATCTTTTTAGATAAACCTAGGGACGAGTAGTTCATGGCATCTATCGATGAGGCGTTGGCCATAATCAAGCGTGGCGTTGACGAGTTGATTCCGGAAGACGACCTGGTGGCAAAGTTGGAGGAAGGGCGTCCCCTCCGGATCAAGGCCGGTTTCGATCCCACGGCGCCGGATCTTCACCTCGGGCACACGGTTCTTATCAACAAGCTGCGGCAATTTCAGGATCTGGGTCACGAGGTCATCTTCCTTATTGGTGACTTCACCGGAATGATTGGTGATCCCACCGGCAAGAGCGCAACTCGTCCCCCGCTGACCGAGCAGCAGGTCGCCGATAACGCGGTCAGCTATAAAGAGCAGGTCTTCAAGATTCTGGATCCCGCCAAGACCCGGGTGGTTTTCAATTCCGAGTGGATGAGCAAAATGACCGCCGCCGATATGATTCGCCTGGCCGGTCAGTACACGGTGGCGCGAATGCTGGAGCGGGATGATTTCACCAAGCGTTACCGGGCAGAACAATCCATTGCGATTCACGAGTTCCTTTATCCGCTGGTGCAAGGTTACGACTCTGTTGCGTTGGAGGCAGATGTGGAGCTCGGGGGTACTGACCAGAAGTTCAATCTGTTGATGGGTCGGATTCTGCAGAAGCATTACGGTCAGGCGCCGCAGGCAATCCTTACCATGCCTATCCTGGAGGGTCTGGACGGTGTCCAGAAGATGTCCAAGTCGCTGGGTAATTACGTGGGGGTAAACGATGCTCCCGGCGAGATGTACACCAAGCTGCTGTCCATGCCGGATCAATTGTTGTGGCGCTACTTCGAGTTGCTAAGCTTCCGTCCTCTTGAAGAAGTCAGCGAGTTCCGTCAGCAGGTGGAGGCGGGGGCCAATCCCCAGGACTTCAAGAAACTGCTGGCCGAGGAAATCATCACGCGCTTCCACGATGCCGACGCGGCGAAGTCTGCGCACAAGTCTGCCGGCAATCGTGTTGCCCTTGGTGAGATTCCTGAAAACGTGCCGGTGGTGGAAGTATCCCTTGAGGGTCAGCCGGGGATTCCCATGGCGGCTGTGCTTCGCCTGGCCGGTCTGGTCAAGAATGGTGCTGCCGCCCGGGATGTGCTCGGCCGCGGTGCTGTATTTGTGGATGGTCAGCAGTTCGAGGGCGAGCGCGCCTTTGTTGAGGGTGATGACTGCGTCATTCAGGCCGGAAAGAAGAAAATTGCCCGAGTATTGGTCACTGCGTGACCGATCTCGGGCGAATTTAACGATTTTCGGAAATGGTCGTTGACACCTTCGGGCAGGTCTGTAGAATGCGCATCTCCTTCGAGGGGCAGGCCGATTAGGCGGCTCCAGATTCGAGGGTCAACTGTTTGAAAGTATTGAAGAAAGCGAGTTTTGAAATTCTTCAGATAAACGGTTGACAAGGCGGCGGAACGATGTAGAATACGCCACCTTGATTGAGCAAC
>NZ_JAKZAI010000025.1 GCF_023156235.1 Marinobacter goseongensis | reverse complement strand
AGGGATACCCCCATCCAGGCTACTGGAGGTAGCTTAACCCTCTACTCAAAAGGGCGGTTAAAAATGGGGGGCTTACATATCCAGGTGCGCCCGGGAGAGCGGGTTCCTGTTGATGGCGTGGTAGAAGAGGGCCAATCCTACGTGGACGAGTCCATGATCAGCGGCGAGCCCGTTCCCGTGGCCAAACAAAAAGACGCCGAGCTGGTGGGTGGAACCATTAATAAGAACGGTTCCCTGACGTTCCGGGCTACGAGGGTCGGTGCGGACACCGTTCTGGCACAGATCATCAGAATGGTGGAATCGGCTCAGGCTGATAAACCCCCGATTCAGGCACTGGCCGACAAGATAGCGGGAATTTTCGTTCCCGTGGTGATCGTACTGGCGATTCTGACGTTCATCACCTGGTTCAGCTTCGGGCCCGAGCCGGCCCTGTCCTTTGCCTTCGTCACGACGGTCAGCGTGCTGCTGATCGCCTGTCCTTGCGCGATGGGCCTGGCGACGCCAACAGCCATTATGGTCGGAACCGGTAAGGGCGCCGAAATGGGCGTGCTGTTCCGCAAAGGGGCGGCCCTGGAGACACTGTCTCGGATGGACACCATCGTCCTCGATAAAACCGGCACCCTGACTCGGGGCCAGCCAGAGCTGACAGATTTCATCCTGGTGGAGGGCCGCGAGGATGAGGTCCTGGCCTGGGTTGCAGCTGTGGAGACCGAAAGTGAACATCCGATCGGGGAAGCCATCGTCAAGGGCGCAAGGGATCGCGGGCTCACGTTGCCCGCGACCAGTGAATTCCAGGCGGAGCCGGGCTATGGCATTCAGGCACAGGTGGCCGGACGCCGGGTCAATGTGGGCGCGGACCGTTATATGCGCCGCCTCGGTATCGACCTGGCCAGCGTCGCCGACAGTGCCGTGTCTCTCGCTGAAAAAGCCAAATCCCCGCTGTATGTTGCCGTCGATGGCCGCCTCGCCGCACTGATTGCCGTGGCCGATCCTCTCAAGGACGGCTCGATGGAAGCGATTGCCGCGCTCAAGGCTTCAGGGCTGAGTGTAGCCATGCTCACCGGTGACAATCGCGCCACGGCCGAGGCGATTGCGCGGCAAGCCGGCATCGAACGGGTGCTTGCGGAGGTATTGCCGGACCAGAAAGCGGCCGAAGTGAAGCGCCTGCAAAAAGAAGGTGCCCGGGTTGCTTTTGTGGGTGACGGTATCAATGACGCACCGGCCTTGGCGCAAGCCGATGTGGGTATCGCCATCGGCACCGGTACCGACATTGCCATTGAGGCCGGCGACGTGGTTCTGATGCGCGGCGACCTCCGAGGCATCGTGGATGCCGCAGCGCTCTCCCAGCGCACCCGCAAAACGATCCTCGGCAATTTTGTCTGGGCCTACGGATACAATCTGGCACTGATCCCCGTGGCCGCAGGTGTTCTATTCCCGTTTACCGGTTACCTGCTCAATCCCATGCTGGCTGCGGGTGCTATGAGCCTTTCCAGTGTATTTGTGGTGACCAATTCCCTCCGGCTGGGCCGGTTCAAATCCAATAGCGGAGACTCTGCGGCTAGCAATATCAGCGAAAGCGGAGCCGCACAGGCCAGCGTCTCGTAAGAGGCCTGGCACACAGAATCAGGAGATTGACATGATGACAAATGAGGCATGCATGTTTGGAATGGCGGGAATGGGGTTGATATCCCTTTTGCTCATCGTCGCCCTGGTACTTGGCGTCGCAGCCCTCGGCAAGTACCTGTTTTCGAAAAACAGGGACGATTCTGGACGCGCGAGTAAGAACGCCAGAGGAGATTATGACTACCACCCTGAAGCATGAATTTCATCGGGTACCCATGGCAAGTATGGGAGTTAGACCGAACGCAAAAGCAAAAATAGTCGGGGTTATGCTCTTGCTGGCTGCACTGGCTGCGATCTATTGGGTCATGCTGGAGACCGGAGCATTGACCACCGTGACCAACAAGGCGGCCTTGTCGGAATGGATTGACCAACTGGGGTATTGGGGGCCGGTGGGTATCATTGGCCTGATGATCACGGCCATTGTCCTGAGCCCGATCCCCAGCGCCCCGATCGCCATGGTTGCCGGTGCGGTCTATGGATCGCTATGGGGAACAGTCATCGTGGTTATCGGTGCTGAGGCCGGCGCACTGATCGCTTTCGCCATTGCTCGATCCTTGGGGTACGACGTTATCCATCGCTGGAAGCGACTACGTCCGGTATTGAATTGGCTTGGCAAGGAACGCTCTCAGGGCGCATTGATGCTTGTCATTTTTACATCAAGGTTGGTGCCTTTTATCTCCTTCGATGGGGTCAGCTATGCAGCGGGCCTGACACCACTCGCGTTCTGGCGCTTCGTGGTCGCAACGCTGGCCGGTGTTATTCCGACAGCCTATCTGATCACTGCGTTTGGTGGCTTGCTCATGGCCTCTGAGTCCGGGGTGGTGACGGTGCTTCTGATTCTGGTCAGTGGCATTACCCTGTTACCGATTGTTGCCAAGCTGCTCATGGCTCGCCTAAGGCACCAGAAAGCGTCCGAACTTGCATGATAGAGGTTGGGTTGAAGGCGCCTTGGCAAATACTCATCCCGCACAGCAGGACAGCTGTTTCACGTCTTTGGTGAAGGTTTGCGCGCAGAGCTTGAGGCCTTCCACCATGGTCAGATAAGGAAACAGTTCATCGCCGATGTCCTGCACGGTCATCCGTGACCGAAGTGCAATGACTGCCGTCTGGATCAGTTCACCGGCTTCCCCGGCTACCGCCTGCACCCCCAGCAAGCGTCCCGAATCGCGCTCGGCCACCATCTTAATAAAGCCATGGGTGTTGAAATTCACCAGCGCTCGCGGCACGTTTTCCAGATCCAGCAGACGGGTGTCCACATTGTAGCCCTGCTTGAGCGCTTCGGCCTCTGTCAGGCCAACTGTGGCGACCTGAGGATCGGTAAACATCACCCCCGGCATGGCGCTGAGATCCAGGGTGGCCTCGCCTCCCGTCATGTTGACCGCAGCCCGGCTGCCCCCGGCAGCGGCGACGTAGACAAACTGCGGCTGATCGGTGCAGTCACCGGCGGCATAGACACCGGGGACCGTGGTTTGCAGTTGCCCATCTACCTGAATCGCGCCACGGGAGGTTTCCACACCGATGCCCGCCAGGTTCAGGTTTTCGGTATTGGGTATCCGGCCGGTCGCCACCAGCAGTTGATCAGTTCGTAAGGTACCGGCATTGGTCTCGATAACGAATTCATTGTCGGTATAGTCCACACGGCTGGCCTGGGTCTGCTTGAGCACCTCGATGCCCTCGCGCCTGAACGCCGCCTCTATGGCCTCACCGACGGCGGGTTCTTCACCGGATAGCAGGTGGCTGCGGGCCAACACGGTGACCTTGCTATCCAGCCGGGCGAACGCCTGGGCCAATTCCAGGGCAACAAAACCGGCGCCGATAACGATCAGCCGTTCAGGCACAGTAATTAATGCCAGCGCACTGGTGGAGGTGAGATAAGGCGTCTCAGCCAGCCCCGGTATCGACGGCTCTGCGGGACGGGCGCCAGTGCCAATAAAGGCGCGATCGAAATGGACGTTCTGCTCGCCGCCCTCGTTCAACTGGACCACCAGGTTATTGGCATCGACAAACCGGGCTTCACCGTTCAGGACCGTGATTGCCGTCTGGTCGCGCAGAATCCCTTCGTACTTGGCGTCGCGCAGTTCCTCGACACGCGTCTGCTGTTGCTGAAGCAGGTTCGCCCGGTCCACCTTCGGTACCTGGGCGCTGACGCCCCCGTCAAATGGGCTCTCCGTGCGCAGATGCGCGATATGCGCGGCACGACTCATGATTTTCGACGGCACGCAGCCGGTATTCACGCAGGTACCACCAATAATGCCGCGCTCGATCAGGGTGATGCGGGCGCCGCGCTCCGCGGCCTTCAGGGCAGCCGCCATGGCTGCGCCGCCGCTACCAATCACAGCGATATGCAGGTTTTTGTCACTATTCATTCCGAGTTCCTTGAATTACTGGGGCATTGTCACGGCAGGCGCCGAGTCGCGTGTAACAGAGGGCGCTTGGAGTCCTTTATCACAACTCACTTACTGTCCGTTTCCAGGGATTTCAGGGTGGAGGGATAGCCGACATCGCCCGTTGCCTGGGTTAAGGCTTCCACCGATGTTCGTGTGTCGTCAAAGGTAATCACGGCTTCTCGATCCGGATAGCTCACGTCGACTTGTGAAACACCGTCCACCTTGTTCAAGGCCAGCTTGATGGTAATGGGGCATGCGGAACAGGTCATCCCCGGAACTGAAAGCGTCACTGTCTGCATGGCGGCCCACGAGGGCATGCTGAGCAGGGCGAAAAGCAACGTCATGGCAAAGCGCATTTTCATGGGACAATCTCCTTTCAATAAAACAGAGGAAGGGCATAGGGAAACAACAGGGCGACCAGTATCAGTGCCGTTACTGCCCAAAAGATCACCTTATAAGTCGTTCGCACCCGTGGTACGGCACACACTTCACCGGGTTGACACTGTTCCACTGGCCGGAAGATTCGACGCCAGGCGAAGAACATGGCCACCAATGCAACGCCGATGAAAATCGGGCGGTAAGGTTCAAGAGCCGTGAGGTTGCCCATCCAGGCACCGGAGACACCCAGCGCGACAAGTACCAGCGGTCCGAGACAGCAGGCCGAAGCCAAAAGGCCCGCAATACCTCCCGCAGCCAAGGGGACACGCCCCGATTTGGAATTCGGCATAACGCTGACACCTTTCATGGTTTCATTCGATGAGATAAGATTACTTCCGTAGTCAGCTACGGAGTCAAGGGGTATGCCGGATAAAGCGAATTCATTGACCATCGGTGGCCTGGCTAAGGCTGCCAACGTCCATGTCGAGACAATCCGCTATTACCAGCGGCGACGTCTAGTACCGGAGCCGGAACGTCCTCCAGGTGGTATTAGGCGCTATGGTCCAGCTGATATCGAGCGGTTAATGTTCGTGAAAACGGCTCAGCAGCTGGGCTTCAGTCTTGTCGAAATCAGTGACCTGCTACAACTTGAAGATGGCGCTCACTGCCAGGAGGCCAGCGCTCTGGCCGAGCACAAGTTGCGGGACGTGCGTGAGAAAATCGACCAACTGGGGAGAATCGAGAAGGTACTGGGCGAGATGGTTGAGCAGTGCCATGCCCATCCGTACAATATTACCTGCCCATTGATTGCATCATTGCATGAGGGGGCAGTGGGGGGGAACGATCAACGTGAAAGAACATGATTTTCACTCGACTGAGGGCTCGAGGGAGAGCGGATGTTTTATCCCCGGATAGTCCCCACACCCAAGCTTCTGAGGAACTTATGTGCGCCGCCAACATCTTACTCTGGTAGCCGAATTGGCGGATACGGTGATGGAGCGTGTCTGTTTGCACTTCCGCCAATGTAGGTTAAAGTGGGCGACTATCTTCCCACGCGGAAGATGTTTTAGCTGTTCTGTAATCAGGATATCAGTGCGATGACCACACGGCTTATGGGACTGGCAGTACTACTGCTCGTGGCTCTTCTCCCCGTTGCACAGGGAGTTGCCGCGACCTCTTTTGAAGCGGAACCCATGGCCGAGGCTTGTGTCATGTTGCCAGACACCCAGGTGATGCATGACTGCGCCGGGCTCAATGCCGAGGGCAGCTGCAGTAGCCCGTGTTCAACGTCCCATGTCGGGAAATCTGCAATTAGAGACTCGGTAGTGCTGTTATCTTCCCCCTGCCCGAAAGGCTATTCTTCTCATTCCGGCCGTGTACTTTCTGGCCCAGACCCTTTTCCTCCCAAGTAATCAACAGTCTCCTGAACCTTTGATTACCAGAGGCTTTCGCTTCGAGTGCCTGTCGTTTGGCCTTGCGCGGTAGACCACCACGTAGGCAGCTTTGCTGGTGATTTTATCGACTGATGAATACATGAAAACGGGAACGTATCTGTGATGTCATTCTATCTGGAATACCCGGTGCGCGGCATGACCGTGCTCTGCCATAAGCTTTCGATGGCACTTTTTTTGAGTTTATTCGCTGCCTTGGCCTCGGCGTCACCACCAATGGACCCGGGAATCAAGGCACTGCAGGAGAGAATCGGTTTTACGGTGACTGAACGCTTCTCCACGCCAGCCGAGGGCGTGACCGGCTATGTTGTAAAGACCGGCGACGGGAAAACCGGAATCCTCTATGGTCTCGGTGACCTCACTTTTTCCGGCGCACTTCTGGAGAGTGATGGCAACGATCTGACCAGCGAATATTCCGCTCGTTATATACCGAAGCCGACGTATGCGTCGGTTGCCGAGCAGCTCTCCCGGGACCCCCATCTGGTGAGCGAGGGCGGTAAAGATGCCCCTGAGGTCTATATCTTCGCGGATCCCAACTGCATTTTTTGCCACAAATTCTGGCAGCAAACCAGGGATTGGGTTGCGGAGGGGAAAGTCAGGTTGCACTGGGTCATGGTTGGGTTTCTCAAACCGTCCAGCCTGGGGCTTTCTGCAGCAATCATGAACGCAGAGGATCGAGCCGCGGCGCTCCAGGTGTTTGAGGAAAACTTCGGAAAAAGCGGTGACGGCCGCGGCATTTCTGAACTCACTCCGATCCCGGCCGACCTTCAACAGGCCCTCGAACAACACGGTCAGTGGATGGCCGAGGCGGGTTTCAGCGGGACGCCAGGGCTGCTGTTCAAGGACACGAGCGGACAATGGCGGGGCCAGACTGGTGTGCCCAGCCAGGAAGCGCTCGGCAGGATGCTGGGAGTCACTGAGTAATGGATCAGCTGCCCTCATTACTCATTGCCGGCCAGATCATGATGGCGGTTATGGCAGGTCTACTGCTGAACCTGACGCCCTGCGTGCTGCCCGCGATCCCCATCAAGGTCCGGACCATCCTGCGGGAGGCGGGCGGCCAGAGGTCCCATCGGGTGCTGGCCGCGTTGGCATTCACGGCCGGAACACTCACCTTTTTCCTGACGCTGGGCGGCCTGACCGCACTGCTGCAGTGGAACTGGGGCACATTGTTCCAGTCAACGCTATTCGTGGCCGTCCTGGTTGCGTTAATGGTCGGGTTTGCGGTGATTACCTGGCTCGATCTGCCCATCCCCGTCCCGACATTCGCCGCCTCGGCGCATGGCCGGCGTTACTTTGAAGCCTATGTATCCGGGCTGTTGAGTGCGATTCTGGCCGCGCCCTGCGCAGGACCATTCCTCGGTGGCGTTCTGGCCTTTGCCGTTACCCAGCCGACACCGGTCATCATGGGGATATTCGGCAGTATCGGGCTGGGGCTGTCGTTGCCCTACGCGGTACTGATGCTCAGGCCCGAGTGGCTGAGCCGGTTGCCCAAGGCGGGCCCCTGGACCCTGGCCATTCGTGAAGTGCTCGCGCTGATATTGCTGGCCGCCGCCGTCTTTTTCAGCGCGAGCCTGGTGCCCAAAGCGGTATACCCCTGGCTGTGGTGGGCCTGGCTGGCGCTGGTGCTGGTCTGGGGTCTCCGTCGTTTCGTTCAGGGGAGCGGTGCCGTTCGCGTGATCACTGCAACGGCGACAGGCCTTGCCCTTGCGGTGACAGTGGTATTCGCATCTCCGTTGGGCAGCGGCGAAGACGAACTTGTCTGGCAGCCCTACTCCGCAGAACTCCTGGCGGACACAAAAGCCCGTGGCACGCCGTATTTGCTGGAGTTCACTGCCGATTGGTGCATCAACTGCAAGGTCCTGGAGCGCACCGTGTATAAAGAGCCCGCTGTGGCTGAAGCCGTAGCGCGGGCCGGCATGGTGCCGATTCAGGTGGATGTGACAGCAAGCGATCCCGAAAAAGACGCATTGTTAACCGCGACGGGTGGGCAAGCTTTGCCTTTTGCGGCGATTTTTGACGCTGACGGCACCGTTGTCGCCCGTTTCACTGGGCTCTTTGATACCGACAGCCTGGTCGAGGCGATCAACCGCACCGAGAATTCACAACCCTAGATACTGGAGATGAACCATGACAACCCAAGCCAAAGTATTGCTGACCGGCATAGCGGTTTTTCTGATCGCGATCGCGGCGTTCATGTTGATCGGTACCAATTCCGGAAAGGCCCCTGGCTCAGCCCAGCCTGAACAAGCCAGTTCCGACCCCCAGGCGCCAGTTGCCCGCACGGGGTTGGCAGATTCTTCCGATAAGGTCCGCCTCAATCTTGCGGAAGGCGGCAAAGCCCTGATAGGGGAGACCGGTGAAATCGTTCTGACACTGGACATTGAACCGGGCTGGCACGTGAATGCGAATCCAGCCTCCATGGAGTTTCTGATCCCCACCGTCGCCAAGTCTTCGGCTGGCGGCCAGTCGCTCGATATTCCGACGGAGTACCCGCGCGGCCGGGTCAGTGACATTGTGCTGGGTGACACCGCCCTGGAGGTGTACGACGACGGTGCGAGCATCCGGCTGCTGCCAGATGAAAAACAGACCGCCGCGCTGAAAGAGGCAGGCAAGCTAGACATGACGGTACGGGTACAGGCCTGCAGTGACGAGGGCGTTTGCCTGGCACCAGCTGACCTGCCCGTTGCGCTGAATCTGGACGATATCAAGCCACAATAAACCGGGACTCCCTTCGGAAAACAACTCAAATGGAGAATGACTGTGAACAGTGTATTCAGAATTGCTGATTGCCATGGTTGCCCAGGTCAGCACCAATGCCATGGCCCATTCCATGGAAGATGTGGAGGCCTCGTTGAACGAGAAAGAGCGGTATGCCCAGTTTGTGGATCAGCCGGCCCCTGAATTTGATCTTACAGGCGTTGATGGCAATACCCTTGCCCTTGCCGACTTAAACGGCAAAACCGTTGTGCTTAACTTTCTCTACACGCGCTGTACCGAGGCCTGCCCTTTGCATATGAACCTGATCCGGCAGTTGCAAACCGGGGTTGAAGAAGAAGGGCTGAGTGAAGAGGTGGTGTTCATCACCATTGCCACGGACCGGGAAGATGTTGCAGGCACCCGGAGAAACATGCGTGCCTACGGCGAGAATTTCGATCTGAATCCCCGCAACTGGCAATTCCTCTACCGAGCCAGGATGGAACCACCTGAACTGACACCAGAACTTGCTAAAGCCTACGGCGTTCAGTTCAGGGATACGGGTGAGGGTGTACAGGTCCATGGTGTGGTAACCCACGTGATTGACCCGGAAGGGCAGATGCGGGCCCGGTTCCATGGATTGAAATTCAAGCCTGAACACCTGGTGACCTACCTGACGGCCATTGCCAAAGGCCCCAACGCGGCAGCCGATGATGGGTTCTGGGGCCGACTGCACGGGCGAATTGAAGAGCTGTTACAGAGTGAGTAACGCGTGGGGCACCATGCCGGCAACAAACCGACCACTGTAATCAGGAGTAATGTCCAATGAGTCACCAGCGCATATCTGCCGCCCGGGGAATCGCCGTAGTCCTTTTCGCGCTTGCTATTTCCATAGCCGCTCAAGTTATGGCTGCAGGGAAGGTTCCGAAGTCGGTGGGGCCCCAGGGTTTCCTGATCTGGGAGTCCCCTCGCACTCTGCCCGAGCTGGCTTTTGAAGACGAAGACGGCAGGCCGCTGACACTGGCTGACTTTAAGGGTAAGGCGATTTTGCTCAATATCTGGGCGACCTGGTGCGCACCCTGCCGTGAGGAAATGCCGACGCTTGACTCACTCCAGGCTCAACTGGGCGGCGAGCAATTTGAAGTGGTCGCGCTGTCCGTTGACCACGTAGGCATCAGCGTTGTTGAAAAATTCTACCGGGAAACAAGCATTCAGCATCTTCGCCAGTATATTGATCCGTCCACACTGGCGACCTCAACACTGGGCATAGAAGGTGTTCCTACAACGCTGCTGCTTGATCATGACGGTCGCGAAATTGGCCGCCTGGTCGGTGCCGCGGAATGGGACAGCCCGGCCATGGTGGATTTGATGACCCGCACCATTGAAGGGGTTCCGGACTGACTGGATTTACGCAATTGAAAAGGCAGGTGCGTAATGCTTCAAGCTACTACTGCATGCTTCCTTCGCTGAGCCCTTCGAGAACCCCGCAGGCCTCAATTTCCCGATCATCGTTACAACTCGCTCGCAGCGACACAAGTTGTTTCTCCAGTACCTGCAGATCGGTTATCTGAGACCGTACTTGAGCGATGTGATCATCAAGCAAGGTGTTGATGGCCCTGCAAGGCTGATGGGGCGCGCCCTGATAACGCTGTAACTCGTGAATTTCAGCGAGTGACAGCTCGAGTATTCTGCAGCGCCGGATGAAGGCCAGTCGCTCAACATGCCGTTCAGTGTAAATACGATAGCCGTTGTCCTGACGATCCGGCGGCGGTAACAAGCCCTCTCGCTCATAGAAACGGATGGTCTGGGTGTCGACCCCTACGGACCGTGCCAACTGACCAATGCGCATCGGGTTTCTCCTCAACAGATGGTATCTGCTTTATTGACCTTATAGTGGCTATATGGTTTTAAATCATAATCCGACAATACTCAAGTGGAGCCGTATCATGAGTAAATCCTGTGAAGACGCCTGTGGCTGCGGACTGAATTGAGCGGAGCAAAAAAGCATGAGCCACAGGGTTGATACTGGCTTCGGAGGCGAGAGCATTGGGTGATAAGTACGCGCTACCCTCCACGGGCATGCGCCACAAGGAGCTTCTAACAAGGGGGATAGCTCTACTTGCCGGAGGCGCCATGCCGCTTGCCTTTGCCCCTGTGGGCTGGGCATGGCTTGCAATGATCGCTCTGGCTGCATTTTTTGCCCTGACCGCGCAATCTTCAAAGCGTCAGGTGCTATGGTCGGCCTACCTCTTTGGCCTTGGTTACTTCGGCGTAGGTGTCTCCTGGGTCTTCATCAGCATCAGCCAGTACGGCAATGGCCCTGTGGTGGCGGGGTTAGCCACAGCGGCCTTTGTCTCGCTGCTCGCCCTCTTCCCATGGGGCGTCGCCTATCTCGTGCGCCGCCTGAGACCTGAGATGGATGCGATGGCGCTCTGGCTAGGACTACCGGCGGCATGGGTGTTGAGTGAATGGATGCGCACCTGGTTCTTGACCGGCTTTCCCTGGCTCTTTATCGGCTACAGCCAGACCGACACCACACTCGCCACTATCGCTCCTGTCTTTGGTGTGCTTGGCGTGAGTTTTCTGGTGGCACTGTTCGCCGGCGGTCTTGCGTGGGTTATCTTAGGCCCAAGCCTGCGCCGTGCAGCGGTAGCCGGTGCCGTGTTAATCGTTACTCTCGCTGGCTTGCAGCTCCTGGACCGCGAGTGGACGCAGCCAGCCGCTGACCCTATCGATGTCGCCCTCTTGCAAGGAAACATCGCGCAAGACAAGAAATGGGACCCGGATTACCGGGAAATCACAATTGAGCGCTATCAGGCGCTTACGAAGCAGCATCTCGGGGCCGACATCGTGATCTGGCCAGAAGCGGCAATCCCGATGTGGCATGACCAGGCCAAAGAATATCTTGCTGAGCTTGAGGCGTTAGCCGATCAGGCAGGCACCTTGTTAATGATTGGCGTCCCGGTACGCGAGGCGGATGGCCGCGCCTATAATGCAGTGGTAAGCCTCTCCGATCCCTCAGGCTTCTACTACAAACGCCACCTGGTGCCCTTCGGTGAATATGTTCCGTTTCGGGAGTTTTTGGGTTCGGCCCTCGACGTGCTCGGGGCGCCCATGTCCGATTTTACACCGGGACGGGACGCGCACGTCCTGAATGCAGCAGGGGTGCCCGTAGGGGCACTCATCTGCTACGAGGCGGTCTTTGGTGCTGAAGTCACGGAACTTCTGCCCGAAGCGCAGGTGCTGGTGAATGTCAGTAATGATGCCTGGTTCGGCAGCTCGCTCGGCCCTCTCCAGCACTTCCAGATGGCCCGCATGCGTGCCATCGAAACCGGACGTGACCTACTGCGAGCCACGAACACGGGTATCACAGCAGCTGTCAGCTACGAGGGAAAGATCCTCAAGCGCGCTCCTCAGTTCCGCGTAGCCAGCCTCAGCGTCGAGGTGACACCGCGAACTGGTGCGACCCCTTATGTGCGCTGGAGGGATTGGCCTGTCCTTGGTGTGATCGCACTCGGACTCGGCTTGCTCCTGCTTCTTCGAATTCGCCAGTATCATCGGCTGGGTACATGACGCCCGCCACTCTATAGCGAGCAGATTTTCAATTGGGTGAGGAGGAAGGAATTTGTCTACTTATGGCAATTGGCTCGCAGAGAAAGCCCACGAGCCGAGAAAAACGATGCGCTGGCTGTGGCTCTCGCTCCTGTTACTGCTGGCGGATCAGGCTAGCAAGTACCTTGCCAGTACCATGCTTATGTATGGAGAAAGTGTATCGGTCACGCCCTTCTTCAATTGGGTCCACCGCCACAATACGGGGGCGGCGTTCAGCTTTCTAGCGGATGCCGGCGGTTGGCAGTAGCCGCTTTTCATCGGGCTGGCCTTGGTTATCTCGACGTTACTGGTGTACTGGCTTTGGCGTTCACCGAGCGTACTGAGTTATCGGCTCGCACTCAGCGCTATCCTCGGCGGTGCGTTGGGCAATGTCGCAGATCGCTTACGCTTGGGCTACGTCGAGGATCTTCTCGATTTTCATTATGCCCAGTGGCACTGGCCATCGTTCAACCTGGCGGACGTATGGATCGTCCTCGGTGCTGCCCTCTTTATCTGGGCCGAAATACGACATCAGCCAGGCAGCCGTCGCCGCGGAATCGGCTAGAGTTTTCGCTGACGCACGCTTGGATCCTATCCCAGATATACGCAGCTTCTTTCTCATAAAGCACACAGCAAGCCGGGTTGGTTGCCCATGCAGCATGCAGGTTGATGGTAGCATTTGCGGATGGAAGCGCCGACGCAGACAGGGAACAACACATGATCTTTCGACAACTGTATGAACCCGTATCCAGCACTTACACCTATCTTCTGGGCTGCGAGGAAACCGGACGAGCGGTCCTGATTGATCCGGTTATCAACTCGGTCGAGCGCGACCTGGCAGAGGTATCAAAGCTGGGGCTCAAGCTGGAATACACTCTGGATACCCATATCCACGCCGATCACATCACTTCCGCCCGCGAGCTAAAGCAGAAAGCGGGCAGTAAAATCGCGGCGCCTGCCATGGATTGCCTGCCCTGCACGGACGTAGGAGTTGAGGAGGGGAGGCCCTTTCAGGTCGGTCGGCTCAGCTTCCAGCCGATTCACACGCCGGGCCATACCGATGGCCATTTCGCATACCGTCTGGACGACCGTATTTTCACCGACGACGCTCTTCTGATCGAAGACAGTGCTATTTTTCCTGTACTTGCTGATCTCATAGCGTTTCTGATGCACGACTGCTGCGATGGGCACTGTGCTTATTGCGACAAAGCCATCGAGTTGTTCGCGCAGTGTGAAGGTCGCCCAACCTCATCGGGCACGGTGGACTCCAAGATATGATCAGATTCATCTATTTTGTGGAGTCTAATCTTGTTTGGTTCGTTATCACTTTAGCTGGTTTGGTCTTAGTATTCCCAGGGTTAGGAACGCACCTAGAGCCCTTTATCGGTCCACTGCTCGCGCTGCTGATGCTTGTCATCAGTCTTACCTTCGACGCACATGCCGTTCGAGTGGTCTTTCGCAAACCTTCAAGGCAATTTTTAGCACTAGGTCTGGTCTATGGTCCGATGTCGATTGCCGGTTTTCTGACTGGCCGTTTATTTTTCGGGAACGGACCTCTTGCAGCAGGTCAAACGTTGCTTGGCACATTGCCGACAGATGTTTCGTCTCCGCTGCTGGTATTAATGGCGCGGGGGAATGTTGCCTTAGCAGCCGTTTTTAATGCGGTCAATACAGCACTATCGCCATTCATTGTTCCATTCGTTTTTTTATGGCTGACTGGAATACAGCTGGAAGTTCCTCTCGGGGCAATCATCTTTGAATTAGCCTTGATCGTTCTCGTTCCCACTGTTGTTGGAGTGAGCTTACGCACAGGATTTCCAGATTTTTTTGCACGCCATGATTCAACGTACGCGGGAATTGGATCAATCATATATCTTCTGATACTACTGGCTGTAGTAGGCCCAAACGCAGAAACTATCATTGGTTATGGCTGGTATGCTTTTTTGATTGCTGGAGCAGCCCTGAGTCTTAATCTGATTGGCTACCTGATAGGAATGTCCTCACGGTTGCTAACCTCTGACCGGAAAGAAGTGATTACCTATCTCTTCACCGTGAGCAAAAAAGAATTTAGCATTGCTGCTGCTTTTGTCGCCGCATCTGGCTTACCTTCAGAAATTGCGATTCCTGCCGCATTCTTTGCAGTGATACAAATGATCACTTCACCCATTGCCGCTAAGATCCTTGCACGGCACGGCTTACTACGATTCCGAGCGAGCGATCAGCACTAAGGATCTTGGTATTGTTTCAGCGCCGAATTACCAATGAACTACTGGCAACAGTTGATGCAGCCTTTTCAACGAAACAAGACATGATGAAGTGCTTGCTCTATCTGCCGACTACTCAGGCTCCGTGTTGTCGAAAAACTCCGCCAGGGAGCGGATGTTCAGCACCTACGCAAGTATATTGATCTTTCCACGCTGGCTACCCTAATACTGAGCATACCTGCTTCAGGCTACTACTGCATGCTTCCTTCGCTGAGCCCTTCGAGAACCCCACAGGCCTCAATTTCCCGATCATCGTTACAACTTGCTCGCAGCGACACAAGTTGTTTCTCCAGTACCTGCAGATCGGTTATCTGAGACCGTACCTGAGCGATGTGATCATCAAGCAAGGTGTTGATGGCCCTGCAAGGCTGATGGGGCGCGCCCTGATAACGCTGTAACTCGTGAATTTCAGCGAGTGACAGCTCAAGTATTCTGCAGCGCCGGATGAAGGCCAGTCGCTCAACATGCCGTTCAGTGTAAATACGGTAGCCGTTGTCCTGACGATCCGGCGGTGGTAACAAGCCCTCTCGCTCATAGAAACGGATGGTCTGGGTGTCAACCCCTACGGACCGCGCCAACTGACCAATGCGCATCGGGTGTCTCCTCAACAAATGGTATCTGCTCTATTGACCTTATAGTGGCTATATGGTTTTAAATCATAATCCGACAATACGCAAGTGGATGCATCATGAGCCAAAATCTATGGCGATGGCTTTGGCTGCAGGCGGCCGCGCCAAATCATCTATCCAAGGAGGGCCGTTATGGCCCGAGAGGGCTATGCCGAGTCTAAAATTTTACTTTGCTAACAATTCTTAATTGACCCCAAATGGAGAAGCTACATGACCGCCATAATTCAGCGTTCGACCAATAGCCTCTTATCTGCCTTCACCGTTGCTGCGCTTATAGCAGGAGGGGCTGGCAAGGCCGTGGCTTCGTATGCGCAAAACGAAACTCAGGTCAATGCACCTGCAACCGAGATCTCCCAGGCAAGCCAAGCGCCAGAATCAGCCACCGAAAAAACACAACTTTCAATTGAACAGATTATCGCGAAGGTGAAGGAGCAAGGATACTCGGATATTTCCGATATCGATCGCGAGGACGGCCGATACAGCGTTGAGGCCCGCGACCCGGGAGGCAAAGAGGTCGAATTTTTCGTTGAAGCGAAAACAGGTGAAATTGTCAAGAAAGTGAGGGAGGCCAAGGACTCCCTCTCCAGGGAGGAGGTCATTGCAAAGCTGAAGGAAAAGGGCTTTTCGGATGTCTCCAAAATCAAACGCAAGGGCGAGAAGAATCAGTACTGGGTTATGGCTACTGATGCCGATGGCAAAAAATTCGAGCTGCATGTCAACGCCAAGACCGGTGAGATTAAGCGCAAGGAGCAGCGGTGCGGGTAATAAGCCGACGCGCCTCGGACAAATGAATCCCTGGATCGCCTGGCTGCGCAATTCAAACCTCAAGCTAGGAGCGATGGAGGCAAAGGACGGCTCGCCGGTTCAAGGCTGTGAGGTCAATCGCCAAACCGGCCGGATGCTGCCAGCCCGATAGGCAAGGAGACACGGAAATGGAAAAAGTCGCGATCATGGGGGGCTCATTGGCAGCGTTTTTGTACAGCTCGCTTGCCTGGGCGCAACAACCTGGTCTCTGCTATGGACGTGACATGATGTGGGGTGAGGGCTGGGGCGACTGGCCCTTCGGTCCGCTGATGATGCTTTTATTTGTTGCGATAATAATTTTGGTCGTCATCCTCACCGTCCGGCGGTTAGGAGGGATCAAGCATGGCGGTTCAACGACGTCTTCTGCGCCCGCCATCGATATTCTCAAGGGCCGCTTTGCACGTGGTGAGATCGACAAAGAGGAATTCGAGGAGAAACGGCGGGTTCTTCAAGACTGACACCGGTCGCGGCTTGGTCGGGATCGCTGGGTTTACGTTTGGGCGGACGCTATCCACCACAACCTGCGCGCGGAGGCTACCATGCTGTGTGCTCTGGTGGGCATCGATGTGATGGCCGGACATGTACGTTGATCCGGTTCGCCTAAAAGCTACGGTTCCATTGTTGTCCATAGAAGAGGATTGTTGGGTATCACCACCAACTGACCGAGCCGACTGCCCAATGCGCATCAGGTTCCTCCCCAACAGATCGTAACTGTTTTATTGACCTTATAATGGCTATATGGTTTTAAATCATAATCCGACGATACTCAAATGGAGCCATATCATGAGCAAAACTTGTGAAGACGCCTGTGGCTGCGATGGACCGCCCACAGAGGGCAATACCGGGCCAGAGGCCTCCGAAGCGTCCGGCAACTGGATCAGTGTGTATACCGTACCGAAGATGGATTGTCCTTCGGAGGAACGGATGATTCGACTGGCCCTGAATGGTTTTGAAGACATTCGCGGGCTGTCCTTCGACCTGTCTGATCGGCGGTTGAAGGTTGTGCACGATGGCGAGGCTGAGCCTATCACCGCGAAGCTGGCGACCCTCGGGCTGGGAGCTTCGCTTCAGGAAACGGCCGCTGCCGACCCTGAATCAATCAAGGCGCTCGGGGGTACGGCTATCTCGGCCGAGCAGGAGTCGGGCACCCTGCGTTGGTTGCTCGGTATCAATGCTGTCCTGTTTGTGGTGGAAATGACGGCCGGCCTGATCGCGCACTCCACCGGTTTGATTGCAGAATCCCTGGACAATTTTGCCGACGCGGCCGTGTATGGGCTCGCCCTGTATGCGGTTGGGCACAGCGTGAAAATGCAGGTGCGTGCGGCGCATCTCGCGGGCGTACTCCAACTGATACTGGCTGTAGGCGTACTTGCAGAGGTGGTGAGGCGCTTTGTCTTCGGCAGTGAGCCGGAGTCGCTGGTAATGATGGGGATTGCGTTCATTGCATTGATCGCCAATACCACCTGTCTGCTGCTGATATCCAAACATCGGGAGGGCGGTGCCCACATGAAGGCGAGCTGGATATTCTCAGCCAACGATGTGGTGATCAATCTGGGGGTCATTACCGCTGGCGCCCTGGTCGCGTGGACTGGCTCCAACTACCCGGACCTGATCATCGGCAGCATTGCGGGGGTTATCGTACTCAACGGGGCTAGGCGCATCCTCGCGCTTAAGGGTTAAACAATGTCCATCGTTGCCAAAAAACACTTGCCGTATGGCCTGCTGGCTATTTCGGGCCTGATTGCGGCGTCTGATCAGGTTGTAAAATGGCTGGTCCAGCAGTCAATGGCGTATGGCGAATCGATTCCGGTGACCCCGTTCTTTAACTGGGTTCATGTCTGGAACACCGGCGCCGCATTCAGTCTGTTTGCCGATGGTGGAGGCTGGCAGCGCTACTTTCTTATCGCAATCGCGGTAGTGGTCTCGATCGTACTGATCAGGTTGATTCTTCAGTGCCGCCGCAGGGGAGAAGCCATCGCGTACAGTCTTATTCTTGGCGGTGCCATGGGCAACCTGATTGACCGGATATTCCGCGGCTATGTTGTGGATTCCTTTGATGTCTATTGGCAATCCTGGCACTGGCCGGCCTTTAACCTTGCAGATATCGCAATTGTTCTTGGCGCTTTGCTTTTCGTTTATGCCAGTTTCTCACGCGAACAATCAGGCATGAATGCCGAACCGGGTGAATCTGGCTGATGTCTGACACTGAATAATCCCATGGCCGAGCTGGCTGAAAAGCGTGTGACAAACCTCTTGACGTTAAAGTTGACTTTAAAAATTCGTCTGTAGTGACGAACCTGGAACGACAACCAAAGCAAAGGAGAATGAAACGATGACATTGCAACTTGGAGAAACCGCTCCCGATTTCACCGTCGCATCCACCGAGGGAAACATTCAGTTTCATGAGTGGCTGGGAGACGACTGGGCCGTGCTGTTTTCACACCCCGCCGACTACACCCCTGTCTGTACCACAGAGCTCGGCGCCTTCGCCAAGCGTAAGGACGAGTTCGCCAGTCGCGGTGTGAAGCTGATCGGGGTCTCCGTCGACCCGCTCGACTCCCATAAAGACTGGGCGAAGGATATCGAGAAAACCCAGGGCAAGGGGCTCAATTTTCCCCTGTTGGCAGACAAGGATCAGGTGGTTGCCGACCAGTACGGAATGATCCATCCAAAAGCCGATCCCAAGGTGACTGTTCGAACGGTATTCATTATCGATTCCGCGAAAAAAATCCGTCTGATGCTGACGTATCCGCCCAGCACCGGGCGCAATCTGGACGAGATCCTGCGCGTCATTGATTCGCTCCAGCTGACCGACAACCACAAAGTGGCCACGCCGGTGGACTGGAAGAATGGCGAGGATGTGATCATCGTTCCGTCGCTCTCCAACGAAGAGGCCAAAGAGCGCTTCCCCGACGGATGGGATGAGCAGACACCGTATCTGCGCGTTACCCGCCAACCTGGTCGGAAGTAATAGAGAATTCGTCAGCTGGCCTTGTGGCTGGCTGACGAAGCAATACCTGAGAAACCTTCACCGATAGGTTCGGTCATCGCCGAACCCGCAACCGAACACGGCCCCGAAATGCTTACCCTGACAATCCCTGAAGTTGGTCTCTTCGCGTTATTGATTGCACTTTGCCTGTCGCTGCTTCAGGCGACCGTGCCCTTGCTGGGAGCCGCCACCCGGCGCCCGTTGTGGATGGCATTTGCAGAGCCCATGGCATGGGGGCAATTTGTTTTTCTACTGGTTTCTTATGCCAGCCTGACCGCCAGTTTTCTTCTGGATGATTTCAGCGTGGATTATGTGGCCCGTAATTCCAACTCGATGCTGCCCTGGTACTACAAGTTCACCGCCGTCTGGGGCTCTCATGAAGGCTCGGTGCTGTTATGGAGTCTGATTCTCAGTGGCTGGGGCTTTGCCGTCAGTCTGTTTTCCCGCCAGTTGCCACGGGATATGCTGGCACGGGTTCTGGGAGTTCTGGGTGTCGTCAGCGCAGGGTTCCTGCTTTTCATCGTCGTTACGTCCAGTCCCTTTGATCGCCTGTTGCCGGGCATGCCAGCCGACGGTGCCGATCTGAATCCGTTGTTGCAGGATGTTGGCCTGATCATCCATCCGCCGATGCTTTACATGGGCTATGTGGGTTTTTCAGTGGTCTTTGCTTTTGCCATCGCTGCGCTGATCGAAGGGCGTCTCGATGCGGCCTGGACGCGCTGGGTTCGGCCGTGGACCAACATTGCCTGGGCCTTTCTGACCCTCGGCATCGCTCTGGGTAGCTGGTGGGCCTACTATGAGCTGGGTTGGGGCGGCTGGTGGTTCTGGGATCCGGTGGAAAATGCATCGCTCCTGCCCTGGCTGAGCGGGACAGCGCTGATACATTCACTGGCGGTCACGGAAAAACGCGGCACGTTCAAGAGCTGGACGGCACTGCTGGCGATTTTCACGTTCTCACTCTCGTTACTGGGCACCTTCCTGGTGCGCTCAGGGGTACTGACCTCGGTTCATGCCTTTGCCAATGATCCATCTCGGGGGCTCTTCATTCTGGCGTTGCTGGGAATAACGGTCGGCGTCTCGCTTTTGATCTTTGCGCTACGGGCGCCGCGAATGAGCGCCAATGCGGGCTTTAGCTGGCTTTCCCGGGATGCTCTGTTGCTGATCAACAATATTTTGCTGGTCATCATGACGATCACGGTCCTGATGGGCACCCTGTACCCCTTGATCCTGGATGCACTCGGGCTGGGCAAGGTCAGTATCGGCGCGCCTTACTTTAATAGCCTGTTCGTGCCACTGACCGTCATGCTGTGTGCCTTTATGGGGCTGGGGCCGGTCTCACGCTGGAAGCAGATGCCCGGTCGGGAGCTGTTCCGGCGACTACTGGGGGCGGGCTTGGCCGCACTGGCGATTGCGATATCGATACCGTTTCTTTACAACGGCCAGTGGAATGTCGCCGTGGCGCTGGGGATGGTGGCGGCCCTGTGGGTAGTACTGGCGTTGGTGCGCGACCTGTTTGATAAAGTCCGCAATGCGTCCTCTGCGCTGTCCGGATTGCGTAAGTTGACCCCTTCATACTGGGGCATGGTGGTCGGCCACGTGGGCCTGGCCGTCACCATCGTGGGCGTGGTGATGGTGTCGAACTACGCCATGGAGCGTAATGTGCGGCTTGATATCGGTGAGCAGGTGAATCTGGGCGGGTACGATTTTACGCTGACCGAACTGGGCGAGCGTCGGGGGCCCAACTTCCTCGCCGATACGGCGACCATCGAGGTTGCCCGTGAAGGCCGGATTGTCACCACCCTGTACCCGGAGAAGCGCCTGTACATTGCCCGAGGGCAGCCGATGACCGATGTCGCGCTGCATCCTGGCCTGCTTCGGGACCTTTATGTGGCCATGGGTGAGGAGCTGGACGACGGTAGCTGGGCAATGCGCATACAGGTCAAGCCCTTCATACGCTGGCTATGGCTGGGTGCGCTGTTGATGGCTTTCGGGGGCGTCCTCGCCGTGGCAGACCGCCGCTACCGTCGTCGCCGTGCAGTCGCCGCTAACGGGGAATCGACGGGGCCGACGCGCGAGGTCCGCGCATGATACGCCGGCTGTTGCTGCTGCTTCCTTTTCTGGTATTCGTTGGCCTGGCCTTCTTTTTATACCGGGGGCTTTCGCTGGATCCCAGTGCTCGCGAGTCGGCCTTGTGGGGTCAGGAGTTTCCGTCGTTCACGCTCTCAACGCTGGAGGAACCCGGCGCCGAGGTGGATGAATCCCTGCTTCGTGGCCGGATGTCTCTGGTCAATGTCTGGGCCTCCTGGTGCCCGACTTGCAAGGAGGAGATGCCCCAGTTGCTGGCGCTCTCTGAGCGCGGCGTTCAGATGGTGGGCATCAACTATAAAGACGCCCGCGACCTGGGACGACAGTTTCTTGAAGAGTTTGGAAAACCTTTCGAGGTCAACATCTTCGATCCTGCCGGTGACCTGGGTTTCGAGCTTGGCGTGTATGGCGTGCCCGAAACCTTCTTGGTCGACGCAAACGGTATCGTTCGATACAAGCACGTTGGGTATATCACGCCCGCCCAGGTGGATGAAGTCATGGCGGAGGTAGAAAAATGGCACTAACCCTGAAGAGCCGTTGCTGTGTGGTCATCGTGCTTTTGCTGGCTTCGTTCCAGTCGATGGCGGACACGGCAATCGATGCGCGTCATTTCGAGGATCCGGTGATGGCGGAGCGTTATCGCGACCTTACGGCGTCTTTGCGGTGCCCTAAATGTGATGCGCAAGCCATCGACAGTTCCAATTCGCCGGTGGCGGCGGACATGCGGGAGCGGGTAGCGCTGATGCTTCATGAGGGGCGTGCGGATAAGGAGATCCTCGATTTCATGGCTAATCGTTTTGGCGAGTTCGTTCTTTACAATCCGCGCCTTGACGGGCGCACGTGGCTGCTGTGGGCGTTGCCGGCGGCGTTGGTAGTGGGTGGTGGCCTGGTTGTGATTGCGTTTGTCCAGGCACGCAGACACCGGCGAGTTCGGCCGCTATCCGAGGAGGAGCGTGCCCGCCTGTCCTCTTTGATTCATCGTCATCGTGAGAGGTCGGAATGACTATGCTCTGGTTAAGTATCGGCACACTGTTGCTTATAGCGCTGTGGTTCCTGAGTCTACCGTTACGGCGAGCAAGGGCGATCCATGACTGGCAGCAAGGGTTTGAAACGGATGACCGCGCGGAGGAGCAGAATCTGGCCGTGTATGAGCGTCGGCTTGCGGCACTGGAAAGCGCCTGCGAGCGCGGCGAGGTTGACGTCGCACGCTTTGAAGAAAGCCGTCACGAGCTTGAACGCAATCTTCTGGAGGACACCGAGGCCCGTCGTCGCGTGCCTCTCAGGAACCCGCTGGCAGGACGTTTTGTAATCCCTCTGGTGATAACGGCATTGATTGCCGCCACCGTAACCGGCTATCGATGGGTGGGCGCCAATGGCGATCTGGCTCTGTATGCCGTGGTGCAGGAGGTTCTTAACTCTCCCGGTGCCTCACCGGAGAACCTGATTGTCCGGCTCGAAGAGCAGGCCGAGAGTCAGCCGGATAATCCCAAGGTCTGGGCTTTGTTGTTTCCGCTGTACCAGAAGGTCGGTCAGCCAGATCGGTCGATTCGCGCCCTGGAGCGATTGATCGAACTGGAAGGCCGCCGAGCCGATCTTCTGGCCCAACTGGCTCAGTTGAAATTCTATGTGGCCGGAGGCAGCCTGACCTATGAAGTTCAGGCGCTGGTAGATGAAACACTCGATAAGGATCCGCGTCAGCCGACAGTGTTGGGCATGCTGGGGGTTGAGGCTTTCGACGATGGCCGCTATGAACAGGCGATCGGTTACTGGCGCCGAGCGTTGGCTGGCTTCGAGGATTCCGCCTCCGCAGAGGTCATTCGTAAAGGTATCGCTGTTGCCAGGCAACGATTGGAGGAGACAGCCAATGGAGCGGAACGTGTTACTGATTGAAACCCTAACGCACGTTCACACACGAAATCAGGGAAGCTTATGCTTCAGTATCCTCAAATAGACCCGGTAGCCATTGCACTGGGCCCACTGAAAATCCATTGGTACGGCCTGATGTACCTTGTCGGTTTTCTCGCGGCCTGGTGGCTGGGGCGTCGTCGGGCTCATCGACTCGGGTTGAACGCAGACGCTGTTGAAACATTGATTTTCTACTGTGCGATGGGCGTCATTCTGGGTGGCCGCGTCGGTTACGCGCTCTTCTACGGTTTTGACAAGCTGGCAGACAACCCGCTCTGGCTGCTCAAGATCTGGGAAGGGGGCATGAGTTTTCACGGCGGCTTGACCGGCGTCCTGATTGCAGCCTTGGTCTTCGCCCGCAAGCAGAACCTGCGGTTTTTCCAACTCACGGATTTTATAGCGCCACTGGTGCCAATTGGCCTGGGGGCGGGGCGCCTTGGCAACTTTATCAACCACGAGCTCCCGGGGCGGGTCAGCGACGTGCCCTGGGCCATGGTGTTCCCGAATATGGGGTCGGCGCCACGTCACCCGTCGTCATTGTACGAGTTTGCCCTGGAAGGTGTTGTGCTGTTTGTGGTGCTGTGGTGGTTCTCACGCCACCCTCGTCGGATGGGCGCAACGTCCGGCCTGTTCCTGTTGCTCTACGGAATTTTCCGTTTTGCGGTCGAGTTTGTTCGCCTCCCCGACCCGCAACTGGGGTTCATTGCCCTTGACTGGGTGACCATGGGGCAGTTGTTGACCTTGCCGATGATCCTTGGAGGCCTTGGGTTAGTCGCTTGGTCGAAAAGCCAACCGATCAATAACGTAAAGGTGGCGACGGGCGGATAAAGGTCGACTTCATTTATGCAATAACAAATTGAGAGAGTTTCAGAGTGGTCATGCTGGCGTTTTCTCCTCTGATATATCGGGATCTGTTTCATGCGAGCGATGTGGGCACGATGAAAGTCAATGAAATTGCAAACTTGGCGGATGTCTCTCCGGACACCGTTCGTTTCTATAACCGTGAAGGGTTACTTCGGCCACGAAAAGATCCCCGAAATGGCTACAACTTGTATAATTCGGAAGACCTGTGGCGCTTACGGTTTGTTCGCGTGGCAAACAAGCTGGGATTCAACCTGCGTGAAGTCAAAGTCATTCTAAGTCATGGGACGGAGGGTGGCTTGGCTGGCAGCGACCTGAAGGAGCTATTCACAGACCGCCTTTGCAGACTGGATCAGGAGTTAAAGGAGCTCAAGAGACTTCGTGACGACATGAAAACTACAGTCCAGGTTTGGAGACAGATGCCTGATGGAGCCCCCAATGGCCATTCTGTCCAGGATCGGCCTTGAGCGTCCGGAACTATTCCGCTACCACGAGACGTTCACGCATTCTGCTTGGATGACTCCCGAGATCCAGGCACGAAACGAAAGCCGAGCCGCAAATCTTTTGAATGCAGTTGATCAGGGAAAGCAATCCGGGCTGATCAAACCGGTACCTTTTCCACTTCTCGAAACGTTTATGTTCCGCCCGATTTACCACCTCGTTCAACGATGCCTGCAAGGGTCGTTCGAAGGTACCGATGAGCATATCGAATTAGCGTTTAATATGGCTTGGGATGCGGTTGCCGATCGTCGGAATACCTAATTTTTTCTGGAGAGTGACGCGTTATGAAATTCAAGATGGTCAGTACCGCCATGCCCTTGAGAGGCCTACAAGCGCTTGCAATGCTTTCGAGCCTCCTGGTGATGGGATGTTCGGCGGAGGCGCCCCCTCTGACACAGCAAACTGTCTACCCGGTAAAGCTCATGACGCTGGAGCAGGCGCAGTCAGGCACGCTCAATCAGTATCCGGGCAGAGTCTCGGCGTCTGACCATTCAGAACTCTCTTTCAGAGTGGGAGGAGAGCTGACGGAGCTGGCCGTTAAAGCAGGCGACACTGTGGAAAAAGGGGAGGTCGTTGCCCGCCTGGACGATCGGGACGCAAGAACCCGCCTGGAAAACGCCCGGTCAAATTTCAATCTGGCACAGGCCACCTTCGAGCGAATGCGAATATCGTTGGAGCGCCAGGCCATCAGTCAGGCCCGTTTCGATGAGGCCGAGGCCGAGTACCTCTCTGCCAGAGCGCAACTGGCCAGCGCGGAGGACCAACTTTCCTATACCGTTCTCAAAGCGCCATTTGATGGCGTCATTTCACGGGTGCCGGTGGATGTCTTTCAGGTTGTATCAGCGCAGCAGGCCATTGCCGAACTGCAACGGCCCGGCTCTATCGACGTCTCGTTCCAGATGCCTGAACAACAGGTCCGCCGCCTTCAACCACAGAGATCCAGGAACGTTCGCGCCAATGGCAACACTATCGCGTGGGTACAGTTTCCCGAGCTTCCCGATAAACGCTACGCCGCGAGCTACAAAGAGCATGACAGCAATGCCTCTCAGGGGTCGCTCAGTTATGAGGTTACCGTAACGCTCCCTGAACCCGAGGACATCACAGTGCTTTCGGGGATGAGCGCGACCGTTCTGCTTGATTACGGCACATTGGCTGGAGAGAGCGCCCCGTCGTGGCTGATACCAACCGCGGCGCTTGTAACACCTGACGCAGAACCCGGCACTAGCGTGGTTTGGCGATACGTGGCTGCTGCCGATGGTGAGAATGGCGATAACACGGGCAGCGTCGAGCCGGTGGATGTCGAGCCGGGTAAGAAAATGAACGATGGCGTGCTTGTTCGGGGAGAGCTCAGCCCGGGCGACAGAATCGTGGTTGCCGGCGCTCACCGGATGAACAGGGATCGTTCGGTCCGTCCCTGGGAAAAAGAGGGCGGGCTCTGAGATGGTCGATTATTTTCTTGATCGGAAGTCCATCAGCTGGATGGTCACGCTGTTGCTTGGGGTTGGGGGCATGTTCGCGTTTCTGGGTCTTGGCCAGCTTGAATTCCCGGAGTTCACGTTACGTTCCGCCTTGGTGACCACCCAATATCCCGGAGCAACGCCTCTTGAAGTCGAGGAGGAGGTTACGCTGCCTCTGGAAAAAGCGATCCAGCAGATGCCGGGCATCGATGACATTACTTCGGTGAACTCGGACGGCTTGTCGCAGATTACTGTCCAACTCAAGAAGACGGTCAGAGAAGGGGAGTTAGACCAGTATTGGGATATCCTTCGGCGAAAGATTAATGATGCCCAGCCTGGTCTGCCACCAGGCGTGAACACGTCCATCGTGAACGATGACTTTGGCGATGTCTTCGGCCTGCTGCTCACGTTGCGTGGTGACGGCTACTCGCTGAAAGATCTTGGTGACCATGCGGATCTCATTCAGCGAGAACTGCGATTGTTGGAGGGCGTCGCAAAAGTCAGTATCGGTGGTCGTGTCGACGAGCAGATGATCGTGTCACTGGACCGTGACCGTATGCGTGCTCTTGGCATCTCGCCAGAATACCTGGCAAGCCTTCTGAATGCGCAGAATACGGTGGGCAACGCTGGCCACCTGCGCAGTGAAGGGCTGTCGTTATCCGTTCAGCCAACCGGTCAGCTTGATTCCGTTCAGGCACTTGAGCAACTGGCAGTTGGAAGCGCTGATTCGGGTATTATCCGGCTCAGCGATCTGGCCGAAGTTCGCAGGGTGACCAATGACTCACCCGCCTTGCTTTACCACTCTGACGGATTGCCTGCTTTGACCATCGGCGTGTCATTTGCAGAGGGCACCAACGTTGTTGATGTAGGTGAGAGTCTCAATGAGGCTTTGAAACGCCTGGAAAAACAGCAACCCATCGGCATGACACTGAACACAGTGTATAACCAGCCTGAAGTAGTCGAGGAGGCAGTATCTGCTTTTCTCATGAACCTTGCTCAGGCGGTGGGCATTGTCATTATTGTGCTTTTGCTGTTCATGGGGCTGCGAAGTGGCCTGCTCATGGGGCTGATCCTGCTGATTACCATCATGGGTACATTCGTGCTTATGGCAATACACGGTATTCAGCTCCAGAAGATTTCATTGGGTGCGCTGATCATTGCGCTGGGGATGCTGGTCGATAATGCCATCGTCGTCACCGAGGGCATGATGATTGGCCTTTCCAAGGGCAAGTCCAAAAGGCAGGCAGCCAAAGAAGTGGTCTCGCAGAACCGGTACCCGCTGCTCGGCGCTACCGTGATTGCCATTACGGCCTTTGCTCCTATCGGCCTTTCACCAGACACCACCGGAGAATTCATTGGCTCCCTGTTCTGGGTTCTGTGCTACTCGCTTTTCCTGAGCTGGCTGACGGCACTCACTCTGACCCCGTTTTTCTTTGATATGTTCTATCCCGACAAGCTCGAGAGTGTCGGGCAGTCATCCGATAACGACCCCTATAAGGGAATTGTTTTCGTCGTCTTCCGCCGCCTGCTGACCTACGCGATTCATTATCGCTTCGTGACATTAACACTTGCGATCGCGCTTCTGGCTGGGGTTCTATCGTTCTCGGGACAGGTTAAGAATGCTTTCTTCCCGAATGCCACAACGCCACTCTTCTTTGTTGACCTTTGGTTGCCCGAGGGCGCCGACATCTTGCAAACCGAAGAGACCGTAAAGCGGCTGGAATCGCGCGTGAATGACATGGACCAGGTCGTTCAGGTGACCAGTGTCACCGGTGGCGGAGCCCAGCGTTTTACGTTGACGTATTCACCGGAGCAGCGATACGCCAGTTTTGGCCAATTGATCGTAGAGACCCGGGATAAGGCGTCGAGAGAGGCCCGTATGGAGGAAGTCATTGAGCAACTGCGTACAGACTTCCCGAACGTGCATTACAAAGTGCAGGCTTTGCAGGTGGGGCCCTCAGCCAAAGCCAGTCTTGAAGCTCGTATCTTTGGAGAAGATCCCGAAGAACTCCGGAAAATCGGTGTGCGCGTGCAGGCAATTTTTGAAAATGAACCTCTGGCCGACAGCGTGCGCTTGTCCTGGGGTAATCGGGAAGCCGTGATCGTACCGGAGTTCCTCGAAGAACAGGCCCGGCGCCTTGGCGTATCTCGCGAATCACTGCACCAGGCGTTGTTGCTGAATAATCAGGGGCAGCAGGTTGGAGTGTACCGTGAGGGGAGCGACCTCATTCCGATCATTATGCGGTCAAGAGAGGAGCAGCGTTTTGACATCGAAAACCTTACCTCGATCAATGTCTGGAGTGAAGAGCAGGGCCGCTATGTCAGCGCGGGCAACGTCATCAATGCCATCAATACGGAACTGCGGGATCCGTTGATAAAACGCAGAAACAGGGAGCGGATGTTGGCGGTTTATGCCGAACCCATGCCTTTGTCGGGGGAGACGGCGGCGAGTGTGCTGGAGAGGATCCGCCCGCAGGTCGACGCGCTGGAGCTTCCCCACGGCTATTCGATTGAGTGGGGTGGAGAGTACGAGACCTCATCCGAAGCTCAGACTTCGCTTTTCTCCTCGCTGCCTCTTGGACTGTTGGGGATGTTCATTATTTCGATGCTGTTGTTCGGTAGCTTCCGACAGGCTCTGTCTATCTGGATGATTGTTCCTCTCATGATGATTGGAATCATTGGTGGACTGGTATTGCTCGGCGCGCCTTTTACATTCATGGCGCTGCTCGGGACTCTGAGTCTGATCGGTATGGTACTGAAGAATGCCATTGTGCTGGTTGAGGAGATCAATATTCAGTTAGAACAGCAGGATGATGTATTCACTGCGGTGGTTGAGGCCGCGGTAAGCCGGGTACGACCTGTGCTTATGGCGGCCGTAACCACCATGTTGGGAATGATTCCTCTGTTCAGCGATGCCTTCTTCGCGAGCATGGCGGTGGTTATCGTGTGCGGTTTGGGTGTTGCAACGGTATTGACGTTAGTGGTGCTGCCAGTGGTGTACTGCACGTTAATGAGAATTTCTTATCATCAATAACGCACCCGCTGTTTTTCAGGCGTCTTTTTTTCCTCCGGACAAGCGATCCGGAGGAAAAAAGCCTCCGGCAATCATTGCATTCATCAGTTCGCCTACTTTTGCACGCAGGTCATCCCTCTGCGTATTCCGGCGAACGTGAACACCCATACCGGTTGAACGTGAACACCTGATTTCTTAACGCATCACCCACCGGAGTTTGTACTCCGGGTGTTCACGTTCAGTCAATTTCCTGAAGTCGTTTTCTCATTGATTCTCCTTTCAGAGCCCAGCGATGGGCGTTGTGCATTAGCCGATCCAGGATGGCGTCGGCCAGGGTGTTATCGCCGATGGCGGCATACCACTGATCGGTAGGCAGTTGGCTGATCATCATGGTCGAGTGCGTGCCGTGACGGTCATCCATGATCTCCATCAGGTCGTTCCGGTGTGCCGGTTTCAGGGCTTCGAGTCCCCAGTCATCCAGGATCAGCAACTTTACTTTGGCCAGCTGGTTCAGCGTCTTCTGGTAGGTGCCGTCAGCCTTGGCCTGAGTCAGTTCCAGCAGTAACCGGGAGATCCGGTAATACCGGGTGCTGAGGCCGTTCAGGCAGGCCTGATGTCCCAGCGCACAGCCCAGGTACGTTTTCCCGCTGCCGCAGGGGCCGGTGATCAACAGGTTCTGGCCACGCTCCAGCCAGTCGGTCTGAGCCAGTTGGGCCACCTGAGCTTTCTTCAGGTTGCGAGGGTGCTGGTAGTCGATGTCCTGGATCGAGGCCCGGAGTTTGAAGCGGGCCTGGCGTACCAGGCGGTCCTGTTTTCGGTGCTCCCGGGTCTGGAACTCCCGGTCCAGCAGCAGTTCCAGACGCTCGGCGAACGGCAGCTCGTCGTAGGTGCCCGGCTGGTTTTGTTGGTGTTCTAGGGCGGCAGCCATGCCTCCTAGTTTCAGGTCTTTCAGTCTTGCCAGGGTTTGTGTCGTGCTCATGGGTGATGTCCTAGTGGAAGCTCTTCGGGCCACGGATGTTCTCGTGGTGTTGGGGCAGCTCAGCGTTCAGGGGCAGTTGTTCCGGCAGCTTGTCCCGGTTGCTCCGGAGGATGGCCTTGATGTGTTTGAGCCGGTTCAGACCTTCCCGATTGGCGATGCGGCAGCCGGCATTCAGGCGTTGGCTGGGGTACTCCCGAGTCAGGTTGAGTAGCCCGAGACAGACCCGGTAGGCCTGCTCCGGATGTTCCCGCTCAGCCAGTCGATCACTGACCCAGATCAGCGTGTCTGGCCCGATGTCCCGGGCCCAGTTCTTGAGACGGCCAGGGGCCCATTGCTGATGTTTGCGGTGCCGGGTAGGCATGTGACCAGCTTCGGTAGTGGTGCCCGGCCTGTGACGCCGTGGGTGACTTGCCACCTGGCGTTGCCGGAAGTGGATCTGCACCAGGTGGTCGCTGACCTGGACTTCCACCTGCTCTCCCACGTACTGGTGAGGGACTGAGTAATGGTGCTGCTCGAACTCGATGTGGTAATCGATGTTAACGCGGCAACGCCGGATCTCGACGTACTCATAGGGCTGTTTCGGCAAGGGCCGCAGAGCTGGTTGATCCAGTGTCTCGAAGGCTGTCAGCCGGTTGCCCGGCAGCCGCCGGAACGGGCGGCTGTTGAGTTCTTCAAGCAACGATCGAATGCATTGATTAGCTTCGGCGAGGGTGAAGAAGGTGTGGTGACGCAACCGGGCGAGGATCCAGCGCTCCACGATTTGCACGCCCACTTCTGCCTTGGATTTGTCCTTGGGCTTGTAGGGCCTGGCCGGGAGGATGGCCACCTGATAGTGCTCGGCCAGTTGCTGGTAGCTGGGGTTTAGCTCTGGATCGTACCGACAGGCCTTGCTGACACCGCTGCGCAGGTTGTCCGGCACGACCATCTCCGGAATGCCACCGAAGAACTCAAAGGTACGCACGTGACTGGATAGCCAGTCTCGTAAACTCTGGCTCCAGGTAGCTTCAGCGTAGGTGTAGTTGGAGGCCCCAAGCACCGCCACGAACACCTGAGCGGTGCGTACCTCACCGGTCTGCGGGTTGATGATCGGCACGGTCGGGCCGCAGTAATCCACGAAGCACTTCTCACCGGCCTTATGGGTCTGGCGCATGGAGCGCTTCTGCTGCTTCAGCCAGTGCCGGTAACGGTCACAGTACTGGGAGTAGCTGTAGCAGCGATTGGGATACTGAGCTGTGTATTCCTCCCACAACAGCTGCTTGGTCATCCCTTTACGCTTGAGTTCCTGATGAACGGTGGCCCAGTCAGGCACCTGGTAGCGAGTCGATGTGGTGGGATCGGCACCGGGATAGAACAGGGCCGCAAGGCGGCCATCGTCCAAATCCTCGGGCAACGGCCAGTTGAGGTTCAGGGCATCGGCCCGGGCTAACAGCTTCTGGATGGCCCCGACACTGGTCTTGGTGCTGGCACTGATCTGCCGGATCGAGAGCCCGGCTTCCAGCCTTAGGCGAAGCACCTCTCTGATTTTACGCATTGGAATTCTCTTTGCTGGCACAACTCCGCTCCCCAAAAAAAGGAGTCAGAGTAGCAAACGGTTGAATAAACAATGCGTTAAGAAGGATTCCGGTTGAACGTGAACACCGTTTCCGGGAATGTGAACGCTGATTCCGGCATCGTGAACACCGATTCCGGAAAATCCGGGAAAGTGTTCATCTTCGACCAGAATGGCTGTTCACGTTAAACCAGAACTGGTGTTCACGTTCGTCCGGAATGGGTGTTCATGATGGGCCGGAATATGCACCCTCAACAACCTCATTGCCGGCGTTATTGACTGTCGGGTAGGACAAATCAGCCACAGCTCGGATACCGGCGGCGCA
>NZ_JAKZAI010000024.1 GCF_023156235.1 Marinobacter goseongensis | reverse complement strand
TTCTGTGGCCTGACGGCCACTCGGAGGTGGGTCAAAATTAATGGCCAGTAGTGGGTCATTTTAATTGGCCACTAACACCTGCTCGGCATCTCTCAGGGCTGAGCTTGCCTGCTGAACCTCGGTAGACGTTTTGGCGTCTCGCAGAGTTCGTTCAGCCTGGGACTTAGTTTCCCTGGCTGTGGTGATGCCCTGTTCAGCTGCTGGCAGTAGCTGAGTTCGAATCTCTTCTGCTCGGGCTTCACTGCTCTCAAAGTCCTCTTTCCGAGCAATGTAGTGAGAAATCGCTTGTTGAAGTGACATTACTGACGTCCTCCGATGGTGTTGATGACAGTTTCGGCGAGATCCGCCAGTTTCTGCTTACGATATACTTCCGGATCGTGACCCATTTGTCGGGCTACGAGCAGATCCTCTTTACTTAGCTCCCGCAGCTTCTCAACGGTGGTCCCTTTTTTCTGGGCATACGTCTTCAGGCGATCAGCGTAGTCCTGCTCGGTCACGACATTTCGCAAAGCGACATTTTTTTCTTCCGGAGTGATTAATGCACTCATAACTGGTGCTCCTTGTGTTACATCGGTGTGCGCTCAGTGCGCGTTTAATCCGGTGGGGGCTGCCGGAGGTTCTTTCCCCTGAAATCTTTCGCAAGGAAATCACGGAAGGTGACCCTCAGATGACCCGAAAAGATTCAGGCGAGATTCAGACCTCTATATTTTGAGGTTTGAGGGGTGAAAACGGCTCACCTGCAACGATCAGCCGCCTCACCACTCAGCAGGTGCGTTAGACCCGCGTTAGATTCCCTCAGGTGAAACGGAACGGGCGGCAACGCTCAATGAGTCGCTGAACCCCGGACGATCCGCCAGGAGGCTCTCAGGGCCTCCTGCGAACTCGGACCGATTCAGGGCCGTTTCGAGACGCTCAAGTAGCTGTTTTTGGTGATTGCCAAGTTCCCCGCAAAGCCACACGCCGTACTCAATGTTCTCCATTGACTCCAGTGTTCGCTGTTTGTGGGTGAGGTATTCCTGCATCATCTCAGACATAGCCATTACAGCGCTGGATGCCTTGCTCACGTCCAGCACCATCCAGGTCACAGAATCCTTGAGCGCCTTCCGGCCCTCAGGCGATAACAGCTCTGCTTGCGTTGCGTGCATTCCCATTCTTCCGGTCTCCCAAGGATTAAACGTGTTTGACGATTTCGGTGGTGACTCGCTCGTCACCCAGTTCGGCGGCTGCGTTGAGCGCCCTGACAACCAGGTTGTTGATGGCCAGCGGGTAGAGATCGCTCACCACCTGGCCTTTGTCTTTCCGGCGCAGACGTTGCCGGATGGCTTCTACCGCCTGGGGCTCAATAACCTTGGGCAGGGAGGAGCCGACCCGCTCCAACTTGTAGTTGAGGTAGCTCTCCAGATCGTCATCCAGCGGGCGAAGGTCAACCGTAATGCAGCGCCGAATGAGTTCGCGGGCCTGGCTGTTCCGGTGCTCCTGGAGCTTGAGCCCCAGCTCGGTCTGACCGATCAGAACAATCCCGAGCAATTTCGTGAAACCGTCCTCCAGCTCCCAGAAACGCTTGAGGTAGCGCAGGGTGGGAATGGTCAGGTCATGGGCCTCCTCGATGACCATCACGTGTTTCTGCCCTGAGCGAGAGGCATCACGCAGCAGACGCTCCACCTGGCGGGCCTTCGCTTCCAGTGACCGCTTGGGGTTCTCATCGCTGATATCGGCGATGATGGCCTCACAGAGGCCCGCTGCCGTGATCCTCGTCTTGTCGATGATGGACGGCATGATGACGGTGGTCTTGCCGTCACGGCGCAACTCATCCATTAGCATGCGGCGCATGGTGGTTTTGCCAGCTCCGGAATCGGCGACCACAGCCACAATGCCTTGGGCCTGGGCTGCGTGGCGCATGGACGCCAGAACGTAGCGGTATTCGTTGGTCATAAAAACGTCCTCAGCGCTGCGCACGTCGTCAACAAAAGGGTCACAGAACAAGCGGAAGTGCTTCAAAGTATCTTGTGCTAACATAAAAAACTCCTTGTGGTTGCCTTCTCAAGGTGCCGGTAGATGGCAGTCTCCGGCGGGTAGGTGGCATTGGTGCTGTCACCTGCCCACTTCTTCCAACAGCGGCTCTGTCGCCCCTCCGAACTTCCGGGCCATCTGCCCTGTAAACTCAGACAGCTCCTCATCGGGTATGCCCTCCGGGTAACGTTGCTTGAACTCGCGGGTCAGTTGCTTGGCTGCCTCGCTACCAGGCTCAAGGCCAATGCTGTCGCGAATCATAGGAACTGCCTTCACGTAGGGTGTGCGGCTGGCCAGTGCCCGCTTCGGCTGCTGAAGCTCCAGGGCTTGCCCCTTACGCTGCATGAAGTCGGGGACGGTAGCCGCCGCAACATCGGCGAACGGATCAATCTGACCTTCAAAGGCCGGCTTGCGGGCCTTCCGGGCTTCCTTCACGGCCTGGTCCGTCTCGACGCCATAGGCATCGCGGTTCATCTGCTTCCTGATTTGGTCCGCAGGTGTCTCACGCATCGGGGCGTAGTTTTCGCCATACACCGGAGCAGTTGCCTTAAAGCCAGCATCATTCCGTTCAATCGGCTCTAGGTCGTAGTGGATTTCCTCGCCGTCCAGATTCTTGTGAATTACAATGGCGTTTGGCATTTGATAGGGGTTAAAGGTCACCTCGACTTTGTCGCCAACACAGACATCGGGAATGCTCTCAACGGAATAAGTGTGCTTACCCTTGCCCTTAATCGCGTAGGAGATTGTCAGGTCGCCTCTAACTGTTCGAAGAACAGGGCGCGCCTTCTCGACGAGCTGCTTGCACTCATCCCGGTCCGGGCATGTGCGCAACTGCTCCGGTCGGATGGTTTGCCAGAGCGCATAGCGGGTGTGCCCATGACGACTGTGCTTTCCAGTTGCGTTGTACATTCGAGCCCACTTCTGCGCTTTATCGTTCAACTCCTCGATGGAGTCGACTCGATACATTGACAGGCGGCTTTCGAACTCGCACTCCACCAGATTGTGGGTGCGCTCAACCTGTCCCTTGGCGCGAGGCGAGCCTACTTCATGGGTGTGTGGCCTTACTTGCAGACGCTCCAGCATGCCCTTAACCGCATGAGACTGGTTGGCCGTGCCTGCATCCCACACCAGCATGAACGGGACACCATGGAATGGGTCCCTGGGCTGCTTGGTGAATGCATCCAGGAGAAACTCAACCAGAGTCTCTGCGTTCTCGCCAGGCGTGTTGTAGTACTTGACGAAAAATGCCCCGCTGTAATGATCAGTCACCAGGTAGCGCAGCACTCGGTCATTCTTGATCCGATAGACGTTCTCCAGCTTGTTCTTGTAGAACTCGTCACGGGGCATAACCTTCAGCCCCTCGGATTGCCGCAGGTAGTAGAGCACGCACAACGACACATCGAACTGCCAGACGTGGTTGGGGTGCAGGCTGCGCATCTCGGTATGTGGCTTAGGCCTGCGGAGTTGCCGTGGGTGCACGCGCTGCCGATCCATAGCCCGCGAAACCGTGACCTCAGCAACATCGGAATCGATGACTCCATTGGCGCGGGCAATTTCGACTGCCTGCCTCAGGCTCATCAGCTGTTTTCCGTTGTCACGATTGGCCTGCATCATCATGTTGCTGATCTGGATGCACTGCTCGCGGGTGACACTGCACCGGCCCCGATCGCTGCGAGGTTTACGGGCTTTGACGAACCCAAGCGCCTTCAGTTGTTTCCTAATCCAGTGTTCGGAGCGATCGAGAGCTTGAGCGGCTTGCTTGATCCGCTGGCCGCGTTCCCCGTGCCCTGCGTCTTCCAGGCTTTCACCTAGCCTGCTCAAATAACGTTTTGTGTTGGCTTCCAGCTCCATCACTCCAGCCCCTCCTCGATCACGTGATCAAAGGCTGCAATATCCGCTACTGGAAGTCCGAGTAGCTGCTCCGGAGTGATACCGTATTGGCGACCAAGTTTGAGGGCATGGTGGAAGACTTTCTCTAACTCGCCGTAAATACTTTTTTCCATGTATTCGGGAGCGTCTTCCAGGCCCATCGCCTTCTCGACCACCAAAGCGAGCTCATTGAGTGTCGTAATGCTCGAAAGGGATTTGTCTGCAAGCTGCCCCAACAAATCTGTATCACGCTTCGTGCGCTTCTCAGCTTCCTGATCAGGCGTCAGGTCCCGGCGTAGCTCGCGTTCCAGCTCATTAACCTTCTTATCTCGATCCTCCAGCATCCGCTGACCTACCTGGTGCTCTGACTCCAGGTGATTGACCTTGTTGGTCAGCTCCAGATTTTCCTGGTCAAGCTTCTCTTTCTCCTTGGCATGACGAGCTGCCATGTCATCGATTAGCTCCAGCAGCGCATCCTTATCATGTCTCTCGGCGGCAGCTTTGGCCTCCTCAATAATTCCCTCTGGAGCCTTGCGTAGCAGCCGGAACTCATCACGCTTTATTCCCATCTCTTGCAGAACGTCGAATTTTTCTCCAAAGACCTCGACGTTTTGGATGCCTTCATAGACTTTGGTGTCTCCCATTCCGAGCGCATGCTTGCAGTACTCTTTGAAATTTTTCGCGGCGCGGAATGACCCGCCGTCATCAGTGATGAAGATATGCCGCCAAAGCTCTCGCTCCTTCACCTCCTTTGCCATTCTGATTTCCGCTGCGCGGAAAAATTGGTTGATGCCTCGGATGAGGGACAGCTTCCCGTGGAGCTGGTTAGCAAAGTCTCTGTTCGCTAAGTCGCCAGCTTGCAGGGAAAGACCGTCTCGAACTCGACCCGACTCCACCTCTACCTCGGCGGCCAGCTGATTCTGCTCTACCTGGTGGTAGTGCGTAGTCAATTCCTCGCTGATCTTCTTATCGGTCGTCACGGAGCACCTCCCCAGTTACACGCGCATATTCGCTTTCGATCTTATGGATTCGGGCCAGCTGGTGGCGTTTGTATTGGATGGCTAGCTCAACCCAACGCTCACCGGGAGCCCAAAGCTTCTGATTGCTGCCCTTGCGACGGTATTCCATCACCCAGCCCGATTCCTCGAGCGCCTCCAGGGCACGACGTGCTGAGTGGTAAGTAATGCCAGCATGCTTGGCGATCGCGTCTATAGAGCAGCCATCAAACCCGATCTCCACCACTGCGTTGATAGTTCCGACAACGCGGTTAGGGCTGCTTACTTCTGATTTGCTCACTTGCGATCTCCTTTGGTGCGGTATTTCAGTTTGTTGATGTAGCGATTGAGGCCGGAGCGGCTGGGGGCTCTCTCAGCACCGAACTTCTTGATGCATTCCCGCCGAAGATGCTCGATTGAGAGGCCTACCGACTGAGTGAGAATGAAAGACTCCAGCTCAGGATCGAGCTCAACCTTGCACGGGCGGCGCTGAGGGTCGCGCAACAATCGAACGATGGTCACCGGCTGCTCGTCGGGATCTGCCCTGGCAACCTCGCGCAGCTGCTGAGTCAAAACATCCACAACGTCAGGGGCGGGCAGGCCCTGGACGGCTGCTTGCACGGCCCGAAAAGCCCGCAGCTTCTCAGCTTCAAATGGCGTTACATTTGGCATAACCCGCCTCCCTTGCTTCAATCCGGGCATAAATGCGGTTGTAGGTATCAGTCCGCTGTTCGATTAGTGAGCGCAACTCGCCGATGGTCAGGTCATCCACCGGCTTGCCGGTGGCTTCGACCAGATCCGCAAGCCCTGCGAACCAGTGAGCGTTGCTTTCAAGCATCGATCCGATGTCGCGCCCCACCTCGGAGAGCTCCCGCTCTGTCTGAGTCATTCTGAAAGTCACGATGTCACCTCCAATTCAAGTCCCGGTTGCAGGTGCTCCTGCACGTTCTTCCGATGCCAGGCCACGTCCTCCAGTAGACCGGTCAGGGCTGCCAGGGCCTCATCGGAGCCGTTCTTTCGCTCGTAAAACTCGACCAGAAGGCTCACGGCACCGGCAAACGACGATTGCAGCTCGTTCAGGTCAGTCGCCGTTACCTTTCTCCCGGTCGGGATCTCAATGAGCATCTTGTTGGCGGAGTGCCCGATGTATCGGGTTACCAGGTCGATCCCGCAGGCGGCCTCAAAGGGGCGGATCAGAATCGCCGGCATGCGCCCGCTCTCCAGCCACTTATAGAGAACCCACTTGTTGGCCAGGCCCATCAGGTCTGCAATCCGGTCAATTGAGCGGTTGTGCTTCTCACGGGCGTACTCCATGCAGAGCTCCATCGATTGCCGCAAGGAGCATGGGCTCACCCGTTTCCAATTTCGTCTTGCCATTTGGAATACCTCTCTGCTCAGGAGCCCCAATAAAAGAATTCTTCTGCCTATAGGTTCAGCGCTCTAACGGGGCTAGGCTGAAGATCAAGCTAACGATGCAGTATCGGATTGAGATAGGACGCCAGCTTCCTTAGCAAGGCGTTGGCGTAAGGCCCTTCCTTTTGGCCCATTCCAGCCACCGACCAGAGCAGAGCGGGCATTAGTGGGGTTGTAGCCGTACTCACGACACCAAGCGGACAAGGTGGTGCCACGGGCTATCAAGCCGCCACGGACTTTCTGATAAAGCTCAGGACCAGCTTTCAAGTCATTGCTGTTCATGCGGGGATGCCTCACAATTAGTTTTCTCAAATACGATTCAACACTGACGATAATGAATAAGGTTTGATTCAATGTCAACATGGAATGAACAAGATTTGATTCATTTCGGGGAGCGCCTAGCCGCTGCTCGAAAAAAGCTAGGGGTGAATCAGACGGAATTGGCGAGCTGGGTAGGGATTGGACGACCTACTCTGAGCCGTTATGAGAGAGGCGAAGCCGTACCTACAGCTGACGTTCTTGCAGCGATCGCTTCACGCTTGGAGCCATTCAACGTTTCCCTCCAGTGGCTTTTGTATGGAGATGTAAGAGATGAAACTGAACGGCGCGCCGTAAGAATTAATGGGTTCGGCTCACTGGTTGGGTTGCGCTTCACAAACGGGGGAGTTGGTGAAGTCTCGCTAGGACCGTCGGAACTGCGGAGGCTTCTCAAGGTGTGCATAGACCAGGAAAAGGATCAGAGCCAACCAAACCCGAGGGTACTCGAAAGCCTTAAAGTGGTGATTGACCACTTCTATGAACAACACGATGATTTTGAGATTCTTGCAGATGTCCCTATCGCTGTTCATGGAGTAAAGCTCACGCCAGTAGTCCCGATGTCTACGTCAGAGGATGATCTGGCCAATTGGAGCGCTGCCCGTGGCATGAATCCTCAAGAAAGGCCTGGTCGCACGTCTTCCGAAGAGCTTGCCCCCAAAACCACTCAGACATTTCATGGCAGCGTTGGCCAGGTTGGGGGCGGCGATATAAACAACAACTTCGGCGGTAAAGGCAGGTGAGCGGACAATGACCGATCAGACCTTCGAGGGGCCTGTTGGCCAAGTCGCCGGGAACGACATCCACAATCACTCGCAGATTGAGGAATATAAGCCGCCAGGGGATAGCCCACTACTTTATGCCTGCAAGGCATGTGGGTGGCCAGGTGTTGCCGTCAATGCTGATAAGTGCGGAAAGTGCGGCTTCAACTATGCCCTTGAGAGAGCAGAGGCTGCCGAGCGGCAGCAAAGAGACTCGCAGTCTCTCGTTTACTGGCTCGGAGTCGCTGCACTGGTAATTTATGTCGGGGCGGTTGCCCTGATGCACGCCGTATCACTCGACTTCTTTGACGCTATCGCCACTAGTTTCGTTGGTGTTTTGGCCGCCTGGGGTGGCTGGATCTGGTTGAGCTCCTGGTGCTCCGTGAAGCTCGACCGCTTAAAGCGAAAGCGAGGGGGGTGAGCCGCTGTGGAGCGGGAGCGTTAGAGCGCTCGTTTGGGGATGCAGCAATTTCACTATTTTAGTGCAAATCTATTTGCAGGTTTCCGTTCGGAAAAACCCTCCATATCCCAAGTAGACCCACTTTTGAGCCCAAATATCTTGAAGCTCCCCATTAAATATCTTGTTCCTGGACACCAGAGCCTGCTGAATGCCACGCGGCAATCACTGTATGAAAATAACAAGGTGGAAGACTGGGTGCCTGGCGAGACGGGCCAGACCGGCTATCCGTTTGCCCTTTCCTGCGATCAACCTCATGTGAACGTGGATGAAGCCGTTGCCCGCTATCTTGGCACCCTGCCTGCGGACCGGATCTGGGGCGCCTGGGACGACCTCATCTTTGCCACCAGTGGTGCGCCGGAAAGCCTGCATGACGCGCTCATGTATGTCTTCAATCACCGCAGCAACCAGAACCGCCTGACCCTGCCGCAAGCCTTGCCCCGATACCTGGCCGGCCAGATCCTGATCGAAAGCGGAGCCCAGGCGAGAGCCCACTCCCGTGCCAACGCCAGGGGAATCCTTCAGCTGTCGCCAGCCGCCCTGTCCGACTGCGAGATTGCCCCGGACAATTTCTGGCACCGACTGGCGCAGATAGACTGTGCCCTGCGCCTGATGAACCAGAACGCCCGCAATCTGGCACCGGTTTTCCAGCAACGCTTCGGCCATCTGCCGGAAGCCAAAAGGGAGCGATTATTCACCCTACTCCTTGTTCAGGCGTATCATGGCGGCGCCGGACGGGTGCAGGCGCTGCTGGACGATCCGGTACTGGCGCAGCCAGCAGAGTATTTTGCCGCCAACCATGAACGCTTCACCGCTGGCGATATTGCGTTCGGCCTGATTTTTCACAATCTGGGGCGAGACCGCCTGGGGCTCGCCTCGCTCTACTATGTGGCCGACGTTCAGCTGGCAACCGAGGCCCTCTGTCGCACGGCCAAACTGAAATCAACGGAATTCTGTGAATGGAAGTACTCAACCAACTGATACCTGAAAGCCTGAGCCTCCCTGTCGCCGTTTTCCTGCTTGCCAGCTCAACCATCACCTCGATGATCACCGCCAGCCTCGGCGCCGGTGGCGGGGTTTTACTGCTGGTACTGATGGCCAGCTGGATGCCACCGGCGGCCATTATCCCGGTGCACGGCATGATTCAGTTGGGCTCGAACGTTGGCCGGGCGGCTTTGACGTGGCGGAACATAGACTGGCGGGTGATTGCCGCGTTTTTGCCCGGCGTGATCGTAGGGGCAGCGCTGGGCGCCTTGCTACTGGTAAATCTCCCCGCCCACATCTGGCAGCTGACCATCGCCCTGTTCGTGCTCTATCTCTGCTGGGGGCCGGCGCTACCCAAGGGCGCATTTGGTGCCCCTGGGGTATTCCTGGCGTCGGCGCTGACCAGTTTCGTCAGTCTGTTCGTGGGCGCCACCGGGCCACTCGTTGCAGCGTTCATCAAGCAGATTCATACCGACCGGTTCAGAACCGTGGCCACGTTTGCCACTGCCATGACACTGCAGCATGCGCCCAAGGCGCTGGTGTTCGGGGCGGCGGGCTTCATGTTCTTCGAGTGGCTGCCCTTCATTCTCGCCATGATTGCCTGCGGCTTTGCCGGTACCTGGCTTGGGCTGCATGTGCTTCGTTCCCTGAGTAACAGCAAGTTCACTTTGATCTTCAATATCGTGCTGACAGCGCTGGCGATTCGCCTGCTCTGGCAGGCCAACCTCTCAGCCGGCTGGTGGTGAAGGCACCACCACAACCCTGTTACGCCCCCGGGATTTGGCGATATAGCTACCCTCATCCGCCCGGGCCATAACCTCTCTGGGGCCGCTGTCTTCCGCTGTCAGTTCCGTCAGGCCGATGCTGGTGGTTACACCGAATGAGCGGCCGTCATGCTCGATCCGAAGCGCCTCCACGTCGGCGCGGATCCGTTCCGCCAGCGCCTCGGCCCGGGTCATGCCGCAGGCAGGCAAAATGATGCCGAACTCATCTCCGCCCAGTCTGGCCACGGTGTCGGATTGGCGAACGGCGTCCTTGAACAGATCCGCCAGCCGTTTGAGCAGATCGTCACCAAGCAGGTGACCGCCTTCATCGTTCACCGGTTTGAAATAGTCGAGATCAATCAGCATCAGTACTGAACGGGCTTCCTGGCGACCGGCCTCACCCAGGCTCCGAACCAGCGAAGCGTTGAACGCGCGCCGGTTCAGCAACTGGGTGAGGCTGTCGTGGGTCGCCTCCCAGGACAGCCGCTCCTCCTGCCGGCGCCGGTCGCTGTCGTCCCGCAGCACGAACACCAGCCGTTCATCCTCGCGGCCCTGACGAATGTGCAGCATGGTCAGATCTATGGGGAAGGGAACACCCAGGGAATTGCGGAGCGTCACATAGAGGCTGTCCAGGTCATCACCGGTCAGGAACTGCTCCGCCGTCATTTCACGTTCTTCCGTTTCAATGGTGACCAACTGGAAGAAGTTCCTGAGCACGCATTCACCTTCCGTTCCCAGAAGACGACATGCGGCATCGTTGGCAAAACGGATAACACCCTCGACGTCTACCATCAGAACCCCTTCCTGGAGCACCCCAAGTATCGTCTCTGCGCGCTGCTGCTCTGCCCTGAGGGCCTCTTCCACCTCCAGCTCGTGGGAGATATCGCGAACGACAGTGATGGTGCCGAGCGCCTTTTCAGGCGTCTGTATTGCAGCCGTCATCACATCACCCCAGATCACCCGGTCCGGTGCGGGCGATGTCAGCCTCAACCGTCCCCGGAAAACGCTCTGGTTCCTGATCGCCGTCTTCCAGCCGGCAATCGCCTCCGGTCGATCGCTCTCATGCACACGATTGGCCAGATAACTGTAGGTGAGTTGCTCCGCCGGATGGCCAACGATGGCCTCAAAAGCCGGGTTGGCAAACTCAATTCGGCCCAGAACGTCGGTCTGCACGATGCCGATGGGCGCACTTTGGGTGAGGGAACGGAAAAACGCCTCTCTTTCAGCGAGAGATACCAGAACCTCGTCCCGTTCATCGGTTACGGTGTTAAAAATCTCTGCAACCTGGCGGATCTCCTTGCCTCCGGCGACGTCCACCGGGTCCGAGCGCATACCCAGATGGCGCTCGCGAATCTGCTCGCCCAGGGTTTTTAGCGGCGCCATCAATCGCCGGAAACGCCAGAGCGCAAGAGGCGCGATCAACAGGATCACCGCCAGCAGAATCCACACAAACGCATCCAACGTCCGGGTCATCGGGGCCAGGGCTTCACGAGCCGGCCAGGACGCCGACACAAACCAGGGAACCTGGGTCAGCTGCTGCACCGACATGATGGTCTTTTCACCACTGCTGTTGCGGGTGTCCACGGTGCCCTCGAAGCCCTCCATGGCATCCCGGAGCACCGGATTGGCAACACGAACCGGTGACATGGCCCTTTCATCCCGCTGATTGACCACCACGAACCCACTTCGGGTGGCAACACCCAGATAGCCGGTGGTGCCAATCCGGATATTGATAAACTGATCAAGGAAGTTGTTGCCATCCAGAGCGATGGCGCCGCCAATGACGCCGATGAACCGTTGGCGGTGGTCGAAGATCGGCGCGGCAACCATGATGGCCGGCTTTTCTTGATAATGGGACAGGTAGGGCTCGCTGATCACTGGCGTGAGAGTGGACGCGACGCGGCGGAAATATTCCCGATTGCTGACATCCAGTCCCGACTGCCGGTAATCCTCCGGATGCTCGGCGACCACCAGGCCGTCCTCATCCATCAGGTACACAGCATCAAAAAGATGCTCCAGGGCCGTTTGCCGCCGGATCAGAATCTGAGCCCGCGCATTAAGCACATCGCGAGACATGGTGAGGTTCTGGGCCACATGGTTGAGTGCACCGAGCCTCAGGGCCAGCTTGTCGTCCAGCTCTCCCGCAATCAGGGTGGCAATCGTTTCCACCTGGTCACGGGCCTGCTGTTCCAGCTCCGACCGGCTCAGCAGAGACCCGGCCACGGTTACCAGCAATGCCGAAAGGATGATCGCCACCACCACGAGGGCAACGGCCCGATTCACCAGACTGCCGAACCATTGTTTGATCAGCACAGCATCCACGCTCCCGGACGGTTTCGACGACCCGTAATGACCTTACCTCCAATCTCAGGCTTTCTGTTCTGGTGACCCGTGGTCCAAGTCTACCAGAGAGGCATTCAATGTCAGGTTACGCACTTGCACATTTAATAGTAATCGTTATGATTTAGATCCACTTTTGCACAACGAGCACCTTTTCCAATGACGGACCTCACCCTGCCCCTGAACACCGGCCCGCTCACCCAACTTGTTGATATGGGAGGGCCTGTAATGGTTGTGCTCGTGGCACTTGCCGTCATCGGGCTCGTCACTTTTGTCTATCTGATGCTTCTTGGCGCCCTCTATGCGCCGCGAATGTCGGGCCGTCTTAAAAAAACCGTAATGGACTGGCAGAGCAATCCGGCTTCGGTGCGGCCTTCCGAAATACGATATCAGGCAGGCCGATTAGGCCGGTTAAATCCGCTTCAGCGCCTTGTCGCCGATACGATTGAGGCGATACACAACGGCGAGGACGACCGCAAGATCCGGGAAACGGCCGCCCGGGATGCGCAGCATTCATTGGAGCCGTTCGAAGCGCCCCTGAAGATCATCGAAGTCATTGCCGCGCTGGCTCCTCTTCTCGGCCTGCTGGGAACCGTGCTGGGCATGATGGAGGCCTTCAGCGCCATGGCGGCTACCGAAGGCCGTGCCAATGCCACCCAGCTCAGTGGCGGTATTTACGAGGCCCTGACCACCACCGCCGCGGGCCTGGTCGTGGCCATACCGTTTGCTGCACTGGCTGCATGGATCGAGTTCCGGCTGCGACGCATCCACAAGACCATCAACAGTACCCTGGTTTCGATTCTGCATATTGTGCCGGAACAGACCCTGGACGCTGATGAAGCAGACTACCAGGTTCCTGAACAGCAGCTTCACAGCGAGGCAGCCGGGGACGAGCCCGACCGCTATACAACTGCCCGGGGTCAGCGATTCGCCCATGCAACTGGTTGAACCAAGGCCTAGTCGCCCGATCCCGATACGGATCACGCCCCTGATCGACGTCGTCTTCATCCTCCTGGTGTTCTTTATGCTGACCACCCGTCTGTTGCCAGTCGACTACCTGGAACTTGCAAATAACACCTCGAGCCGCAGCCCGGTCACTGGCGATCCTCTGCCTGAGCTGACCGTGACTGCCGATGGAAAGGTGCAATGGCAGGGGCAATCCATGGCCCCCGATCAGCTTGTGAGCAAGCTTGGAGACGCCGGTATCACCGAAGTAAACCTCGCGACGACGGGTGATACGCCTCTGGGAGCCTTCACCAGGGTCCTCAGCGGCTTGACTGCGCAGAATATAGACACCCACTGGAAGCGGGCGAAACCACAGACACCATGAGCGATCTGGTTCCACCTCCCTTCACCTCCGGCAAAACCTTGATGGAACGCGTGGAAGATGCACTTCTGCCGTTGATCAATCTGGTATTTCTGCTTCTCATGTTTTTCATCGTTGCCGGCCAGTTGACCGACGACCCACTTCCGGAATTGCCCGCCACGCAGCAGGCTGAAGATCAGCAGTCGCCCCATGCGGACATGATTGTCAGCGCAGAAGGCGAGTGGAGAGTGGATGGCGAGCTGCTCGACAGGGAGTCTCTGGTTGCCAGACTGCCAACGCCTGACGAAGAGCCACCCCTGAAAATTGCCGCTTCCGAAGGAATCAGCATGGCGGATCTGGAGGCACTCTTCCGCTTGCTGGAAAAGGCCGGGTATCAGGATGTCCTGTTGTTGACGGAGCCAGCCCAATGATGCCGCAACAACCGCGCTCCCGATGGGTACTTTTGCTGCTGGCATTTGTGATCACCTTTGTTGCCCTGGTCTTCGCATCTCCGGAAAAGACGGTGGAGCTCAATACTCTGGGCGAATCCGCGGTCAACACCGCGCCCGCCATTCGCATAAAGCTGGCTGGCGAGCCCGCTCCCACGCCCGAGCCTGTGACTGCGCCGGAACCGAAGCCGCAACCTGTGCCAGAGCCAGAGCCAGGGCCAGTGCCTGACCCCGCACCTGAGCCTGAACCTGAGCCTGAGCCTGAGCCAGAACCGGTAACGCAGCCGACGCCAGAACCTGAGGTCACAGAGCAAGTTACAGAAGCAGAGACGCCGGTTGGCGATCCCGTGGAAACGGAGACCCGGGAGCAATCTCAGGCGACCGTTCCGCTTCAGAACGCTGGCGTCAGATCAGAAGTGGATAATTACCTGTCCAGGCTCAGCCGCCACCTTGCCCGGTATTATGAATATCCCCGCCGGGCAAGACGGCTCGGCCAGGAAGGCACCCCCGTGATCGTGTTCGAGTTTCGGAGGGACGGGTCCCTGGTGGCCCACAGCCTGAGAGCCAGCTCCGGATATCAGCTTCTGGACGAGTCGGCTCTGGCCATGTTGGAGCAGGCAGAGCCTCTTCCGGCCGTGCCTGATGAGATATCAGGAAAGAAATTCCGTTACGCACTGCCCGTACGATTTCGCCTCCGCTGAACCGGGCTACCGCTGCGCCAGCTTGCAGCAATCCGCAGAGGTCACGCACCGATCGAGTGCGTGACAACAGGCTTCGTGCCTGGCACGAACTCAGGCACTTCCACCTGAAATTACATACCAAGCTGATTTAATTCTGATTTTTTTGAATCGATCCAAACTGGCACAGTCTCTGCAGATCCGGACTTAACGGAACCAATGTCGGTTCTGTTCACAGCGACAGATTTATTCAGACGACGGCGTCTACTTGTACCTGCAGATTGCAGGCGGCGAGTAACGCCGTTTTTTTATGGCCAATCAAAAAGTCTGGCCACTTGATAGAAGTCAGAGGAAAACACTATGTCTTACATCGTGCCTTCGGAATTCGTCACCAAGATGGTCGACGCCGGCGAATCCAAGATCTACATGTCAACCCGGGACACTCTGATCCGGGCCTTCATGGCTGGCGCCATCCTGGCCCTGGCTGCAGCGTTTGCCATTACCGTGGCGGTCCAGACCGGGGTGTTCCTGATCGGCGCCATCCTGTTCCCGATCGGCTTTTGCATGCTCTACCTGATGGGCTTCGACCTGTTGACCGGCGTTTTCATGCTCACGCCCCTGGCTTTGCTTGATAAACGCCCCGGCGTAACCCCGGCGGCCATTCTGCGGAACTGGGGATGGGTCTTTCTTGGCAATCTGGGCGGCGCACTGACCGTAGCCTTCATGATGGCCTTTATTTTCACCTACGGTTTCAACACCGATCCGGGGGCGGTCGGTGCCAAGATCGCCAGTGTCGGAGAAGCGCGCACACTCGGTTACGCCGAATACGGAGCAGCCGGTTGGGCCACCATCTTTATCCGCGGAATGCTGTGTAACTGGATGGTTTCCATGGGCGTCGTCGGCGCCATGATTTCCACCAATGTCAGCGGCAAAGTACTGGCGATGTGGATGCCGATCATGCTGTTCTTTTTCATGGGTTTCGAGCACTCCATCGTGAACATGTTCCTGTTCCCGTCCGCCATCATCATGGGCGGCGAGTTCTCGGTGATGGACTACCTCTGGTGGAACGAGATTCCCACTGTACTGGGGAACCTTGTCGGCGGCCTGGCCTTTACCGGCCTGACGCTCTACACCACCCATGTAAGAACTGCGCCGAAGCGCAAGATTGCAACGGCCTACAACGATGCTGCCCTGGCCAGCTCCAACTAAGCAGGGTCTTCCTGCAACTCCGGCTGCCGCACCCGCCGGAGTTGCTTTTTCCTCCCGCAGGGAAATCCCAGTTTTCCATGACAACATCCTTGTCCATTTCCGTCGGCCAGCACTCGGAAGCTGGCGCAAAGCCGATGAACCAGGATTTCCACGGTCTGTTAGTGCCTACGGGGCGTCAGCTGGTTACCAAAGGCATTGCCGTTGCCATCGCCGACGGTATCAGCTCCAGCGATGTCAGTCAGATTGCCAGCGAATCCGCCGTCGCCGGGTTTCTCAACGACTACTTTTCAACCCCGGAGAGCTGGTCGGTCAAACAGTCCGCGCAACGGGTTCTGAGGGCAACCAACGCATGGCTATATGCCCAGACCCGGCAAAGCCAGTACCGCTATGACCGCGACCGGGGCTATGTCTGCACTTTGAGCGTGATGGTGCTGAAATCTGCCACGGCGCACCTGTTCCACGTGGGCGATGCGCGCATTTACCGGGTCCATCCTGAACAGCTCGAACAGGTCAGCACCGATCATCGGCTCTGGATTTCCAGGGAAGAGAGCTGCCTCACCCGTGCCATGGGCATTGGCCACCAACTGGATATTGATTATCACAGCCTGCCGGTACAAACAGGCGACACCTTCCTGCTTACCACCGATGGCATCCACGAACACCTGGATGAACGAACCATGGCCGGCATTATCCGGGAATCAACGCACGATCTGGAGGCGGCTGCCCGCCAGCTCGCCGCGGCCGCGCTGAAGCAGGGCAGTGACGATAACCTGACGGCCCAGATCATCAGGATCGAATCGACGCCACGGGCACTCGGGAACAGCGAGATGTTCAGGGAGCTGGCCGAGCTGCCGTTTGCGCCAGAACTGCAGCCGGGACAACACCTGGATGGCTACCGCATTCTGAGACAGATTCACGCCAGCAGTCGAAGCCACATCTACCTGGCGGTTGATGAGGAAACCGGAAGCAGGGTGGCGCTGAAAATGCCGTCAATGGAACAACGGCATGATCCGGTCTATCTGGAACAGTTTTCTACGGAACAGTGGATTGCCCGGCGAATCAACAGCCCCTATGTTGTTCGGCCGTATACCACCGCCCGGAAACACAGCTTTCTGTATCAGGCCACGGAGTTCGTTGACGGCTGCACACTTCGGCAATGGATGCTGGATAATCCGGCGCCGCCCCTTGAAACGGTTCACGGCCTCGTCGAGCAGATCGGTAAGGGCTTGCGGGCCTTTCACCGGCTTGAAATGGTGCACCAGGACCTGAAACCGGAAAACGTACTGGTCGATACCCATGGCACCATCACACTGATCGACTTTGGTGCCACCCGGGTTGCCGGCCTTGAGGATTCTGACATCGGCGAGCAGGCTGGCCCACGAGGGGCAGCGCTTTACACGGCTCCGGAGACTTTTCTCGGTGAGCCAGGGAGCTGGCTGTCAGATCAGTATTCCCTCGGAGTGATTACCTATCAGCTGCTCACCGGCCGGCTCCCCTACGGTCCGGAGGTGCCCAAGATTCACAGCAGGAGCCAGCTTCGAAACTTGAAATATCAACCTGCCCGACAGTTCCGGGAGACTCTGCCCGCCTGGGTCGACGATGCCATTGAAAAAGCGGTTCATCCCCAGGCCCACAGACGCTTTTCGGCACTTTCGGAATACCTCTATAACCTCCGACATCCTCCCGCCGACTGGCACAGGCGTCGTCGACCGCCATTGATGGAGCGCAATCCCGTGGCCTTCTGGCAGGGTGTTTCCGGGCTATTGCTCCTGGCCTTGCTGGCAGCCCTCGGCCTGGGCTGAAGCAGGAATTACCCGAGCAAGTTCTTGCCCCGCCAGCAATCCGTCGCCTGGCATTCGGGCGCGGGATTGCCCGGCACGCCCGGAGCATCTCCGAGAAAAAAGATAACCTACTGTTTTAAATGACATTACCTGTTCTGGCACAGGCTTTGTACCGGAAGTCAGCGTCCAGGGAACACCCGGGGACACTATTCATTCACAAGTCATGGAGCAGACTATGCCAACTCCTTGTTATATCAGCATCGAAGGCCAAACCCAGGGCAACATCACTGCAGGCGCATTCACATCCGACTCCGTCGGCAACATTTACGTGGAAGGCCACGAAGACGAAGTGCTGGTGCAGGAATTCAGCCACGTTGTTACCGTACCGACCGATCCCCAGTCCGGTCAGCCATCCGGTCAGCGCGTTCACAAGCCGTTCAAGTTCACGTCCGCCCTGAACAAGGCCACCCCGCTGATGTACAACGCCCTCGCCTCCGGCGAGATGCTGCCGAAGGTCGAACTGAAGTGGTACCGCACCTCCGTTGAGGGCAAGCAGGAGCACTTTTTCTCCACCGTCCTCGAAGATGCCACCATCATCGACATCAACTGCAACATGCCCCACTGCCAGGATGCCGGCAACGCCGACTTCACCCAGCTGGTCACCGTTTCCCTGTCCTACCGCAAGGTGACCTGGGAACACGCCGTTGCCGGTACTTCCGGTGCTGACGACTGGCGTTCGCCGATCGAGGCCTGATCCCCTCGCGCTTTCCAGTCAACGGCCGGTCTTACCGGCCGTTGTTGTTTTTACCCCAACCCCGGCAACGGGTATGATCGCAGCAGTACACCCCTTACTATGCGATCCATGGACAACAACGATATTAAGCAAATCGGCAAACTGATGTGCGCCGTCACCCGGGACTGGCTCTGGCAACCGGCAGAGCAGTGGGTCCGGGAACGCAATCCCGGCAGCGTCCTGCATTGCCGGGTTGGATCAGGCCAGGCCACCTACCACCGTTACGATTCCCGAGACCGGCAGCACCTGATCACCTACGGTGCCCGCATGATCGCCGCCAAGCACCAGCCGGAGACGGCCAGCGGCTGGCTCTCGGGCCGGGAGATCCGTAAACGTGGGTATTTTGGCGGGGAGCTGAGTACGCTGAACCTGCTGGCCCATACCTGCTGCCACGAGTTTGCCCATCTCCTGCAGCAGAGTGCCGGACAGCGATATCGGGGCTCCGTGCACAACCGCCATTTCTACACCATTCTGGATGAGTTGCACGCGAGCGGTGCCGCGCAAACTACCCGCACGGCCCTGGCAGAGAGGGCCAGGGATCAGGGCCTGGCGCTGTCCGATGCGCCCTTCGAGCCGGTAGACACAAGGCAGCAGCTGGCCAATTGGCAGGTGGGCGACGCGGTTCGCTTCGGTGCCGGTCGACGGGAGCTGCAGGGGGAAATCATCCGGGTCAATCGCAAAACCTGCACCGTTGACGGTATCGGTCCCTCGAAAGGCGTGCGCTACCGGGTACCGGTGCAGATGCTGAGCCGGTTAACCCCACGTTAACGACGCTGGCGTTTACTTCAGGACGTCCGCCATCGAAATGAGCGACCGGGCAACTTCGGGCAGTTTCCGCCCCTGATCCATGGCCAGTTTCCTGAGCAGGCGGTGGGCCTCGTCGTTACTGATTTTTCGATGCTTCATCAGCAAGAGTACGGCCTTTTCCTGAGTTTTCCGGTCTTCCAGCGCTTCCTTCGCACTCTGGAGCTCGTCCGTCATCTTCTGAAGACTGCGGGTCTGCTCCTGCACGAGCTCAAAGATTGAGCGGCCGAACTGCTGACCCATCCCTTCACTTGAAAACGCCTCACCCGTTGAGCCTTCGCTTCCGGAATTGCACAGAACCAGCAAGGGTTGACTGGCAGCCCCACCGGTATCAAGCGATGCGATCAGTGTCTCCTGATGCGCCAATGACTTTTTGGCAGCGGCAAAGCGCTCAATACATCGGGTGTGAAAGCAGCCTTCGACAGAATCCTCAATCTGTTTCAGAGCATCGATACGCTCTGTCATCAGTTTGAACCACTGATCGGCGAGCTCGGGATCGACGTCCTTGAACCGGCCCACAGAAGACGCCAGACGTCTCATTCGCTCGATCTCACCTTCACGCTCGTGGCTACTCACCTTTTGCCAGAGAGACAGGGAATCCGCATCGGCAAAACCGGCAAATACTTCAAAACAGCGTTCCTGCGCCTCAATGAGGTGCGCCATGCGCTCGGAAAGTGCACGATCGAATGCCCCGCTCGAGAAACCGGCAGAACCCACGGCCCGTTCCTGCCCACACAGCTCTTTGCCGTTCATCAGGTGGACCATCGCCACCAACAACCCGGCAATGGTGGGATCGACAGCGGTGTCGGCGGCCTCGAATACAACCGCGATCAAATTATGAATGAGACTGCTATAGTCCTCAGTGGCCGATTCGGCAGTGACTTTCCGGGCAACAACGCAACGCCTTAATTCGCCCAACCCCTCAAGGCCATGCAGGGCGCTGGCAATCTGGTTCAGCAGACGGCTACTGACAGGGTGGCCTGTCAGTTCCTCGTGGATCTCCGCCAGCGCCAGCTCAAACTCGCGTTTGAGTCGGTCCGATTCAACTGCCAGCGACTTTCGCTCCTCCTGAAACTTCTTGCCGGAGGAACCGAGAAACACATTGGAAGCACCACGCTCCCGCTGCAGCCCATGGACCAGACTACTGATGCATTGAACCAGCCTGCCCATCTGCAAAAAGTACTGGAGGCTCATCAGCTCGCACGTCTTGGACGCAATCAGATAGTCGCCTGCACCGGGAATTTCCGGAACGGTATTGCGCTTGGTATTCATCATTACACTCCCGGGCGCTTTCACCCTTACCCCCATGGGGATTCTCTGCATTTCGCAGAGACAGTGGAGCAATTACCGGGCCACACGAAACAGGCGCCAAAGCCGTGCAGTCTGCCCTGCGACAGGGCAGTTTTCGGATCAGAAATCGCCCTCGAATCCCCCGAAAATTCTCAAGACTTTGTTTTTAATGGCTTTAAAAACCTGGCACGAAGATCGCTAAGTATTTGTCAAGGACGAACGTCCCGGCCACGGATCAGGCCGGACCATCAGATCATTGTTGTTGGCATTGGCGCCGGACCATCGATTTCCCACCCTCGGGAATAGATGCTCCGGCTTTTTTGTTGTGTGGGAGGCAGAACCGGAATGAGCAAGAAAACCCTGATCGTGATCGGCAATGGCATGGTTGGCCATCACTTCCTGGAACAATTCTGCGCCAGCCCGGCCGCTGCCGATTTTGAGATCATCGTATTCGGCGAGGAAAAGCAGCTGGCCTATGATCGGGTTCACCTGTCGGAGTATTTCGGCGGCTCCACCCACGCCGATCTCGCCATGGGCACGCTGGAGTGGTACACCGAGCAGGGCATCCAGCTGCACCTGAACGAGCAGGTGACCGGCATCAACCGGGAAAATCGCACCCTGGAAACGCCCCGTGGCAGCTACCGGTACGACGAACTGGTGCTGGCCACCGGCTCCTATCCGTTTGTACCCCCCATCGAGGGCAATGATCGCCCGCACTGCCTGGTTTACCGGACCCTGGATGACCTGGATGCCATTCGCGCCAGTTCAGAAGGTGCCCGCGCAGGCGTGGTGGTCGGAGGCGGCCTGCTGGGTCTTGAAGCCGCCAATGCGCTCAAAAGCCTGGGACTGGAAGCCCACGTCGTGGAATTTGCGCCCCGGCTGATGCCGGTCCAGCTGGATGCCGATGGCGGCGCCTTACTGCGCCACAAGATTGAGGAGCTCGGTGTGCAGGTGCATACAGAGAAGGCCACTACAGCAATTACCGAGGGCGAGGACGCCCGGCTGCGAATGGACTTCAGCGACGAGTCCTTCCTAGAGACAGACCTGATCGTCTTTTCCGCCGGCATCCGGCCCCAGGATGCCCTGGCCCGGGCCAGTGGCCTGGAAATCGGCGAGCGCGGCGGGATTGTGATCAACAATCATTGCACCACCTCTGACCCCCATGTGCACGCCATCGGCGAATGTGCGCTCTGGGAACAGAAGATTTTCGGCCTGGTCGCACCCGGCTACACCATGGCCCGAACCCTCTCTGCAGCATTGAATGGCGATCGTGAACTTGCCTTCACCGGCGCAGACATGAGCACCAAGCTCAAACTGCTGGGCGTAGATGTGGGTTCCATCGGTGACGCTCATGCCCAGACCCCCGGCGCCCGCAACATCCGCTTTAACGATGAACAGGCCGGCCACTACCGGCGAATGGTAATCAGCGAGGATGGCAAGACCCTGCTGGGCGCCATCCTGGTGGGCGACAACAGTCACTACGACACCCTGCTGCAATACGCCCTCAATGGCATCACCCTGCCGGAGAATCCGGAAACGCTGATCCTGCCGGAAAGCCAGGGAGGGGCGCCGGCCCTGGGACCCGACGCTCTTCCGGAAACCGCCTCCATCTGCTCCTGCCACAACGTCACCAAGGGCGATATCTGCGGTGCCATTGATGCAGGCTGCTCCGACCTTGGCAGCGTCAAGGCCGAGACCAAAGCCAGCACCGGCTGCGGCGGTTGTACGGCGCTCCTGAAGAACGTGGTGGACAGCGAACTGGAAAAGCGCGGCGTGGAAGTCAGCAAGGATCTGTGCGAGCACTTCCCTTACAGTCGCCAAGAGCTGTTCCATATCGTGAAGGTGAACGGCATTCGCACCTTCCACACCCTGATCAGCCAGCACGGCAAAGGCCACGGCTGCGATATCTGCAAACCGGCGGTGGCCTCGATCCTGGCTACCTGCTGGAACGAGCACATCCTGGCCACGGATCACGTGCCGCTGCAGGACACCAACGACACCTTCATGGCCAACATGCAGAAGAACGGTACCTATTCCATCGTGCCAAGGATTCCCGGCGGCGAGATCACCCCTGACAAGTTGATCGTGCTGGGCGAGGTGGCCAAGGAGTACGACCTGTACACCAAGATCACCGGCGGCCAGCGGGTGGATCTATTCGGTGCCACCCTGAGCCAGCTGCCGGAGATCTGGGAGAAACTCATCGCCGCCGGGTTCGAGACCGGCCATGCCTATGGCAAGTCACTGCGTACCGTGAAGTCCTGCGTTGGCAACACCTGGTGCCGGTACGGCGTCCAGGACAGCGTGGGCATGGCGATTCGCCTTGAGGACCGCTACAAGGGCCTGCGGGCGCCCCACAAGGTAAAGATGGCGGTCTCCGGCTGTACCCGCGAATGCGCCGAAGCCCAGAGCAAGGACTTTGGTGTGATCGCCACGGAGAACGGCTGGAACCTGTATGTCTGCGGCAACGGCGGCATGCGGCCTCGCCACGCCGATCTGTTTGCCACCGACCTGTCAGACGAGGAGCTGATCCGGACCATTGACCGGGTGGTGATGTTCTATGTGCGCACCGCCGACCGGCTGCAACGCACCAGTGTCTGGATGGAAAACCTGGAGGGTGGTCTGGAGTACCTGAAGCAGGTGGTGCTTGAAGACAGCCTTGGAATTGGCGCGGAGCTGGAGGAGCACATGGAGGGGATTGTTGGGACTTACCAATGCGAGTGGAAGACGGCCGTTGAGGATCCGGAGAAGCGGAAGCGGTTCCGGGAGTTTGTGAATGCGCCTTCTCAGACGGATCCGGTGCAGGAGTGGACCGTTGAGCGGGGGCAGCGGCGGCCTGTTTTGGAGTCCGCTTAGACTGGTTGTCGAGGGGCAGAGCGCAGGGGTAGGTATCTTTCCCCTCGGGAAAAAGAACTCGCTTCGCTCAGACACCTTTTTCCTGTCGGGGAAAGATACCTACCCCCACACTCACCAGATCACGAGTTAACGCCCCGGGCAGAAAAGGCCGAAAGTTTGAAGGTCGAATTTACCAGAACGGCAAAACGATTCGGTTGATCGTAAAAACAAGATTGGAGGAATGCATGAAACCACGTACTCGTTGGGAAGCCGTCTGTACCGTTGACGACCTGGTGCCGGAATCGGGCATCGCGGTATGGACCGAAGAAGGACCGGTGGCGGTGTTTTATCTTCCGCACCGGCTGCCCGCCCTGTTTGCCATCAGCCACACGGACCCGTTCAGCGGCGCCAATGTTCTGGCCCGGGGGATTACCGGGGATCTGAAGGGGGAGCCGGTGGTCGCGTCGCCGTTGTACAAACAACATTTCAGCCTGCGGACCGGTATCTGTCTGGAAGACGATACCGTGCGGGTCAAAACCTACCCTGTCCTGCTGGACGGCAATCAGATCCGACTTGAAGTCCGAGCAAACCAACAAACATCTATCGCGGCCTGACCCCGAAACAATGCCGGCAAGAGCCGGCGCGTGGTATGGGAGGTCTTTGTGCAGGGGAAAAGATGTCTGAGCGAAGCGAGTTGCTTTTCCCCGGAAGAAAGACCTCCCATGGCGCGTGACGGCGCTACTCCCAGCTCAGACCTCGTCAGAACGGCGCAATCGCCAACGTTCGCGCCAGCCCAGAACAAAGATGGTCAGTGACGGCAGGAAGGTTACCGTTACGATGGCGGCCCCCAGCAGGCCGAACAGAACGATGGCGCCCACGCCCCGATAGAGCTCGGTGCCTTCGCCGGGCAGGAACACCAGGGGCGAGAGGCCGCAGATGGTGGTCAGGGTGGTCATGGCAATCGGGCGCAGGCGGGTCTGGACGGCGGCGGTGACGGCTTGCACCACGGTAACGCCCTTCTGACGCAGGTTCTGCCGGGCCTGGTCCACCACCAGGATCGGGTTGTTCACCACGGTTCCCATGAGAATCAGAAAGCCCAGCATGGTAATCATGTCGAAGGGTTGTCGCAGAGGCTGGAGGCCGATCATGGGCAGCAGGCCACCGACCAGGTTCATCAGGGCCAGGCCCACAATGCCACCGGCCACGCCAAGCGGTATTGCGGTCATGATCAGCAGCGGGAATCCCCAGTGCGCGAAGATGGCCACCAGCAGCAGGTAGACGATGGCAATGGCAATGATGAAATTGCCGGTCAGTGCCTCCCGGGTGGCATTCAACTGGTCGCTGGCGCCGGAGATATCCACGTTCACATTCGCGGGCAATGCGCCGCTGTCCCGCATGAACTGCAACAGTTCCGTGCGCACCCTCTCCACGCCGGCTTCGAGCGGTACGTCGTCCGGGGGAATCACATTCAGAGTCACGGTGCGGCGACCATCCACACGGCGGACCGTGCTGGTATCGACGGTTTCCTCGATGGTAGCCAGGCTGGAGAGCGGCAGGGTAGCACCCTGGGGGGTGTGCACCATGACATCCGGCAAACTGTCCAGTGACGGGTTGCGACCCTCGCTGCCGTAGACGTAGATATCGATCTTTTCGTCGTCCAGGAAGAAATCGTCGACGTAGCTGCCCTCGGTCAGGGAGGCAACGGTAAAGCCAATGCCTTCAGCGCCAAGGCCAAGTTCCGCGGCGCGATCCCAGTCAGGCATGATCTGGATCAGCGGCTGTGCCAGAGACAGCGTGGAGGGCTGGCTCTGGATGCGGGGGTTGTCGAAGATTTCCTCGGCGCGCTGATAGGCAGCGTTCGCAGCGCCGTAAACCGACACCAGATCCGGCCCGGAGATGTCCAGGTTGATGCTGCGGGTGCCGCCGTCGTTGCTGGAGATGATGGAGCCCTTGGCCGCGAAGGCGCGCATGCCCGGGAACTGCTCATAGAATCGGGTGATCTCATCCATCAGGGCTTCGATGTGCCTCGGGTTCAGGGTCTCGGCGATGATCCGGATCCTGGTGGGCGTTACCTGCATGTTGAGATAGGCCATGGGCGGCACGCCGGTTTCGCCCGCGGCGTAGGCCTGGCCGTCCGCGTTCACGTGGGGCAGGAAGTAGTCTTCCACCTGGCGGGCAATGGCTTCCATCTCCTGCAGGTTGTAACCCGGCGGCGCCGACATGGCGGCAAAGGTCTTGGGCTCCTCGCCTTCCGGCAGGTATTCGGCGGGCGGGGTCAGCACAAAAATCACCCACAGGCTGAAGCCGACGGTGGCTGCCATCACCAGAAGCCGGCGCACCGTGCCATTCACCAGCCATCGCACCGCCCCCATGGCGGCCCCGCTCCAGCGACCCGAGGTTTCGTTGCCGTATTCATCGGTGGTCACGCCCCGGCGGCCGAAATCCAGCCGGGCGCAGAGGGTGGGTATGATGGTGATTGCCACCAACATGGAGGCGAGAATGGCAGCAGAGATGGCAATGGCTACGTCGGAATACAGCTGGCCCGCCTCTTCCTCGATAAACAGGATCGGCAGGAACACCAGGATGGTTGTGGTGGTGGACGCCAGCACCGCCGGCCAGACTTCACGCACGCCCTTGAGGGCCGATTCGAAACGGTCCAGCCCCAAACGCCGGTGTCGCTCGATGTTCTCCAGCACCACGATGCTGTTGTCCACCGTCATGCCGATGGCAAAGGCGATACCGGCCAGAGAGATCACGTTGATGGTGCGGCCGGTGATCAGCAGTCCGATAAACGCGGCTATGGCACACAGCGGTATGCCCACCACCCCGGCAAACGTGGCCCGGCCGGACCTCAGAAACAGGAACATCACCAGGGTTGCGAAGGCGGCGCCAATCCCCAGGTTGGTCCAGACATTGGCCACCGAGGCTTCCACGTAACGGGCATCGTCTGCGGTCAGGCCCAGCGTCATGCCCGCCGGCTCCAGCACCTCCTGGTTGATGGCGGCCACTTCGTCCATCATCGCGCGCTTGATATCAATGACGTTGGAGCCGCTTTCACGGCGCACCTGCAGGCCAATCACCCGCTGTCCGTTGATAAAGGACAGCTCCCGGATCCGGGAATGGCCCTGCTGAACCCGGGCCACCTCACCAAGGCGCACCACGCTGTCACCCTGCCGGCGTACCACCAGCTGTTCCAGGGATTCAACGTCGTCAAAGCGCCCGACCGTGCGCAACAGATACCGGCGCTTGCCAGAGTCGATCTCGCCGCCGGAAATGTCCTGGTTACGGGCCACGATTGCGTTGCGCAGATCCACCAGGCTCAGGCCGCGCTGGGCCAGGGCGGATTCGTCCACAATGATCTGCATCTGCCGGTCGGCGCCACCGCCAACGGTAACCTCGGAAACCCCCGGCACACTCTCCATCCTTGGCCGGACGCGATCCTCGATGAAATCGCGCATAAGCTCGATGTCCAGCTCGCGGGGATTGCCCTCCAGGGTAGCGACACGGAAATACATGAACGCATTGGATGAGAAAGATGCCGCCACTATGCGCGGCTCATCGACGTTTCTCGGGTAATCAGGGACCTGGCTCAGGGCATTGTTGATCTGGATAAGGGTCTCGGTGATATTCACCCCGAACGGGAACTCCAGCTCGATCTCTGCCGCTCCGCTGGATGCGGTGGAAGTCATCCGGCTCAGGTTCGGAACATTGCGCAGGAACCGTTCCTGCTCAATCAGTATGTCCTTCTCAATGTCCTGGGGCGTCGCACCCGGCCAGCTGGTTTCAACGGTGACGGTACGCACTTCCAGGTCCGGAATCATCTGAACCGGAATCCGGAGCGCCGCTGCGGTTCCAAGAATGGCAACGATCAGGGCGATAACGGTAACCAGAGTGCCATGACGGATAATGCCGGCGAACATCAGCGGCTCTCCCGTTCGGCAATGCGCACGCTGATACCCTCGCTCAGGGACTCATTACCACGAACCACGACACGCTGGCCGGTCTCAAGACCGCTGATTATCTCAACCCGCCCCTCAAAACCTGTGCCGAGACGCACCCGCTTTTCCTGAACGGTCCAGGTCTCTTCATCCGCCGGCTCGGCGATCCATACCGTGGTCCGTCCTTCGGGATAACGGTTGATGGCGTCGCGGGAAACCGTCAAGCCTCGCTCCCCGGTGGTGACCCGCAGTACCGCCTGCACCGCCATGCCGGGAAGCAGCTTCAGGGTGTCCGGTTTTATCGCTCGGAGAAGAAAGGTTCTGGACTGGGGGTCGTTGATCGGCACCAGGACATCGATGGTGGCCTGGCTCAGTTCCTCGTCGTTCTGCACCAACAGCCGGCTGTTGTCGTCGATGCGCTTGAAAAAGGCCTGGGGCACCTGGAAATCCAGTCGCAGGTTTTCGGTATCCACCAGCGTCAGCAGCTGGTCACCCGGGGTTACCCATTCCCCGAGATCCCGAAAGCGCTCGCTGACCACGCCATCGAAGGGCGCGGTCACACGGTGACGGCCAGCCATGACTTCAACCTGCTGCCGGGCAGCTTCCAGGCGGGCCAGGGTGGCTTCATTGGCGGCAACCGCACTCTCCCGGGCACTGACTTCCGTTGCTGCAATATTACGGCCCGCACCCACAGACCTGGCCTCGCGCAGTCTCCGCCGGGCTTCCTCCAACCGGCTTCGGGCCTCCTCAGCCTCGGCCCTGGCGGCCGCCAGCTCCCAGGTCACCATTTCATCATCCAGCGAAACCAGCACATCACCCCGGGAAACCCGATCACCGGTTTCCACCCGAACCTCATCCAGGAGGCCGGCTACCGCCGCGGACATGCCTGAGACACGAAGGGCGTTTACCGTCCCGTTCAGGGTGACTTCCTGAACAATGTCCTCGGAAGACACTGTCTCCAACTGGACGCCGGGTAAATCCTGAGCCGCGGCGAACAGAGGAAACAGACTGCAGACAGACAATAAGACCCCGTGCAGGGTCCTGATAGCATTACCCACGTCCTTTTCTCCATGAATCAGTGCGATGGATGCAATTGCTAACTTTAAAGTATGACCTACGATGAAAACGTCCGTCCGGACCTCGGACCGCGTTTGGCCCGACCAATGAAGTCAATGCATACCGGGGTCAATTCCGTTCCAATCCATCTGCGCTACTATTGTCACAATACTGACAACAAGGATGCCCTGTGAAACCTCTCAGCCCCACGGATCAGCTTTTTCTCTGGCTGGAAAAACGGCAGCAGCCCATGCACGTGGGCGGCCTTCAACTGTTCTCTTTTCCCGAAGGCGCTCCGGATGATTACGTTGCCCAGCTGGCGGACCGGTTAAGGCAACACACAAAGGTGACGCCACCTTTCAACCAGCGACTGGACTACCGTTTCGGTCAGCCGGTATGGGTAGAGGATGAGCACCTGGATCTGGAGCATCACTTCCGGTTCGAAGCGCTACCGACCCCGGGACGGGTAAGAGAGCTGTTGTCGTTTGTCTCGGCGGAACACTCCCACCTGATGGATCGGGAACGACCGCTGTGGGAATTTCATTTGATCGAAGGGCTGGGAGAGCGGCAGTTTGCCGTGTACATCAAGGTACACCATGCTCTGGTAGACGGTGTTTCGGCCATGCGGATGGTTACCCGGATGCTGTGTCAGGATACCGGAGAGCGGGATATGCCGCCGATCTGGGCCATGCCACCACGCCCGGAGCGTGAGAAGGATGATGGCGGCCCTTCGCTGTGGCGAAGCATTGGCCACCTGCTGGGTGAATCCGGCAAACAACTGGGCACCTTGCCCACCGTCGCCCGGGAACTGCTGCGAACCATCAATAACGCCCGCAAAGACCCCGCGTACTCCTCCATATTCCACGCGCCCCGCAGCATTCTTAACCAGAAGATCACCGGCTCCCGACGCTTCGCCGCACAGTCCTATGACCTCAGCCGGATAAAGGCAGTGTGTAAAATCTACGGAACCACGGTGAATGATGTGGTGATGGCCATGTGCGCCACAGCACTGCGCAGCTACCTGATGAACCAGGACGCCCTGCCGGAAAAACCGCTGATCGCCATGGTGCCGGTGTCCCTGCGCAAGGATGACAGCTCCGGCGGAAACCAGGTGGGCGTTATCCTCGCCTCGCTACACACCGACGTCACCAGCCCGGTTACCCGGCTGATGCAGATCCACGAGGATGTTAAGGCGGCCAAAGACCGCTACGCCCATATGTCTGCGGAAGAAATCATCAACTACACCGCCCTGACCCTGGCGCCGGCGGCGTTCCATCTGCTTACCGGCATGGCACCGAAATGGCAGACCTTCAACGTGGTCATTTCCAACGTCCCCGGGCCCCGGGAGACCTGCTACTGGAACGGCGCCATGATGGACGGCATGTACCCGGTCTCCATCGCCATGGACCGCCTGGCCCTGAACATGACCCTGACCAGCTACGGCGACCAGGTGGAGTTCGGCCTCATCGGCTGCCGCCGCACGCTACCCAGCCTGCAGCGGATGCTCGACTACCTGGAAGAGGCCCTGGTCGAACTGGAGGCCGCGGCCGGCCTGTGATCCGATCGGTCAGCCGAAGCGGCGCTCTTCGTTGCGGATGGAGATCTGGTTGTTCAGGGTCCAGTGTAGGGCGACACGCTAAATTCGACCAAGCTTCACGATAAATAGAATTACGGTTTTTGCGTCTGTTAAAACCCCGTTTGCGATAAACATCCCGGTTAACCTTCCTTTAAATGTTCCAAACATCCTGTGAGGCGGCATTCATTCACAGCATGGGGTCTTACAATTGCGAACCACTTTTCCAGAACCCTACCCGCATTGGGCCCTTGACGTCCGCACCACTTCGAAAATGGCCGCCTTGTTGCCTTTCAACGACCAGGACATCATGCGTTGGAAACGCGTCTGGTATTGCGGTTGCTCGCAAGCCTGACCCGCTCAGCCAGGTTTGCGTGAAGAATGTTGCAGACAACGGTCGCACAAACCGCGTGAAGCTGCCCCGGTCATCCATCCTTCAAACTTGCAACCCAAAAGCGCCAGTCTGACTCGTCTGGGAAAGATCCAATTCCAAACAAACAGGCGTGTTTGGAGGCCCCAGCCTAGCGGAACTTCTTCCAACCGGTTGCCTTTAAAGTCTGTGATATGAAAGTCCAACTTCTTTTTCACTCCTCCCCCCCCGTCAGTTGCTACAGCTCCCGTATTTCCTGCTGGAGCTTGTCTTTCATCTGCTGCATTTTCCGTATTGAGCCGACAGTATTTCGCGCCACAATCTGCGGCTCCTTGATCTTTTGGACGGCACGACCGCTTTAGTCGGCAACTTCCAACGATCGGTGAGTTAATGTACTCTTTAATCTCCGGTGTTCTTTAGTGGCTGCACCCGAAGTCTAGAGAACAACAGCCGGCCTTTCGTGCAGGAAAGGCAAGGGCCTTCTAAATTAATTAGTCGAGGCGAAGAAGTAGCCGCCGCGCGATAACGCGCAGAAGGTCTCACAGACTGCTGTCTTATTGCATCTTGGCTCTCAGAAACTCGTCGGGGGTGTAACCCATCGCACGGCAAACTGCCAACTCTTCACTGGTGAGCCGTGCCGAGGCAGGGCCTGCCGAACCATGCAGCTCGCTACATGCAGCACTCGTCGCCTGCTTTTGTTTGGCCCTCAAAAACTCGACCGGATCGGTTCCCAGTGCGCGGCATACAGCCCGTTCTTCTTCCGTGAGCCTTTCACCTCTTCTGTATGAACCAGCTCTACTGGTCCACTGCGCAGATCGCGCCGCCGCCACATCAGCAATACCGTCAATCGCCGGGTTGTTGGTTACCGCCACCATCAAAAGCTCCGTTACAGCGCCGTTTTTATCGTATTTGAAAACCGGGGACAGATACCGATACTCATCGCCCTCAATCATCGCGGTTGCCCGCGCAGTCCATTCGACATCTACGGCGTAAAGTCCATCACCCTCGCGCCATTCTAACCGCTCAAACCAGCCAGCAGCGGGCGCGGGATTGCCTGAGGTTTCAGCATAGAGCGTCTGGTGTTCGTAATCGATTACAAACGGAGTGTGTCGTTGTCCAGACAACGCTATCAGCTCACGGGCGGAAGCGGCATCCACGCGCCAGCCTGCAATGCCAGTTGGGCGACCATCTCGGGCACGAAACACGCCAGCCGGGAACAGCTGGATATCGTTAGAAGGCGTTCGGAGACTGGCAGTTAATGCAGCAATACTGGTCATACTACTTCTCTCTCACACCTGGTCTGCATAGCGTTATCTTCTCCGTAAATTTTCACATTGTGCCATTTGCTCAATCTCCAGCTTGCCAGGCTTGATGAACTGGTAGAGGCGAGCAAAGCAAACGACACATCTGGTTAAGTGGGCCATGGAATCAACCCCTGCCTTGCTCAAGAAGAGACTGGACTTAGGGTTAAAGGACGGCCTCGCAATTTCACAGACAGCCTTGCCTGGAATAACTGTGCTAACATCCAGTTAAGCGCGTTCAGAATGGCCGCATACGATGTTTCTGAACGTGGCGCTGGTCCCTGATGCGGCGGGGGCAGAGCGTCCCTTCTGCTCTGGTTATGCGCGTGCGGACTGATCGATTGCCTCTGAGCGCCCTCTGATCTTTCTCATCCGGAAGCGAAGCGATAGCCGCCTGGAGCGCTCTTTCAAAACTCTGACGACTTGGCAACGCGGGATCTTGAAGGCGTGAGCCAGTTGGCCGTATGTCCAGCCCTCTGCGCGAAGCGCAACAATGGCCCGCCTGCGATACAAATGCCGACGCAACGCCAATAGTTGGGCCAGGTCCAGGGCGTTTTTTTGGAGCAGCTCAGTAGCAACCTGTGCGTCTTCCGGCTGAAGGGTCTCCCAAAGCTGCGCTACTTCCACGTTGCTCTCAGCTGAGGAAAGTCTCGAATCCATTAAGGCGTCAGCAATTCGCAAAGCTGAATCCGGAGACTCAGCAAACAAGGAGCGAAAGTCTTCATTTGCGACAGCCCAGATTTCGTCATCTGAAATCAATCCGTCGGTCCATGCCGTTGCCAGCTCCCGGCCTCTGAACTTGTCTGCTGAACACGTCATGATTACCTCGTTTTCGATAAATGCCTGTTGGGAACATAAGCACTGCGGATCGGCGGGGTATGCGGCTCACTGATTCCCCAGGCGGCAAGACTGGTTTAGTGGGCAACTTCTAACGGTAGAAGATTTAATGTAGTCTCAGGTTTCCGGTGTTCTTTAGTGGCTGCACCCGAAGTCTAAGGAAACACCCGCCGGCCTCTCGTGCAGGAGAGGCAAGGGCCTCAAGTTCACCCATCCGCTAAGAATCGTGGCTATGCCTGTTCTTCTCGGTGTTTTTTTAGAATTTTCAGGATTTGACGGTCAGTGAGCTGGAACAGCTCCGCAAGTTCGTTTAGCTTCCACCCGTCTCGCCTGAGTGCTGCAATTCTGCGTCTGCGAAGCGTGTGTTTTAGGGAAAAAAGAGTTGGAACTTTGATCCGACACCCTCGATAAATGCTGCACAATACTTCAACGTCGGATTCATCAACCATTGACCGCAAGCTACTTTTTCTGCTTTTCGTCATGGGTGCCCAAACGTCGCGCCCTCCAGCCACCATAACAAGCCTGATTGCTGTTTCAGGCGAGACTTCAATCAGTGCCCCAAAATCCGGGCCTACTGATTTCATCAGCTCATCAAAAGAAAAAGCCCCCTCTCGGTAGGCTTTAAGTAGATCGATTTCTGTCGATTGTTCACGTCGGCCAGACATGGCGTGCACTCTCTTTTCCGCGAAACTTTTCGCTAGGAAAACATGAACTGGAGCAACGGCAGGACGCGAAGGGATTCGGTATGAGAACCTGAAGAGATTGATTATCGGACTAACTGAGATGGGATCTGTTTGAGAAAATCTTACAAGGAGTGGGCTGTGTTCGTAAATGTGGCCCTCCGAAGGGAGAGCCACGCTTTACACTTGCGACACTTCGAGATTATGGAACGCTGGCGACCATCTCACTCAAAAGTGCATCGGCAAGCTGAGGCTTTTGAGCACCTTCCATATCACCATATTTCTCGGCAATCGGGTCTGCGTAGCCGTTCCGAGGGCTTCCCGACGCAGCAGTCTTTGCGGCGATAATCATTTCCAGCTGTTCCAGTTGCTCAGCCGTCAGCGTGAAGGCGTCGAGCATTTCGAGCCGCTTTAATTCAAACATCCGGCGTTTCGCGGTTTGAAGATGGTCTTGGTGTACCGCACGGCGCATGTTCCAGGATTTTAGATCTTCGTCCAAATTATCACGCAGTTGCACAGCATCTTTGAAAGCCTGCTGTCAATGGCCATTTATTTTGACCCACCTTTGGCCAATAAAATTGACCCACCTTTCATAGTCTAGTTCGTGGTTTTC
>NZ_JAKZAI010000023.1 GCF_023156235.1 Marinobacter goseongensis | reverse complement strand
AATCAGTGGCAGCTTTCGCGTGGAATGGGTGGCAGGCTTCGTCTGGAATCAGTGGCAACCTTGGTCTGGAATACGCAGTTTCCCACTTATCCCAGTTTATAATCATGGGTAGTAACCGATTGGGCCGATCAGAGATAAAGTTTCTATCCATGGGTAGTAAAATGGGTAGTATTGGGTGAAGATCGATGCAAAAACTAAGGCAAGCATCTGTTTTTAAAGACTTTTAAATTATTATTCTTCGAGCAGGTGCAGAACCTGGAGTAAGGGATTTCCGCATCGTGTATAATTTCGCCCCTTGTTATTGCGGCCGCGGTTTGTGATCGGTGACGTGTCGCGAAAATCAGACAGATCCGGAGTGTTGTGCGCCATGAGCCAGGCAGTTGAACAGGGTACCCTCTACGTGATTTCCGCCCCGTCCGGGGCCGGCAAGACCAGCCTGGTGGCTGGGATGCTGCGCAACGACGGCAGGCTGGGCGTGTCGGTGTCTCACACCACCCGCCCGATGCGCGAGGGTGAGCAGCACGGGGTCAACTATCATTTCGTCAGCCGGGACGAGTTCGAGGCCATGATCGGCCGTGGCGACTTCCTTGAGCACGCGGATGTGTTTGGCAATTATTACGGCACGTCCCAGGTCTGGGTGCGGGAAACACTGGCGACAGGTCAGGATGTGATCCTCGAGATCGACTGGCAGGGCGCCGAGCAGGTGCGCCGGTTGATTCCCGAGTGTGTTGGCATCTTTATTGTGCCGCCGTCCGCGGAGGTGCTGCGTGAACGCCTCACCGGTCGCGGTACCGACGCGCCGGAGGTGGTGGAGCGCCGGCTGGCGGAGGCCGCCGATGAATGCAGCCATGCGGTGGAGTTCGACTACCTCGTGGTCAATGACAACTTCGACGTGGCCCTGGCGGACCTGCTGGCGATTGTTCGTGGCCAGCGTTTGCGCATGACCGCCCAGCAGGCTCGTCACGCGGTGTTGCTGTCCCGGCTATCCAGCCGCGGCTGAACCGTTTTCCGCTGTATACAAAGCGGGCTGGTCGCAGTAAACTAATCGGTCTGCTAGATCAGTCATCTTATTTTTTTGTCGGGGAAGTTATGGCACGAGTTACCGTTGAAGATTGTCTTGAACACGTCGATAACCGTTTTCAACTGGTTATGCTGGCTACCAAGCGCGCCCGCCAGATTGCCACCAAGGGCTTCGAGCCGATGGTCGCCGAAGAGAATGACAAGCCCACCGTCATTGCTTTGCGCGAAATTGCTGAAGGCAAGGTCAGTCGCAGCCTGCTGACCGAAGACGACGACGAGTAAGTTGTCGGGCAGGTCGGGTCGGTAGAAATACCTGCCTCCCTGTCACAAGCATTGAAATCTGTCCCCGCGGTTTTATAGTGTAACGATAAGGCGTGGGTAGACGGACAGCGGAAGGACCCGGATGCGTGCATTCGGGTTTTTTTGTTCCTGGTTCATGAACGGACGTTGGAGGCGCGGTGTCGGCAGAGGCGACGGTTGAAGGGCTGGCGAAAGAGCTCAGCTCCTATCTCGATACGCATCGGATCAATCAGGTGCGACGGGCCTATTATTACGCCGAACAAGCCCACGAAGGCCAGATGCGCCGCAGTGGCGACCGCTACATCACCCATCCTCTTGCCGTTGCTCACATTCTTGCCGATCTGAAGCTGGACCATCAGAGCCTGATGGCCGCCATGCTCCACGATGTGATCGAGGACACGGGTATCCCCAAGGATGCGCTGTCTGACCAGTTCGGTGACGACGTCGCGGAGCTGGTCGACGGTGTGAGCAAACTCACCCAGATCGAGTTCCGTTCCCGTGCTGAGGCCCAGGCCGAGAATTTCCAGAAAATGACTCTGGCCATGGCCCGGGACATCCGCGTGATTCTGGTGAAACTCGCAGACCGCCTGCACAACATGCGCACCCTGGGGCCCATGCCCTATGAGAAGCGCCAGCGGATTGCCAACGAGACTCTCGATATCTACGCCCCCATCGCCAACCGGCTCGGCATGCACTCCATCTGCACGGAGCTGGAGGATCTGGGTTTTGCCTCCCTGTACCCCATGCGTTCCCGCTACATTTCCAAGGCGGTGGACAAGCTGCGGGGCAGTCACCGGGAAATCATTGACGAGATCCGCGGCAAGCTGCAGGAAAAGCTGGAAGAGCGAGGTATGCCCGGGCGGATTCTGGGGCGCGAGAAGCACCTGAACAGCATCTACAACAAGATGAAGTTCAAGCAGAAGTCGTTCCACGAAATCATGGACGTGTACGCCTTCCGCATCATCACCGACACGGAAGACGACTGTTATCGTATCCTCGGCGCCGTGCACAGCCTTTACAAGCCATTGCCGGGGCGGTTCAAAGACTACATCGCCATGCCCAAGGCCAATGGCTACCAGTCTCTGCACACCACACTGTTCGGCATGCATGTGAACATCGAGATCCAGATCCGCACCGAGGAAATGGAGCACATCGCCAATAACGGCATTGCCGCCCACTGGATGTACAAGAACGAGCCGTCCAGTGTGACCAGCGTGAACCAGTCGCGGGTGGATCGCTGGGTGAAGGGTCTGATGGAAATGCGGGAGCGCGCAGACGACTCCCTGGAATTCATCGAGCACGTGAAGGTCGACTTGTTCCCGGATGAGATCTACGTGTTCACCCCCAAGGGCAAGATCATGGAATTGCCCAGCGGTGCCACACCAGTGGACTTCGCCTACGCCATCCACACCGACATCGGCAACGCCACGGTGGCCTGTCGGGTCAACCGCAACCTGGGCTCCCTGAGCCAGCCGCTGCAGAGCGGGCAGACCGTGGAAGTCATTACCGCCCCCGGCGCCCGCCCCAATCCGGCCTGGCTGAGTTTTGTGGTCACCGGCAAGGCCCGCAGCAGCATTCGTCATGTGCTGAAGAACCAGAAACGGGCCGAATCCCTGGAGTTGGGCAAGGCGCTGCTGAAGAAGTCCCTCAAAGGTTTCGGTACCAGCCTTTCGAAAATCGGCGAGAGCCAGGTCGAGGCGGTGGTCCGCCACAATCAGGTCAGCAGCCTGGACGATCTGGTGAGCGAAATCGGCCTCGGTAACCGCATGGCCTATCTGGTGGCGCGCCAGCTGGTCAGCGGTGCGGAAGTGGATGCAGACACCGCGCCCCAGGTGCCGTCGGAAGGCAGTCCGGTCACCATCCGCGGAACAGAGGGCTTGCTGGTGCGTTTCGCCAGTTGCTGCAAGCCGATCCCCGGCGACCCGGTGGTGGGTGTGATGGATTCCGGCAAAGGCATGATGATTCACTCCGATACCTGCTCCCGTCTGCCGGACGATAACGATGGCCGCGCGCGCCTGACCCACCTCAAGTGGGCGAAGGATATTACCGATGAATTTTCTGTGGAACTGCGGGTGGAGCTCGAGCGCCAGCGCGGCGTGATTGCCGAAGTGGCCAACGCCGTGGCCATGGCCGACGGCAACATCGAGCGCATCAACGTCGAGGAACAGAACGCCCGGCTCGGAGTGGTCAGCCTGGTGGTTCATGTCAATGGTCGCCGGCACCTTGCACGGGTCATGCGGCGTATCCGCAATATCCGCGCAGTGACTCACATCAACCGGGTACGCCATTAATCCGGGGGCAGGCGATTCGCTGGTTGACAGGCCGCGCTCCGAGGGGAGACGATTGGCCTTTTGGAAGAAAGGAACCCAAAGGTCATGACCAACAAATCAATCATCCAGACTGAGAATGCACCTCAGGCAATCGGTACCTATTCCCAGGCAGTCAAGGCTGGAGATACTGTGTACCTGTCTGGCCAGATTCCTCTGGTGCCGGAAACCATGGAAGTGGTCGCCGGTGATTTTGCCGCCAAGACCCGTCAGGTGTTCGAGAACCTGAAAGCGGTCTGTGAGGCGGGTGGCGGTGAGCTGAAAGACATCGTCAAGCTCAACATCTACATGACTGACCTGGCCAACTTCGCCACCGTCAACGAAATCATGGCGACCTATTTTCAGGAGCCTTATCCCGCGCGCGCGGCGGTCGGCGTCGCGGCACTGCCCAAAGGTGTCCCCATCGAGATGGAAGCGGTTATGGTGTTGAGCTGATCGCGATCATTTCCCGGTAACCGACCCGGAAATCCGGATAGCGGAAGCGAAAACCGCTCTCCAGCAAGCGCTGATTGCTGCACCGCTTGCTCCCTGCGCGCCCGCCTTTGCGGGCGTTTTCCGTTGGCGGTGCGCACGGCACCTGCTGCCGCACCCAGGCAACCACCTCATCCAGCCGCACCGGCTCGCAATCACTGGCCACGTAGCAGTCTTCCACAGGTTCCCCTGCCAGAGACTGGTGGGTCAGGTGGGCGATTGCCGCCGCTGCGTCGACCTCGTGAATACGGTTGCTGAACGGGGCCGGACTGGCCGGGTCCATGCCGCCGGCAATGACTTCCTCCAAAAAACGTTGGCGGCTGGGCCCGTAGATGCCGCTGAAACGAACCACGGTGGCAGGAAAGCCGCTGCCAAGCGCTGTTCGCTCACCGGTGACAATGGTTTGCCCGCTGAATCGCGCCGGCTCTGCCGGGCTGTGTTCGTCAACCCAGGAATCGTCGTTCTGGGCGTACACGCTGGTGCTGCTGATGAAGATCAGACGCTTCAGGGGTTGGTCCTGCAGCGCGTCCAGCAGGTTCTGAAGGCCGGTAACGTAGGCATTGCGGTAGCCCTGTTCATCGTAACTGGCGGGTGTCAGGCAGTAGATCACTACATCAAGACCTTCGGGGAGCACCCGGGTGACCTGCTCGGCGCGGGTCAGGTCGGCCTTGAGAGGGCGAATGCCCGACGGCACCTCGGCAGGGTTCCGCCGCAGGCCGAACACCTCGGCGCGGTCCGTCAACAGCGTGGCAATGGCGCCCCCGAGCTTGCCGCAACCCGCCACCAGAATTCGTGGAAGTTTATTGCTTTCAGTGATTGCCATAGACAATTTCAATCCTTATGCTTTGGCTTATCAAGACAGAGCGCGATGATTGCCCCTCTGCCCTGGACGAATTCTGACCGGAGCTCACCATGACTCTCACCGAGTTACGATACGTTGTTACCCTCGCACGGGAAAGGCATTTTGGCCGCGCCGCAGAGCGCTGTCACGTCAGTCAGCCGACCCTGAGTGTGGCCGTAAAAAAGCTGGAGGACGAGCTGGGCATTCCGCTGTTTGAGCGCAGCAAGAGCAGTATCCGGGTGACCGAAACCGGCCAACGGATTATCGAACAGGCGCAGCGGGTGCTGGATCAGGTGGGCGTGATCAAGGACATGGCTCAGGATGGCAAGAACCAGCTCAATTCGCCCCTGAGGGTTGGCGCCATCTACACCATCGGCCCCTATCTGTTCCCACATCTGTTGCCGGAACTGCGCCGCGCGGCGCCGGACATGCCGCTGTTCATCGAGGAGAATTATACCGCCAGCCTGCGCCAGAAACTGCGCCACTCGGACCTGGATGCCATCATCATTGCCCTGCCGTTCGAGGAACCGGAGGTGGTGACCCTTCCGCTGTATGACGAGCCGTTTGTGGTATTGCTGCCTGCCGGTCATCCGTTGACCGAGAAAGAGAGCCTGACGGCGGAGGAACTGGCCAGGGAACAACTGCTGTTGCTGGGCCCCGGACACTGCTTCCGCGATCAGGTGCTGGAATCCTGCCCGCCTCTGGTCGATGCGGTGACCCGCAACGCCAGTGCAGCAGCACCGGCACTGGTCACTGAGGGCAGTTCCCTGGAAACCATTCGGCATATGGTGGCCTCTGGCCTCGGCATCACAGTGCTGCCGTTGTCTGCGGCTACGGCCATGCAGTACCACGAGGACATTCTGGCGGTGCGGCCGTTTGCGGCTCCGGTGCCTTTCCGCACCGTGGCGCTGGCGTGGCGGGTGACCTTCCCCCGCCCGAAAGCCATTGATGTGTTGTCGCTGGCGGCCAGCCAGTGTCGCGTCATCGAGAAGGCGAAAACCGATACCCCCGCGGCGGCCACGGACACCTGAGGTCGCTCATGACGTCACTGGACGACATCCCGGTCACCGCATTGAAGGGCGTAGGAAGCGCCCTGGCGGACCGGTTGGCAAAACTGGGGATTCAATCCCTGCAGGATCTACTGTTTCATTTGCCCCATCGTTATGAAGATCGTACCCGGATAGTGCCCATGGGCAATCTGCGCATTGGCGATGTCGGAGTGGTGGAAGGGGAGGTGGTCAAAACCGATCTGGTAATGGGGCGCCGTCGCAGCCTGCAGGTGACCCTGAAAGACCAGAGCGGGTTTCTGGTGATGCGTTTTTTCCATTTTAATGCCGCCCAGAAAAACCAGCTGACCGAGGGTGCTCGGGTGCGTTGTTTCGGAGAAGTTCGCCCGGGTCGTGCCGGATACGAGTTCTATCACCCGGAATACCAGACCGACCCGCCGCCGATGCCTGCGGAAGGGCAGGCGACGCTGACGCCGGTCTATCCCCTGACCGAGGGCATTCAGCAGCCGCGGGTCCGATCCCTGTGCCAGCAGGCACTGACTTACCTGAAACGCTACCCCATTCATGACTGGTTGCCGCCGGGGTTGCTGGCGGATTATCAGCTACCGGGTATAACCGAAGCGGTGGAGCTGGTGCACGCGCCCCCGGCCACGGCACCGGTGCATCTGCTGATGGAAGGCCGGCATCCGGCGCAGCAACGCCTGGTGATGGAGGAGCTGCTCGCCCACCAGCTCAGCCTGCTGCAGGTGCGCGAACAGATCCAGGCGCGCCAGGCCCTGCCGCTGCTGCCCACCGGTGATCTGGTGGACCAGTTTCTGGAAGAACTGCCCTTTCGCCTGACCGGGGCCCAGCAGCAGGTGGTGCGTGACATTCGCCAGGATCTCAGCCAGCCATTGCCGATGTTGCGGCTGGTGCAGGGGGACGTGGGATCCGGCAAGACGGTGGTGGCCGCGCTTGCCGCACTACAGGCGATCGGGGCCGGCGCCCAGGTGGCATTGATGGCGCCAACGGAGATACTGGCGGAACAGCATTACCAGAATTTCTGCAGCTGGCTGGAGCCTCTGGGTATCCGTCTGGCGTGGTTGTCCGGCAAGGTCAAGGGCAAGGCCCGTCGTGAAGCACTGGAGCAGGTCGGCAGCGGTGAGGCCCGTGTAGCCATCGGCACCCACGCGCTGTTTCAGGACGAGGTGGTGTTCAACCGTCTGGCGCTGGTGATTGTGGACGAGCAGCACCGTTTCGGGGTTCATCAGCGCCTGGCGTTGCGGGAAAAAGGCGTAGGCGGCACCCTGGCACCCCACCAGTTGATCATGACGGCCACGCCAATTCCCCGCACCCTCGCCATGAGTGCTTACGCCGATCTCGATACCTCGGTGATTGACGAACTGCCCCCCGGCCGTAAGCCGATCGAGACCGTGACCATTCCGGACAGTCGCCGGGAAGACGTGATCGGGCGGGTGCGCAATGCCTGCCGGGAGGGGCGTCAGGCCTATTGGGTGTGCACCCTGATCGAGGAATCCGAAGCGCTGCAGTGTCAGGCGGCCGAGGTGACCGCGCAGGAACTCACCGAGCGCCTGCCGGACCTGTCCGTGGGGCTGGTTCACGGTCGCCTGAAGGCGGCAGAAAAAGCCGCAATCATGGCGCAGTTCAAGAATGGTGAGCTGGATTTGCTGGTGGCGACTACAGTGATAGAGGTGGGGGTGGACGTGCCCAACGCTTCGCTGATCATCATCGAGAACCCCGAGCGGCTGGGGCTGGCCCAGTTGCATCAGTTGCGGGGCCGGGTGGGGCGGGGCGAGCAGGCCAGTTTCTGCGTGCTGATGTATCACCCGCCGCTATCGCAGAACGGCAAGGCCCGCCTGCAGGCGCTGCGGGACAGCCAGGATGGCTTTTTCATCGCCGAGAAAGACCTCGAGATCCGTGGTCCGGGTGAAGTGCTGGGCACCCGCCAGACTGGCATGATGCAGTTCCGTCTGGCGGACTTCGAGCGGGACAAGGGCTGGATCGAGCCGGTTCGTGCCATGGCGCCGTCATTGATGGCAGATTCGCAACGGGTCAATGGTCTGGTGCGTCGCTGGTTGGGTGAGAGGGTCCGGTATGGTGACGTTTAGCGGTAGCCGCGCGCAGGAACGCAGGATTAACCCGGGTTAGATCAAAACCCCGGGTGTTTTACTGCCGTATACTGAAGAAACGACCATCTTGCCCTGCGTGGGCACCTTATTGTGTTTTGGAGAGGCTTATGGAATTACCTGTTGTGGTCCGGCAGGCACTGGGTGAAACCGCGGGGGAGGTGTCTCTGCGGGATGTCAGCCAGGCCCGTAACGACCAGCTGCTGAGAATGGTGTTGCTCAGTGACGAACAGGGAAACCTTCAGGCGGTCTGCCGGCAGGATGATCTGCTTGATATCAATGCCCTCAATCAGCAGCTGGGGCGGGATCTTCAGGTCATGAAACGCCGTGATCAGGTACGAGCGCAGGAACGTGCCGGGCTGGCCGAGCTGCCGGCGTTGCCGTCACTGACCGGCTGGCCCAGCGTGGTGGACGAGCGGGTGGACAGCCTGCAGGCCGTGGCGCTGTCGCTCGGCGCACAAAATCTGGCCATGGTCATGCCCGCTGCAGATTTCCGTGCGTTAACGGCCAATGCCGAGCGGGCTGCCTTTGCCGTTGTGCCGGAGACCATTGGCGTTAATCTGGATCGTCCCGAACGGGATCGGGACCAGCTTCATTCAGCCATCAAGAAGTTCACCGGCCTGCGGATACAGCAACGGCTGGAAGATACCCTGGAGCTGCCACCCCTGCCGGAAACGGCTCAGCGGATCATTCATCTGCGGGTCAATCCCAACGCCGTGATGGGCGACCTGGTGGACATTGTGGAGAGTGATCCGAGCCTTGCCGCCCAGGTGGTCAGCTGGGCGTCATCCTCTTTTTACGCCGCGGCGGGGCAGGTCAAATCCGTTCACGACGCGGTTTCCCGCGTGCTGGGTTTTGATCTGGTGATGAATCTGGCCATGGGGCTGGCGCTGGGGCGCGCCCTGAAACAGCCTCAGGATCACCCTGAGGGGTATGTGGATTACTGGCAGCAAGCCATCTGGCAGGCCCAGTCAGCCGGTATTCTGGCCAGCATGATGCCCCGCACTGAGCGCCCAGCCTTTGGCCTGGCCTATCTCGCCGGGCTGCTTCACAACTTCGGCTATCTGGTGCTCGCCCAGGTCTTTCCGCCACACTTCACGCTGGTGTGCCGATCGCTGGAAGTGAATCCCGGCATGGACTCGTCGGTGACCGAACATTACCTGCTCGGCATTACCCGTGAGCAGATTGCGGCGGAACTGATGCAGAACTGGGGGATGCCGGACGAAGTGACCCTGGCCATCCGCTACCAGAAGAACCCCGGCTACGATGGCCCTCACAGCGTCTACGGCAAATTGCTGTGGCTGGGGCGCCAGTTGCTGGCCACGCGGGGTGTGGCCATTGGCGCCGGCGAGGAGGTATCGCCGGCCTTCTACGCATCGCTGGGACTGGACAAGACCAGAGTGGAGGAGCAATTCGACGAGCTGGTCAATAACAAGGCCAGTATCATGGCCATGGCCGGCATGATGACCTCCTGATTCGACGTTTTCGCAACCCGAACCCGCAAAAAAGCCGGCCCTTAGGCCGGCAAGCTCACCCGCTTGTTGCAGAGTCGTCCAAACTTTTCAGGAGAAAACAACGCAAGGTGTCCGCAGAGAATGGTTCGGGCCACCTTGTCTTTAAATCTAGCTCATGAAGTCGGAAATAAAAGTCAACCCTTCCGCCAGAATGACCCTGATCAACGTGTCACATTTTTTTCATATCGGAATGCGTTGATTTCCAATACTAAATGGCGCGATCCCCGGGCTTTTCTGTTACAAAAAATTACAATCAGGTCTGGAAACAGCCAGTTGGACACTTCGTGAACAGGCGCTTCCTCAGAAGGCGTGCTGTCGGAGCGCGGTGGCGGCGCGGCGGATGGTGTCCGCATGCTGTTTTTCCAGGGCCAGCCGCTCCTGATCCATCTTTTCAATGAAGCGGGTGTCGGTGGCCTGTCGCGCCTGGTGGGTGGGCATGTGCTGCAGCTGGTCGGATATTTCCCGGAAGATACGGTAAGGTGACCGCTCCAGCAGCTCCGGCGCCACGTGATCCAGCAGGCCCTTGAGGCGCAGGCAGGCCTCCGAGTACTCCACCTGATCCTCTTCTACCGCCATGGCGATTACCTGAATGCTCTCGACCATGGATTGTCTGCGTTTTTCGCGGAACGCACGGTTCTTGTCATCCCGCCGCCGGCTCAGGCTGAGCAGCCGGCTCTGGCGCACAATGAAGGCAATCAGGGTCGCGATTGCCAGCAGACCCGCGATGATCAGTGTCCATTGCAGCCACAGGGGCATGGGTAACTCCTTTTGCGTCAGGCGCGTTTACGCTGACGTTCCGCACGCCAGACCTTAACCTTCACTTTCTGTCCATTGAGTACGGAGGTACCCACCAGCGGATCAGTCTGTTGGTCGCTGAGCACATCATTGATACTGGCGCCCGCATGGGCGGCGGCCACGGTCTGGCCAGTGCCTTCGCGGTGGTGACCCCACCCATGGGGCACCGAGACCACCCCCGGCATGATGTCTTCGGTAATCTCCACCGTCAGTACAATGTTTCCTTTGACCTCTGGCGCCTGGGAGGTGACCTCCGCCGAGTCCCCGGCCTGCAGGCCACAGCGGGCGGCATCTTTCGGATGAATCATCAGAGTGCAGCGGTCCTTGCCTTTCACCAGTCGCTGGCTGTTGTGCATCCAGGAATTGTTGCTGCGCACGTGACGACGGCCAATCATCAGCAAGTCCTTGCTGACCGGGCTGGCCAGCAGGGCGTGCAGGCGATCCAGATCCTGCAGATAGCGCCGTGGTGCCAGGTTGACCTTGCCATCCCGGGTAAACAGGCGTTCCGGCATGCAGGGGCGCAGGGCGCCGAGATCCACACCGCTGGGATTGTCGCGCAGTGCCCTCAGTGACAGCCCTTTGGGCAGGTCCTGCCAATGGCGGTTCAGCGGGCTGAGTTTGGCCAACCCCTGCAACGGATGACGCTTGGGCAGGATGTCCATCACCAGATCGATGGCCGGTTGCACCAGGCCGCGAGCCGGCCCGATATCCGCGCCGTAAGGGCCGGAGCGCAGCAACAGATCCAGAAGAGTGTCGGGCCCGATCTGCTTGAATGCCCGCCAGCCCAGCTCCGCGCGCAGCGGCAGTCGACCGCCCTTGCGGTTTCTCTCCAGACGGTGCGCCAGCTCCAGCAGGATTTGCCAGTCATGGCGGGTATCCTTGCCGGCATCGAACAGGGCATCGCTGTATTTGGCAACGTTGCGCACCGCGAACATGCTGAAAATCAGGTCGTAATGGCTACGCTCAAGCGCCGCGGTCGGTGGCAGGATTACATCGGCATGGCGGGTGGTCTCGTTCAGGTAGTAATCCACCGAGACCATGAAGTCCATGCCCTCCAGCGCCTGATCCAATCGCCCGCCATTGGGGTTGGACAGCACCGGGTTACCGGCCACGGTCACGAACGCCTTGATCTGGCCCTCGCCCGGAGTGAGCATTTCGTCGGCCATGGTACTGGCCGGGTACTCACCGGCAAATTCCGGCAGCTTTTTTACCCGGCTGAAGCGGTTACCGAAATGCCCCTGCTGGCCCGACAGGCCGCCCAGGGCGATCAGATCGATGGCCGGCTGGGTGAACATCATGCCGCCGGTGGCATCGAGCTTGCCGGTGAGAATGTTCAGGCAATAGGCCAGCCAGGTCGCAACGCCACCGAACGCCTGGGTGCTGGTCCCCATGCGGGTATACAGAGCGGCTTTGCGGGTGTTGGCGAGCTGGCGCGCCAGTTCCCGAATGTCGTCGGCACCCAGGCCGGTGTGTTCGCTGACCGCTTCCGGCGTAAAGGCCAGGGAAGCCAGGCGCAGCAGATCCACATCCTTGGTCCAGTGTTCCGCATGGCCCAGGTTCACCAGGTTTTCATCAAACAGGGTATGCACCATGGCCATCAGCAACAGGGCATCGGTGCCCGGGCGGATGAAGTGGAACTCGTCCGCCAGCTTGCCGGTTTCGGTGCGCCGCGGATCCACCACGACCATCTTGCCGCCACGGCTTTTCAAGGCTTTCAGCCGGCCGCGCACGTCCGGCACCGTCATCAGGCTGCCATTGGAGGCCATCGGATTGGCGCCAATGCAGATGAACAGGTCGGTGCGGTCGATGTCCGGGATCGGGAACAGGATCTGGTGCCCGAACATGTCGAGGCTGGCCAACATGTGGGGCAGCTGATCGTTGGAGGTGGCGGAGAACCGGTTCTGACTGCCGATGGCCCGCAGAAACGGCATGGTGGCAATCAGCGAGCCGTGGTTGTGCACATTGGGGTTGCCCAGGTACACGCCAATGCTGTTGCGGCCATGTTCCTTGCGCACCCGGTGCAGGCGGTCGGCCACCAGATCGAAGGCCTCGTCCCACTCCATTTCCTGCCAGCCGCTGGCGGTGCGGCGAACCGGTTTTTTCAGGCGATCCGGATCTTCGTGCAAGTCCTGCAGGGCCACGGCTTTGGGGCAGATATGCCCATGGCTTAACGGATCCTCCTCATCGCCTTTGATCGAGGTGATGTGCCCGTCCTGAACCTCGATGGCAACGCCGCACATGGCTTCGCAGAGGTGGCAGGTACGATAGTGGGTGCCGTTTTCCATGGTTTCGCTCTCCAGGTGATTTTTGTTGTCTGACTGTTATAAGCACAGGCCAGCGGGTGCGGGGTTCCGGAATTCAGGAGTTGGTTTCAACAGGCAACCAGATTAGCAGGAAATGCTGCCGAGGGGAAAAGTCCGAACGGGAAGAAACCCCACGAAAAAGGCCAGCCCGAAGGCTGGCCTGAAGTGCGGGTGAGGTCCGCGGGATTAGTACTGCTCCGGGATCTCCTTGATCGGGTTGGAGATGAAGTTGAGGTAGACGCCTCCTGCAGGGATGATCAGTGGAATATTGATCACCGCATCACTGTCTCCTCCGCTGAGCAGGTTTGCAAGGAGCTCGGTGATGGTGCTGACAACCGGCACAGCGACCGAGACCTCAACAGACAGCGCCGCTTGGTTGAGGTTTCTCTGCTCAATCTGCATGCGTCCATCATCGAAGAATGTGATCGGGCCCTCGAGATTCAGCGGCAACCTCAGGCTATACAGATTGTGCTCCAGCAAAATGCCACCGTCCGGTAACGCCAGATTTGGCGCATCCAGGCTCAGTTCGGTTGTGGTCCGGAATCGGGGGCCATTCTCGCCCTCGAAAATTACGCCTTCGACAAGGCCCAGTGGATTGTCCTCGGTCGGCTCGGAATAAGTCATACGCAGGACCTGGGGACCTGTGACCTGTGCGCCAAAACCCGTCAGGAACACACTGGCGGATGTTGTCGGCAGCATAGTGGGGTAAAGCAGGATCCTTACGCCGATCTCGTTGCCATTGGCATCAAGTTCAGGGCCGACCACTTCAACGTTGAGCCCGTAGGTTTGGTAGATGAACTTGTTTTCGGGGCAAGATTCGCGAGCGGGGCAGCCGACGCTGGCCCGAATCAAGCCGGGCAGGCCCAATATAGTTGCCTCTTGGTTAACCACCTGCAGTTTGGCAGCATTTTCGGAGGGCAAGAACTCAGCTTCGCCGTCTGATGGGTGATTAAAGGGCTCCAAGCAGTCGGTACCACCAAGTGTTGGACAGTCAACCACGTAGTTGGAGTTGGTGTCCCTGACAGGCAGGTTCCGCAGCGGCGTGAACACCATGCTGGTGGATTCCACCCCGCGGAAATAGATCTGCATGTCTGGTCCGCCCACACTCTCCGGGTCGATCAGCAGGTCTGTCTTGAACGCCAGGCCGTTTTCGCCGCAGATGAAGTTGTCAGAAGCCCCGTTCGTGCACTCACCGCCGGCCATGGAACTCATGGTGTAGCGATAGAACCCGTCAATCTCCCAGGGCTCATCCGGGAAGAAGCGAATGCGTTGATTGTTCTTCTCCAGGCGGCCACTGACCGTGCTTTCCACTGCACCACTGGGGTCCACCTTTTCGACGGTAAACGTCTCATCAAGCCGTATGGAGTCGAGATTCATGGACTGGGAGAAGACCACAACAATAGGGCGGTCTTTCGGCACGGTTGAAAGCGGCAACACCTGGCCCAGAGGGCCTTCGGGCGCTGCGTCTGCACACTGGCCGTGGGTGCCTGCATTCAGATCGACAGGCGTATCGGTCTGGTCAACATAGCAGGGATAACCGGGGAAGGTAGTTAATGCAACGGGCGAGCGTTGCGTCACTTCGTTTTCCGCGCCGATGTCCGGCAATCGGAACGTCAGGGCCGGCACGTTGGCTGCGTTACCCGAGGTATCGGATACACCGTTGATGTTCACAGTGTAGTCCACGCCGTGCTCGAGACCACCAGTCGGGTTGATGACCAGTACGGTACCGTCCACTTTGGTTTTGAGACCGGCCACATCACCCTCGCTGGTGGAGAGTGTGACGCTTCCTGGCACCGAGTCATGGTCGAGGGGCTCGTCAAAGTTGAGGACTACCGGGTCACCCGGGCGCTGCATGTCCTGCCGTGTCGGCGGGAAGGCATCCAAGGGGCCGGGCACCCAGCTCACCAGTCTCGGGCCGGTCAGGTCTTCCAGTTCATCGTCGCGCTGGTCGGCAGCGTCGAGCTGTGACGTGGCGTCTGTGTCCGCCTGAATCCGGAAGGCAATGGTGGAGTCCGTCAGCTCCTGTCCCAGCAGATTGGGCTCCACGATGCCGATGGCATCGATGGTCAGAACACCGTCTTCCACCAGGGCAATACCCGTCAGCTCAACGCCGAGGAGGTCCTGAGACAGCGATGCGTTTGGCTGGGCCGCCTCGGTGTTCATGGAGACGTCCATGAACAGACGAACGTGGCGCGGCGCGCTCTGGTCATCGGTGTACGGGTTGGGCGAAAGATAACCGGTGGCATCGGAGATCATAATGACCTTGATGTCGCCGGTCTGCTGAATGCCGCCGGTGGCCTCGTCAATGATCGGCACCAGGCCATTAACGCGGACCGCCAGATTGCTACTGCTCAGCAAGCTGCCTTTCGGCACGCGCAGCGGAAGTGGTTCGTCCGCCTCGAAGCCCGGCGCAAACGCCAATTCCGCGAACAGCCCGCCGGTTTGTTGCGAGGTGTCCGTCGTACCCTGCAGTACGGAGTTGAGGACAATGCCGTTGACCACCTGCCCGTTCAGTTTGGATTTGCTGGCTTCCTGGGTGGTGTCGCCTGCGTTCAGGCCGGAATCAATGACTTCCTGGAACAGAACCACTCGGGGGCCGGTGTCGCGGGGCGTAATTTGCTGACTGAAGCTTTCCACGACGCCACCGTTGATGCCGGGCAGGTTGCGCACAGAGACGGTGTAAGTTTCGCCGGGAGTCAGGAAGTCGTCGTCCCGACCGCAGAGTTCCGGTGTGCCCGGAACGCAGGGATCGATCGTGACCAGTCGACCCTTAACCAGAACAATCGCTGGCACCGTTTCGCCGTTGCTGTCGGTGATTTCAATCACGCCGCCCCGTTCTTTCCATTCCGGATGAACCGGGTGAGTGAGACGAAGCCGGAATGTGGAAATGTCCATCGGACGGAACACGGCGTCGGGCGCCGGAATCATCTCGGCGACCTTGAAGCTCTCATCGGTGTTGTCCAGACCGGCAATACCGGTCAGCCCGCCGCGGGTGGAGAACTGGATGCCCTCAGGCCCCTCCGCGTTGGGCGTGCCGATAATACGGTTGCCCTCGGCGAGCAGACCCTCGGCAAACTCGATGTTGTACTCGGTGCCGGGTTCGAGCTCACTCTGGGGCGACAGTTTGAGGCTGCGGTTGCCGTCGACACCTTCAACGGTGAACGGCACCGCGGTTTCGCCCGCGGTCACGCGGATCTTGCCCGTCAGGTCGTCATCGGACACGGCGTGGGAAAAGCGCAGCACGAGGTCGGCCTTTGGGCTGACTTCACGCTGACCATCCGCCGGATAGGAGTAGACCACTGAGCCCTGAGTGCGTGGCTCGTTGATTTCCTGTCCATCCCCGCCGCCACAGGCGGCGAGGATGGCTGCGGGTAACAGTGCCAGTGTATTTTTGTAGTTCATGGCAAGCCTCTCCTCAGAACTTCAGGGTGATCGAACCACTGACGACGTGGATGTCGCCGTCGGCTGTCGCCTGCTGCTCGTTGCCGTCAAAGTCGACGATGGTGAAATCCCGCTCTTGCAGTTGCTGGTACTGATAGCCAAGGTCCAGGCGAACCGGATAGGCCAGCAGACGTGTGCGGCTATAGGTGGCGCTGAGGCCCAGGCCGACCACAATTTTGTCCGTGTCCAGGTAGTTCAGCTCAGGGTTGCGGGTAGTTTTGAGCGGAGATTCCTCATAGGCCACACCGCCACGCAATGCGAAATGCTGGCCGAACTCGTATTCTGCGCCAATCCGGGGTATCAGCACGTCATCAAAGCGGATGCGGGCAGCGGCGCTGACACTTTGCTGGTCGCGAATGGTGTCGCGGCTGAATTCGTCTTCCAGTTCCGACCAGTTCTGTTGCTCAATGCTGCCACCAATACGCCAGCCGTCACCACGGTATTGAGTGCCGAAGGAGAAGGTTTCCGGCTGGAAAGAGTCAATCGTGGCCACTGCCAGGCTCAGACCGGGATCCGGAATGGTCTGGGTGACGATGATATTGGAGTTAACAGAAGTGGATGCTGCTGACTTGGTGCGGTAGCTGAGAGCGGATTCCCAGCCGTCCAGGAAGCAGCTGCTGTCGGGGCAGAAAGTTTCGCCCCACTTGATGGTAGTGCCGAGAATGGACTTCAGCGAGGGCTCAGCATTGACGGAAAGTCGCTCGCGGGTGGTTTCGCCGCCCAGCGTAGAGACGGCGTCCAGCTGCGCCACAGCTTCAAGTGTTACCCGCGCAGAGAAACCAACAGAGATGCCCCGCCAAAGCGGCGTTGCACCACCCACGTTCAGAAACAGCGGCTCCTTGCCATACTTAAGGAATTCTCCGGTTTCTGAGGTCTCGGATGAAAATGCCAGCAGCTCCTTGCCATACTTTTCGACACCGACAATGAAACCCAGGTAGATCGGGTGATCGAATCGCGTGAGGGAGCCAAGGTTGGTTTTCAAACCGAGCAGCAGGTTTTGACTGGGTGAATCTGAGACGATGTCACCATCGGCATCCGAACGACTGGAGCGCAGCTCCTGTTCAGAGTGCAGAATGCCGCCTGTCAGTTCCCCACGTTCATCTGCGGTCAAATAGGACGGGTTGTAATAGGTGACAGAAACCTGGTCGTTAAACATGGACAGTGCCTGTGCCGTGGCGACGTCCACAGGCATCACGCCGTAGGCGGTGCCGAGGTTGCCCATGCTGGCTGAGGCGGTGGTTGCAAGTCCTGCTGAGGAGGTGGCGATGGCAAGCGTAAGCGCCCGTACTGCGAAACGGTGAGAACCGGACATGAATCTGACTCCTGTTATTTTTGTCTTTCATGTTCACGTGACTCAGGCGCAGGGCCGAGTCACATTTATTGGGTATTGGTACAGCTGTTTCAGAGTGTAATCGCCTTGTCTTTTTGGGACGTTGGCCTCAATGACAGGGAGTGTCGTCTAAAAGATCACCTGTAGAGTGCCCTTACAGGATTGACCAGTCTCTGATTTGGTGCGAGGCCTGAACAGACAGGGTTTGTAGGGAAAGTGTCAGGGAGTGCGACATTTTGTTGCGGTTCAGCACCCGGGGGCCGGTCGGCTCCCGGGTGCTGAACGGTTTCAGGCTGTCAGTTCTGCGTGTACGGAGAGATGTAGTTCAGGCGCAGTTTTCCGGCAGGAATTTCCAGGTGAATGCGGGTGTTTGCATCGATCGCGGAGTTCGCTATCCCTTCACACAGCCAGCTGAAAAGAATGCTGCCGCAGATACCGCTGGTATTCTCGGAGGTGATCTCAATTTCACCGGTTACCTCGACATCAATCGGGACCGGATTCAGGTTTTCCAGTGCAATCTGCATCCTGCCATCGTCCAGGAAGGTAATGGGACCCCTGAGCTCAAGGCCGTTGATCGGATAGCTCCTGAGATTGTGGCCGAGGTTGGCCGGCCCTATGCTTGGGTTCAGGAAGGGCGCGTCGAGGTAAACGTCCAGTGTTGTTGCGAAGGTCAGCTCCCCGTTGTTGTTCGTGAGGATCTTGCCGCCGGGTGGCACGAAATCCCCTTGCTCATTTTCGGCGTAGCGAATGCGCATCAGCATCGGGCCAGTGGCGATCTCTTCATTTTCCTCGAGATCCACGCTGAGCACGAAGTCGGGAAACAGATCGACAAAGCTGGTATCTATAAACGCCCAGACGCTGCTGGACGTCGTGGCGAGAATGGAGGGGAGAATGTCGACCGGTATGCTTCCATCCTCTTCTGTGTCACCCGTGACCAGGGTGTCCAGCATGGCAGACAGGTAGATAAACTGGTTCTGCTCGCAGTTCAGCCCGACGGCGCAACCAATATTTGCACCCTGCACCAGGGTTTCGTCATTGATGGCGCTTACGCCGGCCGCCCGCAGGCCGGCTGCGTTTGCCACACTTTCACCTGAAACGGAACCAGCCTCCAGCCCGGACTGGTAATCCAGGTCGGCATTGGCATCCGCTGCCGGCAGGTTGCGCAGGGGCAGGGCAACACGATCAGTCTGGGGTGCGGCTCCGGTGAAGTAGTTCACCATGGGCTGGCCGCCGAATGTGCGGTTGCTCTGGCTGCGCGTTCCCTGGGTCAGTATCTCGGTTTGCAGTGGCAGTCCGGATTGCGATCGCAGCGGGGTATTGGCGTTCAGTGTGTAGCGGTAGAGCGTACCCTCGGTCCAGCCCAGTACAGGCATTACCGTCAGGTGCCGTGGACCGGTGTTGACCACGTAGTCTGAGGTGGGCACAGGCGTCCAGCTGCCATCCTGAAACGACTCGAAGGTAAGAGAATCGCCCACGGAAATGCTGGCCGGGTCCATGTTCTGGGAGAAGCGTACCGAGACCGCCCTGTTGTTCGGGTGCGCGGGAATCGGCAGGAGGTCATCGGAGGTTTTGCCGCCGGCGCATCGGCCCTGGTGCCCGCTGGCGGTATTGACCGCGGTTTTGGTGCAGGGGAAACCCGGAAGGGTGGTCAGGGCAATCGGAGACTGTGCCGCAGATGTGCCCTCCAGGGTTGGAGGCAGCGCAAAATCAAGTTGGGGGGCAGCTACTTCGTGTCCGGCCAGATCGGTCATACCGTTGAGCAACAGGCTGTAGTCCGCACCATGTTCCAACGGTTGGGCGGGCGTCACCACCAGAGCGGAGCCGTTCAATGAGTGAGAGGCCGTCTGTTCAACCCCGTCCTTGTACAGTTTTACGGAGTCGGCGTTCACCGAGCCGGGCAACAGCGGTTCGGAAAAATACACGATGACCGGGTCGCCGGGGCGCAATTTGTCCTGATTGTCCTCGCCGGGCACCCAGCTCTTGATGGTTGGCGCGTCGCTGTCGGCAAAGCTTGCCTCTGGCGGCGCGTCGTCCGGGTTGCGGTAGCCCTCCAGCCGGAAGGAGATAAGTCCGGAGGCGACGTCAACGCCCATGACATCCGGCTCGATCACACCGACGGCCTCGATGGTCAGAGTGCCGTTTTCCACCAGTGCGGTTCCGACCAGATGCACGTGCATCAGCTGCTGACCCAGGGCGGCGTTGGCAATGGTGTTCTCGGTGTTCAGGGCCATATCGATGTAGAGCTCGACCAGTCGTGGTGAGTTCTCGTTGTCGGTGTAAGGGTTGCTCATCAGGAACCCGGTGGCATCAGACAGGAAGCGCACCTGGATGGCTCCAGAGGAAAAGCCCGCCGGCAGCTCTCCGGCAACGTTTACCGCGACATCTGACCCGGTCATCAGTGCGCCCCGATCAATACGCAGAGGCACGCTTTGTCCGGCCTTGTCGAACCTGGGAATAAAGCCCAGTTCGGCGAAAACGGTGCCGGTTGCCGTCGTGGCGTTGTTGCTGCCGAGCAACAGCGAGCTGAGCTTGACCGAATTATAGGTCTCGTTGGAAAGCGCGAGCTTGCCAGTATCGGTTGTGGCTTTCTGGGCCATGCGCTCACGCTCGCCCTTTGGCGATGTGGAGTCCAGTGGACGAAACGTCCAGGGTGCCTCGGGCGGAAGCTCAAGGGGCGCTTCGGCGATGGTGCTGCGAATGTCCGTGGTGAGGCTGATGGTATAAGTCTGCTCCGGATCCAGATCTTCCTCCGGATCCACGGTCACGCGGTGCCCCTGAACATACATCTGTGCAGGCACCGGTTCACCATCGGCATTTAACAGGCTGATGGTTTCGCCATATCGAAGGGAACTCTCATCCAGCGGCTCGGTAAACTGAATGCGCAGGGCCGACATGTCGGTGGCCGGGTAGATGTCGTCTCCGGTCGGGATAAAGCGGGCGACCCGGAAGCCGTTGCTGCCCTCGGTGCGATCCAGTAAAGGACCGTTGTTGGCGGGCGCCGTCGTGAACGAGATTCCGCCACCGGGCAGCTTGATGTCTCCCATACGGGTAGAGAGCCCCTGATTGGTCAGCGTGTATCGTGTGCCAGGCTTCAAAGGTTCCGCAGGGCGTGCGGCAATGCCGCGCTGACCGCTGGTCATGGTGACGTCGGTCAGGGTAACCACATCACCCTGATCACTCTGCAACTGCAGCATGTCTGGTGCCAGCTCGCTCTCGTCCATGGTCAGCTCGCGGGTGAAGCGCATGAACATCGGCGCCGTCACCGGCACAGCTGCCTGATTCGCAGCAGGGTAGCTGAAATAGAGTTCACCGGCTGAGCGATCCGTGTCGCTGATTGACTGCTTGTCTCCACCGCATCCAGCGAGGCCTGCCACCGTCAATGCGAGGGTGAGAAGCGTCTTGCAGGAGGAGTGGGTAAGTTGAGACGGGGATGGGTGCTTGCAGCCGCGGGAGCGGTACATCATGACAATACTCCATTATTGTTGTAGGTCGTTGCAGCGTTCTCTGCCGCAGGATCTGTTGTGGAGATGGTAGGCCTGAGCATTGGGGCAAAGGTGTGGCTTGGTTGACGCCTCCGCTGTCTGAGTAAGGTCAACCTGACCTGTAACCAGCATGGTTACGCGCTTTGCAATAATTATCGAGAACAGTTTGTAATGGTTCATGTTGTAAAATTGTGACGCAGTTAACACTCCTTTCCGGCAAATCCTATTCTGTATAAATTGCTGACATCCGTTTGCTCTGCCTCGAGTCCCGCAGGATATCGGGGTAGCGATCGCGCGCGCCGCCATTGTGTTTTCACGAACTGTCGAAGTTTCTTACAGTTATTGGTCCGCTCCCCGGTGACAAAACGGCTGAGCCCCCGCTAACCCCCTGTTTTGCCTATTCGGAAATATGTTGGCTCGGCCTATGCTTCCCTTCAATAAGAAGTCATTTCCAGGTTACGTGACAAACCGCGGTTGGAACCCTGACTGTCAGGAGTGATACGGGCAAATAGGGAATGTCTGTTTGAACGCTGATCATTAACAGGCAATGTGTGGAAAATGGAGAGACCCAAATGAAAACGTTCTCAAAATCCTTGGTACTGGTGGCGGCTGCGTCGTTTGCGGGTGCCGCATGGGGAAACATGATCGGGGGCGTTGATGTCGGGGATTTGGATCCTTTGACAGCTCAGACCGGAAGCTTGTCCCCCTGTGGTCCGGGCAGCAGCGAAGCGGCAGAGGCGTGCTGGATTGGAAGCGTGGTGGGAGCAGGCGTAACCTATAACGAAAAGACCGAGACGGTGTCCTACCAGATGGTTGATGGCAGTTCCTCGCTCATCGGATTCCAGCTCACGAGTGCAAGCGAGTATTTCATGATCAAGAACGCCACCTGGTGGGGGCTGTTCCAGAACAACGCGGATCTTAACTGGGCGGTCATCGATACCAGCCTGTTGAATGCTGGCTTCAACCTCCCGTCTGAAGATTTCGAAATCAGTCACGTTGCCACCGTTGGTGATGTGGCAGAGGTGCCGGAGCCGGGTTCCCTGGCGCTGATTGGCCTTGGCCTGCTGGCACTGGGCATCCGCAGCCGCTGGAACAAAACCCGTAGCTGAGCATCAGGCCGTCGACCGACGGTTTACAGGAGTTATGCAGGAGCGCCTCTGAGTTCAGGGGCGTTTTTGTGTCTGGAGTGGTGGGCCCACCTGGACTCGAACCAGGGACCAAAGGATTATGAGTCCTCTGCTCTAACCAACTGAGCTATAGGCCCTTGCGCAGCGAAAGCTGTTCAGGAAGTGCGGTGCTGAACCCGGGCGGGAACAGCAAAGCGGGCGCCATTATACCGGTGAGGTGTGGCGCCCGCTACTGTTGTGGTGCTTCTTATCCGTTGCCCTGATCGTCAATAAAGCCACGCAGGTGATCGGAGCGGGAAGGGTGCCGCAGCTTGCGTAGCGCCTTGGCTTCGATCTGACGGATACGCTCCCGGGTGACGTCGAACTGCTTACCGACTTCTTCCAGAGTGTGGTCGGTGTTCATCTCGATGCCAAAGCGCATGCGCAGGACTTTCGATTCGCGGGCGGTGAGGCCGGCGAGTACCGAGCGAGTGGCTTCGCGCAGACCCTCGGCGGTGGCAGAATCCACCGGAGACAGGGCCTGGATGTCTTCGATGAAATCGCCCAGGTGGCTGTCTTCATCGTCACCGATCGGTGTTTCCATGGAGATCGGCTCTTTGGCGATCTTCAGCACCTTACGGATCTTGTCTTCCGGCATCTCCATGCGCTCACCCAGCTCTTCCGGCGTGGGCTCGCGGCCCATCTCCTGCAGCATCTGGCGGGAGATGCGGTTGAGCTTGTTGATGGTTTCGATCATGTGCACCGGAATACGGATGGTGCGGGCCTGATCCGCGATGGAGCGGGTAATGGCCTGACGAATCCACCAGGTGGCGTAGGTGGAGAATTTGTAGCCACGGCGATACTCAAACTTGTCGACGGCCTTCATCAGGCCGATGTTGCCTTCCTGGATCAGGTCCAGGAACTGCAGGCCGCGATTGGTGTATTTCTTGGCAATGGAAATAACCAGACGCAGGTTGGCCTCGACCATTTCTTTCTTGGCGCGACGGGCCTTGGCTTCCCCAATGGACACCCGGCGGTTGATTTCCTTGATGTCGGCCACGTCCAGATCCACTTCGGTCTGGATATTGGCAATCCGCTTCTGCAGGCGAACGATTTCGTCAATGCGCTCGCTCACGGCGGCGGCGTAGGGCTTCTTGCTCTTGCCGATTTTCTCGGCCCAGTCGTGGCTGGTCTCGTTGCCGGGGAAAGACTTGATGAAGTCCTTGCGCGGCATTTTGCTTTCCTTGACGCAAATCTGCATGATCGCGCGCTCGTTTTCGCGCACCAGATCGTTGGTCGAGCGAACCACGTTTACCAGTTCTTCAAAGGCTTTGTTAGCCAGCTTGAACGGTGCGAACACCTGGCCCAGTTCGTTCAGGGCAGCCTGAGTTTTCTTGTCACCGCGGCCGTGCTTTTCCAGCGCCTTGTGGGCTGCGTCGAGCTTTTCTTTCAGCAGCTCGAAGCGCAGGCGGGTCTCTTCAGGATCCGGGCCGTTATCGGTTTCTTCTTCGCTGTCGTCATCGTCGTCATCGGAGGAGGAGTCGGAATCAACGCTGCTGTCCGCCGGTGTCTCTTCACCCATGAACGGCTCGGCGTCGTCCGGGTCTAGAAAGCCGGTCACGATGTCGCTGATGCGACCTTCGTTCTCGATGATGCGCTCGTAGGCCTGCAAGACCGTGCCCGCGGTGCCCGGGAAGTGGGCAACGGCGGCCATGACATCACGGATGCCTTCCTCGATGCGTTTGGCGATGACAATTTCGCCCTCGCGGGTCAGCAGTTCAACGGTACCCATTTCCCGCATGTACATGCGGACCGGGTCAGTGGTGCGGCCAGCGTCGGTTTCAACGGCGGCAAGAGCGGCAGCAGCTTCGGCGGCAGCGGCTTCGTCAGCGGTGGAGTCGCCCTCGGTCATGATCAGGGTATCGGCGTCGGGGGTTTCCTCGCACACCTGAATGCCCATGTCGTTGATCATGCGAATGATGTCTTCCACCTGATCCGGATCAGCAATGTCCTCCGGGAGGTGGTCATTTACCTCGGCGTAAGTCAGGTAACCTTGTTCCTTGCCTCTTGCAATGAGGTCTTTCAAACGTGATTTCTGCGAATTGCCTGACATAGACACCCTGTGGACTCGCTGGTAAAAGAAAAAAGTTAAACAGCCATTATAGCTGTCGCTCGGTTGCTCTGCCACCGGATGGTTAGATGGTGATCAACGCTTCAAGTTTCAAGTGCAATACTGGGCGAACCCTGTACTTTCCGGTTTTTACCGGCGGCCTTGAGAGGCCGTTCAATCGTCTGTGCCCCCGCTCAGAGCTTTCAGTTCCTGGCGTTCTTCCGGACTCAGATCCGCAAGGCTGCGCTTGGAGGCGAGCAGCGAGGTTAGCCGCTGTTTTCGTGCGGCCTCCTGGTTCGGGCTCAGTAACTCCCGTGCGCCGGCGAGGGTTCTTTCCCGCGCCGGTATGTGTTCGATACCGTCAAACAGGTTGTAGAACCGGTCCCGGGCCTGACGGTCCGTGGCCAGTGTGCGCACCAGGGTGCCCCGGTCGCTGATGCCGCGGTCCAGAATCCATTCGGCGAAGCCCCGGGCCAGCCGGAAATGCCTGGACTGGCGCGCCAGTTCAACCACGTCGCTGGCCATGTCCGGGGCCTCCACCAGAGCCAGGCACAGAGTGCTGTCCTTGCTGAGCCGCACATCAATGCGGTCTTCCTGAACCCGGTCCCGGCGGTCGCCGAAGCGTCGCTGGCCCGGCTGCGGGCGGCGGTTCTGCCAGTCGTTCCGTCCGCTGCACAATCGCAGCATCTCGTGCCACATTGCATCCCGCAGGGTGCTCTTAGGCATCTTGTTCAGCATCGGCTCAACCCGAGCCCTGAGCTCGCCCCGATGCTCCGGCAGTTGCAGGTCCAACCCTTCACTCTGTCGATCAAACAGATAGCGGGACAGCGGCGTGGCGCTCTCGATGCGCTTGCGGAACGCCTCGGGGCCCTCCTTGCGCACCAGCGTGTCAGGATCCTCGCCATCAGGCAGCATCAGGAATTGCAGGTGCATGCCGTCGGCCATCAGTTCCAGTGCGTTTTCCATGGCGCGATCGGCGGCCCGGTACCCGGCCTGGTCGCCGTCAAAACAGAACACGATGTGCCGCACCTGCCGCAGCAGGGCGGTCAGGCTGTCCTGATTGGTTGCGGTGCCCAGCGTCGCCACTGCAAAATGGATGTCGTGCTGAGCCAGCGCGATCACGTCCATATAGCCTTCTACCACCAGCAGCTTGTCCAGCTGGCGGATGGCCTGTTTGGCTTCGAACAGGCCGTATATCTCGCGGCTCTTGTGAAAGACATCAGACTCCGGAGAGTTGATGTACTTGGCCTTGTCGTCGCCGAGTGTGCGGCCGCCGAAGGCGATGGTCTTGCCCCGGCTGTTGCGGATGGGAAACATCACCCGGTTGCGGAACAGATCTCGCGGTCGGCCATACTTGTCAGAAACCGTGCCGGTCTCGATCAGTGGCGCCTGCAAATCCTTGCTGCAGGTATCAAACAGCGCAGTGCCGGTACCAGGGGCAAAGCCCAGTTGGTACAGCTGAATGATGTGGTCGTCCAGCCCCCGTTGCTTGAGGTAGTCCCGCGCCAGTTTGCCCTGGGCGCCCTGCAGCGACGACTGATAAAAGCTGCTGGCGTAATCCAGCGCATCCGTCAGTGTGCGGGCTTGCTGGATCTCCTGGCGCGCACTCTGGTCGTAAGGCACTTCCAGACCGGCGCGCCGGGCCAGCTCCTCTACCGCATCGGTGAACCCCAGTCCTTCAAACTCCCGAACGAAACTGATGGCGTCGCCATGGGCGCCGCAGCCAAAGCAATGGTAGAAGCCTTTGTCTGGGCGAACGTTGAAAGACGGTGTTTTCTCATCATGAAACGGGCAGCAGGCCTTGTAGTTGGCCCCGGCTTTCTTCAGCGTGATGCGTGATCCGATCAGCTCCGCCAGATCTATCCGGTCCAGCAGATCTTCAACAAAGCGTTGAGGGATCAGTCCGCTCATGATGACTCCGGTTGCGCAGAAAGTGCCGGCTTAGCGCCGCCAATAGCCAAAAATGCCGCCGAAGCCAGGCCTCGGCGGCATTTTGGAATCGCTCTGTGCAGCCTGTGGCTTGAACAGACGATCAATGGTTTGCAGTCAAGCGGCGTCAGCTGAAACTTAGTACAGACGCTCGAACTTGCGCTGTTCCCGCTGAAGCTTCTTGAGATGACGCTTAACGGCAGCTGCTGCTTTGCGCTTACGTACGGAAGTCGGCTTCTCGTAGTGCTCACGACGACGGACTTCGGACAGTACGCCTGCTTTTTCGCAGGAGCGCTTGAAGCGACGCAGTGCTACGTCAAACGGTTCATTCTCTTTCACTTTAACAGCTGGCATTCGAAAATCACCTACCTGATGTATTCGGTTTCTGTTTTGTCTGATCGACTCGTGCGTCAAATCGACTCGATACCTGGTCAGATTGGCTAAAACTCGACCAGTGCATATTTAAGGGCGGCAATGATAGCGCCTGCTTGGGGGAAAGGTCAATGTTTGTTCTGTGAATCTGCAGTCCACCAGAGCGAGAGGTTAACAGGTTCCAGGTTAATGGGTTTCGGCTTTCTGTTAAAATGGCTTCCCGAACCTATTGATACCATCGTTGCGACCTTAACTATGCTGATTCTCGGAATTGAAACCTCCTGCGACGAAACCGGTGTTGCGCTGTATGACAGTGCGCAGGGGCTGATGGCCCACGCCCTGTTCAGCCAGATCGACATGCACGCGGATTACGGCGGTGTAGTGCCGGAGTTGGCCTCCCGCGACCACGTGCGCAAGCTGCTGCCTCTGTGCGATCAGGTGTTGGCGGAGGCCGGCCGCACTCGTGCCGACATCGACGGCATTGCCTACACCGCCGGCCCCGGCCTGGTCGGGGCGCTGATGGTGGGCGGCTCGGTTGCCCACGCGCTGGGCTTTGCCCTGGGAATCCCGGTGCTGGGTGTTCATCACATGGAGGGCCACTTGCTGGCACCGATGCTGGAGCCTGCACCGCCGGCCTTTCCGTTTGTGGCGTTGCTGGTGTCCGGTGGCCATACCCAGTTGGTGCGGGTGGACGGCATCGGAGAATACGAATTGCTCGGTGAATCGGTGGACGACGCCGCCGGTGAAGCCTTCGACAAAACCGCCAAGATGTTGGGGCTGGACTACCCGGGCGGACCCAGGGTGGCCGCGCTGGCTGAGCAGGGAACGGCGGGTCGATACCGGTTTCCGCGTCCGATGACCGACCGCCCCGGGCTGGATTTCAGTTTCAGTGGGTTGAAAACCTTTACGCTGAACACGGTCATGGCGGCACAGGAAAGCGGGACGTTGGATCAGCAGACCCGGGCCGACATCGCACTGGCGTTCGAGGCCGCCGTGGTGGATACCCTGACCATTAAATGCCGCCGGGCACTGGAGCAGACCGGCTGCAAACGGTTGGTGATTGCCGGTGGTGTCAGTGCCAACACGCGGCTGCGGGCGGGGCTGGAAAAGATGACTGCGAAGCTCGGGGCCGGGGTGTTTTATGCCCGCCCGGAGTTCTGCACCGACAACGGCGCGATGATCGCGTACGCCGGTTGCCAGCGGCTGATGGCCGGCCAACAGGACGGCGATCGTATTGTTGCGGTGCCGCGGTGGCCGATGAATACCCTGCCACCGCTGTCCCGGGCGTGCGATAACGGGTTGGCGGATTGGGTGTAAGGCATGGGGTCAGAGGCGGGTTTCACGCCCCTGGGCCAGGCGTATCAGATTGTTGCGATGGCGCACCACAATCAGGATGGCCAGCAGTCCGAACAGCGGCAGGGTGTCTGGTTCGATCAACGCGCTGATTACGGGGCCGCTGACGATGGCAATGATGGACGCCAGTGCCGAGATGCGCCATCGCCACATCACCAGGCTCCAGATGGCAGCCAGTAGCAGTGTGGTCAGCGGTGCCAGCGCCAGCCCGGAACCGAGCGCGGTGGCCACCCCCTTGCCGCCTTTGAAGCGGTAGAACAGCGGCACCATGTGGCCGGTTACTGCGCATAGCGCCACCATGGCCTGGGCAAGAATTGAAAGCCCTGCGGCGTGGGCCAGCCACACCGGGACAAACCCTTTGGCCGCATCAAGAACCAGCGTCAGTGCGGCCGGCAGCCAGCCTCCGTTGCGGTAGACATTGGTGGCCCCCGGGTTGCCGGAGCCCAGCGCCCGCGGGTCTGGCAGTTTCCAGAGCTTGCAGATTTCCAGAGCAAACAGTATGGACCCGGCGGTATAGGCCAGGGCGCACAACAGTACGGTCAGTAATGGATCGCTCATGGGAATCACGGTCAGTCTGGGTTGCGGGCAAAGACGCGCCCGGGCAATGTGTGCGAAAATGCCGGCCCGTTGGCGATGGCTGGCTCAATGAGCCGTAGTAAAGGGACCACAGTATCTCTAGCCTGTTCGTTATTCAATCAGCAAAGAGTGTAACCCGGGAGAGATGAGCCGGTGACAGACAGCGTTCTGATCGAGGGCCTGGCCGTGGAAGCGGTGATTGGCGTGTACGACTGGGAGCGGGAGGTGACTCAGACCCTGTTGGTGGATCTGGACATGGCCTGGGACAACCGGTTGCCGGGGGCCTCTGATGACGTCTCCGACGCGCTCGATTACGGCGTGGTCAGCGAGCGTGTGGCGCAGTGGCTGCGCCAGGCTCAGCCGGCCCTGCTGGAAACCGCCGCAGAAGGGCTGGCCCAAATGATCCGCGACGAATTCGGGGTGCGCTGGCTGAAGCTGACCCTGCGAAAGCCCGGCGCCGTTCCGGCTGCCAGGGCGGTAGGTGTGTGTATCGAACGGGGGCAGGTGTGATGGCGGCCAGGGCCAGGGTATACATCAGTATTGGCAGTAACATAAATCGGGAGCTCTATATCTCGTCAGCTCTCGATGCGCTCGCCGAGTGGTTTGGTGAGCTGATCATTTCCCCGGTGTACGAGAGCGAGGCGGTGGGTTTTGACGGCTCTCCGTTCTACAACCTGGTGGTGGGTGTGGATACTCACTGGAGTGTTGGCGAGTTGTCGCGGCGGTTCAAGCAGCTGGAGGCAGACAACGGCCGTCGCCGGAATGTGCCTAAATTCAGCGCGCGTACGCTGGATCTGGACATTCTGACGTACGATAACGCGGTTGGTGAAGTGGACGGCGTAGAACTGCCCCGCTCGGAAATTCTCAGGAACGCCTTCGTGCTCTGGCCCCTGGCCGAGGTGGCGCCTGACGCCCTGCATCCGCGATGTGGTCAGTCCTATCGCCAATTGTGGCAAGATTACCGCAGTAACCAGAGGCTCTGGCCGGTGGATTTCACCTGGCAGGGCAGGCTTATTTCACGATCGCAGTGACCGGAAGCGACGGATAAGGTGTTCGGTGGAGGCGTCGGTGCTGCTGGCGTCAGGCTGATTACCGAGAATCCGCTCGAGAATGCCCTGGCCCATCTGCTTGCCGAGCTCCACGCCCCACTGATCAAACGAATCCACATCCCAGATCACTCCCTGCACAAACGTGCGGTGCTCATAGAGCGCGACCAGTGCCCCCAGAGTGTGTGGCGTCAGCCGGTCCATCAACAGGGTGTTGCTCGGCTTGTTTCCGGCGATCACTTTATGGGGCGCCAGCAGGCGGGCGGCCTCGGCTGACAGTCCTTCGCCGGCGAGCTCTTTCCGTGCTTCGGCTTCGGTTTTGCCTGCCATCAGGGCGCGGGATTGGCTCAGGCAATTGGCGAACAGAGCCGCGTGGTGCTCGCCCACCGGGTTTTGACTCTGCAGCGGAATAATGAAGTCGGCGGGAATCAGTCGGGTGCCCTGATGCAGCAGCTGATGGTACGCGTGCTGTCCATTGGCGCCCACGCCGCCCCAGATCACAGGTCCGGTCTGGTAATCAACATCCTTTCCGGTCTGGTTCACACACTTGCCATTGCTCTCCATGTCCAGCTGCTGGAGATGCGCCGGCAGGCTTTCCAGATAGTGGTCGTAGGGCAGAATGGCGTGGGTTTCCGCGCCCCAGAAATTGCTGTACCAGACGCCGAGCATGGCCATCAGAACGGGCAGGTTCTGCTCCAGCGGTGTATGCCGGAAGTGCTTGTCCATGGCGTGGGCGCCGGCCAGCAAGGCACGGAAATGGTCCATGCCCACAACCAGCGCAATGGGCAGGCCAATCGCCGACCAAAGCGAGTAGCGACCGCCAACCCAGTCCCACATGGGAAAGACGTTGTCAGGCGTAATGCCGAACTGTGCCGCATCGGCCGGGTTGGCACTGACGGCCGCGAAATGCAGGGGGACAGCATCCTCGGTACCGCCGTTGGCGAGAAACCAGTCCCGTGCGACCCGGCTGTTCTCCAGGGTTTCCTGGGTGCGGAAGGATTTGGATTGCACCAGAAACAGGGTGGTCTCCGGATTGATCCGGGCGAGCACCTCGGCAATGTCGGTGCCGTCAATGTTGGCTACGAAGTGAGGTCTGAGCTGGCCGGTGTGGTAGGGGCGAAGCGCCTCGATGGCCAGTTTCGGCCCGAGATAAGAGCCGCCGATGCCAATGCTCACCACATCGCTGAACGGCTTGCCGGTAAACCCGCTGCGCTGGCCGCTGAGCACTTCTTCGGTGAAGGCGTCCATTCGCGCCAGGGTGGCTTCGATTTCGGGCATAACGTTCTGGCCATCAACTTCAACCGGGTCGCCGCCGGTGTTTCTCAGGGCGGTGTGCAGCGCTGGGCGGTTTTCGGTCACGTTGACGTGTTCACCGCGGAACAGGGCCTCCGTGCGCTCGGCGAGGTCACAGCTCCGGGCCAGGTCCACCAGCGCATGCAGTACCTCGTCGGTGAGGCGGTTTTTGGAGAAGTCCAGCGCCAGCCCGGCACCCTCCGCAAAGTAGCGCTGTGCTCGCTGCGGATCCCGTTGAAACAACTCCCGCATGTGCAGCGACGTCAGCCCCTGCTGCAGTTCGGCCAGAGTTCGCCACGCGGGGCTTGAGGCGGGAGAAGTAGGGGCCGGGGTCATGCGGGAGTCCTTTCAGTCTGGTGCGGTCAGCGTGTCACTGACAGATTATCGATCAGTCGCGTGGTGCCGAGAAACGCGGCTACCAGCAGGGTAAGTTCGCTGTCGCCGGCCGCCGCCGGTTTCAGAGTTTCGCTATTGACGATGTTGAAGTAATCAGGGCGCAGGCCAGCGGCGGTGAGCGTCTCGTTGGCTTCACGCTCGATGGCGTTGAAGTCGGTACGGCCCTCGCCAAGCTTGCGGGCGCTTTCCTGAAGGGTGCGATAAACCGTCGGTGCGGTGGCGCGTTCGGACTCACTCAGGTAGCCGTTGCGGGAGCTTTTGGCGAGGCCGTCCTCTTCGCGAATGGTCGGGGCGCCAATCACTTCGACCGGGATCATCAGGTCCCGCACCAGCTTGCGTATGACGGCGAGCTGCTGGAAATCTTTCTCACCGAAAACGGCAATGTCAGGCTGCACCATGTTGAGCAGCATGGTAACCACCGTGGCCACACCCTCGAAGTGTCCAGGCCGACTGGCACCACAGTGGCCGTCGCTGACTTCCGGTACCACCACTTTGGTCTGCTTCACCAGGCCCTGGGGGTAGATTTCCTCCACACCCGGGGCGAACACCAGAGTGTTGCCTGCGGCTTCGAGCTGGCGTTGATCTTCCTCCAGGGTGCGGGGGTAGGTGTCGAGATCTTCGCTGGCACCAAACTGCATCGGGTTGACGAAAATGCTGGTGACCACCACGTCCGCCGCCTCGCTGGCTTTGCGGACCAACGAGACATGGCCCTCGTGCAGGTTGCCCATGGTGGGTACCAGGCCGATGGTTTTGCCCTCGCGGCGATAGCCGCGAAGCATGGTGCGCAGTTCTTTCAGGGAGTTGACGGTTCTCATGCTTTGAACGTGTGCTCCTCGGCGGGGAATGAGCGGTTGCGAACCGCGTCTACGTAGGCGGTGATGGCGCCCTGGATGGACTCGGATTCCGCCAGGAAGTTTTTGACGAAGCGCGGCTTGCGCCCGGTCGTTACCCCCAGCATGTCATGCAGTACCAGAACCTGGCCATCGGTATCCGCGCCGGCTCCAATACCGATCACCGGTGCTTTCACCGCCTGGGTGATGCGTGCGGCCAATGGCGCGGGTACGCACTCCAGAAGGATGATGTCCGCTCCGGCCGCTTCCAGCTCGCAGGCGTGTTCGATCATCATCTCGGCGGCTTTTTCGTCGCGCCCCTGCACCTTGTAGCCCCCGAACTTGTTGACGAACTGGGGGGTCAGGCCAAGGTGGGCACATACCGGCACACCGCGCTCGCTCAGGGCGGCAATGGTGTCGGTCATCCAGGCAGTACCCTCAAGCTTCACCATGTGCGCGCCCGCCCGCATCAGGTCGGCGGCATTTTCGAGGGCTGCCTCGGTGGTGCCGTAACTCATGAATGGCATGTCGGCCATGATCAGTGCGCCACGGTTACCCTTGGCCACAGCGCTGACGTGGTAGACCATCTGGTCCATGGTGACCGGCAAGGTGCTGTCGTGCCCCTGCAGAACCATGCCGAGGGAATCGCCAATCAGGATGACGTCAACACCGGCCTCGCTGACAATCTGTGCGAAGGTAGCGTCATAGGAGGTCAGGGCCGCAAACGCTGTGCCCTTCTGCTTGTATTCCCGCAGGGTATTGATGGTTACAGCCATAGAATCCTTGCCTTGTGGGTGGATGGGCCAAGACTGTGCCGGGGTCTGCCGGCGTTCAGACGTTAAGGGTAATCCGGTGGGTGTCGCTGAGGCAATAGTAGCATGAAGCCGGACATTCAACAGGGCGGCTGATGCGCCCGCGGAAGCGGCGGCAGTAACCGCAGGTGGTTGTCCGGGCATTGTTGCCGGAGGGCGGCAACGGTGCGCCCGTCCGGCAGCATGAGATCGGCGTTCAGATCGAGCAGGGGTTGGAGCACGAAATCCCGGTTCGGCAGTTCTCGGTGGGGAACCGTGAGGCGATCGTTGTGAATGGTGTCTGTGCCGAACAACAGCAGATCCAGGTCCAGGGTTCTGGGCCCCCAGTGCTGTTTACGCTCGCGTCCGTGCTGAAGCTCGATCTGTTGCAGGTGGTCCAGTAAGTCAAGCGCGCTGAGCTCCGTGCGCAGCCACGCTGCGCCGTTGACAAAGTCGGGCTGATCCTGGGGGCCGACAGGGCGGCTGCAGTAGAACGCCGATTGCGCGATCAGCGATGTCCGTGGCAGGCCCGCCAGTTCGCCAATGGCGCGGGCAAGTTGCGCCGTCGGGTCTGCCAGGTTACTGCCCAGACCGATAAAGACGTCGGTCATCGGTACCGTCAACTCCCGGTGGCGGGCTTGCGTTTGCGCCGGCGTTTTTTGGGGGCGTCTGTGCTGAGCTCGCTGAGCATGCGCTCCTGGCCGCGCTCGTCGTTGGCCTGGAAGTCCGTCCACCATTGGCCCAGGCCCGGCTCGATTTCGCCTGCCGATTCCCGCACCAGCAGGAAGTCGTAAGCCGCGCGGAAGCGCGGGTGCGACATGGTCAGGAAAGCGCGTTTTCCCTGGCGCCGGGGCAGGCGCATCTGCAGCTCCCAGATCTCCTTCATGGGTCCGGAGAACCGCTTCGGGATGGAGGTGGCCTGCACCTGGCGCCCGATCACCTTGGCAATCGCGCCGTGCAGAGCCGGCTGCACCGGATCGCCGTTGTCCTGGCGACGCCGCCACTCGGATTGCAGCGCCGGCCACAGCATGGCTGCAAACAGGAAGTAGGGGGTGACGGATTTGCCCTGAGCGATGCGGGCGTCGGTGTTGCGCAGGGCCTGGCGAATCAGTTCGTCGGGCTCGCCGGCATTCAGGGCACGGACTGTCTCCGGAAACAGCGGAGCCAGCAGGTTGTACTCGCGCAGCAGATCGTAGGTCGCCTCGCCGTAACCCGCCGAGAACAGCTTCAGAACCTCGTCAAACAGGCGTGCAGGTGGAATGTGAGTCAGCAGCGGCGCGAGTTCCTGGATGGGCTCCTCGGTGTCTTCCTCGATGTCGAAGCCGAGCTTGGCCGCAAAGCGCACCGCCCGCAACATGCGCACCGGATCTTCACGGTATCGGGTCTCGGGGTCGCCGATCAGACGGATCTGGCGGTTCTTGAGGTCTTCGATGCCGTCCGCGAAGTCGATCACTGTAAAATCGCGAATGCAGTAATAGAGTGCGTTTACCGTGAAGTCGCGACGCAGGGCGTCCTCCTCCAGAGAACCGTAAACGTTGTCCCGCAGCAACAGGCCGTGCTCGCTGGTGCGACGATCGTCGTCTTCGGTGTCGTCGTCCGCTTCAATGGCATTGCCGCGGAAGGTGGTGACTTCGATGACCTCGCGCCCGAACACCACGTGCACGATGCGGAAGCGGCGGCCAATCAGACGCGAATTGCGGAACAGGTCATGAACCTCTTCCGGCGTGGCGTTGGTGGCGATATCAAAATCTTTCGGCTGGCCACCCAGCAGAATATCCCGTACCCCGCCACCGACCAGGTAGGCGTCAAAGCCGGACTTGTTCAGTCGGTGCAGCACTTTCTTGGCCGGCTCGCTGATGGCCGTGCGCGATACCGTGTGCTGGTCCCGGGGGATTTCCCGCCGTGTATAAGGGCGCTGCTTTTGCTTTCCGTTGCCGGGCATAAGAGCGCGGAGTTTTACGACCGACTGCTCGAAGAGAGAAGAGATTGATTTAGGCATTGAATTCCGTTAGTGCATGAGCAAAAACGAGAGTTTAACGGTTTGGGCGGGATTTGCACACGTTTGCAACAGAATGGATGGGAAAAACGGTGGCATTCAGAGGGCAGGGTGGTAGAACGCATTGTTCCGTACCCCAGATAATCAAAAGGCGGATTCGTTTTCACGAACCCGCCCTGAAAGCGTTGACGATCTGCATTGTTTTTGTTTTTGCCGGGATTTTTCTTCGTTTTTGTACCCCACTGCGTCTCCCCAAAACTTGGAGATGTCAGTAGTGCAAACGGAAGGCTTTGAATACACAGAGCGGTCAGAAGCATCGGGCAAGTTACGGGTACATGCAGCGTCGCCTGGGAGCCTGTAAATAAATCTGTGTAACTGCCCACCCCATTACAGGTGGCCGTCCAGGCGGTCACCGAATTCGATAAT
>NZ_JAKZAI010000022.1 GCF_023156235.1 Marinobacter goseongensis | reverse complement strand
ATCGGACTACGGGAAAAGGGTCGAAATTAACCGACATTACTAAGCAGTGAGTGGTTCGGTGATTGGGGGCAGGTCAGGCCGGCAATGCCGGAGAACAGAAAAAACGGCAGGATGAACAGGAAGGCGGCAACATTGACCGCCACATCAATCGGCAGCCCCAACAGACCGCCTGCGGTGTAGGTGATTAACAGCAGCAGGCTGTTGCGGAACAGGTTGTCGTTGAATGCACCTGAAAACTGGGTCAGAAAGAACGGCAGAAAGCGTCGTTCTGAAAGCAGCCGGAACTGGCTTTGATCATCCATGGTTTGATTCCCCCGGCCATGCGCCTGGCATGACGAAGACTCGGCTGGCTTCCCGCCAGATACCCACCGCCTCGTCCGGCTCCATGATCGCAAACAACCTGGGAATGCCTTTGGAGCGCACCATCTCCAGCGCGTCTTCGGTGGGCTGCCGGGCAGGGACATGGTCCTGATGCCAGGGGCCCAGCCAGTGGGGCTTGACCAGAGGCACCCAGTGCCGGGTGTTGTGCCGTGCAGCCAGGCCCGGCTGCTCCAGCTCATCGATGAAGAGCCAGCTTCCCCGTAGGTGATTGGCCGCAGGGCCGGTTGGTGAACTCAGTTGGGTTCCCCAGGGATAGAACAGGTAGCCGGGCATGAAGAGTCGTGGCCGAATGGGTGCGTTGATACCGAGGGATGCGAGCAGATCTCGGGTTTCTGGTCGTTCCGTGAGCTGGCTTTGACGATCCGTCATTTTCCCGGATTTCAGATCGAGGCGATCCCGGGCGTTGGGGCCATACCAGAGCGGGCCGTCCCGGTTGGCCCGGGGATAGCCCAGATAGAACTTCACGGCGATTTCATGGTGTTCAATGAGGCCGTCCGCAGGATTGCGCACGATAAAATCCAGCTCCCCCAGAGTCCGGCCCTCTCCTCGGATCGGCTGATTCTGAAGGAGAATCTCCCAGCCGAGCACGTCTTCCATCAGGCAAGCGTACAGGCGCTCGAAATACAGCCCCAGACGTTTTGCCGGCAGTTCGGTGAGTATGGCGGGGCCGTGATCGGGTTCGGCATCCCATGCCCGCAGCGTGGCCTCGGCGTCCGCCGGCAGGTAATTTCCCGGATCAAATTTTATGGGAGAGCTGATAAGCTGGGGAACACGGCACATCCACGCCAGGTGGCGCACGGCAGGCACGCGGAACGGGATCCGGGCTGAATTCGTATCAGTGAGCGGCGGTTGCTGGTTCATACGCCGCAGCATAACCCAAACCGACGCGGTGATCAGGCCTTGCCGTCGATGCCGGGCCTTTACTCAGGAGAATCGACATGCAGTATCTTCACACCATGATCCGGGTCAGCAATCTGGAAGCGACCCTGCACTTTCTCTGCGACCTGCTGGGCATGAAGGAAATCAGCCGCAAGAGCAGCGAGAAGGGGCGCTTCACCCTGGTGTTTCTTGCTGCCCCGGAAGACGAGGCGCGGGCCAGGGAAGAGCGGGCGCCGATGATCGAGTTGACCTATAACTGGGACCCGGAGGAGTACAGCGGCGGCCGCAATTTTGGGCACCTGGCGTATCGGGTCGATGATATCTACGGCTTGTGCGAACACCTGCGATCGAACGGTGTCACCATCAATCGACCGCCCCGTGACGGGCATATGGCGTTCATTCGCACCCCCGATGGCATCTCCATCGAGTTGTTGCAGAAAGGTGAGGCGTTGGCACCGCAGGAACCCTGGGCCAGCATGGAAAATACCGGCACCTGGTAAGGCCAGGTGCGGGCCGGCATGAACGGGCTGCAATGGGAAAGCCGGCGGGTTTAGGCTAAAATTTGTAAATTGTTCAATTCTCAACTGGTTAACCAAGGAAGACCCCATGCTCGCAGTGATTCTCTCTGGCGGTTCAGGCACACGTCTCTGGCCGCTCTCGCGGGAGGCTTATCCGAAACAGTTCCTGCCGGTGGTGTCTGACGATTCCCTGCTGGCGGAAACCATCGATCGGGGTCTGGCGCTGGATGGCAGCGCCCGGGTGATGGCCATCACCAATGAGGATCATCGTTTCGTGGTGGCAGCGCAGCTGCACGCCCAGGCGCCGGATCGCTCGGCGGGTATCATACTGGAGCCTGTTGGCCGCAACACGGCACCGGCCATCGCTCTGGCGGCCCTGGCGGCGGCAGAGGAGAATCCGGAAGAACTGTTACTGGTGATGCCGTCGGATCACGTGCTGAAGAACCTCACGGCGTTCCGTGAGGCCGTGGCAAAGGGCGCCGAGGCCGCCCGCGCCGGGAAGCTGGTTACCTTCGGGGTGGTGCCGTCAGCACCCCATACCGGTTACGGATACATCAAGGCGGGGGGCCGGCACAGTGGCTACCAGGATGTGGCCGCTTTCGTGGAAAAGCCCGACGAAGTGACCGCTGAGCGCTATCTGGCCGAGGGCGATTACTTCTGGAACAGCGGTATGTTCCTGTTCCGGGCGGATCGTTACTTGCAGGAACTGGAAGCCCACAACCCGGCCATGCTCAATGCGTGCCGAGACGCCTGGGAACAGAAAACCGCCGATCTCGACTTTACCCGTGTTGGCAAGACCGCCTTCGAGAGCTGCCCGGACGATTCCATCGATTACGCCGTGATGGAAAAAACCCGCGATGCGGTGGTGGTGCCGCTGGATGCCGGCTGGTCTGATGTCGGCTCCTGGTCTGCCCTCTGGGAAATTCAGCCCCAGGACGAGAATGGCAACGTCTGCCGCGGCGATGTGATTACCGAGGACGTATCCGGCTCCTACATTCACTCGGAGGGCCGCCTGATCGCCGCCCTTGGAGTCAGCGATCACGTCATTGTCGAAACCGATGACGTGGTTCTGGTGGCCGATCGCCGCCGGGTTCAGGACGTCAAGAAACTGGTTGCCCAGGTGAAAGCTCAGGGCCGTCTGGAACACCGCTTCCACAAGAAAGTGCACCGTCCCTGGGGCACCTACGAGGGCATTACCATGGGCGAGCGCTTTCAGGTGAAGCGCATTACCGTGAATCCCAGTGCCTCCCTGTCTTTGCAGAAACACCATCATCGGGCCGAGCACTGGGTGGTGGTCAAGGGCACGGCCACGGTGAATCGGGGAGAGGACACCCTGCTGCTGACCGAGGACCAGTCAACCTATATCCCTCTGGGCGTGACTCACCGCCTGACCAACCCCGGTGTGATTCCCCTGGAGCTGATCGAAGTGCAAACCGGCAGCTATCTGGGCGAAGATGACATTGTCCGCTTCGAGGACACTTACAACCGAGTTTAATGAAAGTCGTCCGGCTCAGGATGGGCCGGCCTCACGCATAAGGAGATGCTGAATGGATGACTGGCAGGGATGCCTGAGCCCCCTTTGTCAAACCGCTTTGCAGCGCGCCCGGGACAGCGTTGCCCATCGCGGTGGTTTTGCGATCACCGCTGAAGACTTCCTGTTGGCACTGGTTGAAGACGAGCCCGTAGTTTCCGGCTTCCTCAAAGCCCGGGGTGTCGATCTGGATGAGCTGGTGCGCACCATTCAGTGCGAACAACCCATTGTGACCGAGGTCGGCGGTGAGGGCCTGCTCTCGTCCCAGTTGCTGTACTGGTACGCCTGCGCGCGGGAACTCTCTGATGCGCCTTGGTTGGACTGGCCGCTGTTGATGCGTGCACTCACATTGTCTGCAGAGCGCCTGCAGGAAAAAGCTTACGTGTCGATACTGGAGATGGTTGGCGATTGGCCGTTGTCTGGCTGGAGCGGGCATAGCGAGAGTGCCGCGGGCGATGACCGGGTGCCCGTGGTGGTCAGTGACCTGGGCTGGCTGGCCCTGGCAGAAGACGTGGCGATTACCATGGCGGCATCGCCCTCGGCGCTGATCTGGTTACGGGGTGATCGTGGCACGGGAAAGACTGCTTGGTTGCAGGCGTTATTGCCCTGTCTGGACGCTGGCTACGTCGAGATCGATTTGCGCCGAGAATCCGAACTGGCCGCCGATGACCACCCGGCGGTTCCGGATAGCCACGTGCCCCGCAGGGACTGGCCGGCGCTGATTCTGGACAATGTGTCGCCGGCGGAGGTGCTGACTCTGGCGGGACGCTGGGATAGTCTGGCGGCTCAGTTGATCCAGGGCTGGCGGGGACCGGTGTTGTTGCTGGGGCCGGGAGCCAGCCGGGGCGCGGAAGCCGTGGCGGAACTGGAACAATGGTTGGGTCGTTCGATGGACCTGTTTGATATGCCGGCCTGCGGATACTTGCAGAAAAAAGCGATTCTGACCGCTCATCAGCCTGTCATCGAGAAACAATGGAATGTCTGCTTGTCCGATGGCGTGATTGCCTATGCTGCGGGTTGTCACAGCCAGTCTGTGGGGGCTCCCGGCGGCATGCTGCAATGGGTGGAGCGGGCGGCTGCCCGCCTGAACCTGTTCGCCAGCCGCGGCCCCACTGCGGCTCTGGCGCTGACGGGCCAGGCCGACACCTTGCGCCGGCAAAGCCTGGTGGCGCTGGCGCGCCAGGAACCAATTGCCGAGCTGGAGAGCGATCTGGCCAAAACCGAACTGGAGCGCGCGGCTGCAGAAGTCGTCTGGCACGAGCGCAAGGCCGCCGGAAGCCTCCGGACCCTGACCCTCGACGACCTGCGTCAGGAACTGGAGCGCTGGGTTGCAGCGCGCCCCGGCGCGGTTCACTATGTGGTCCATTGTGATCATGACGTAGGAGAAAAAGCGGGTGAGGGATCTCGAAATATACATTCGTGACCTGAAGTCTCTGGCGGTGTCGGAGTGGTTGTCCAATCACCTGGACCAGCTGGAGCTGGCGGACGGGCTGGAAGACACAAAGGCCATCAAGGGCGTGGGTCAATACCTGAAAACAGCGGTCACGGTCAGTCTCTACCCGGGGGCTTTCGGTAAGCGCTTTACCTGTGTGGTGCTGGAAGGGGAATCACTGCCCTGGAACACAGATCTTGAGTGCGCCCGCAGTGCCTGGCGCGCGATGGACACGGAAGTCCGATGTAGCCCCGGAGACTGGAAAGAGGGTGAACCGGTGGAGGACGACAAGTGGTGGCGGTTGGACAGCCGTGGTGAGCAGCTTGTGGTGTGGAACTGAGCCGAAGCGCAGATGGTGTGTCAGTGAAACAAGAAAATCAGTGAAATAAAAAAAGGGGCAGCCAAGCGGCCGCCCCTTTTTTGGCGGTGTCCCTGATCAGTCGCTCAGGATCGACACATTGTCAGCCTGCAGGCCCTTGTCCGCTTCAACCACACTGAAGCGAACCAGCTGACCCTGGCGAAGAACGCGGCGGCCGCGACCACGGATGGCGCGGAAGTGCACAAACACCTCGTCACCACTGTCGCGAACGATAAAGCCGAACCCTTTCTTCACGTTAAACCATTTAACGGTGCCTTCCTCGTCGCCTTCCGGGCTGGTGTCGTCGAAGTCGTCTTCGTCGTCATAGTCCTGGTTGGACGGGCGGGACTGGGCAGGACGCGCGGCGCGCTGACCTGACTGTCGCGCGGCGATGGCCACGGTCAGAAAACCGGCAATACCGAACACCACAACGGCGATGATGTAAGCGGCGATGCCGCGCGTGGCGCCGAGCGCTTCAAGCGTCTGGCCGGCAGCGATCAAGCGCAGCGGTTCCGGGGTGAACGACAGCAAAATGGCAAGAATCAACGGTGCAGGGATGGCGATCAGAAGAGCAACAAGGATCGCTTTGGCTGGATTACGCATTGACTGAGATTTCTCCATACTTATTTAACGCTAACGATAAAGAACCGGATATCGGGTAAAATCGCACATCCGGCCGGTGAAAACCGCCAAAATTTCCAAAAATGGACGGGCCTTGGCGGGCAAAAGCGGCATGATACCAGATAACGGTGAGTGCTGACCAAGCAACTGGCCAGTCAGATACATGAATTACAGGGTTAGCGGCACTGATGAGTAACAAAGATCTGGAAGCACGGATGGATGAGCTTGAGACCCGCCTGGCGTTTCAGGATGACATCATAAATACCCTCAGCGAGCAGGTCGCCAAGCAGGAAATGGACATCCGCGAACTGTGGGAGGCAAAGCGGCAGCTGAACAAGCAGTTGAAGGAAGTGTCGCCCTCAAACATCAAGGCAGAGGAAGACGAAGCCCCACCCCCGCATTATTGAGGGCAGGGCGGGCGCAAACGCTTCAGGCGAGCAGCTCTTCGAGAATCTGCTCGTAGATGTCGGAAAGGACATCCAGGTCAGCCGCTTTCACACGCTCATCCACCTTGTGAATGGTGGCGTTGATGGGGCCAAGCTCGACCACCTGAGCACCGGTTGGCGCAATAAAACGCCCGTCGGACGTGCCACCGGACGTGGACAGCTCGGTTTCCCGGCCGGTCACCTTGCGAATCGCAGCCTGACTGGCGGATACCAGCGCGCCACGGCCCGTCAGGAACGGGCGGCCACTCAGGTGCCATTGCAGGTCGTACTCGAACCCGAACCGGTCCAGTATGGCCACCACCCGTTCTTCCAGGCTTTCCGCCGTGTTTTCCGTGCAATAGCGGAAGTTGAAATGCACCAGACATTCGCCGGGAATGATGTTGCTGCCGGTGCCCGCTTCCACCTTGGTGATCTGGAAGGTGGTCGGCGGGAAGAAGTCGTTGCCGTTGTCCCAGAACTCCTTCGCCAGAGCGTCCAGCGCCGGCGCCACCGTGTGCACCGGGTTTTCCGCCAGGTGCGGATAGGCGACATGGCCCTGAACACCGCGCACGGTAAGGTACCCGTGCAGTGAGCCGCGTCGTCCGTTCTTGATGACATCACCCACTTCGTGGGTGCTGGAAGGTTCGCCAATCAGGCACCAGTCCATTTTCTCGCTTCTGGCTTCGAGGGTTTCAATCACCTTGACGGTACCATCCTGGGCCGGGCCTTCCTCATCGCTGGTGATCAGCAGAGCGATGGAACCGCGGTGATGCGGATGCCTGCCCACAAAACGCTCGCAGGCGGTCACGAAGGCGGCGAGGCTGCCTTTCATGTCCGCGGCGCCACGACCGTAGAGATAGCCATCCTCGATAACCGGCTCGAACGGCGGGTGCGCCCAGTTTTTTTCAGGGCCGGTGGGAACCACATCGGTATGGCCGGCAAATGCCAGCACCGGTCCTTCGGTGCCTTTTCTGGCCCAGAGGTTGTCGGTGGTCCCGAATCGCAGGTGTTCGCCGCCAAATCCGAGTGGCGCGAGCCGTGACATCATCAGCTCCTGACAGCCGGCGTCATCCGGAGTGACAGACTGCCGGCGAATCAGGTCGATGGCGAGATCGAGTGTCGGGGAATTAGTTGTTTGCATGCAGTTCTTCGTTCAGCTCGATCGCGGTTTTGTTGGATTTGCACTCGACGGCACCGGTCTGGCTGTTGCGACGGAACAGCAGGTCTGTGGTGTTGGCCAGATCCCGCGCCTTGATGATCTCCACCAGCTCGTTGTTGTCGTCCAGCAGTGCCACCTTGGTGCCGGCGGTGATGTACAGGCCCGCTTCCACCTTGCAGCGGTCGCCCAGCGGAATGCCGATGCCGGCATTGGCGCCGATCAGGCAATTCTCGCCCACGGAAATGATGATGTTGCCACCGCCGGACAGAGTGCCCATGGTGGAGCAGCCGCCGCCCAGATCGGAACCCTTGCCGACCATAACGCCCGCCGAAATGCGGCCTTCGATCATGCTGGTGCCCTCGGTACCGGCATTGAAGTTGATGAAGCCCTCGTGCATGACCGTTGTGCCTTCGCCCACGTAGGCGCCCAGGCGAACGCGGGCGGTGTCTGCAATCCGCACACCTTTCGGAACCACGTAATCAGTCATCTGGGGGAACTTGTCGACTGACTTTACTTCCAGGGTACGGCCTTCCAGGCGCGCTTTCAGCTGGCGATCGGGCAGTTCGTTCAGATCAATGGCGCCTTCGTTGGTCCAGGCCAGATTCGGCAGCAGGCCAAAGATGCCATCCAGCTTCAGGCCGTGGGGTTTTGCCAGACGGTGAGAGATCAGGTGCAGCTTGAGATACACCTCGGGAGTGCTGGAGGCGGTGTTGTCTGTCTCCAGAATGGTCACGCACACCGGGCGACTGCTGCTGGCGGCTTTCTCGGCCAGGGCTGCCTGGTCGGTCTCGCCGACCTGACGCAGTGCATTGGCGAACTGGCTCAGCTGCTCGGCGTTGACCAGCAAGGCCTGGTTGCCGCCCTGATAATCCAGGCTGTTGCGAGCCACATCAATGAGGCCGTTGTCGGGTGTCATTACCGGCTGCTGATAAAACACTTCCAGCCATTCGCCCTGGTTGTTCTGGCTGCCGATACCGATACCGAATGCAAAGCTCATCTGATGGTTGCTCCTGTGATCTTTAAGAAAGTATGAGGGTTATTCGTGTGAGAAACGGGTGGCCCACTCGCTGGCATTGAACCCGACACTGACGCTTCCCTGGTGCTCGACTACGGGGCGTTTGATGATTGACGGGTTGTCCAGCATGATGTCGCGGGCGGACTGGGCGCTAATGGTATCACGAACCTCATCCGGAAGTTTGCGCCAGGTGGTGCCGCGGCGGTTTACCAGCGCGTCCCAGCCGATCGCGTCTTCCCAGCGGGTCAGGGTGGCGTCATCCAGGCCGTCTTTCTTGAAATCGTGAAATTCGTAGGCCACGCCTTGCTCATCTAGCCACTTTCGGGCCTTTTTCACCGTGTCGCAGTTTTTGATGCCGTAAATCTTCATGCCTGATTTGCCCTAACAAAGTCGACGATCCGTCTGGCCGCCTCAACGCAGTCTTCCAGCGGTGCGACCAGCGCCATGCGCACCCGGTTCTCGCCCGGATTGTGACCATCCACCGTGCGGGACAGGTAACGCCCCGGCAGCACATGAACGTTCTGCTGCGCCGAGAGCTCACGGGCAAAGGTTTCGTCGTCCATCGGGGTCTCGGGCCAGAGGTAAAACCCGGCATCCGGGAAGTCCACGTTCATCACTTCCCGCAGGATGGGCACCACGGCTTCGAATTTCGCCCGGTAGGCGGCGCGGTTCTCCCGCACGTGGTCCTCGTCCTGCCAGGCGGCGATGCTGGCCAGCTGGTTGTGAATCGGCATAGCACAGCCGTGGTAGGTGCGGTATTTCAGATAGCCTTTGAGAATCGCGGCATCGCCGGCCACGAATCCGGAGCGCAACCCGGGCAGGTTGCTGCGCTTGGACAGGCTGTGGAACACCACGCAACGGGCGTAGTCGTCGCGCCCCATGGCAGCGCAGGTCTGCAGCAGCCCCTCAGGCGGATGAGTCTCGTCCGGGTACAGTTCGGAGTAGCATTCGTCTGACGCCACAATAAAGTCGTAGCGGTCGGCAAGCTCGATAACCCGGATCAGGGTCTCTCTCGGCATGATCGCGCCGCTGGGGTTGCCCGGCGAACACAGGAACAATACCTGGCACTCGCGCCAGACAGACTCGGGCACCCGGTCAAAGTCCGGGATAAAGCCGTTGCTACCGTCGCAGGGCAGGTACACCGGCGTTGCGCCCGCGAGGAACGCCGCTCCCTCGTATACCTGATAGAACGGATTCGGGCTGACAACGGTGGCCGGCCCGGACGCATCCACCACGGCCTGAACCAACGAGAAGATGGCCTCGCGGGTACCGTTCACCGGCACGATGTGATCGCTGGCGCTCAGGGTGCCGGGTGCCAGTCCGAAGCGGCGGGTGGCCCAGTTGCTGATGGCTTCGCGCAGCTCATCCAGCCCCTTGGTGGTGGGGTAGTTGGCCAGTTTGTCCAGGTTGTTGGCGATCACCTGCTTCACAAATTCCGGTGACGGGTGCTTGGGTTCACCAATGCCGAGCGAGATGGATCGCAGGTGGTCCGGCGCGGTGATACCGGCTTTCAGCCTGGCCAGCTTTTCGAACGGATAGGGGTGCAGTCGGTCCAGATTGGGGTTCATTGGCTATCGTCCAGCATTGTACGCAGATCTTCCTGCAGGGCCTGGCAGACAGCGGGGTCGCTGATCTGCTCACCTTGCTCGTCGGTGACGAAAAATACGTCTTCCACCCGCTCACCGAGGGTGGCGATCTTGGCGTTGGTCAGTCGCACCCGGTGTTCCAGCAGCACCTGGCCGACGCGGGCCAGCAGGCCGGGGCGATCGGGGGTAATCACTTCAATGACCGTGCGTTGGTTAATGGTGTCGTTTGACAGTGTCACCTCGGTGGGGAAGGCGAAGTGTTTGAGCTGCCGTGGTGTGCGTCGGTGGATAATGTCCGGGTAGTCGTCCGGGTCGTCCAGTTCCTCGATCAGGCGTTTGCGCACACGATCCTTGCGGGCCGGGTCTATGCCAAGGGGCTTCCCTTTCTCGTCCAGCACCACGTAGGAGCTGACCGAATAGGGGCTTTCACCGGAGCTGATGCGTGCGTCCACGATGTTCAGGTTCAGTTGTTCCAGCACAGCAGTGGTCGCAGCAAACAGCGCAACCCGGTCACGCATGTAGATGATGATCTGTGAGTAGCCGTCGGTGGGCCCGCCGCGGGTGTCGCGGATCAGCACCAGCGGATCGGGGTTGTCACCGTGGCGGATGATGGCTGCGGTCTGCCAGGCGATATCCACCGTGGAGTCCTGCAGGAAATAGTCCTCATCGAGGGTGTTCCAGATCCCGTCGATCTGCTCATCCGTCATGTTCTGGGCACGGAGTATCTCCCGCGCCTCGGATTGGGTTGCCTGCACCCACTCCTGGCGGTCCACCGGGGTCTCGGTGCCCCGTCGCAGCGCCCGCTTGGTCTCGATAAACAACTGGCGCAACAGCGATGCGCGCCAGGTATTCCAGAGCTTGGGGTTGGTGGCGCTGATGTCGCACACCGTCAGGACATAAAGATAATCCAGGTGCGCCTGGCTCGGCACCGCCTGAGCAAACGCGTGGATGATGTCGGGATCGGAAATGTCCTTCCGCTGCGCGGTCATGGACATCAGCAGGTGGTTTTCCACCAGCCAGGAAATCAGCTGGGTATCCCGGGCGCTCAGATGGTGCCGCTCGCAGAAGTTTTCTGCATCAATCGCTCCCAGCTCCGAATGATCGCCCCCGCGGCCTTTGGCAACGTCGTGGTAAAGGCCCGCGATAAACAGAGTTTCCAGCTTCGGCAGTCGATGAATAAGGCGTGAGGCCAGCGGGTATTCGGTTCGGGCTTCCGGGCTGGTCAGTCGCACCATGTTGCGTATCACCCGCATGGTGTGGGCATCTACCGTATAGATATGGAACAGATCGTGTTGCATTTGCCCGATGATCTGCCCGAACTCCGGCAGATAACGGCCCAGCACGTTGTATTTTTTCATCGCAGACAACGTCTGATCCAGGGCGTGGGGCGTCCGCAACAGTTCCATGAACAGGGAGGTGACCGCCAGGTCCCCGCGAAAAGCATCGTCAATCAGGTGCCGGTGCGCTCGCAGTGATCGAATGGTGGTGGCGCGTATACCCTTGATCTCCGGGTGCTGGGCCATCAGCACGAAGATTTCCATGATGGAGTAAGGGGCGTAGGCAAACACCTGGTTGTTCACTGCCTCTATATAGAGGTTGCGGACCTGGAAACGCTTGTTCAGCGGCTGGATGTCGCCGGCTTCGCCGGCGCCGAGAATGGCTTCGTCGTAGTATTGCAGAATCACGTCGGCCAGCTCAGCCAATGCCAGTACCGTGCGGTAGTAGGACTGCATCATCAGTTCCACGCCCAGGCGCTTACCCTCGTCTTTATAGCCGAGCATTTCCGCCAACGCCCGCTGGTGATCGAACAACAGGCGGTTCTCGTTGCGATCGGCGATCAGTTGGAGACCAAAGCGCAGGCGCCAGAGGAAGGATTCGCCCTGGAACAGAATCTGGTGCTCTTCTTCGGTGAGTATGGAGAAGCGCGTCAGGTCGGCGATGTTCTGCAGTCCGAAGTGCCGCTTGGTAATCCAGCCAATGGTCTGGATGTCCCGCAATGCACCGGGGGAGCCTTTTACGTTGGGCTCCAGGTTGTACTCGGTGTCGCCGTACTTCTGGTGCCGCTGCTGCTGTTCTTGCCGTTTGGCGATGAAGTAATCGCGATCGGAGCTGACATCGTCGGAGTAAACTTCCTCGCTGAGGATCTCCCGCAACTCGTCTGGCCCGGCGATGGTCCGCGTCTCCAGAAGGTTGGTCAGAATGGTGATGTCTTCGCGGGCAGCCGCCTTGTTCTCGTCAATGCTGCGCACGCTGTGGCCGATGTCGAGCTTCAGGTCCCACAACAGCGTAATAAAGGCGCCGAGATCCTCCTGCCACTCCTTGCGGATGCCGCTGCGGGTCAGGATCAGCAAATCGATGTCGGAGTGGGGGTGGAGCTCGCCGCGGCCGTAGCCGCCGACCGCAATCAGCGATATGTCCGAGGAGGCGGCAAACGGGTACCGGTTCCAGATCAGGCGCAGTACGGTGTCGACGGTGTCGGCTCTGGAATGGACGAGGGAGCGCACGTCGGCCCCCTGGCGAAAAGCTTCCGCATCGGCATTATATCGCTCCCGCAGCAGCTCGCGGGCCGCACTAACCGGGGAAGTGTCGTTGCTTATGCGGGATTCCAGCTCGCTTCGGTCCACCTAGAGAGACTCTTCCGTGCGCTTCGTGAGCACCTCGTACCCGTCAGCGGTCACCAGAATGGTGTGTTCCCACTGGGCGGAAAGCTTGTGATCCTTGGTGACTACGGTCCAGCCGTCCGGAAGCAGCTTGGTGTGGTACTTGCCCTGATTGATCATCGGCTCAATGGTGAACGTCATGCCTTCCTGCAGCTCCATGCCGGTGCCCGGTTTGCCGTAATGCATCACTTGCGGCTCTTCGTGGAACACCTTGCCGATACCGTGGCCACAGTAGTCGCGAACCACTGAATAGCGATGCTTCTCTGCGTGTTGCTGGATGACGTGGCCGATATCCCCCAGCCGGGTGCCGGGCTTGACCAGTTCGATGCCTTTATAGAGGCACTCCTGGGTGATGTCGATGAGCCGCTCTGTACCCGGCTTCGGTTTCCCCACAACGAACATCTTGCTGGTATCGCCGTGATATTCATCCTTGATGACAGTGACGTCAATGTTGAGGATGTCGCCGTCCTTCAATACTTTCTTTTCTGAGGGAATGCCGTGGCAGATCACGTGGTTGACCGACGTGCACACGGATTTCGGAAAACCCTTGTAGTTCAGGGGGGCCGGAATCGCTTTCTGCACGTTCACGATGTGGTCGTGGCAAATGCGGTCGAGCTCCTCGGTGCTGACGCCGGGCTTCACATGCTCCCCGATCATCTCGAGAACCTCGGCGGCCAACCGGCCGGCGACGCGCATTTTTTCGATTTCTTCCGGAGTTTTGATCGATACCTGCATTGGGCTTCCCATTGGTGTACATCAAACCGGCATTTTAAGGGGGACGAGGGCCGGGTACAAGGAAGCGTGCAGGCAAAAATAATGGCGTGGCCTTGGCGTTTTATGGTATAAACGCGCCCGCTGGAAACGAATCCTGCAAATTCACACACGTGTCGACACGTTGTCCCAGGGTGCCAGCTCCTGCTTATAAGGAGATTGGTTGGGTCAATCGGATGCGTGGAGGACTAACCCGAAGCTAAAAGGTAAATATCATGGCTCAGGTAAATATGCGTGACCTGCTCAAGGCAGGTGCTCACTTCGGTCACCAGACCCGTTACTGGAACCCGAAAATGTCGAAGTTCATCTTCGGCGCCCGTAACAAGATTCACATCATCAACCTGGAACAGACCGTTCCTGCCATGAACGACGCGCTCAAGTTCGTTCAGCAACTGGCAGAGAGCAAGAACAAGGTACTGTTCGTGGGCACCAAGCGCGCCGCGGCGAAAATCATCAAGGAAGAAGCCGAGCGCTCCGGTCAGCCGTTTGTAAACCACCGCTGGTTGGGTGGCATGCTGACCAACTACAAAACCATCCGTCAGTCGATCCGTCGCTACCGTGACCTGGAAGCCCAGAGTCAGGACGGCACCTTTGACAAGCTGACCAAGAAAGAAGCCCTCGAGCGCACCCGTGAGATGGACAAGCTTGAGCGTTCAATCGGTGGTATCAAGGACATGGGTGGCCTGCCGGACGCACTGTTCGTAATCGACGTGGACCACGAGCGCATTGCCATCAAGGAAGCCAACAAGCTGGGCATCCCTGTTATCGGTGTTGTTGATACCAACAGCGATCCCGACGGTGTTGACTACGTTATCCCGGGCAACGATGACGCCATTCGCGCTATCCAGATCTACGTGAAGGCTGTTGCTGACACCTGCATCGACGCAGCCCAGGCTGGCGGTGCCGGCGCTGACGAGTTTGTTGAAGTCAGTGAAGACACTGAAGGCGCTGCTCCCGCTGCTGAGTAAGCTTTCCCTTCAGATGTGAGATGTTGGACAGGCCCGGTTTTGTGACCAAGCCTGTCTTCCCACCGAATTCGGAACAAGAGGATTGAACATGGCTGCAATTACCGCTGCAATGGTCAAAGAGCTGCGTGAGCGCACCGGCCTTGGCATGATGGAGTGCAAAAAAGCACTGGTTGAAGCTGAAGGCAGTGTTGACGCTGCCATTGAAGAGCTGCGCAAGTCTTCTGGCCTCAAAGCCGCCAAGAAAGCCGGCCGTACCGCCGCTGAAGGCGTGTCTCTGGTCAAGATTTCCGACGACAACACCGTTGCTTACATCCTGGAAGTGAACTCCGAGACGGACTTTGTTGCCCGTGACGACAACTTCCTGAACTTTTCGAACGACGTGCTGAACGTGGCGTTCGAAAAAGGCGAAACCGATGTTGCCAAGCTGATGGAAGGCGATCTGGAAGGCAAGCGTGAAGCGCTGGTTCAGAAGATCGGCGAAAACATCACTGTTCGTCGTCTGGTGAAAGTGGAAGGCCCGGTTGTAGGTGGCTATGTTCACAGCACCAATAAGATTGCCTGTGTTGTGGCCCTGACCGCCGGCGACTCTGAAGTAGCCCGTGACGTCGCCATGCACGCTGCCGCGGTCAACCCGCGCGTTGGCAAGCCGGAAGAGATGCCTGCTGAAGAGCTCGAGAAAGAGAAAGAGGTCATCAAGGCCCAGCCGGATATGGAAGGCAAACCTGCCGAAATCGTCGAGAAGATGATGGGCGGCCGTATCAAGAAGTTCCTCAAGGAAAACAGCCTTGTTGAGCAGCCTTTCGTAAAAAATCCGGACCAGACTGTGGGTGAACTGATCAAGTCCGCCGGTGGCGAACTGGTCGGCTTCGTTCGCCTGGAAGTGGGTGAAGGCATTGAACGGGAAGAAGTGGACTTCGCCGCCGAGGTTGCAGCAGCAGCCGGCACCGGCAAGGCCTGATCTTTCTGAAAGGCGCTGTAGACCCGGTTTGCAGCGCCACCTGAGTCTGCCACGTTAGTTGGGGAAACCCGGCTCTCGTGGCGGGCTTGTATCTGAGATACCCCTTTTCAGAGTCAGAGAGGGGTATGTCATATACAAGCCTGCGAAGCTTGTCGCGCCAGATAGCAGCCAACAGACGAAAAGGGGATCACCATGCCGACTTCATCCAAAACCCAGCCCAGATACAAGCGTGTTCTGCTCAAGCTCAGTGGCGAGGCCCTGATGGGCGAGCACGATTTCGGCATTGATCCCAAAGTTCTTGATCGCATGGCGCTGGAAATCGGTGCTCTGATCGGCATTGGCGTTCAGGTGGGCCTGGTGATCGGCGGTGGCAACCTGTTCCGCGGCGCGGCTCTGAACGCCGCCGGCATGGATCGGGTAACCGGCGACCACATGGGCATGTTGGCGACGGTTATGAACGGTCTGGCCATGCGGGATGCGCTCGAGCGCTCCAACATACGCACGCGTGTCATGTCGGCCATTCCCATGAGCGGCATCGTTGAGCATTATGATCGCCGCCGCGCAGTGCGCGATCTGAAAGACGGCGACGTGGTGATTTTCTGTGCCGGTACCGGCAACCCCTTCTTCACCACAGATTCGGCGGCGTGTTTGCGTGGCATTGAAATTGAGGCCGATGCGGTACTGAAAGCCACGAAGGTGGACGGCGTCTATTCTGCGGACCCCCATCTCGATTCGACCGCAGAGAAATACGATAACCTGACTTACGATCAGGTGCTGGACAAGAAGCTCGGTGTGATGGACCTGACCGCCATCTGTCTGGCCCGTGATCACGGCATGCCGCTGCGGGTGTTCGACATGAATCGCGCAGGCGCGCTGACCCGCATCGTGACCGGCGAAAAAGAAGGTACACTGATCGAATAACGTGGTTGACGGCCCGCACAGAAGCGAGCCGGAAAACGGACTGACCTGTAACACGAATTGAGGATGCTCCAGTGATTGACGACATCAAATCTGATGCTGATAACAAGATGAAGAAGAGCCTTGAGGCTCTGCACTCGGCATTTAACAAGATCCGCACCGGCCGCGCCCATCCGGCCATTCTCGACAGCGTTCTGGTGAATTACTATGGCCAGGAAACACCGCTCAAGCAGGTAGCCAGCGTGAACGTGGAAGACAATCGCACGCTGACCGTTGCCCCCTGGGAAAAGAACCTGCTGCAGGTGATCGAGAAGGCCATCATGACCTCGGACCTGGGCTTGAATCCGGCGAACAACGGCGACGTTATCCGTGTGCCTATGCCGATGCTGACCGAAGAAACCCGTAAGGAAATGGTCAAGCAGGCAAAAGCCGACGCCGAACATGGTCGGGTCTCTATCCGTAACGCGCGTCGCGATGCAAACACCATGCTGAAGGACCTGCTGAAGGAAAAGGACATCAATGAAGACGAAGAGCGCAAAGGCGAAGACGACATCCAGAAACTGACGGATCGCTACATCGCCGAAGTCGAAAAGATGCTCAAAGCGAAAGAAGAGGACCTGATGGCCGTTTGATCGGCCGGGTCTGCTTCGAATGAAACGATCAGCCGGCACTGCGTTGCTGGTTGAGCAGGGGACTTCATGACGGAAACTGTATCCGCAGAAATTCCGGTGTCGGCCGATAGCCGGCCCCGGCATGTGGCCATTATCATGGATGGTAACAACCGCTGGGCGAAGGCTCGGCGGCTGAAGGGGGTCGCTGGTCACAAGGCCGGCGTGAATGCGGTCAAGGCAGTCGTGGAAACCTGCGCGCGCGAGGGTGTGGAGGTGCTGACCCTGTTCGCGTTCTCGAGCGAGAACTGGCGGCGGCCGCAAGACGAAGTTTCTGCTTTGATGCGCCTGTTTCTTTTCGCGCTCGAGCGGGAAGTCAAGAAGCTGCATCGCAACAACATCCGCCTGCGCATCATCGGTGACCGCTCAGCTTTCAGCCCGACACTCCGGGAACACATGGAAAAGGCCGAAGAGCTGACCCGCCACAATACGCTGATGACCCTGGTTATTGCTGCCAATTACGGGGGGCATTGGGACATCACCCAAGCCACCCGTAAGGTTGCTGACATGGTACAGGCCGGGCAGATCGAGCCGTCGGATATCACTGACAGCCTGATTCAGCAGCACCTGTCCATTGGCGATCTGCCGATGCCGGACCTTATGATCCGTACCGCTGGAGAACAGCGGATCAGCAACTTCATGCTCTGGCACCTGGCGTACACCGAACTCTATTTCTCGCCGGTATACTGGCCCGATTTTCTGGAAGATGAAATGCGGGGGGCGCTGCGGGCCTATGCCTGTCGCCAACGGCGGTTCGGGCAGACGGACGACCAGATCGCCGCTCGCCAGCCGGAACAATAACGACAAGACAGCGAACTCTATTGTGCTAAAAACCAGAATTATTACCGCGCTTATTCTTGCCCCTATTGCCATCGGCGGCATCTTTTTCCTGCCCCCGCTCGGCTTTGCGCTGTTTACCGGCGCCATCATCACCATTGGTGCCTGGGAGTGGGCGAACATGTCCGGACTGACGTTGCAGGGCAGTCGCGTGGGTTATGCGGCGGTTGTTGCTGCCGTCATGTTCGGCCTGTTGAATGTGCCAGCGGTGGCGGTGCTGTGGCTAGCCCTCGGTTGGTGGCTGGTCTGCTTCCTGATGGTCAGGCGCTACCCGGCCGGTTCGGATCGCTGGGGCGGCGTGCCGGTGAGAGCTTTGATGGGCTTACTGGTGTTGGTGCCAGCCTGGGTGGGTCTCAACCATTTGCGCACAGGTTCGCTGCAGTTCGGTGACGTTGCCAACAATCTTCTGGTGATTCTTTACGTGTTCTGTGTCGTGTGGGTGGCGGATATCGGCGCTTACTTTGCCGGCAGGGCGTTCGGCAAAGCCAAGCTGGCGCCTCGGGTCAGTCCGGGCAAGTCCTGGGCCGGAGTCTGGGGCGGTCTCGCCGCCGTGGCCGTGTTCGCGGTGGTGGTCAGTCAGGCGGCCTCTGCGCCCCTTGAACAGACTCTGTTGCTGGTAATTGCCAGCCTGGTTACCGGCTTCGTGTCGGTACTCGGCGACCTCCTTGAAAGCATGCTCAAGCGCTTCCGTGGCATTAAGGACAGCAGCCAGTTGCTGCCCGGACATGGCGGTATCATGGACCGCATTGACAGCCTGACCGCTGCCATCCCGGTGTTCGCGCTGATTATCACCCAGCTGGGCTGGCTGACGACGGGGCAGTGGTGAGCATCGTCATGCGCCATGTCACCATCCTCGGGGCGACCGGGTCGATTGGTCTCAACACCCTGGACGTGATCCGCCGGCATCCGGACCGTTTCCGCGTGTATGGACTGGCAGCCAATATCCGGGTAGAGGAAATGGCTGAGTTGTGTCGGGAATTCCGTCCACAGCGTGCGGTGATGGCCGATGCGGACGCCGCCGAGACTCTTGCTCAGCGTTTGTCAGATCTACCGGAAATCACCGTGCTTCAGGGCGAGGTGGGGTTGTGTGAGGTGGCGGCGGCAGAAAGCGTCGATACGGTGATGGCCGCGATTGTCGGCGCAGCCGGATTGCCGCCGACACTGGCTGCTGTGCGCGCCGGCAAGCGGGTTCTGCTGGCCAATAAGGAAGCATTGGTGATGTCCGGCCAACTGTTTATGGACGCCGTGACCGCGTCCGGTGCCGAACTGCTGCCCATCGACAGTGAGCACAATGCCATTTTCCAGTGCATGCCGGCAGACCGTGTGCGTGATCCACGGGGCGCGGGCATTACCCGAATTCTGCTGACGGCCTCCGGTGGGCCTTTTCGCAGCCACTCCAATGAGGACCTCAAAACGGTCTCTCCAGCCCAGGCGTGTGCGCATCCGAACTGGGCCATGGGCCAGAAAATTTCGGTGGATTCCGCCACGCTGATGAACAAGGGGCTGGAGCTGATTGAGGCGTGCTGGCTGTTCAATACTGATCCGTCGCGGATCGAGGTGCACGTTCACCCTGAAAGCATCATCCACTCCATGGTGGAGTACGCTGACGGTTCTGTGCTGGCGCAGCTGGGCAGCCCTGACATGCGAACCCCCATCGCCAATGGCCTGGCCTGGCCGGAGCGGATTGATGCCGGTGTGGCTCCGCTGGATCTGTTTGCCATTGGCCGCTTCCATTTCGAGCGGCCGGACCTTCACCGTTTTCCGTGTCTGCGGCTTGCAGCGGAAGCTTTCCACGCTGGTGGAACGGCGCCCGCGGTGCTGAATGCCGCCAACGAAGAGGCGGTGGCGGCTTTTCTCGCGGGCGACCTTGGTTTCACCGATATCCCCGTTATCATAGAGCGCACACTGGCCGCGACCGAGGTGGTAGCTGGCAGCAGCTTTGAGATCATCTTTGCCAAGGACGCCGAGGCTCGCCGGTTTGCGCGGGAACAGATAGAGCGGCTGGCTGTCTGATGTATCCCCGGCGCCATTCGTTTGGTAGATGGCCTGACCTGAAAATAACACCGAGAGCACTATGCACATAGTACAAACCATATTGGCGCTGGCTCTGACCCTGGGTATCCTGGTGACCCTCCACGAGTACGGTCATTTCTGGGTGGCCCGTCGTTGCGGTGTAAAGGTGCTGCGTTTTTCCGTGGGCTTCGGTAAGCCTCTGTTTTCCTGGTATGACCGCCACGGCACTGAGTTTGCGATCGCCGCCATTCCGTTGGGTGGCTATGTCAAAATGCTGGATGAGCGTGAGGGGCCGGTGCCTGACGAGCTCAGGGATCAGGCCTTCAACTCCAAACCGCCTTCCCGCCGGATTGCGATCGCCGCCGCCGGCCCTGTTGCCAACTTCCTGTTTGCCATTTTCGCGTACTGGTTGCTGAGCGTGGTGGGTTTCACCACGGTTGCGCCCATCGTCGGCGATGTGACGCCGGACAGCATTGCCGAGCGCATGGGTCTGGCCGAGGGCATGGAAATCCATGAAGTGGATGGGCATCGGGTCACGTCGTGGCGTGATATCAATATGCGGCTGTTGGAAAGGGCGGGCGAACACAGTAACGTGGTGGTCGCTGTCAGTGACGAGGGTCGGCGGGACAAATTGAGCACGACCCTGGATGGATGGCGCCTGCGGGACGATAATCCCGATCCGCTGGGTGAGTTCGGTGTGCAGCCCTGGCGCCCGGATATTCCGGCCGTGCTCGGTGAGATCGCCGGTGGTGGCCGCGCGGAAGCTGCAGGCCTGCAGCCGGACGATCGGATAATTGCCGTTGGCGGCGAGCCCGTGGCGAACTGGTTCGAGCTGGTGGAGGTGATCCGTAACTCGCCGGAGCAGACGCTGGACATCTCGCTGGAGCGGGGTGGTGAAATCATCAACGTGTCGGTCACACCGGAATCCCGAACCTCGGACGCCGGCCAGAACATCGGTTTCGTGGGTGCCGGCGTGGCCCAGGTGTCCTGGCCGGACGAAGTGCTCCGGGACGTTCAATACGGCCCGCTGGCCGCGATACCCAACGCCGTGAGTGAGACCTGGGCAGATACCCGCCTGACGCTGGTGGCGATCAAGAAAATGGTGACCGGGCTGTTGTCCCCGACCAATCTCAGTGGCCCGATCACCATTGCGAGGGTGGCCGAGGCGAGTGTCAGCTCCGGGTTTGAAGACTTTATCCGCTTTCTGGCTTACCTGAGTGTGAGTCTGGGTGTGCTGAACCTGCTGCCGGTTCCGGTATTGGACGGTGGACACATCGTTTATTACACCATCGAGGCGATTCGCCGGAAGCCGCTTTCCGAGCAGGTTCAGGCGCTTGGATTACGAATTGGTATGGCATTGATTCTCACATTAATGGTGTTTGCTCTTTACAACGACCTGATGCGGTTGTGAGAATTGCGGGCTCCTTACGCGCATTAACAGGCGAAATGACTGAATGAGACGTTCTCTTCTAGGTGTAGCTATCGGGTTGGCATTGGCCGGCACCGGCATGAGTTCAGCGTATGCTGACGAATTCACGGTTTCCGATATCGAGGTTGAGGGATTACAGCGGGTTTCCGCGGGTACGGTATTCTCTGCCTTTCCAGTCAATATTGGCGAGCCTGTCGATGAGGTCGAGCTGGCCGGAGCCATCAAGGATCTGTTCCGCACCGGTCTGTTCACTGACATTCAAGCCAGCCGCGATGGCGGTGTGCTGATATTGAATGTTCAGGAGCGGCCGTCCATTACCTCGATCGATATCGAAGGTAACAAGAATATTGAATCCGATATGCTGCTGGATGCGCTGTCCAGTGCCGGTCTTGAAGAGGGTCAGGTGTTCCGCAGGGCGACGCTTGAGCGTCTCGAGCTCGAGATTCTGCGTTCCTACATCAGCCAGGGCCGCTACAATGCGCGCGTCAAGGCCACCGCTGATGAGCTTCCCCGCAACCGGGTGGCGATCAAACTGGACATCAACGAGGGCGACGTTGCCGCCATCCAGCACATCAACGTCATCGGCAACGAGGATTTTAACGACGAGGAGCTGCTGGACCTGTTCGAGTTGCGCACCAGCACCTGGTGGAGCTCCATTACCAATGCTGACAAGTACGCCCGCGAGCGACTCAGTGGTGATCTCGAATCCCTGCGTTCGTTCTACCTGGACCGTGGCTACCTGGATTTCAACGTGGAATCCAGTCAGGTGTCGATTTCTCCCGACAAGAAGCAAGTGTTTATTGCCATTGCACTCAATGAGGGGCCTCAATACACCGTATCTGAGGTCCGGTTGCGTGGCGAACTGATTGTTGATGAAGACGAGCTGCGGGACCTGATACCGATCGAGGAGGGCGATGTGTTCTCTCGTTCCACTGCCACGGCGGTATCCGAGCGGCTGTCTCGCCGGCTGGGTCGGGAGGGTTACGCGTTTGCCAACGTTAATGCGGTACCAGAACCTGGCGATGACAACACCGCTGCGGTGACCTTTTTTGTGGAGCCGGGTAAGCGGGCCTATGTGCGGCGTGTCAATTTCAGCGGCAATGTCTCCACGCGTGACGAGGTGATGCGCCAGGAGATGACCCAGATGGAGGGTGGCGTAGCCTCCACGGATCGCATCGAGTTCTCCAAGACCCGATTGGAGCGGCTTGGCTTCTTCCAGACCGTGGATGTGGATACGGTCCCGGTGCCGGGTACCGACGACATGGTTGATGTCAACTACTCTGTGGTCGAGCAGCCCACCGGCAGCCTGTCTGCCTCGGTCGGTTTCTCCCAGGCGTCCGGGGTTATCCTCGGTGCCAATGTGTCCGAGAACAACTTCTTCGGCAGCGGCAAGCGGGTCTCATTCGGCGTCAACGTCAGTGATTCCATCAAGAGCGCCAACTTCTCCTATTCCGACCCGTATTACACTGTCGACGGTGTCAGCCGGGGCTTTAGCGTGTTTGCGCGGGAAACCGACTTCGAAGAGCAGGATATCTCATCCTATCTGCTGGACGAGTATGGCGGCCGCGTCACCTTTGGCTATCCGACAGACAACATTACCCGCCTCAACTTCGGCGTGGGCTACACCCTGTCAAAAATTCAGGAAGGCGTATTTTCCGCTCAGGAAGTCCGTGATTTCATCGCCGAGGAAGGCAATGATTTCAACAATTACTTCCTCTTCGGCTCCTGGCGTCGTAGCACGCTGAACCGGGGCGTGTTGCCCAGTGACGGTTACAGTCACTCGCTGTCTGCAGACGTTGCGGTACCCGGCAGTGATCTCACCTTCTACAAGCTGAGCCACAGGACGGACTTCTACCAGCCATTGAACGACAATCAGACCTGGGTGGTGCGTGCACGTACCGAGGTCGGTTACGGTGACGGCTACGGCGATCGTGACATCATGCCGTTTTATGAACATTTCTACGCCGGGGGCTATGGCTCTGTGCGGGGATACGAGGCAAACTCTCTGGGTCCGCGGGCAACCAACAGCCCGAACGATCTGTCAGATCCGGATCCGTTCGGGGGCAATCTGTTGACCGAGGGCAGTTTGGAGCTGATCTTCCCGACGCCGTTCGCCGGCGATACCCGTTCCATGCGCACCGCGTTCTTCGTGGATGCCGGTCAGGTATTCGATTCGGACCGGGACTTTGACCCGGCCGCCGACGAACTCCGGCTTTCTGCCGGTGTCGGTTTCCAGTGGATTACCGCCGTGGGCCCGCTGGCCTTCAGTCTGGCGCAGCCACTGAACGACAAGAGTGGCGACGATACCCAGATCTTCCAGTTCTCGCTGGGACAGACGTTCTGATCAACGGACGATAAACAAAAAAAGAATGAATCATAGGAGAAATAGCATGTTCCGCTTTGCAACGATGGCTGCCATGCTGGCGCTGACCCTTTCTTTCCCGGCGATGGCCGAAACCCGTATTGGCGTTGTTGATCTTCGTCAGGCGCTGTTTTCCTCCAACGAGGCAAAAACGTTCAGCGAAAGCCTGCAGCGGGATTTTGCCGATGATGAGGCTCAGGTGCGCGAGGCCCAGGAGGAAGCGCGGAAATTGAAGGACCGGCTCGAGAAAGACGGCGCGATGATGAATGAGTCCGAGCGCAACGAGCTCACCGGGCAATTCCAGGAGAAAGTGAAAGAGTTCAACTTCCTCAAACAGCGCCTCGACACCACCGTTGCCAACCGCAAGCAGGCGTTCCTGGAAGATGCCCGGCCCGATGTAGATGCTGCCGTCAAGGAACTGCTGGAAGAGCACGATCTGGACATGATTCTCCCGAGCGAAGCCGTGGTTTACGTGAAGCCGGAAATGAATCTGACCGATGAGCTGCTGAACAAGCTTAACCGCTGAACGAGCCTGGCATGGGCTGGCATCGGTTACACCGCCGGCCCTGACTTCTGGAGTACGTGATGACAGAACGTTGTTATCGGCTGGGCGACATTGCCGCCGAACTCGGTGCGGAGCTCAAGGGCGACCCGGAAACACCGATCCGTGGAATTGCTACGCTGCAGGCGGCGGTGCCGGGTCAGATTGCATTTCTGGCCAACGCAACGTACGGCAAGTACCTCAAGGACACGCAAGCATCAGCCGTGATCCTGTCCCCCTCGGTGGCAAACGAATCTCCGACCAACGTCCTGTTACTGGACAATCCCTACCTCGGCTATGCTCGCCTCAGCCATTGGTTCGACCCCTCGCCACGCCCGTCAGCCGGCGTTCATCCGAGCGCGGTGGTTGATCCTACTGCCCGCATTTCAGACTCGGCCTCCATTGGTCCCCAGGCGGTGATCGAGGCCGAGGCCGACATCGGTGACGACGTTGTGATTGGCGCCGGTTCCATTGTGGGCGCCCGCAGCCGCATCGGCAATCAGACGGTTCTGCGCCCCCGGGTCACTCTGGCGCACGACACGGTCGTAGGGCAGCGTTGTCATATCCTCAGCGGTGCCGTGATCGGCTCGGACGGCTTCGGCTTTGCCAATGAGCGGGGCGTATGGCACCGGATTGCGCAGATAGGCAGGGTGATCCTGGGTGATGATGTGGAAGTGGGTGCCAACACCACCATCGACCGGGGCGCGCTGGATGACACCGTCATCGGCGATGGCGTCAAGCTGGATAACCTGATCCAGATCGCCCACAACGTAAGCATTGGCGATCACAGTGCCATGGCCGCGATGGTGGGTATCGCCGGCAGTACCCGTATTGGAAAGCATTGTGTGTTTGGTGGCGCCTCGGGCGTGGCCGGGCATCTCGAGATTGCCGATCAGGTCCACTTGACCGGCATGACACTGGTGACGGGCGATATACGCGAACCCGGCGTGTACTCATCGGGCACCAGCGCAGACACGAACCGTCAATGGCGCAAGAACGCAGTTCGTTTTCGTCAGCTGGATGCCATGGCACGGAAGCTGAAAGAACTGGAAAAGAAATCCGAAGGCTGAGGCCGTTTAAAGATGATGTACATTGAAGAGATACTGGAATTTTTGCCCCATCGATACCCGTTCCTGCTGGTGGATCGGGTGACGGAAGTCGAGAAAGGCAAATCGATCAAGGGATTTAAGAACATTTCCTTTAACGAGCCATTCTTTACGGGCCATTTTCCCAACAAGCCCATCATGCCCGGAGTGCTGATCATAGAAGCGATGGCGCAGCTTTCCGGCATCCTGGGTTTTGTGACCGTTGAACGGAAACCCTCAGACGGCGTGATACAATATCTGGCTGGGTCCAGTAAGGTGCGCTTCAAGCGCCCCGTGGTGCCGGGAGATCGACTCTGCATGGAATCGACTTTCATCTCCGGCAAGCGCGGAATCTGGAAATTCGAGTGCCGGGCACTGGTCGATGGGGAAGTCGTCTGTGTGGCCGACATATTGACCGCTGAGAGAGAAGTTTGATGGCGACAAATGACTGGTCGGGTGTCCATCCTCAAGCGATTGTAGACCCATCAGCCAAACTGGCGGATAACGTCACCGTTGGGCCGTGGAGCTATGTCGGTCCGGATGTGGAAATCGGAGAGGGCACTGAAATCCTGTCCCATGTGGTCGTAAAAGGGCCGACCCGCATCGGCCGCAACAACCGCATCTTCCAGTTCTGCAGCATTGGTGAAGAGTGCCAGGACAAGAAATACGCAGGTGAGCCGACCACGCTGTTCATCGGTGATGACAACGTCATCCGTGAGAACTGCACCATCCACCGGGGCACCGTACAGGATCGGGGCGAGACCCGGATCGGCAGCGGCAACCTGTTGATGGCCTACGTCCATGTGGCCCACGACTGCACCGTGGGAGACAACACCATACTGGCCAACTGCGCGACCCTGGCCGGGCATGTGTCTGTAGGTGATCACGCCATTCTCGGTGGCGGCACCATGGTGCACCAGTTCTGTCACATTGGCCCTCACAGCATGGCAGCCGGCGGCAGTATCGTTCTCAAGGATATCCCGGCGTACGTGATGGCCAGCGGCCAGTCGGCGGCGCCTCATGGTATGAACGTGGAAGGCCTTCGCCGCCGTGGCTTCAGCAAAGAGGTGCTGCTGACCCTGCGTCGCGCCTACAAGACCATCTATCGTCAGGGCCTGACAACCGAGCAGGCTGTCGAGGAACTGGAAAAAGCCTATCCGGACGTGGTCGAAGTTCGTCCGCTGATCGAATCCCTTCGTGGTGCACACCGCGGCATCATCCGCTGACCGGGCCGGAGCGGTGATGGACAGTTCCAACCCTTCGGTCATCAGTGACCGACCCATAACGTTCGGTATTGTGGCAGGCGAGGCATCGGGTGACATACTCGGCGCCGGCCTGATTCGCTCGCTTCGCGCCCGCTATCCGCGGGCGCGTTTCGTCGGCATCGGTGGCGAGGAAATGGAAGCCGCGGGTTTTCACTCGCTGGTGCCCATGGAGCGATTGTCGGTGATGGGGCTGGTGGAAGTGCTGGGCCGCATCCGCGAGCTGTTCAGCATCCGCGGCCGGCTGATGGAGTACTTCCTGACCACGCCGCCGGATGTGGTTATCGGCATCGATTCGCCGGATTTCACCCTCGGGGTTGAGCGGCGCTGCCGTGACGCCGGCATTCCCACCGCGCATTACGTCAGCCCGTCAGTTTGGGCCTGGCGCCAGAAGCGTATCTTCAAGATCGCCAAATCCGTCAATCTGATGCTGACCCTGTTTCCCTTCGAGGCGCGATTCTACGAGGAACACGACGTGCCGGTCACCTTTGTGGGTCATCCTCTGGCAGACCGCATACCCATGGAGCCGGATACCCGCGGCGCACGCCGTGATCTGGGCCTGAACGAGGACCAGCCGGTGCTGGCCATCCTGCCGGGCAGTCGGGGTGGGGAAGTGGAGCGGTTGGGCAGCCTGTTTCTCTCCGCCGCACTGGAAATCCAGTCTTCCCGCCCGGATCTCCAACTGGTGATTCCCTGTGTGAACCGGGATCGGGAAAAACAGGTGCGGGGGCTGGTGCAGTCCCTGGACGTGGCGTTGCCGGTGACCATCGTGCGGGGCCGTTCCCGCGAGGTGATGGCCGCCGCCGATGTGGTGCTGCTGGCTTCGGGCACCGCCACCCTGGAAGCCATGTTGCTGAAAAAGCCCATGGTGGTGGGGTATCGCCTGAGTAACTTCAGTTACGCCCTGGTGTCCCGGCTGGTGAAAGTGCCCCACGTGGCGCTGCCGAATCTGCTGGCCGGCAAACCGCTGGTGCCGGAGTTGCTGCAGGACGACGCCACCCCCGAGACCCTCGGTGCCGCGGTACTGGAGCGCCTGGAGAACACTGAGGAACGGGCGCACCTGAAAGCCGAATTCACCAAACTGCACCACCAGTTACGGCAGAACGCCGATGAGCGCGCCGCCGATGCCATTTCCGCTCTGGTCGAGCAAAGGCGCGCCTCATGAGCAAACCACCGCTGCCGCCTTTTCACTGCCGCTATGATGGCACCTTGCTGGCCGGCGTGGATGAGGTCGGTCGCGGCCCGTTGATCGGTGCCGTCGTCACCGCCGCGGTGATCCTGGATCCCCGGCGACCCATTGCCGGCCTGGCCGACTCCAAGAAGCTCACGGAAAAACGCCGTGAGGCACTCTACGAGCAGATTATCGAAAACGCCACCGCCTGGTGCATCGGGCGGGCGGAAGCAGGCGAGATTGATCGCCTCAACATCTATCAGGCTACCATGGTGGCCATGGAGCGTGCGGTCGCTGGTTTACCGGTGCAGCCGGAATATGTGCTGGTGGATGGCAACCGCTGTCCGAAGTGGCACTGGCCGTCCGAGCCGGTCATCAAGGGGGACAGCCGTGTCGAGGCGATCAGCGCCGCATCGATCATCGCCAAAGTGGTTCGGGATCGGGAAATGGCCGAGCTCGATGCGCAGTTTCCGGAATACGGCCTGGCCCAACACAAAGGCTACCCCACGCCGGTGCATCTGGAAGCACTGAATTGCCACGGCGCCACCGTGCACCATCGCCGTTCCTTCCGGCCGGTTCAGGAAGCGATTGATTCCGTGGGGTTCTATCGGGAGCGGGCGGAAGAAACGATGCATTATCCCGCCGACCTGTTTGAAAATATCAATTGACAAAACCCAGGCCAATCCTTAACATACGCGCACGTTGATCGGGGGCCTCCCCGGTAAACAACCAGTTTGATGCGGGGTGGAGCAGTCTGGTAGCTCGTCGGGCTCATAACCCGAAGGTCGTAGGTTCGAATCCTGCCCCCGCTACCATATAGAAGAAAGGCAGATCAGTAACTTACTGGTCTGCCTTTTTTGCTTTCTGATCCTGAAATTTTCTCCGTGCCCTCATCGTGCCCTATGCGTGCCAATTTCCGATTTGGATATTTTGGCCCCTCTTCGTTGTTGACCGTAAGTCTTCTGGGGCACGGGGCATTAGCTTCTGCCCGCATGCCAAGAAAGAGAGTCACTTTTCGCCTTCAGATCCTTCCGACTCGTCCGAGACTTCCTTGATGTGCGTGATTAATTGCTCAACCGAACAGTCGAAATAAGTGCATAGCTTATCAATGTTGTCCGTCACTGTGCTGTGGCCGGGATGATTGATGATTTTCGACAGTGTCATCCTGTTGATGCCGGTGTCCTTAGCAATTTCACCAATAGTGATTCTTCGTTTCTCGGCAAATTCCTTATCTGCTATCAATTCCTTCAAATGGAAACGGATCATCTCTCTGCTCTTTTGATAAAAAAAGGTATCAAACGCCACTTGCAATTATCGCGATAGGGCGTATATTGATGATCAAGTGATAACAAAAGTTATCAACTGATCATTGATTGGCGAAAGGAGATGTTCTCATGAACAACACATACCTGACAACTGAAGAGCTATCAGAGCGTATCAAGTATGACCCCCGGACCATCCGTCAGTGTCTGAAAGACAGCGTCCTGTTGGAGGGTAAACATTATATCCGTCCATTTGGCGGCCGAAAAATCCTCTACATCTGGGAGATCATCGAGGAGGACATGCTCAGCATGGCTCAGAACAACCTGGCCATCCCGATGGCAAGCGGAGGTGTTTGTCATGGCTAAGGTACGTGCACGAGCCGATACAAAGAAGCTCTTTATTGATTTTCGGTACCAAGAAATACGCTGCAGAGAACAAACTTTGCTAAGCGACACTGTACGTAATCGTAAACAACTCGAAACATTGATCCAGCGAATGGAAGCCAAAATGTTAGTCGGGGATTTTGATTATGCAGAGTTCTTTCCGGGGAGCAAGAATCTCAAAAAGCTTGAAGAGGCAGGGGTTCTTTCCAATAAGCGCGGCGATGGTTTCGAGCAGTCGGAGTCTACTACCCCACGTTTCCCAGACTTCGCTGACCAATGGTTTGGCGAAAGCAAAATTCAATGGCGCAGCTCCCACGTCCGCAATGTGACCTCAATTCTTGAAAGCTCGCTCAAACCAGCGTTCAAGAACAAGCGAGTAGGAGAGATCACCAAGGCGGATATTCTGGCAGCCCGCAACAAGTTGGCTCGGCGGAAGGGCAGGGGGACTAGTGGTTTGATGGCACCCAAGACCATCAATAGCCACATGACCATTTTGCGGATGATTCTGACGGAAGCGGCGGAACGCTATGAGTTCGACAACCCTTATCGCAACATCAAGCCACTGAAGCTTCAGAAGGTTCACATTGAGCCTTTCTCGATGGATGAAGTCGACAAGATCCTCAAGCACGTCCGCGAGGACTATCGGATCTATTATTTGGTTCGCTTCTACACCGGTATGCGAACCGGTGAGGTGGATGGTTTGAAGTGGGAGTACGTGGATTTCGAGAAACGCGAAATTCTGGTTCGTGAAACGTTGGTTCACGGCCAGGCCGAGTACACAAAAACCGACGGCTCGCAGCGCGAGATCCCCATGTTTGGCCCAGTGTACGACGCACTTAAAGAGCAGTATGAGGCAACTGGGAAACTCAGTAAGTTTGTGTTTTGCAATCGACTTGGTGAATCGCTGGACCACAACAACGTCACCAAGCGGGTTTGGTACCCATTGCTAGAGTTGTTAAAGCTCAAAAAGCGTCGCCCTTACCAAACCCGGCACACCGCAGCCACCTTGCTGCTGGCCTCTGGCGAAAACCCGGAATGGGTTGCCCGCACACTGGGCCATTCGTCCACGGAGATGCTGTTCAAAGTGTATTCCCGATATATCCCGAACCTGACTCGTATGGATGGCAGCGCCTTTGAGCGCCTGATTCAGAGCCGGGTGATCGAAAACGACCAGGAGATGGGAAATGAAACTGAATGATCTGCGCCCGTTAATGGAAAAGACCTTCAAAGGCACCTACCGCCTGACTGGCCGCGTAGCCTGCTTCGACGATGACGGCATTCCATACCTAAAGTTGCGTCTTAGCAGCTGTAATAGCGACATCGTGGCACTGGCGGTAATTGGCTCTACTGAGATTCCAGAACATCTGGGTTACATGGATTTGGTCGCGGTCAAAGGTCAGGTGTGCGTCGGTGCGGAGGAAAGTGAGATTCTGCTTATCGATATCCGCCGCCCTTTGCAGGCAGACGTTGCTGGCTTACCAGTACTGCAAACGTTGCCACGGACGTTCTGCCCAAAGCCGGAGGCACTGGATCAGTTAGTTGCTGCGGTTCGGTCTTTGCGGTCAGCGTCATTACAGATGTTTATTAAGCGAGTATTGGAGCGCCGTGACAGGCTGGAAGTTTTTCTAAACGCTCCTGCGAGCAGAAATTATCATCATAACGAGCCCGGCGGGCTGTTGGCTCATTCCCTGGACGTTGCGAAGAACGTGCTGGTTATGACGGAGACCAATGAACCCGAAATGCCTCGGGAACTTCAGGAACTTGGTTTCGTTGCGGGATTGTTGCACGACATCGGCAAGACCTACACCTACGACAAGTGGGGGAAACCAACAGCAACCGCGAGGTTATGTGACCACGCCGACTTGACTCTGGAGGCCTGTGCCTACGGTCTGGCTTATCTCGACAAGAGAGACCCCGATGCGGCTCTTGCACTCAGGCACATTTGGACCTGTGCCTCGCCCGGCGCACGCTATGGTGTCAGCCCTGCCATGACGCTCGCCCGCTATGTTCGTGACGCCGATGCCCAGAGTGCCATGGCTGATAACCAGCGGAAGGCCTACCGAAAGCGCCAGCCAATGGGTTTTGGACGACTCGGAAACAACGTGTATTGGCGCCCATCGATCGAAGCTCATGGATGAGGCGGATGAAAAGTACAGTGAGGGGTGTGAGCACTGTGTGGCCACACCCCTTTTCTTTGTACTTCGGGGCGTAAGGACAGCGCTTCGAATAGGACGCAGGCATTTACCCACCAACGGTGCTAAGGTCAGGAAAAATATAGCGTCCAGGGCAAAGGCTATGCTGAAAACCTACTACCTCCACGGCTTCGCCAGCCGCTTCGATATCAACAGTGACAAACTGAAAACGCTCGCAAGACTTGGCCCCGTGTATGGTCACGACATCGATTACACTCAGGTCTCGGAAGACGTCATTGAAGATAGCCTGGACAAGCTGATGCAAGTGAACCCGGATCTTCTGGTTGGTACCTCAATGGGGGGATGGCTGGCGGGTATTCTGGGAGCCGAAACCGGCATTCCGTTTGTCGCCATCAATCCGGTGACGGATCCGGCTCACACTCTCAGGTCCTGGATAGGGCAGGGTGTGGATCATCAGGGGCAGGCCTATAAACTGACGGCTGAAGTGGTTTCTAGCTACTATCCCTTCACCCACTATGGCAGCGGGCTCGTGTTGCTAGATCAGGGGGATGAACTGCTTCCCTGGAACGATACCGTCAGAGCGCTTGGGGGTTATTTCCTGGTCTATAGCTTTGAAGGCGGCAGCCACCGGTTTGAGCACATGGAAGAAGCGTCGAAACTGATTCGCAAGCATGTGAATGATTAACGCCAGTGGGTGCTGGGTTTAACGGCAAGCTGACGGTTTTTCATTCGGTTTCGCGGCAGCCGGGTGCATCAGGGGTTGACCAACCAGATAACCGATCACTCCACCGGCCAACGCCGACACGGGCCCGATGAGGCCTCCCACCAAGCCACCAACAAACATCAGTACCACGCTTTTCATACAGACTCCTCCCGCCTTCCTGGCAGCTGCATTAGTCCAAGTATAGGGCATTGTGCCCAATGATGGGTTGACCTGTTGATATTGTCTCGCCAAAATACTGTATATTCAAACAGTATTCGGTGTAAAGCATGCCCTGCATTCTGCTAGGTGACTACGAATCTATCTCACGCCTGAACATCCCGATGTTTCTGGAACGGGTCTCTGCTGGCTTCCCATCGCCGGCGGAAGACTACGTCGAGAAAACCATCGATCTGAACGAGCTGTGTATTCAGCATCCTGCTGCCACGTTTTTCGTTAGGGTTCAGGGTGAGTCCATGATCGATGCGGGAATTTACCCCGGCGATGTTCTTGTGGTGGACCGGTCACTGAGAGCCAGGCACGGCGACACAATCATCGCCAGCTTGGAAAGCGAGATGACGGTGAAGCAATTACACATCACTCCGCCACCAGTGCGTCTCCTGCCGCGAAATGCTGCTTTCCAGCCCATTGTGGTTGAGGGTGACATGGTGATGGAAGTATTCGGGGTGGTCACTAACGTGATCCGTTCGCTCAAGCGGGGAGGGTAGAGGTGGCATCGGTTGGCCGAGTTCAGTCCGTATTCGCGCTGGTGGACTGCAATAATTTTTACGCCTCATGCGAGAAGCTGTTCCGTCCGGATCTGCGCAATACGCCTGTGGTCGTGCTATCCAACAACGACGGCTGCGTGGTCGCCCGCTCGAAAGAGTCCAAGGCACTGGGGATAACGATGGGCGTGCCGGTCCATCACATCAAATCGGAAATTCGTCGGTACGGTATCCAGGTGTTCTCGTCCAACTACACCCTCTATGGCGACATGAGCCGGCGGGTTATGACAACACTCGAAGGCCTGGCCCCACGAGTGGATGTCTATTCTATTGATGAGGCCTTTCTGGATCTCACCGGTATTGACCGGGTAGTGTCCTTCGAGGACTTTGGCCGAGCGGTCAAAGACACCGTGCATCAAAACGTCGGCTTGCCCGTCTGTGTGGGTATTGCCCCCACGCGAACACTGGCAAAACTCGCCAACCATGCCGCCAAGAAATACCCGGCGACCGGAGGCGTGGTGGATCTGACAGACCCCGCTCGGCAACGGCGGTTGATGGCTCAGGTACCGGTTGAGGACGTTTGGGGTGTCGGGCGAAAACTCAGTGTCAGACTTCAGGCTATGGGCATTGTCACGGCATTACAGTTAGCGGATACCCATCCGGCAACGCTCAGAAAACAGTTCTCTGTGGTGTTAGAACGCACCGCCCGGGAGCTCAACGGCGTGCCCTGTGTTCCGTGGGACGATGCGCCACCGCCCAAGAAGCAAATCATGTGCTCCCGATCTTTTGGTCAGCCCCTTCAGAAACTGAGCGACCTGGAAGAAGCCGTAGCGCACTTTGCGACCCGCGCGACCGAGAAGCTGCGGGGAGGCCAGCAGTATGCGGGAGAGCTGATGGTGTTCATCCGAACCAATCCGTTCAAGGCGACGGCACCGCAGTATTCACGCAGTGCCAGCGTGAAGCTCATCCAGCCCAGCCAGGACTCCCGGGTTATTGTGCAGCAGGCTCTGAACCTGCTTCGACCGATGTACCGGGAAGGATTTGATTACGCTAAGGCCGGCGTTATGTTGGGGGAGTTAGTGGAAGAAGCGGGGCTTCAAGAAGATCTCTTCCAGGCCGCCCCAGAGCAAGTGCCAGACAATGGTAGATCGGAACGCCTGATGGCGGTGATGGATGCCATCAACCGGAAATCCAGGGCTACGGTCTACATGGCCAGAGAGGCAGGGCCTGCGGCTTATGCGATGCGCAGGGGGCATTTGTCGCCGGCGTATACGACCTGTTGGGATGACTTGCCAAAGGTTCGTTAATAAACAAAAGCGAACATTCGAGTTTATCTTAATAATTCGATAGAAACGCGTAAACCGCTACAGGACTTAGTCGAAAAGCTGATTTTACCTTCATAGCGAGTCACTATATCTCGAACGATAGCAAGGCCGAGACCGTGCCCAGGTGTTTGCTCATCTAGCCGCAGACCCCTTTGGCCCAAACTGGCTAAATCCTTGTGATTAACCCCTGGGCCATCATCAGCAACAACTATTCGCTTGAAGCCGCTGCCTTGTTCCACAGAGAGCTCTACGCATCTCGAAGACCATTTGCCAGCATTGTCCAGTAAGTTGCCCAATACTTCATTAAGATCATGTTCTTCTATCGGCCATCGGCTGTCTTCAGGCAGAGAACTCGATAGTTCAAACGACTTTTCCGGATATAAACGACCGAGCATCCACAAAAGATCCCGTGCCTGTTTTATGGGGTAGGCGCTTTTCCCAATCTGGGGCCCTGCAAAACGGCTTCGACGCATTTCAGCCTCTAATTGCCTATCGATATCGCTTAGTCGCTCCACCATCTGGTGCCTAAGAGTAGTGTCGAGGGGACGTGTGTCGTCTTCCAGTATCTGCCGGACGGCTGCGATGGGGGTTTTGACGCTATGAGACAGGTTTGCGAGAGCGTCCCTGGAGCGCTCCAGTCGCTGATCTAAGGAGTCCAGCAACTGATTTAGTTGAAGAACCAGCGGGTGGAACTCCTCTGGCGACTGAACGTTGATTCGGGAGATCTCTCCGTCCTGGAGTCTTTTTAATGCGGCTTTGAGTGTGACAACCGGTCGCATGGACATCGTGATACCGAACCAGAGCACGGCGACCAAGAGCATAATCAACAGAACTGATACTACGGCGGTCCAGGCATGAAGTGCAGCTTGGCTGCGTTTCAGCGCACCCAGATCTTCAGAAACGATTACGACGATGGGTGTTTCACCGACCTGAAAAGACTTTCGGTAGGCGAGGATGTCTAAGGGAGTATCAGTGGTTTCGGCATCTTCTACGCGAACGGTTCCGTCTTCTTCGTTTTCAATCAGAGGCGTTAACAAGGGCTCCCAAGTATCGGGTGAAATGATGGTCTGTTCGGGTGTATGTATGGCAAAGGCATGATGAAAAACATCCTGGAAATAATCGCCCGTCTGGAGAGTGTCAACTTCACCATTCGCGTCGCGAATCTGGTGTTCAAGGAAAGCGACTTCATCTTTCAGTCGGCTTTCAACGAACTCCCGGGACATTCGGTCGAGTAGCAAACCATGGACCAACCACGCTACCCCCATTAGACCAATTCCGGCGGGCAGTAACAGCGCAAGCAAGGTTCCTTTTACGGACGCAGGCTTTTTAAGGAATCGCATTAAAAATGTACCCCTGGCCGCGTCGTGTTGAGATGGTTTCGCTGCCCACTAGCTTCCTTAACCTCCGAATATACGCCTCAATGACGTTTTCGCTCGGGCTATCATTCAAGTTGTAAAGCTGTTCCATTAGTTGTTCTTTGGAAAAGACGTGGCCAGGGCGGCTCATCAAACAACGTAGCAGCCGGAATTCGGTGCCGGTAAGTGTATGTTCCACGCCGTCGTCCATCTTGAGACTCTGGCGGTTTTCGTCCAGTTCAAAGCGGCCGGCTTTAACCTGAGCATGGACCCTTCCTTCACTTCGACGCACGAGTGCGTTGAGGCGTGCGATTAGCTCTTCTGTCTGAAAAGGTTTTGCCAGGTAATCGTCTGCCCCGGCTTTTAAGCCGTTAACCTTATCCTGCCAATCGCCTCTCGCGGTCAGAATCAAGACCGGACAGCTGACGTGATTCGTTCGCCACTTTCTCAATACGTCCAGCCCGTTGCCATCAGGTAGACCCAGGTCCAGAACAACAGCACGGTAATCCTCTTGCTCACCCAGAACGACGGCTTCTCGGGCACTGGGAGTTGTATCAACGCTGAAACCTGCTTTTCCCAACTGCCTGACCAGACCCTCAGCAAGCAAGCGGTCATCTTCGACGAGCAGTAAACGCATGAGTCTTTCCTTCTCTGTATGGTCCGCAGTCGAAAGTGTGACTGATTAACCTGAATTCAGCCTGAACGGAAAATAGTTCGAGTTTTTCAGAAAGAATTCAGGTTAGTGAGAGAAGGTAACAACCGATTCTGGACATTGCTCAAGATTGGGGCTCAATCCAGCAGTGTTTTCGCGATTTTTATTTTACAGAGGATAAAAAGATGAATGCATCAAAACTATTCGTAGCGGGTATGGCGCTTTCAATGTCGGCAACAGCGTTTGCGGCTGGCGCCCATGATGGTGGCCACGGGCACGGCGCTACAAGCGGTGAACCTGGCAAAGCGTCGGAGGCCAGCCGAACCATAACTGTCGAGATGTACGACAACTACTACGAACCCGAAGAAATCAGTGTAAAGCCGGGTGAAACCGTTCGCTTCGTGGTGGAGAACAAGGGAAACCTCGTCCATGAGTTCAATGTTGGCACTCCCGACATGCACGAAGCTCATCAAGAGGAAATGATGATGATGGTTGAGCATGGCGTCATCCAGGGCGGCAAGCTGAACCACGACATGATGAATATGGATATGGGGAATGGCCATTCCATGAAGCATGACGACCCGAACAGCGTGTTGCTGGAACCCGGCCAAAGCAAAGAAGTGATTTGGAAGTTTTCTGATAAAGGCAATATCGAATTTGCCTGCAACGTTCCGGGCCACTATCAGGCCGGGATGTACGGTGAGGTCAATTTCGAGTAACTCGCTTAACTGAGGTCCGCGAGCGCGGGGCTGAGACACGTTTCTCGGCCCGGCTTCAATGACGTGTAGTTTGGAGTAACACAGATGAAAACACGCTTTTTGACAGGGCTTTTGAGCCTGCTGATGCCAGCCATGGTTATGGCCGGTGAGTACGACCTTACGGTCGACCGGGTAAAAATTGATACCGGCGATTTTGTGAAGGAAGGCATTGGATACAACGGCGCATCTCCGGGACCGGTAATGCGTTTCAAGGAAGGCGAGAACGTCCGGATCAACGTGACCAACAACCTGGATGAGATGACGTCCATTCACTGGCACGGCCTGATCCTTCCTTTTAACCAGGACGGTGTGCCTGGTATCAGTTTCCCGGGCATCAAGCCGGGTGAAACCTTTACCTATGAGTTTCCTATCCAGCAGGCAGGCACCTACTGGTTCCACAGCCACTCTGGTTTTCAGGAGCCGGACGGCGCCTATGGTGCCATTGTCATCGAGCCCGAGGGCCGTGAGCCATTCCGCTACGATCGTGAATACGTGGTGCAGCTGACTGACAAGCACCCCCATTCCGGTGACCGCATCATGCGCAACCTGAAAATGATGCCGGATTACTACAATCGCGAGCAGCAAACCGTTGGCGAGTTTTTCTCGGACGTGTCAAAAAATGGCCTGATGAACACCGTCAGTGACCGTATGGCCTGGGGTGGCATGCGGATGATGAAAGCGGACGTTGAGGATATCCATGGCTTTACGGGCTTGATCAACGGCAAAGGCCCGGACCAGAACTGGACGGGACTCTTTGAGCCGGGCGAACGCATTCGGCTGCGATTCATCAACTCTTCTGCGATGACCTACTTCGACATCCGGATTCCTGGTCTGGACATGACGGTTGTCCAGGCTGATGGCAACAACGTTCAGCCGGTCAATGTGGACGAATTCCGGATTGGTGTGGCGGAAACCTACGATGTGATCGTTCGCCCGAGAGACAAGCAGGCCTACACCATTTTTGCTGAATCCATGGGGCGGTCCGGCTATGCCAGGGCAACGTTGGCCCCCGAAGAGGGT
>NZ_JAKZAI010000021.1 GCF_023156235.1 Marinobacter goseongensis | reverse complement strand
GAATGCCGAGTTGCCGGCTTTGAAAAAAGTGGCTCAATACGATTAGGGCAAGTGGGTCGATTTAACGGCGCTTACGGACATCCTGTGTGCCTCAGTCCAGACCTTGGGAAAAATTGCGCACCTTGAGCAATTCAGTCCACAGTATTTTGATTACATTGTCGTCGACGAGTTTCACCATGCGTCTGCGCCGACTTATCACCGACTTCTCAGTTACTTCGCACCGCAGTTCATGTTAGGGCTGACGGCAACGCCGGACCGCACGGATCGGTCCGATATTCTGTCGCTGTGTGATGACAATCTAGTTTACGAGTACCCATTATTTGAAGGCGTCAGAGGTCGTTTTCTGGTGCCATTTCATTACTATGGCATTTATGACGACACGGTTAACTACGCAGAGATTCCGTGGCGTAACGGAAAATTCGATCCGAACCTGCTTGCTCACAAGTTGGCCACCCTTGGGCGTGCCAAACATGCATTGAGGGTGTGGCGGCAGCGTCGCCAAAGCCGGACATTGGCCTTTTGTGTGTCCCGACAACACGCGGACTTCATGGCAGCACAATTTATCCGGCAGGGGGTTGCGGCGGCATCCGTTCATGGCGAATCAGAGATGTCTCGGGGCGAGGCACTCGAAATGTTAACGGAAGGGCAGTTGGAGATCATTTTCTCAGTCGATCTTTTCAATGAAGGGGTCGACTTGCCTGCCATTGATACGGTTCTTCTATTGCGTCCCACCGAGTCGAAAGTTCTTTTCCTTCAGCAAATCGGCCGGGGTCTGCGCCTAAGCACCGGAAAAGAAAAACTGGTCATTCTGGATTTCGTTGGCAACCATCAGAGCTTTTTGCATAAGCCGCAGGCACTGATGGGAAAGGCCATGAACCACCGCCAGCTGGCGGATTTCGCACGCAAGGCACAGGAAGACAAATTGGAATTGCCTGATGGGTGCTTCATCAATTACGACCTGGAAGTGATCGACTTCCTGAAAGGACTTGATCAACGTGGTGCGGAAAAAGACTACCAGGCGTTAAAAGATACGTTGGGTCGTCGTCCGACTCTCACTGAATACTACCGTTTCGGAGCCAATCTCAAACAGACGCGAAATCAACACGGCAGCTGGTTTGGCTTGCTGAACGAGATGGGCGATCTCACCGAAATTGAAGTAGCTCTGCTGGCTGAACATGGACGCTTTCTGGTCGAGGTAGAGACCACTTCCATGACCAAATGTTTCAAGATGATTCTGCTTGAGGCATTTTTGCAGCTCGGTGGCTGGAGTAAGGCTCCAGAGATGCGAGAGCTTGCTTTCGCATCATGGCGCATAATCAAGCGTCGTCCCAAGCTGAATGGGGAGCTGGCAGAAGCAGTTAAGGATGTTGATGGACTATCTTCAAAGTGGCAGCAGTATTGGAAAGTGAATCCAGTTGATCACTGGACGAATAAAACGCCAGCCATATTTCAGGTTGACGAGGGTCGATTTGCGTCAGCTTTTGCAATCCATAGTGACCAGTTAGAAGTTTTTGAGTCGATGGTGCAAGAGCTCATTGATTTCCGACTGGCTTCACACGAGAACAGGTTGGACGCAAGGATTGATCCTTCTCAAACCGCTGATGTGACGCCCATAGCTCCAGTGGGCACTGAGCTACCCTTCTTCCCATCGCTAAAAATTGCTTGTGGCCATTTTCGCACCAGCAGGGTTGAGTCGGAAGAGTACCGCTCCTTGGGAGCAGGATATGGCCGCCTCGACTCCGCCCGACATTTTATTGCGAAGGCATCCGGTAACTCCATGAATGGCGGAAAAAGCCCCATCCACGACGGAGATTATTTGCTTCTGGAACAAGTGAACTCGGAGCAAGCGGGGTCAATCACGGGGCAAACCCTCGCCATTGAGCGGATGGATGGCGCAGGAGATACCCAATATCTGCTGCGAACAGTTCAGAAATCGGCGTCTGGCCAGTACATTTTGAAAGCCGCCAATCCGGACTTTGAAGACATTGTGGTCACACCTGAACTGCGCGAGCAATTTCGCACGTTCGCTCGCTTCAAGACGGTCGTCGATCCCTTGGATATGGCCATCGGGCAGGAGTTTCCCCGAGAAGAAATTCCTGACCTATTTGGAACTACTTTTAATCCAGGCAACTGGAACAGTGGCCACATATTCCTCAGGGACGCCAACGCCCACGTGTTGTTGGTGACGTTGAACAAGCAAGGGAAGAGTGAGGAGCACCGGTATGTTGATCATTGGATCGATGAGGGTACCTTCCACTGGCAGAGTCAGCGGGCGACTACGCCGGAAAGCAAGCGTGGACGGGAACTAATTGACCACCTAAAGCTCGGACTCTCGGTGCATCTGTTTGTGAGGGAAAACAAGCTCAGAAACGGCACGTCTGCACCGTTTACCTATCATGGCTCCGTTGATTATCAGAGCCACCAGGGCAGCGCTCCAATGAGTGTGGTTTTTCGCTTGGCCTCTAAGAGCTGATCTGCTGCGATCGCACTTCCTTAGCTGAGAAAAATTTAAAAGGTAGGGCCGGAATATTCCTGCCGCCAAACCCGCGGCGCTTTCCCGGTCCAACTCTTGAACGCCCGCGTGAAATTCGCCGGGTCCGCATAGCCCAGCAGTTCGCTGATGCTCTGGATCTCCAGGTCGGAGGTGGCCAGCAGGTGGCAGCTGTCGCGGCGGCGCACGTCATCCAGAATCTGTTTGTAGCTCAGGCCCTGCTCATGCAGGCGCCGGCGCAGGGTTCTGGGTGTCAGGCACAGCTTGTTCGCAAGCTGCTCCGGGGTGGGGTAGCCGCTCTGATCCAGCACCAGGTGCGCACGGATCTGGCGGGCGATGTCGTTGTCGGTTTCGGTCAGTGCGCTTTCCCGCTCGCACTGGGCCAGCGCCTGGGCCAGGCCTTCGGGGTTGGCGGTGGGCAGGGGCGTATCCAGCCACGCTGGATCGCCGCCCAGAAGCACACCGGCGCTGGGCATGTTGAACCTGACCCCCGGCACCTGGTGCTGGCGACGCTGGTATCCCGGGGGTTCGGGCCCCCGCAGCCAGATTTCCCGTTCACTGGGTTGCATCGGCTGCACAAACTCCATGCCACGCACAATGCTGGTCAGGATGGAGCTGAACATCATTTCCCGCAGCGGCTCGGGCAGGGGCACTTCTGGTTCGATTTCGAAGAACAGCTGGTTTTCGGTCTGGCGGACGGTCATCAACACACCGCGCCCCCGCAGGTTCCAGAATCGCTCCAGAATCGCGATGGCCTCCCGTGGGGTAGGAGCGCACATCAGGGCGTAGCCCAGGCTGCCGTGCGCGGTCAGGGGCAGGCGCAAGCCGTTGTCGAACCCCAGCGCGGTGTCGCCAATGGCTGCATGCACCGCAGCGAACACGTGGAGGGTCTGCAGGTAGGAGATGCGGCCGGCGGGGTCATCCAGTGCACCGGGGGGCAGGCCGGCCTGCTGCAGTATGTCAGCGGGTTCCGCGCCCAGCTCCCGCGCCACTTCTACAAACATGCGGGGGTAGGTCACGGGCTGGTTCGGCTGCTGGGTCCAGCCGGGCAGGTCAGTCGGAATGCTTGTAGGCTGGGTGTTGCTCAAGGTTGGCCACCAATGACAAGTGCTTTGTCCGCCAAACATCTCACGGAGGCAGGGCCTTGACCAGTACTCTGTAGGCCAGATTACAAGAAATCCCGAATTCAGGAGTCTGCCCATGAGCTCAGCCGTGAATGCCCAAGCCATTCCTTTGTCCGGAGGCAAGCCTGCCAAGTCGCCCTTGAGCGTGATTCCCCAGGTGCGCCGCCCGAACATCGATCTGGCGAACGATACGCCGAAATACTGGTGGGACAACGATCCGGTCAAAACGCTGCTGCTGGCAGCGCTGTCTGCATCGTTCCCACCGGGCGAAACCTTCTTCATTGACACCGTGCGCCACTACCAGGATCGTATTACCGATCCGGAACTGAAGAAAGCGGTGCGTGGGTTTATCGGGCAGGAGGCGCACCACTCGCGGGAACACAAGCTGCTGAATGGCTTCCTGGAGGAGCGGGGCATTGGTCTTGGTCGCCTGGAAACCGAAATTCAGGCGTTCATGGACTGGATGCGCAACAACTTCAGCCCCGAGCGGCAACTGGCCCACACCGTCGCCGTTGAGCATTTCACCGCGCTGATGGCGGAAGAGTTCCTGCTGAAGTATGACGCGCTGGATGAAATGGACCCCCGCATGGCCAAGATCTGGGCATGGCATGCTATTGAGGAGTCTGAGCATAAGGCGGTGGCGTTTGACGTCTACAAGGCCGTGGGTGGCCGTGAGAGTGTGCGGTTGCAGGAAATGCTGGTGGTGAGTGTGCTTTTTCCCGTATTTACCAGCATTCATCTGGTACAGTTGATGAAAGAAGATGGCCAGCTGGGCAATCTGAAGTCCTGGGCGGGTGCGTTCAAATACATGTGGGGCAAGCCCGGCGTGTTTCGCAAACTTGTGCCATCCTACCTGAAGTTTTACAGCCCGGGGTTTCACCCCTGGAATCACGATGCCCGTTCCCTGGTTGAAAAAGCCAAGGTGAAATGGCTCGGCGAGTAAGATCCCAAAACTCAACAAAAAAGGAAGACTGAATGACCGCTTACACCGCTGTTCTGTTGTACGCCGGATGGATGCTGATCCTGGCGCTGATCTACGCCGTGCCCCGTGTGCCTCAGGCCCTCACCGGCGCCAAACCCATTGATAGCTGGGAGCGCAACAAGCAGCCCATCGATGCGCCGATTCTGCAGCGGGCCAAGGCGGCGCACCTGAACTGCATCGAGAACTTCGCGGTCTTTGCGGCGGTGGTGGTGGTGGCCGGGCTGATGAACCGGCTGGAAGCGATCGGTGGGCTGGCTGCGCTCGTACTGTACGCGCGCATTGCCCAGAGCGTGGTGCACATCAGCGGCACCTCGTTTATCCAGATTCTCCTGCGGGCGACGTTCTTCCTGATCCAGATCGTGCTGGTGCTGGTGATGGTTTACCGCTTGCTGCTCGGCTGACCGAAGCGCTCCGATAACCATTACAGGGATTGTCCATGAAAGACTGCATTTTTATCACCGGCGCGGCCGCGGGTATCGGTCGTGAAACCGCGCTGCTGTTTGCCGCCAAAGGCTGGTTTGTCGGCGCAGCGGATCGGGATGAGGCGGCGCTGGCGGCGTTACGGGAAGAACTGGGTAACGATCGGTGCAGCACTCACGTGATGGACGTGGTGGATGAAGCCTCGGTGAAGCGGGGCCTTGCGGAGTTTGCCGAGCGCACCGGCGGCCAGCTGCGGCTGCTGCACAACAACGCCGGCATTCTGCGGGTGGGGCCGTTCGAGGAGATTGCATTGGCGGACCATCGCGCGGTGGTCGAGATCAACGTGATCGGCCTGATGACGGTGCTGCATGCGGCGTTCCCGTATCTGAAAGCCACGCCGGACGCTCAGGTGGTAAACATGAGCTCGGCCTCTGCCGCCTACGGCATTCCGGATTTTGCGTCCTATTCCGCCAGTAAGCACGCGGTACGGGCCATGACGGAGGCGCTGGATATTGAGTGGGAGCCTCACGGTATCCGCGTGTGCGATCTGATGCCGCCGTTTGTCAGAACCGCCATGGTGCAGCAGAACGAGCACAGTTCCCGGCTGTTCGAGCGCCTGGGGGTGAATCTGACACCGGATCTGGTGGCAGCTCAGGTCTGGGCGCAGGTGGAACAGCCGCGCCTGCATCGGCCTATCTCCCTGCAGTTCCGTGCGTTGTGGCCCATTGCCAGGTCGGCGCCGGCCTCCGTTACCCGCTCCGTGCTGCGCAAGCTCTGGCGCAAGTAGGATCTGCGGCATCAAGACGCCGGCGGGCTGACTTTGTTATTCTCTCGGGCTCTACAGGCACGGGGCTCGGGGGAATGACGCAATGCCGGTGATGGTTCAGGCGCTGGTGCCTGTTTTCGCGCTGATCGTGATGGGGCATCTGTTCCGACGCTGGAATTTTCCCGGCGACGGCTTCTGGCTGCAGGCCGAGCGCTTTACCTACTACGTGCTGTTTCCCGCCATGCTGGTCTACAAGCTGGGCCAGGCCCGCTTGCCCGCCTCCGCCTACGGCGACATCCTGCTGTTGATTGTGGCCATGTTGCTGGTGATGACGCTGGTACTGGCGCTACTGCAAGCGGTCTGGCGCTGGCCCGGGCCGGTATTCTCTTCCGTGTTTCAGGGCGGTATCCGGTTCAATTCCTACGTGGGCCTGGCGGCGGCCGGCATGCTGCTGGGTGATGAGGGGCTGTCACTGATCGCCATTGCCGTGGCCGTCAAGGTGCCGCTGCTGAATCTGCTCTGCATTCTGATGTTCTCGCTGACGGCGGGGCAGGGGCCGCTGCAGTGGCGGCCGGTCTTGAAAGCCATCGTGACCAACCCGCTGATCGTGGGTTCGGTGTTCGGTGTGACCTGGAGTTTCTTCCAGATCGGCTTCCATCCTTTGGTGGCCGGTATTCTGGCGCCGTTGAGCGATCTGGCGTTGCCCATGGGGCTGATGACCGTCGGCGCAGGGTTGCAGCTGAAAGCTTTGCGGGGTGCATCCATGCCATTTCTGGTGGCATCGGTGGCCAAGCTGGTGGCGTTCCCGCTGATCACCGCCGGGTTGGCGCTGTTGCTGGGGTTGGAAGGAATGTTAGTGCAGGTGGCTGTGCTGCTGGCGGCGCTGCCCACGGCGACGTCGTCCTACATCCTGGCGCGTCAGCTCGGTGGTGACGCGCCGTTGATGGCCGGCATCATCAGTGGCCAGACATTGCTGGCGATGATGTCGATTCCCCTTGTGCTCGGTGTGCTCTGGTAAGGCTTAAAGGGTTACCGGGTTTTCTCTGGCAGGCAGCTTAGCGCGTTGTCCGCAATACCCTGCAAGAAGTTCACGTAGCCGTTACGGTCGGATTCAACGTCTGTGGCCAGCGGATCCCAGGTGCTGAAGGTGATGCCCAGGCCGTTAGTGATGGAGCGCCACCACTGGCGGTTGAACTGGGGTTCGGTGAGCAGGCAGGGCTGATTGGCAGCGCGCAGTTTGTCCTGCACCTCGGCAATGTGGCGGGCGCCTGGAGACAGTTCCGGATTCAGCGTGAGCACGCCCTCCAGTTTCAGATCGAAGTGCCCGGCGTAACGGGTAAAGGCATCGTGGTAGGCAAACAGGCTGATATTTGCCAGCGGCTCAAGGCGATGGCGGATGTTGTCTTCGGCTTCGTGCAGTGAGGTTTCGAAGCGGGCGAGATTGGCATCCAGGGCCTCGGTGTCCGCACCCTCAAGCTGTGACAGTGCCCGGTGGATATCCTGTGCCATGTCCAGGGCCAGTGCCGGGTCGAGCCAGATGTGTGGGTCTTCGCCGTCGCCATGATCGTGGCTGTGGGCGTCGTTGTGATCGTCATGATGGTCGTGATGGTGCGCATCAACAGCCTCTGCTGCCGGTACCTCATCCCCGTGCATCAGCGATACCGTTCTCTGGCTGAACTCCTCACCGCCGAGCAGGCGCGACAGGAAGGTCTCCATTTCGGGACCCACCCAGAAGATGACGTCGGCGTTCTCCAGAGCCCGGCGTTGGGAGGGGCGCATGGTGTAGTTATGCGGGCTGGAGCCTGACGGCACCAGGCTGGTGACTTCCACATCTTCTGGTGCAACCGCTCTGACCAGCAGTTCGACCGGTTTGATGGACGTCACTACCTGAGTGGCAGCGAGGGTGGACAACGGGCTGAGCAGCGCAGCCAGTCCCAGCGCAACGGCGCTGGTTCGAGAAGGATTGGGCATGAGAGATCGGGCTCTGATTCTGAATTGATACGTTATAATATAACAATTGCATTCTCAGCGAAAGGTTGTGTGGCGCTACCCTCATGCGAAATTGCTCCCGGGCCGTTATAATGCGTGGCTTTCCAGTCGGCCACTTATCTACCAGGATTGTTTCATGACCGTACGTACCCGAATTGCCCCGTCACCCACAGGTGATCCACACGTTGGTACCGCCTTCGTGGCCCTGTTCAACCTGTGCTTCGCCCGTCAGCACGGCGGCCAGTTCATTCTGCGTATCGAAGACACCGACCAGGCCCGCAGCACCGGCGAGTCCGAGCAGGACATTCTGCGCGCCCTGCGCTGGCTCGGTCTGGACTGGGACGAAGGGCCGGACGTGGGCGGCCCGCACGGCCCCTATCGGCAATCCGAGCGCAAGGACTCCTATCGTCAGTACGCCCTGGACCTGGTCACCGCCGGTCACGCCTTCTACTGCTTCCGCACCCCGGAAGAACTGGACGCCATCCGCGAGGAGCGCAAGGCCCAGGGCCTGAACCCGGGCATCAAGGGCGATCTGGAGCTGTCCGAGGAAGAGGTGAAGCGTCGTCTGGACGCCGGTGATCCTTACGTGATCCGTATGAAGGTGCCGGATGAGGGGGTCTGCGAGATCCGCGACATGCTCCGTGGCACCATCGAGATCGACTGGTCCCAGGTGGACTGTCAGATCCTTCTGAAATCCGATGGCATGCCCACCTACCACCTTGCCAACGTGGTGGACGACCACCTGATGGAAATCACCCATGTGCTGCGGGGGGAGGAGTGGATCAACTCCGCGCCCAAGCACAAGTTGCTGTACCAGTACTTCGGCTGGGACATGCCCGAGCTGTGCCACCTGCCGTTGCTGCGCAATCCGGACAAGAGCAAGTTGTCCAAGCGCAAGAACCCCACCAGCATCAATTTCTACGAGCGCATGGGCTTCCTGCCGGAGGCGGTGACCAACTACCTCGGCCGTATGGGCTGGTCTATGCCCGACGAGCGGGAAAAGTTCACCCTCAACGAGATGATCGAGAACTTCGACATTCAGCGGGTATCTCTCGGTGGCCCGGTGTTCGATGTGGAAAAACTGCGCTGGCTGAACGGCCTGTGGCTGCGCGAGGATCTGAGCGACGACCAGTTCGTGGAGAAGATGCGCCACTGGTGGTTCAACGAAGACGCCCTGCGTGCGCTGATTCCGCACATCAAGGGCAGGGCGGAAGTGTTTTCCGATGTGGCGCCCATGGCGTCGTTCATGTTCGCCGGCATGCTCAACCTCAAGCCGGAAGACTTTGCCCACAACAAGCTTGAGGAAGCTCAGGTCAAGCGGGTGCTGCAGTTCACCCTGTGGAAGCTGGAGGCCCAGCGCCACTGGAGCAAGGACACCATCTTTGCCGACATCAAGACCCTGGCCAAGGCCATGGACCTGAAAATGGGCGACTTCATGTTTTCCATCTTCGTGGCCATCGCCGGCACGCCGAATTCCTGGTCGGTGATGGATTCCATGGCGTTGCTGGGTCCGGATATGACCCGCTCACGGTTACGCCATGCCCTGGACGTGATGGGTGGCTTCTCGAAGAAAGAAACCAAGAAAGTGGAGAAAGAATACGCCGCGTTGCTCGCGGAATAACCGCTTTGGTGAAGAACTAAACGGAATGAACAGTGAAGTTCAGAAAACTGAAAAAAATGGAGATTAAAGGTTGACGCCCATAGGGCGGATCCTTAATATACGCAGCCGTTGAGGGGCCATAGCTCAGCTGGGAGAGCGCAACACTGGCAGTGTTGAGGTCAGCGGTTCGATCCCGCTTGGCTCCACCAATTTCTAGTCCCCTTCGTCTAGTGGCCTAGGACTCCGCCCTTTCACGGCGGCAACAGGGGTTCGAACCCCCTAGGGGACGCCAATACGGCTTGACGGTTTAGTCCACCGGAAAGCCATCAAAAAAACCGCCTTCGGGCGGTTTTTTTGTGTCGGGAAGAAAGTTGATTAACATTCTCTGAAGCTGTTGCGGGCAGGCTCTGATCAGAGAGCCTAGCGAGAGGCGATAGCGCCTTTACCAACGCCTTCGTACGCCTTCACCCGAATGCTATCCTCCGGGAACTCCGCTTTCAGCTCACCCGCCATGTGCGCGGCAATCAGCTCAACCGTGGTGTCGGTGCTCATCATGTACACCCGCTGCTCCGGCAGGGTGAGCGCGAACTCGCCCTGATTGGCCTCGTACTCGAAGGTCACGTAGGCCACGCCGTGCTCGTCGACCCAGCGCCCGCTGACGTCTTCTTCCGAGCCGACATAGATGTCACACCATAAGGTTGCCCAGCGCTTCTCCAGGTCGTAGTCCCGCTGGCCGTTGCGATCGATGCGGATAGGGGAGCGGTGGCCGTGGGCGATGCGCTGGCAGTTGCCAAGGTGTTTCTTCAGGCCGTGCACATAATGGTAATAGCAGCCTTCGATCACTTCCTCGCGCAGGTGAATCTGCACATCGGTTACGTTGCCCGGCAGCACCGCCAACAATTCACGCTCCAGCAGCGCCGCCACGGCGGAGGGCACCACACGCTCGGCAGACAACCAGACAACGGCCTCATCCGGCCCGCGGTGAACAATGCGTGAGCCGTCGGTGAGTGTCCAGGTGAAGGTGTCTGGTTTTTCCTCGGTCCAGGCAACGCCCGCGTAGCCCCGGGGCACCACCAGGCGGTGGTCTACAAGCTCGTCGATCACCCGCTTGATGGTGCGTTTCACATTACTGAAATCGAACACCATGCCCTGCTCGTCCAGTTCACCGCCCAGGACCACATCGGCAATCCAGCTTTCACCCACCAGACCCCGGTTCGGATCCAGGTAGGCGAAATCGATAACGGTCAGATTGTCCACAAACAGGTGATTCATCGAGAAGTCCGAACAGGATGAGGTTGATTGATGGGCGGATTCTAGCAAAAATCCGGGTACGCGAGCAGTCTGTCGATGTGTCTGCGTTAATTTGCTGTCCCGTGGGAGGGCCACACCATAGACAAATCACCAAAGGCCAGCCATGAGCAATTCCCCGCATTGGTGCTGGCAGCCGGTGCCTCGCGGCGTATGGGGCGCAGCAAGACCCTGCTGGAGACCGGGCAGGGTACGCTGCTGGATCAGGCGATACGGCAAGCCAGGCTGATGAGTAGCCGGGTGACGGTGGCCACCGGTGCCGGTTATCCGCTGATGCGTTTTCGCGGTCGAGTTCAGCCAGCGTGTTGGTTGCCGGTGGCGGATTGGCGCGAGGGAATGGCAGCCTCATTGCGGGCGGGAATCGCCAGCCTGGGAGCAGACGCCCGGGGGGTGTTTGTGGTGCTGGCGGATCAGCCGTTACTGGAACCGGCCGCACTGATGGCGATGGGGAAGGCCGCGCGTTTCATGCCGGATCAGCCGGTTGCAGCGGATTATGGCGGCTGGCCCGGGGTGCCCGCCTGGCTGCCGCGTTGGTTGTGGCCGGATATTCTGGCCCTTGAGGGGGATCGCGGGGCGGCGTCGGTACTGTTGGCCGCCGGTGCCACCCGCGTGGAGATCCCCGGGGTGGCAGACGACGTTGACACCCCGGTGGACTGGGCGGCGGTCAGGCTGCAGCTCAGCCGAACAGGCCCGACAACCAGGCAATGCCGACGGTAAAGACGCCCAGGCTGACCGCTAACCCCAGGGTGTAAAGCTTCGAGGTCGCGGCGCGCTGCTGCGCCACGAACAGATCGATGGTGCGCTGGGCGATGTCTTCTGCGGTTTCCCGGGAGATCTCGTGGGCTTGCTGGATGGCCTCCGATTGCAGGGTTTGCCAGAACTCGGTGTCGATGGTCTGTACGCTGGTGATGTGGTCCTTCAGCTCTGCCATGTGCTCGCCGGTGAAGCCGCTGTTGCGGGCCAGTTCCTTCTTCAGCTCGGCCAGTTCCCGGCCGAGGTTAAGGTTCACTTCGGCGGCGACATCGTCCCGCAGGTTGCGGGTGCGCTCATCCATGAGCTCGGAAACAGTCTTGAATTTTTCCTCAACAGCGGCGTCCTGTTTCTTGCTGGCATCGTCCAGCGCGCGCTTGAGGTGGTCGTACTGTTCATCAAACAGATCGCTCAGCAGTTCGTGCAGGCGGTTGTTGATGTGGGTTTTGACCGCCGAGCGGGCAATCTGCTCGACCAGGTCGTCTTCGGCCTCGGCTTTTACCTCCGGCTCTTTGGCGACCACAATAGGCTCCCCGGAGATCGCGCCCTGGGTCACATCGCTGTCGAGCTGGTCCAGCACCAGGCTCAGGCCTTCGGTCTGGGGTGGTTTGGTGAGGATGTTGTAGACGCCAAAATTGCGGGCTTCCTCCATGAACGACGACGACTTCTTCGAGGTGCACATAATGATGGGGATGCCGGCTGTGGTGGGATTGCCTTTGATGGCCTTGGTGGCTTCTACACCGTTCATGCCGGGCATCAGGTGGTCCATGAAAATCACGTCCGGACGCTGGTTGCTGTTGAGGAAATCCAGAGCTTCTTCCGCAGAACCCGCCATATTGACTTCCATGTCCCGGTTTTCCAGCAGTTTGCTCAGGGCAAATCGCGCTACCTTAGAGTCGTCTACCAGAAGTGCGTTCTTGATCGCCATGTCACAACCTCAACCTGTCAGGGCTTTGCGTTCATTATCGGGCTGATGACTTACCAGCCTTCCAGTTGCGGGCACTGGGTGGCCCGGTAACTCTTGTCCCGATAACACACACCGGGTTCTGTGGTGCGGGCGGTGAAGACTTCACCGGCCGCGGTGGTCAGGCGGACCTGGCCGTAGGGTTCGCCGAGCTTGAAGGTGGCTTCGATGGAGCTGCCGTTGGGGTTGCGTAGCAGGCCCTTGCCGTGGAACTTGCCTTCAATGTATTCGCCTTCGTATTTTTTGCCGTCGGCAAATACCTCAGCACCGTTGCCGTGAAAATCACCGTTGGAGAACTCGCCGTCGTAATGCCGTCCATCGGGGTAGGTCAGGCTGCCGCTGCCGTGGAACTCATCATTGCGGAAGCCGCCCACGTAAAGCATGCCATCAGCGGTGGTCATGGATCCGTGACCGTTCAGCCGGCCCTCTGCCCACTGGCCGGTGAGGATGTCGCCGTTCTCCAGGGTGAGGGTGCCCTGGCCGTGAAACTGGTCGGCGAGGAACTGGCCGGTGTAGCGGTTGTTGTCGGCGCTGCGCCACTCGCCTTCACCCTCGCGGCGGCCTTCATTCCAGTCGCCGCTGTAGCGGCTACCGTCGGCGTACCAGGCGGTGCCTTTGCCGTGGAACTGACCATCGACAAAATGCCCTTCATAGCGCAGACCGTTGCTGTCTTTGTAGTTGCCGTCGCCGGTGCGCACGCCGCCAATCCAGGTGCCATCGCGGAAATTGACGGTGGTGTAGGCCTCCAGCTTGCCCATCAGGGTTCTGTTCTGGCCAGCCTCCATGGCGACGGTCTGGCTCCAGGGTTTGAAGCCGTCTTTACTGATGGTGACCTCATAGCGGCCCGGATCCAGTTCCAGGTCGAGGCGGGTGGCGCCGTATTGCCGGCCATTGATGGTGACCTTGTCGCCCACCACATTCGAGCGTAGCACCAGTTTCCCGGTGCTCGGGGGCGGTGCCACGGGTTCCGGGGCGACGTCGGTGCGGGTGTTCATAGCGGAGGGTGGCTCGGCCCGCGCAACCACCGTCGGGTTTTCCGGCATCGGAGAAATCGAGAAGGGCTCGGCAGTGATCGCCTCGCGGGGCGCGTCTACGGTAACCGGAGTGTCCTGTGGCGACTCATACAACTGCTCGGGTTCCGGGGCAGGCCGGGACTGTGTCGGAGCTTCGGCGCTGAACGCGTCAACCAGCGGCTTGTCCTCGCGCACCGAGGCAAACCCTGCCGTGACCAATAGCATGAGGGCCAGTGCGTTGATGAACAGAAGGGGTCTGAAATCGACCATGGGAAACCTCGCATTCCTGCATTCCGGACGCCATCATATTAACCAGTGAATGCAACGTTATGTAACAGAAAGTGTCTGAACTTAACGAGAATGCAGGCCGTATCACACTTTGGCCGGAAGCTGGTCATGATTGAGCTGTTCCCAGGAGCGCATATACACGTCGGCTTCATATTCATAGGGTGAGCGGAACGGGGTCAGCACAAAATCGAACACCAGAAAGAAGAAGCCCACAGAGGCCCAGGCAATGGCCAGGGTGCTCAAGGTGGTTGCCTGAACTTCGGGGTTGGATTCCACGAAGTTCTGCAGCATGGGGATGAGATCCGAGGCCATGACCACCGGATTGAAGCTGGAGAGCACAAAGGGCACCCAGAAGGCGATAAACACCGGGAAAAAGCCGAACGACCAGAGAATTCTCCGCAGCAGGTAAACGGCTGCTTCCCGCCAGTAGCGCTGCCGAACCTCCGGCACCTTGCGGATCTGCTCGATATAGCGGCGGCGCTCGGCCCACCAGGCAGCAACTTCCGGAGCCTGAACGGAACCCTTTTTCGGGGTGGTATGGCTGTCTGCAATGGTCATGGATTCGGGCGCTACCTTCTGGTTACAGGACGGATGCATGATAATCGATAGACCGTGTTACCCTACAACTCTCAATTTGTTAACGACAGGATAGACTGAATGGCCGCTGTGATCGACAACGCAACCCATCCTGCTTTTGAGAAGCTTCGCAGCCACCAGATCGGCACGCTGAATGTCACCGTGGAAGAGTACCGCCACCGCAAAACCGGGGCGCGACACCTGCATCTGGCCGCCGATAATGATGAGAATGTTTTCTTTGTGGCGCTGCGAACCTTCCCGATGGATTCGACCGGCGTGGCCCACATTCTGGAGCACACGGCGCTGTGCGGCAGCGAGCGTTACCCGGTACGCGATCCGTTTTTCATGATGATCCGCCGTTCACTGAACACTTTCATGAACGCCTTTACCAGCAGCGACTGGACGGCCTATCCGTTCGCCAGCATGAACCGCAAGGATTTTGACAACCTGCTGTCGGTGTATCTGGATTCGGTATTTTTCTCCAAGCTGGATCCGCTGGATTTCGCCCAGGAAGGCCATCGCCTGGAATTCGACAAGCCGGAGGATCCGTCAACGGATCTGGTCTACCGCGGCGTGGTCTATAACGAGATGAAAGGGGCGATGAGTTCCGCCACCTCCCAGTTGTGGCAGAACCTGTCGAGCCACCTGTTTCCGACCACCACCTACCACTACAACAGTGGCGGTGAGCCGGACCACATTGTGGATCTGGAGTACGAGGATCTGGTGAAGTTTTATCGTCACCATTACCACCCCAGTAACGCCATCTTTGCCACCTACGGTGACATTCCCGCCCATGAGCACCACGAACGCTTCGAGGAGCTGGCGCTGAAGCGCTTTGATCGGCTGGACATTGAATTGCCGGTGCGGGACGAGAAACGTCTGTTTGCGCCGGTGAGGGTGGAGCAGGGTTACGCCGTCAACGAGGGCGAACCCACCGACCATAAAACCCACATCGTGATGGGCTGGCTGCTGGGCCACAGCTTTGATCTGCAGGAAAACCTGGAGGGCCAGTTGCTCTCTGCGGTTCTGCTGGAGAACAGTGCGTCGCCGTTGATGCGGGCTCTGGAAACCACTGATATCGGCCATTCGCCATCGCCCATGTGCGGTCTGGAGGACTCCAACCGCGAGATGACGTTTGTGTGCGGTATTGAAGGCAGCGAGCCGGAGCAGCGCAAGGAACTCGAAGCGCTGATCGAAGAAACACTACAGAAGGTGGTCGAGGAGGGGGTCAGCGAAGATCGCCTGGAAGCCATTCTGCACCAGCTCGAACTGCACCAGCGGGAAATTGCCGGCGACCAGTTCCCCTATGGCCTGCAACTGATCATGAGCGCCATTTCGCCGATGGTCCACGGCGGAGATCCGGTGGAGCTGCTGGACCTGGAGCCGGTGCTGGCGCACATGCGTGAGAAGATCCGTGATCCCCAGTATGTGCCGGGGCTGATTCGCAGTAAGCTGCTGGAGAATCCCCATCGGGTCACACTGACGTTGCGTCCTGACGAGAAGCTGGAAAGCCACCGTCAGCAGGCCATTCGCGAGGCCCTGGCACGGCGCAAAGCCGCGCTGACCGATGACGAGGTGCGCCAGATCGTCGAGCGGGCGCAGGCGCTGGAAGAACGACAACAGCGCAAGGACGACGATTCCATCCTGCCCAAGGTGGATCTGTCTGATGTGCCTCTGCAGATGCCGGAGCCGGAAAGCCGCTACGACGGCGACATCGCCGCAACGGTGTTTGCCCGTGGCACCAATGGTCTGGTTTACGAGCAGGTGGTATTGCTGGTACCGGCACTGACCGAAGAAGAGCTGTTGCTGCTGCCGTATTACACCACGTTGATTCCAGAGGTGGGCTGCGGCGATCTTGATTACCTCCAGATGCAGGACCGCATTTCCGCCGAATCCGGCGGTATCAGCGCATCCTTTTCCGCCAAGGGGCGGATTGATGACGTCCAGGACCTGACCGGTTACCTGATCTTCAACGGTAAGGCGTTGGCTCGCAATCGCAGTGCGCTGACCAGGCTGCTTAACGACGTTTTCCACGGGGCCCGTTTCGATGAAACCGAGCGGGTGCGTGAGCTGGTGGCGCAGATTCGTGCCCGTCGCGAACAGGCCGTCACCGGCAGTGGTCATGGCCTGGCCATGGGGGCTGCGTCTCAGGGTATGAGCCCGGGCGCCTGGCTTTCCTTCCGCATCGGTGGTCTGGAAGCCATTCGTGGCACCAAAGCCCTCGACAAAGCGTTGAACGATCCGGCGGAGCTGCAGGCGTTCTGTGATCGTCTGGCGGCGCTGCATGAGAAAGTTCGCCAGCAGGCCCGTGAATTCCTGGTGATCGGCGAGCAGGATCAGCTCGACCCGATGCTGGACGATCTCAAATCCTGCTGGGAGCCGGTAGCCGCAACCGCGGGGGAGCCCTGGAAGATGGCACCGGTGAACTACGCCACCCGCGAGGCGTGGGTGACCTCGACTCAGGTGAATTTCTGCGCCAAGGCCTACAACACCGTGGCGGTGGATCATCCCGACGCGGCGGCATTGACGGTATTGGGCGGCTTCCTGCGCAACGGGTACCTGCACCGGGCGATCCGTGAAAAAGGCGGCGCCTACGGTGGTGGCGCCGGACAGGACAGCGTGAACGGCGCGTTCCGGTTCTTCTCGTACCGCGACCCGCGCATGGAGGAAACCCTTGAGGATTTCGACAACGCGCTGCTCTGGTTGCAGGAAGCCGAACACGATCCGCAGGAGCTGGAGGAGTCTATTCTCGGTGTGGTGGGGCAGCTGGACCGGCCGCGTTCACCGGCCGGTGCTGCGCGCCATGCCTTCCACAACAAGCTGTTTGGTCGCACACCAGAGCAGCGGGCCACGTTCCGTGAGCGGGTGTTGGCGGTGACAATGGAGGACCTGAAACGGGTGGCGAGCCAGTGGCTGGTGCCGGAGAAGGCCAGTGTTGCGGTGGTAACCAGCCCGGAAAACCGGGCCAGGGCGGAGGCGCTGGGGCTGGCCATCCAGGAGCTGTGATCCGCCCCTGAACCGCCGGCCCAACGAGTCAGCGGTTACGTTTCAACCCGGTGGCGACCATGATCCGGGTTGAAATCTCTTCCACGGAATAGGCCGTGGTGTTGAGGAAGGGAATCCGCTCACGGCGATACATCAGCTCAATCTCCTCGATCTCGTGCATGCACTGCTTCATGGAGGAATAGCGTGAGTTCGGCTTCCGTTCATTCCGGATGGTGGCCAGGCGCTCCGGCTCAATGGTCAGCCCAAAGATTTTCTCCTTGTGGGGTTTCAGGGCCCCGGGCATCTGCTGGTCTTCCAGGTCTTCCTCGGTAATCGGGTAGTTCGCGGCTTTCACCCCATATTGCAGCGCCAGGTAAAGGCACGTGGGGGTTTTCCCGCTGCGCGAGGCGCCCACCAGAATCAGATCTGCCTCGTCGTAGTGGCGAGTGCGCGCGCCATCATCGTTGTCCAGGGCGAAGTTAACCGCCTTGATGCGGCGCTCGTAACTGCCTTCGTTGCTGATGGCGTGGGATTTACCCACCGAGTAGGACGACGATGACTGCAGTTCCTGCTCTAGCGGATTCAGGAAGGTGCCGAAAATGTCCACCATGAATCCGTCAGCGGTGGAGATAATGTCACGGATGTCGCCGTTCACGATGGTGTCGAAAACCAGCGGTCGACTCTGGTCGGTTTCCGATGCCTTGTTGATGCGCTTGACCATGTCACGCGCCTTGCCCTGATCGTCGATGTAGGGCACGGTCACGCGCTCAAAATCGATTTTTTCAAACTGGGCCAGCAGGCTGTTGCCGAGGGCTTCGGCGGTCAGGCCGGTGCCGTCAGAGATAAAGAATGCAGTTCGTTTCATGGTAGTTCGTCCGGCTCCGGATTCGACGGGTACCCTAGGTAATTGCCACAGGTTACAGTATCATACACGCCAAGTTCGAGACTGCGCAGCGCAGTTTGCTCTAATGAATCAAGGGAGACGTGCTTTGGAAGATTACATTATCTGGTTTGACCACCTGGGAATGTCCGATGTTGACCGGGTTGGCGGTAAGAACGCCTCCCTCGGTGAAATGATCAGTAATCTTGCCAATGCGGGTGTTACCGTTCCCGGTGGTTTTGCCACCACGGCCCACGCCTACCGTGAATTCCTCGCTACTGACGGTCTGAAAGACAAAATCGACCAGGCGCTGGACGCCCTGGACGTGAACGACGTCAATGAGCTGGCGAAAGTGGGCGCGCGGATCCGTCAGTGGGTGATCGACACTCCGTTCCCGGATGCTCTGGATAAAGCGCTGGCAGACAATTACGCCAAACTGCGCGATGGCAACGACCACATGGCAGTGGCCGTGCGGTCGTCCGCCACCGCGGAAGATCTGCCCGATGCCTCGTTTGCCGGCCAGCAGGAAACCTTCCTGAACGTGGTGGGTCTGGAGCAGGTGCGCACATCGGTGAAAGAAGTGTTTGCATCGCTGTTTAACGACCGCGCGATTTCCTACCGGGTGCACCACGGCTTTGATCACAAGCTGGTGGCGCTGTCTGCGGGCATTCAGAAGATGGTGCGCAGTGAAACAGCGGCCAGCGGTGTGATGTTTACCCTGGATACCGAATCCGGCTTCCGCGATGTGGTGTTCGTAACCGGTTCCTACGGCCTCGGCGAAACCGTGGTGCAGGGTGCGGTAAACCCGGATGAGTTCTACGTCCACAAGCCGACACTTGCGGCTGGTCGCCCTGCGGTTCTGCGCCGCAACCTGGGTAGCAAGGCCATCAAGATGATCTACCACACCAGCCCGGGCGAGGGTCAGTTTGTGGAAACCGTGAAGGTGGAGCAGGAAGACCGTAACCGTTTCTGCATCACCGATGCCGAAGTGGAAGAGCTGGCCAAACAAGCCATGATCATCGAAAAGCATTACCAGCGCCCGATGGACATCGAGTGGGCGAAAGACGGCGACGACGGCCGCATCTACATCGTTCAGGCGCGCCCGGAAACTGTCAAGAGCCGCGCCTCTGCCAACGTGATGGAGCGTTACCTGTTGAACGAAACCGGCAAGGTGCTGGTGGAGGGGCGCAGTATCGGCCACAAGATCGGCAGCGGTCCGGTCAAGATTGTGAACAGCATCAATGAGATGGACCGGGTCCAGCCAGGCGATGTACTGGTCACCGACATGACCGATCCGGACTGGGAGCCGGTCATGAAGCGGGCCTCCGCCATTGTGACGGATCGCGGCGGGCGCACCTGCCACGCCGCCATCATCGCCCGCGAACTGGGTATTCCGGCGGTGGTGGGTTGTGGTGACGCCACCGAAGTGCTGAAAGACGGCCAGGCCGTGACGGTTTCCTGCGCGGAAGGCGACACCGGCATGATCTACGAGGGCGCGCTGGACTTCGAATTGCGGGAAAACACCGTGGACTCCATGCCGGCTATTCCGTTCAAAATCATGATGAACGTCGGCAACCCGGACCGGGCGTTTGATTTTCAGGCACTGCCCAACGAAGGGGTGGGGCTGGCCCGTCTGGAGTTCATCATCAACCGCATGATCGGTGTGCACCCGAAGGCATTGCTGAACTTCGACGGCCTGCCGCGTGACATCAAGCAAACCGTTGAGAAGCGCATTTCAGGCTACGATTCCCCGGTGGATTTCTACGTGGACAAGCTGGTGGAGGGCATTTCCACCCTGGCGGCTGCATTTGCGCCGAAGAAGGTGATTGTTCGGCTGTCGGACTTCAAGTCCAACGAATACGCCAACCTGATCGGCGGCACGCTGTACGAGCCGGATGAAGAAAACCCGATGCTGGGCTTCCGTGGCGCCTCCCGCTACATTTCCGAAACCTTCCGTGACTGCTTCGAGCTCGAGTGCCGTGCCCTGAAAAAGGTGCGCAACGAGATGGGTCTGACCAACGTGGAAGTGATGGTGCCGTTTGTGCGCACCGTTGGTGAAGCGGAACAGGTGGTCAGCCTGCTGGCGGAAAATGGTCTCAAGCGTGGCGACAACGGACTGCGCGTGATCATGATGTGCGAGCTGCCGGCCAACGCCATTCTGGCGGATCAGTTCCTGGAGCATTTTGATGGCTTCTCCATCGGCTCCAACGATCTGACCCAGCTTACCCTCGGTCTGGACCGGGATTCCGGCATCATCGCGCACCTGTTTGATGAGCGTAACGATGCGGTCAAGGCTCTGCTGTCCAACGCCATCCAGGCCTGCAAGAAAGCCAACAAATACATCGGCATTTGCGGGCAGGGTCCGTCGGACCATCCGGATCTGGCCAAGTGGCTGATGGATCAGGGGATCGATACGGTGTCACTGAACCCGGATTCGGTACTGGATACCTGGTTCTTCCTGGCCGACGAGAAGATCGACTGAATTCATTTCCCGGAGAAGGAGAGTAACAACGTGACGGATATCATAACCCCGGACCTGTGTGACGAATTTCCGGAAGTGCTGGTCGCTGAGCCCGGCTTCAACAACTACGGCGGTATCAAGGCCTTTGGCGGTGAGATCGTGACCGTAAAATGCTTTGAAGACAACTCCGTGGTAAAGGAGCAGGTGGGTCTACCGGGCAACGGCCGGGTCATGGTGGTGGACGGTGGTGCGTCGAAGCGCCACGCACTGCTGGGTGATATGCTGGCAGAAAAGGCCGCGAGCAACGGCTGGGCCGGCCTGATCATTTATGGCTGCGTGCGCGATGTGGAGGAAATCGGCAACACTGCACTGGGCGTGCAGGCGCTGGGAACCTTTCCGCGCAAGAGCGAAAAACGCGGCCTGGGGGATCTGAACGTGCCGGTGACCTTCCACGGTGTGACCTTTCAGCCCGGTCACTACGTGTATGCCGACAACAATGGCATTATCGTGTCCGAGAAGCCGCTGGTCTGATGCGTGTCAGAGAGCGGTAATACCAACAAAAACGGCGGCCAATGGCCGCCGTTTTTGTGTCAGCGGGTAACTTCGCTGATGTTGGCCCCGAGCAGAAAGCCCTCGCCGTCAGGTTCGCAGCGAACCACCTCGCAGACCGTTTCCAGTGGTGGAAACTGATCGCTGGTGGGGCGGAGCACCGTTTTCAGCTCTTCGCCGACCACCACCGGGCGGTCAACGTACAACTGCATGCCGGCGGCGCTCAGGTCGCGGCAGGTGCCGATAAACGTTTCACCTTTGCTGTTGGTGATTTCGATCTCGGAGTTCACCTGCATGCGATGGAAATCGCGCTTTTCCGAATAATCTTTCATAGAGTTACGCCCAGTTATCGGTTTTTCTTGTTGGTTTGAGCATTGGAATAATCAGGGCAAGCAGAACCCCGCCCAGCACCAGTGCAGCGCCCAGCAGCATGAAATCGGATTCCTTGCTGGCTTCAAGACGCTCGTTCTCGGCGGTGAGTACTTCCAGATCGTTCCGCAGTTTCTGGTTCTCTTCACGCAGTTCGCCATTTCGTTGCTGAAGATTCAGGGAATCAGCAGCCACTTCCTTGATGCGGCTCAGCTCCTGCTGCAATTGTTCCGTGCGGCCTGACAGTGACGTCTCGGAGTTGCGCAGTTCGTCCCGCTCTGCGGTGACTTCTTTCAGCTGCTCCCGGGTCTGGTTGAGCTCACTGCGTGCGCTCTCCAGGTTGCGGGTGGCACGCTGAAGAAGGTCTCGTGCAATGGGGGTATCGCTGAGGTATTGCGTCGACACCCAGCCATCGTTGCCTTTGGGGGTGCGCACCCGGGTGTAATTTTCGTTCTCACCTTCAAGAACTTGCAGCGCGGTGCCGCTGGGTACCGCATTTTCAATGATTCGGTATTGGGAGCCCGGGCCTGACCGGACCGGCAGGTAGAGCTGGTCATCGACGTACACGGTTCTCGCCTGGGCAACCGCTACGGAGGAGACGACAACGAGAACACTGAGAATGAGGCGAATGAGCGTCACGGGCTTTTTTCCTGAGTTTGGCGAGTGTCGGGCATAAGATTATAAGTGCGCAATTTTGTCACAGCTTTCCCTGCATTCAAGCGGCGTATTATTACAATACGCTCATGGACGCATTGCCTGGTTCACGGCAGAACGGCCTTGAACGGTTTAACCGTTACCTTCTGGTATACCCCGGCGTCTACGTAGGGGTCCGCGTCTGCCCAGCGCTGTGCGGCGTCCAGGGAATCGAATTCGGCGATGACCAGGCTGCCGGTGAAGCCGGCGTCTCCGGGCTCGGGGGTGTCCAGCGCCGGGTGAGGGCCCGCCACCAACAGCCGGCCCTCTGCTTTCAGCGCCTGCAGCCGCTCGATGTGAGCCGGGCGCGCGGTCTGGCGCAACGGCAGGCTGCTCTCCACATCTTCGCTGATGATGGCGTAGTACATAGGGTTCTCCGGAACGTTGTTTGGTACAGGCAATCCGTTGGCTGGTAAACTGCCAGCGTGTTTTGCCCTTTAGCTTCAGGAATGAATGTGACTATACCCCAAGAGTCTGTTTTCTGCATTGATCTGCATTGCCATAGCACCGCGTCAGACGGCGCGCTGCCGCCTGCGGAACTGGTGCGCCGGGCAGCCGGGAAGGGGGTCACTCACCTGGCGCTCACCGATCACGACACCATCGAGGGTTTGCCTGAGGCTCGCGCTGAGGCCGCGGCATCCGGTGTGCAACTGATCAACGGTACGGAACTGTCCTGCCTCTGGAAAACCCAGACCATCCACATCGTGGGCCTCGATTTTGACGGTGACAGCCCTGCTTTCCGGCAGGCGCTGGCGCGGCAGCATGAAAACCGCTGGGCGCGGGCACGGATGATCGTTGATCGACTGCAGAAGATCGGGGTGACGGACCTGCTGGACAAAGCCACGGCGGCGGCCGGCGGTGATGTGCCGGGCCGCCCGCATTTTGCCCGGGTTCTGGTGGATGAGGGAAAGGTGAAAGACAGCGCCCAGGCGTTCAAGCGCTACCTGGGAGCCGGTAAGCCGGGGGATGTCCGGGCGTTCTGGCCGGACCTTACAGAAGTGGTGCAGTGGATTACCGATGCGGGGGGCATTGCGGTTCTGGCCCATCCGCGCAAATACAAACTCACGGCCACCAAGCTGAGAAACCTCGTTCACGATTTCATCAGGGCAGGTGGGCGATCCATCGAGGTGTCTACCTCGGGGCAGTCCAGTGGTGATCTGGGTTTTCTGGCGGAATTGTGCCGAAGGCAGGAGCTACTGGCGTCCCAGGGCAGTGATTTTCACTTTCCCGGTGCCCCCTGGTGTGAGCTGGGCCATATCATGAAAATGCCAGACGGGCTGGAGCCGGTCTGGCATTATTTCAGAGAACCTGTGGGCTGTTCCGCGCCGGCTTAATCCGGGGCGTGATACAGCAGGTACAGGTCGGTCAGTGAGTCGGGAATAGCGTCCGCCATCTGTCGGGACAGCTTCTCGCTGTTACGGACATTCTGGAAGTCCTCATCCTCGAACAGACCCGAGAGGGTCAGCATCGGCACCAGCAGGTCGGCGGTTTCTTCCTCGCCACCCCCCTGCAACCACTCGTCTTCACTTTCCATAAACGTGTCAACGAAACCCGCACACCAGTTTTCCAGCGCGTTCATCGGGTCGCCGTCTTCCGGCTCAGGAAGTTCGAGGGGCTGCCCCATGTCCAGGGCGTGAGCCATGGCACGGGTCAGTTGACTGACGCACTGGCTGAAGATCTCCGGCACCTGACCGTCGGGAAGCTGGTCGCTTCCCGTGGCAAGGCGAAACATGTCTTCAGCGGTCAGCTCCACCGGTCCGACAACACTGGCACACACCACGCCGTGAAGCCCGAAAAAGTCCAGGGCATCATCACCCCAGGGCTCCGCAAACAGAATGTCTTCCAGTGCTTCGATGTCCGAATTGGATAGCATGCCTTAGTTGCTCCCGGCCTTTTTGGCCTCTTCCGCCGCTCGCTGACGTTTGCGAACTTCTCGCGGATCATTGTAGGCGCGTCCGGGCGTCACCGGTACATCCGGTGCCTTTTCAACGCTTGTAGGTTCGGCTGCTTTTTCCGGTTGCTTGCTTTCCGGGACTGGCTGCTTCGCAGGCGCTTCCGCCTTCGCTGCCGGTTCGGCCGCAGGCTTGGCGTTCTCTGGCTGCGGGGCTGGCTTTTCCGCTTTCGGTGCAGGCTGCTCCGCTTTGGCTTCGGGCTGCTCCGCTTTGGCGCCTGACTTTTCGGCTTTGGCAGCCGGCTGTTGCGGCTGGGCGTCTACTTTGGTGTCCGCCTTCGGCGCTGCCTTGGGCTTTCTCGCAGGAGCTGCCGGCTTGTCGGTGTCGGCCTTGGGCGTCTCCGGAGCCGCTTCGGCTTTCGCCGGCTTGGCAGGTTCGGCAGGTTTGGCTGGCTCTTCCGCGGGCTTGTCAGCGGGTTTGCTGGCTGCTTCCGGGGCCTCTGCCGATAGCTCTGACGGCTTGGTTTCCAGCTGTTTGGCAGGCTTGCTCTCAGCCTTGGCCTCGGTGTCAGCCACAGCTGCAGGCGTTGCCTTGGCGGCCTCAGGAGCTGAAGCTGGTTTCTGCGCCGGTTTGCTGTCGGCCTTGTCGTCGGCTTTAGCGTCGGTCTTTGCAGGCGCCTGCTCGGCCTTCGGTGCTTTCTCGGCTGGCTTGTCCTCGGCTTTTGGCGCTTGCACCGGCGTGGCCTGAGCTTCTGCAGCCTTGGGAGCGGCTTCGGCTTTCACGTCTGCTTTCGGTGCATCCTGGCGGTCCTCCGGATAGGTATCCTTCTGGTGCCGTTCACTGCGAGACGCTTTCCGATCGGCTGGAGTTGACGCCGGTGACTCGCTCGCAGAACCGTCACGGTTGCGGGAACGGCGCGGCTTGCGACGCTTTTCTTCACCACCGGTTTTCTCGGGTGCTGCCTTGGCGGCGTTGTCCGGCTTTTCGCGGTTGTCCTTCTGTTCCTTCTGATCCTTCGGGTCTTTCTGATCCCGTTGATCTTTCTGGTCCCGCTGAGGGCGATTGCGACCCTGGCCGCGACCCTGGCTCTGATTGCCACGACGGTTGTCACCGCCTTTATTTTCACCGTCCTTGTTGGCTGCGTTGCCGCCAGCACCGGAGCGGGTCTGCTGGCCGCCACGGTTCTGATCATCGCCACGATTGCGGTTACGATTGCGGTTTTCATCACCGCCACGATTCGGCTGACCACCCTGGCGGCGTTCATTGCCGCTGCGGTTGCCACTGCGGTCATCGTCGCGTGCTACGCGAGTTTTGCGGCGATCCTGACGACCCTGGGTACGGCGATCATCGCGGGCGCCCTGAGTTTTCGGCTTCTGTTCGCCTCCGGTTTCCGTTTCGCCGCTGAAGAAGCAGGCGATTTTGCGGCCGAGCTTGCGGAACAGACCTTCTTCCTGCTCGCTGGCCGGCTGTGCCGGTGCAGCGGCGGCTGCCGGTGCCGGGGCAGCAACGGGGCGAATGGCTTTCACGGCAGCCTGCTCGCGAACAGGCGGCTGGGCGTTGGGGGCCTGGAACACCTCCTCTTCGTGCTGGGCGTATTCCTCGGCGACCTGATAGCTGGACACGTGCTCGGCGCCGCTTTCGTCTTCACGCATACGCACGATTTCAAAGTGCGGGGTTTCCATGTGTGGTGCAGGCACAACCACGACGCTCACTTCCTGGCGACTCTCGATATCGGCAAGCTGCTTGCGCTTCTCGTTGAGCAGGAAGGTGGCGACGGCGACCGGCACGATGGCGCGGACCTCACCGGTCTTCTCTTTCGACGATTCCTCGTAGATCAGGCGCATGATGCTGAGCGCAAGGGATTCGATGCCACGGATGGTGCCCTGGCCTTCACAGCGCGGGCACACTTCACTGCGGGTTTCGCCGAGGGAAGGGCGCAGGCGCTGGCGGGACATTTCCAGCAGGCCGAAACGGGAGATCTTGCCGACCTGAACCCGGGCACGGTCAATTTCCAGAGCTTCGCGTACTTTTTGCTCCACTTCGCGCTGGTGTTTGGCCGGAGTCATGTCGATGAAGTCGATGACAATCAGGCCGCCCATGTCGCGCAGCCGCAGCTGGCGGGCGATCTCTTCCGCTGCTTCCAGGTTGGTCTGCAGCGCGGTTTCTTCGATGTCATGACCCTTGGTGGCACGGGAGGAGTTGATGTCGATAGACACCAGTGCCTCGGTGGGGTCGATCACAATCGAGCCACCGGAGGGCAGCTTCACTTCACGCTGGAAGGCGGTTTCGATCTGGCCTTCGATCTGGTAGCGGCTGAACAGCGGGATTTCATCCTTGTACAGCTTGATCTTGTTCTCGAAGGTTGGCATTACGGCACGGACGAAATTCAGCACATCTTCGTACACCGTGGGGGCGTCAATCAGCACCTCGCCAATGTCCTGGCGGAGGTAGTCGCGCACGGCGCGGATGATCACGTTGCTTTCCTGATGGATCAGGAAGGGCGCCTTGCGCTCACCAGCGGCCTGGGTGATGGCTTCCCAGAACTGCACCAGGTAATCCAGATCCCACTGAAGCTCTTCGCTGGTGCGGCCGATGCCAGCGGTGCGAACGATGATGCCCATGGATTTCGGTACCTGGACGTCGTTCATCGCTTCTTTCAGCTGGGCACGCTCGTCACCCTCGATGCGGCGGGAAATACCACCGGCGCGGGCGTTGTTGGGCATCAGCACCAGATAGCGGCCTGCCAGGGAAATGAAGGTGGTCAGGGCTGCGCCCTTGTTGCCGCGCTCTTCCTTGTCGACCTGAATGATGACTTCCTGGCCTTCAGATACCACATCCTTGATGTTGATCTTGCCTTCGATCTGGCCCGGGGATTTCTTGAAGTACTCCTTTGAGATTTCCTTCAGGGGCAGGAAGCCGTGCCGATCCGCACCGAAGTCGACGAAAGCGGCTTCAAGGCTGGGCTCTACACGGGTAATGCGACCCTTGTAGATGTTGGCTTTTTTCTGCTCACGGGAGCTGGATTCGATGTCGAGATCAAACAGACGCTGGCCGTCAACGAGGGCGACGCGCAACTCTTCAGGGTGAGTTGCATTGATTAGCATTCTTTTCATGGAAAGAAAGGTTTCCTGTCGTTTGGTTTGGACAGAAAACCGGGGGGAGATGCATCTGCGAAGCAGAACGTGCGTGCCGCGGGCCTCCTACTACAGAAGCAAGCCGGCGGCCAGACGGATCAGGCTTTTCCGGGTAGCTGCCCCGAAAGCCTGAGACCACCGCCGACGGTCCGACTGCCAGAGGGCAGGGAGAAGTCGTGTAAGGTAAGTGTCTGTTGACGCATGTTATCCGTTTTCAGGTTCACACTGGTGCCTGGGTCTCACGTCGTATTCGTAAGCTGGACGGCCCGGCCCTGCGTGCTGGTAATGATTCTTCGCGATGTCGCCCGACGGTTTTCCGTACGGTTGTTTTCGCTCTCCCGGGATCCGGTTGTAGGCCTGTTATTGACCTGCCGTGATGGCCGGGGAGCATTTTAATCGCCGCGCCCGCTAATGATTGGGCCTGCGGCGTTCAAACTCTCAAATAGTGTCGGTATACTTCTGCCGCTCCGGCTTCTGACTCAAATGGTCAGGCCGTAGACAAACGGCAAAGCACGCCGGAATATAACAGTATTCTGTCAGGGCTTCAATCCCGCAGTTCTGCCATCGATAAGGTATTCATGACCAAAGCTCCCAGAAACAGGCAGGCGCCGCGCTCTGCGCCCAGGCGAGGCGGCGTTGCCCAGGATCACAAGCCGAGAACCGGAAGCCGGCCCCAGCGGTCGTCAGCGCCTGCGGATACGCGGGCCGCGGAGCCCGCAAGGGAGGTTCGGGAGGGCGTGCGTCACGTATCCGTGGAGGAAGACAACGAAGGTCAGCGGTTGGACAATTTCCTGCTTGCCCAGTTGCGGGGTGTGCCCAAAAGCATCATTTACCGGGTGATTCGCAAGGGCGAGGTGCGGGTCAACAAGGGCCGGGTGAAGCCGGATACCCGCCTCAAGGCCGGTGACAATGTGCGTATCCCTCCCATCACCGTCAAGGAGAAACCGCAACAGGTTGCGCCGGGTTCCCGCGTGCAGACGGTCATGGAAGCTGCCGTGGTGTTCGAAAACGAGCAGATGCTGGTGGTTAACAAGCCTGCGGGTATCGCCGTGCACGGCGGCAGTGGTCTGAGCTTCGGGCTGATCGAGGTGCTGCGCTCGGCACGACCGGAGGCTCGTTTTCTTGAGCTGGTTCATCGCCTCGACCGCGATACGTCAGGGCTGGTGATGGTGGCAAAGAAGCGCTCCGCGCTGCGCTACCTGCAGGACGAGCTTCGCCATAAACGCATCCGCAAGCATTATCATGCGCTGGTGGCGGGAAGTTGGCCTGCGTCGGTCAATCGCGTCGAGGAGCCGCTGCTGCGCTATGAAATGCCCAACGGTGAGCGCCGGGTTCGGGTGGATGAAGAAGGCAAGGCGTCGCTGACCCTGTTCCGTTGTCTCTCGGCGTTTGAAGGCTACAGCTTGATGGAGGCTTCGCCGGTGACCGGTCGAACCCACCAGATTCGGGTTCATGCCATGTGGGCAGGTCATCCGATTGCCGGGGACGACAAGTATATGGATGATGGCAGCCTGAAAGCGTTTCGGGCGGCCGGCGGGCAGCGGCTGATGCTGCACGCGCGGGCTCTTGAATTCTCGTTGCCGGTGAGCGGCGAGCCGGTGCGACTGGAAGCACCCTATGACGAGGCCTTCCAGCATGTGCTGGCGAGGTTGGCGGCCCGCCAACAATCAGGCCGATAGGCTGCCTGCGGGTTGTGCGCAGGTTGGTACAACAGGAACCGATCTATGGATGTGAAAGTCGTCATATTCGACTGGGATGGCACGCTGGTAGATTCCGTGGAGCACATTGCGGACAGTCTTCATCAGGCCGCGACTGAACTGGGTTACCCCGCGCTCGAGCGGGAGGCCTACCGGGATATCATTGGCCTTGGCATGGTCGAGGCTCTGGAGAAATTGTATCCGGGCATCAGTCGCGAGCAGATGAACACCATTCGCGAGGGCTACGGTCGATATTTCTTCTCCAAGGGAACCACCCCGCAGAATGTCTTTGACGGCATGGCGGAGGTTGTTTCTGATATCCGGGCTGGCGGCCGCGGCTGTTCTGTGGCGACCGGCAAGAGCCGCAAAGGCCTGGAAGGGGCGTTGGTGTCGAGCGGCCTGGGACCTCATTTCGAGATTACCCGTTGCGCCGATGAGACCCGCTCCAAGCCCCACCCCGCGATGCTGCAGGAAATTCTGGCGTTCTACGGCATCAAGCCCGCCGAGGCGGTGATGATTGGTGATACCCGCTACGATCTCGAGATGGCGCAGCGCATTGGCATGCCGTCGATCGGCGTTGAGTGGGGCGTGCATAAGCGGGATGTTCTGGGGCATTATGCGCCCCATGCGATCGTGGACTCGGTCCCGGATTTGCGGGAAGTGTTGGGTCTGTGATGCCTGTCGGATGTAATAAGGAAACAGGGTATGAGTGACTGGAATTCGGATGACAAGCCAGAGTGGGGAGATGAGCCTGCACCGGCGCCCCAGTCCGGGAAGCGTGGGAAGCCCAATCTGCCGCCGGAGACCGGTCGCGACTGGAAGCTGATCGAAAAGCTGGTGCTGTCGCTGCAGTCCGAGCAGCGCAAGAGTCGCCGTTGGGGGATCTTTTTCAAGTTTCTGACCTTCGGCTATCTGTTTCTGCTGGTGCTTTTATTCCGTTTTCCGCTTGGAGAAAGTCTGGAGGCGACCACAGGACAGCACACGGCGCTGGTTGAAATCAACGGTCTGATTGCCGCCGATGAGTTGGCCAGTGCTGACAATATCGTGGGCTCCCTGCGCAAGGCCTTTGAAGCCGATAATTCCGTGGCGGTGGTTCTGCGTATCAACAGCGGTGGCGGCAGCCCGGTGCAGTCCGGCTATGTGTATGACGAGATTCAGCGTCTGCGGGGCGAGTACCCCGACAAGAAAGTCTATGCCGTGATTTCCGATGTGGGTGCCTCCGGAGCGTATTACATCGCTGCTGCCGCGGACGAGATTTACGCGGACAAGGCCAGTCTGGTGGGCTCCATCGGAGTGGTGGCCGGTGGCTTCGGGTTTACCGACGCCATGGAAAAAATCGGCGTGGAGCGTCGGCTTTATACCGCGGGTGAGAACAAAGCGTTTCTGGATCCATTCTCGCCGGAAGACGGCGATGAAGTGGCGTTCTGGCAGGACGTGCTGGAGACTACCCATCAGCAGTTTATTGAAAAGGTGCGTGAAGGCCGTGGCGACCGGCTTTCCGATGACGAACGGCTGTTTTCGGGGCTGGTCTGGAGCGGCGAGCAGGCCCTTGAGCTGGGCCTGGTGGACGGACTTGGCAGTGCCTCACACGTGGCGCGTCAGGTGGTCGGTCAGGAGGATCTGGTTGACTACAGTCGCCGCAAGTCGCCGTTCCAGGACATTGTCGATCAGTTCGGAGTATCGGTCGGCAGCGGATTGGCCAATCGCCTGATGGAGGCCCGCTTCGAGTTGCGCTAGGGTTCAGTCTGTCAGCAGCGGGTTCAGGTTCCAGTTGCGAAGCAGATCGATCAGCGCGATCAGCGGTAATCCAACCAGACTGTTCGGGTCCCGGCCCTCCAGGGACTCGAACAGCGCTATGCCAAGCCCTTCCATCTTGAAGCTTCCGGCGCAATCGTACGGTGTTTCACGCTCCAGATATTGTTCGATCTCTTTGTGGGTCAGGGTGCGGAAGTGCACCTGAAACGGCTCGCAGTGGGTCTGGAGGGCGCCCGTGTCGGCGTCGAGTAGCGCCAGGCCGGTCAGGAACGAAACCGTTTGGCCGCTGCTGCGGGAGAGCTGACGAACCGCCTGTTCATGGCTGCCGGGTTTGCTCAGTTGTGTCCCGTCGGGCAGGCAGGCCACCTGATCGGAGCCGATGATCCAGTGTCCGGGATGGCTCGGGGCGAGAGCCTGGGCCTTTTGTTGCGCCAGGCGGATGGCCAGGTGATGCGGGGATTCCCCGACGGCGGGGGTCTCATCGATGTCCGGGCTGGCGGTGACAAATGGCATTCCGAGCCTTTGCAACAATGCCTTGCGATAGGGGGAAGAGGACGCCAGAAGCAGTGGTCGGGAAGTCATGAAGTTGCCTGATTGATCCGGCCTGTGCCGGGAATGATCGTTGAATACCCCTATTCATACCGGAAGCGCGTCGTAAAAGGCAATGAAGTCTTTGACAGCGGGCGGTCCGCCCCCTAAAATTGCGCGCCTATGTCAAAAGCGTCAAACGCCGAGTTGCCCAGAGCTGTCGATCCTTACCGGTTGGCGGAGCAGAACACTGTGTTGGAGGGAGATATTCCTCTGATCGGATTGCCTCGTTTCCGCGAAGTGGTTTTTGGGTTTGATGATGGGGCGGTGTGCCGGGTTCGGCTGTCGTTTACCATGGACAGCCAGCGTCGTCGCATTGTGTCGGGTGAGTTGCAGGTCCCGGTTGATCTGGAATGCCAGCGGTGCATGAACCCCATGCGCGAGACGCTGACATCCGATTTTACCCTGGGGCTGGTCACCAGTGATGAGCAGGCGCAGCAGTTGCCAAAAGAGCTGGAACCGTTCCTGACGGACGACTTCAGCGCAGACCTCTGGTCGATGTGCGAAGACGAGCTGCTGCTGGTGCTGCCACCGTTCCCGCTCCATGAGCGGAACGCGTGCCCGGCACGGGAAGATCTCGAAGCTTACGAGCCTGAATCCGAGCCCGCAAAGCCGGAAACGCCCTCAGGCGAGAACCCGTTCAGCGTGCTGGCGGGTCTCAAGACAAAGAAGCATTAACCGGGCGCGGTGACCTGCGGGACGCCAGCGCGATATGAATGAACACACGTTACTGTTTTAGTTTACGTTAACAGGTCAGGAGCATAATCATGGCTGTACAGAAAAACCGAAAGACCCGTTCAAAGCGTGGCATGCGCCGTTCACACGACGCCCTGAGCGCCGCAGCTCTGTCCACCGACAGCACTACTGGTGAAGTTCATCGTCGTCACCACGTGTCTCCGGACGGTTTTTACCGTGGCAAGCAGGTAATTGAAGCGCGCGACGAGTAAATCGTTGCAATCAGGCCGTAGCCCAGTGCAGGACGTAAAACCGGTGACGCCCGTCACCGTTGCGATCGACGCCATGAGCGGCGACCGCGGAGCGGCTGTTGTTGTTGCCGCGGCCCTGGATGCGGTCCGTGAAAACGAAGCCTTGAGTCTCATTCTGGTTGGAATCAGGAGCGAGCTCGAGGCTTTGTTGCATCCGGGCCATGCCCGAATTCGCATTGCGGAAGCGGCGGATGTGGTGCGGATGAATGAAAGGCCCTCTCATGCCCTGCGGCACAAGCGCAACTCGTCCATGGCGGTGGCGCTCGGACTGGTCCGGGACGGTGAGGCCCGTGGTTGCGTCAGTGCTGGTAATACCGGCGCATTGATGGCCTTTGGCCGTTCTATCATCCGGATGTATCCGGGAATCGAGCGTCCTGCCATTTCCAAGCTGATTCCTTCTCTGCGTGGCCGTTGTCATGTGCTGGACCTGGGTGCCAATGTCGATTCCACTGCGGAGAATCTCTACCAATATGCGCTGATGGGGTCGCTGATGGCGTCGGCCATCTGCGCCCAGCCTGAACCGCGGGTGGCGCTCCTCAACGTGGGTGAGGAAGAGATCAAGGGTAATGAGCAGGTGCGACTGGCCTCCCACATGTTGGCCCAGTGCGACACCATCAATTACATCGGCTACGTGGAGGGCAGTGACCTGTTCCGCGATGTGGCGGATGTCGTAGTGTGTGACGGGTTTGTCGGCAATATTGCGCTTAAGACCGGTGAGGGTGTAGCCGGCCTGCTTATCGAGCTGATGGAGCAGGCGTTCAGCCGAACGCTGTATGGCCGCTTTGTGGGTTTGCTGGCCCGGCCCATCATCGGGCGTCTGCTGCAGTTGATGGATCCTTCCCGGCATAACGGCGCCAGCCTGCTGGGACTGCAGGGCGTTGTCATCAAGAGCCACGGCAATGCCAATGAGCGTGCCATGCTGGCAGCCATCCGTCAGGCGGTGAAGGAAGTCGAGCTTGACGTGCCCCAGCGGATCAACGAGCGCCTCGACGATTTGATGATCTGATCCTGTCCGGAATCAGCCCTGAGACTAAAGTCTGCCCCTTCTGACCGGTACATTCGCCGGATCATGCCTTAAATTGTACTATTGGCTAATCTCCCGCAACCCCCCAATGACGATAAGATCCCGCTTATGAAATCAGCCTTTATTTTTCCCGGACAAGGGTCTCAGTCGGTTGGCATGTTGTCTGCCGCCGCCGAGCACTGGCCCATCATCGAACAGACCTTCGCGGAAGCGTCTCAACTTCTTGGTTACGACTTGTGGCAGCTGTGCCAGAAAGGCCCGGTAGAGGAGCTGAACCAGACCACGGTGACACAGCCCGCACTGCTGACGGCCAGTGTGGCTTTGTGGCGCCAGTGGTTTGTGGCAGGCGGCAGCAAGCCGGATTTTGTGGCGGGCCACAGTCTGGGCGAATACAGTGCGCTGGTCGCCGCCGAGAGCCTGAATTTCTTCGACGCCATCAAACTGGTGCGGTTGCGCGGTGAGTTGATGCAGACCGCAGTGCCAGCGGGTGAGGGCAAAATGGCCGCGATTCTCGGTCTGGAAGATGCGCACGTGATCGCGGCCTGTGAAGAAGCCGCAAAAGGTGACGTGGTGTCGGCAGTCAATTTCAACGCACCCGGCCAGGTTGTCATCGCCGGCTCGGCCGCCGCGGTGGATCGGGCTATCGAAGCCTGTAAGGCCAAAGGGGCCCGCAAGGCCATGCCGCTGCCGGTCAGCGTGCCTTCCCATTGTGCCCTGATGAAGGGCGCTGCGGCGGAGTTGGCCGAGGCGCTGGACGACGTCAGCTTTAACGATGCTGTCATACCGGTCATACAGAATGTTAACGCCTCAGCCGAGTCGGACTCCGCTACACTGAAAGCCAATCTGGTCAAGCAGTTGCATTCACCGGTACTGTGGGTCGACTCGGTACGCACACTGGTCGGCAAAGAGGTAAGCTGCGCAGTGGAGTGCGGTTCCGGCAAGGTGCTTGCCGGTCTTATCAAGCGTATCGACCGCAATCTGTCGGTGTATGGAATCGAGGAACCGGATGCGATCGCCAAGGCGCTGGATGCATTCGGACAGTCGTAAACAACAGGGAGCACCACATGTCTCTTGAAGGCAAAACCGCACTGGTCACCGGTGCAACCCGTGGTATTGGCAAAGCCATTGCGCGGGCATTGGCGGAACAGGGTGTCGAAGTGGTGGGAACCGCCACCAGCGCCGAGGGCGCCGAATCCATCACCGCAGCGCTGAAAGAAGCGGGTCTGAACGGTTACGGTATTGTCATGAACGTCGCCGATCCCGACAGCATAGAGGCGGGTCTGAAGGCCGTGACGGAAAAGTCTGGCGCGCCGTTGATTCTCGTCAACAATGCCGGCATCACACGTGATAACCTCCTGATGCGTTTGAAGGACGACGACTGGACATCGGTGCTGGAAACCAACCTTTCCAGCGTTTACCGGACCAGCAAGGCGGTGCTTCGTGGCATGGCAAAGGCCCGCTGGGGGCGCATTATCAATATCAGTTCCGTGGTGGCCGGTATGGGCAACCCGGGGCAAGGCAACTACTGTGCCGCGAAAGCCGGTGTTGAGGGCTTTACCCGCAGCCTTGCAAAAGAAATGTCGAATCGTGGCATCACCGCAAACTGTGTGGCGCCGGGGTTCATCGACACGGATATGACGCGAAAACTGGACGACAAGCAGCGTGAGGCTATGCTGGAAGTCATACCCGCGGGTCGTCTGGGTGAACCGGAAGAAGTTGCCGCTGTGGTGGCCTTCCTGGCGTCCGAACCGGCTGCTTACGTGACGGGGGAAACCATTCACGTAAACGGCGGCATGTACATGGGATAGGCCCGCGAACCGGGCTTGTGCGCAACTCCTTGTCGCACAACATGTTAGACAGAATCCCTGCTTGTTTGCAGGTAGGGTTTAAACTAAACTGGCAACACTTAGGTTGCTTGGTTGACACAAAAGTGAGGACATTATGAGTACAGTTGAAGAGCGCGTGAAGAAGATCGTTTGTGAACAGTTGGGCGTAAAAGAGTCCGAAGTTCAGAACTCATCTTCTTTTGTAGAGGATCTTGGCGCTGACTCACTGGACACCGTTGAGCTGGTCATGGCACTGGAAGAGGAATTCGAAACTGAAATTCCCGATGAAGAAGCCGAGAAGCTGGCCAGTGTTCAGGATGCAATCGACTACATCGTCGCGCACACCTGATACTCAGCACGTAGTATAAGCCAGGCCAGAAAGCCGTCCTTGGGTTGATTCGGAGGACGGCTTTTTTATTGGCTGACTTTCCGGTTCGATTGGCTTTTCGACATCACACCATCCACACCAGGTGAAAGGGGTTATGACAAAACGACGTGTTGTAATAACGGGCATGGGCATGCTGTCGCCGCTGGGGAACAGCGTCGAGTCCTCTTGGGAAGGAATCCGGGCAGGGCGGAGCGGTATAGGGATGATCGACCGTTTCGATGCTTCCGGCTACAACACCCGGATTGGCGGAGCCATCAAAGATCTGGACCTTGAGCCCTACTTGTCCACCAAGGACGCCCGCAAACTGGATGCCTTTATCCACTACGGCCTCATCGCGGCCCAGCAAGCAGTGGAAGCCAGTGGTCTCGAACTCTACACCGAGCTGGACAATGAGCGGGTGGGCGTGGCCATCGGGTCCGGGATTGGGGGCCTGGAATTCATCGAGAAGAGTGTGTTGGCCATGGACAAGTCCGGTCCCCGCAAGGTGTCACCATTCTTTGTCCCCGCCTCGGTAATCAACATGATCTCCGGGAATGTGGCCATCCGTTTCGGTTATCGCGGTCCCAACATTGCCATCACCACGGCCTGCACCACCGGTACGCATAACATCGGCTACGCCGCCCGCACCATTGCCTATGGTGATGCGGATGTAATGCTGGCCGGGGGCTCGGAAATGGCCACCACCCGCACCGGCATAGCGGCGTTCTCCGCTGCCCGGGCCCTGTCGACCCGCAATGACGAGCCGGAAAAAGCAAGCCGGCCGTGGGACCGCGAGCGTGATGGCTTTGTACTCAGTGACGGTGCCGGTGTGATGGTGCTGGAGGATCTCGAGCACGCTCGTCGTCGCGGTGCCACCATCTACGGTGAGGTCATCGGGTTTGGTATGAGCGATGATGCCCACCACATCACCGCTCCGCCGGAGTCCGGCGAGGGCGCGGCCCGAGCCATGAAGAACGCGATTCGTGATGCGGGCATCCAGCCTGCAGACATCGGTTACATCAATGCCCATGGCACTTCGACCCAGGTCGGCGACGTGGCCGAGGTGGCTGCGGTAAAGCAGGTGTTTTCCGAGCACGCCGACAAGCTCGCCATGAGCAGTACCAAATCCATGACCGGGCACCTGTTGGGCGCTGCGGGGGCGGTAGAGGCCATTTTTTCTGTGCTGGCCATTCGCGACGGCGTGTTGCCGCCGACCATCAATCTGGACAATCCGGATGAAGGCTGTGATCTCGACTTCGTTGCCAGTGGCGCCAGAGAAGCCGATATCCGGATTGCCCTGTCGAATTCGTTCGGGTTTGGTGGTACCAACGGTACCCTGATCTTCCAGCGCTTCGAAGACTGATCCGCACCGATGAATCTGTACTGGGCAGATGACGCCGGCATTCCGGCAGCGGATCGCGGTCTCGCCTATGGCGACGGCCTGTTCGAGACCATTCGCATGCACGGAAGCGGTGGGGTTCTGCTGTCCGGTCATGTGGCGCGGATGGTGGCCGGTGCGGCTGTCTTGGGAATTCCGCTGACCGAGTCTGATGTGCGGGGCGTGATTCGTCAGGCCTCCGGTCGATACGGGGGCGCTTACGGTGCCTCCGGATGGGTGCTTAAACTGGTGCTGACCCGCGGTGCCGGTGGCCGTGGCTACCGGCCAACGGCCGATCTGGTTCCGACCATGGTGGTGTCTGCCGCGGCGTTGCCTCACCATCCGGGTCATGACGGAGTCATGGCTGCGCAGTCTGCGTTTCCCCTGACCGTCAACCCTCTGCTGGCAGGCATCAAGACGCTGAATCGTCTCGAACAGGTGATGGCCAGCCGCGAGCTGACCGGTGACCTTTACGAGATGATCATGACCAATCCGGCGGGAGACCTTGTTGAGGGCACCCGCACCAATCTGCTGGTCAGAACCTCGCAGGGCTGGTTGACCCCGCCGGTGTCGCAACTGGCGGTGGCCGGCGTGATGCGGGATCACGTGGTGCAAACCCTGGAGCGGGGCGGGGAGCCTGTAGAGCAGGGCGCCGTTGCCCCCTCGGCGCTGGATCCGGACCGTTGTCAGGGCCTGTTCCTGATGAACAGCCTGATTGGCGTGGTGCCGGTTCGCGGATTGGACGGCCGGGATTTGCCAGTGGACAGCGCTCTTGCGACAATCTTCAACCCTCTCGATCTAGTGGAAACCCAGGTTTGATCCGGAAGCTATTGATATCCGTTGTTTGTCTCGTGGTACTGGCCGCTTCAGGTGGCGCGTTGTGGGTGTGGCAGGGTCTGGAAACCCTCGATGCGCCCATGAGGCTGCAGGAGCCGGTCCTGTTCGACGTGCCCCAGGGCACCAGCTTTGGTCAGTTGGCGCGCCAGTTTGAGGCTGAGGGCTTTTTGCCCGATGCCCTGTGGCTGCGTGTGCACGGCCGTCTCCATCCGGAGGAGGCTCGAATCAAGGCCGGTGAGTATGAGGTGACCGATGGCATGAGCGCGCGGGATTTGCTCGCGAAGCTGGTGGCCGGCGACACCAAGCAATGGTCTATCCAGTTTATTGAAGGCTGGACCTTTCAGGATATGCGCCAGGCGCTGGCGAACAGTGAGCGGCTGAGCAAGGAAACCACCGACTGGAGTGATGAGGAGATCATGACCGCGGTGGGGGCCGAAGGAGAGGACCCTGAGGGCCGTTTCTTTCCGGATACCTATTCGTTCACCAGCAATGACACCGACCTGGACATGCTGCGCCGCGCCTTCGAGCGCCTGAACAACATACTTGAGGCAGAGTGGGAGAAGCGCGCGGAAGGGCTGCCCTACGAATCCCCCTATGAGGCGCTGATCATGGCTTCCATCGTGGAGCGGGAGACCGGCGCACCCCATGAGCGCGGGCAGGTCGCGGGTGTTTTCGTGCGGCGCCTTGAGAAGGGTATGCGCTTGCAAACCGATCCGACCGTTATCTACGGCATGGGCGATAGCTACATTGGCCGCATTACCCGCAAGGATCTGCAGAAATACACGCCCTATAATACCTACCGCATTGACGGCTTGCCACCGACGCCCATCGCGCTGGCGGGGAAAGAGGCGATCCATGCGGCACTCAACCCGGAGGACGGCGACAGTCTCTATTTTGTCGCCCGCGGTGACGGTACCCACAAGTTTTCCCGAACGCTCAGTGAGCACCAGAAGGCGGTAAGGGAATTTCAGCTCAATCGTCGTTCCGATTATCGCTCGTCGCCGGCACCGGCGGTGTCCGAGGACAACCCATGAGCCGGCGCGGCCTGTTCATTACTTTCGAGGGCACCGAGGGCGTCGGCAAGTCGACCCAGTTGCGCACGGCGGCCGACACGCTGGAAGCGCTGGGCATTGACTGTGTAGTGACCCGGGAGCCTGGTGGTACCCCGATGGCGGAAGCCATTCGTGAGTTGCTGCTGACGCCGCGGGACGAACCGGTGAACGACATCACCGAATTGTTGCTGATGTTCGCCGCCCGGGCGCAGCACTTGCACACCCGCATCCTGCCCGAGCTCGATGCTGGCCGCTGGGTGTTGTGTGATCGGTTCACCGATGCCACCTTTGCCTACCAGGGCGGCGGGCGTGGTGTGCCGGAAGAGCGCATAGCGTTGCTGGAACACCTGGTTCAGGGTGAACTGCGGCCCGACCGGACCATTCTTCTGGATGCACCGGTAGAGACCGGTATGACCCGTGCCCGCCACCGTGGTGAGCTCGATCGTTTCGAGCAGGAAGCGGTGGATTTTTTCCAGCGCATTCGTGCGACCTACCTGCGGCGGGCCCATGGGGATCCTGTCCGCTATCAAATTGTTGATGCGGCCAGAGACCTGGATGTGGTCACCGCCGACGTCGCTGAGCGCCTTCGGACTTTGGTGGCCACGGCAGAGTGATGCCGGTGCTGCACACCCGAAATCGGACGTTCCCGGCCGTTTCGTGCAAACTCTGTTCATATCTGATTTAATCGGGCCACCAGATTGTTTTAATCCGGGATCCGGGTATGTTGAACGCACTCTTGTTGAAGCTTCCGACAGCGTCACACCAGCATTGCCATGAACACCATCAGATCGTGGTGGGTGTCAGGGGCGAGGCGGACCTGAGTGTCGACGGAACCGGGGCTCACCTTGACACCTGGCGTGCCTGCCTCGTGCCCACCGGCGCCCGTCACGATTACTGTGGCGACAACCAGAATCACGTTCTGGTAATCAATCTCGATCCCTACATGTCGGCCCTGACCAGCCCTGACCACGGCGACTACGAGCGCCTGGCGCCGTTGTTCGAACGGCCCAGAACCCTCGATATGGACAGCAAGCTTCAGGGGCTGGTGCAATTCGCCGCCGGCGAGTTTGACCGTGCCCCGACCAACGAGGGGATGAAACGCCATCTTGCCGGCAGCATCCTGCATTGCATGGCCGAGCGCTTGAACAACCAGCGTTCGGCGCCGGTTAATCGCCAGCTCATTCGCCCGGACACGATCCGTCGCTACATCATGGAAAACCTGCATCGCAAGATCACGGTTCACGACCTCGCCGGCGTCGCCTGCCTGAGTGTCAGCCGATTTCACGAGATGTTCCGTGAAGTGACCGGTGTTACCCCGCACCAGTTTCTGCTTAAAACGCGCCTGGACCAGGCCGCGCAATTGCTGGTGTCAACCGGGCTGTCGGTGTCTGAAGTCAGCTACCGGACCGGTTTTTCCTCTCAAAGCGCCCTCACCAATGCCCTGCGAAAACATAGGGGCACCTGTTAGTGGCCAATTAAAATGACCCACTACTGGCCATTTATTTTGACCCACCCCCGGGTGGCCGTCAGGCCACAGAA
>NZ_JAKZAI010000020.1 GCF_023156235.1 Marinobacter goseongensis | reverse complement strand
ACTTTTTCTCCCAACTCCCCGTGAGCCCTGCGAACCAGCATCGAGGGTACGTCCACCTCCTTGAGCAGCCGGCTGTTTTTGCTGATGCCCACAAGGTAATCCACGTTATTCCGGTCGCACCAGCTCAGCAATCGGGGGCGATAGAAGCCGCTGTCACCCCGGAACACGATGCGGGTATCCGGCCAGTACTGCCGGATGAACTTCACCAGCAGGGCCAGAATGGCCCAGCTGTGGCGGCTGTCGCTTCGATTGCTGGTGCGCAGGTAGCTCACCAACAGGTGACGGCCGCAGAACACGTACAGCGGGAAGAAACAATGGTGATCGTAGTAGGCGTTAAAGAACTTGCCGGGCTGGTCGCCATGCACTGGAATATCAGTGCCATCGAAGTCCAGCACAATTTCCTTGGGTGGAGTCTCGTGCTGTTCAATGAAGTGATGCCACAGCAGTTCGTGGGCCTTGACCACGGCCTGCCGGTCTACGCGCTGCTCCATTCGGCACAGTGTTGATTTGCCCGCCAGAATGGCCTCTTCGCCAGTCGCGGTCTGAAGTGCCTGGTCAGCGTAACGTTTCGTGATCGTTGAGGTCTTCGTACCCGGCAGCCACGCCAAAGACCCGCTGCCGGACCATGGTTTGAAGCTTGTGACGAACCAGCACGGGATTACGGGCATCGTCCAGCACCGTAGCCAGGCGCTGAGTGAGCTGGTGTTGATTGTCGACTTCCCGAAGCAAAAGCAGTCCGGCATCGGAGGTGATGTGACCACCGGAGAAATCGGCTTCAATCTGGCGGCGTACGAGTGGCGAGAAGGTCAGTTTTTCAGGTACCATTTTGGAAGCGGCTGTTGGTGCTTGGTGGATTGGTTAGGCTCTTGAAACCATAGCACTTTCAGCCGCTTTCTTTTATCCCCTGTGAGAAATTCGGGCTAACGCCCACAGCATCAAACAGACGTGGAGAACTGTATTGAACAATGTTGCTGGTCCGATTTTCACCAGCCATGATATTTTTTATATCCGCCTGTAAGTCGTTGAACTGGTCAACCTTGCCCTGCGCTGACTTTAAAGGTGTGTCAAATTTTCCCGCAATCAGTGCACCGAGGTTCGCCTGCTTGAAGCCACCGTAAATATTACGCTGCGAGAAAGTCTGGCCATCCTTATCTCCATCATCAATCGATATTTCAAATTCTGCCTTGTAGATCGCCTCCAAGCCTTCGAGGTCGGTATTGAGCGCCCCTTTTACCCCCAGACGGGACGCATTACTCTGGAGCTTCCAGGTATCGCTATTACCGTCGTCCTGGTTTTCATACGAAACATTGGCTTTGCCGTACAGGATAGGACCTTCCCCCGCTAGTGCATTCATTGAAGTTACTGCAACCCCACCAAACACCAACATTGATAGACACTTTTTCATGGACACCTCTTCAGATTAGATAGATTCAAAATGACACTTGAAGTCTTTCAAATGCTGAGTAGATGGTGCTTTGCACTTATTGCAGAGTTGTTACATTTTTAAATTTTTTCTTTGTATTTCAACAACCTAAAACCAAAACCTTTTATTATATTCTTTGACACTGAATTGAACTTGAATATAAGCGGCTGTCTTCGTACATCGCGTCGTGGGCACGGAAGCGCTTTCCGTCTGACGCCAGGTCATTCACTAAATTCTTCTGTTCGCTCCCTGTGGTGGCCCCCGCTAAACCGGACACCACCTTGTTAATTTGATGCCAGCTCTGCCCGGTATTCCCCGGGCGATCTAATTGTTCCGCCCGTTCACGCCCTTTTTCCAGCGACCGGCCTGCCAAGACAATGTCGCTGTCGATCCGTTGCCCAAGAGTGTTGCAATAGCCGCCCCTGCAGCTCCGTAGCTACCAAGGATTAGTACGCTCTTGTTGCCCTGCCTCATCGTTGCTCAAACTCCTTTTAATGTACTCCAGTTCAACTCTTTAGTTACTACAGGGTCATACCGCAAGTCGTCGAATCGCGGTGGGTTCACCAGTGTCGTCAAAAACTAACAACTTAACGTTGACCCTGTAGTGACTACAGGGTTTTAAATAACGGAACTTGTGTGAGAACCGGAGCCGCGAAAATGAGCAAACCCTGCGATGGACAGTGTGGCAGCAAAGATTCTGTCGTTAACAATGAGCTTCAGAGCCCCGTCACCGCCGAAACAGACAGCCAGCTCAGCACCTACAGCGTGCCGAAAATGGATTGCCCCTCAGAAGAGCGAATGATTCGAATGGCGCTCACGGGTTTTGACAACATTCAGTCACTCTCATTCGACCTATCGAATCGAAAGCTGGAAATTATCCATCAAGGCGAAGTCGGACCTATTACCAGCAAACTGGAAACCCTGGGTCTGGGCGCTTCCTTGCAGAGGACAGAAGACGCCAGCGCTGAATCCGTCAGAGCGGCTGAATCTTCTAAGGCCAACGAAAGCGAAGAGTCCGGCACTTTATGGATACTGCTGGCAATCAACGCACTGATGTTTCTGGTCGAGATGACGATGGGCCTGATCGCCCAGTCCGCTGGCCTGATTGCAGACTCGCTAGACATGCTTGCCGATGCCGCCGTCTACGGTCTCGCGCTTTACGCCGTTGGGCACGGCATCAAAATGCAGGTCAGAGCGGCGCATGTGGCTGGCATACTCCAGCTTATCCTTGCCGCTGGGGTACTGGTTGAAGTTGGCAGGCGCTTTCTGTTTGGCAGTGATCCCCAGTCGTCAATGATGATGGCCGTCGCATCTGTGGCCCTTATTGCCAACATCAGTTGCCTGCTCCTGATCGCCAAACACCGTGACGGCGGTGCTCACATGAAAGCCAGCTGGATATTTTCGGCCAATGATGTGGTTATCAATCTGGGAGTTATCCTTGCAGCCCTTCTTGTTGCCTGGACCGGCTCCAACTACCCGGATCTGGTTATTGGCGGTATTGTGGGAGGCATTGTACTCATTGGTGCCAAGCGCATCCTTGCGCTAAAAGGATAATTCGATGTCTGAAGACCGTTCTCGCTTTTTTACGCTCACTTTTCTCGGCTTTTCGGCACTTATAGCTCTGGCCGACCAACTTATTAAATGGCTCGTCCAGCAATCCATGGCTTACGGACAATCGGTTGAGATCACCCCTTTCTTTAATTGGGTGCACGTATGGAATAAAGGCGCTGCCTTCAGTCTCTTTGCCGATGGCGGTGGCTGGCAGCGATATTTTTTTATTGCGATAGCCATTGTCGTCTCGGCTGTTCTGGTCAAATTGATTCGGGACAGCCATAAGCGAACCGAAGCACTAGCCTATTCGATGGTACTTGGCGGTGCATTTGGAAATGTCATCGACCGAGTTTTTCGAGGCTATGTTGTCGATTACCTGGATTTTCATTGGCAATCCCGGCACTGGCCGGCGTTCAACCTTGCCGACGTGTTCATCGTCCTGGGCGTGGCCATGATTTTGGTCACGAGCTTCACAGCCGAGAAAGGTGCCGGGAATAACATGGAAAATCGCCAGAATGGCTAGTTTTCGCGCGGTCGCAACACTCGCTAAGCCCTCTGAGCCAGGCTTAGCGAGTGTTGCGACTACGTTTAATTGAACAGCAACGACCAAGGAGAAAACAATGGGCCACGAGCATGCTCACATGTCACCGGATACTAAGGATAAGAGAGTTGCAGTAGCTATCTGGGCGAACGGTATCCTAACCTTGGCTCAGATCGCTGGAGGGATCTTCGCTGGCAGCTTGGCGCTGATAGCCGACGCTATACACAACTTTTCGGATATGGCGTCACTATTTATCGCATTTGCGGCGCGGAAGATTGCACGCCGCCCGGCCGACTCGAAGATGACCTTTGGCTACGGGAGAATTGAGGTTGTTGCGGCACTCATAAATTACACCACTTTGATAATGATCGGGGCATATTTGATCTACGAAGGTGGCATGCGATTCATAGATCCCCCGGAAATCAAGGGGTGGTGGGTAGTTTGGCTTGGCATTATCGCATTGGTAGTGGATGGTTTGACCGCGCTGCTTACTTACTCCATGCAAAAGGACAGCGTCAACATCCGTGCGCTGTTTCTACACAACTTGTCTGATGCGTTTGCGTCAATTGCAGTCGTTGTAGGCGGCGCCCTGATTCTCCTGTACGACATGCGTTGGGTTGATCCCGCGATCACAATTGGTATCGCAAGCTATATTCTCTACCTGGGTCTAACGGAAATCGGCGGAACCATCCGGACACTCATGCTGGGTAGTCCATTGGATATCGACACAGATTCTGTCATCGAGGCTTTATCAAACGTAGAAGGCGTTTTAGACCTTCACCACGTACATTTCTGGCAGATGGGTGAGCATGATGCCTCCCTCGACGCCCATGTGGTGGTCGAAATAAGTGCCTGGAATGAACTTGAAAAAGTCAAGGGTGGGATAAAACGAGCTTTGGAAAACGAGTTCGGCATCACTCATTCAACATTGGAGTTTGAACATCCTGATCACAGTCACAAAGATGCCCATACTTATGGCCATGGCTAGCAGGGCTGCTGAAAAGGGTACCGTGTGGCAGATATGCTGCGAATGGCCGACATTCCACTCGGTTACGAGCACGCCATGCGAGACGTAATTGAACGCCACCAGGTCTGGGCCTACCTCATCGCTGTTGTTTTCGGACTGTCTGTGGATTGGACATCGTCCCTCGGTGACAGTGTGCCGGATTACTTAATCTGGGGGTTGCTCGGAGTTCTGCTCTACGCCACATTTACTCAAACACCGTTGACCCACCTGTCTGATATGTTCCGGGACCGTCGGTTCATGGGTGCCTTGCTCACCGGAAATTTTCTGGTCATGCCGGCGATCACTGCCTTGCTGATATTGGCGCTGCCGGACAATGACGCGCTGAAGTTGGGAGTGCTTCTGGTATTGCTGATGCCCTGTACCGACTGGTTTGTCACCTTCACTCACCTAGGCAAGGGGGACAGCACCCGAGCCATTGCGGCAACACCGGTTCTGCTGATTGCTCAACTGGGTCTTCTTCCACTTTACCTCTGGCTTTTCCTGGGCAATCAGTTCGACGTAAATCTTGAGCTTGGGCGACACCTCCTGCCGGCCTTTGTCGGGCTGCTTGTTGTCCCCCTTATCCTGGCATTTCTGACTGAAAAATGGGCGGAAAAGTCCGAAAAAGCCACCGGGTTGATTCGCTTCATGGGTCTGATGCCGGTCCCTCTGCTGACAGTCGTACTTTTCATCATCTCAATGACACAAGTCAGCCAGATCGACAGTACCGGCCCACTTATCTGGCCCTTGATGATTCTGTTTCCGGCCTATTTGCTAGCTGAGGCTCCGGTTGGAAAGACTCTGCGCCGGGTCTTTCGATTACCGGTAGCAACCGGTCGCACCGTCATTTTCAGCCTTGGCACCCGCAACTCCTTCGTGGTTTAACCTCTGGCATTGTCGCTACCAGAGGCCTGGGCCGCGGCTGTCGTGGTGATTGTCGTGCAGTCCCTGGTGGAACTTATTGATATGATGTTTTATCTGAGGTGGCTTCCCAATCGGCTGCTACCGAATACCGGAAAATCTGACACTCGTTAAACTTATCTAAAATAGGAAGATCTTACGTGCGTACCCGAACCCTGGTCACAAGCCTCGTTCTTTTTTGTCTGGTTGTCTTCGCGGCCGCTTTCGTTTATTACGATCGTTCTCAAGGCATTGATGAACCCGCCGTTGTTGAAAAAACGCCGCTGGTGAGAGATTACTCTCCCGTTATCGGCCCTGAGGACGCGCCGGTAACCATTGTCGAATTCTTCGACCCATCCTGCGAAGGCTGTCGCGCCATGCATCCCTATGTGAAACAGATTCAGGCTGCATACCCGGACAACGTGCGTCTGGTCCTGCGCTACGTATTGTTTCACAAAGGCTCGGAAGAGGCCGTCAGAATTCTGGAAACCGCCCGCGAACAGGGGATCTACGAGCCGGTGCTTGACGCTGTCATGGAAGCCCAACCCCAGTGGCATGACGATCCAAAGGTCGCCGCAGCATGGGATGCGGCGGAGTCAGCCGGGCTTGATTTAGAAGCCGCCCGGGCCGGTATGAACTCGCAGGAGATTGACCGCACTATTCAACAGGATGCGGCTGACGTGAAAGCGGTTGGAATTTCTGGAACCCCAACCTTTTACGTCAACGGGGACACCTTAAGTCGGCTGGGACCCCAAGAACTGTACGACCTTGTCACCTCCAAGGTAGAGTCGCCTCAATAACAACTTCAGAACCGGCAACGCTATGTCACTGCTTGACTACTTATTACCTTACGATTTCTCGCCGCTGACCATACTGAGCTACATGCTCGTGATGGGGTTCTATGGCGTTGGGCTATTTCGGATGCCGGAACAGGACCGGCCAGGCGCACTGCGGATCTTTGCGTTCACCCTGGGGGTGATGATCTGTTATGCGGTGATGCAGACCCGCTTCGATTACTACGCGCAATACATGTTCTTCGTCCATCGGGGCCAGCATCTGATCCTTCATCATATTGGGCCTATCCTGATCGCGCTTTCCAATCCCTTGCCGGTCATGCGGTTCTGGTTTGAAAAAATCAGCCCAGGCTGGAGGCGCACGCTCCGGCCTCTGGGTTGGTTTTATCAGGTCCTGCAACAACCCTTCATCGCCCTATTCCTGTTTGTCGGGCTCATTTATTTCTGGCTGTGGCCATCAATCCATTTCGACGCCATGCTCAGCCGGGATCTGTACTGGGTCATGAACTGGAGCATGTTACTGGATGGCCTGCTGTTCTGGTGGTTGATCTTCGACCCGCGACCGCCTGCGATCACCTCATCGCTGGGGTATGGCAGACGCATGTTGGTTCTGGCTGCCGCAGGTGTGCTTCAGATGTTTCTTGGGGCGTGGATCGTGTTCTCACGTGACATGGTCTACGACGTTTACGAAGTCTGTGGCAGGGCCTGGCCGCTGGACCCGGAAGTCGACCAGCTCCTGGGCGGCATGCTGACCTATATCCCTCCCGCTATGATGAGCATCCTTGGCATTCTTCTGATGCTTCGGCGAGCCATGCATCAGGACGGAAAATATGCCAATCAATCCAAACCACTTGAGGAAACAGCGTCATGAGAACTCGCTTCTGGCGACAGCGCACCAACATCATATCGGCGACCTTAACGCTGATTGCATCCCTATTGCTGACTGGTTGCTTTGCCAATGACGAGGAAGACTGGAACGGTAAAAACATCAGTGGCTTGATGCCTGAGCTGGAATTCGACCTGATCAATAGCCAGGGCGAGTCGGTATCTGGCGAGGATTACAGTGGACGGGTGAGAATGCTGTTTTTCGGGTTCACCTCGTGCCCCGATGTTTGCCCAACCGCCCTGCAAAAGCTCAATCAGGCAACCAGTGGCCTGGCCCCGACGCTTCAGGATGAAGTACTCACTTTGTTCGTGAGTGTCGATCCGAAACGTGACACGCCTGAGCGCCTCGCAAAATACGTGGATTTTTTCGGTGACAATATTGTAGGACTCACTGGAAATGAACCCCAGCTTCGTGAACTCGCAAAACGATATAGAACCACCTTCGGTTATGACGAACCTGACCCCGATGGAAATTATGCGGTGTCACACAGCAGCGCGATTTATGTATTTGATCGCGAGGGTAACCCCCGCCTTTTAATTCGGCCCGATTTGAGCGGGGAAGAAATTCGGCATGATCTCGTTGCTCTTATTCAGGAGGATTCCTGACTGAATAGACTGTCCCAACTCGAATTGAGACAGTCCTGGTTGGCGGGCACATACAAAGTGGTTAAGCAGAGCCGGAGAGTGTCTCGATAATTCGGCAGTCCATAATAACTCCGCCGTCACAACACGCACTCAGTCTTTCCAACTCGTGTTCCATTGCATGTAGATCTTTCAGTCGAGAGCGCACTTGAACCAGTTGTTGTTCAACTTTGGCGTCCACACCCGCACAGGACTCCTGCTGACGATCCGCCAGTGAAAGCAGTTCACGAATATCGTCAAGGCTAAATCCGAGCCCGCGGCTTCGTCGAATAAACAGCAGCCGCGAATGATCCTCTTCGGAGTAGAGACGATAGCCCGACTCCGAGCGGGTCGCTTTCGGCAACAGTCCAATTTTTTCGTAATAACGGATGGTCACGGGCTTAACGCCCGTATCATCAGCTAGCCGACCGACCGTGTTCCTTTTTTCGCTCATCGCTATTGACCTTATAGTTACTATAACCACCAGTGTATCGATGTATTGCACGTTTTAGGAGGGTTCGTCGTGGACAGCTGCTGTGAAAACAAGGCCGGTGAACTGGCACAATTGCGAGCGAGCCAAAGCCGGGTGCTTTACATTGCGCTTGCCATCAACGCAGTGATGTTTGTGGTGGAATTCAGCGCCGGCTGGATTGCAAGCTCTACCGCGTTGCTGGGCGATTCGCTGGATATGTTCGGCGACGCGTCTGTCTATGCACTGACACTGTTCGTGCTGGACCGAAGCCGTCGCGCGCGTGCCGGAGCGGCTTTGTTCAAAGGCGGCTTTATGCTGTTGTTCGGGCTTGTTGTTGTCGCCGATGCCATCCGCAAGCTGGTGATACAGGAAGTGCCGGCCGCCGAGTGGATGGGCGCTGTCGGCGCTCTTGCTCTTTTTGCAAACGGCGTTTGTTTTGTGTTGCTCTACCGTCATCGTGCGGACGACCTCAACATGCGTTCCACCTGGATGTGTTCCAGGAACGATCTGTTCGCCAACAGCAGTGTCATCATTGCGGCTGGATTGGTCGCCCTCACCAATACCCTCTGGCCGGACATCATTGTGGGCCTCGCCATTGCTGCGCTTTTCCTGCATTCCGCCTGGCAAGTCATCAGTGAAGGTATGGGGGAATGGCGTGCCGGTGGCGCAGAATCCGCCAACCAATCGGACGAAGGTGAGGTCGCCACTACCGGAGACAACTGCTGTTCTTCATCGCAAAGCACGTGTGGCAGTGCATCGGAAGAGCCATCCCGGTGACCAACAATAACCAGGTGATTCCATGGGGGCTGCTGCTGTCGGCCTGGCTACTGGCGTTGGTGTCCTCGCTTTCAGCCATCTACATCGGGGAAGTTCTCGGGCAGGCTCCGTGCGTTCTGTGCTGGTTTCAGCGCGCCTTCATGTTTCCGTTGGCGGTGATTCTCGCAGTCGCCTGCTACTACTCGGATTTCAACGTTTGGCGCTACGCTATGCCGCTGGCTGTTATTGGCTCCCTGTTCGCTCTGGCCCACTCACTGCTTTATGTGGGGATAATTCCACAACCCATTCAGCCCTGCACGGCCACTGGCCCGTCCTGCTCGGGTGACGGAATGACGATATTTGGTGGGCTGCCGCTTCCGTTTCTATCGCTGGCCATTTTCGTTGCCATCATAATTCTGCTCTTGCTTGTCCGTCGGAGAATTCATTCATGAATCGTCGTGCCATCGTTGTTGTCGTGTGTCTCGTGCTGATCGCAGCCTTTTCGGCCGCTGTCTTGTTCAAGCCACAGCCCCAGCAGCCTCAAAAAACGGCCACCACCGGTGAAAAGTCTGTTGTCGCTTCCGAACCGATCGCGAACCAACAAGCATTGGTACGCTTCCATTCGCCCACATTCGGGCCTGCCGACGCACCGGTGACCATCGTTGAGTTTTTCGACCCCTCCTGCGAAGCCTGCCGGGCGTTCTACCCCATCGTGAAACAGATTCTTGCTGAGTATCCAGGTCAGGTGCGCCTTGTTTTGCGTTACACACTGTTCCATCAGGGTTCCGAGGAAGTCTCCAGAATTCTGGAAGCAGCTCGCCTGCAAGATGTCTATGAACCGGTGCTGGAAGCTGTGTTGGAGGTGCAGCCTGCCTGGCACGACGACCCGAAGGTTGCCAAGGCATGGGGAGCGGCCGAGGCAGCCGGTCTGGACCTGTCCCAAGCCCGTGAGGATATGCAATCCGAACGGATAAGCGCCATCCTTGATCAAGACATGCAGGACGTCAAAACCATCGGCGTTCGGGGCACCCCGACTTTTTTCGTGAATGGCCGCCAACTCACGGAGTTTGGTCCCAAACCGCTACTTCGCCTTGTTCAGGAGTCGCTCCCAGACGCACAGCAATAGCGACCGGTGTCGATTAAAACACGGATGGGCTTGATGCCCTCCACCGTCAACTGAACTCAGAAAGTTGAGGACTCACGGAAATGCCAGATCTTGCGACATGGGGAATGCTGGCTGCTTTTTTTGGCGGCCTGGTGTCTTTTTTCTCACCCTGCACTCTGCCGCTGGTTCCGGGGTATCTCTCGGTCGTTACGGGCGGCACCGTCACAGACCGTTCGAGTCGACTGCAATCTCTGTGGCTCAGTATCTGTTTTGTCCTTGGATTCAGTGTGGTGTTCATCGCTTTTGGTGCCAGCGCTAGTCTGCTCGGTCAGTGGCTGATGGCCTACCGGCAGGAAGCCAATCTGGTGGCGGGCATTCTGATCGTGCTGATGGGGCTATTTATGCTGGGCTGGTGGAGCATGCCCGCGCTACAGCGCGACTGGCGCTTTGGGCAAACCCTTGAGGGTGGACGGCCCACGGCAGCGTTTCTTCTCGGTTTGGCCTTTGCCGTCGGATGGACACCGTGTATTGGCCCGATATTGGGCGCTATCCTGGCTCTCAGTTCCACCCATGCGAATGCTGAAACCGGCATGCTGTACCTGGCCGTTTATTCGCTGGGGTTGGCAATTCCATTTTTGGCAACGGCTCTATTTATTGAGCACTTTCGGGAGCGAGTGCGCTGGATGAGCCGCTGGAGTCAGTCACTGAGAATTCTGGCAGGGCTGGTTCTGGTTGTTATGGGGGTAATGGTGCTGACGGGACAGATGACCCGGTTTGCATCATGGATGTTATCCGCATTTCCGGTACTCGGAAGACTCGGTTGATCCCGGGCAAATCTTTGCCCACCACTCAGCTGGCCGATAAGGCAGGAGAACCGAGCAGTGAACAGTGAACTCAAGGCGTTCTATCTGACAGAACTGGCAGCAGCCGCTGATGCAGACAATCAGGGCGATGTCGATACAGCGTTCAGACATCTTGAACGGGCTCATATTCTGAGCCAGAAGTTCGCGTTAGCGCACACGACAACACATTTGCGCATGCTACGGCTCGGCTGGCACACGCGCGATGCTCGCGAGGTTCTCGGTCAGCTGGCTCGGGCCTTCGCTGCGTTGCTGGTTTCACGAATCTGGGTTCCTGTCGGCAATACGGGACGTGCCAACGTCAGCGCATTTGAACCGATGGCGGTGCCGGAAGACTTGGCGATTGTTCTGGGACACCAGAAGCCTTCCAACACGTAACTGAAGGACACCACTTTATGATCACACCCTGCTTCCAACACCACACAAAGCGCTTTGCATCCATTGCATTAATGATGCTGGCAATCCTCCTTGTTGGCTGCATGGGCGATGATGCGCCGGATTGGCACGGAACAGACATCAGCGGCGTGATGCCCAAGCTTGAATTCGATTTGATCGACAGTCAGGGAGCACCGGTTTCAGGCGATGATTACAGTGGTCAGGTACGAATGCTGTTTTTCGGATTTACCTCTTGCCCTGATGTTTGCCCCACTGCTCTGCAAAAACTCAGTCAGGCCGTTAGCGGCCTGAGCCCGGAAAACCAGGAGGAGGTACTTACGCTGTTCGTCAGCGTTGACCCTCAGCGCGATACGCCCGAGCGCCTGGCAGAGTATGTCAATTTTTTTGGTGAAAGGATCGTCGGGCTGACCGGCAAAACCTCTGACCTACGCACACTTACCCAGCGATACCGGACCACGTTCGGGCATGAAGAACCGGACGCAGAAGGTGATTACGCCGTCACTCACAGCGGCGCAGTTTATGTGTTTGATCGTGAGGGTAATCCACGCCTGCTTATCCGACCGGAAGATTTAAGCGCTCAAGCCATTCGGCAGGACCTTGTTGCCCTTCTTGAAGAAAGTTCCTGAATGACTGAAGGATTCGATAGTGTTCTTTGCAAGGGCGTTTGTAAAGGCCCTGTTCGACAATCCTCAAGTCCGATAGTCTCCACGCATTCCTGTTCGCATGAGGCACAATAATCGCTGGCGCATTTTCCTTCCATCTCTGCCGTGCAATGATTTAGCGTTTCCAACTTGTTCCGGCAATGATACCGGATGAAATGGATGCGATTTGCCTGGAGGCACTGGAGGAAGCCCTGACTCGAATGTTCGCTTTTGTTTAGCAGCGAGCACACCCGGATATACCGATAAAACGGGTTATGTAATGAGACCCCGTTGACCTACTATCCTTGCTGACGTTGAGCTCCGACCTTCCGGATTGAAGCACTCACAGACAGAATCTTCGTTTTGGGAGCCTGGGGTAAACCAGTATCGCCACAAATCGATAGGGAGCTCATCAACAACGAGGCACACTCGGCAATCCGCTTTAGTATTGCGGCCAAGTTGAAGGTGCAGTGAGCCTAAGGAGCGGTCAGTGAAGGATTTCTATTCGTCGTTACTTGCTATCGCGCTGGTTGTCGGGATCGCGCCGGTGGCTGCTGAGACTATCAAGAAAACATCCTCAGGAATCTGCCATCCCCCGGCCAGCGCCTACTATGATCGTACCCAGAGCTTCATTGCGTTTGATTCTGTTGAGGCTTGCCTGGCCAGTAGTGGTCGATTACCCAAAAGCTTGGCTGACGAATACGCGCCACAGTCTCTCCAGTCCGGCCCGAAGTCCCATGAGCGGTCGGCATTTGGTCATGGCTGGGACGACGTCGATGGCGATTGTCAGAACAGTCGAGCCGAGGCACTGTTAGCTACCTCCAGCACCAAAGTGCGATTTGCAACAGAGCAGGATTGTAGAGTGGTAACAGGTCGCTGGATAAGCCCGTTCACCGGAAAAGTTATCCAAAACTCCAGCGAGATCGACATTGACCACGTGGTGCCTTTGAAGTGGGCCTGGGAGCGCGGCGCTTCAGATTGGACGCGGACCGAGCGTGAGAAATTTGCAAACAACATGATCAATCTATGGCCTGTCGAGCTGAGCCTGAACCGGAGTAAAGGCGCCAAGGGTCCGGATGAATGGTTACCACCGGCTGGTCAGTGCGGTTATGTAGCGAGGTTTTCTCGGCTTGTACGAATGTACGATCTGAAGCCCTCTGCTTCGGAGTCGGCGTGGTTTAAAACATTTCTGGACAACTGTGGCCGGTGAACCTTCCGGCTGACCTTTCTGAGAAATTCAAAGCAATCCGCATACCTTTCCTGGAGGAGGGTGCAGGCTGGATTCAGGCGGGCCCTCAACCACCTGAAGCTGTCAGACTATCGCTGAAGCAAGACGTTGAATTCTCGAGCTTGAGCGGTAAGTTCAGTGGCAACGTGCGCTGTGAAACTCGCTCACGTTCCTCGGTTAGTACCAATTAGTAACGCGAAATACTAATAGTAATCCGCGCTACTAAACGAAACTAAATCGGATTGTTGTTGGACAATTCATAACGTCCATGGTCAAACTTGTCGATCAGATGATTACTGCTGACAGGAAACACGGAGTCCGTCAACATGACGACAAAGCGCCCAAACGAAAAAGAGCTACTGGAGGGCCTCGACGCTCATACGGCCCACGCCGACGAGCTGACAGAGCCGCTGCCTCAAGAGCTAACCCCTCTGGAGCGTCTTAAAGGTTCCGTCAAACGCTACGAGCGGCCAACGGATCCCGTTTGGGAAGACTACTGCGACACGGAGGCCGTCAGTGACGACTTGATGGAGGATCGAGAGCCGCCGACTCCTGATGAACGTGATACATAGTGCACTCGCCATCGCGCTGCACTCGGGGCCTGCATGCCAAGAATCACACGATCGACCCAGCGCACTTTTACACGTTGCCGGATCAAACGAGTGGCTCTGCAGATACTCCTCTTCGTAATCGCCAGTCGTTTTACCGAGCCTAAACTACCGAACCTCGGAGCCATGTGGGGTTAGTTGTGTTGACCTCAGATCTCTAGGGGCAGGAAAACAGAGGCCAGAATCTAATACTCAACGTGCCTATGGCCGAGGCACACCCAAGGAATTAGGTGGGTATACTTGAAGCCCCCAATCCGCAAACTATGCCCGGTCTGACTCATTGCTCATAAGATCTGATTTTATTGCGAATGGTCGAGGCTAGATAAAGCGACTGCGCCTGACTTCTGCTGTGGCACTCAGATTTCGCGAGCTCCCGCCCTGCCCTCGCTCGCGGTACTCCTCCATAGTCCTGACTCTCCAACTACGCTAACCATCAGCGTCACCCTCAACTTCAACGTGTTGAGCCACAGCTTCAAGCGGCACTCCAAAAAACTCGCACAGCTTGTCCAGAATTTCAGTCGTGGTGTTATAGCCACGCTGATTCGCGATTTTGGATAACGTCGTCCTGTGGATTCCAGTCTCTTTCGAAACCTCATCCAACGTAACCCTTCGATTTTCCTGAAATCCCTTCTCTGCGATTAATTCTTTTAGACGAAATCTGATCATGGTCGGTAGGCCTTTGAGTGTGTAGCGATGATACCTCATAAGACGCCAGCTCACATCCAATGATGATTAAAACCTACAAAGGACTGTTGACAGCGTCGAAAACAGGCTTAATATGTAGTATGTACGCTACAAAGAAAGCCTAGGAGAAACATATGAACACTACCGAGTACCTGACCACCGAAGAGCTTGCAGAACGGATTCGCTATGAAGCCCGGACGATTCGCGAGCGCCTGAAAGACTCCGTGCTCATCGAAGGCGTTCATTACATTCGGCCGTTTGGCGGCCGGAAGATTCTTTACATGTGGGAACCCATTCAAAGAGACATGGCGATCCACTCAGGCCACCACTCACTTTCTATTCCTATGGCCAACGGAGGACGTATGCATGGCTAGCATTCGAGTACGCGAAGCGACGCAGAAGCTGTTTTTTGATTTTCAGTTTCGGGGTAAACGCTGCCGAGAGCAGACTTCCCTTGAGAACACACACGCCAACCGCAAGAAACTCGAGGCGATTCTCAAACGAATTGAGGCGGAAATCACACTGGGGACGTTCGAGTACCACAAGTACTTCCCAAACAGCGCGAAAGCTCAAGAGTTCACCCGCCAGGCGGAACTCCAGCGTTCTCGCGAAGCACACGACACGCCGTTGTTCAGTGAGTTTTGTGAGACCTGGCTGGATGAGATGCGGGTGCAGTGGCGAAAGTCACACCTCTCCACCATCGAAGGCACTCTGAAGAACTACCTGGTCCCGGAGTTTGGGGAAAAGGAGGTTGGCCACATCACCAGGCAGGAAATTCTTTCGTTCCGGGCGTCACTCGCCAAAGCAGAAACCCGGAGCAAAAAGCCACTTTCCGCCAGCCGTATCAACCGCATCATGACGCCATTGCGCATGATTCTGGGAGAGGCAGCCAACCGGTTTGAGTTTACCTCACCCTTCCAGGGGATCAAATCACTCAAGGTGCCGCGCTCAGACGTGGAGCCGTTTTCACTGGAAGAAGTTCGGCTGATTCTCGCCACAGTCCGGGCGGATTTCAGAAACTACTACACAGTTCGCTTTTTTACCGGTCTTCGGACCGGTGAGATCGATGGCTTGCCGTGGGACTGTGTCGATTTCCAGCGTCGGCAGATTCTGGTTCGCCAGGCTCTGGTGAATGGGGAGATCGAGCACACCAAGACCGACGGTAGCTACCGGCATATTGAAATGCCACAACTGGTCTACGACGCCCTCAAGGACCAGCGCAAGGCCACCGGAAACAAGATCTTTGTGTTCTGCAACCGCGAAGGAAACCCGCTTAACCACAACAACGTGACCAAGCGGGTTTGGTATCCCTTGCTCAGCCATCTGGGCCTGCGAAAGCGGCGGCCGTACCAAACCCGCCATACTGCCGCTACGTTGTGGCTGGCTGCGGGTGAAAACCCGGAGTGGATTGCCCGGCAGATGGGGCATACCACGACAGAAATGTTGTTCCGAGTTTACAGCCGGTATGTGCCGAACTTGACCCGGCGGGATGGCTCTGCATTTGAGCGGCTATTGATCAATGAATTTGAAGCCAAGGTGACGACTGAACAGGAGGAGGCAAACGATGAGGTCTGAGCTGATGTTACTGGCGGCCATGCCGTTGAATCGTCTGATACCTGCCGAGCGTCGCACAGTTCGTAACCTAGCTAGCAGCTTGTGCTTAGCCATGGGGATCTCACACGAATGCTGCAGCCTCGTGGCTATCCTTGGCCTTGGAGGAGAGCGTACCAACCAGGAGGCGATGGAAACCTGGGTGTACTGCGAACTGGTTAAGCAGAATCTGGAAGCTGGCCGTGACTCCCTTCCAATGCTGATCAATCGGCTCCAGGAACTGGAGCTTGAATGGAGGACATACTGATGGCCAACCCGGCGATTGACACTGCTGGCCTTCACCTAGCTTTTTGGAGAGATCAGTTTACGGTTCTTGGAGTGCATCCGTTCCAGACAGCTCGCACTCAGAAAACCATTTATCAACTAACCCTGCACTGTCGCGGACGACAGGTGATGGCTTATCTCGGTCAGACTCAGGCAGTTCAGACCGGCGTACCGCTATTAGGCAACCGAGTGACCGCCAGCCTGAAGTTGCTCAGATTTCCTTCGGGAGGCCGCTTGATCGTGGAGTCGTTAGACCTTTCTTCTGACAAGCAGTAGTAAAAACACATTAGCCAAGGACGGCGCCCTTCTTGTAATCATCGCAACATGTCCGCATCAAAGGTTCCATCTCGAAAACTCTCTGGTACTGCGTCATAAAGCACACACCCAGTGAACACCACAAAACGAATGGCATGCCAGAAATGCGTACCAAGCTTATGGTTTACTTTCCAATCCAAGCTAACATTACCGTTTTCCGGGATTCTTATGTCCTCAGCCAATCGGATAACGATGGAATTTTGCGCAACACCCAGACTCTGCGCCCAGAACTTTAAAGCTGCTTTTCTGTTCTCTTCTTTGACCGTCAGCGAGACAGTAGCCCGTGCTCCAAGGCGAAACTTCCTCATCAAAGCCATAAAAGCGATCTGCCTTGACTTTCCCAGGGGCCGGAGCGGGGCCTTACTCCGCTGCACGCTCTCGGCTGCTGCAATAAGCGCTCGTCGTCCAGACTCCGGATCTTCGGCCATCCAGTCAGACATCCATTTGAAGAACTGCATACACTCCTGAAACGCTGATTTCGATTGGGGAGGACTGATGTAAGTCGGCAATTCCGGTGCGCGAAAGATCAGCGTAAAGGCCTTATGCAACTCTGTGTTAGCTAGCTCTAATTTCGGTCTCAAAGAAAAGCTCGAACGTATGCCAAGCTTTCGAGTCGGTGAGGGAGTTCCGGTCATGCCAGTAGAACTGTTCATCAGCAACGCCGAACGCTCATACCACTGCTGCACGATTGGCAAATCCAGATCCAACTGGGCTGCCGTTTTCTCCATTGCCACAGCTAGGGACTCATGGAACGGCGACTGCGTCCGAATGAAAACCTGGCAAGAGATCCGATACGGCAGCAGCGGGTTTATATCTTCGGCCACCCGGTTAACAACGGATGGCAATTCCTTCTTTTTATCGCTGATTTTCGGAAGCGACATAAGGCCGTTCGCAGGTATTCGAGCCACAGTAGCCAATGTTATGGCAGGTGTCACCCGATCCGTCAGCTGTGAACGGTGGCGGAATCGTTCAAGTGCACCTGATGTTTTGTCCAAAAGCGTTTGCTGCTGTGCAATGGTGTAAGACCGGTCATCCCGCAGCAAATACTTGCGAAGTGCGAGATCCAACAAGTGACTGTAGCTCTTTAGAGTCACCCTTTCACTCGAATGGCCCATCCACTGAGCCAACTGAGAAAGCGGCCGCCAGGCACTAGCGACTCCAGCATTTACGGTGTTGCCTGAGCCGTGCACGGCTGGCATGAGTTCTACGTCACTTGACCGAACCCAAGGTTCAGGCAAGAGGTCAAAAGGTTTGCGCTCCAGCAATCGCAGCAAGGTCAGCGATGCAAAACTGTGTCTCAGATGATGAAAACGTATATTTTCATTACCTGACACGGACCTGAGCAGGGCCGTCAGCCCATCAAATGCCCGTTTTTCCTTGACTCGAAAAGTTCCGCTGACTGGATCTTCGAACATGGCGTCACGCGCCTCATCGTTGGCACGGCGCAACTTGCGCCCATTCACAAACCCGGTCAACCACTCCAATTCATCTCCGGTTAAAAGCAAGCGTAACGGAAGTCGGCGAATTGCCGCGTCCGACTTTACGCCGGCAATTTTAGTGGGACGTACGAGCAACTCGGGATTGTTGACGGTAGGATCCCCGAGTCCATGGAAATCTCCGTATTGTCGGGCCCAACACTCGGTTCGCCGAAGCCCACAACGGAACCCCATAATCAGAAGTGCCAACTGTATCCCCGCCAGCTCATCGTCGGTACGAGCCATCAAAAAGCTCTTTGCCCGGTGATACTCCAGAGGCGTCAGTATTGCCGCGTCGACGCCATAGCCTGAGCCCTCTTCCATTGGGATACGAGGCATTCCGTAATATCGGTGAAGAAACTCATGCCACTCGGACAATGTCTGCCTGAGAGCTCCGCCGTTACCTGGAAAGCCGCTCACCACGGTATCATAGATCGATTGCCACTCATCCGAGTCCAGGCTTTCAGGGTTCGGAATGTCGGTCGCATAGGGCAACAAAAGTTCCAGGTGTTGAAGATTGCGAATCGTTTGTTGCAAGGCCGGTGACACGCTCTCGTCGGTTCTCAGAAGCGCTCGAATATAGTGACACATCAACTGCACCAGAATAGAGCACCCCTTCTCTTCTGCAATCTTGTTGAGCGTCTTGAACGCTCCCGCTTTCGTTGCCAATACATCCATCCGGCGACGCTCCTTTCCTATAGGGTCTCTGGCCCCGTGGATGCTGAATGCTTGAGATTCCACGAACCTCAACTGTTTCATTAGACGTTTGAAAAATGGTTTTTGGTCGATCAAAGGGAATTCAGGAATGATGAGAGCCGGAGAGCCGACCATCTCGTTCTCACGTTCGACCTGAGATTCTTGCGGTGCAGGTTGGACCAACGTCTCACCGGTCAACAATCGCATCCAGTTAGACAATGGCAAAGAAGCGCCCAAGTCAGGTGTTCGTGCGTAATGAACCAGGAAGCCTGGCGCGACCAAGACAAGGTTTGCCTCGGCAACCGCAAAAACATTCAACGGCCGGTTCAAGGTAATCCGGTGTGTCTCAATAAGCCTACCAACAAAGCGTTTCAGCAGCTCCTCATCCGGAGACGCCCTACCTTTTACCTCATTTACCTCTGGCCAATTGCTGCCCCAGCGCAGGTACCAGCGTCGAAGCAGCAGCTCGGTGATAGGCGCCAGAATGACCCTACGGCAGGTGTCGGTTGAGGGACGGGTACGCCCGCCAAGGGAGGTCGACTCCAATTCCAGCCATGTGTAATCACCGGCGCTACCGGCACCCTGCCGGATCGCCTCACTCAGCCGGTTGAACCAGCGGCGCGCGGTAACGCCGCTATGAAAAACCAGGCTGTACAGTAACTCACCGGCATCCCTCTCCATGGCCTCGTCAGCTTGCAGCTCAGGGGCAGTACTCTCCAGGCTGGCCAGGAACGCATCATTTATACAGTCGTAGTCGGCCAATCGGGCTCCCATGTCAGGGGTGGTGAACGAGGAAAACATCTGGACGCTCTGCACAGGCATCGGGACAGGCAGCTGCCAATTCCGGGCTTTCACCCCTTCATCCAGCAGCTTCACGAGATAATGCTGCCTGTCTTTGACCGCACGACCTTCAACGGTTTGACAGGTCTTGTCGACCAGCTGGGCAACCTCTTCGGCTGTCATCGTCAATCCTCGCTGGCCGCTTGCCAGCTCCGGGTGGTGCTCTCGCAGATAATCCCGGACCGCCTCCAGGTGGCCGAGTTTCTCGGCGTTTCGATTATTGGCCCGGTACTCGGAGCCCACTGAGGGTCCTTGGTTTGCCGCTGAAAGCCTCTTCTTCAACGCATCAATCGGTTTATTTAATGGCTCAAACACTGCTTTATCATCACGCATCGAGACCTGCCTCCACCCCGAACCCCAACTCATCCAACAACGCCGCTGTTGCCGGCACAATCCGGTTTTTCAGCTCGAAAAGGTCAAGCGATGAGAACTTGGCGAGAGGCTCAGTCCCCACGCCCCAGTGCCCCATGAAGACGTCGACCAGATAACCTGGAACCCCCTGGTCACGCAGGAAGCCTCTCAGGGTGTGCCGGCTGACGTTCAGGGGCCACGGAAACGTCCATTGAATTTCATCCGCCAATCGTTTTGGGGTCGCGAACTCTGACTGGAGTTTCGCATCGAGAAAGACGAAGAAGGTTGCAATGGGAGCTTCGACACCTACCTCATTCAGGCGCAGCTTCATGTGCTGCCGGTGCGTCTCATAGCGGCGAAGCTGATCGATAACGACCTCCGGCAGGTAAACCAGACGAGAGTGGCCGAGATTGTCATCCACTTTGTCAGCAATAATTACGAATCCCCGGCGCTCGTTGAACTCGTATGGATGGGCGATCGGATCGCGGACGGCCCGAAAACCGGTCGACCACATAACCTGCAGGATGGCGTACGCTGTAAACAGATTATGAAATCTTCGGATGTTGGCCCTGGAGTAGGCCGTTTTACGGTATTCGGCAATCTGTGCCCGCAACCGGCTTACGACGTCTCGCATGACCTCCAGACGCACGCAAAATGGAGAACCCACTCTCGGCAAACCGAAATCGAGGTTGGCGGGAGCCATCGACGGCGACGAAAGCCCCAGGTTCACCAGCCAGGTATTCACGACATCGACATAATCCGCCGCCAACGTCTCAACCGCCCGGGTGTGGTAGTAGAGGTTTGCCGATTGCCCGGTGGGTAGCTTGCGCCCGGTCACCAGGCTCGCATCCACCGTATCCGTGGTTTGATGAATCAATCCTTCAAACACGCAGGTCTGAATTCGTTTCAGGGTAATCCTCGAACCGGTCGTTTTATTGAGCTTTTTGATCTCGATCGAAATTTCTTCTGCCACAGATTCGGTTGAAAGTTTTTTAGGAAAGAGAGTCCCAGACTTCTTTCGCACTCGCTTTGCAGCAGAATCCACCCGGGGCCCGAGAATCTGCCAGTAAGCATCCGGAATCGGAGCGATAAACTGGTTTTCCGTGCTCTCCATGTGGAGAGCCCATTCAGCCTCCAGTTTTCGGCGCTCGGGAGGCTCCGGAACGGCGCTGGCCCAGGCCTGATCATCTCTGATGAGGTAAATTCTCTCGGGGTCGGTAAACGTTTTCGGTAATTGAGAGCGGTTCTGGACGACCAGTGTCCTCGAGATAGATTCCAGAGGACGACCAGTGAGGAGAACCAGCAGGACATGTAGGCGCGTATTTTCAGAACCCAGCCTGTTCTCAAACAGGGCTCTCAGGACCAGTCCCCGCTCATATTCATTCAGGCTTTCCCAGCGACCTGGCAGAAAACTGTTCGAACGTCGGTAGGCTGCCCGCTTCGGTTGCAGTTTTCTGAGTCCAGTGGAGGGAGTTTCACCACGTTCGGTACTCAGGGCGGCTCCACGCTCTGAGATCAGAACGCTCTCACTCATCAATTCCTCGGGCGCATTGCCGGCGGCGTGGTGCTCCTTACGCGCTCGCTCCGAGTCCTGAGGCAAAGTGATATGAACCGAACGCTCCCGGCCACCCTCTACCTCCGAGTCGACATCGGCGGACAAAGGCTGCCAATCACCGGTTCTTTTTATTTCCCTGTGTTCTGTTTTTTGTTTGTCAGACTGGTAAGTAATAAACCGTCCTTCACCCAGATAAAATTTGAAAAATCGTTGCAGTTCATCGAGGTAACGTCTGTCGTGCTCGTCAAACTGCCGTTGATCCAAGTGCTCATTGACTCGGGCAAAGTGCTGCTCAAAGCGCTCTACATCGTCCACGCACTTCGGCACCTTTGCCAAAGCCGATTCCGATAAGAGCCTCAGGGCACGCCAAGCGCCGACAACCCGTTTTTCGAAGAACGGCTCTTCAGAAGGCACCAACTCCTGTCGCCAGGCACTCGCGGTGTTGATGACGTATGCTACAACCTGAAGTCGTCTCTCCGAGCACTGCTCACTTTCCGCGAGGGTACGCAACCCCGCATGCTGGGGATACTCACCAACAAGCCCCCGAATTCCCTGACGGTCAGGGGCAAGTTCCTCGTATTTTGTTTCTACGGCGCCAGACTCCAACCATTCCAGGAAGGCATCTGCACCGTCGATCGGCTGCGAAATTTGGTCAAATGCGCTTACCAGGCGTGGCAACAAGTTTGCGATGAGGTCCATCGCAAACCAATCGGGTCGAGGTTGCACGATCTCATTAAGAAGCGCCTCGGGGTTTCCTGAGTTAAATTTCAATGCCATCACGCGACCTCCGCGTCGTTGAGGGGGAGGCGAAGTTGAGACCTCGCCGTTAAATAGCCTTTGAGGTATTTCGCCAGAATCTTGAGGTGCCGAAGCTGGGCCTTACTTTCAGGGTTACCGTCGTCACACTTTTGAGATGTGTCCTGAACTTTGTGGAGCAGACTTTCAGCGTTGGGCGAGAACGGCGCTAACTGCCCGATGGTGTCTAGTGACAGAGCCGAAATAGCGGCCCAGAGGTTCTTCGGATTGGAAAACTGTTTGAAGAGACTGTCGCTATGGAGCTCGTTCAGCCACTCGATACAAGAGGCAGTGAGCATCGCGCAGAGCTGCATACGTAACCCCGACGCGCTTTCTTCTGCCGCCTGTTGCCACAGATTCGTGAAATGGGGTGTGACCGCATCGAGGACTTTTGATGCCGGGGCATCCCCAGCTACATCATCGGGTTGCACAGTGCCATCGTTATCCTGTCCCAACAGTTCTACCTGGCGTAGGGCATCGCTCAGGTAATCAGGGACTGATGACGACGAGCTATGGAGGCCTGGCTGTTCAGAGCCAGAGGCTAGTAGGTATTCAAAAATTGAGCGGGTGCGGGGGTCCAGAATGACGAGTTTGATATCAGTCCCTGACGTTCTAGCCACACTGTCAGAAGTTTTTCCCACCAGATCAGTGTGAATTGCTTCGCTCAGTGTTTCATCATGATCAATTTCAGACTTATCACCTTCATCCGGCGGAAGTAAATGCCGTGCAAGTCCGGGAACGAGAACCGGTTCCTCAGCCTGGATTTTCATCTTGCGGCTGATGCCGGCGAACTCTTCCAGCCCAACTCGAGTGTTGAGAGCAGGCGAGATCCAACGGCGCTCTTCATCGGAAAGATTGGCCCAGAGTCGAAGAAAAGCATTTTGCGAGCCCAACCCGAAAAGCAACGCTGCCAGTAACCGCGAAACCTGCTGGTTTTCAGCTTCTCGGTGCTTCCATACGAGAACCTGAACCTTCTTATCTGGAGCGAATTCTTTCAGGAGCACAGCTACGTGCGCGTTTCCGACGACACGGTAATCGCCATTCCTGGTCTTGCAAACCGAAACGGGATAGTGATTCGCGACCGCTAGAAGGGCGTCCTCAGTGAGGAGTTCGGGCCTCCGTAGCCCCGAATAGGAGCCTAGGATCACATCCTCAACCTCAGTATCTAGCCTTTCAATTTTGAGTTGCGCAACGCGTAAAAATTTTAGGGTTCGCTTGGTTCCGGTCACGTTCTGCTCCTAAGTGAATGCAATCGACATCAGGGGCATTCCCGACCGTTGCCCCTCGATCATTCGTTTTTTAGGAGTATCACTGCCTCAGAAAGTGCGCAAGCACGCAGCCTGTCAAAAAAACGAGCCTTTTCATAAAGTTAGGAGGCGTTAAGCCTACCATTGATCATAGCGCGACCATTTTTTGTGGGGTTGTTTTTTGTACAACCTGCTAATTTATAAGATTTTTTGCTTGGAGCGTAAATTTCACCGTTACGCTGATACGAACACGAGTATGAGCTGAGGCCGTTTCGGTAAATACGTACAAGAATGTGTGTTTTCCGGCTCGACTATCGAAAATCACAGGAGAATTGACCGCAAGGCGAGCTCTCCCGTGCGGCAAATTTAACGAGGAAACCAAGAAATCATCGTTTGTGAGGTGTCGCCCTCAGGCGCTATTAACTCCGGTAAACTAGACCTACGAATCAAGAAAAGTGAGTCTATAGGTGAGCGGAATATCCGCTTTTAAGATACCAAGCCGAGTACCCGGGCGAGAAAAATGCGTGACGAAACGATCCTTGTTGTGGACCTTGAGGCGACCTGTTGGGAAGACCAGACTACACCCGCAGGTGATGCTCAGAGTGTCAACAACATGGAGATCATTGAAGTCGGGTGTGCCCTCGCCACTCGGAAAGGAAGCCTGCTGGATGCCCGCTCGTTTTTGGTCAGGCCAATCCGGAATCCTGAGCTGAGCAGCTTCTGCTCCGAGCTAACCGGAATCACTCAATCAATGGTAGATGCCGCACCCACTTTCCCCGAGGCGATTGCGGCGATGGATGACTGGCTGGGTGATCTGCCGGACGATTTCATCTGGTGCAGTTGGGGTAACTATGATCGCTTGCATCTGCCTGCTGGACGGGGCGCAGCCAGCTATTCTGGCTCGCCCTCACCTGAACCTGAAACGAATTTGGCGACGCACTACCGGCCAGAAGAGAAAGAACGGTCTGGCCAGCGCTTTGGCTTTTCATAATCTCGCCTTTGAGGGCAGCCACCATCGGGGCGTGGATGATGCTCGGAACATTGTCCGGTTGCTGCCGTTTATGAAATGGTCATTAGAGTCCGAGTTACTGACATCACCGGAGAGGACGGTATGAAATTAATCTGTATTTCAGATACCCATAGCCTACACCGTCGAATTCCGGATATTCCCGATGGCGACGTGCTGATCCATGCCGGTGACAGTCTGGGCCAGGGCACGCTGGAAAATATTGAAGACCTCAACGAGTGGCTCGGAACGCTGCCGCACCGGCATAAGATTGTGATTGCCGGCAACCACGACTGGGCATTCCAGGAAAGCCCAGAATTGGCACGGCAGGCACTGACGAATGCCATTTACCTGGAAGACAGTGGTGTCGAGATCGAGGGCGTTCGGTTTTGGGGTTCACCCTGGACGCCCACCTTTATGGATTGGGCGTTTATGCTGGAGCGCGGTGAGCCGCTACACCAGAAATGGCAGCTCATTCCGGACAATACCGATGTGCTGATCACCCACGGACCACCGAAAGGCATTGGTGATGAGGCAAACCTCGGATTCAAATGCCAGAATGTTGGCTGCATTGACTTGCTTGACCGAATCCAGCAACTCTCACTCAAAGCGCACATTTTTGGCCATATCCACGAAGGCTATGGGGAGTACCAGAAGGGGCAAACGACGTTGATCAATGCCAGCACCTGCACCGCTCGGTATGAGCCACGGAACGCGCCGATTGTGATAGAAGTTTGAAGCGGTCAAATTTGACCGGGGAGTCGAAATGACCGCAGAAGAGCTGATAACGCAACTACAAAAGTCCCCGCCGGAGACGCCAGTGCTGGTCGAGGGCTACGAAACCGGATTTGATGAAATTGTCGAGCTCACCCCCGAAGAAGTTGTTCGCTACCGGCATGCTCAGGAGTGGGATGGCGAATACCAGGCGCTAGACAGATTCTCCAATCCAGAATCCGGAGTGCTGCAAGCCGCGGTGATCCGGGGACGTAGAGGCCATCGAAGGTAAGGCCATGAAGGATAAGAAATCGTACAGCTTGAGTGACCTGGTGGCACAGTGTGACCCAGACGCGCCCATGCCAGAGACGCTCCGAGAGTGGGATCAGGCTGCGCCGGTTGGCTTGGAACAGGTCGTTATGGGTGACCAAGTGGATATTCGGGAGGCGGTGCTGGTTTTTGGCGAAAAACTGGCTGGCCGGTTCGATGCAGTTCAGCTGATCCTGTTTGGTAGCCGGGCCCGTGGTGATTATCACGACGAAAGCGATGCCGATGTAGCCGTTGTTTTGGCCGGACAGCCTGGGGATTTTGTGGACACCAAGCTGGAGATGGCGGGCCTGGCGTTTGAAGTGCTTTTGGATACCGGCGTGTTGATTCAGGCCTTGCCGGTCTGGGAGCGTGAATGGGCCAACCCGCAGGGCTACTCCAACCCAGAACTACTCGAAAACATTGTCAGGGACGGCATTGTGCTTTGGCGTGCCGGATAACTGCGCCGCAAACCTCGCATACTGATACTGTCGTAAAAATTAACCACCTCGCTGTACTTGCGCCACTCTTTCCAGCACACGATGAGCCGGCATCAACGGCACCTGACCGGTTCTCGCCAGAACATCAATCCAGATCTGGTTCCCGCGCTGAATGATCTCAGCAGTCCCGATGTGGCCTGACACCACGGCCGTGATACCCGAAATGGTTTGATTTTTTCCTTGGGCCCGGTTCCAGGGCCAGGTGCATTCAATGGCAAAACGCTCGGAGAAGGGTGTGTCCTGAACGGTTCGCCAATCATCGAAGGGGCTTTGAGCATGTACCAGCCCGAGCTGTCCGCTCTCGCACTCCAGCGTCATGGTGAGCGGCAACTGGTAGCGACACTGGGTTGCCAAATTTTTGTAAGAGGTTTCATCCAGAGTCGCAGCCCAGCCACCGCCCATCCCCCGGTGCTTGTATCGGTTGCGGTTATCCTCAGCGCCGGCGATAAACATCAGCTCATGGTTACCTATCACGCTGTATACCCAGTCGGTGTCCAGAACCCACTCCAGGAGAGCCCGGGATTCTGGGCCACGATCAATGGTGTCTCCCAGTAGAAACAGACGATCAGCCGCTTTGTTGAAGCCAGCATCCAATAACGCGGCTTGCAGAGCGTCGAACTGCCCGTGCAGGTCACCACAAACCCAATCCACCCCGACTGGATTGGCCGCAAAAAAGCGGTGTGGAGTCAGTCGGATGCTCATCGAATCGTCACTCCCGCGCCTAGTCGTTCACTCACCGTCTACCTCCGGCAGAACCACCACGACCCGCCCATCGACATTCAAAGCCTGACCCTCACCGAGTGAAATAAGCCAGGGCCAGCCCCACCGAGTATGGCCGAACACGGTGAGCCCTTGAAAGCCGGTTTCAAGTGACAATGCGACACCGGGATCACCCCGACGATCCGCCCGTTCCGGGTCGGTTGGGCCTTGATGGAGTAGCAGGATATCCGGGGCTTGATCGGTCACCGACTCCAGTGCGGCCAGAAAATCGTCCTCGGTTCGCCGTTGATTGCGATTCGGATTGCCCACGATACCGCTGACGCCACCGACGTTCAGGTTGCCCAAAACCCTAACCACCCCGCCATCCAGAAGGGTGGTGTTATCTGGAAGCGCTTCGGGATGATCCATCTGGTCGTGGTTCCCCAGGACGCCGACAACTTCGGGCGTGACCTCAGAAAACGCCTGGAACACCTCATCTACCGTTCCAGTACCGCCCCTTTTGTGGCAGTCGGGATAGTCGTACAGGTCGCCGCAAAGAAACACCGCGTCGGGAGCCGGAATGACACCTTCCCGAGACAATGCCGAAAGTGCCTCAGCCACAGGTACGCCGAGCAGCCGATTCTGACTGCCGGCTTCTCGCCCCTGGAGATCAGAGGTCAGCACAAGACTCTTCACATGACTCGGAAGGCCGGTGGCATAGGCTCGATAAAACGGCAGGCGATTATGCAGAGGCACACCGGCAGAGCCGCTGGTGCGGTGCGGCAAGGTGAAAAAGGGGTTCAGGTCGATCCGGGTGATCCTTAGCATGGAAAGCCTCTCGAACTGGCTCCGTATTTCCTACCACTCAAACAAAAAAGTGACCAAACTGACCGCCCAAAATCTTGGTCGACGGGGGCTGGTTACCCCGCCCGCTTTGCATCAAAGTAGCGTCGAGTTTCCATGAGGTGCTTCATGGAGCCTTGCGCCATAAAGTCTAGGGCTGACGCTCCAAGGAAGGGAGGCTCACTGGTTTCCAGTCGAACCCGACGATTGGCGCGTTCGGCCGTTGGATACATGATCCTCAGGGATTCGTAGATGCCCAGGATGTAGCTGATGCGCTCCAGGGTATCCTGCGAGAGCGTTACGTGTGGCAACGTCTCATACTTGGCCAGCGTGCTCCGGGACACACCGCCGAGCAACTGCATCATCTCTATCTGGGTGCAGTCCCATTCGCGACAGATACCAAAAAAGCCTTTGAGAGCCACATGCCCTCTAGTTTTTTCGTCATCGAGGGCCATTATGTTCGTCCATCCTTGGGCTGCTCTCGATCTTCCACAAAGTCGTCACTGACGCCTTCAGAGTCGAACCACTCGTCCCAAACCGGATCGGTTGGTCGCTCGTAGCCTTTGACTGTCCCCTTTAGGCGTTCCAGAGGTGTAAGCTCCTGAGGGAGCGGCTCGGCCAGCTCGTCAGCATGGGCGGTGTGGGCATCTAGGCCGTCCAGGAGTTCTTTTTCGGTTGGGCGTTTGGTCTTCATGGCACACTCTCCGCAATCACAAGCAGGCCAACTCCGGGGCAGTGGGCTGCAGATAGTATGACTTTACCACCCGAACGAAGCGAGCTACATAGCCGCACTCGCCCAGTGGGGGCAGCCATTCGTCGGGGCCTTTGGCTCCCTTGCTCAGGCTCGCCTTGACCGGCAAAAGATTAACCGGATCATTGGCTATGGACCGGCGCTTCTGGCCAAGCCATTCTCTGGCTCCGCGATCCCAAACCCAGGCCAGCGGCACAACATGTTTTGTGCCCTCAAGGAACAAGCTTTTGGTACACGGTATGGTCGCAAAGCGAACGTTCAGATTTTTGGAATCTGCACGCAACATATGAGGCCGTCCAGCAATAGATCCGGGCCGAACGATACCACTGAAACGACCGGCTGAAATGTTTCTGGCCGGTCGGCTTCAGTTTACGGGAGCAACCACCCGACAGATACGAAGAGCAAGATCCTCACAGGTAATCCCGGGTGGACTGGACACTCGCATAGGCAAACCCAAGAGCCGCCATAGCCGTGGCATGAACCTGTGCCGCCGGCACCTTCACGCCGTTGAACTCCAGGTCCATCGTGGCGCAAGCATCTTCCAGCACAGTGACCTTGTAGCCAAAATCTGAAGCGGCTCGGCTGGTGGCTTCGATGCACATGTGACTCATGGCACCGATCACAACCACTTCCTCAATGTCGCTGGCATCCAGCAGCTCTTTCAGGTTGGTTTTCAGGAATGAGTTGGGATAATTCTTCAGAATCACCGGCTCATCACCTTTTGGTGCCACGGATTCGTGGATGTTGATGCCGTTTGTACCCGGGGTGAATACAGACGCATCCGGGTCCGGAAACTCATGGTGAACATGCACCAGCAGGTCTTTGTTCTGACGCGCTGTATCTATCACCTGGGCAGCCTTGGCGGCTGCCTGTTCAATGTTCACCAGAGGCAGTTTGCCGGAGGCAAAGTACTCATTCTGGATATCGACAAGAATAACGGCTCGCTTGCTCATTTGACTGTTCCTCATTGGATCATTTGTTTCAGGGGTGTTCTGGTCAGAAAGAAAGAATCTCACCATCCGCCGGGATCAATACCCGCTCATCAATCCCCTCGTTCTCCACGAACTCTGCCAGCTCTTCACGGCTCAGGGTCATATGGTTCACCGCATCCATGTGCACGGCGACAATGTCCGCATCTGGTAAAGCTCGGTGCACTCGCAGGGTATCTTCTTTGCCCATGATGATCGAGTCGCCCTCAAAGCCTGTCAGTTCCGCCGCCCCGGCATTCAACACAACAACGTCCGGCTGAAAGCGCTCCAATGACTGAACCACTTCATCACGCCACACGGTATCGCCTACCACGTAAGTGGTTTCCTGCCCCTCGGCTTCAAAAACCACACCCATGATTTCACCGAGCGCCTTGGCCAGCTCGGGAATGGCATAAAGGGTATTGGAGCCGTGTTGGCCGCCGGTTTTATGGAGTATCACGCCGCCGAATTCAGCCTCGCCATCCAGAATACGCACATCCTTGAAGCCTTGTGAGCGGATCAGCTCGGCATCCGCCCCGTTCTGCACAAACAGGGGAATGTTCTTCGGCAACAGCTTCTGGGCGGCATCGTCCCAGTGGTCCAGGTGGGTATGGGTAACGATCACCGCATCGGTACCCTCAATCACATCCTCAGCGGCCATGGGCAAGCCCACCAAAGGATTACGCAGCTCACTGCGGTAAGTGTCCGGAAAGCCCGGGTAAGCTCCTTGTTCGGCCAGCATAGGATCAATCAGAAAGGTGGTCTCTCCGTATGTAACCTTGATGGTGGCATTGCGGATTTGCTGTATCTGGTGGCTGGGCTCCCGGGTATACGATTCGGCGAAAGCAGCGCCAGTAAAAACAGTCGAAGCAAGCATCAGGGCGCCAGCGAAAGTTTTGATCAACATGGTATTTATCCTCCAACAGGGTGTTCGTTGATGGAGTAAGTCTACGGAGATGTGATCACCACCAATATTGACCTGAAAGACAATGATCGAAAGAATCGGGCCAAGCAGTTATCATCGGGTTAAATGAACCACAGGAGTGACACCGTGGCGCTACCGAAAGTCGGGCTTATCCTTCACCCACAATTCAGCCCCTTCCATTTCTCTGTTCCTTACATGGTATTCAGTATTGCCTTGCCCGACGGCCCCTTGTTCGAGTTGCTGATTATCACCCCAGACGGCAAGCCCCTCACATCCGAACGGGCCATGACCGTTCAGCCAGATGGCGGGCTGGAATTATTGGATGCGGTTGATATTGCGGTAGTACCCGGCTGGCACGATCTGAGCGAAGCCCCACCGCCGCAATTGGCGGAGGCTCTCACCCGCTGCCATGAACGGGGCGCACATGTGGTAGGCCTTTGCTACGGCACCTATGCGCTGGCCTATGCGGGTTTGCTGGATAACAAGAGAGCCTCGACCCACTGGCTGGCAGAACAGGACTTCCTCAATAGGTTTCCACAGGTGAATCTGGATACCAACGCCCTCTATGTGAAGGATGACCGGCTGGTCACGTCCGCTGGCACAGCGGCGGGGCTGGATTGCTGCCTGTTTCTGGTGCGGGAGTATTACGGTGCCAGGACCGCCAATACCCTTGCCCGCCTGATGGTTGTTCCGCCGCACCGGGAAGGTGGCCAGGCTCAGTTCATTGAGCAGCCGGTCGCGATTTCCACTCAGGATGCGCATATCAACCGACTACTTGACTATCTGCGGGAACATCTGGCCGAAACACACACAATCGATGAACTGGCCGCCCGCACCGCCATGAGCCGGCGCACCTTCACCCGCCATTTCCAGAGAGCCACCGGCATGACGGTAGTGGAGTGGTTGGTGAGTGAACGACTTCGGCGAGGACGGGAACTGCTGGAGACCACATCGCTGTCTGTGGAAGCCATCTCGGAAAGAATCGGCTTCCACACAGCAACGTCATTCCGGCAGCATTTCAAGCAACGTCACCACGTAAGCCCTCGTGACTGGCGCAGGACCTTTGGAGATGTGGCCTGATAATCCAGCCACCAGTTCAGCGGGCAGGTAACAGGAGTAATGCGGGAAAGCCCGAAATACCGGTTCGGCTAGTCGAAGTGGGTGCCACAATCTCTGGAATGGCTGACGGATAATGGCAACTGCTACATTGCCAAAGAAACGCGAGTCTTCGCATCCGCTCTGGGTTTTGTGGTGTATATCACACCCGCGCGAAGCCCTCATAGTAACGGCATGGCGGAGGCTTTTGTGAAGACGTTTAAGCGGGGCGATGTATACCTGTACGACCTTCCTGATCCAGCCACTGTGATGGCCAGATTGCCGAAATGGATCTGAGACTATAATCGCAGCCACCCGCACAAGAGTCTGAAATGCCACCGGGGAATACCGGGCTGAACTGGCAAGATGGTGCTCAGTTTAGTTGGGGCAACTACAGGCATCAGTATTATCGACCTTGTTAAAATCAGAAGGCTGGCTGCCAAGAGAATTGTCGCCAACTGGTCATCCTAATTGTCGCCGAACATCCCCCCGGCAATCGAGGGGGGCTGCGTAGGGCCGTGTGGCCCTACGCAGCGTGACCTGATTGAGTCAAGGCCGGGTTGTCATGCAGGCAGTTTAGCTGCAAGCAGTTCGACCTTCTCGATATTGGGCGGAGAACTGAGCAAGGTCTCGGCGTTGGCCATCAAGGCCTCGGCGATCTGGCCGTTCAGATGTGCTTGGCGACCTGCCTCATCGGCAAAGGCATCGAACACACCGAACGTCGAAGGGCCAAACTTCAATGCGAACCAGGCAGTGGTGCCGGACTCGGCGTTGGCGAGCGGCAGTGCGCTGGCCAGGAAGTCGGCAAGCGCAGCCTCCTGGCCGGGTTTGGCTTCGAGGCGAACAAACAGGGCGAGCTTGGTCATACTGTAATCCTTTGGGTAAATGGGTTAGGTGAATGGATCAACGAGCCTGAAGTCTAAGTCGTCATGACAGCCATCTCTATAGACAATAATGACAACTTTGATATCATTCTTGCCATGAAACTCCACATCCTTGTTTGTAATGGCGTGTTTGATCTGGGGCTTGCGGCGCTCACTGACACAGTGGGCTTGGCCAATGCGATGGCAGGCTCGCTGCCACAAGCTCCCGCGCACATAGAGCTCACGCTGGTGGGCGTGCGGCGTCGCATCCGAACTGCGCAAGGCTTGACGGTCCCCGTGGTCCCTGCGCGTGGTGTGCCGGAACCAGACGTCGTGCTCGTGCCCGCGTTTGGTGACAAGATGCCTGACACGCTCTCGGCTCGGCTCACACGCCCCGACGTGCCCGATGCGGTCGCCGCGCTACAGCAGTGGTCCACCGCTGGCGCGCACCTTGGTGCCGCCTGCTCCGGTAGCTTCTTGCTTGCAGAGAGCGGCCTGCTTGATGGGCATCGTGCGACGACGTCATGGTGGCTGGGGCCGATGTTTCGGCAGCGCTATCCGAACGTCACGCTGGACGAGTCACGCATGATCGTGAACTCGACACGCTTCACCACCGCGGGTGCCGCTTTGGCCCACGTCGACCTGGCCTTGCGCATCATCCGGGAGCGCAGTCCGGCGCTGGCTGTCCTGGTGGCACGCTATCTGCTGGTCGAGACACGCAGTTCGCAAGCCGAGTTCGTGATTCCCGACCACCTTGCGCATGCCGACCCGATGGTGGAGCGCTTCGAGTGCTGGGCCAGAAGTCAGCTCGCGAAGGGGTTCTCGCTGGCCGAGGCGGCCAGCGCCGCGGGCACAAGCGAGCGCACCTTGGCGCGGCGGCTGCAAAGCGTTTTGGGCAAGACACCGTTGTCGTATTTCCAGGACCTGCGCGTGGAGCATGCCGTCCATCTCTTGCGCACCGGAAACGCGAGCGTCGACCAAGTCGCCGCACAGGTCGGGTACTCGGATGGGGTGACCCTGCGGGCCCTGTTGCGCCGCAAGCTGGGTCGGGGTGTCAGGGAGTTGCGACGCGGCGGATGACCAGAGGCGTTTGGTATATGTACGGCTGGAGACCGCCGCGAAACTGACGCAGGCCAAACGGCGCATTTGGACAAACTGACAAAACTACTGCCCCACAGAATTTAACTTAACGATTCGTCCAGGAAATCCAGCAGCATCCGCACTTTTGGGGATAAATGCCGGTTATGTGGATAAATCGCCCAGATTCCATCGTCGGCTTCTTGATAATGTTCCAGCAAGTTCATAAGTTTTCCACAGGCCAATGACGGCTGAACGTAATAATCGGGAAGTTGCACGATCCCGATGCCTTTCAGGGCCGCGTCCAGCAACGCCCAACCGCTGTCGCACTTCATGTTGCCTTTAACGCGAACGTTGTAGGGCTTACCTCGGTCCTGAAAGCGCCAGTAATCCAGATTGCCTTGCAAACAATTGTGCCGGTCCAGTTCCGAAAGCGAATGCGGCACACCATAGGTGGATAAGTATTCCGGCGAGGCGCACACGTATAAGGTTCGTGACGACAACCGCTTGGCCATCATGGATGAATCTTCCAGTTTTCCCAGCCGAATCGCCAAATCGTAACCGCCACCGACCAGATCCAGCTTCTGGTTGGTCAGATTCAGCTGCACCTCCAACTCCGGGTAGCGCAGGATGAAATCGTTCACCAAGGGGGCGATCACCTTCTCGCCATAGGTCACCGGTGCGGTCAGCCGTAATTTTCCCTTGGGGATAAGTTGCAGGTTGGTCATGGCCCGCTCGGCCTCTTCCAGACCATCGAGTACCTGGCGGCAATACTGGTAGTAGGTTTGGCCGGCTTCCGTCACCGAAACCTTGCGGGTGGTGCGATACAGCAGTTTGGTCGAAAGCCGGGATTCCAGTGCGCTGACCTGCCGGCTCACCTGAGCTGTGGAAATGCCCAATCGTTTCGCCGCAGCGGTAAAACTTTCGGCTTCCGCGACCGCCACAAACTCACTGACCCCTTCCCAAATAAACATGTTCAGTTCCTTGCGTTACGACTTGGGTGAGCTTAGATACAAAATGCCGCCAGCAAACAAAATACGATTCATTGTTACTATACAGTAAAGGTGATTTGCTTAACTGGCCGATTATCTATCTTAAGAACAATAATACAATGATCCCATCAACATGGCAGAAGAACCTGCCGAAGCCCGACAAAATCTGGAGCACACAACATGACTCAGACCATCAAATCTAAAGCCGCTATCGCCTGGGGCCCGAAACAACCTCTGTCCATTGAAGAAGTGGATGTGATGCCGCCTCAAGCTGGCGAAGTACGTATCCGGGTGATCGCTAGCGGTGTGTGTCATACCGATGCGTTTACCTTGTCTGGCGAAGATCCCGAAGGCATTTTCCCGACCATTCTCGGCCACGAAGGCGGCGGTATTGTTGAGTCGGTAGGCGAAGGCGTTACAAGCCTGAAAGTGGGTGACCACGTTATTCCGCTGTACACCCCTGAGTGCGGCGAATGTAAATTCTGCACCTCTGGTAAAACCAACCTGTGCGGGAAGATTCGTGAAACCCAGGGCAAGGGCCTGATGCCAGACGGCACCACTCGTTTCTCGTTAAACGGCGAGCCGATCTATCACTACATGGGTTGCTCAACCTTCTCCGAGTACACCGTACTGCCCGAGATTTCTCTGGCAAAAGTGAACAAAGAAGCGCCATTGGAAGAAGTGTGCTTGCTCGGTTGTGGCGTAACCACCGGCATGGGTGCGGTGATGAACACCGCCAAAGTAGAAGAGGGCGCTACCGTGGCCATCTTCGGTATGGGCGGCATCGGCCTGTCGGCGGTGATTGGTGCCACCATGGCTAAAGCCAGCCGCATCATTGCTATCGACATCAACGAGAGCAAATTTGAGCTGGCCCGCCAGTTGGGCGCGACCGACTGCATCAACCCGAAAGATTACGACAAGCCGATTCAGGAAGTGATCGTAGAACTGACCGACGGCGGTGTGGATTATTCCTTCGAGTGCATCGGCAACGTAGATGTAATGCGTTCAGCACTGGAATGCTGCCACAAAGGCTGGGGTGAGTCGGTGGTTATCGGTGTTGCGGGCGCCGGCCAGGAAATTTCCACGCGTCCGTTCCAGCTGGTGACCGGTCGGGTCTGGAAAGGCTCTGCCTTTGGTGGCGTGAAGGGCCGTTCCGAGCTGCCGGGCATCGTTGAGCGGTACATGCAAGGTGAATTCAAGTTGAACGATTTCATCACCCACACCATGGGGCTGGAAGATATCAACAAGGCGTTTGATCTGATGCACGAAGGCAAGAGCATCCGTACCGTTATTCACTACGACAAGTAATGAAATCTGGTCGCCCGCCAGTCAGGCGGGCGACCGTTTTGTTGAGAGGTTGCAATGACTATTGAAAATCTGAGCAGTAATAAAAGTTTTGGTGGTTGGCACAAGCAGTACAGTCATCACTCCGAGACGCTGAACTGTTCGATGCGGTTTGCTATCTACCTGCCGCCGCAGGCCTCCAATGGCAAAAAGGTGCCAGCGCTGTATTGGTTGTCCGGGTTGACCTGCACCGATGAAAACTTCATGCAAAAAGCCGGTGCCCATCGCATGGCTGCCGAACTGGGCGTCGCCATTATTGCCCCGGACACCAGCCCCCGCGGGGACGATGTCGCCGATGATGAAGGCTACGACTTGGGTAAGGGCGCCGGGTTCTATGTAAATGCGACTCAGGAACCCTGGAGCAAGCATTACCGGATGTACGATTACGTGCTCAACGAATTACCGGCACTGATTGAAGATATGTTCCCGGTGAGCGATCAGCGTTCCATCTCTGGCCACTCGATGGGCGGGCATGGTGCGTTGGTGCTGGCACTGCGCAACCCGGAGCGTTTCCAGTCCGTCTCGGCGTTCAGCCCGATCAGTAACCCGGTCAATTGCCCGTGGGGTAAGAAGGCCTTTGGCGCTTACCTCGGTAAAGACACCGCCAGCTGGGCCGAGTACGACGCCAGCTTGCTGATGCAAAAGGCGAGCAAGTTTGTGCCGGCGTTGGTGGACCAAGGCGAAGCGGACAACTTCCTGACCGAGCAGTTGAAGCCGGAAATGCTGGAAGCCGCTGCCAAACAAAGTGGCTATCCGCTGGAACTGAACCGGCATGAAGGGTACGACCACAGCTACTACTTCATCGCCAGTTTTATTGAGGAGCATCTTCGCTTCCATGCGAAGTATCTAATCGGCTGATAAATTTACACCTCATGTCCCGCGAAACCTACTACCGCCATAAACGAGAGCTACTGTCGACTTTTGGGATCGATATTTCGCACAGGGTGTGACCCGAAAACCCCTTTAAAAACAGACCTCTGAATATACATTATGCGCAGTTTAATATCAGTTTAAATAATATTATTACGGATTTTACCTTTACTCTCCTCGCATCCGAGTGGCTTAGTAGGAGCTTTCCCGATGAGCAAGACCGCCCAGGCGCGCGTGCTCACGCCCGAACAGTTCGCCCACCTCTTGGGTGAGACTAAAGAGTATCGTTACCCGGAAAAGAATACGGCGCTGATTTAGATCAGCTTCAAGCTCGGACTTCGAGTTCAGGAGATCGCGCTACTCCAGATCAGCGTGAAACCTGAACCAGTAAAGCCCTAATCCAAATATTCAGAGGGTCCTGCGATGAGCGCTGGTGCCACACGGCGATCACGTCGAATCCGGGGATCTCGGCATTCAGCTCAATCGGCCGCAACGAGTCGTCGGGCAGCAATCGCGACGGGATGAAGCCGACAAGGTCAGTCTCAGAAATCGTTGCTTTGGCCGCTGTGAAAGTTGGTACCGAGAGCATGGCTTGCCGTGGGTGCCCCTGGTCTTCAAACCAGCGATGGACGGCACCGGTAAAGTCTCCCCGCGAAGGCGACACCACTACCTGGGGCATGTCAGCGATCTCGGCAACCGACATAGTGCTGCGAACTGCCTCATTGGCCTTCCCTGCCACACAGACATAGCGCTCCGAATACAGGGTTAACGACGGATAACTCGGTGGCGCAAACTTCGGATTGGTCAACACCAGATCCACGGTGCCATCAAGCAGGTCATTTGCCATCTCATCCAGCTCAAGTTTTTTCACCGCCAGCCTCAGACCCGGCGCTTCCCTTCTCAGGCGCTGCATCAGAAAAGGCAGGATGGTTTTCTGCTCCAGATCGGTGGAGCTGATGGTAATGGTCCGCGTCGTTGTTGCGGGATTGAACTCATCCTGCTCCAGCAACTCGCCAACGGCATTCAGGATGAGATCCAGCTTCGGCCCCAACGTTCGGGCATACGCCGTCGGAGTAACGCCATTGCCGCTGCGGATAAACAGGCGATCATTGAAGGTGGCGCGGAGCTTTTTCAGCTGGTCACTGACCGCCTGCTGGGTCACCCCGAGTTGATCCGCCACACGGGACAGGTTGCCTTCGCGAAGTAGGTACTGAAGCGTTCGTAACTGTTTAAGGTCTACCCGGTTTAAAGCGTTCACTTGTACCTCTTACATCAAATCCTTGTTTCAAATCCTATCGGCTACTCCCTAAGCTGGCAAACCAAGAATCCAGCAACCCTACCCGCGAGGAGGAGCCATGTTCAGCATCAACTACGTCCAGCCCGTTGGCGACCTGGAGTACGACCAGCGATACAAGGGTCCAGGTGCCTCCGAGCTCACTCAATCCGTCGACACCCGACACATTGACGTCACAGACATTCGCAACCAGGCCAACGACTTCAACCTGGACGACCAGGGCTTCGAGGCGGTCCGGGTCGCCTTTGATTTTGACGACTACCAGAATGACGACGCCATTCGCGAACATTTGTATCCGCAGGTTATCGAGTACCTCCGTGACCGACTCAAGGCCAGCGAAGTGCTGATCTTTGATCACACTTATCGGTCAACCAGTCGTCAGGACCAAACCATCCATAACCGGGCGCCAGTGAAGACTGTTCACAACGACTACACCGAGAAGTCTGCGCTCCACCGCATGTTGGAAGAGACCGAGCAACGACCAGAGCTTCGCGACCGCCCTTACCGGTTGGTGAACCTGTGGATGCCTGTTGGCCACCGAGTCGAGGAATCCCCATTGGCTGTTCTGGACATCAACACCGTGGCTGCGGATGACTTTCATCGCATCAAACTGGTGTACCCCGATCGCATCGGTGAGATAGCCGGGATCTCCTACAACCCGGATCATCGCTGGTACTACCTGTCAGACATGGAACCCGGCGAGGCCCTGCTGCTGAAAGTCTTCGATTCACGTTACCCCGAGGGCATATTTGGCACCCCACATACCGCGGCCGACCCCGTGAACACACCGGACAACGCCCGCAACAGAAACAGCCTGGAAGTGCGAGTCATCGCCTTTAGTTGAGGAAGCCATGAGCGAATTTCTTGTGTCATTGAATCCGTTGAATCAGGAGCCGGTCGGACAGGTGCCAATCACCTCCCGGTCCGAGCTGGCAGACATTGTGGGCCGGAGTCGGATCGCGCAGGCGAACTGGGGCCGGTTATCGCTAGAAGAGCGTGCAACCCGCCTGAGGGATGCTTACCATGCGCTGGCGTCTGCCCAGAATCAACTCGCCCGACTGATCAGCCTGGAAATGGGAAAGGATGCACGACGCGCAACCTATGAAGTCGCCGGTACTGTAACGAATGCCCCCTATTTCATTGAGGAGGCCGCCGCTGCCCTGCAAACCGAACAAGGCGAAGGCCGCAGCCGTATCCAGTATCGGCCGCTTGGGGTTGTTGCCGTCATTTCACCCTGGAACTATCCACTGGCCATGGCCAACAACTTGCTGCTCCCTGCCCTGATGGCGGGCAACAGCGTCATTCTGAAACCCTCAGAACACACGCCGCTGGTTGCAGATCTGTTCGTTCGCGCACTACAGCACCATCTGCCCGAGCATCTGATTCAAATTGCCCACGGCCACGGAGACGTCGGTCAGGCGCTGGTGAAATCTGACATCAATATGATCGCCTTTACCGGGTCGATGGCCACCGGTCGCAGCATCATGGCGGACGCTGCCGAAGGCGTTAAACGCCTGGTCATGGAACTCGGTGGTAATGATCCCCTGATTGTCATGAAAGACGCCAATCTGTCGGCTGCTGCGCGATTTGCCGTTGCCAGCTCGTTCGAGAATGCCGGGCAAATGTGCACGTCAACCGAGCGAGTGTATGTCGACCGTACCGTTGCCGAGGAATTCAAACGCCAGGTGGTAGCGGCTGCATCGGCTTACCAGGTCGGCCCATGGGATCAACAGGGCGTCAACATAGGCCCGATCGCCAACACTACCCAGCATCAGCTTGTGCTGGGACATCTCAAGGATGCGGAGACAAAAGGCGCACGCTTTCTGCTCGGCAAGGCCGACTACCCAGCGCCATTTATTCAACCCACGGTTGTCGATGGCATGACCCCCGACATGCTCCTTGAGCGCGAAGAGACCTTTGGACCGGTCGTTGCCATGGCTGAATTTGATGCCATCGAAGACGCCATCGCCCGTGCCAACGACTCCATCTACGGCCTGGGAGCGGTGGTCTTTGGCGGCCGGGGCGCCGCAGCCGTAGCTGACCAGCTGGAGGCCGGCATGGTGTCAGTCAATGGCGGGGCCGGCGGCAGCCCCTGGGTTGGCGCCAAACAGAGTGGCTTTGGCTTTCATGGCTCGGCCGCAGGCCATCGCCAATTCGCTCAAGTACGGGTCATGAACTTTTAAGAGGTGACTATGAAACAGCATCAGGATTCGTTTTTTGTCGTTGCCCGTGAGCCGGGCGCAGAAAACCCGTCGCTACCGACTTGGGCAAATAGCGTGCCGAATCCAGCGGAACTGGACGAGAGCCGTGAGGCCTCGGCGGTGTCACGGCGGGAAATTCCGGAAGTGCCCGGTGCCTATCAGCTGCTCAATGTCTTTAGTCGCGAGGAGTGTGACCGCCTCATCGAACTGACCGAAAACCTGGGTTACCTGAAAGACGCGGCGGTCTCACTACCTCGTGAAGTTCGCCACAACGACAACGTGACCTGGGTTGTGGATGAAGTGACCGATCGCCTGATCTGGCAGCGGGTGCGCGATGCCGTGGCCGACAACCTGGACCTCTTCGGCAACAAGCAGCCTCTGGGCATCAATCGGCGCTTCCGTTTTTATCGTTACCGTGAAGGAGATTTCTTCAAGTTTCACATCGACGGTGCCTGGCCCGGCTCCAGAGTTGCTGACGACCGACTGATTGCGGATGCCTTCCCGGACCGGTTCAGCCAGATGACGTTCCTGATTTTGCTCAGCGACGACTTCGAGGGTGGTGAAACCCGCTTTCTCGTCGATGCAGACGACCCTACCAAACCGGCAAGGCGAAGCGACAACGTACACGATATCGATGTACGAACGCCGGCGGGCGGCGTTCTGTGCTTTCCCCACGGCCATCACCCCCTGCACTGCTTGCACAGTTCAACGGAGATCACTTCGGGCACTAAATACATCATCCGTACCGACCTGCTGTTTGAACGCTAGCCGCGGGCGTGGTGGTCACCAAAGAATGCGAGATGCCAGTCAAACATCGGAATCACGCAGTGGCCAACACATGGATGTCTGCGAAAGTTTAGCGCAGGCTTCCAAATTGTACGTATCCAGAAAAACAATTCGTTATGGCTATGCGTGATCACCCATTGTGGCGGAATATGATCCAGGAACAACGCGAGGCAAATATTTTCAGCTGGATCACCTCTGAAGCGATCGCCATGCGGATTCCGCGAATTCTTCCCGATAATCCCGAGGCGAAGTCTGTACTCGGCCAGCCAGCCAGGCTTTGCAGTAATTTTCCGACGGGCCGACGATCAGAGAGATTACGATCTCGAACGGCTGAACAATGCTGTTACTTTCGTTACCGAAGCCAAGCAACTTTGCTTTGAGTTCCCGAAAGCCTTTCGCATTCCGATCTTTCAGCTCCTCCTGAAACGGCCCTTTGGCGACTGCTGATCGCGCCTGATACAGGAACCTTGCCCATTCGGGATTGGCGACAACCCAGTCGAGATAACTACCGATAACTGAATACACAGCCTCGTGAAGGCTTTTGGTGTTGGCTAACTCCCGGTCCAGATGTTGTCGCTGATCATCCTGAGCTGCAAAAAAGAGTGCGCTTAAAATACCCTCCTTGTTGCCAAAGTGGTGATAGATCGCCCCTACACTCGTTTCGCAGCGGGCTTTGATAGCTTCGATCGTGGTGGCCTCCACCCCAAGCTCAATAAAACAATAGAGCGCCTGTTCCAGGATGTCCCTTTTCAGCGCAGCCCTGCGGCCCGGAAACCGTTTTTCTAAAATATGGAATTGGTTCATCAAATCGATATTAGCCTGTTTGAACTAGCCGTGACCTTCATTCTACCGTTTGACAGCTTCGGCAAAAACAGAATAATCTTCTTTTACAGAATATTGTTCTTTTATTTCACAACTGCCGAATTGTTTTGGCAACAGCGGCTTACTAATTGGGTAAATGATGGAAAAAACCATAATAACCTGTGACGACGGCTATCGGCTCACCGGACATTTTTTCAGACCAGCAACAGACGTTCCTCGCGGTGCCGTTCTCATCGCCCCTGCCACCGGGTTTCGACATCAGGTCTATTTCAGTTTTGCTACCTGGCTGAGCGAGCAAGGCTTCGCCGTGCTGACGTTTTCCAATAGAGGCATTGGGGATTCTCGCAACGGTATTCCTCTAGCAGAGATCTCTAGCGACCTGGTCGACTGGGGTACGCTGGACCTGCCGGCAGCGCTAGAAAAACTCGTCGCTCTTGCACCAGGCCTGCCGGTAAGCCTTGTTGGCCATAGCGCCGGTGCGCAGTTGATCGGTTTAATGCCCAACTTCGCTCAAATAGACAGCTACGTTCTGATTGCAGCATCGTCAGGCCATTTCGATAACCTGAAACTCAAAACAAAGCTGGCCGCCAAACTACTGTTCCACGGTTGGCAACCGCTCTCCGTTGCAGTCAAAGGATACTGGCAGACCAAAATCATCGGTTTCGGTGAGAATCTTCCCGCCGGTGTCGCGAGGCAATGGCGACAGTGGTGCCGTTCGCCAGGGTACGTAGAGAACAGTTTTGGAGAGGAAATAAGGCAGCATCACTATGCGGATATAAAAGCCCCCGTTCTGTCGCTAACCGCAACAGATGACCACATTGCCGTGCCTGCAAACGTGGAAGACTTTCTG